>DATCMK010000006.1:0-201370 GCA_036563455.1 Pyrinomonadaceae bacterium | reverse complement strand
ATCGCCGGCTTGCCCGAACTGCTCGACGCGGACCGAATTATCCGCGCTGTTGAGGATATAAAACACGCCTTCGGCCTCGCGCCAGACGGCGATGTCCGTGCGCCCGTCGCCGTCGTAATCCGCCGGCGCCAGCCGATCGGTTCCAAATCCCCAGATTTTGCCGTAATAGGCGTTTGCGCCGCCCGCGCCCGACGGCTGAATTTGCCAGGTGCCGTCCGACGGGCGGAAAACCGAAACGTCGGCTTTGCCGTCGCCGTCGAAATCGAACGGCGTTCGGCGCGGCGCGGCCGTTTCGTCGCCGACATAGCGCGCGACGGCGATGTTGAAATCGTCGGATTCGATTTCGGTTTCCGTCGCGCCGGCCGCGACGATTTTGCCGTCGGCGCGAATGGCGAGCGCCTGCGCCGTGTCGATGCCCGCGCCGAAATCGGTCACGGCTTTGCCGCCGTTGCCGAACGTCGCGTCGAGCGCGCCGCTTGAATCAAAACGCGTCACGGCGAAACTCGATTTCGGCGTCATCGGGTCCGCGATGACCGGTCCGGCGCTGACGATTTTGCCGTCCGCCTGCAGCTCGTAATCGAGCGGCAGCGTGAAGCCGTTGCCGCCGTAAGCGGTCACTTTTTTGCCGTCGCCGTCGAACGTCGCGTCGAGCGCGCCGTTCGCGTTGAAACGCGCGAAGACGAAATCGTTTCGAAACGAGGTTTCGTTAAAAGTCGAGCCGGCGACGAAAATTTTGTCCTGCGCGCCGGTTTGCGGCTGCGCGAAAACCGAAACGGCGACGTCCGCGCGGTTGAACGACGTCGTTACGACGCGCCCGCCGAAGGTCTGATCGTCGGTGCCGTCCGCGTTGATGCGCCAGAGAAAAACGTCGCCGATTTCCTGGGTGTAAACGGTGCCGGCGACGACGATCCTGCCGTCCGACTGCAGCGCGAGGTCGGCGCCGTTCAAGCCCTGCGCGATGTTGCCGCCCGGGCCGCCGGGAATCGCGAACGGCAGCGCGGTGATGCCGTCGCCCGCGAACGAGTTGTCGCGCGAGCCGTCCGCGTCGTAGCGCACGACGAACACGCGGTCGTTGAGAATATTGTCCGTGACGCTCGACACCAGCAAGACGATTTTGCCGTCCGGCTGCAGGATCATGGCTTCGGCGCGTTCTTCGACGTCCTGCAGCTCGGCGACGTCGGTCACGACCTTGCCGCCCGTGCCGAAAGTCGTATCCAATGCGCCGTTCGCGTCGTAGCGCGCGAGCGCGATCGCGCCCTGCGGCGTTTTCGTATTAATCGCGCCGGCGACCAGAATTTTGCCGTTCGGCTGAATCAGCACCTGGCTCGCGCCGTCCTCGCCGTCGCCGAAGCTGGTAACGGCGCGTCCGTCGCCGTCGAAGGTCGTGTCGAAGCTGCCGTCGGCGTTGTAGCGCAGCACGACGAAATCGGATGACCCCGGATCGAGACTGGCAGAATCGACGTCGCCGGTCAGGCCGACGACGACGATTTTGCCGTTCTCCTGCACGGCGACCGCGCCGGCGATGTCGTCCGGATTGCCGAGATCGGTGATGATTTTGCCGTCGGTATCGAATGTCGTATCGAGGCTGCCGGCGAGCTGCTGCGCGCGGCTCGTGCCGGTCAAAAATGAAACGGACAGCCCTGCCGCCAACAGAAAGCGACCGGCCCGTTTGAACTTTAAATTATTACGGAATAAATAATGCAACATTTTATCTCCCTATTTTTCTCTTAAATCGTTTTTATAACGCGCGCCGCACGCGACACGAGCTTCGTCAAAAATAAAAGAGGAAACGCCGCCGGAGGGCGAGAAGCGTCTCCTCAATATTCGAGCCGGCTTTTCGTCGCCTTGTCATGTTTCCGAAAAGCCGGGCTCTCAAGAGAACGTCGTTTGCGCCTCTGCTTAATGACGCGCCGTTTCCGGGCAAACTAAATCACGCGGGCGGCGAAATTTTCAGACCGCAATTCGGTAAAGCGGGAAGTTGCGGCGTTCGCCGCCCGAAAGAGGATGCACGGCTTGCAAAAAAAGCCCGGTTCGACTTCGAACCGGGCAAGCGGCGGCGGGAAGATTTTTTTTCGAAACGCGTCCGGGAGAAACGACTTCGATCGCAGATTTTTCATTATTGGGCGGCGTCGAGGCGGGCGATGAATTTTTTCAGCTGCGTTTGCCATTGCTCGTCGGTCGCCGCCGTTAAAAGCTGTTTGAGAATCAGCAGGTGCGCCGCCGCGAGCGCTTTTTCCGGCGCGACCGGAAAATCCGGCGCGATGCCTTTGTTTTCGTTCTGCGCGTCGGCGGCGGAAGATCGTCCGGTCGAAATCCAGATCGTGAAATGCTCGTTGACGCGGTGCGACATGCCGGGCATCGTCGCGCCCATCGTGGTTTCGCCGATCGTCACGGCGCGGTTCAGTTTTTTGAGGCTCGAAACGAAACCTTCCGCGCCGGAAGCGGTGCGGCGGCTCGTTAAAATGTAAACCGGTTTGCCGAGGTATCTTCTGCCCGGAACCTGCGCCGGCGTCCAAACCTGCCGCGTCGCGCCGGTTTCGCGCGAATAAAGCTCGCCGACCTGGACGGGTTTTTCGAACAGGTAGCCGGAAATGAAAGGCGCGGTGTCGACGTCCATGCTGCCGCCGTTTTGCCGCAAATCCAGAATCAGCGCGTCGGTGTCGGCGACGAAATTCATCATCGCCGCGTAAGCGGGCGCCGACCAGTCGAGCGGCGCGAAGTAATTCAATTGGATCAAGCCGACGTTGCCGTCGAGAATTTCGACGCGCGCCGCACCGAAGTTCTCGCGCGTTTGCTTGCGACGCGCCGCCGCGATCTCTTCCGCGGTCGGCGCGCCGGCTTTGGCGGAATTCTGGCTGATCGGCTGCGCCGAGTACGAAATTTTCAAATGCCGGTCGTCGAACACCGCGCGCAGATCGGCGGTGATCTCGGCGGCTAATTTTTCGCCGTCCGTGATGGAGTCATACGCGCCGCTTTTCTGCTTTTCGGTGACGGCAGAGCGCATCTTCTCCGCCATTTCGGGGTACGCGTATTTCTCTTTGAGCAGCCGCAAAACCGATTCGATCGTGGCGGCGCGAAACCGGGCGTCGATTTTTCCCGATTCACTTTGCGCAAATGCCGCGGCGGTCAGCGCGGCGAGCAGTAAAAAGACGATTGCTGGTTTCAAAAGGATTTTCATTCGATTATTACTTCAAAACTTGTATTCGAGTTTCACGCAGTCGTCGCAGTGACCGGCGATCTGCGGTTCGAAGTCGACGAACGGCGTCGCCGCGTATTCCTCCGCCCGCGTTTCGTCTCCGCAACGCGACGGCGCGCGTTTCGCCAGACGATTTAAGAGAAGGCCGTTTAATTCGTTAGGCATTTTACTGTCCTTTTTTGCGGATGCAGAAATCCTTGCCGTTTTCGTCCGTCGTGCAGAGCTGCATAATGCCGTACTCGTCCGGTCCGAGCCGGAACGGCTGGGTTTTTCGTTCGGCGGGCAAGGTGTCGTTGCGGCTCGCCGACTGGCTGCAGGTTTGATACATGCGCTTGCCCGGCGCGAAATCGAACGTGATGTTCGAGCCGTTGATGCTGATGCGCCCCGTGCGGCTGATGAAAAGTTTCGTCGTGCAGCTGTAAACGGTGCTCGACAGATAGCCGACGTGCTTGATCGTGCCGTTCGGCGAAATCTGATACTCGATGATCGAGCCGCTCGGGTCGGACAGCTCGCCCGTCACGAGGCTCTTATAACGAGTGCCGGAAACCGACGAGGTGCTCCAGATGCCGGCTAAATCCGCGACCGTCACCGCGCCGCCGCCGGTGCGCTGGCGGTTCGAATCGACGCTCGGCGAATCGTTCAGCGCCTGATTGTCGTCGCCGGGCGCGTCCTCCGATTTTCGGTGGAGGCTCAATAAAAGCTTGCTCGCTTCGCTGTCGTCCTTTTCCATGATCGCGACGATTTCGGGCAGCAGCTGGCGGCGCACCTCTTCGCGTTTTTCCGGCGTCGCCGCCATGATTTTGTCGTAGCTTTCGAGCATCGAAGCGATGCCGCCGGCGGTGCGCTCGTTGACGCGCGCTTCAGCGACGATCAGTTTTTGATACTGGCGGCGCTCGCCGGCGGTGAACCGGCTCGCGAGCAGCCATTCGTAGATTTCGGTCAGCCGGTCGATGTCGGTCTGCCGCAGCGTGTATTTGCCGGAAACGAGCACCGGATCGTCGGTTTGCCGCTGCGCGAAAGCGTCGTCGGCGGATACGCCGAGCGCGATGAATAATAAAAATTGCGTCAGTAAAATTTTGGTTAAAGTCATAACTCTTCTTTCAGGTAAACTATTTATTGCGTTGATTTAAAGTCGTCTCGCCGGTTTCGCGCCCGTCGCCGAAAAATTTTTCGGCGACGGGTTCTTCATCAATCAGAGACCGAGCCTTTTCAGCAGTTCTTCGTCGCCGACCGCGTAATCGGTCAGCTCGCCGCCGTCCGAACGCGGCGCGATCGTTGCCTGCAGACGCCGGAAACGAAAATAATCGACCGTTAAAACCAGATCGGCTTTGCCGTTTTTCGCCGGGACGGTGTTGAATTTGTACGGGTCGTCGTGAAACTCCTGCGCGCCGTACCAGTCCGAATAAGCGTTGACGCCGACCTGCACGCTGCGCGGCAGATCGCGGCGGTGAAACCGTTCCTGCACGGTCCATTTCGTTTCGCCGTCGCGGCGGTAAAGCAGAATGAACGCCGAACGCGCGCGGGCGACGGCGAGCTCGACCCAGCCCGCGCGCGCCGGGCGGAGTTTCAAGTTCGAGCGGCTGTTGACGGTCGATTTCGTTTCGAAAACGGCTTGACCGGCGGGTTCCGCGATGCCGGTCGTGAAAAACAGCCAGTTTTCGCCCGCCGGCTGCCAGTTCTCCTTATTCGTTTTCGGGCGCGGCTCGCGCACCATCAAACCGGCGAGCGACCAGAGCGCCGTCGGCAGCTCGCCGGTTTTGCCGCTGACCTTGAGCCGCGCCGTCGCGAGAAAATCGCCCGCGACTTCCTTGTATAAAAACGCGCCGTGAAAATCGGCGTACCAGCCGCTCGTCGTCGGCTCGAAATACAGATTGCCGGCGCTCGTTTTGTTGACGTCGAGCGTTTTCGTCATCGACATCCAGCCTTCCGCCTCGTGAAACTGTTTCCAGCCGGCGAGCGACTTTTCGTCGTTGAATTCGTCGCTCAAACTCTGCAGATCGTCCGTCGGCGCGTTTTGCGCGGCGACCGCGAGCGCCGCGCCGAGCGCCAGCAGACAAAAGAGTAAAAATCGTTTGGTGTGTTTCATCGCTGATGTAAATTCCTCGAAATAAAAAATCGAACGCCTGAGGCAAGCTTCCTCAATAGCGAACGCGTCTTTTTTCTTCCGGTTAAATCATCGGGCGCCGAATTTTCCGGAAGGGAAACCGCCGCGACGGGTTTTCGGGCCTTAAAAAAAATTGCCGGGGCATGATTGAGCCGAAAAAAAAACGGCGCGTTCGTCTTCGGAGTCAGCTTTTATGCCGCCGCGGGCGGGCATCGATTTCTTAAAAGCAATTTTAAAAATATGTTTCAGCAATTTGTTCAAAATTCATTTGTTTCATTTTTTCTCGTTTCGACGATTTTGGGTTTATCCTTTTCGGCGAACGCGCAGATTTGTCAGCCGACCGCAGATGGCTTGGTCAGCTGGTACCGGGCCGAAGGAAACGCGCTCGACGCAAGCGGCGGCAACCACGGCGGTCTGCGCAGCGGCACGACTTTCGTTCCGGGCAAAAGCGGGCAGGGCTTTAAGTTCGACGGCGCGGACGATTACATCGAAATTCCGGACGCGGCGAGTCTCAAGCCGCAAAACATCACGGTCGAAGCCTGGGTGCGGTTCGACAACCTATCGAGCACGACGAGCGGCAGCGCACCGAACGGTTTTCAGTACATCGTTCATAAAAAAAACAACCGTCAGAGCGATCACTTCGAAGGCTACTCGCTCCTCAAACTCAGCAATCATCAACTGGCCTTCAGCATCAAGAACGACGCCGGCGCGCAGACGACGATCATCGACCAGACCCAATTCGTCCAGGTCGGTCGCTTTTACCATGTCGCCGGCACCTTTGACGGCAGCACGGCGCGTCTTTACGTCGACGGTCGGAAAGTAGCCGAAACGCCGCACAATTCGCCGCTTTCTTACGACGCGCGGCCCGTTTTCATCGGCTCGTCGGGCGAAGCGAACTGGGACGGCAAGATGAACGGCGTGATCGACGAAGTGCGCATCTACAACCGCGCCCTGTCAGCATCGGAAATCGCGGCGAATCGGCTGAGCGGCGCGCTGCTCGTCAACTGCGACGCCGAAGGCGATCCGGCGGCGGCGGGCGACGGCGCGACCGACAAGGACGTGACCGGCTGGGAAAACGAAATCGGTCAATTCACGGTCGTTCGTTACGCGGCGACGGGCGGCAGCTTTCCGAGCGTTTCCGATCCGGGGCCTTTGAATCGCGGCGCGTTTTTCTTCGCCGGCGGTCAAACCGCCACGTCGAGCGCGTCGCAAATCATCAGTCTCGCCGATTACGCCGCGCGGATCGACGCCGGAAATCAGCAGTTTCGTTTGAGCGGTTTTCTCGGCGGCTTTTCCAATAATCAGGACGACGCCAGTCTGACCGCGACTTTCCGCGACGCGAACGGCAACGCGATGCCCGGTCCGGCGATGATCGGACCGGTCTCGCGCGCCGCGCGCAACGGACAAACCGCGCTGCTTTACCGCGAGGCGATGGGCACGATTCCGGCGGGCGCGCGCGCGGTCGAATTGGTTTTGCTTTTCACGCGCGTCGACGGCACTTACAACGACGGTTACGCCGACAATCTTTCGTTCGCCTTGATCGAGCCGGCCGCGGTGCCGGACGATCTCGCCGCATGGCACGCCGGCGACGGCGACGCGCGCGATTTTCTGAACGCGAATAACGGCACGCTCGTCAACAATCCGGAGTTTATCGTCGGCAAAGTCGGGCAGGCTTTTCGATTCGGACGCGGCAGCCACGTCCGCATTAATTCCGACGGAATTTTTCGCGGTCGCGGCGAAGGCACGATCGAAGCGTGGATCAGACCGTCGGAACTTCCGACCGGGCAATTCGAAGCCAGCGCGATCTGGGTCGAGAGCGAATCCTCGCGCAATTTCACGCGGCTCGGGCTTTATTATCTCGAGAGCGGACAGGTCGGGCTTTACGCCAACGTTTCGCAGATCTCGGCGCTTTCTCCGGCCGCCGTCCCGCAAAACCAGTGGACGCACGTCGCCGGCACTTACAAGCTCGGCGAGCCCGCGAAACTCTACGTCAACGGCGCGCTCGTCGGGCAGAGTTCGAGCCCGGGCGTAACGTTGTCTGACGATCCCGGCGCGTTTATCGGCGTCGGCGCGCTGCAGTCGGCGCAGGGCGACGATTTCGACTTTAACGGCGACATCGACGAAACGAGCGTTTACACGCGCGCGCTTTCGGCGGGCGAGATTCGATCGATCTACAACGCCGGAACCGCCGGCAAACGGCGCGCCGTCGCGACCGCCGCCGCCGTCGATACGAGCGTCCGGCTGCGCGACGCGACCGTGACTTTCGCGGGCGCCACGACCGCCGGCGAAACCGTGCAGACGCCGCTCGAAACGAGTCTTTTGCCGGTGCTGCCGGCGGGGTACAGGCACACCGGTCTGGCTTACGACATCGCGACGAGCGTCGGATTCAGCGGCAACGTCAATCTCTGCTTCAACCTGCCCGCGCTCGCCGGCGCGAACTTTTCGAAACTGAGAATTCTGCATCTCGAAAACGGCGCGTGGGTCGACCGCACGACGAGTCTCAACGCGCCGCAGTTGTGCGGGCGGGCGCCGAATCTTTCGCCGTTCGTAATCGCCGAAGGGCTCGCGCCGACCGCCGGTTCGGTCACCGTCGGCGGACGCGTCCTCGCCGGCGTCGGCGGCGTCTACGGCGCGCAGATTACGCTGACCGGCGCCGACGGCGCGACGCGTTACGCGCGAACGAATATGTTCGGCTATTACTATTTCACGAACGTTCCGTCCGGCGCGACCTATGTTTTAACCGCTCAGCACAAACGCTACGTTTTCGAACCGTCGTCGAAAGTCTTGACGGTCGCCGACGAGCTGCGCGACGTCGATTTCACAACGGCCGAAGAATCGCGCAGCAGCAGTTTCCGAAAGTAGACGGCGCCGGGCGATAACCGCTTTGCGCCGGTTACCGGAAGATCGAGCGGCGGGCGGCAAACGCAGAAAAGGGCAGCTTTTGATAGCTGCCCTTTTCTTGATTTTTTTGGTGGAGACGAGGGGGATCGAACCCCTGACCTCGTGAATGCCATTCACGCGCTCTCCCAGCTGAGCTACGTCCCCGTTTTCAATGCTTCGACTCGACATTCGAGCAAAAGCCGAATAGAAAATATAGCAATCCGGCGGGGATAACGCAAATGCCGGCGATAATTTTGCATCGTCTGGTAAAGATGTCTTTACTTTTAAAATCGGCGCACGGATAATAGGCTTATTCGATTTCGTCTCAAAATACCGGATGCGTCAGCTTGAATTCTTAAAACGGCAAATCCTGATCGCGCACGTTACGGACATTCCCGTGCGCATCGATCTGCGGTGGTTTTTTGTGCTCGCGCTGATGACGTGGGTCACGGCCGCGAATCTTTCCTCGTCGAAACTCATCGAAAATTTTCCGGCGGCGCTGCTTTTCGGGCTGGCGACGACGCTGATTCTTTTCGGCTCGATCTTCCTGCACGAATACGCGCACGCCTTTGCCGCGCGCCTCGAAGGCGTCGAGGTCGTCGAGATCGTGCTGCACCCGTTCGGCGGTCTGGCGCGATTCCGGCGCGAACCGGACACGCCGCGCGCCGAGTTTCGAATCGCGATCGCCGGACCGGCGGCGAGCTTTCTGATCGCGCTCGCCTTCGCCGTTTTGATGGCGCTCGCCAATTCGCTCGAACTGCGGATCCTCGTGACGCTCGCTTTTTTTCTCGCGCTCTGGAACTTTCTGCTCGCCGTGTTTAATCTTTTCCCCGGCTACCCGCTCGACGGCGGCAGGGTTCTGCGCGCTTTCTTGTGGCGGCGCGGAACAGACCTGAACGAAGCGACGATTCTCACCGGCAGGTTCGGTAAATTCATCGCGGTCGCGCTGATCGGTTTCGGCATCGCCATTCTGTTGTTTACGACGGGCGGCTTTTTTACGGGCTTCTGGACGATTCTGGTCGGCGTTTTTCTGTTTGATTCGGCGCACGGCATCATCAAACAGGTCAACGATTTCGAAAACCTGAGCGTCGAGGAAGCGATGCAGCTGCCGGTGACGGTCGCGCCCGAGTCGAGCGTTTTGAAATTCGTCGACACGGTGCTGCCGCTGCACCGCCGGACGGTTTTTCTGGTCGCCGAAAACAAGCAGTTTTACGGCGTTTTGATGCTCGAAGACTTGAAAAAACTGCCGCGCGAGGATTGGCAGAAAACGAAAATCCGCCACGTCATGCGACCGGTCGCGCCCGACCATTTCGTCGAAACGGACGCGTCTTTGACCGAAGCGAAGGCGCTGCTGCGCGAAAACGGCATCGGCGCGCTCGGCGTCATCAATGCGCACGGCGAACTCGTCGGTTACCTGCAGCGCGGCCGACTTCGCAAACGAAATTAAGACATCAGCCGCGAACAAACCCGAACGGGCACGAAAAAATGAATTAAAGAATTTCGTGAAATTTCGTGTTTGTTCGCGGCTAATTTTTTTCGTGCAAATTTCTCGAAGCAACCCGAACCGCGCACAAACGGCATCGTAAGAGGGATTGCGAAACGCAATCCGGCTTTCCCCGCGTGCAAATTTTGACAAACTTCCGCGTCTTTTTACGGCGATCGATTAAGCCATCGGACGAAGAAACGAAAAATTAAACAAACCGCATCAAAATTGGTATGATAGCGGTTGAGTTTGCCAAATGCAGATAACTGATTACATCCCGACGGTCGGCACGCTGCGCAATGTTCTCGACATTGCGCTGGTTTTTATCATCGTGTACGTCGTCCTCAAGCTTCTGCGCGGCACGCGCGCCGTGCCGACCGTCGTCGGGATGGTGATCATCGGTTTATTGTACTGGCTCGCCGTCGCGCAGGAACTGACGACGCTCGAAGCGGTTCTGCGCTCGGCGGTGCCGTATATCGGGTTCGTCGTGATCATCCTGTTCGCGTCGGAAATCCGGCAGGCGCTGATTTATTTCGGCAACCGGCTCAGGTTCCCGATTCTGCGCCGCCAGCGCGGCAGCCTCGGCGAAACGATCTACGACGAGATCGTGCTCGCCGTGACGACGCTCGCTTCGGAGAAAACCGGCGCGCTGATCGTCATCGAGCGCGACGTGGGGCTCAGAAATTTCATCGACGCCGGCGTTTCGCTCGACGCGCGCGTGAGCTACGACCTGTTGGTGACGATTTTCAATCCGTCGACGCCCCTGCATGACGGCGCGGTGATCATCCAGCGCGAGCGGCTCGCGGCGGCGTCCGTTTTTCTGCCGCTCACGAAAAATCCCGGCATTTCGCGCGAGCTCGGCACGCGCCACCGCGCCGCGATCGGCGTCACCGAAGGCTCGGACGCGATCTCGGTCGTCGTTTCGGAGGAAACGGGCCTCATCACGTACGTCGAAAACGGCGTCATGAAGCGCAATCTCGACACGACGCAGCTGCGCACGCTGCTGCTCGGCGCGATGGAAATCCCGGTCGTCGAAAGCAAGCGCGAACAGACCAAGACGATGAAGGAATCGGAAACGGAAATTACGGTCGGTTAGTGGTCGGCGTCCGGCGGTCAGAAAAATCCGGCTTTAATTCTGACCGCCGACCGCCGCCGACTGAAAAATATGGACAGTTTTTTTGATCACGAACAGGGACAGGCGTTTTTGATGCGGCTTTTTCGGAAGGTTTTTCTCGAAGACTGGACGATGAAGCTCGTCGCGCTCGTCATCACTTTGGGCTTGTGGCTCGGCGTGACCGGTTTGCGCACGCCGACTTCGTCGAATTTCCGCAGCATCCCGCTCAACCTGCGCGTCGCCAACGATCTCGAAGTGACCAACTCGCCCGTCTCGGAAGTCGACATCAAAATCTCCGGCGACAAAAGCAAGATCAACCAGATCAACAAGGAAGATTTAATGGTATCGCTCGATCTGAGCGACGTGCAGCCGGGCGAGCGCGTCGTTTCGATCACGCCGCAGAACGTTTCGGTCGAACTGCCGGCGGGCGTCAAACTCGACGGCATCAGCCCGAGCATCATCCCGATCAAGCTCGAAAAGATCATCGAGCGCGACGTGCCCGTCAAGGCGGAAACCGAAGGCGCGCTCGCCGAAGATTATGAGATTTACAGCACGCAGACCGCGCCGCCGACCGCGCGCGTGAGCGGTCCGGAAAGCTTCATTCGCCCGCTCGATTCGATCTCGACCGAAAAGGTCAACGTCGAAGGCAAAATGGAAGATTTCACCGCGCCGCAGGTTTCGCTGAACGTCGTCAGTCCGAAGGTCCGGCTCGTCGACACGACGGTCGTCGACGTCACGTTCCGCATCGGCGAAGTGCGCGTCGAAAAAACGTTTCTCCCGCTCGCCAAGGCCGAGACCGGCGAGCGCCGCGTGCCGGTCAGAATCTACGGGCCGCGTTCAATCGTCGAAAGCCTGCGCGCCGACGACATCAGGGTCGAACTCACGAAAAACGAAGCGGGCGACACTGTTCAGAGCGTCACGCTGCCGCCCGAAATACAGGATAAGGTCGAAATTCGCGATAAAAAAGCGCAGTAACCCGTCGCGGAAAACCCCGGAAGTTCGAACTTCGAAACCGCTCCTTCTCTTTTCCGCGCGTCGCCCCGCGGTTAATTTTTCCGCCTGCTCGATCAAGGAACGAGCAGGCGGTTCGGCGCGGATTCTTCCGATCGCGAAAAATAAACGGGCGCTTTAATTCAACAAGCGAGGAAAAAGACATGGCATTGGATATGAAACGAGAGATACTTCGGCACCTGCTCGCCGCGCTCGTCTTTCGCGCCCGCGTCGCCGTTTCGAACGCGCCGCCCGATTTCGCCGCTTTCAAGCTCGATCACGCGATCCGAACGCCGGCGGAAATCTTGGCGCACCTCGGTGATCTGCTGCACGGCTCGCTTTATCTGATGAAAGGCGAGCTCATTTACCTGAATTCCGCGCCGCTCGCGTGGGACGCGGAGCTCGCGCGGTTTTTCGCCGCCGCGAAAGCCTTCGACGCCCTGCTCGCTTCGGACGCGCCGCTCGCGCAGCCGATCGAGAAAATCGTGCAGGGGCCGATCGCCGACGCCTTCACGCACGTCGGTCAGCTCGTCCTGCTGCGCCGCGCCGCCGGTTCGCCCGTGCAAGCCGAAAGCTACTTCGCGGCGGAAATCGTCGCCGGCGAACTCGACGCCTGATTTTTGCTTAAAAACCGGCACGCAACGAATCGTTAAATTTAGCCCGCGAAAAGGCGCGAATTTACCCGAATAAAATAAAAATAACCGGCGTTTATTCGCTTAAATTCGCGGGCTTCTTCCGTTTTCGCCGCCGCCGCGCCGCCGGAAAATCCGTTGCTGGACTTTCCGCAAGTGACCGCAAAAGTTCTATTGGCGACTGCGAGAGTTTCTCGATGAAGCGCGAAAAATTTTAAGGGATTATATTTAATGCATTAAAAAAGGCGGAAGATCATCTCCCGCCTTTTGCCTTTTTACTTTTGCCTATTGCCTTACAAATTCGCGCCGTGGCATTTTTTGAATTTTTTGCCCGATCCGCAGTAGCACGGGTCGTTCGGTTTGACTTTGGGCTGTTCGCGTTTGAACGGCGTGTGGCGGACTTCTTCGGTGTCGCCGGCCGCGGTCGCGGTCGCCATCGCGCCGGTGAACGCCATGCCGGCGGCTTGTCGGCGCGCTCGCTGGCGTTCAAGTCGTTCGAGCCGTTCCATTTCTTCCTGTTCGTCCTTGACGACGATTTCGAGATTAAACAGCGCGCGCGTCGTGTTCGTGTCGATGCGGTCGAGCATGTCCTGGAACATGTCGAACGACTGTTTCTTGTATTCGACGAGCGGGTCTTTCTGACCGTAACCGACCAAGCCGATGCCCTGTTTCAGGTGATCGATCGAGAGCAGGTGGTCTTTCCACTGCGAGTCGATGATGTTGAGCATGATATAGCGCTCGTAGGCTCGCAGGGATTCCGCGCCGGCGAGTTTTTCCTTCTCGGCGTAGTTTTCCGAAGCCTTACTCCAGATCGCTCCTTCGATCTGGTCGGCGTTCATCGTTTTGAAATCGACGTTCGCATCGACCGCCGGATCGACCGCGTAGATGCTTTCGATTTCCGCCGCGTAGGTGTCGACGTCCCAATCTTTCGGCGGCGTCTGCGGATTCAGGAAGCTCTGCGTCAAATCATGCAAAAGATCGCGCGCGACGCCGTTTTCGCCCAAAAGATAATCGCGGTGCTCGGGCTGGAACATTAATTGGCGGCGCAGCGTGTAGATCGTTTCGCGCTGCTTGTTCATCACGTCGTCGTATTTGAGGACGTGTTTGCGCGTTTCGAAGTTGCGCGCTTCGACCGCTTTCTGCGCGCGCTCGATCTGTTTGGAAACGGTGCGCGATTCGATCGCGACGCCTTTTTCCATGCCGAGCCATTCCATCATCGAACGCACCTTATCGCCCGCGAAAATGCGCATCAGATCGTCTTCCAGAGAAAGCACGAAGCGCGACGATCCCGGGTCGCCCTGGCGACCGGCGCGACCCCTCAACTGGTTGTCGATGCGGCGCGATTCATGGCGCTCGGTTCCGAGAATGTGCAGACCGCCCGCCGCGACGACTTCCTTGTGTTCGTCGGCGACGACGCGTTTCGCTTTTTCGAGCTGCTCGTTGAACTGTTCCTCGGTCGCTTCGTCCGGATTGATTTCCATGCGCTTCAGATATTCGCGCGCGAGGAATTCCGGGTTGCCGCCGAGGAGAATGTCGGTGCCGCGTCCCGCCATGTTCGTCGCGATCGTGACCGCGCCTTTGCGCCCGGCCTGCGCGACGATCTCGGCTTCGCGTTCGTGATATTTCGCGTTCAGGACGTTGTGCGGCACGCCGATTTTCTTTAACTTATCGGCGATCAGCTCGGAGTTTTCGACCGAGACGGTGCCGACCAGCACGGGCTGCCCTTTCGCGTGCAGCTGTTTGATTTCGTCGACGACGGCGTCCCATTTTTCGGGCAGCGTGCGGTAAATGACGTCCGAGTTGTCTTTGCGGACCATCGCGCGGTTCGTCGGGATGATGACGACGTCGAGCCCGTAAACTTCGCCGAATTCCTCGGCTTCCGTTTCCGCCGTGCCGGTCATGCCGCCGAGTTTTTCGTACATGCGGAAGTAATTCTGCAAAGTGATCGTCGCGAGCGTCTGGTTTTCGCGCTCGATCTTGACGCCTTCTTTCGCTTCGACCGCCTGGTGCAGACCGTCCGACCAGCGGCGGCCTTCCATCAGGCGTCCCGTGAAGTCGTCGACGATGATGACTTCGTCGTTCTGCACGACGTAGTGATGATCGCGTTTATAAAGCGTGTGCGCTTTCAAAGCCTGCTCGACGCAGTGCAGAAGCTCCATGTTCGCCGGATCGTAAAGATTCGACACGCCGAGGAGTTTTTCCGCTTTCGAAACGCCCTGCTCGGTCAAAACCGCCGAGTGGTTTTTCTCGTCCAGAAGATAATCGCCGGTCGTGACCTTCGTTTCCTCGTCCTTGTGACCTTTTTCGAAGTGCGGGATGATCTGGTTCGCGACGTAGTATTTGTCGGTCGCTTCGTCGGACGCGCCCGAGATGATGAGCGGCGTTCTGGCTTCGTCGATGAGAATCGAGTCGACTTCGTCGATGATCGCGAAATAATGATCGCGCTGCACCAGCGATTCGACGTCGAACTTCATATTGTCGCGCAGGTAATCGAAACCGAACTCGTTGTTCGTGCCGTACGTGATGTCGCACGCGTAAGCTTCCTTGCGCTCGTAATCGTCGAGATTGTTCTGGATGACGCCGACCGTCAAGCCCAAAAACTTATGAATCCTGCCCATCCATTCCGCGTCGCGCGAAGCGAGGTAATCGTTGACGGTGACGACGTGCACGCCGCGCCCCGTGAGCGCATTTAAGTAAGACGGCAAGGTCGCAACCAAGGTTTTACCTTCGCCGGTTCTCATCTCCGAGATTCTGCCCTGGTGCAGCGCGACGCCGCCGATGAGCTGCACGTCGAAGTGCCGCATGCCCGTGACTCTGACCGACGCTTCGCGCATCACGGCGAACGCTTCCGGCAGGATTTCGTCGAGCGCTTCCTTTTCGCGCTTGCGGCGTTCCGCCTGGTCTTCGATTCCTTCGACGGCGCGCGCGACGCGCGCTTTGAACTCGTCGGTTTTCGCCTGTAATTCCTCGTCCGAAAGGCGCTGCACCGCGGGCTCCAACGCGTTGATCTGCTCGACCACGGGGCGCACCTTTTTCAAAAATATGTCGCTGCTGCTGCCAAAAATTTTCTTAACTAATTTATCTGCAAAACTATTAACTGCCATAAAAATCCTCGTGTGAGCTTCAAGTTAAAAACTCAAAACTTTCGTCTATAAAACTGTAAATTATTTAAATTTTAGGCGAGTTTTATTGAATTTCGATTCTCGACTCGCCGCCGTTCGTGTTATTTTCCGGCGGGCGAATCGTCGATCGAGGCGCGGGGAAGTCGGGTGACGATGAAAACCTGATTGTTTTTAAACGGGATTCGGGTGCTATTTAAAGTTGCGGCTTCAAGCTTGTTCGCCGCTTCGCGGCGCGGCGAATCCGAACCTGAAAGGAACGAATATGCGGCGGGGGAGGCATCGGTTCTGAATCTTGATTTGAGATTTAGCTTTCCGAAGAGCTTGTCCTTATCAAGCGTATAATCAAAGCCGTCGGCAACGTAATCTTTGCGCGGCGCGGGAAAGAAACCGTCAAAAAAAGCATCGTCGGCGAGCGCCGAATAAGAATTCGTGACGGCGATTTTCCGACCGTCAAAATCAGGCGTGCGATTTTTTTCGAGCAGCGCGAGAATCGTTTCGGCGTATCGCTCGATAAATTGTTTATCCGCCTTTGACGAACCGATTTTCAATGCCGAAAAAAGCTCGTCGTCCGGCTTTTTGTCGAGATCGTCCTCGATGACGACCTCGTTTCTGATATCGAAATCGCGCGTCAGCGCCGCCTGCGCGAGAACCGAAGGCGTCGCGCCGCCGACCAGCACGAGCCCGAGATAGACGCTCAGCGTGGTCAGGAAAACTATCGAATTGTAGTTTTTGCGGTTGCTCATTCGGTCCTTTTTCGCGCCCCATGCGCGAAACGTTTATCTTACCAGTTTTTCTCGCGGCGCGTAACTTTTATTTCGCCGCGCTCTGCCGGTCGTCGCGGATTTGCCCGGTGTTGCCGTTCTTTTTCGGCGCGGTCGGATCTTCCTGCGGCTCGTTCAATTTGCGCGTGATCATATCCTGCGCCGCCTGTTTCGGCAGCACGAAATTTAAGACGAACTGTTTCGCGTTCTCCGGATTGACGACCACTTTCGCGCTGCTCAATAAAACCTTTTCGTCTTCGCCGAGTTTTTTCCAGCCGTTTTTATCGGCTAAAAACGCGGCTTGAATCGCGCCGTTCAGACCGCTCGTGACGGTGTTGGCTCTTTCCGGCGACGGCAGATCCGATACGATGATGACCTGCAGATTGTCGTTGTCCTGCACGACCGTGAAATTGATTTTGTCGATGCCCTGACTGCGCAGATGTCCGAGCCAGCCGCTGTTGCCGACCGCCGCGATCGCCGTCGTCACGACCTGCACCATCTGCTCGTTGCCCTCGGCGAGAAAGATCGGCTTCTTGGTTTTTTTGTCGGTGTTGATGACGAGCTTGTTTTCCTTGTCGATGACGCCTTCCGTCACGACCTTGAAGTTCTGGCTCAGATCGACTTCCTTTTTATCGACCTTCGTTTTGACGTCGGCGGCGAAAGCCTTCAGCGGCGCTTTGTTGATGACGACGCCGTCGACCGGCGCGGTCGGGTTTTTGATTTCCTTATTCGGGTCTTTTTCCGTTTTCGCCGTGTTGTCGCCTAGATCGAGAGTTTTCGGCGAATCGTTGCTGAGCGTCGGATTGTTTTTCGGCGTTCTATACGGCAAAATCCGGTTTTTCCGGCTCGTTCTCGGCTGCGTCGGATTGATCGACGGATTGTTCGTCGGGCTGCCTTCGATCGTAAACGGCGAAGTCGGCAGACCGCCGGTGACCGCGTTCGGATTGCTCGGCGGCAACTGCTGCGGCGTGCTCATTAAATCGGTGGTTCCGCCCGGCACCGGAGTCGGAATCGAGCCGGGAATTATCGGGAAAGCGTTCGGGGCGCCGGGAATTTCCAGCGGAATCGTCATGTCCTGCGGATTCGAGAGCGCGAAATAGCCTTCCGGATATTTGAAGTCTTCGTCGCCGGTGCGGTCGAACCAGATGATTTCGGCGTCGCCGAGTTCGCTGACCGCGTCTGGGTCGTCGATCATCTGCGTGTCGGTCGTGAGCGCCGTGCCGCTCACGACGAGCGTGTCGAGCACCTGGCAGACGCCGCCGACGAGCGGGCTGTCGCACCCTTTGGTCGTGAGCAGATTCGTTTGCGCGACGATCAAGAGCGCGAACACGTTAAAAAGCGCGGAAACCGCTAAAATTTTATAAATGCGCGGATTGAAGTCCCAGTTTTTAAGTTCGTAGCCCTGAAATAATTCCTGCTCTTGCATATGTAAAACTCTTTTCTCAAAAAAACAGCTGTAATAAACTAATCTAAAAACTCACCGCAGTTTATAGATGCCCGCCCGCGTTAATCCGTTGCGAGGCAATTTGCCATTCTATCATCTTTAATAAGCAATTAAAAGCAATAGACTTTCGGCTCCAAAAGCTTTACCATTTTGCAATATGGCGCGCTCCGGCAGAGAAAAAAAAGGCGATCGCGGCAAACGGGAAAAGGCGCGTTCAAACATCAACCGACGTAAGGAACGTTCTTTCAAACGCGATCTTGCGGTAGAAAGTTTCAGCGAACGCGCGCCCGCCGAGCCGAACGATTCGCAAAAACGCGCGGTCGAACGGCTGCTCGCCGGCATCGGCACGCCCGAACCGCAGCCGCTCGTGCCCGATGATTTTCAGATCGAAGCGCTCGAAGCGATCGAAACCGAGGACGTGCTCGTCACCGCGCCGACCGGGAGCGGCAAAACCTGGATCGCGCGCGAGGAAATCCGGCGTCTGCTCGAACAGGGCAAGCGCGCGTGGTACACGACGCCGCTCAAGGCTTTAACGAACTCGAAATACCAGGAATTTTCCGCCGAATTCGGCGCGGCGAACGTCGGCATTCTGACCGGCGACCGCAAGGAAAACTGGAGCGCGCCGCTGATCGTCGGGACGACGGAAATTTACCGCAATCAATTGTTCGACGCGCTGCGGCAGGGCGAGCAGGTCGGCACCGATTTCGTGATCCTGGACGAAGCGCATTATCTGGCTGACGAAGAGCGCGGTCACGTCTGGGAAGAGGCGATCATTTTGAGTCCGCCGCGCATTCGTCTTTTACTGCTTTCGGCGACGATCGGCAACGCCGAGGAATTCGCCGCCTGGATTGAAGAAGTGCGCGGCACGCGCGTGAAGATCATCAACCGCGCCGGCTCGCGCCCGGTCGAGCTGCGCGCCGCCTTTCTCGCGCCGAACACGCAGCTTTATCCGCTGTTCAACGAAGCCGGAAAGTTCAACCGCGACCTCGAACGCTTCGCCGTTCAGGAAAACCGTTTCGAACGCCGACGGAGACAATAAAAGCCGGCCGAAGCTGGCTGAAGATTTTAACTCAGTCAACTCTGCAAACCCGGCTGACTACCAGTCAACTTCCCGCCAACTTTTTCCCCATTTCCATTCCGAGCGCCTGTAGCGCGTTGGCCGGGCGGATCATGACTTCGAAATCGACGATCTTTCCGCTTTCGTCGATTTTTATCAAATCGACGCCGCGCAATGCCAAATCGCCGACGCGCGCTTCGAATTCGAGCGCGAAATCTTTTTCGCCGTGTATTTCGCGGACGTACCGGAAATCTTCAAAAACCGTGACGACGGTCGTCAAAATTTTGATCGTCAGCGTCTTTCCTTCCTTCGGTTTCCAGAGAAAAGGCGAATGAAATTTTACTTCTTCGGCTAAAATTTCCTCTAAAATGCCGGCGTTCAGTGTTGCGACGAATTCGTGCCAACGCGCAAGTGTTTCGTTCATTCGTAAGATTTTAACGCAAAGGCGCCGGAAGGCGCGAAGAGCACAAAGAACTTTAAATAACCCTTTGCGGCTTAGCGTCTTGACGGCTTTGCGTTAAAATTCTTCTATGAAATTCAAGCTGCCCGAAATTCCGCCGCCGAAATTGATCACGGCTTTGAGAAATTACAATCTGCTGCCCGCGATCATTTTTATGCCGACGCGCCGCCGCTGCGACGAAGCGGCGCTCGAAGTCGCCGCCGACAAAGCGCAGAAGACGAATCCCGAAAAGGCGCAGAAAAGGCAGGAGATTTATCAGGAATACCTCGCGGCGAATCCGGAGATAAAATCGCATAAACACCGCAAGATCGTGCTGCGCGCCGGCGTCGCGTCGCACCACGCCGGACATATTCCGGCGTGGAAGCTCCTGATCGAAAAAATGATGTCCGCCGGACTTTTGGACGCGATTTTCGCGACTTCGACCGTCGCCGCGGGCGTCGATTTTCCGGCGCGCACCGTCGTGATTTCCAACGCCGACACGCGCGGCAACGACGGCTGGCGCGCGCTGCAGGCGTCGGAACTGCAGCAGATGACCGGTCGCGCCGGCAGACGCGGCAAAGACAACGTCGGTTTCGTCGTGCTCGCGCCGTCGAATTTTCAAAACCCGCCGAAGATCGCCGAGTTGTTAAAATCGCCGCCCGATGCCTTGAACAGTCAGTTCAGGGCGACCTACACGTCGCTTCTGAATCTTCTCGACGCGTTCGGCGGCTTCGGTCAGGTGCGCGAAATCGCCGAAAAAAGCTTCGCGTTTCGCGAAACTTCCGGGCAGATCGCGCGGCTCGAACGCCACGCCGAACAGCGCGAAAAAAGCCTGCTCAAAAAACTCGACGGCAACGAATTCGGTTTCGGCGTCGAGACGGCACGCGCTTTTGAACGCTTGACGGCATCGCGGCAGCGCCTGCAGGAATCCTTGCCGAATTTCCGCGCCGAAATGCGTCTCAACTGGCTGCGCGAAAACGTCCAGATCGGGCGCGTCGTTACGAAGGGCAAAAGCGCGAAGCGCTTTTTTCTCGTCATCAACGTTTTCGGCGAAAAGGTCGTCGCGATGCGCGAGGACGGGCAGGGCGCGACGCTCGCGCTGCCGAATATCGGGCGCGTTTATCAGAAAACTTACAAACTCGAAGAGCGCTCGCTTGAAAACGCTTTTTACGATATCCACGAAGGCCGAAACCCGGCGCTCGAAGAACCGAAACTTGCCGCCCAGAGCCGCGAAACGGACGACGCCGTTTCGGTTTTGAGCGCGCAGATCGACCGGCTTCTGCCGGCGAACTTAAGCGAAGACGCCAAACGCCGCGCCTTTCAGCTTTTGTGGGATACGTGGGAGGAAGCGGAATTTTTGGAGAAAACGGCGCGCGACATGGAAATTCTGCGCAGCGAAATCTGGCTGCCGTTCGAGCGCCGCGCCAAAGTCCTCGATCATTTCGGCTATCTCGATTTCGCGGCGGAAAAAGTCACCGAACGCGGCAAATGGCTCGCCGACCTGCGCGTCGACCGTCCGCTGCTGGTCGGCGAAGCCTTGCGGCACGGGCTTTTCGACGAGCTCGAACCGAAACACGCCGCCGCGCTGATGGCATCGCTCGCGGCGGATTCCGACCGCAATTTCGGCGAGCTTTACCTTTCCGACAAAATTCTGGACGTCGTCACCGCGTTCGAGGATATCATTTACGCGGTTTCGGGCGTCGAATGGAAACTCGGCGTCGAGCCGTCCGAAGAGATAAATCTATCGGCGGCCGCCGCCGCCGAGCACTGGGCGGACGGCGTCAGCTGGGAAGAATTGGTTTTTCGCACGAAAGCGGAAGAAGGCGATCTCGTGCGGCTTTTGTCGCGCACCGGCGAAGCGCTGCTGCAGATCGCGCAGCTCGCAAAATCGAATCCGCGGGCGGCGGAACTCGCGCGCCAAACGGCGGAAATAATTCTGCGCGAGCCGATCCGGTAAAGTCAGGCGGCGACGCCGGCGGCGAACACGAAAGCCGGAAGTTTAACGGACCGGGAAAACGCCGAAGACGCCGGCGTCTTCGGCGCGACGGCTCGCCCGGTCGGACGACAAAGACATTTCACATCAATTTTTTGAGCGCGCTTTAATTCAGTATTTGTATTCGTTCAACTCGATTAAGACGTCAACGGAAGACCGCGGAACCAACCAACGATAAAGAGCCATGCAGAGCTCAAAGCGAAAGTGAACCATCCGACTTCCAGAACGACCAATAATGCAAAGTACGCGATCAGCGCTCGCCGAGCCGAAAGTTCTCCGCGGTATGAAAAAACAAGCAATCCTGATGCGAGCGTCGCAAGGCTGAACGTCACAGCTTGATAAAACCACGGGCTCGGTAACGCCGGGAAGTAGAAAAATATTACCCGCCCGATGACGGGATCGATCAAGGGCAGACCCGTGCAAAGCATGAATCTGCCATGCGCTTCGAAGGCGTGCCGGTAACGAAGACCGAGGAGGTAGGCAGCAGAGAAGACGACAACCGCGTAAAACGGAAGGTAATGAGAGTAACCTTCCTGAGCGAAGGTCGCGTCGTTCATCGAAACGAGACGGTAGTGCGAAAGCAGTATAGACGCCAGCACAAACAGCGGGGCGAGCAGATATGAAAGTCGACCGAGGATCAGGTGCAGGCGGTAGCGATGCGCGTAAACGAAAAGCGGCTGAAGAATGAGCAGCAGGAGCCATAAAGCGCCGGTAAAAGCGTGGAAGTGAGTGTACCGGTCGACCCCCGCAAAGGGTTTCGATAAATAAAGCGGATAAAACGCCAAAATGACTAAGGGGACGGAGCAGCTCAGTAAAATGAATGCGATTTTAGTCATAAGTTAACAGCCGAACTTTTGATCGTGCAGAAAGATTTCTGCGTGATTGCCTATATTCGCATTGACGATAGCCCATCTTTACGGTTTCTGCAATAAAAATTTTAGGAACGCCCGACTGACATTTAACATCCTATTTTGTTATGATTTTTTCTTGAGGCGCTACGCCGAAGTTTGAAGCTATGAAAGTTTTACTGGCAGATGAATACGGATTTTGTTTCGGCGTCGAACGCGCCGTCGAGATGGTCGAGGATGCATTATCCGAAGGCGATACCGTGCGCACGCTCGGACCGCTGATTCACAACGAGCAGGAAATGCAGCGGCTCGGGCAGTTCGGCGTTTCGACGATCAGCGAGCCGGTGCAGATCAAGCGCGGCGAAACCGCCGTCATTCGCGCGCACGGCGTAACGCCCGAAGTCCAGAAAGAATTGGAAGAAAAAGCGTCGAAAGTGGTCGACGCGACGTGTCCCTTCGTGACGCGCGTGCAGAAACTCGCTGCCCGCGCCGCCGCCGAGAACCGGCACGTGATCGTCGTCGGCAATCCCGATCATCCGGAAATGATCGGCGTCAAAGGCTACGCGCCCGCGCACGCGTTCGTCGTCAAGGACGAAACCGAAGTCGCCGCGCTTCCGCGGCTGAGAAATCCGCTCGTCGTCTCGCAGACGACGATCAAGGCGAAAACCTTTTTCGATACGGCCGAAGCGATTAAAACAAAGACCGACGACGAGGTGCAGGTCGTCAACACGATCTGTTCGGCGACGCGCGATCGGCAGGACGCGGCGCGCGCGCTCGCCGGCGAAGTCGACGCGTTCTACATCATCGGCGGACGCCATTCGTCGAACAGCCGCAAATTGCTCGCGGTTTGTCAGGAACAATGCCCGAAAAGCTTCCTGATCGAAACCGAGGCGGAAATCAACCCCGAAGATTTGGTCGGCGCCGAACGGGTCGGCGTCACCGCCGGCGCTTCGACGCCGAACTGGCTGATCGAAAAAATCGTCAAACATCTCGAAGAAATCGGCTCCCGACAATTTTAATTTGAATTTAGAAAGTCGGGTTTCGGATTTGTTTCTTATGAGAATTCAATCCGAAATCCGACTTCCGACTTCCGGCAGCGAAATAACTTTTCTCAATTTCCGCACGCCTTCGCGGATCTCCTTTTCGTCAAATCCCGTGTAACCCAAAATGACGCCCGCCGGCAGTTTATTTTCGATGCAGTAAGAGGAAAGCGGCGACAGGTTCAATCCGTTTTCGGAGGCCTTTTCCGCCACCGCAAACTCGTCGAAACCGTCCGCGAGCCAGCCGATCAGGTGCATGCCCGCCGGCGCTCCCGAAACCTTCATTAATCCGGCGAGTTCTTTTTCGGCTTCGGCGACGAGAAAACGCTGGCGTTTTTCGTAAAGCGTCCGCATGCGGCGCAGATGCCGCGCGAAATGACCTTCCGAAATGAACTCGGCTAAAATCGCCTGCTCGAAAATCGGCGAATGCGAGTCGCACGAATTGCGCGCCGCGCGGAAAATTTCGACCAGATTTCGCGGGACGACCATGCACCCCAACCGCAACGCCGGAAAAATCGTCTTGCTGAAGGTTCCGACGTAAATCACGCGTCCGCGCCGGTCGAGGTTCTGCAAAGAGGCGAGCGGCCGCCCGGCGTAGCGAAATTCGCTGTTGTAATCGTCCTCGATAATCCACCCGCCGGTTTTTCGCGCCCATTCGAGCAGTTCGAGACGCCGCGCTAGGCTCATCGTGACGCCGGTCGGATACTGATGCGAAGGCGTGATGTAAACGAGCTTTGCCGCGCCGCTTCGCTTTTCCGCTTCCTTTAGATCAAAGCCTTCGCCGTCGACCGGAACGGGAACCACTTCCGCGCCGACGGCGCGAAAAACGCCGAGCGCCTCCTGGTAACACGGGTCTTCGATCCAGATTTTATCGCGTTCGTCCAACAACACCCGCGCCGTCAGATCGAGCGCCTGCTGCGCGCCGTTCGTAATGAAAATCTGCTCGGTGTCGCACTGCACGCCGCGCGAAGCGGCGAAATGCCGCGCGACCGCCTCGCGCAGCGGGCGATAGCCGGCCGCCTCGCCGTAGCCCGAAATTTTATAACGCGCCTGCCGGCAGACGCGGGCGGCGATTTTTTCCCAAATACCGAACGGAAATTCGGGCACGGCGGTCAAGCCGTTTTTGAACGGCACCGGCGCGGTCGCGTTTTGAAGGCGCGAAACGCGCGTCTGCGTTTCGCCGAGGCGCGCGGCGAATTTTGAAATTCTTATTTTACCCGGCGACGCTTCCGCCGCCGCCGTTTTCTTTTCAGCGTCGGGAATTTGCAGCAGGTCCTCGGGAAGCTTCGACGCCACGAAAGTCCCCGCGCCGGTCCTGCCTTCGAGATAGCCTTCCGCGAGCAGCTGTTCGAAGGCGTTCACGACCGTCAGGCGCGAGACGCTGAACTGGCTTGCGAGCGCGCGGCTCGCCGGCAGACGCGTCCCCGCAACGAGCTTGCCGCTGAGGATCGCGCGGCGAATATTCTCGTAAATCTGCCGGTAAAGCGGCAGCGCCGAGCCGGTTTTTTCGTCGAACATTAAAAAAGGAAGTTCCGTCATAACTTGTAAATTGGTCTATTAACTTTATCGGAAATTGGTTATTTTCATAATACCGATTTCGCATAAAATCATAAAGTCGGTTCGAAAAATCGAACGGCTAAAATATCAAAAAGAGGAATCAAGAAATGCTCGAACTCAGACCGTTTTGTGAATGTTGCGGCGCGAAATTGCCGCCCGATTCGAAGGAGGCTTTGATCTGCTCGTTCGAATGCACGTTTTGCGCCGACTGCGCGGAAAACGTTCTGCGATCGGTTTGCCCGAACTGCGGCGGGGATTTGACGGCGCGCCCGACGCGCGCCGCCGAACCGCTGATTAAAAATCCGGCTTCCGTAAACAGAATCGTGAAAGAATCGGGCTGTCTGAAAACCGAACCGGTAATATGTCGGCCGGTATAAGTTTTGAGTCGCGCCGGCGGGCGGGTATCCGAGCGATCGCGAGATTTGCATTCGGCGGCGCAGGCCCGGCGCGAAGGCCGAACTCAAAATTCTTGTTCTAAAGGAGAAAAATGAAACAGCGTAATAAAAATCAGTTCGTCAGAAGCGCTGAAATCGAATGGAAATCGCTGACTTCGATCGGCGAAGCGGACGCCCGCGGCGTTTATATCAAAACTCTGATGTTCGACGATGAAACGCGGCGTTCGCCGACGATCCTTCTGAAATTCGAAGCGGGCGCGCGTTATCCGCTGCACGCGCACCCGGCGGGCGAGGAAATTTTCGTCCTCGAAGGCGACCTTCATCTCGGCAAAGATCACCTGCGCGCGGGCGACTATTTTTACACCGCGCCGGGCAATGTGCACGCGGTTCGCTCGGACGAAGGCTGCGTCGTGTTTCTGAAAGCGCCGCAGGCGACGGAGTTGGTAAAAAGATGAACGAATATATTGAACAAACGAAACGCACGAAGCTAAAAAGGCTGCCGAAACGCGGTCATTTCGAACGCGAAACGGTTTACCGGATTCTCGACGAAGCACTCGTCTGTCACGTCGGCTTTTGCGCCGACAACCAGCCGTTCGTCATTCCGACCTCTTACGCGCGCATCGGCGACCGCCTCGTGATTCACGGTTCGGCGGCGAGCCGCATGATGCGTTCTCTGAGCGAAGAAATCTACGTCTGCGTCACTGTGACTTTGATCGACGGGCTGGTGCTGGCGCGTTCGGCGTTTCATCATTCGATGAATTACCGCTCGGTCGTCGTCTTCGGAAAAGCGCGCGTCATCACGGACGAGCGCGAAAAATACGAGGCTCTCGAGGCTTTCACCGAACATATCGTGCCGAACCGCTGGGAATCGATTCGGCCGCCGTCGAAGAACGAGCTGAAGGGAACGACCGTTTTGTCGCTCGATATAACCGAGGCGTCGGCGAAAATCCGCGCGGGCGGTCCGGTCGACGACGAGGAAGATTACGAACTGGACGCGTGGGCGGGCGTTTTGCCGATTGAGTTGACGACCGGCGCGCCGCTGCCGGACGAAAGGTTAAAAAACGGAACGGAAATTCCGCCGGACGTTTTGAATTACAACCGAAAAAGATGATTAAAATCGCCGAAACGGATCAGGAAATCGAAGATTGTTACGCCGTCATGGCGGAGCTTCGCCCGCACGTCGCGCGCGGCGAGTTTACACCGAAAGTTCGAAAGCTCGCCGCCGATACGGGTTTTCGCCTCGTTTATTTGAAGGACGGAGAAGTGAAAGCGGTCGGCGGCTTTCGGATCGCCGAGTGGCTCGCGGGCGGGAAATATCTCGAAATCGAGGACCTCGCCACGCTCGCCGGCGAGCGTTCGAAAGGCTACGGCGGCGCGCTTTTCGACTGGCTCGTCGGGCAGGCGCGCGAAAACGAATGCGATCAGCTGCGGCTCGTCTCGCACGTCAAAAGATTCGGCGCGCACCGCTTCTACCTGCGAAAGGGCATGATCATCGAAGCGCATTATTTTTCGCTCGGATTGAAATAAAAAAGGCGCGGGAAGCCGCGGCTTCTCGCGCCTTTTGATGGAAGACGAAATTTTAATTAATCGGCTCTTTCCACTGCGGCATCGAGACGGCCTGATTGAGGTAAACGCCGAATTCGGTGCCGGATTTGACCTGCGCCTCTTCGCCCTTCGTCAGCTTTTCGCCCAAAAATCCGCCGGCGGCGCCTAAAATTCCGCCGATCAGCGCGCCTTTGCCGCCGCCGATCGCCGCGCCGAGCACCGCGCCGCCCGCGCCGCCGCCGCCGATGAAGATGATTTTACGATTCTTCATCTTATCGCCCGAAGCGACCGATTCGCTGTCGCTTTTGGCTGATTTCGAATCCAGATCGGTGAGCGAGCCGTTGATCGAGCGCGTCGTGCCGGTCGGCAGCCTAACGGACGTAAACCGCACGCTGATCTGTCCCGGATCGCCGCCTTTTCTCGCCGGCGTGACCGAATCGACGCGGCCGGTAACGACGCTGCCGACCGGAATCACGACCCTGCCGGTCGTCGAGTAGACCGGTTCGGTGACGGTCGTCGTAAACGTGTTGCCGACCCGCGCCGTTTTCGAACTGATGCCGTTGTTCATCCGCACGCGCAGAACCGTGCCCGAACTGACCGTGTAAAGATTCGCCGCCGGCCGGACGGTTTTTCTGACGGTCGTCTTTTTGCGGATGACCGGTTTTTTTCGCTGCGCCATCACGTCCGCCGCGCCGAACGCCAGCAGCGTCATTAAAATCGCCGTTAAACTTCTGAAACTAGTAATATTTTTCATATCTCACCTCTTTTAAATTTACCGAAACCAACGTCAAAAAAAACTCCGCGCGTCAGTCTAATTTTTGACGACAAACAACTTTCATAAAGTTGTCCTTCATTTTTACTGCCCCGCATCGTCATCGTTTAAGAATAACACCGAGCGGGGCAAATAAATCGTGAAATTTTTTGAGTTTTCTTGAAATCCGCCGCTATTAAGCGTATATTCAAGGCAATTAACAAAGATTGATTTTCTCTTAGCGCGGCGGGCTTTAATTTGGCATGTGTTTTGCTGTTCGAAGAGAATAATTGCACGGATTTTATACAGAGGATTATTCGTCTATATATGCCATTATTTTATCAAGCAGTTTTGCTTTTCGCGCTTAATTTTCTTGACGCGGTTTTGACGATCTACTGGGTTCGCAACGGTTTCGCGACCGAAGAAAATCACTTGATGGCGACGCTTCTCGACATCGGCGATCTGCCGTTTCTCGCGGTCAAGATCGCGATCGGCGCGGTGACGGCGACGGTGCTCTGGCGTTGGCGAAGCTTTCGTCTGGCGAAATACGGAATGGCGGTCGCGCTCTTCGTTTACATCAGCCTGATGGGCATTCATTTCGTGACCGGACTTTCCGCGCTCGGAGTCGTTTCGGACACGTTTCTCATTGATTTTACGAGCCGGATAGACCGCCTGCTGGCGTGATTTCGATTGAAAAAACTTTACAAAAAAACGCTTTTTTTGCGCCGCCCGCTGTTTTATACTTAGTTGAAACGGCGGGCTGTTTTTTTTCGTATTTCAGCACGCAACGATTTTTTTGAAATTCGGCATCAAATACTTGCAAATTTTTAAGTAGTTTCAGAAGGGGATTTATGTCAAAGAAAGCAGTTTATCAATTGTCGGCCCGGCAGATAGTTTTGTTGTCGTTCGCCTCGGCGCTCATCGCGATCGGCGCGGTCGCCTGTTTGAGTAATTTCGGCGGGTTTTTCGAGTTCAGAAATTCGAACGTCGCCTCGGCGGAAAACGCGCCGACGCCGCAGGGAATTTCCGACCCGACGACGGTCAGCGACGAGCAGAACAGCATCGAGGTTTACAAATCGCTTTCGCCGGGCGTCGCGTTTATCAGAACGAGCGCGTCGGCGCAGAATTTCTGGGGCGACGAATCGGAGACCGAACGCGGCAACGGTTCCGGTTCGGTGATCGACGCGCAGGGACATATTTTAACGAATTATCACGTCGTCGAAGGCGCGAATACGAAATTGACGGTGAGCTTCGGCGGCGAAAAAACCTATCCCGCGAAATTGGTCGGCGGCGACCCGGACACGGATTTGGCGGTCATCAAAATCGAACCGGGCGCGGACAAGTTGACGGTCGTGCCGCTCGGCGATTCCGACCAGCTCGAAGTCGGGCAAAAGGTTTTGGCGATCGGCAACCCGTTCGGTCTGGACCGAACGCTGACGACCGGCGTCATTTCCGGCTTGCAGCGCCCGATCCGCGCGCGCAACGGCCGCACGATCGAAGGCGCGATTCAGACGGACGCGTCGATCAACCCGGGCAATTCCGGCGGACCGCTCTTAGATAAATTCGGTCGCATGATCGGCATCAACTCGCAGATTCTTTCGCCCGGCGGCGGTTCGGTCGGCGTCGGTTTTGCCGTGCCGGTCAATATCGCTAAGCGCATCGTTCCGCAGATCATCCAGTACGGCGAAGTGCGTCGTCCGAAACTCGGCGCGACGCTCTACAGCGTCGGACAGCTTTCCGAACGCGGCATTCAGATGCCGGTCGAGAAAGGCGTTTTGATCCGCAGCGTGTCGCCGGGCGGCTCGGCTTCGAACGCCGGACTGCGCGGGCTTTCGCAGGACGCCGACGGCGAAGTCGTTCTGGGCGACATCATCACGTCGATCGACGGCACGAAGGTCGCCGATTCCGACGACGTTTACCGCGTGCTCGACAAAAAACAGATCGGCGACACCGTGCAGGTCGAAATTTACCGCGGCGCCAAATCGCAGGTCGTGAGCTTAAAACTGGTGCCTTTGCCGAGTTCGGTGCAGGGACGTCCGCCGACGACCACGCGCCGCGCGCAGTAAATCCGCGTCGGCTCGCAAAACTTTCGGGACAGTGGGAACTGCGATTCTTACTGTCCATTTATTTTTCGGGATTGACGAAAGGCGCGTGCGAAATAACGGCAGTGAGCGATTTCGCGCTTTAGAATGCGGATTGAAAACCCGGCAATCGACGAATCCGGATTCTAAAATTAAAATGAACGAATTAAATAATTTTTACAACGCCGGTTTCGGCTGGGTCTGCCGCGCGTGCGAACGCGAATCGGGAACTTCGAACGAACCGTCGAACCGTTCGCGGTTGCTGCGCGAGGGCGAAGCCGAAAGCAAAAATCCGCGGCTTTCGAGTTCGGCGCTCGCGAAATGGACGGACCAAACGCGCACGACGCTCGTTTGCCCGCTTTGCGGCATCGCCGAGTCGGCAGTAAAAAAATAAATCGGCCGCGAATTACGCCAATCATACGAATTGAGAAGAGCGCATGATTCGTGTAATTTGTGTAATTCGCGGCTAATAATCTATCTAAAATGAAAATTCTCGACGTCGGCTGCGGAGCGAATAAGTACGAAGGCGCGATCGGGCTCGACAACAACCCGCGCACGGCGGCGGACGTGATTCACGATCTGGGCGTCGTGCCTTATCCGTTCGCGGATAACGAGTTCGATTTGATCGTTTCGCGCCACGTCGTCGAGCACGTGCCGGACGTGATGGCTTTCGTCACCGAGCTTTACCGCATCACGCGCCCCGGCGGCACGATAAAATTGATGACGCCGCATTACACCAATCCCGACTGGGCGACCGACCCGACGCACCGCAATCATTTCAACTCTTATACTTTCAATACTTTTCTCCCTGACCGGCAGGTCTTCGATTTTTATACGGACGTGCGGCTCAAACCCGTCAAAACCTACGTGTCGCTCGCCAATCTGTGGCGCTCGCTCGGGCTCGAATTTCTCGTCAATCTCGACCAGAAGTCGCCGAAATTCCGCTTTACGCGCAAGTTCTGGGAGTTTTACCTGAGTTATATCTTTCGCGGCAAGGAGCTTTATTTCGAGTTCGAAGTCGTGAAGGGCGCGTAATCGGCGGCAAACTTTTATTCGCCGCCGAATCATCTATAATTTGACGAGATTTCAGTTTTAAAAAAGAGGTTTTACATGAAGAAAAATTACATTGCGTTTTTAACGCTCTGCGCCGTCGTTTTCAGCGCGTTCGGCGTTGGCTTCGCCGAAACGAAAGGCGGGAAAGCCAAGATCGACAATCAATTGCTGGCGGTTTTGCCGTCTTCGGACGCCGTGCTGGCGATCGATGCCCAACGTCTGTTCGCCGAAGCCCTGCCGCAGGTGCTGGCGGGAAATCAAACTCTGCTCACGGAAATTTTGGGTAAATTCGAAGACATCAAATCGCGCACCGGCGTCGATTACAAACAATTTCAGCAAGTCGCCGTCGGCGTCAGTTCGATCAAAGCTTCCGCCGCCGGTTACGATTTCGAGCCGGTCGTGCTGGCGCGCGGGCAATTCAACGCGGCGACGATCATGACGACGGTCAAAACCGCGGCGAGCGGCAAATACCGCGAGGAAAAGATCGGCGACCGGACGGTTTATGTTTTTTCGCCGAAACCGACCGCAGAGCCGGGCGCGGGCAAGCTCGAACAGAAAAGCGATTCAAAATTCGCCGGCATTTTCGGCAAGTTTCTCGTCGGGTTGAATAAGGAAATGGCTTTGACCGTTTACGACAACAACACGCTGGCGCTCGGCTCGCTGGCGCGCGTGCGCGAAACGCTCGAAGCGAAAACGCGCCTCGGCGGCGACGTTTTGAGCCTCGTTTCGCGGCGGCCGAGCGCGATCGTGAATTTCGGCGCGCAGCTCCCGAACGGTTTGTCGCAGTTCATGGTGCTCGACGACGACACGCTCGGCAGCAGCCTCGCCGGCATCCGTCAGCTTTCCGGCTCGGCGGACGTCGCGAACGGAAACGCGACCGTTGCGCTCGCCGCGAAAACCGCCGATCCGGCGCAGGCGAAAAATCTCAAAGACACGCTCGAAGGTCTGCGCGGCTTTTCCGGCATTTTGAAGGGTTCGCAGCGCCAGGATCAGAAAATCTACGGACGCATGCTCGAAAGCGTGAAAATCGCCCAAACGGGCAACGAAGTGACGCTCGACCTGCAGGTTCCGCAAGCCGACATCAACGTTCTGGTCGGCGCGAAAAAATGACCGGCTAAAAATTAAACGGCAGAAAGGCAAAAGTTCAGTAAACTCGACTTTTGCCTTTTTATTTTGGTCGCCGAGCGGCTTTTGCCCGCCGCGAAATTTCCGTAAAATACATTCGATGAAAAAAATCAGCCATCTCAAACTCGCACTTTTTCTAATTGCGGCGGTCGCATTGACGGCCCCGGCGCAGAACGACAACCGGCAGCGCGTCATTCCCGGCGCGACGCCGACGCCCGCCGCGACGCCGGCCGTTTCGCCGACGCCGGTCATTCAAAGCGGGCAAACGCTTTTCGACCTGCAGGCGAAAATCCGCGGCGCGATGGCGCGTCCCGATCTGCGGCGCGGAAGCGTCGGCGTCAAGGTCGTCGCGCTCGACACCGGCAAGATCGTTTTCGAGGAAAACGCCGAAAAATATTTCATGCCCGCGTCGAACATGAAAAGCTTTACGGTCGCGGCGGCGATGGAAAAACTCTCGCCGAATTTTCGTTTCATCACGAGCGTTTACGCGAATTCGTCGCCGGACGCGAGCGGCACGATCCGGGGCGATTTGACCGTCTACGGGCGCGGCGACGTTTCGTTTTCGACCGCCTTTTACGATAAGGATTATTACAAGGGCCTGGATAATTTAGCCGACCGCATCGCGCGGGCGGGCGTCAAACGGATCGAGGGCAATCTCGTCGGCGACGAAAGCTATTTTACGGGCAGTCCGATTCCGACCGGCTGGGAATGGGACGATCTGCAGTGGTACTGGGGCGCGGAGGTTTCGGCGCTGCCGCTCAACGACAACGCGCTCGATTTGACGGTCAAACCGGGTTCGTCCGGCGCGCCGTGCGTCGTCAGCCTTCTGCCGTTCAATCCGGTCGTGCGCGTCGTCAATACGTGCGTGACGACCGCCGGCGGAAAGCGCGATTTGGCGGTCAAAAAAAACCTCGACGGGAACGTTTTGGAGATCAGCGGCACGATGCCGGCGGGCGATCGCGGATTTTACGAGCCGGTGACGGTTTCTCGTCCGGCGGAGCTTTTCGTCGCGCTCCTGAAACAGCGGCTCGAACAAAAAGGCGTCGTCGTGACCGGTATTCCGCGCGTCGTCGGCACGAAAGAGAAAAACGGTTTCGCCGCCTCGCAAACCGCGCCCGTGCAGATCGCGCAGATGGAATCGCCGCCTTTTTCGATCATCGCCGCGAAAACGATGAAGCCGAGCCAGAATATGTACACGGAAACGATTCTCTGGGCGCTCGGCGAACAGCTCGGCAGCAAAACGAACGCGCGCGCGACGAGCGCCGAACGCGGAATCGCGGTCGTGCGCGGTTTCTTAAACGAAGTCGGCGTCGCGCCCGACGGTTTGATCCAGTACGACGGCAGCGGCCTTTCGCGGCACAATCTCGTCACGCCGGCGGCGCTCGTCACGCTTTACACGTACATGGCGAAGCAAAGCCGTTACTCGGCGGCGTGGCTCGATTCGCTGACGATCGGCGGCGTCGACGGCACTCTCGGAAGCCGGTTCAAGGGCGCGCGGACGAAAGGCAACGTGCGCGGCAAAACGGGAACGATCGATCAGGTTTCCGCGCTTTCCGGATATGTGACGACCGCTGCCGGCGAACGGCTGGTTTTTTCGATCATCGTCAACGGCGTCAACGACAACAACGCGCGCGTGGACACGATCGACGACATCGTCGGATATCTGGCGAATTTCAACGGCATGGTAAATTAAGACGAAAAAACGGCAAAAGAAAAGGGACGAGATTTTTTACTCGTCCCTTTTCTTTTATTTCCGGAAAAAATTACCAGCGTGAACCGCCGCCGCCGCCGTAGCCGCCGCGATTGCCGCCGCCGCCGCCGCGGTTGCCGCCGCCGCCGCCGCGGTTGCCGCCGTCGCCGTAACCTCCGCGCCCGCCGCCGCCGCCGCCGCCGTTTTCACGCGGGCGCGCTTCGTTGACGACCATGTTACGACCGTCGTATTCCGCCCCGTTAAACTGCGCGATCGCGCTCGTCGCTTCGTCTTCGGACGCCATTTCGACGAAGCCGAAGCCGCGCGAGCGACCGGTTTCGCGATCCTGCACGACGTTTGCCGATTCGACCTGTCCGGCTTGCGAAAAATGTTCAAACAAATCGTCGCTCGACACGCGGAACGACAAATTTCCGACATAAAGTTTTGTACTCATTTATCCTCTTATTTTTAATCAACTTAGAAAGAAGCGAAAGACAGGCGTTTACGGAAAGACAATTGTGCTACCAAATGCGACACGCCCGGCTCGTCAAAAACTGCAGACTATTTGCTTCAAGAACCACTTAACCAAACTCTCCAACCGAACCGAAACTGTCGCTTTGTCTAACAAGAACGGACGCATCAACCGAGATACTCTGAGAGCAAAAACAGATGTAAGTATGCCCGTTTTTAATAATTAAAGCAAGCAAAAAGTTAAAGCGTAGAGGCCGCTAAAACGGAAAACCGGTTCACTCTTTGCGCCGGCCGAAAGATTCTATTTTCGGATACAAAATTACGTTCGTTTCGATAGAGATATTAAGAAAGTACGATGTCGGCGGTGAGGGCATCCGGCGTCGCCCGAAACGCCGCAAATCTTTTTCCGAAGAAAGGCCTATTCGTTTTTTTCGACGACGGAGCCGGCAGCCATAAAGACCACGCCTAAACACACGAACAAATAGCCGATCCAGGAATACTCCTTATCCATCGCGCCTGACGCGACGACGATAAAGGTGAGAGTCGGAGCCAAAAAGAATATTATTCCACCGATACAGGTGACCGTGCCGATTTTTTTGTCACTGCCCTTTTGATATGGTCGGATTTTTGGAATTCCGATGCACAGTATGAAGTAAAGCAATCCCACCAGAGACACAATAAAACCGCTGATATGCATTTTAATCTTCCGTCTTCAAAACATTCAGAATTTTTTCGTGAATGCCGCCGAAGCCGCCGTTCGACATGATCGCGACGACGTCGCCCGTTTTGAGTTCCGGCGCGAGGTGCGCGACGATCGCGTCGGCGTCCGGGTAGGCGAGCGCGGGTTTGCCCTGCAGTTCGATGTCCTTGACGAGCTCGCCCGTGTCCAGAACTTTGCCGAGCTCCGACGCCTTTGAAGTGTTGTAAACGCCGGCGATGATCACGTAATCGGCGTAGTTGAAAGCTTTCGTGTAAGGCTCCTGAAAAACCGCGAGGCGCGACGACCACGAACGCGGCTCGAAAACGGCGATCAGACGCCGGTCGGCGTATTTCATGCGCAGCGCCTTCAATGTTTCTTCGACCGCCGTCGGATGATGCGCGAAATCGTCGATCACGGTCACGCCCTTTTCGACGCCGCGCACTTCCATGCGGCGTTTGACCGATTTGAACGTATGAAACGCTTCCTGAATCTTGTCTTTCGAAACGCCCCACGCGTCCGCCGCGATGATCACGGCGAGACAATTTTTAACGTTGAATTCGCCGATCAGATGCGTTTCGAATTCGCCCCAGCTGTGACCGTCCTTGAAGACCGTGAAACGCGTCGTGTCGCCCGAAAAATCGATGTAGCGCGCCTGCCATTTCGCGTCGTCCGACGTGCCGAACGTCTCGACCTGCGTGTGCAGTTTGCCGCTCATTTCTTCCAAGACCTCGCGCGCGACCGGACTGTCGATCCCGACGATCAAGCGCCCGTTCGACGGAACTAAATTCATCAGACGCGAAAATTGGAACTTTATTTCATAGAGGTCGCGGTAAATGTCGGCGTGGTCGAACTCGATGTTGTTGACGATCGCGATTTCCGGAAGGTAATGCATGAATTTCGGCTTTTTATCGAAATAAGCCGTGTCGTATTCGTCGCCCTCGATGACGATAAAATCGCTTTCGCGGACGCGAAAAGACGCGCCGAAATTCTGCACGATGCCGCCGACGAGGAAGCTCGGATCAAGCCCGCCGACTTCCGCGATCCACGTCGCGATGCTCGTCGTCGTCGTTTTGCCGTGCGTGCCGGCGACGACCAGACTGCGCCGCCCGCGAATGAATTCTTCCTTGACGATTTCCGCCTGCGAACGATAGAGAAGTTTGCGGTTCAGGATTTCTTCGAGCTCCTCGTTGCCGCGCGAAATCGCGTTGCCGACGATCGTGCAGTCCGCGCCGATGTCGGCGTTTTCCGCGCGGTAGCCGTTTAAGATTTCGATTCCCAATGATTGGAGCTGCGTCGACATCGGCGGGTAGACGTTCTGGTCCGAACCCGTCACCTTATGCCCGCGCGCCTGCAACATTCCCGCCAAGCTTGCCATCGCGGTTCCGCAAATTCCGATTAAGTGATAATGCATAAAGAGCTTTTTTTACCTACAGTTACCTAGTGTTATGAAGTGTTATCTATTGAAAATCCAAAAGTATTGTACCACTCGAAAACACTCGGTAGTAGTGGGTAACGGGTACATTTTCGGATACATACGCTTGCGAATGAATCTGATACTTTGATAGACTGCTTTTGCTTTAGGAACAGCTTATTCAGTTGTCAAAGAACGAAGCCTTTGGTTTTTGCCGAACCGAAGGCTTTTTCCTTTTTTGGAATTCTATTAACTTATCCGTCAATCTGCAAGAAAGGCGAATGCAGAATCAATCCGTTTCTTCATCGTCGTGATTCGCATCGTCAGCATCGAAAACCCCCTTTAAATATTCGGCGGAAGTTTCGAGTCGGTCGATCATTTCGCCGTCAGCGGTATTGTGAACTCTATTGACCTCCTTCATGATGTCGTTAAAGAGCATCGTCGGTAAGTTCGGATTATTGAGCACCTGCGATAAAACGACGGCTTAATCTCCCGTTTTCAATTCGTCGGTTTCGAGTACTTCAAAGGCACGGTTTTCTTCCGCGGCTTCCGCTGATTCGACCGTTTTATCACCCGCGAGCTTATACAGCGAAAAATTTGACGCTTCGCGGAGGACGGAAAAAGCGTTGCCGCCGATCTCGCAAAGGTTGTTCAAATCCTTGATATAATGTTCGGCGTCCTGAGAACCGCCGTCGTCCGAAATGGATTCGAAATTAAAGTTGGCGAGCTTCACGACTTTAAAGAGACTTTGCATATAAAACGCCGCTTTCTCAATTCTCTAGCGCGTGGCTTCGAATTCGTTGTCGTGGCTGTAACCGGTTTCGATAGAGACTTGCAATTCCGTTTTTATACCGCACCCCCGAAAATCGCCAAGACGATTATTAAGACTTCCGAGACGCTTATCATCAGATAAGCGCCGACGAACTGAAAATTAAGTTTCGAGTGTTCTGGAAATTTGTTTGTTTTGATTGTATTGTTTTCATTGCAAGTTACTCCATCTATTTGGAAATTTGTATAAAGCAGGTGAGAGGCTTAGATTGTTAGTCGCAGTCCTAAACCTTTCGCCTTTTATACCTTTGTCACTCTGTCGGCGGGAATTGGACTCGCCAGCCTTTCGAACTCGAAATAAACGACTCTGCGCCCTTTGCGAATAATTGATTTAACGTGTCCGGTGAAAAAATTCTTATCCGTTGGGTTTTCGTCTTCGCGCCAAGCGAAAACCACGTTGACCGTATCGCCGACTTTGATTATTGTTGAATCCTGCATTTTTATTTACTCCATTGATTGAATTGAAGGGCGCGAAGATTCGCGCCTTAAACCGTTTGTTTTTGACGCGCCAAACCGATGTGCAGACTCAAAGCCGCCGCCGCGTGATAGCAGACCAGACCTTTTTCCGCGCCCTTGCAGGTGCAAGCCACCGTCTTATAACCGTTGTCGGATTTGCGGCAAAGCACCGTATAGTAACCGCCCTTGCTTCCCGAAACTCGGTAGCGTCCGAAGTGGTCGAATTTGACGGTCGGGCGCAGTTTGCGGGCTTTATTAATTGCGTTTTCGAGTTGGGTTTTGGCTTTGAGTATGAACATTTTGTTTAGCTTCCTTTTTGTTAAGTTATGCTAGCCTTATCGCTAGTGAATATGGAGATTATAGCCTTATCGCTAGGACTTGTCAATCATTTTTATTGCTATTTCGCTAGGATTTATATATTATTTTTGTAATGGTTGAAGGATACTTAACAACAAAACAAGTGGCTGAAAAACTAGGCGTTTCAGAGGGGCGCGTTAGACAGCTTGTAGCCGAGAAAAGATTGCCCTCAGTTAAAGTCGGACACACAAATCTTGTACGTGAAGTTGATTTAGAATTAGTACGTAACAGAGAACGAACAGGCAGACCGCCGAAAGCGAAAAAAAGCGAAGACTGACTAAATGAGTAAGAAAAATTCCGAACCAGATATATTTTTGAATAGATTTATCGAAGAACAGGAATATATATCGAGATTTACAGAGTTATTGCAGCGTAAATTATCTTTAGATGGGTATAAAATTTACGAAATTATTGATACTCTGAAAGAGTACAAATTACTTGATAAAACAAAGGTTCTTGATAACTCTTCGGTTTACTTTAGTTCTTACGATTCGAAAAAATTAAAAGAATTTTTGAATTATTTACGCGAACTCAAGCCGATAATTCGATTCGAAATAAATAAAACCAAAAAACACCTTTCGAAAATAAATAAGCCAAAAGGAATATTGAATGTACATGCAAATTCCTTAGCGGGTGAATGTATCAGTTATCTTATTGAAATATTTAAGGGCGATTCTTCCGAGAAGGTAATTGAAACTCAAAGAGGCTTATTAAAGGAAAGTTTGAGCAAAAACGAACAAGAGGAACCTTTTTTCGTCGGCAATGAAAGAGGGACTATTGACGAATTGGTTGATTACAGTATTGACGGAGCTTTTTATTATATCTCGGCTGGCAAGCTTAATCATTTAAATAACGTCCTGTATGAAATTGAAGACGTTGAAATTTCAGGGCGGCTATCAAGAAGCGATACAGAGATTAATCCACTTCGACAAGGGTTTATTACCCTCACAACGATTTTTGACGCCACCGTTTTTGATTTAATGAAATTAGCTTTAACTCGTGATTTCTTTAACCTCATTTCATTATTTGGAAAACAAGATAAAATTTCGCTTGATAAAATCAATAGATTTTCGTCATTCGATGAATTTAGAAATGAAATTATCGAAGACCAATTAAAAACCAAATATCTTAAAGAGATTTTGATAATTCTAAATTCTTTCGGAGTAACTTTAACCGATAAAACTAAAGGCGATGAATTTGTTCATCTGATTGAAATGGTGTTGCGCCGTAATATTCATATCCACAATAGAGGAATTGTCGATTACAAATATTTAGAGCTAAATGATAATGGCAAGCCGCGCTATAATCTTTACAATCTGAAATCTGGAAAGGTTGCAACGATAGACCTTAAATATTGGGAAAAGGTAAATCGGATATGCCTAAATTGTATTGAACAAATTGCAACTTGGATTAGGACTTTGCCGAAGTAATTAGTATCCGAGTTAAATAACAATATTTTCCCCAGATCGCGCGCCCATGCTATGATTCTGGCGACTTAGACGACTAATTAAACTAAAATCATGGCAACAACCAAAGAAGCACTCATAGAGGCGGTCAAGGATTTAGTTGAGGAAGGAAAAAGTTTTCTCCAATATACTGTTTTCGAGCGGCAATTAAGCAAAGGAACTATATCGGAAAAATCTAAAGAAAAGTTAGACAAAAAGCCTTACAAAAGGTTTCCGGTCGCTTACCAACTTTGGTATTCAAAAGCCTCAATTACGATAAAGCAAATTTTGCCTGACAGATACGCGGAATTCGTCGAACTTTATAAATCTGCTAAAAGTAGAAAGACTGTAGATGTTATAAATTATTCGATTAGTGATTACCTTGCAGTATTGACACTTAGAAGAGGCGCAGACAAACAGCCGATCTTTGATGTTTTTAATCCGTTTTTCACTAAGCTTGAACAACAAGTAACGATGATTGAATCTGGGTTGGAAAGACTAGATTCAATATTGTCTGATATTGAAGGAACTTTACAGGCGAGGTTGTTTGACGATGAACTAAGTGCCGCCGCCGATTTACTCAAAAAAGGTCATTTGCGCTCTGCCGGAGCTTTAACGGGCGTAACATTAGAACGTCATTTCACGACGGTTGCCCAAAATCACGCTTTGACTCTTCCAAAGAAAAATCCGACGATTGCAGATTTTAATGAGTTATTCAAAAGCAATGGAATTTACGATATTCCGACATATCGCTTTATTCAACGATTAGCGGATATTCGCAATATCGCAACTCACTTCAAAGGCAGAGAGCCGACAAAAATAGAAATTGACGAAATGATAAAAGGGACTGACAAGATTCTCAAAACAGTCTTCTAAAATATGATTGCCGCGCACAAAAAGAATTCTTTACGGAGTCCCTTTTTCTTGTCCAAATCTTCCTACGACTTGCCCTGTGCTATGATGCGGGTGATTTTATTTAACAATGATTGTTGGAACGCCTAATCGAATCACTTCCGAAATCCGCTCGTTTTGTAATCGAATCGTTGAAAATTCCAGTCCTTTTCATTTGCCGGTTGAGCCTGACCGCAAAAGCATAAAACTGGAATGTTTCCCGAACGTCGAAAATTTCATCTCTAAAAACGGCGGCGCGATTCAATACGGGTGGCGAATCGGCGAATGGTATGAAATTATGCTCGAAGCGGAATTTCACGCGGTTTGGCGCGCACCGAACGGTGATTTTAGAGATGTTACGCCTTCCGGTGAAAAGCGAATTTTGTTTTTGCCGGACGATACCGGAATTTATGAAGGCAGACAGATTCCTAATGTAAGGCTTGCGCTTTCCAAGAGTCGTTTAGTTCACGAATTTATCGATATACAAGGAAAGCTGTTTGAGGCAATGAATGAAGGCGAACTTGCCGAAAAACACGGCGCAATTTCTTTACCGGCTCATAAAATCAGCCCGTTAATGGATCGTTCGAGACATCTATTCATTCAAATTTACAAATCCACAGCTACAAAAAACTCGGAATGCTATTGCGGAAGCGGGAAAAAATACAAGAAATGCCATATGAGTTCAGTATGAAATTACCAACCCCATATCATTCACCTATTCTAAACATCAGGATATTCGGGCGCGCAATTGACATAGCACTGAGTCCCTAACTTTTTGCCCGTCCGCGCGTCCGAATTTCTAATTCAATCAGCTTCAAGGATTCTTAAAAAGAGTCCTTTTTTCTTGTTTAATATTATCTTTCGCGAAAATTTTTGTTGACATAACCCCGTAAATCTCTTTCATTCATTTCACGTTTTTAATTCAAGACTTCTAAATACCGACGACAAAAAATCTGTTGATCATTTGTAATTACAAATGCAAAAAAAGTGTTTGTTAGAAGCAAACCTTTAAGACTTTTTGTCGACGATATTTAGCTTGAGAAATGAAATGATAAATAGGAGAAACAAATGGCAGAAAAACGATTCGACTTAGAAGGAAAACGCATTAGACATCCTCCTGGTCCAAGCATTAAGTCTTTACAAGAGAAATGCTTTGCGGGCTTTGTTTAACGCGGCATGTGATTGTTGGGGCAAAACTTTCTGAAACAGCAGACATGGGGCATATTCTTATATACTTAATGCGCCAAGTAAATTTCGTTATTAAATTTTTAGTGTTTTTGCAAAGAAATTAAACAAAAAAAGCGGCTGGCGAGATGCTTTTTGCCTTTCAGCTAGAAATTTCTTTACAAAATCAGTCTTAAAATGTTATGTTGCCTTGATTTATTTGTTAATGCTATTGAGATATACTTCGTATTACTGAGCAGGAGAATTTACTGAAATTAGGTGAATTTGGTGTAAAATTAACTTTACATTACTTCACATGAAAAGTCTTTATTTTCAAATCCTGTTGAAAAATTCAAAACGCGTGAGATTATTAGGTAGGTGAAGAAAAAGTTAATAGCGGTAAATAAACTTTCTGCCCGACCAAAGCGAATTAAGTGAGAAAAAATTGTTAATTTTCTTGAAAGGATTAAGTTTTTGTTCAGGAGTTTATTGACAGGTTTATTTAAAATTTAGAGTTTAACTTATTAATTATGGACAAAAGTTCAATGACGCCAGTTTCCGAAACCGATGGAACTTATGAGGTTAATTCAGTACCGAGTAAGCAAGGCAGGCGTAACTTGGATGATTTGTATACTTCTTACGAAAAAACACTTCACATAGTTGAAAATGATAATGAATTTTCAAGCCTTCCACATTTTAATGGAAACAAAACAAAGCCGCTTCATCGATGGTTCACATACAAAGAAGGATTTTCGGCGAAACTCTTAAAATGGGTCTGTAAAACGACAAAAACAGATTTAGATTCAATAGAAAGTTTGCTCGATCCTTTCGTTGGGGTAGGCACCTCGTTATTAACCGCCCAACTGGAGTACCGAGGTAAAAACAATCTCAACCTTATTGGAATTGAACGAAATCCATTTACAGCGTTTGTAGCTAGAACAAAGCTCAATTGGTTTTCTTTTGATGAAAAAATTATTTCCGATTTAATACCGGATTTAGTTAGCAGAGTATCAAACAGAAATGGCGAGGAGTTTGATATAGCTGATTTAAGCACGCTTAAAAATGAAAAGGTTTTCGACAGAAATCAGTTGCAGGATTTACTTTTCGCTCGAAAGCTAATAACTAGTGATTTGGTAGGGAAAAATGAATCAGACTTCTTTAAACTTGGTTGGGCATCAATTATCGAAACCGTTAGCAACGTTAGAAAAGACGGCAGAGCATTACGCATTGTTGATAAAGACGCCCGCCCTCCTGTTTACAAACTGCTCGAAGCGAAATGGCAGGAGATGTTGAAAGATATTAAGGATTCTTCAAAGGAATTATCACTCATAGAAAGAGGGGAAATCAAAACAAATATTTTTGATGGGGATGGAAGGACTCTTGAAACGCTTCCTGAAAACACGGGAAAATTTGACCTGATTTTGTATTCGCCGCCGTACCTTAATAATTTAGACTACTCAGAAGTTTATAAAATGGAATTATGGTTAACCGAAGCTATCAAATCACAGGATGAATTTCGTAACTTAAGATTGAGCACAATGCGTTCTCATCCAAGCATTACTTTTCCTGAAACTGATCTTGTTGACAATTTACCATCAACAGAATGGTCTAAAATTCTACGGGATTCACTTATAGATTTAATTCCTCAAGGTACTCATCAAAAAGCGCGTGTTCGCATAATTCGTGCCTATATGGATGACATGCTGCTTACACTTCAAAAACAATTCATATACTCAAAATCAGGCTCATATGTGATTTGTGTGGTGGGAAATTCTGTACATGGAAACAAAGAGCATTCTATACCAATAGCTACTGATTTATTGATTTCCTCTTTAGCACAATTCGTCGGTTTTGAAGTAGAAAGATTACAAATCACGCGCTATACAAAGCGACGTGATTATATTGATGTCAACCAATCTATAAAAAAGGCTCAAAGAGAAACTATTATAGTTTTGCGACACCCTTAGCAAATAAATGGTAAAACCTAGGACTCTTAAATTTGAACCATCCGCTCGAATTCAAGGTTTATTCGGTAGAGAGTTAATTTCTAACGATTATGTTGCTATTGCTGAAACGGTTCGCAATTCCTACGATGCAGGCGCAAAAGAAATTACTATAACACTTTCACCCAATAATCCTCAGAAGTTTACGATATTAGATACTGGTACAGGGATGTCTACTACTGAGTTTCAAAAGGTCTGGATGACGCCTGGCTATAGTGAAAAATCTGGTTCTACAGAACAAGAAGGTGGTAGAAGAACCTTAGGTGAAAAAGGGATTGGTCGTTTTGCAGTTGATAAATTGGCAAGTAAATTAGTAGTTACCACTAAGAAGGAAAATCGAAAAGCCATCTCCGCTATATTCGATTGGACAAAATTCGAAAATCAAAATACAAAGCTCAAAGATATTGGTATTCCATTCAAAGAGGTTGAAGATGAAGAGCTTAATAAACAAGGGCAAGGAACGCGATTAGAGCTAATAAACCTTAGGAAGGTTTGGACCGAAACTGATTGGAATAATCTTAGAAACGAATTAAAAAAGATACTGTCACCCTCAGACACAATAAAAAAGTTTAAAATAATTGCGAATGCTAAAGGTTGGGAATCAGGAGAGATTAAACCCAATTTTAACGGTCAAGAAGCTTATTATTATTTTTTTTCTATTAACAAAAAAGGACAAATATTATGGACTTTGACCAGACCGGACAAAATCATAGAAAAGCTAAAAGAGAAAGATATAACCGTACCTAAAACAGACAGCAAATCAGATTTAACAGAAAATAAATTTGGGTTTATAAGTGGGCATTTTTATTTTTTTGAAAAACCGGCATTAATCAAGAATCAAGGGTATGATTACGGAGTCGGAATATACCGAGACGGATTTAGAGTTGAACCTTATGGGAGTAAGGAAGATGATTGGCTTGGAGTGAAATCAAAAAGAGCGTCACGGCAAGGACACGCTCCGATAACACCATCAAGACTTTTTGGGTATATAGAAATTTCACGCGAAAATAATCCTAATCTAATCGATTTGACTAACAGAGAGGGCATTCAAGAATCTGAAGAGTTTTATGATTTTCAAGAAAAAGTAAAAGATAGATTTGAGCATTTTGCAAATTTTATATCGGAAGATAATAAGATTTTACCTGTTTCCGGGGCAATTACGGCTCAGCGTCGAAAGGGTGATATAAAAACTAAAGCTCAGGCATTTGAGGATATGGCAGCACAGTTAGCTCATCAACTTAGGCAGCCAATGAATCATATAAAAAATACTGTGACTCTCTTGCAAACATATGTAAACAAAACAGTAAAAAATGATGAAAATATTCAGAGATATTCTGAAAGAATACAAAGAAATATCGACCGATTAGATTCAAATATTAAAGGACTCACAATACTCGCAGGAAATCTTAACGATGCATTGACAGAGATTAACTTAAATGAAGTTCTAACGGATTTATACAGTATAAATAAACCGAACTTTGATCATTCCGGAATTTCACTTTTGTTAACCTTAAATTTACCGCAGCCTATAATAAAATTCTCTCGTGCTGCTCTTGAATTTGTACTTGATGTTTATTTGGAAAACGCCTTAAAAGCTACTATTAGAAGTAAAAAAAATCATCAACATTCTGTTACTCTAAAGGTAACAGAAGGACAAGAAAGTAATAAGATACGTATTTCTGTCGAAGATTCAGGAGATGGTATTCCCCGAGAAAGACTCGGTGTTTTGTTTAACAAACTTGTATTAAGCTCTGATGGGCAGGGAGCGGGACTTTATTTTTCCAAAATTAATATTGAACAATTTGAAGGAAAAGTAGGGTGCGAAAACTTACCGGAAGGCGGAGCAGTCTTTTTTGTGGAAATATAATTTAATTAGAGAAACGTAATAAATTAAGAATGAATGAAAAAGTGCTAGTAATTGACGATGAACAAGATTCAGTAGACACGATTTGTGACTACTTAATCTTAGAAGGCATTTCTTGTAGAGGGGAAGTAAATCCAGAAAAGGCTATTGAAAGTTTTACTGCAAATCCTACTGATGTGGTTATTGTAGATTATTTGTTAACTGATATATATGGCATTACTGGATTAGAGGTCATATCTCAATTAAAAAAAATTAAACCATTTACACGTTTTATTCTTATTTCCGGTTATATTCCTAATGAGAAGGGAAGCGATGAGGAAATTTCTGAAAGACTAACAAAAAAGCTGAATGTCGATAGATATATTAGCAAACCTATAGATATTGAGGATTTAACCGCTTTAATACGGGAATTGCTGAACAATATGGATACAACTTCTAATGATTGGCTAGAAATATCAAAAAAATATGTTTCTGAAGAAGCCGTAAGTTCAGAAGAGGTACGTAAATTAAATGAGGAATTTAAACAATCCATAATTGAAGTATTTAATAAACAAAACGAAGAATGAATACATACTACTTAGACACTTGTTCATTGAAATGGCGTTATCTTACCGGCACACCTACCTCCGATGTTAATAACATTATAGATTTAGCCACGAATAATGTTTATACAGGAGAATTAACTATACTTGAATGGTCAAGTGCATTCGCAGTTGCTGTTAAGGAAAATATTATTGACTACAATATTTTCAAAACTAATGAGTCAGCTTTATTTGCTGATATTGCACAACAAAAATTAAAAATATTTCAACCTAAAAGAGTCATTGAGCGTGCTAGGGCATGGATTGAATATATTGCCGTAGTTAATAAACGTGGTCTTAAATCTGGTGACGCTATACATATTGCTACTGTAATCGAACTGTCATCACAATTAGGTCAAACTGTTGAATTTATAACTTCTGATAGAAAATTATTTAATATACTTGACTCCTTTACTCAATTTAAACCACAAGTAAATGCAAATTATTTCGCTCCTTAGATACGTGTAACCAATACAAATCATAAGGAGTTATCTAAGATTTATTTGACAAAATTTTTCAAATAATCGATTATCACATCTGAAGAGGTTAAGGCGTTGAAAAGGCAGCTTCAATCTCTTCTTTTTGTCTTCGCCGGGTAGAAGCTCTAAATCTCTAAAATCACCCGAAAACTGCATTTTAATTTTCGTAATATTTCTCTTGAATTCTTTCTGGATTCGATCAATACCCGTTTATGCCCGAAACAAATACAATAACTTCAAACGCCCTGAAACTGAACAACCCTTTAACTTTTTTTCAGATCGATTAGAGTGACGAAAAAGCCAAAAAACTTCATCGTCTGCTTCTCGATTTATTGAAGGACGAATCCGAGAAAGAATTGCGCTCGATCGTCCGGCAAACCGCGGTTTTTTTCCGAGAAAAGTTTTTCAGAGTGACCGACGCACAAATCCGAACGCGCATCCTAGGAGTTCAGGAAGAGTATTTCGACGGCGAATCCTACACGGTGCTGGAAATTAATAATCTCTCCGAATTATCGGGCATTAAGGAAGAAAAGTTGCTGCCGATTTTAAAAAAGATTGTCGCTGCCGGCGAGTTCATCGAAGGACGTCGCTAAAGCTATCACGAACCCGGGAAACATTACAATCCGATTTATAAATTGAATCGGTAAAAATTGATGAAATTCAACCTTCTTATTCAACCCAAAATCATCAAAATCAACTCTCTTGATCAACTAAATTTAGTTGATTTTATACCCCTTTTGTTCAGTTTCTATGTGTTCAGTTTCAAAATTAGCTTTTTGGGATGTAAACCTATATAAAACTGGATTTTAGGAAGATTTTATCAAAATAAGAGTCGTTTAAATTCAACCTTCCTGTTCAACTATAATTTTGATTTAATATACTGCAAAAAGCACCGACCGCTTTCCCTGTTTCGCCGCTTTTTTGATTGGCATGAAACCTTTAATCTTAGCAATCGCCGCACGCGTTATGTTAGTCGGCTTTCGTTTTTCGTAATATTTTTTAGGGAATGGCAATTAATGTGTCGTTTCAAATCTCTTTAAGCCGGAATGAATACCTTATTGCGCCGACTTCAAATTAAAGTCCATGTGAAATTTATAAAAAAAACATTGACTTGAATTTTTGATTCATGATAATTTCAATTCAATCTTGGTGTCATTTTCGTATCCCAATAAATCGGTAATTCAAGAATTTCTTACTCTGAACTACACATTTTAGTACGAAAAAGAAAATATAAATTTAAGCGCATATTAATTACTTTAAAATATTAAGAGCCGTTTATTTGATTCAAAGGCGATTCTTAGTTTTGGTTAAAAGCGGTGATTTTGAAAAAGTTGAAATAAAACTTAAAAACCTGATCGGTAAATGGCGTTACCGACCAGGCTATTGAATCAACTCTGAAACGAAGTGTTTCATAAGATGTACTCAGGTTTTCAGTGCTTATCTTAAGTCATTCCGTCTCTCAAAATCAAGCAACTATAAGTTCGGGAACAAAAGCTTAAGGCTACGTGCGACTTTTGCCGTGCGGTTTTGTTCGTCTTTCGTTGTAAGCAAAGCTATGTCTAATAAGAAAAAAAGAAATCTGAAAGTGGTGAGTTCATTGAGAATGTCAAACTCTTCGCCGAATCAAACAGATGCGATAAAGTCAATTTCTATAACCGATTCTTCAATTGCATCAGAAGATTTGGTTATAAAGCCCCTCAAATCTCATTTATCCGGCAAAAGAAATTTGATTTATTATTTGAAAACGAATATCTGGCTCGCCGCCGCGATCGCGTTCCTTTCGCTCGGCGCACTCGGCGCGGGTCTGAAATATCTGGACGAAGCCGCGCGGCGCGAGATCGCGAAACGAGCGGCGAGCAAAGACAGCCCCGCAGCTCAAGAGGAATCTTTCCTGAACAGGGTCAATCCGTTTCTGCCGACCTTTACGCCGACGCCGTCGCCGACGCCGCTGCCGCTTTCGAAAGAGTACGTCTACGCCGGATCACGCCTTTTGGCGGTCGAGGACGCCAACGCGAGCGCCATACCGCCCGCTGACCTTGCCATCTGGCGACCAAGCAACGGTCAGTGGTGGGTCATGTCCGGAACCGGCACGCAGCAGATGACGCAATCCTGGGGTCAGTCGGGCGATAAGCCCGTGCCCGGCGATTACGACAGCGACGGGAAGACGGATTTCGCGGTGTTTCGCCCGGTTTATTCCGTCAGCCCGGCGGTCGATCACGGCACGTGGTACATCGCCGGCTCGATCGGCGGCGGGCAACTCGATTTCGGGCTTTCGACCGACAAGCCCGTGCCGGCAGACTACGACGGCGACGGCAGAACCGACATCGCCGTCTGGAGAAAATCGAACGCGACTTGGTACATCGTTTACTCATCGACCAACACGGTCGTTTACGGATCGCTCGCCGCGACGCCGACTTCTACGGACGACGCCGCGCCGGCGGATTACGACGGCGACGGGCGTGCCGATCTGTCGATCTTCACGGGCAGCGCGTTTCATATCCTGAAAAGCTCGAACCTGCAGGAGACGTCGACGACCTTCGGCGCTGGCGGCGACAAACCCGTGCCGGCTGACTTTGACGGCGACGGCAAAGCCGACATCGCGCTGTGGCGCGGCGGCAGCACCGGAACATGGTACATACTGCAAAGTTCCAACAGCCAGACCGCCACAGTTTCGTTCGGCATCGGCACCGACACGCCCGTGCATAACGACTACGACGGCGATGGCAAGGTCGACATCGCGCTCTGGCGCGGCACCGCTTCCGGCGCCGGCAATGACGTCGGCAAATGGTACATCATCAACAGCTCGAATCCGAGCAACGTGAGAGAAGAAACTTGGGGCGGAGCGGGAGACATCCCCGTGCCGGCGCTTTGGAAAAGATAACCGAACAGCCTCTTTGATGCGTTTTAAGAGGTAAATTCATAGCCCCAATTAATCGGATAAAGAATACAGATATGAAACAGTTTCGCCGAATCAATCCGCTTTCATTACAATTGCTTGCAATCCTGTTCATCTTATTGTCGGTCGGACGGATCGCTCCGGCTGCCGAGACGGTCACGGAGCCGAACCGCGGTTTCAACCCCGGGAAATCATACTCCATCTCCGATATAGAAAGCATCGCTCTGCAGAGCGGCAACATGACGCTCAAGACGCCGCTCGGTTCCTTACCGGCCGGGCGCGGCGGCATGAGTGCCAGCGTTAGCTTGGTCTACAACAGCAAGCTGTGGAAGATGAAGACGGTCGATATTCTGGACGCCAACGGAGACGAGTTTACATCGGAAACGCTTGATTTAAGTGAGGACGGCGGCTGGCGCTACGCTTATAAATATTATTTACGAGTCGATTACGCCGGCGGCGATTGCTCGAACGCCGGTCTTAAAATTCAGCTCGTTATGCCCGACGGCGGAACGCGCACGCTGATTCCCGGCGACGGCTCGCTTTCGGACAATAATTTCTCAAGCGGGATTTTTCCGGACGGTCGCAGCTCCTGTAACGGCTCCTCGGTACAGTCTGGGCAGACCGTCAGATTGTTTTCCACGGACGGCAGTTTCCTGCGCATGGAGGTCACGACCGACAACGACGCGGACTTTAAGAATAATTCTTGGACGCTTTACATGCCGGACGGTTCGCGCGTCGTCAATCTGCCCAGCGGCGTCAGCTCCAGCCAGCGCATCTACGACCGCAACGACAACTATATCGATATTCTCGAAAACAGTTCGGATTCAAGTTACTCCAATCATAAAACGACTTACATTCAAGATCAGCTGGGTCGCAAGATCGTAATCGAATACGAAGCGGCTACGGGCGAAGACCGAATTCATGCTCCTGGATTTAGCGGGGCGAACGTCGCAACGCGCGTGCTTTGGAAGGACATTATCGTAAATAGGACATACCAGCGCTGCGCATGCTCCGCGCCGTCGCCGCTGCCGTCGAATCATAACTACAATTTTCCGCTGAACAAGACGGTAAAATCCGTCGATAAGATTTACCTGCCGTCGCAGATCGCGAGCGGCGCCATGCATTACCAGTTCGGATACAGCGCCGATTCGACGAGCGCGCAGGATAGCGGTTGGGGCGAGATCGACCACATAAAGTTGCCGACGGACGCCTTCGCCGATTACGAATACGATTACGGCGGCACCGATCTGCCGGAACGGGTTTTGCTGCGCGGCGTGACGGAAAAAACGCTGACTTACGATCTCGAATACGACGGCTCGTCGACGCCGACCAGCGACGTCTGGACATATCAAAGGACCGGCACTGACCCGGTCACCGCCGGGCAGGTCACGGCCCCGGACGGCGGCACGACGAAGGAATACTACACCGGCAACCCGAATCAAACGTATCCGGTGCAGGGAGAAACCTATAAAACCGAGAATCCGGACGGATCGGTCGTCGAAAGGTGGTACGAGAGCAACGCGCTCGGCAACCCGCCGTTCCAGTCGAACGGGCTTTACAAGACGAATCGGTACGTGAAATACGAATTCGTCACGATCGCGAACGCGGCGGGATCCTTGACGATGACGGGGGCGAAGGAATACACGCGCGATAAGAACGGCAACGTTTTGAAAATCAAGGAGTACGATTACATGCCGCCGTCCCTGGTCAACCGAAACGGTGACGGCGTCGCCAACGGATTGGCGTCGGGCGCGTCCGCTTACTTAAAACGCATCACGGTTTCCGATCATTATTATCAAACGCCGGAATCGAGTCTGGCGAGCTTCACCGATTCGAACATCTACGTGTTTTCGACGGCGCCGAAGATCAAAGGCGCCGTCAAATCGGCGGAAGTTCAGAACGCTTCCGGCAATCCGCAGTCGCGCTCGGAGATGTATTACGATAATTCTTCGGCGCCGACTAACGGCAATCTGACGAAAACCAGGAGTTGGGATTCGACCAAACAGGCAACGCTGCAGGCGGCCGACTCGAACGGCTACAAGCTAGTTTCCGCAAATTACATCGAAACGCAGGCGGCCTACGATTCGTACGGCAATCCGACGCAGACGACCGACGCGAAAGGCGTGCAGACGACCTTTACTTACGGCGCCGTAAATGGGCACAGCGGGCTCTACCCAACGCAGACCGAAGCAGCCTCGAATTATTCAAGCTTAAAAAGAACCTCGACCGCCGTTTACGATTTCTTCACGGGACTCGTCACCTCGGCGACCGATGTCGACAACAGCCTGACGAATACGACCGATTACGACGCGCTTGGCCGACCGACGAAAGCCGTAACGGCGACCGGCACGGCGCTGGAAGTCTGGACGCAGACCGTTTACGACGACGCCGATCGAAGAGTCGTCGTCAAATCGGATCTGGAAACGAAAGGCGACGCGCGCAAAGTAGCGACGCAGTTCTTCGATCAGTTGGGCAGAGTACGCCTGTCAAAGACATTGGAAGACGCGGCGACGCAAAGCGCAACGAACGAAACCGACGGCGTCAAGGTGCAGACGCGTTATAAGATCAGCGGCAATTATACATATCAACTGTCATCGAATCCGTATCGCGCCGACTATTCATACTATGCGGCGAGCGAGCAGACAATGGGCTGGACGCGCTCTATGACGTATAAAGACGGCAAACATTCGGAACTCGAAACATTTGCCGGTGCGCCGCTGCCGTCTCCTTTCGTGACCTCGGGCAATAATATGGCTTCGACCGGTAAGGTGCAGACCGACACGGACGCCGACCGCACGATGGTCACCGATCAGGCGGGAAAGAAAACGATCAGCAAAACGAACGCGCTCGGACAAATGACCGACGTCTGGGAGATTATTCCGACTTCCGACTCGGAAAGCGTTTCCGTCACGTTTCCTAACCAATCGGTTGCCTATGGTTACAAGACCAGCTATCAATACGATACGCTCAACAACCTGACGCAGATTCATCAGCCGATCGGTTCGTCGGGCGGGCAGACGCGTTCATTTTCTTATAGCTCACTTTCGCGGCTTTTATCGGCGACGAATCCCGAATCGGGCACGATCTCCTACGTTTATGACAGTAACGGCAATCTAACGAAAAAGACCGATGCGCGAAATATAGAAACAACTTATATTTACGACGTGTTCAATCGCATAACGAACAGAAATTACAACGATTCGACGCCCGACGTGGTTTATAACTACAGCACATCGCCGGGCAGCATCGGCGCATTGATCATGGTCGACAACGGCTTTTCTAAGACCGAATACACGGAGTTCGACATCCTCGGCAGAGTGAAAAAGAGCAGGCAGACGACAGGCGGCGCGGAATATCCTGAAATGACTTACACCTACAATCTGTCGGGCGTGCTCATTGAGCAGAAATACCCTTCGGGCAGAGTCGTTAAGAATGTGCTCGATAATAATGGCGACCTCGAAACGGTGAAGAGCAAGAAGAGTTTGAACGCGCCTTTCTGGAATTATGCCCGCAATTTCACCTATACGGCGGCGGGTTCCGTGTCGTCGATGGAGCTCGGTAATTTCCGCTGGGAATCCACCGTGTTCAATTCCAGACTGCAGCCCGTCCAGATCGCGCTCGGTAAAACTAAATACGCTCCCAGCACAACGAATCCAGCCACCGATATTCTCGACCTCGATTTCGACTACGGCACGAGCGGGAACAACGGCAATGTTTTGAGCCAGACTATTACCATCCCGACCGTAGGAACTAGTCCCGGATTTATGGCAGTCCAGACTTACACATACGACGCGCTGAATCGCATCCATGACGCGAAAGAGATGATCGGCACGAGCGAGACGTGGAAACAGACCTTCAAATACGACCGTTTCGGCAATCGCGAGTTCGACGAAGCGAATACGACCGCCGATCTTCTCAAATTCCCGAAAAGCTGCGGCACAGCGCCGAATCTGATGATGTGCGCGGCGGACAAAAAGATCTTCAACCCATTGACAAACACATCGGACAATCGCCTTAGCGCGTCTTATGGCTACACATTCGACGATTCCGGTAATACCACGAAAAACGCTCAGGATCGTAAATTCACCTACGACGCGGAAAACAAACAGACGAAGGTCGAAACTCTGGATACGAACGGCAACGTGACAGGCACGATCAGCGAGTATTTTTATGATGGCGACGGAAGGCGCGTTAAGAAATATGTTCCCTCAACAGGCGAAACAACTGTTTTTATTTACGACGCATCAGGTAGACTAGTTGCTGAGAACTCGACAATAATTGAGACATCAAATGCTAAAGTCAGCTATTTGACAAACGATCATTTAGGTAGTCCAAGAATCAATACCGACCAGAATGGCGCGGTGACGGCAAGGCATGATTATAAGCCGTTCGGGGAAGAAGTCGAGACAAGTCAGAGAATATCTGCTTTAGGATATGCGGATGATACAATCAGAAAACAATTTACCGGATATGAACGGGATAATGAAACTGACCTTGACTTTGCTCAGGCAAGATATTATGCGAAAAACCACGGACGATTTACCTCTGCTGATCCAATTTTAATGAAGAAAGATAGACAGATTGATCCACAAAGAATAAATCTCTATCAGTATGCAAGAAATAGTCCTCTATCAGTAATAGATCCTGATGGAATGGACGTTCAACTATTAAACAAAAAAGCACGAGAAAGAATCCTTGACACATTACCTAAAGAAATTAGAAAACAGGTTGAGAAAAAGATAGATAAAAAAGGTCTTCTCAAAAGTGGTGTTTTAGATAAGATAAAAAGCGACGATGCAAATTTTAATGATCTAAGAACAATGGTTAATGAAAAAGGTACTGTAGAAGTAATTACCGCAACCAAAGATGACAGAGGTGAGGAATTTTGGTTTAAATCAGCAGAAGAGCAAAAAGCCGAGGATAAAGCTGCTGGAGTGGATGTAGAAGAAGAAGTAATAAGAGATGATGGCACAACCGGACCTAGGGTATATGAAGATGCTGGGTATGGTGGAAAAACAATTTCAGCTGAAGAGAATAAAGAAACTGGAAATATTAGGGTTATATTACCGGATGGCACAGGAAAAACAGCAACAACACCTAAAGATCGCGCCGCAAAAAATACTGCACATGAGGTCTATGGACACGCCTTTTTACAACAACAAGGCAAACCTTGGCGTCATGATGATGGGGGACCTGTTAATAAAAGAATTAAAGAAATTGAAGACCGCACGAAAGCCCCATAAATATCGCTTTTTAACGGGACTGATACTTAATTTCTAGCTGGAATGGAGACTTAAAAATATGAAAATTGTGTTTAGTATATTAATACTTATGCTTTTTACTATACTTAATATATATGGACAAAAAAAAGCAACAGAAATTACATTTTGTCAATTTCCTTTGAGTCAAAATCTCAAAGAGGGAAATGTTAGTTTTACTTTAAGATATAGATTTAAGGTCGGTGAAGGCGGAAAACCAGTTCAACTCGTTGATCTTTCTAAACTTCCTGCATCTTATGTTAGTAAAGAACAAGCTGAGAAATGCATATCAAACTGGCGGTTTCCAGATTTAACACCAGACCTGTCGTTAGTCGCCTTTTTTCGGTGGGAACATGGAAAAGGTTGGACAAAATTGTCAATAATTGGAAAAGAAGTTAACCAAACAATAGAACTTAGTGGTGAAAGATGTCCTTATTCGAATGGGGAAATCGGTTCTGCAAATATAGAAATTGAAACCATCGGTTTGTCAAAAATAGTTGAGCATAAGAAATCAAACAAAGAAGTCTTTTAATGGCTTCTTTGTTGCGGGCTTTCATCTGAACGGCGTTCATTTTATCAATCGAAGACTGCCCGTTGAAGGCTTCGATCACCGTGACTACCCCTTTTGCTAACTGATGACGCATGGACTCCAAAGCCAAGTAGCAAAATACTGAGTAAAGAAATTGACTTTATAAACAGCAAATTCAAGATTCATTACTTTTCACAGCTCATCCAACTTTCCGATCCCGAATTAAATCCAAATCCCTTTTTTTAATAACATAAGAACGACTGGGGCGTAAACGTCCGGAGTTGAAAATAGGATAATTTTTCATTAAATTTAACCACTTTAACGAAAATCAAAATAAGTCAGTTTGATTAATAATTATAAGTCTTTACAATTTAAGTATTTACAAACTGTTTTTTCGTAGCCGCCGCAACTGCTGTTAAAGAACATTCGATCAATAAGATATGTGTATAACTTAACTGTTGTTTGTTTATATTTGAGTAATTCGAAAAACAATTGCTCGAATATTATCAAAATTAACTACTTTGCTTTCCGCTTCAGATTCATTATGTCCGCCGTATAAAATCAGATTGGCTTTCTGGGCGTCCAGCGCGCGATTAAATTCGCGAAACAGATTTTCGTCGCACATGAGCTTTTCGACCCGAGAATTGTAGTCGTCGGCAAAGGCATTAAATTCATCGATTCGCGTTTGCTCGTTGATCAGATAATCGGCAAGGTCGCAGCCGTCGCGTTTTTCGTCGTCCGTGGCGCGATTTTCCAGCAGGTCCGATACGTTCACCGAAACGCCGTAAAGCCGCGCCTGAGTGGCGATTTCCCGCCAGAGTTCGAAGCCGTCGGCGTCCGGATAAAGAATAAAATCTCGTTTCCCGAGTCGGTGAAGTTTATGAGCATTTAAGTTTTGCTTCGCGCCCGCCGCGAGCCAGACGAATTCCGGAAAGCAGATAGAGGCTATGACGGCGGTTTTCTCAGCTTCGACGATCGCGACCGGTTTATTCGATTTCAAAAGATGTTCGCCGAAAAAACATTGCTTCAGGTTGAAACCCTCTTTAAGCCTCCCGGCGCGCTTTAAGACGGCGTGGATCCAGTTCGGCGTGACGTCTTTCCGGCGTTTACCGTTCGAGCCGTAAGCGATGAGTTTGCCCGTCCGCACTTTTGCGCCCTGGTCGACTTGCCAGAAAATCGTTTTGCCGTCGCGCGCGGTGCCGATCAAATATTCTTTGACCGTTTGCCAAACGATTTCAGAATCCTCGGGAAATAAGTTCAGTAGAAATTGAACGAAGGCGTTTCGTTCGTAATTCGCGAGCGTTCGAAGCATCATGCCGCGCTCGATGTAATCTGGTTTTATTTTGGGAATTCCGGCGTCAGAAATCGATTGTAACGCGTTTTCGACGGTCGAAACATAAGATTGTAAAGTTTTTGTTTTTCTTTTACCGGGACGCCTTTTCCCGACGATCGTTTGATGTCCAATTTCCTCGAAATGTTCTTTCGGTTTTTTGTGATAACCGCAGTTCGATTCACGATCGCAGCGCCCGACGTCAAAAGGCAAATATTCACCCTTTTCACGCGATTTATAACGCACGAATTTTTTCTGACCGCATCGGGGGCAGTCGAATTTTTTCGAACCCTTTTCCAGTTCAAATTCAAACATTATTTAATCGACCATCAAGAAAAATGTTTTTTCTACGTTCACTTTTTTCACTTTTTTCACCTTTTCGCGAAAACGAATGTTTTTTCCTACGTTAATTTTTTCATAATTTTCACGGTTCCAATTTTTCGGTTATTAATTCAAAAAGTGAAAAAAGTGAAAAAAGTGAACTTGTAAAAAACTTTTTTTTCGTACTACCCTCGGGTTAAATAAACGCGATTACCATTATTAACTTGCTCGACGATAAATCCGTTATCCTCGAATCGTTTCCTAAAGTTCTTTTTATTTAATGGCTTATAGCCATCATCAACGCAGAACGCGCGATAATTGCCATATAAATCTTTGAGCAGTTCGAAATGTTCGGCATCCGGCGCGTATTGGTTTTCGTCGATGAACATTGCCACGCTGTCTGATTCGCGCTTATAGAGTCGAAGCGTTTCTCTGACGATCTCGCTTTCGGTGAATCTTTCCGATTCGAGCAGCCGTTTCAATCCGGCGATGATCCAGTTAAAAACCCCAGCGAGCTCGTTTTTGATAATTTTTCGCGCGAGGGTTTTATCCTGTTCGATTTCGGGAACGGTGACACGGAAGGGAATAATCAAAAGACGGCGAAAATAAGCGTTCGAATGGTCGAAATCTTTCGGCAATTCATTACAGTTGAAAGCTAGTTTCGCGTAATTTTCCATTTGGAAAGATTGACCGTATTTCAGGCGCGCCTGGATCGGTTCGGTCGAAACCAGATTTTTAAATTCGTCTTTTGTTTTTCCGGCGTTTATTTCCGATCCGTAGTTGAGAAGCTTGTAGGCAATCAGCGCGCGGTTATGTTCTTCCAGAAGATTCGAGAGCGAAAAATTCGCGATGTTTTCTTTCCCCAAAAGCGCATTCATAATGTCGAATAAAACGCTCTTGCCATTCGCTCCGCTGCCGTATAAAAGCAGCGCTTTTTCCATTTTTAAGCCTCTGGTGAAGACGTAACCGAAAAACTCTGCGACAACGTTCTGCAGCTCTTTTTCAGGCAAAACTTTGTCCAGGTATTTTTGAAATATCGGACAAACCGCTTTTTCATGAAATTCAAAGGGTAATTGATAAGTCAGAAAGTCTTTCGAGGAAAAAGGTCTGATCGTTTGAAAATCCTTCGATATTTCAAACGTGCCGTTTTCAAGATTGATTAGAACGACATCGCTTCTTTGCTCGACCGGCTTAAAGTTAGCCGCCGAGAGAAACTGATTATACAATTCGTTTTTGAATTTATAATGCTGCGCTTCGAGCGCGTGCACGCTCAATTTTCCGGCGACCTCCCCCAGAAAATCTTTGATCAATTCGCGGTCGATCTCTTTCCAGAACGCGCCGTTAAAAGCAAAAATAAAATCGTTTTTCCGCGCGAGGTCGAAATGCTGCGCTTTTATTTTGGCGAGCAACTCGTTAATGCACATCACGAGCAGATGTTTTTGCGGGAGTTTTTCGGTGTCGGTTAATTTCGCTGCGGATCTGAAATCGATCGGCTCGATTGTTTCCAAAATCCTATGCAGGATCTCCGAATGCGCCAGAATTTTACCGCTGCCGTTTCGTGAAGTTAAATTCCCTAAAACTTCAGCGCGAATAGACTTCGAATCTATTTTTTCAGTAAGTTTCATTAAAATTTTGTTTTATTTTTCGTTTCCGTCTTCTTTTCTCAAATAGGCTTCTAAATCTTCAGCCAGGACTAAAACGCGCCGACCGAATTTTTTGGCTTTTAGCCTTTTGGCGCGGATTTCATTTCTTAAATAACCTTTCGACAGCGAAGTTTTCTCGCTGATTTCCTCAACTGAATAAGCCATTTTTTGATTCTCGGTAACACTCGTTAACATCGCACATCCTCCTATAGTGTCAGTTTTTAATTGCAAAAAGATGTTCTCTTTGCTACTGTGATTATCTTAATAATACTCAGTGTTAACAACTGAATATGGTAAATATTTGGTCAAAGTTTATATTGAAAAATCAGCAATAAAATACTGATGCAAAATACAAAAAAACAAAATAGACTTTCGGTTAAACCTTCGAAAGAATTAATTGATTTGCTCGAAAGGGACAGAATTATTCCGCCGAATGTACGTTTATTCGGCACCTGGGAGATGCTTGAAACCATCTGGAAAAGAGTACGGGAAGAAACGATAAACAATCCCGTGTATCAAATAGTTAAAAACGCAGGTCGGGAAAACCATGCTGTTTTGAACAAAAAGGTAGATCGAGAAGCCCTCAAACGAACATGGGAAGCAACCTTCGAGTATTCAAAAGAAGGTGGCTATGACGATCTGGTTAAATATATTCTCGATAAATTCCCGCCCGAAAAAGGCTACGAGTTTTTCGATTGGATTTTTGCCTTTAACGAGTTTGTTATTGCTCGCCACACATTGGTTACGATCGTCAGAAGTGCAAAGGATTTATCGAATTTCGGTAAGATGTCGGAATTTGAGTATTTCAGCTCCAGGACGAGGGAACTTTCTAACCGCTTAGCTTTTCGAGATCCACGTACAAACTACGTTCCTTTGCTCACTCATGTTGGCGTTAGTCTTTCGGCTGATGGGACGATCGATTTCTTGAACGATCCGGTTGTCAAAGCTCTGCATAAAGCCCCGATCGACCGCCTACGTTTTTGCCCGATTTGCGATCACATTTTTTGGGCATATCGTCTTAATCAAAGGTGGTGTTCTAAAAAATGCGCCGACATTCATTTTCAAAAACAAAGGCGCTCCGATCCCAAAGTACGCGAAGAAATCAATGAAAAAAGACGCCGCAATTACGCACATAAAACAGCAAATCAAAAATTAAAGGGTAAAAAATGATGGCACTTTATAAACGCTCGAATTCGAAATATTGGTGGACGAAGTTTTCATTTAACGGCGAGCTTCTGCAAAGATCGACCAAGTGCACGAATAAGGCGGACGCGCGGATTTTTGAATCCGGACTGCGAACGGCGCTCGCGCTCGGCACGATCGGTTTCGAACCGAAAAGGGAAGCCCCCGTTTTTGAAAAAGCCGCGGATGATTTTCTGATTTGGGCAAAAATAGAACACGCGCTGCAGCCGGCGACTTACCGGCGCTATTATTATTCCTGCCGGGCTCTTAAAAATTATTTCGGTAAGGTCCGAATGGATCGGATCGAAACGAAAAACATTGAAGATTTTATCGTTTGGCGAAGCTCTCAAGTCTCCCGAAAGACCGGCGTCTTCATAACCCGCGAAACGGTAAATCACGAACTTTTGACGGTGAAAATGATTTTCAACCGTTTAATCGAAAAGAAGATCGTCAAAGAAAATCCGGCGCGGATGGTTAAAAGGCTTTCCGAAAATGAGAGGCAATTTTACGTTTTATCCTTCGAGGAAGAAAAACGCTATTTACTCGCCTGTCCGCAGCCGCTTCAAGACATAGCCGCGCTGATGCTCGAGACCGGCATGCGATGCGGCGAGGTTTACCAGCTGCGGCGCCAGGACGTTTATTTGAAGAAAGGCTTTTTGAAAGTGGTTAAGGGGAAAAACAAATCGTCGATTCGAAACGTTCATCTATCGGAAAAGGCGAAACGGGTTTTAGAATCGAGAATGAAACGCTTTGCCGGCGATCATCTTTTTCCGCAAGGCGACAAGGATTTTTCGAAACCGACCGAAAGTGTGGATAAGCAGCATTTAAGAACGGTCGAAAATTTGAAAATGAAATTCCGTTTATACGATTGTCGGCATACCTTCGCGACGCGCGCCGTCGAAAACGCCGTGGACCTCCTGACGCTTTCACAAATTCTCGGGCATGCGAGTTTAAGGATGGTGATGCGTTATTCGCATCCGTCGGAAAACTTCAAAGCGGAAGCGATTCGTAAAATGGAAAAAGCGAAGCTCGAAGATAAAGCAAAAGCAGTCTAAAACCACGATTTTTAATTTTCAGGTTACATTTTCGGATACAGCGATTTTTCAGCCCTTTTAATAGGGATTGTATGTATCTAAAAACAGGCTGCTTACACATTCAAAATCCCGAATTCCGATTAAGTGATAATGCATAAAGAGCTTTTTTACCGGCGCTCCGATTGGAGAAACGTCGTAAACACAGGTAAATCCATGATTGAAGGTTTGTTTTGTCCGAAAAATAAAAGCCTTTAGCGTAAACCAAAGGCTTTCACATTTTGGATTTTATAAACAAACGTATTTTTATTCAAATGACCGAAAAGTTATTCCGGTTGTTTTTTATTTCGTGCCGAGTTTGGTTTTTATGTTCTTCAGAACTCGGTCTCAACGGTATTGACCGCGCGCCGCGCGCCGAACATTCGACGAATCTTGGTCATCTTTTTTAGTTGTATCCTCCGAAAGGAGGATATACAGATCAATCGAAAAACTTATAACATCATCTTCTCGATAATAATTTAGGACAACTGAAGGAACGACGGGCTAAAAGCTGAGGGAAACGCTCGGATCAGGCTCAAGTGACGGACGGGAAGGTTTGTGAAGGGTTTAGAAATCAACGATTTCTAAACCCTCGCGGAGCTTTGCTTTAGGTTTAGATTTGAAGGCTCGCGGCTCAGGCCGAAAAGATTCTTATTCGTTCTGCTCGTTCGCCTGGGCTGTCCGCGATATCAACGGCGCGGTTTTTTTAACAAACCGGCGAAGGGCAGGCGGCTCACCTTTTTGTAGTACTCGACGTCGTTCGAAAAATTCGCGCGCGTTTCGAGAAACTGCCTCGTCGCCCTGATCGGTTTTTGCGTCTGCAAATCGCGGTATCCGATCGATTTTTTGAGCAACCTGCCGGCGCGGTCGAAATAAAAATCCTGAATGATAATTAAATCGCCGTTAAACGTGCGCATCTCCGACCGGACGAAGGCGAGCGAGCCGTCGGCGCGGAACGTGTGAAAAACATACTCGGTCCAGTCGCCCGACGGGCTGAAGCGCGTGAAATTCGATTTGACGACGCTGCCTTTTTGCTGCCAGTTATAAGCGACCGTGTAGGTTTCGCTCTGTTCTCCGCGGAATTTTTCGAGCGCCTTTTCGGAGGCGAACCGCTGCCATTTCGGCGGGCGATCTTCGTCGTAGGCGGAAGTGTCGGCGAAAATCAGCTGCGGCGCGCGGTTTTTGACGAACGCGTCGAGCGTTTTAACGTAAGCATCGATGCGCTTTATTTCGGCGTTTTTACGGGTTTGCGCCGCGACCGGCAAAACCGCGAGCAGACCGCCCAGACAGAAAAGAAAAAATTGTTGTTTGAACGGATTTCCAGACATCAGACCGATTTTACGCGATTTGCCGAAAACGTCAATTATTTCGCCGGCATTTGCCCGTTGTTCAGAATCTTCAGCAGGCGGTCCGGGTAATCGGTCATGATGCCGTCGACCTTCATTTCGATCAGCCGCTTCATGTCTTCCGCGTCGTTGATCGTCCAGACATGAACTTTGAGATTCAGACGACGCGCGGTTTCGACGAAATCTTTCGAAACGATTTCGAGCGCGCCGAGCCGTTCGGGAATCTGCAGAACCTGCATCGGCGGGCTGTAGGATTTGCCCAGTCCGACTTTGTAAAGCGCCAGAAAATCGCGCGCCTCGGCGGGCGTCGCGGCGGTCGCGACTTCCGGACAGGCGGCGCGGAATTCGTCGATCGCCTGTTGGCGAAACGAACCGACGATCGCCTTGTCGGTCATTTTTCGGTCGCGCAGGATTTCGCAAAGCGGCGCGGTCACGGACGGCTCGGCTTGTTTCGGCTCGATGTTGAAAATCCGGTCGGGCAGCGCGTCGAAAATTTCCTGCAGAGTCGGAATCGTCACGCCTTTGCCGCGAAACGGGAAGGTCGCTCCGTCGTCGGGCGTGAATCGGTAGCCGGCGTCGAGTTTTTTCAATTCGGCGAGCGTCATTTGACTGACGCGCCCGCTGCCGTTCGTCGTGCGGTCGACGGTCGCGTCGTGCATCACGACGAGCGCGCCGTCCGAAGTCGAATGAACGTCGAGTTCGAGCACGTCGACGCCCATCGCGGCGGAGTATCGAAAGGCTTCGAGCGTGTTTTCGGGGTAAAGCCCGCCGCCGCCGCGATGGGCGAAAACGAGCGGGCGAGAACTTTCGCGTTGAAAAATGGCGCGCACGTCGGCGGGCTTTCCGGTCTGCATGGCGAGGTAAAAATAAATCCCGGCGAGAATCAAACCGACGCCGAGAACAAGATAGCCGAAAAATTTGAGAATTCTTCTGAACACTGCCTTTTGATGACACGCCGGACGATTTTAGTTTGCCGATTAATAGAACGCGGACAGACACGGATCGAAAAGGTTTTCGCGGATTGATTTATAAAACCGATCCGCGAAAATCGGTCGAATCCATGTTTATCCGCGTTCTATTTCATCCCTTATTTTCCGGTCAGTTCCTTCGCCAGTTCGCCGGCGTCGTAAATCTTGCGCAAAGCTTCGAGGACGCCGGCGCTATGGACGCCGACGGCGCGCGAGCCTTCTTCTTCCTCGATGTACCAGTAACGATTCGACAATTTCTGCAAATTGCTGTCGAAATTGATGCCGACGAATTCCGCGTTGCGGTTGATGACGGGCGAACCGCTCATGCCGCCGATCGTGTCCGCCGTGTAGACGAAATTGATCGGCGTCGAAAGATTTAATTTATCGCGACCTTCGATCCAGCGCGCGGTCAAAGCGAACGGCTCCGCGTTGCCGAAAGACTCGGCGCGGTCGTACAGACCGTAAAGCGTCGTGCGGTACGGCACGAGCGTCGTGTCTTCTTCGTAGCCTTTTACTCGGCCGTAAGCGACGCGCAGATTGAAATTCGCGTCCGGCGCGATCGTTCTGCCGTAAGCGGCAAAGCGCGCTTTCGCGATTTTTTCGCCGGCGCTCGCTTCCGTGCTCAGGATCTTTTCCTCGTTCCACGCGCGCAGCTCGCGCACGACCGGTTCGACGCGTTTCGCCAGCGCGATCAGCGGGTCGGTCGATTTCGCGATCGCGTCGGCGCCGCCTTCGAGCAGCGCCTTTCGTTCGTTAATGTCCTTCAATTTCGTTTCGCCGATCGCGCGCCGGACGACTTCCGACGTTTCCGCGTCGCCGAGCGCCGCTTTGATGAACGGGTCGTTCGCGCCGAGCGTCTGTTTGGCTTCTTCGAGCCACGCGGTCAATGCGGCTTCTTCGAGTTCCGGATAAATCGGCGCCGGCGACAGCAGATTCGCTTTGAACGATTCGAGACGCGCGTCGCTGTATTCGGGGTAACGCTGATTGTTGGGTTTTTTGATTTCCTCGGCGTAGCGCACCAATTGCTGCGCGATCGTCGCGAGGCGCGACGCCGCGAGATTGGAAAAAGCGAGCCGGTTCGCCATTTTCGGCATTTCGGCGTAAGCCTTTTCGATTTGTTCCCAGGCGGGCGCGTAGAGTTTCTGCAGTTCCGCCCTTTTCGCGAGTTCGTCTTTTAAGGCCTTTTCCTCCGCTTCTTTTTTGGCGAACATGCGCGGGTTCAATAAACCTTCCTGCTGTCCGGCGAGACGTTTCAATGAATTGTTGAACGAACGGATGCCGCCCGCCGCCTGCCGGCGCTGCTCGTCGCCGCGCTTGCCATAATTTTCCAGAATATTGCGGCGCAGCTCCCAAACTTTTTTCTGCAGCGGATTGCCGACGTCGCGCTGGTATCGAAGCTGCGCGAGCGTCAAAAGCCGCGCGGTCGAGCCGGGATTGCCCGAAGCGATCACGAATTCGCCGTCCTGCGCGCCTTTTTCCGAGAATTTAAGATAGTTCGTCGTTTTCGCGGGCTGCCCGTTTTCGTAGGCTCTTAAAAAAGTGACGTCGAGATCGTGACGCGGAAACGTGAAGTTGTCGTAATCGCCGCCGAACGCCGCGATCTGTTCCTCGGGCGCGAAGACGAGCCGCACGTCCGTGTATTTTTTGAAGCGGTAAATCCAGTATTCGCCGCCGCTGTAAAACGAAACGACCTCGCTCTTCAAGCCGGTTTTGTCGGTCGATTCCTTTTCGATCGCGGTGATCGTCTGGCGGCGCTGCGCGTTCGCGTCGCGGTCGCTCGCGCCCGCTTTTGCCGCCGACTGCACGCGCTCGGTGACGTTTTCGAACGAAACGAGCACGTTCGCTTCCATGTCCGGCGTTTTCAATTCATCGGCCTGGGTGCGCGCGTAAAAGCCGTTTTTGACGAGATCGCGTTCTTTCGTCGAAAGTTTCGCGAGCTGACCGGCCGCGACGTGCTGGTTCGTGATAATCAAACCGTCGGGCGAAACGAAACTGCCCGAACCGCCTTCGAGACGGACCGAAGCCAGGCGAACATTGTCGATCCATTCCGGCGTCGGCTCAAAATTGTAGCGTTCCTTCCACAGCTTCAGGGGCAGATTATCGAACGTCCACATGCCTTCGTCGGCGCGCGCGGGCAGAGCGTTGATTAAAAAACTGAATATTAAAAGAAAGATTGAAAATTTTTTCATATATTTGCCATCGGATTTACTCGAAGTTTTAAGAATTCAAATTTGACGGAAAAGTTGCTCGCGCAATATAAAAGTAAAACTACCGAAATAATGGGTAATTGAAAATGAACGATTGATAAAACAGCCGTCGCGTCTTTATCGATCATTCGCCGTCAATTATTCATTTTTTCGGTAGTTTTTATTTCTTTTATTTCTTTACTTTAAAGCCGCGCGGATTTTCTCGAGCGCGCCGTCGAGCACCGCGTCTTCGCGCGCGATGCAGATGCGCATGTAGGCGTCCCACGCGTCCGAATCGGCGAACGCGCTGCCGGGCGTGCCGGCGACGCCGTTTTTCATCAGCATTTCGTTGAACGGCAAGGCATCGTCGAATCCCTCGGGGATGCGCGTCCACAGATAAAACGCCGAGCCGGAATCGTAGATTTTGAAGCCCAGAGCCGACAAAGCTTCCGAGACGAAACGTCGTTTGCCGTCGAATTTGTCGCGCAGGTTCGTGTAATAATTTTCGTCCGCCATCAAAACGCGCGACAGCGCCGCCTGGAGCGGCGTCGCCGGGCAGACGTAAATCACGTTCGCCGCGTTGTTGATCGGCTGGACGAGCTCGCCCTTGCCGTACGCGTAACCGAGACGCCAGCCCGAGATGTTCCACGATTTCGAAAACGAATTGACCGTGATCGTGCGCTCCCACATGCCGGGCAGCGCGGCGATCGGAATATGCGGATTTTCGCCCGTCACGTAATGCTCGTAAACCTCGTCCGAGACGACGAGCAGATCGAGTTCCCGCGCGACTTCGGCGATCGCTTCGAGCTCGTCCTGCGTCATCACTTTGCCCGTCGGGTTCGCCGGCGAGCAGACGATGATCGCCTTCAACGGGAATTCCGCGCGATCTTTCAATTCTTTACAGCGCGCCAAAAGAGCGTCTTTTTCGAACTTCAGGTTTTCATCGAGCTCGAAAGTTTCGGTCTTGCCGCCGAATTCTTCCAAAATGCGCCGGTGATACGGGTAATACGGCTCGAAAACGAGCCCCGATTTGCCGCGCAGGTAACTTTGCGCGATGCCGATCAGCGCGCCCGTGCCGCCGTTCGTGACCATCACTTCGAGCGGTTTGGCTTCCGGATCGACCTCGATCGCGTTGTACTTCAGGATTTTTTCAGCGACCGCTTTGCGCAGGTTCGCGTCGCCTTCCGAGCCGCCGTAGTGGTTCTGGCTGGCGGCGATGATTTCCGCCGCTTCTTTTGCCAGCTGCGGGTCGATCGGCAGTTCCGACTGACCTTGCACGAGATTGCCGCTCGGCGGCACGAGGCGCGTAATCGCGCGAATATCGGGTTTGACTTTTTTCGTTTTTGCTTCTGACATAAGTTATAAAAATACCAGTTTTGCGCGAAAAATTCTAAGACGGGGACGAGGGATGAAATGATTTGTTTTTCTCGTTCCTCGTCCATCGTCCCTTATTTTTCTGCTAAAATCGATTTATGAAACCATCCGAAAAAATTTCTCCGCCGACCGTCAAGCCCGATTTCATCGGCGGGCATTTTCGCTCGTTTCGCAAAGACCCGCCCGGATTTTTGACCAAACTTTCACGCTTGGGCGACGTTTCCGCTTTTCGGATCGCGAAGGTTCCGGCGTTTTTTATCAATCATCCCGATCTGATCCGCGACCTTCTGGTGACGAATCACTCGAAATTTATGAAAGGACGCGCGCTGCAGCGCGCGAAAGGTTTGTTGGGCGAAGGGCTTTTGACGAGCGAAAAGGAATTTCACCTGCGCCAGCGACGGATGATTCAGCCCGCCTTTCACCGCGCGCGCATCAACGATTACGCGAAATCGATGATCGAGTACGGCGACAAAATGGCGGGCGAATGGCGCGGCGGCGAAACGCGCGACCTCGACCGCGAAATGATGCGCTTGACGCTCCAAATCGTCGGGAAAACGCTTTTCAGCGCGAACGTCGAGGACGCCGCCGATGAAGTCGGCAAAGCGATGACGACGATCGTATCGATGTTCAATTTCATTCTGCTGCCGTTTTCCGAAATATTGGAAAAACTGCCGTTTCCGCCGATCACGAAACTGAAGAACGCGCGGAAAACTCTGGACGAGGTGATTTACAAAATCATCGACGAGCGCCGCCGGTCGGGCGAGGACAAAGGCGATCTGCTGTCGATGCTTTTAATGGCGCAGGACGAGGAAACCGGCGGCGCGATGACCGACCGGCAGGTGCGCGACGAATCCTTAACGCTTTTCCTCGCCGGGCACGAAACGACCGCCAACGCTTTAACGTGGACTTTTTATTTATTATCGCAAAACCCGGAAGCCGAACGGAAATTTCACGCCGAACTGGATGCGGTTTTAAGCGACAAACCGTTGACGCCCGAAGATTCCTCGCGCCTCAGATACACGGAGGCCGTTTTGGCGGAATCGATGCGGATTTTTCCCCCCGCCTGGGGCATCGGACGATTGGCGCTCGAAGACCATGAATTCGGCGGTTTTCCGGTTCCGAAAAAGTCGCTCGTGCTCGTCTCGCCGTACGTGATGCATCACGACGCAAGGTTTTGGGAACGCGCCGAGGAATTCGTTCCCGAACGGTGGGAAAAACTTTCGGTCAAGGAAGCCGGCAATCGCTTTATTTACTTCCCGTTCAGCAAAGGCGTGAGAAGCTGCATCGGCGAAGGCTTCGCGTGGATGGAAGGCGTGCTCCTGCTTGCCGCTTTGGGAAGAAGATGGAAACTCAGACTCGCGCCCGGGCAAAAAATCGGCATGCAGGCGATGGTCACTCTGCGCCCGAAATACGGAATGAAAATGAAGATCGAAAATCGTTAAATCAGCCGCGAACAAACACGAAAGAATTTAAATTAGATTTTCGTGAAATGCGCGTGTTTGTTCGCGGCTGATTTTCTGGAACGATTTGCCAAATCCAGCGTAAAGGTTTATGTTAAAAGCGTAGTCATTCGGGTTGAATGACGAAAATTTATAACACGGAGAGTGTTCGACAAAATGAAGAAATACGATTACGCGATCGTCATCGGACGATTCCAGCCGCTGCATTCAGCACACCAAGATTTAATCCGGTACAGTTTAACTTTAGCCGAAAAGACGATTGTCATTCTCGGCTCGGCGCGCGCCGCCTCGGACGTGAAAAATCCGTTCACGCCGGCGATGCGCGAAGAAATCATCCGCGCCTGTTTCCCGCAAGACGAGGACGATATGATTTTCCGCGCCGTGCGCGATTATCCGTACAACGATCACGTCTGGACGGCGGAGGTTCAGAACGTCGTTAATGAAATCACGGACGAGGACGAGGCCGCGGACGCGCGCATCGCGCTCGTCGGCTTTTTCAAAGACAAAAGCTCGTATTATCTGAACCTTTTCCCGCAGTGGAATTTCGAGGAATTCTACTGCGCCGATAAAAAGCGACTCGCCTTAAACGCGTCCGAAATCCGCGAAAAATATTTTTCCGAAAGCGAGGATTGGCGAGAACTCGTTCCGCCGACGGTCGCAAATTACCTGAACGCTTTTCGCCAAACGGAATTTTACCCGCATCTCAAAAGCGAGTTCGAATACGTCAAAAAATACCGCGAGGACACGCAATTTAAAGGCGTGCCGTACAAACCCGTATTTTTGACGACCGACGCGGTGGTCGTCCAAAGCGGGCACGTGCTCGTCATCCGCCGCGGCTTTCAGCCAGGCAAGGGCTTGCTCGCCCTGCCGGGCGGATTTCTGGCGGAAAACATGACGCTCGAAGATTCCGCGATCAAGGAATTAAAGGAAGAAACTAACATCAAAGTCCCGGCGCCGGTTTTGCGCGGCAGCATCAGGGCGTCGCACGTCTTCGATTATCCGGAACGATCCTTGCGCGGGCGCACGGTGACGTTCGCCTATTACATCGAACTCGCGCCCGATCTCAAAGAAGGTCTGCCGAAAGTGAAAGGCGGCGACGACGCGAAAAAGGCGTTTTGGCTGCCGCTTTCGGCTTTGGGCGAAAAAGAGGACGAATTTTTCGAGGATCACATGCATATCATCCGTTTTTTTCTGGGGCTGTAAGAAAACGGCGGCGCGCTGAACAAACCATTTCGACGTTTCGCGTATCAAACGTTTCATCCTGTTCGCATCCGCCGCAAATCTTTACAAAACCTGTAAATAGGAGGATTTATATGGATTTCTTACGAGGCAAAAAATATATCTTGGCGGCGTTTTTTCTGCTCGCGCTCGCGCATTTTTCCGACGCGCAAACCGCCGCCGAAATGCGCGAAAGCGCGAAGTTCGAGCAGCTGGCGCACGATCTTTACAAGGCGAAGAATTACGCCGAATTTCTCGAAAACATCAAACGCGCCGCCGATCTGCGTCCCGCTCACGCGCGGCTGCTTTACAATCTCGCGGCGGCCTACGCCTTAAACGGCAAAACAAACGAAGCCTTGACGATTTTGGAGCGGCTCGCGGCGATGGATTTGTTTTTCGCCGTCGAAAAGGACGACGATTTCAAATCTTTGCTCGATCTGCCGCGATTCAAAGCGGCGCGAAACGAATTCGCGCTCAATCAAAAGGCGGTCAATAAAAGCGTGCGCGCCTTTGCGATTCCGCAAAAGGATTTGATCGCCGAAGGCATCGCCTACGATCCCGAATCGAAACGCTTTTTCGTGAGCAGCGTGCGCCGGCATAAAATCGTCGCGATCGACGCGAACGGGAATTTTTCGGATTTTTCCGCCGACGCCGACGGCTTGTGGAGCGTTTCCGGAATGCGCGTCGACGAAAAGCGGCGCGTTCTCTGGGCGACCTCGAGCGCGTTCGCGCAGATGCTCGATTCGAAAAAAACAGACGACGGCCAGGCGGGCGTTTTCAAATACGATCTGCGGACGGGAAAACTTCTGAAAAAATATCTTTTGTCGAGCGCGGACGGCAAGCACGCGCTCGGCGATTTAATCATTGCGAAAAACGGCGACGTTTACGCGTCCGACAGCCGCGCGCCGATTATTTACCGCATCGACGCGAAACGCGACGAGTTCGAAACGTTTCTGACGAGCGACGATTTCGCGTCGCTGCAGGGCTTGGCTTTCACGCCGGACGAAAAAATCCTTTTCGCGGCCGATTATTCGAAGGGCGTTTTTCGCATCGACATGAAAGACAAAAAAATTACGCAGTTGGCGGTCGATGATCGAACGAATCCGATCGGAACGGACGGGCTTTATTTTCACGACGGCGATCTGATCGCGATTCAGAACGGCTTTCGCCCGCACCGCGTCGCCCGGTTCTACCTGAATAAAGACAAAACCGCGATCAGGAAAAGCGAAACGATCGAGGCGAATCACGCGGATTTCAACGAACCGACTCTGGGCGTCAAAGTCGGCGAGGATTTTTATTTCGTGGCAAACAGCCAGTACGAATTCGTCGACAAAGACGGCGTATTAGCAACGGACAAATTAAAGGCGCCCGTGATTTTACGGCTCAAACTTTAGCCTTTGATTCGGCGAACAATTGTAGGCTTTCGCGGAGAAAGCCGAAAAGGGAGAATTTATGAACGACAAAAACGTGATCAATTTTTATTCGACCAAGGACGCTTACGGCTGTTTTTCAAACTTTGCGGCGCATCCGTTCAAGATCGACGGCAAGGTTTGGAAAACGAGCGAACATTATTTTCAGGCGCAGAAATTCGCGGGCACCGAACATGAAGAGGAACTGCGGCTCGTCGCGTCGCCGATGGTCGTCGCGCGGATGGGCAGAAGCCGCCAAAGACCGCTGCGCAAGGATTGGGAAACGGTCAAGGACGACATCATGCGCGAGGCTTTGCGCGCCAAATTCACGCAGAACGAGAAATTAAAAAAGATTCTGCTCGAAACCGGCGACGCGACGCTCGTCGAACACACGACCAACGACAGTTACTGGGGCGACGGCGGCGACGGCAGCGGCAAAAACATGCTCGGCAAACTGCTGATGGAACTGCGCGAAGAGTTGAGAAACGAAGGATAAAGGAACGCCGTCATCCTGACGGCACCCGTCGCTTCGAGGCGGCGTCAATACTTCGGTTTTCTTAAACGTTTTAGAGAACGAGACTCTTCAAGCGTTTTTCAGACGCTGTGCCGTCAGGATGACGGCGTTCCGGGTTATTTAGGTTTTCGGGAAGAAAGCCGAAAATGAGGTTAAAATGAACAACTTAAACAGAATCGAACTCGCGCAAAACACTTTGCGCATCATCGAACAGGGAAGTTATCGCAACGATTCAGGCGAAACGGTTTCGATCAAGGACGAGACCGTTTCGGCGGTCGAAAATTCAAAGCTATTCCGAACGGAAGATTTTCCAGAAAATTTTGAATTAGAGAAAAACCCAGGCGAAACGAGTTTTGAAATCACCGACGAAACGACGCTCGAAGCGGCGAAACGAATTTGCCGCGAAAACGCGAATGAAAACCCGTTCGTCCTGAATTTCGCGTCCGGAAAAAATCCGGGCGGCGGATTTTTGCGCGGAACGATCGCGCAGGAGGAATCGCTCGCCTACGCGTCGGCGCTTTACGCGGTTTTGACCCCGCATTCCGCGATGTACGAACACAACCGCCGCAACGGGTCGGCGCTTTATTCGGACTGGATGATCTACTCGCCGCGAGTTCCGGTTTTTCGCAACGACGACGGAAGCCTGCTGCAAAACCCGTATTCGGTGACTTTTCTGACGTCGCCCGCCGTCAATGCCGGCGCTCTCCGGCAGAACCAACCCGATAAAGTTCATCTGATCGAGCCGACGAATCGCGAGCGGGCGCGCAAATTTTTGTGGCTCGCGAATCGGGAGAATCACCGGACTTTAATCCTCGGCGCGTGGGGCTGCGGCGTTTTTCATAACGATCCGCGCGAAATCGCCGCGATGTTCAGAGATTTGCTGACCGGCGAGTTCGAAAATTCCTTCGCGCGCGTGATTATGGCGATTTACGATAAAACCCCGGCGAGAAACGTTTACAACGCGTTTGCAAAAGCATTCGGTTAAAGTTTCACAACAGGAAGTAGGAATGATGTTATGAGCGTCTTTAATTACAAAGCAGTTTTCATTAGACAAGAAGAAAATGAAGTGTTTTATAGTTTCTATCCTGAATATATTTGTTTTGAAAACGTAACCGGCGAATTTAGAATCGACCTGGAAAGTTGGAAGATTTATATAATTTCCAAAGCGAATATAAATGATTGGGATTCGGCGTATTGTAATGAAAGACCGGCAATGGCATTGACTTATAAAATTCGAAAATTTTTCGAAGATAATAATAAGTTTCCGATGGAAGTTTTTCATATTGCGTGAAAAACTCTGCGTTTTGTGCAGGGCAAATCAAAAATTAGGCTTTCGGGGAGAAAGCCGAAAATAGGAGAAACAAAAAAATGTTCGAAATAAATAGAATAATCGACACGGACAGCTACAAATCTTCGCATTGGCTGCAATACCCGCCGAAGACGGAGTTCGTCCATTCTTACTTAGAATCGCGCGGTTCCGAACGCGACTGGAAGGCGGCGGTTTTCTTTGGACTTCAATATATTCTGAAGCGGTATTTTCTGGAAAAATTCACGCAAGACATGGTCGAAGAAGCGCGCGAAGTGACGCAAGCGCACGGCGTGCCGTTTAATTACGAAGGCTGGACGAGCCTTGTGAAAAAACACGGCGGGCGGCTGCCGCTGCGCGTGCGCGCCGTCGCGGAAGGCTCGGTCGTGCCGCTCCGGAACGTGATGATGACGGTCGAAAACACGGACGCCGAATTTTACTGGCTGACGAGTTGGTTCGAGACGCAACTGATGCGCATCTGGTATCCGTGTACGGTCGCGACGCAAAGCTTTCACATCAAGCGCGACGTTTACCGATTTTTGCAGGAAACGGCGGACGACGCCGATGCCGAAATCGCTTTTAAAGTTCACGATTTCGGTTCGCGCGGCGTATCGAGCCAGGAGACGGCGGCGATCGGCGGCGCGGCGCATCTCGTCAATTTTATGGGAACCGACACGATGTCGGCGCTGCTCGTTCACCGCGCGTTTTATAACACCGAAATGGCGGGCTTTTCGATTCCCGCCGCCGAGCATTCGACGATCACTTCGTGGGGCAGGGAAAATGAGGCGGAAGCTTACCGCAATATGCTGAAAAATTTCGCGCGCCCCGGAGCGACCGTCGCGGTCGTTTCCGATTCGTGGAACATTTTCGAAGCGGTCGAAAAAATCTGGGGCGAAGAGTTGCGGCGGGAAGTCGTCGATTCGGGCGCGACGGTCGTGATTCGTCCCGATTCGGGCGAGCCGGTCGAGGTGGTTTCGCGCGTTGCGCAGATTTTGGGCGAAAAATTCGGCACCGAAACGAATTCGAAAGGCTTTAAGGTTCTCAAAAACGTCCGCATCATACAGGGCGACGGCGTCAACGAGCAGTCGATCCGCCAGATTCTGCAAAGGTTAAAGGACGAGGGATTTTCCGCGTCGAACATCGCGTTCGGCATCGGCGGCGCGCTGCTGCAGAAAATCGACCGCGATACGTTGAAATTCGCCTACAAAGCTTCGGCGATCGTCGCGGGCGGCAAGCTGATCGAGGTTTATAAACAGCCGATCACCGACGCCGGCAAAAACAGCAAGCGCGGGCGGCTTGATTTAATCAAAACCGACGCGGGCGAATACCAAACCGTCAAGCTCGAAAGCGCCGACCAGCGAAAAGCCGAAAACTCGCAGATGCGAACCGTGTTCGAAAACGGGGAAATGTTCGTCGACGACACACTCGACGAAATCCGCGCCCGCGCGAATTTCGATTAAAAATTAAAAATTAAAAAAGGCGTCCGCCGAAAAGATTATAATTTTCGGCGGACGCCTTTCTTTACCTGCAATTTTGATTTTGCACTTTGAATTTAAATCGGTTCCGCGCCGGTCGCGCGGTTCAGGTAATGGTAAAGGTCGTTGAAATCGCGCAGCGCGCGGTTCATGATCAGCGGCAGCTGCGGGATGTCGCTCGTGTTGACGATCAGGTTTAAATTGCGCAGAAAGGCTTCGTGCGCGTTCATCGTCGTGCCGGCGTCTTCGAGCGAGATCAGAAACAGCCGCCGACGTTCCGAAGAATACATCGCGTTGACCTTCTGCTGCAAAATCGCCGCGCCGCCGAATTCCGCCGCGAAATCGGGCGAGAAGATGAGAATCTCGGTTTTGCCTTCGCGCATCCGCTCGTTCGCCTGCGCGGGCGTCTGCGCGACGTAAACTTTATAGCCGGCGTCGACCAGCGCTTTGCCGACGTCGTCGCGTTTTTGTCCGAGACAGAGCAGCACGCGCCGCGGTTTCCCGCCCTTCTCTTCGTCATCGGTGTCTAAGATCGTCTTTTCTTTTTGCAATGCGGAAAGCAGCGAGCGCATCGCGCTGTTGATTTGAAATTCCGATTCTTTGGCGGAGAACTGCTGCGCGCCTTCGGCGACCGCCGGCGCGGGCTGATTGGCAGCAAGCTGCTGCACGGTCGCCGAGCCGCTGCCTTTCGCGCCCTTCTGCACGCGAATCAGATTTTGACACCGCGGGCAGCGCACCGTGAAATTCTGGGTCGGAATTTTCGCTTCGTCGAGCTGGAGTGAAACTGAACAATTGTCGCAGGAAATAATCATAGTAGTGGTCGGTGGTCGGTGGTCGGCGATCGGCAGGCAGCGGATTTTTCTGACCGCTGACCACCGACCACTGTTTTATTCGATCATATCGAGCACCGAATTCGGATTCGGCGTCGGGGGCGGGACGTTGAGCATCTGGCTCATCGATTGCGGTTTTCGCGGCGCTTGGTAATCGTCGCCGCCCGATAAGCCTTTCAGCTGCAGCAGCAAATTGTTTTGATTGGTCGCGAACGACAGCCCGTCTTCAAGCGAGACGACTTCCGATTCGATCATCTTGCGAATGACCGTGTCGAAATCCTGCATGCCGTCGATCTCGCCGTCGCGCATCGCGTCCAAAAGCGATTTGCCCTCCGATTCGCCCTTTTCGATATACTCGCGCGTGCGCGGGTTCGATTTTAAGATTTCGACCGCCGCGACGCGACCTTTCCCGTCGGCGCGCGGAATCAGGCGCTGCGAAATAATGTAGCGGAAAGTCTGCGCGAGTCGCATGCGAATGATCTTTTCCTCGTTTTTCGGGTACAGACCGATGATGCGGTCGACCGTTTTCGAGGCGTCGATCGTGTGCAGCGTCGATAAAACGAGGTGCCCGGTTTCGGCGGCTTCGAGCGCGATTTCCGCCGTCTCCAAATCGCGCATCTCGCCGACGAGGATTACTTTCGGCGCTTGGCGAAGCGCGGCTCGAAGCGCCGAGGCGAAGTCTTTGGTATCGGATCCGACTTCGCGCTGGTTGATGGTCGATTTTTTGTGATTGTGCAGGAATTCGATCGGGTCTTCGATCGTCACGATATGATAGGCTTTCGTTTCGTTGATATGGTCGATGATCGCCGCGAGCGTCGAGGATTTCCCCGAACCGGTCGGACCGGTGAGCAGCACGATGCCGTTGCGGATATTGCAGATGTCCGCGAGGTGCGGCGGGATGTTAAGCGAAGAAAAGCTCGGGATTTCGTGCGGGATGACGCGCATCACGATCGAATAGGAACCGCGCTGCTGAAAAATATTGACGCGGAAACGGCAGCGACCCGGCAGCGCGTAGCTCAAGTCCGCCGTGCCGAATTTGATCAGCTGCGCGGCGGCTTCCGGATTGTCGCGTAAGATGGACATCGCGATCATTTCGGTTTGATAGCCGGTTAATTTCCCTAAGCCGAGCGGCGAAGCCGAGTACAAGCTTCCGTTGATTTCAACCTGCGGCTTCTGTCCGCAAGAAAAATTAAGGTCGCTGACATTGTCGGAAATGAGCAGCAACTGCTCAATAATCGGTGCTACATCAAGCAAACTCATTGATTTGGATTAACTCCCGAGAAAATTTAAAAAAGATGGTAGGAACTTGGTTTGAGTTTCAAACGCTCAAAAGCCTGAGCCGTTCTGTCAGTTTTCTATTCTGACGTATAAACTTACAAAAAAGCAAGTAAAATTTAACGCAGGAAAACAATTTTCAACTTTTAGATTGAAGTCGAAAGCATGTGCTGCAGATTTCGTTCGATCCTCTCCGGCGGGAAGAGGACGGATTTGATAATCGCTAAAGAATCGGCGCCGGCTTCGAAAACCGCGCGGCAGTTTTCAAACGAGATTCCGCCGATCGCGACGAGCGGGAGATCGCCGATCGCGGCGCTCACCTCTCTGACGCCGCGCACGCCGACGAGCGCGTCGGGATTGTCTTTTGTCTGCGTCGTAAAAACCGGACCGATCGCGACGTAATCGATCGGCATTTCGGCGGCTTCGATCGCTTGCGAGACGTTGTGCGTCGAATAGCCGATGATCGTTTTTTCGCCCAAAATTCGCCGGGCGGCGGCGGGCGGCAAATCGTCCTGCCCGAGATGAACGCCGTCCGCGCCTAAAGCCAGCGCGATATCGGCCCGGTCGTTGATGATTATTTTCGCGGAATGACGGCGCGCGATTGTGAGCGCCGCCTGCGCGTCCGCGTAGAAATCTTTCGGCGAGGCGTGCTTTTCACGCAGCTGGATGAAGCGAGCGCCGCCGGCGATCAGTTTTTCGACCTGCGCGGCGTGCGAAAGCCCGGTCAGGCGCACATCGGTGATCGGATAAATTTTCGGTAATTCGATATTCAAGATTTAAAGTTCAAGATTTAAGAATCAAGATTTTTGTTTTTGAGACTTAAATCTCAAATTAATAGAGTGATTTGACCATCAAAAAAGCGTCTTCGCCGTTGTTGTAGTAATTATTTAGGCGCTGAACGATCGTGTAGCCGAAACCTCGGTAAAGGCTTTGCGCGGCGATGTTGCTGACGCGGACTTCAAGCGAGACGGTCGTGATTTCGCGTCGTTTAAGCGCTTCCTCGATGTGATTGAGCATTTTCTGCGCCAGACCGCGGCGGCGGTGTTCGGGCGCGACGCCGATCGTCGTCAGATGTCCGGTGCCCTGGCTGGTCATCACGAAAATAAAACCGACGATTTCCTCGTCGGGCGTCGCCACGCGGTAACTCAGCGTGGTCGGCTCGCTCAGGAGATAAGAAAAAGTATGTTTCGTGTAGTTTTCGCCCTTTTTGAAGCAGCGCAGATTGACGCGCATGACTTCTTTGAGATGTTTTTCAGTCAGCGGGTGAATTTCGTAAGTCGTGGCGGGCGCGGGCGCAACGATCTCCGGTTCGACCGCTTCGACGGGCACAAAAAAATTCCGAATTGTCTGCAAAACCGCCATAAACAGTGGTCGGGGGTCGGCAATCGGCAGTCGGTCAAATCAGATTCTTTCTGATCACTGATTACCGATCGCCGCCCACTAAATAATCAACATACAATCGCCGTAGCTGTAAAATCGGTATTTTTCCGCGACGGCGTGCTTGTATGATTTCATTATAAGTTCGTGACCGCCGAAAGTTGAAACCAAAACCAGCAAAGACGATTGCGGAAGATGAAAATTCGTCAGCAGTGCGTCGATCGCCTTGAATCGATAACCGGGCGTAATCGTCAAATCCGCAAGATTTTTCTCCGCCGTAAACTTTCCGTGTCTCGAAATCGCGGTCTCCAAAGCGCGCGTCGTCGTCGTGCCGATCGCGACGAGGCGGCGCTCCTCCCGTTTCGCACGATTCAGAATTTCCGCCGTTTCTTCCGTGATTTCATAATTTTCGGGCAGGACTTTATGCTCCGACAAGTCGTCGACGCGCACCGGTTCGAAAGTCCCGTAGCCGACGTGCAGCGTGACTTCGGCGACCGCAACGCCCGCCTCTTTTACTTCTTCGAGAATTGCCGGCGTGAAATGCAGTCCGGCGGTCGGGGCCGCGATCGCGCCGCGCGCGCGCGCGAAAACGGTTTGATAGCGCTCGCGGTCTTTGTCGAACTCGTCTTCGTCGCGTTTGATGTACGGCGGCAGGGGCGTTTTTCCGACCTTTTCCAGAATTGTGTCAAAGTCGCCGTTCGGCTCGAACTTTACGGAAACGCGGCCTTCTTCGGTCTTTTCCAGAACCTCTGCCGCAAGATCGGCGCCGAAATTAATTATCTTGCCCGGTTTGAGACGGCGCGCCGGTCGCGCCAGCGTTTCCCAAACCAGATTTTCGGTTTCGCGCACGAGAAACAATTCGATTTTCGCGCCGGTTTCCGACACGCCGAAAAGCCTTGCCGGAAAAACTTTTGTGTTGTTGAGGATGATCGTGTCGCCTTTTTTCAGAAAACGCGGAAAATCGTAAAAATGTTCGTCGGCGAATGATTTCGAACCGCGATCGACAACCAGCATCCGCGATTTTTCGCGGCTCGGCAAAGGTTCCTGCGCGATCAGCGAATCGGGCAATTCGAAGTCGAAATCGGTAATCAGCATAAAAGAAAAAAAGGAATTACGAACCTTACAATTCATAATTCCTCAATCTAAACTAGAAGAGTGCCTAGGGTCGGACTCGAACCGACATGGGCGTGAAGCCCGCTAGATTTTGAGTCTAGTGCGTATACCAATTTCGCCACCCAGGCGCGAAGTACCTATATTACCGATACTAAAGCGTGTAGTCAACGAAAGAAACAGCGAAAACACTACTAGATTAGGAGAATTTATGTTATCAAAACTGTTCGCTGAGTTCATTCGTGAAAAACAATACTTAAACGGTGTATCGCCTAAAACCATAAAATATTTCGGTTACGTCTTCAGTCGCTGGAACCCACTGATCGACCAATTTCCAGATAAACAAAACATTAAAGAATTTGTCATAACGCTTTCTGAAAGCGGAATTTCATATTTCACCATTAACAGTTATATACGCGGAATGAATTCATTTCTGACGTGGCTATACGAGAACGAACACACTCCCGACCATCTTAAAATCAAAAAGATTAAAGAGCCGAAACGGGGTCTAAAAATATATAGCGAATCGGAGTTGAAAAAGATTTTATCGTTTCGTCCCAAAACTTTTGCGGATCATCGTCTTTACACAATGATTTGCCTGATGATTGACACGGGAGTACGAATTGACGAATGCCTGACATTGAGAAGAAAAGAAATAGACCTTGAAAACTTGCTGATTAAAGTTGTAGGGAAGGGCAACAAAGAACGAATCGTGCCGATTTCACTTGAATGCAGAAAGCATCTTTTTAAGTTTTTGCGCTCACACGAATCTGATTATGCGTTTCCTGCCCGTCATGGCTGTAAGGTGGACTACAAGACTTGTTTGGATCAATTAAAAAGGACTTTTGCCCCGCTGAAGGTCGGATTCCATAAATTCAGGCACACGTTTGCTTCGTGTTATGTCCGGGACGGCGGCAATGTGTTTTATTTACAGAGAGTTCTTGGACATACGGATTTGCAGACGACTAAAATTTACGTTGCGGATCAAGTGGAGGATTTGAAGTTAGTTCATAAAAAAACATCGCTGTTAAATCGTCTAAAATGAAAGGCAGTCAGACAAATTGCTTCATCAAAACCGGCTCTCATGCCGGTTTTTAATTGAAATAAAGAAGTCTTCTCTATTAAAAGTTAATTGGTGGAGCCGTTTTGTTCCTCGAAATGATTTTTCAAAGCCGCTTCGCTTGCAAAAATGTAAAGCTCGACGAAAGATGAATCCACTCCTTGAAAGTTATCTATACAAATAAACCCGTTTCCAACTTTCTCGCAGGACGATCTATCACGAGCAGCAGCTTTCCCGCTTTGAATCTTTTTAATCGCTTTAGCTGAGAGTGGTTGTTTTAGTGCTTTTTTTACGACTTCACCAAATAAAGGTATCAAAGCCTCTTTTCGGTATTTTTGGTCAAGCGGTTCAAGTCTTGGTGAATTCTCGTAACTAGTTGAAGCTTTATATTCCATATAAATTGTATGTGCGCCTTCAGCACGGTTGCCCCGCGCATCATATGTGACTTTGACTTTATGAATAACGTCGTCAAAGAGCGTCATCCGTTCTGATGGATAAGGACGGCAAAGATAACGAAAATCGGGTCCGATATAAACGCCATCATTCTTACCCCAAAGTCTTCCGACCTTGTTATATTTTTGAGCAATGGGAATATCTGCATAAAAACAAACTTCATTTGCCGGAAAAACCTCTCCTGAAATCTCATTGTTTGATATATCGATGTTGCCTTCAATATTGGCATTGTTTGAGTCAGAACCGTTTTTGCATCCGATTGAAATGATCCAGATCAATAACAAAATGATAAAGATGTTAGTTGGATGAGTCCGTGTAAAGTGTTTTATACAGGTAAGTTGCTCCAGACTTTTCATAGGCGGGAAGCTTAGCACTAATTAGTGCTAGTTTCAACAAAATTCTACTGACTCAAAACAACAATAATTGCAAAACTCTCTGCTATGGGCAGAGCTGCGCGAGAAAGACCAAACCGTTTAGCCGAAAAGCTAAAACAAGTCAGGGAAAGGCTTGGTTTATCTCAAGACGGAATGTTGATTCGTCTCGGATTACAAGACAGCTCATTAAATCGCGCAAGTATATCTGGTTATGAATTAGGAGAAAGAGAACCGTCACTTTTAGTCCTCTATGCTTATTCAAATGCAGCGAATGTTTTTATGGAAGTCCTTGTTGACGACAACATAGATTTGCCGGACAGGATTCCAAGCGAGGAAAAAAGTCTGGGAAAAAGAAATAAAAAGTTCATTAATCGATGAATTTCACTTCTATTTGTCCCCTAAAAAAGGACAAAGCTCCCGAAGTGTCAAAATAACGCTTTTTCGCAAGTAAACTGAATTTTTACAACAGTTACAGAAAACCGTCGAAAATTCCACTTTCGTGTGGTAATGGGAAACTGCCTCCAGGTTTACTCTTTATAACCAATTGGTAGCAGCACAAAAAAGGTGCTGTTTTTATGGCTGCGGTAAGCGTAATTATCTCGACACTGGATGAGGGAATTTGCTTTGAGAGTCAGTTGACAAACAGACAGATCGCTTGTTGGCTGACAGAAAAGATTGACTAAAACAATCTGAATTTTACTAAATTCAACTAAAATTTTGGTCGTTTGATGTGTTGATGTTTATTAGACTTGCAGAAGCAAACTTACTGCAACTAAATGGTTGATAAGTATCAAACCCTGACTTGATTTACAAGATTTTACGGTGAAATCACCGTTTCGTGTTCGTTAAATCCAATATCATCGCCCTTTAAACTGGATTCAACTGGCATTCGGATTCGGTTACCTTAACCGTTTTTTGTCCTTCCATTTTCCTTTCAACAGTCCGTGTCCAGACTTAAAGGTTTCAGGAAATCTGATAAGCAAAAGCCTATTTAGTGTTTATTTCAGCTTTTACCGTCCTATGCTTATCAGCTCGGATAGCACTAATCAACTTAATTCTCAGTTACATGTAAACTGCTACCCTTCTAATTTTCAAAAATCAAACCAGCCTTAATTTGGCGTTGATTATTATACATAAACAGACTTTAATAACAAGCTTAAAAGTGGTTGTGTATAAGGCAGAAACAATTAATATTAATTAGAGTTGAAAAATGCCAGTAAATTGCTTGTAGAAGTTAGCAAATTTAAAAGGTCTTTTTAGAAGTGTTTTGGGAAAACCTTAAGTAATTTAGGAAAACAAATAATAACTTTCATTATTTGGAAAATCCGTAATAATATTGTAAAGAAAAATATATCAGTATTTTATAGCTTTTAACGTTTCTATCGAATAATTAACCGGAATTTGGTGACAGATTTGAAAAATTAGGGTTAATTTTAGTGGAAATAGTTGTTCAGCTACTTAATCTCAACTAATCAAGTACGCATGACAAAAACAATTTCAATATTACATATATCAGACTTACATAGAAGCCCAGGGGATGAGGTTTCCAATGCTGCTTTATTGTCTTCTTTATTAAATGATAAAGATAACTATAGGGATTCTGAGCCAAAAAAAATACAAGAACCCGACTTAATAATTGTAAGTGGAGATATTATAAGAGGCTCTACAGACCCAGACAATTCTGATAAAGAGATTGAGGAACAATATAAAGAAGCAAATGATTTTTTAAATGATTTGTGTCAGCACTTCCTAGATGGTGATAAAGATCGGCTTGTAATAATTCCTGGAAATCATGATATCGACTGGAAGTACTCTAAAGAGAGTATGAAGAAAATTGATTCAAAGCAGGTATTGGATGATTCTAGTCTAGTAAAATCCCATTATCTTAAGGCAGCGATTAATCAACATTCAAACATACGTTGGTCTTGGAAAGATTTATCATTTTACGAGATTGATGACTTAGAGAAATATAATAGGCGATTAGAAGCATTTAGTCGTTTTTATTCTCTATTCTACGAAAATAAAAAAATATATTCTCTTAATCCTGAAGAACAGTATGAAATTTTCGATTATCCTTACTTCAATTTAACTGTTGTTGCTTACAACAGTTGTTACAGAAATGATCATTTAAATTTTGTCGGTGATGTCCATCCTAATTGTATCGCAAATTCCAATCTTAAATTAAGAGAATATAAAAAACGGGGGAGATTGATTTTAGCTACGTGGCATCACAACATTAAAGGTCCACCTTATGAAATCAATTATATGGATAGCAGTAGACTCAAAAATTTTATTGACGCTGGTATTTCACTAGGTTTTCACGGACATCAACATAAAACAGAAATAATTCACGAATTCAGTGATGTTGTGGAACAAAAGAAAATAACCGTCTTTAGCGCCGGGACACTTTGTGGCGGGCAAAAGGAGTTACCAACTGGGAATAATAGGCAATATAATTTAGTCGAAATAATCTGGAATAATGAGGAAAGTGATCTAACCGTAATTTTGAATACAAGAGAAAAAACCGAAACATCATCTTTTGATAATCCTATTTGGAAAGCAGGTAGAATTGATTCTAATTTGATTAGCTACCATGCAATAAAAATCACCAAGCCTAAATCGCAAGGAGTTGCTGCAAATCTTATTGAGGTTGAGAACCTAATACGCGATAAAGAATATGATACTGCAATCGAAGAGTTACTAAAGTTTGATTTACAGGATATATTCGTAAGGAAGTATCTTGCCGAATGTATTATTCAAACTGAGCGGTTTGAATTAGCATTAGAGGTTTTTTCCGAACCTATGACAGATGAAGAAATGATAATAGTATTAAATGCCGCGATTGAGTTGAACAACAGAACTAAAATGTTGGAGATTAAATCAGCCATTGGTAACAATTCTTTATTAAGCCCAATTGTTAAGGAATTATTAGGAAAAATAGAAGCTATTATAAAATGAGTAAATCCGATAAACTTTCGTTCCAAATTGAAGTAAGAAGAATTCTAGAAATTCTTTCCAATGATATTTATGATTCTCCTTATGCGTTGTTGCGTGAAAATATTCAAAATGGGTATGACGCTATTTTAATGCGAATGCAACTTAGTGGTGCAGATTCTTTTCAGCCCAAAATCAATGTAACTCTGGACTCAACATTCATTGCTATAGAAGATAATGGAATTGGAATGAGTGAAGAAGTTGTCAGAGATAATTTTTGGAAGGCTGGTTCAAGTGGAAAAAATAATGAAATAGCAAAAGAAGCAGGAGTAGTTGGGACGTTTGGAATTGGTGCAATGGCAAACTTTGGTGTTTGCAAGTCATTAAGGGTTTTGACCCATTACGCGGCGGGAAATGAAACAATAGAAACTTTTGCTAATAGAGAAGCTTTATCAATTACAGAAGAATGTATTGATTTAACAATTACGGAAGAAGAAAGGGAGCCGGGTACACTAATTGTGGCAGAGCTAGACGATAATTTGAACCTAACAGTTGATGGTGCAATCAGTTATCTCACGCCCTACATAAAATACCTAAATGTTCCGGTTTTTATTAATAATCAAAATGTGAGCCAAAATAGTTATTTGGAGTATTTTGAGGCAAGACCTGACGCTCTTCGTCTATCAGAAAGTTATAAAATTAATCAAAACAATTTTAGCTTTGATTTGAATGTAAATTTTACAAAACAAGGTCCAGTAAAGCTTTTTTGCTCTAATATAATTTATGAAAATCGAGCAATAAAAGGCAATATCGCGTTATCACAAGGAATTGCAAGTATTTATGGGTTAAGAAATTACTTTGGTTTAGCACCAATACCGATTTCAGGTTACTTTAATTTAGGAGGAGTAGTAAATTTGTCCTCCCTGCACCCAACGGCAGGAAGAGAAGCGTTAAGCCGGGAAAGCATAGAACTTGTTTCGCAAATTATAAGAATTATTGAAAACAAGATTGCTGAATCGATTTCTGACTTAGATATTGCTGAAAATAACACTGGATTTCACAATTATATTTCATCAACCGGCAGATTTGAATTAGCAAAAAAAATAAAAATTGAAGCTCGTCCATATTTGGAAAGGTGGAATTTAGAAGATATAAAATCAAATGTAAACGGAAAAAAAGTATACTTTTATTCAGGAAGGGATGCCCAAACTGTACTTGCTTTCGGAAATGAAAATTCTTATTTACTCATTTTAAGCCAAGACAACCCGCGACGAAAAATTCAACGACAATACATAATTCAGAAAGGCGTTGAGGAGGTGCCAGATAAGGCTACTATACTAAGAGTAATTGATAAAAAGGAGTTGTCTATTGCTGAAGTATCTTTAATTCTAAGGATTACTACAATCCTGGAAGAAGATTACTTAATTTCAGATTCAAAGATATTTATAGCAGAAATAAGTCACAAGGTGCCTAGTTTGGTTGAGTTTAATCAAGGAGTAGTTTCAATTTTTCTATCAAGAGAGTCTATTGCGGTAAGACAAGTTTTACAAGCTTACGATACAGCATGGGAAGTGTTTGGTGGATTCGTCAAAGATTTGATCAGAAATCATCTTTATCAAAAATTTGAACAATATGTCCCTTCATCTACTAGACAAGGCGCAGACGCATTACACAAAATCTTAATGCGTAATAAAGAATTATATAAATATGAATTGTCAGATTTAGGAGAATTGGAATCTTTGCTCCAGGACTATGTTTCGGGTGAAATTGGCTTCTCTGAGGTACTAAAACAATCTAATAAGGTTATGAGAACTTATTCTCAATTTGTTGGAAAGAATCAAGTAGGAACAGTTGAACAAGAAATTCCAAGCATTGTCGAAAGTACTCCAGTGGATAAAAATAGTATAGATGAATTTGCTCCATTGCCCCCAATAGTAAGAACTGACAACACTGATAAAAAAATCCTGAGGACTGGGGCAGAATATGCACACCTAAATAATTTCTTACTTTTTCTTGGTTTATCGGACAAAGTCTTTAAAAGTAAGATGGAGTTTTTTTTAGAACCTCATACAACAAAAGTTATTTGGAGCATGCACAAAATAGTTTATATTTTCACACATGTCTCAAACAATTTATCCCTTTATTATGATATTGAGTTGAAAGAACGATTGGCTGATGAATCAACAGGGGGGAAGCCCATACCAACAACAACTATCATTACTGAGAATAGGATTTTCATTCCAATAATCAATGATTTAATTGGTTATTTTGACATAAAAGAAGGGACAAAAGAATTTTATGTCCGTCATGACATAATAACTGATTTCAGTAATTAACAAAGCATAGGTGCATTCAGGTTGTTATGACCAATAAAGCAATAGATGTGTAAATTTAATGTTTAGATTTAGGTGAACTCTTGCAAATAAGAGATTTAGATGCGCGCTCAGATGGTGATAATCAAGTAATAACCCTCGCAAATTCTAAAGCGATTAGCATAAGGGGTAGGTCTAAATAAAGTGGTGCACCATTATTAATCGGTAATAGGGAATTGTAAAAAAAGAGAGCTTTTTAGCTCTCTTTTACCTTTGTTAATATTCGCAAGGAAGAAGTATCGTTGTTGAACTTCGGTCAGCTTCGGTTATAATCCATAACTTTGCATCGTTATTAGTTTTATAAGCTGAAAGAATCCGAAAACCATTTTTAACCGAAAATTCATTTTCCTTTGAATCCTCTTTACAAACAACTCCCCAATCGCCTTTTTGATGCCGTTCTAAAAACTCAAAAGGCTCTTGGTTTGATTCGTCCATTGCTTCACTTGCGCCGCGAGTTAAATAAATACTGCCAAGAGGAAAAAGAACAGCCTTTTCATTTAGTCTTTCAAGCTTCTGGCGAAAATTGAGCCAAAAGGCTTTTTCGCTTTGGTTACAAGTAAAAAGGAACGAATCTATATGCCTTATAATAGCGTTCCTTTCATCTCTGGTCGCTTTTTCGTAAAGAGCTAACATTTGCTCTTGCTGTTGGTTCAAATACGCTTGTTTAGCGTCAAGTAAATTTTGTGTTAAGTTATTCATTGTATGCTCCTGATCTTTAATTAGGGGTTGAGAAGGGCTTAGGAATCCGCCAAGATTCTCCTAAGCCTTTCCGAATTATTTGCCAAGTTTTAAGCTTTGCCGATAAATATTTACTGTTGCTCCTGCAATTATGTGATAGCAAACAAGACCTTTTTCGCTTGCCTTACATTCGCACTTTCCAAACTTCTGACCGTCTTTCACATCAAAAGAAACGTGGTAAATATTTGAATTATTCGCTGAATAAACTACAAATAAACGGGCTTTAATAAATCGTACTTTCGGTTTAAGCTGACGGCATCTTTCTATTGCCCGTTGTGTGTTTTCTGTTGTTAATCTGATCATTTTTATTCACTCCAATTTTTGAATTTAGTTGCTCCCAACTGTTATAATTATAACTCTAGCGTCTTATTTTAGCAAACAAAAACTATGGTTTTTTAGAACGTTTGCGTCTTATTTTTTTCCGTGATATAAATTGTTTATGATTCAGGGATATGTTACGACCAAACAAGCAGCTGAGCGGTTAAATGTTGTGCCCTCCCGTGTCCGGCAAATGATTTTAGACGGTGTCATAAAAGCCGAAAAAATTGGACGTGATAATTTTATTTCAGAAGGTGAATTAAGTCGGCTCGAGAAGTTGGACCGTAAACCAGGCAGACCACCAAAAGCACCGCCAAGGATTGAAAATAATGATTCTGACAAGAAAGAGTAATTCTTAAACAATCTAAGCTTTAAATCATTTCCCTAACCAAAAATTATGCGTCCCGCTGCCTTCAAATTAGAAGCGTTAGGTTATGAAGTATTTGAGTTATACCCGGGATGGAATATGGAAGGATTGGGAATTTCCTTTTTCAATCATCACTCAGGTTCAAAAAAGTATTAAATCTTCTCATCAGATACATATAGTTATTGACAGTCGGAATTTGCTTATTAAGATCAAGCAGTCAACATACCTGGAGAAGAATAATCTGAAATTTTCAGTGGCATAAGCGATACAGGTAAAAGGCAGTATCCGGTTGGAAATCATAGTTGGATTTGGGAAGTATGATCGTGATAAACCAACTTTTTATTCTGATGGATAGACATACTAAAGAACAGCGTCGGCGCAATATGCAGGCAATCAAGAGCACCGGTTCAAAGATCGAAACTATACTGGCGAAAGCATTATGGTCAAAGGGGTTTCGATATCGTAAAAATGATAAAACCGTTACAGGTAAGCCGGACTTCACTTTCAAAAGGTTGAAGATCGCCATTTTTGTAGACGGTGAGTTTTTTCATGGCAAGGATTGGGAAATTAGAAAGCATGACCTTAAAAGCAATCACGAATTTTGGTTCGCAAAGATAGAGCGCAATATGAAGCGAGACCAAGAAGTAAATGAAAAACTGATTTCGCAAGGATGGACTGTTCTAAGATTTTGGGGACGTGATATTAAGAAAAATCTTGAAAATTGTTTATCTGTAATAGAGCAGGAAATTTATATAGCAAAAAATGAACAAAACACTAAAAGTAATTGACTTATTCTCCGGTTGTGGCGGATTTTCATATGGTTTTGAAAAGGCAGGCTATCATGTGGTTTTGGGCGTGGATAACGATGAAACAGCGTTGGAGACTTTCAGGAAAAATCATAAAAACTCTCAAAGTTTAATGGCTGACTTACACAGCGATAAAACAATCGAACAAATAGCTGAAAAGGTAGGAGATCACAAAATAGATGTAATTATTGCCGGTCCGCCCTGCCAGGGGTTTTCTGTAACAGGTCCAAGAAATGAAACCGACGAAAGAAATAAACTGTTTTACTCAGTATTCAGACTTGCAGACAGAATCAAGCCAAAAGCTGTGATCATAGAGAATGTACCTGGTCTTGCGGGTTTATATGGCGGCAAAGCAAGAAATGCGATTATTGAAGAATTTCACAGACACAACTTTATACCAAACGATAAAGTACTGTTTGCACCTGATTTCGAAGTTCCTCAGATAAGGCGAAGGATATTTTTTGTTGGTATGCTGCCAAAGTACGGGAAGTTTGAATTTCCTTCACCTGTGCTTTCCGAAAGCGAATACAATACCTGTTCTGATGCGATAAGCGATTTGCCGACAAGAGAAAAGGAATTAGGCAAAGAAATTGATGCTTATGATAAAGAACCTTCGACTGCTTATCAGAGAAAAATGCGTAATGGTAATAAGATTTTATACAACCATGTCGCGACTAAACATACAGAGCTTGTCATCAACGTAATTTCACAGGTTCCTGAAGGCGGAAATTATAAGGATTTGCCTCCCGGAGTTGGGGAAAGCAGGAGATTTAATGAGGCTTGGACACGTTATCACAGCCAAAAACCGTCAAGAACGATTGATACGGGACACAGAAACCATTTTCATTACAAACTTCACCGAGTTCCAACAATCAGAGAAAATGCACGGTTACAGTCGTTTCCTGATGATTTTGTTTTTTGTGGAACAAAGACGCAACAGAATAAACAGGTAGGAAATGCTGTTCCACCCCTTTTGGGTTTTCATGTAGCCAAGAAATTAAATGAGTATCTGAACGATTAGTATATGGGCGGTAAGATAAAAGTCGTAGATTTATTTGCAGGATGCGGAGGCTTAACTGATGGCTTCAAGAAGACTGGTCTCTATCAGACAATTGCATGTGTAGAGTGGGAAAAAGAGCCATGTAATACTCTTAAAAAAAGACTTAAAGAAAGATGGGGCTACAAAAATCCTGATGAAGTTGTTATCCAATTTGATATTCAAAGAGTCGAAAGTCTAATAAATGGTTGGGAAACAGATCCTGTTTTTCCTGCACATCAGGGTTTGGGCAAAATGGCAGAAACAGCAGGAGGTTTGGATATAATAGTCGGTGGTCCGCCGTGTCAGGCATATTCAATTGCAGGAAGAGTGCGCGATGAAAACGGAATGAATGACGACTACAGAAACTTTCTTTTTGAGAGTTATGTAAAAATTGTTGATCACTTTAGACCAAAGGCATTTATTTTTGAAAATGTTCCGGGCATGTTAAGTGCAACGCCAGGCGGCATTTCAATAGTTGAAAGAGTAACCGAGGCATTTAAAGAAATTGGGTTTGAAATAATTGCAGATTTGAGAAGATTTGCATTATTAGACTGTACAGAATTTGGTGTTCCGCAATCAAGAAAAAGAGTAATCATTCTTGGTGTGAATAAAAATCTGATCTGTGAAACTCCACAAATAGCTTTACTTAAATTTTACAAACATATTCTTCCGAAATATAAATCAGATAAACTGGAGACTGTAGAAGATGCAATAATGGATTTACCCAAAATATTTCCTCTTGATGAGCCAACTGAGCTGAAGGGCAAAAAATATTCGCATTTTTTTCAGAATTTTGAGATTCCAAACCATATTCCCAGAATGCACAATAAAAGGGATATGGAAATCTTTAGAGAACTGGCTTCTGATATTGAATCGAAGCAAAACAAATTTGCAAGTATTGATTCAATTAAAGAACTTTACTACCAGAAAACTGGTAAGCGTTCAAATATTCACAAGTATTATGTTCTCAGAAGAGATAAACCCAGTAATACAATTCCGGCCCATCTTTATAAAGACGGGTTACGACATATTCATCCAGATTCCGCGCAAGCGCGAACTATAACAGTCAGAGAAGCCGCAAGACTTCAGACATTCGATGATGATTTTGAATTTACTGGCAGTTTAACTGAACAGTATAAAATGGTAGGTAATGCGGTTCCACCAAAACTAGCACAGGCAATTGCTTTAGCTTTGCGAGATTTTTTATCTCAATTTTTTTAATATATGCTCCATTACACTGATCTTGACAAACTTTTTTTTGAAACTTATCCAAACCAGGCTACAAACTTCATTGCTTTAAGTGGTTACCTTGGACCGGACCCCGTAATAAAATTGGGCGATCTGCCATTTAACAGTAAGATTATTTACGGACTTCAAAAAGAAAATAAAAGGAAAATGATGCCGTTGCATCAGCAGTTAGTCGAGTTACATAATAACAACCGAAGAATTTACTATTCTGATATCGCCTGTCATTCCAAATGTTATCTTTGGTTACAGGGGGATTTGCCAATTAAAGGGTTAATAGGTTCTGCTAATTTTTCCTCAAACGGTTTATACAATGATTACAGAGAATCATTATTTGAAATTGATCAGAACCAACTTCCTGCGTTAAAGGAATACGTTGAATTAATTCTGCAATCATCCAAAGAGTGTAATACAGTTCAAATTGAAGAAGTCCCGCAACTGCCTCCAGACTACGATAAAGAAATTTGTACTATGCCTTTATACGATCCGGCTACCGGAGAAACACAGCCTTCACATGGATTAAATTGGGGCTTTTCTGAGCCGGGTAATGTAAGAATTAATGACGCCTGCATTCCAATTAGAATGCATCATATAAGAATGTACCCACAACTCTTTCCACCGCGTCAGCCAAATCTGGGGGGCGGAAATCATAAATTGCTTGAAGTCATTGAGTTGGTATGGGATGATGGACGGGTTATGCAGGGAAGACTGGAAGGATCACAGCCACCAAATAAAGAGATTAAATATCCTAAACAAATAGCCTCATTTCCTAGCAAAGACATCATGGGGATTTATTTTAGAGAAAGATTAAATGTTCCTCAAGGACAAAGAATACTCAAAGAACATTTAGATTTATATGGAAGAGATACTGTGGATGTTTCCTTAATTGGAGAAGGTATTTATTATTTGAATTTCTCCAACGAATGATTTTGTGGCTATTTATTAGTTAAACTTTCAAACATAAAAAATAAAAAGTAAATGCAGCCTATACAAATTGATGTCTTATGCTTTATAAGGAAAATTTAGAAAATATAATCTTTCACAGACATGAAATCTTTCAGTGTGATGAAATAATTGTTTTATCGGGATATGTAGGGCCCAAACCAACTGAACGGCTGCAAACACTTCCGTTCCGTGCCACCGTTGTATATGGAATGTACGGTGCTGAAGGCATTAAAACCTTTCTTCATCGTTCACTTACCGAACTTCAGGATTCTATTCAGGATTTGAACATTTTCTATTCAAGTCTTCCAGTACACTCAAAATGTTATGTCTGGCGGTATAAGGGCAAAATTGTTCATGCTTTAGTAGGTTCTGCAAATTTTTCGAGAAATGGATTAACCACTCCTTTTAGAGAAATTCTGGCTGAAACAACGTTTGATACATTTGAACCACTTAACAGTTATATTCAACACGTTCTGAACAATTCTATATCCTGTCTGGAAGCCAATGTAACTGAGAGAAAAAAACTTGAAAGAAGAGCACATCCTGAAGAAGTTTGTTTAATGACATTATTGGACCCTTCTACTAACGAAACCCCAGGCATTTCAGGACTTAACTGGGGACAAAACCCTGACAATCATACTCGGCCAAACGATGCTTACATACCGATTAGAACTGCACATATCAGGAATTTTCCTGAACTTTTCCCCCCCAAACAGGCATACTCTACAGACCCACGGGGGAGACCTCAAAGACACAATGACGCAATTGAAATAATTTGGGACGATGGAACAAATATGGAAGGTCTTTTAGAAGGATCACAGCCCGTCGACGGTGAAATTTACCCCAAAAATTTAAGTTCATTTCCCGTCAAAAGTGAACTGGGTGAGTACTTAAGATACCGAATAGGCGTCCCTTCAGGTCAGCCAGTACGCAGGCATCATCTGGAGCGTTACGGCAGAACCGATGTGGCTGTCTCAATAATAGGTGAGGGATTATACAGGTGCGATTTTTCAGTATAAATTTCGCCCATAATCTCCAAGACAGAGGCTGTCAGGAATTTTGTACTGCATGAGTTTCTAACAGTCCCTCGTGTTCCGGAGAATGTAATTTAATGTCGATGATCATTATCTTTAAGCCATTCATCGATTTCAGATTTAATTAATCGAGGATGCCCAAGACGGTAATATACGGGTAAACCATCCTTTTTAATTTTTCTATAAACTGTGACTGCCGAGCACTTTAAATATTTTGCAGCATCTTTAATTGTCATGATTTCCGATTCAGATTCAGAACTTTCTTCTTGCTTTGGTTCTAATTTACTGATTAAAAGCTCGACTGCTTTAGCAGCTGACTGTTCTGCTATTTCTCTAGCTTGCTCCTCAGTTAATAAAGTTATTGTATTTCCCATGTTAATCCTTCAATATTTTATTAATAATTTTTCATTGAATAATAACAACCGTAAGGATTCGCCTTTGTAATCCAAAAGGAACCAACGCGATTTATAGCCCAACCAGACGTATATCTAATCTATAGCTTAAGTTCTAATGTCTTTTCTGCATTTGTTGGATGATTGACTGCACTCTTCGCGGTTGATTCCAGTCTGCTTTTAACAACAGGCGGTTTGCAGTTTATCCTGTTTATATTTTCCAATACTTCCAAAATCTCATAGTAATCTTTCCCTTTTCCTCTTTCACGGCAAGCAATTTGATAAAGTTCATCCCCCCTTAAGCCATCAGGAATTATGTAATCTTCGGTAATGTTTTGAGGTAACTTAGTCCATTCTTTTGGAGTATTTGACTCTAAGGTTTTTGACTTGCTTACATTTGACCTTTTCGAAGCTTCTAGTTTAATGTCCTGTAGCAAATCATCCGGCAATGGCTCGGGAGCTGCAACAGACTGCCAAATATAATCCTTTCCTGAATAATGTTTTGAAAAAGGAGCAACAATAAAAGCTTTCTGTGAACGAATATCTAAGCCAGGGTAACCGAACAAGTTGATCGGTGATTTTGTTATGCTTGAAGTGTAAATGTGAAAGCCATACCCGGAATTTGACACGAGGTTTCTGGAAAATGCTCCATAGTTTTCTTCGAGATACTCTAAACTGTATGCACCTCCCTTTTTTACATCAACATCAACTACTGCAAGATTATCTGTTAGAAAACCTACATTATAGCGATTGTCTTTTTCCGTCCACTTGTCCTTCATTTCTTGATATGTAGCTTTCTTTGAAAAGTCTAGCTCTTTAACATAAACGGCGGGATGCTTACCGATTGAATCACAACTTCTTCCCCATTTGCACGAACAATACACCGAGCCCTTTTTGAATTTGGGGAAGTGAAAAGGGACAAAATGTAAGTTCATCTCTTGGTACAAATCAAGCTGTTCTTCGATTGACATAAGTTGTAAGTTTTTCAAGGAAAGATCATTGAGAATTTCCCATTTTACAGTTGAAGTTTGTTCTGCCTTATTCACATTTTGGTCATCCTTGATGTGCTTGATTATATAATGTTTGGGATTCGACCTATTACCATTTGGCACTAATTTTATCGTTACACGGTTATGAAGGCAGAGGTAAGTCTTAGCGTATTTAATCTGACGCTCTGATACGTCGAGAGCCTTAGCCAGATTGGCTTCAGTTCTCCAACATGTCGATTCCATGAAATCAAACAATCTATTACCTAAATCTTCCAACGATTTCTGTTTCTTTAACCTTGAGTTGCTGAATCCACCATCAGCATTCTTTTCATAAATGTTCTTAACTTTGTTTAATATTTCCTTATTCAATAAATCCATCATTATTCATAAAACTTAATCAAAACTGATTCCTATTAATACCAAAGGGTTAGCGCGGTATTCTAAATTGTGCATGCTGCTTGTTGGCTCTATAAAGTACTATTCCCTAATTTATATGACTCTACATCTATAGAGTGTCTTATTGATTTTAGATTGATTGTTGGAAATAGTATTTCCAACAAAATAAACTGATTATCTATATGATTGCCTTGTTTAAGCATTAGAGCTTTGCATTCTTTCCTGCTTTGATTATTGCTCATCCGCTTTTACTGATTTAGACAGATATTCACAGATTCTGCGCTAACTTCTACGTTTTTGAGGGGCTAGCGTGAGCAGCCCCAATTATCAATTACCTTCGTTCTGATTTCTTCTTTTCATCCCACTTACTCATAAAACGCTATCATAATAATAAGCAAAACTAATATTTGCGTATAATAAAAATGGCAAAAATTTGCCATAACACTTTTATATTATCATAAGAAAAAGTTATTGTCAAGTTTAAACCATAACAAAGGCCACTCTTTAGGACTTGACAAATTCATAAAAATAGGTTATAGTACGGTAAGGAAATATTAATAATCCTTATACATACTATTGGGAATTGTTTATTTAATAGGGATGTATGGGTATTAATGAGAAAACAGCTTTAATTTACTACTGCGTTTCAACCGACGCGGCAAGAGGAAAAAGGAACCTTACGGAAATTTCAGGAAAAAGAATGCGTGAACTTTATAGAGCAGCAAGGCTATAAAGTTATAAAATGCCATAGAATCACCTAGACTTTAATGTATTTAAGTGTTCACTCCTGAACGCAGAGCGCGAAAATATTAGGCTCGGATAATGTGATAGAGTAATCAAAAATTTGGTTTGACTCAATTTAAGTAATTATAAAAGGAGATCCTAACCCTATTACCAATTGGTTATAGGATAGAAGTCTTACGATCCATCCCTTGATTGTTTGATTCATTTTATTGAGGCTTTTGTTAACATTCCCGGCTTTTTGTTTAATTGTAATACCTGCAAAATTCTTGTAAATAGTTATAAATCCTAGTAAAATCAGCGAAATTTAAACTTATACACAGGAGAGTTATGACAACAGAGCCAAAAGATGAAAAAGAGTTGGAAGAGGAAAGAGAAATGTCACCTCATTTACAAGAGTGTTGTGAACTCCCTCCTGAAAGCCTAGGTGCATATCTATTAAATTACTTAAATGAATTAAAGTCGGAGAATAAAAAAGAAAATAATGAAATCCTAGACAGAGATGAATTAATACACCTGCTTTTATTGCTCGAAACAAAAGTTAAAAGAATCCAAACCGATTCTATGAAAAACAGGAAATTACGGCGCGATCTAGAGTCACAATTTAATCTCTTAGCCAAAAAGTTTAATGATATTTTCTTCCCCTCTGAAAAGCCTAAACCTCGTAAGGTGATTACCATCACATTTCTCAGACGTACAAATTTCGGTGGCAAGTGCATTGCATGTTCTACACAAGTTAGTTGCGGTTGGCAATGTGAATCTGATATTGGACAAATTTACTTTTGTCTCTCCTGTAAAGAAGAATTTCTTGGCGAAGAATGTTATGAATCAGTTGATATGTGGTCAAAAATGGTTTTTTCTGCTTTTGAGTCAAATAGACGAAAGCATTAATTCTTAATAGCGAAGTATGATTAATTTGGAGTGACTTATATGACAGTTTATCTTGATATTAAATGTTCCGATTGCAAAGAAGTGATACCGGGTGATCAAATACTAAAGCACCGGAGAGAGGTACATGGTTTTAAGAAAGATTTGATAAAAATCGATAAAACTTTGACAGGTAAACACAAGAGATCGGTGGCAAAACAATCTTTACCAAAACTAGCTGAGAAAGAAGAAAAAGAGGATATGTGGCGCAAAATTATTTTTAGCGGGTTCGAGAGTAATAGAAGAAAACACTAACTTTTAATAAAAGTTTAATGTTTAGGTTAAAGCTCCGCCAAGCCATTCAATAAAACTTTGATGATATTATTCTGCTTTCTATTCCAAAAGTTTAGTATGTTCCAAAGATTTGTCTGTAAAGGAAATACCTAAAGAATCTAGGAGTATAATTGCATCCTTAAGTTTTCTGGGTATCAAGTGCGACGGCAAATATATTTTCTTTTGTTAAATAGACAATATTGATTTCAGACTTCTTATAATTTCCCCATCAATAAACCCAATTAACTTGTATTTCTTCATCATTCACAAACTCTTGGCTTATTAACCTAATTACTCTGATTTATGCAGCATTTACTTTGACTTGAAAATTATAATGTGCTAATAATCATTCACATTTATTTCTATCAAATTTCTCAAGCTCAAAGTCGCATGAAAAATATACTCCCTAAAAGAATTATTGAAGCACTAATTCGTATACAACTTTACCTAATTATCATTTTCGGATTCATTTTGGCATTCAGTGTGCAAAATGTGAATGCATATGATAATGATACTCATTTTTGGCTGACATACTATCTTGCGATAAAGTCGGGATATTCACCCACTCAGGCAACACAAATTGCAAGTGCGACAATTAGTGTTGATTTTGATTCACACACGACGCCAGTTTTTCCCAGATCAAACTTCCGTTACGACATTCTCAAGCCAAATGTAGTCATGCAAAATGTGAGGATATACTTACATGCTCTCCCGCTTAGAGAAACCTTTCAAAATCAATTTCCCGAACAAAAGTACACCACCTCGGATCCCAAGATTGAAACTGATCCGGTAGCTTTAGAGTTTTTGGATAAATTAGTTTTAGAAAAACAAAATTATCGGTGGGGGCGAGTTCTAGAATTTAAAGATAATCCTGGTGTTTTTCTACACTATCTTCAAGATAAATATGCTCACAGAGGGTTTACTAGTGTTATGGGACATTCTGGCTATGAATATGTGGATTTTTTAGCAAGTGATCCTAAAAAAGCTGAATTGATGGTACGAGAAACTGTAAATTACTTAATTGAGTTTAGAAAAATTAAAAATGGAAGAAAAGCCGTTAGCACAACTGAGGGTATTTCCAATAATTGGAAGGAGCTTGATGACAAGACTTGGTCTGAAATTATATACACTTTAAATAAATTTATTGAAGTTAATCCATCCCCAGGAATTCAAGAAACTCAACTACTAAAGAAATGGTACAGCACTAACAAACTTAATGTTTTGCGAGAACTGTATAGACGTTGGAAATATTCAAAAGTACCAGATTCATTTAAATCACGTACAGTAGTTAAGGAACAACTAAAGTTACAAGATGACGAACTCCCATGGATATGGTTTTATGATTTGCAGCAAGGTGGTTTTCCAATAGAAAATACTGAATATTATAAAACCTCAAAAATTTTGGCTTATAAAGAAATTAATTCGCGTGAAAATTTAGAAAAGAAAAATGCGCGGAATAAAAAAAATCAACTTCTATGCCTGCCTTGGAAGGTGGTTGATTCCAAAACCACTGAAATATCATCATGTCTCGATTAAGCGGAGTATTTACTAATAAAACATTGTCAATCCTTGTTAATTAGTAAATAAAAATAGCCTTTGCTTTGTCTATTACAAATTGTAAAAAATATAAAATTGAGGGTACAAAAGAATGACTAACAATCAAGTAAATCAATCCAAAGTGTTTGCTAGCAAATCAACCAAGACAATAACTACCTTTTTTTTAGTATGTGTATTGGCAAGCCAATCATTCGCACAGATTTTTCAGAGTTCAGGGTTTATACCTTTTAATGAAAATAGACCCACAACCGCCAATGTTAATCCTAATATCGAAAGAGGGAAGGGATACCTAACAATCAAAATGGTAGATGGGCGAGTTTATGACGACAATCCTGGTATCCGTTTCTGGAAAAAAAATCGTAAGTTGGTCTCATTATTTACCACAGAAGGGGTTTTAGGAACCTTATCTCTAAATCAAGGACGTGGTAGAACGACAGAAAGTCCAGGTCGAGTTACATTTGATACTATAAAAAACGGCACCCCGTACTCGTTGAATTGGAATAACATTATTCTAGTTGACGAAATACCTTGTGATTTCAGTAGCTTAACATTGACTTCAAAAGTAAATACTACTTCCGAAAACGGATTTGATGACGTTTTTAATGCAATGCAGACAATCACAGGTGCCCTTCCCAATTTAACAGTTAACGCCGCAACACAAGGTATATTAACTGGGACAAAATCAGTAGTTGATCTTTTAGTTAGGGATAAATTAGATCAATCCACTATCAATGCCACTCAAGGAATTACTTATGGAATGAGAACAGGTTACTACGTTAATTTTGCTTCTCAAAATCCTGCTGCTTGGAGTAAGTATCAACTAAACGCTCAAAATCTTTTCATGCGCAGTGGTAGATTAATGTATTTTGATGGAACAAATGAAGTTCCAGTAGATAAAGTTTCCTATATTATTTTGGAAATAGGCGTAACTGAGCCATGGAAAGAATATGATACTTTTAATGAGTGGCGTGCAAATGTGTTCGCATTGGAAAGAAATGCTTGGCAAGCTAATTTTAATCAAGCTTATACACTCAGTTTGTCAGGAGACATGACCGCCTCCGAACCATTGAGAAACAATGTTAGAAGACTTATTGAAAATGGCAAACGCAGCTTAAGAGAGGATAGCGCGGTTTCTACTAATGACAAAGTAACCATTCTTAATGTTGTAGATACTCAATTTCCGGTAACATCGGCTACAAGATAAAGTTGTATTCAATCCGTTAACTAAAAACTTCATGCATGTTTTAGGTGTCACAAGTTACTCTTGTGGCACTTTTTGGCAGGTCAATCAATTCCTAAAGACTAAAAAACTAATTTTTGTCGTAAAACAATAACATAAATAAATCTGCACCTAACTTTGAATTGAATAATTTATTTTTTGATCAATCAGTTTCTAAATAGGAATTGGATTTAAGGTTTATAAATACAAGCCGTTTATGTATAATTATCAACACTAACTTCCCTGCAAAAGGGATTTTATTAGCTACTAATATTCTGGTTTAGCCAGACAAGTTGACAAAGTAACTACCAAGTCTGCATTTATTGGCTGAAATGATGATTGTCAAAATGTGCCGTATTTTTATATGTGCCGCGTTACGATGTAAATACGACGAATTTAATTAATTACAAACGCGCAGTGCTTGGAATTCTCTAATAAAATGCTAGATATAATTTATCTACGAGTTTTGATCTTTAATAGTCGAATATCAGAAGTTATTTAACTCCTATATTTATGAGTATTATTTTAGCTTTAGATACTCGACAACCTGCCTAAATCATTTAATTTCTCAATCAGAGAAGAAATTTCTCAAAAAATTGCAGAATCATCGGATGGGTTAGTGCGCCCAAAATTCAAGTTAAACAATGTTTAAAAACCTGTTTATTTACACATCTAATTGAGTAGATTTTTTGGGAAAAAGTGGTAAAATTATAGTCGCAAGACTTCGCTTTTTCTCAATTGATGATTCTCGCTAAAGTATTGATTTATATAGCGTAATCTAGACTTGATTAATCTAAACTTGATTAATCTAAACTTTTGAGTCTAGTGCGTATACCAATTTCGCCACCCAGGCGCGCGAACTTTAGATAATAAAACTCTTCCGCCCGAAGGTCAAGTCTGGCAGCGAAAGTTCGATAAAACCTGGCTGAAAATTATTTTTTATCGAAATCTTCCATAAAAAACGCTTTTCGAAGCCGATTCTCGTTTTGAATTTGCGCATTCGCCCCTCAGAGCCGTGACGGATCAACCCGGTGAACGCAGATTTACGGTCTGCGAAAACGCGGGGACGATCCGAGCGGACTCAAATTGCCGCGTTGTGCAGATCTGCGCCGAGAATGAGATAAGTTCCGCTTGTCATTGGTTCTGTGTATCAGAATATTCCGTCAAACGCGGAAAACTCATTCCTTGATCGGTGCTCGTTTGAAGTTGAAGCTAAAAGCCGCGATCAAAAATCGGTCTTTTTCAAGACTTTTATTTGTACGATAGCCACCGTTACCAAATCCTTCGAAAACATAAGAAGAGCATAAGCCTCGATAAACCGTACGAATTACCGAAGCTTGTGCTCTTCCTTTTTTATCCGGACTTTCAAATACTGCGGCGACCCGTAAGCATTTGAATGACGAAGATGACGAGCGCCACGACGAGCAATAGATGAATCATACTGCCGACCGCCGAGGTCGCGAAACCCAAAACCCATAAAACCAATAAAATCACAAGTATTGTCCAAAGCATGTTCGTTTCTCCCTTGAAAATTCATTTTATTCGACGTATGTAACGACGCCGTACATTTACGTACGATTAAACATAACAGCAAGAACTATGCCTGAGTTATCGTCGAGCTTGATGTGCTTTTTATCGATCTTCTTTCTCAGGTTTTCGGTCGCCATGACCGGAGATGATACAAGTAGCGGGCGCGGCTGGAGTTTTCAGTATCTGTCGAGCGTTTTGCGAAGCTTCGGTCCGATTATTAAAACCGTATTCAAATTTATCTTCGGTAACACCGATTGTCCGAAGCGTAATAAAGAGCGACGCGCTCTTGGATTCCGGCCGGTAAATTTGAAGAATCGGAATCCCGGAATAACAAAACTGTTGCAAACGCGGGATTGTTTGTGGTTAAATTTTGGTTGTCAAAATAATTTGCATTATTTTGCGCGTTCCAACCGGATTTCTGCATATTTCAGCTGAATATTTCGAACCCCCTATAAATCCTAAAGCTTATGTTCGATATCGTCGAAACAGAGAAAAATCTGCTCATTATTGACCAGGACGAAACAAAGCGTAAAATCCTGACCTCATTTTTTTCGTCAAAATACAACTGCGACGAAGCTGATTCATTAAACGCGGCGGTCGATAAAATTCGCGAAAAAGAATACTCCGTAATTCTGACGACGTTTACTTTATCGAGCCTTAACGCGATCGATTTGATGCCGTACCTGCAGGAGCTTTCGCCGCGCACGATTCCCGTTTTCATCAGCGACAGCGAGGCGGCGGGCAATACCGTGCGCGCTTTTCGCGCCGGCGCCTTCGAGGTCATTCAAAAACCGTTCGAACTGAAAAAGGCCGAAGCCGTCATCGAAAAAGCCTTCGGGAAATTCGATATTCGCTGTCTCAAAGACCGCTATCAGTATCACCTCGAAGAACTCGTCGCCGAACGCACGGTCGAACTAGACAAGGCTTTGGAGGAAATCGAAAATTCTTACCGCATGACGCTTAAGGCGCTTGTGCAGGCGCTCGAAACGCGCGATTTCGAAACGCACGGGCACTCCGAACGCGTCGTCACGTTCAGTCTGCGTCTCGGCTACGAGCTCGGGCTCGAAAAGGAAGCGCTGCGCGATTTGGAATTGGGCGCGCTGCTTCACGACATCGGAAAAATCGGTGTGCCCGACGCGGTGCTGCGCAAACCCGCGAAGCTTAACGAGGACGAATGGGCGAAAATGAGGCTTCACCCGCAGCACGGGCAGAAAATCTTAAGAAACATTCCGTTTCTCGAAGGCGCGGCGCGCATCGTCGCGCAGCATCACGAACGCTGGGACGGCGAAGGTTATCCGTTCGGTCTGCGCGGCGAAGACATCGAGATCGGCGCGCGCATTTTTGCGGTCGTCGACGCCTTCGACGCGATGGTCTCCGACCGCGTTTACCGCAAAGGCTGCAGTTATCAAGACGCCCTGGCTGAACTGGAACGCTGCGCCGGCACGCAGTTCGACCCGGTCGTGGTCGAGGCGTTTAAGGCGATTCCGAAAGAAGATTGGGAAATACTGCGCGAGCGTTCGCTCATGGAAAAACAGGAAATTTCGTCGCTTTCAGCGGTCGTCTCCGAACTCGTCTATTCGCGCCAACAGTTCGAAATGGTTCATTAAACGAAAACCGCGAAAACCTCGTTCGAATAAAGCGCGCCTTTCGTCGTCAAACGCAGGCGATTTCCGGCGATTTCGATCAATTCGAGCGACAACAGGCGCTTTAGTTCGGCGGCGTATTTCGATAAAAGATCGACGCCGAATTTTTTTTCGTAAAAGCCCAAGTCGACGCCGCGCATCAGGCGCAAGCCCAGAAAAACGAATTCCGACGCGAGGTCGATTTCTTCGCAAAATACGACCGGCGATTCGCCCGCTTCGACGAGCGAAACGTAACGGTTGGTGTCGCGTTCGTTCGCCCGGCGCGCGCCGCCGTCGAACGAATGCGCCGAAACGCCGAACGCGAAAACCGGCTCGCAAAGCCAGTATTTCGAGTTATGTTTCGATTCGAAACCGCCGCGCGCGAAATTCGAGATTTCGTACTGGGCGAAATTTTCGCGGGCGGTTTTTTCGATCATCATCTCGTACATTTCCGCCGCCAAATCTTCGTCCGGCGCGGGTTGGCGGCGCGAACGGATCTGCGCGGCGAGCGGCGTGCCTTCGTGAACTTCCAAAAGGTAAAGCGAAAGATGTTCGGGCTCAAGCCTGAGCGCTTCGTCCAGATTTTGCTCCCAATCCTCGATTGTTTGGTCAGGCAATCCGGCGATCAAATCGAACGAAATATTATCGAAATCCGCCGCGCGCAGCAGTTCGAAAGTACGACGCGCGTCGTTCGCGTCATGCCCGCGCGCGAGCAGCCGCAGGGCGCGGTCGTTGAAAGTCTGCACGCCGAAGCTCGCGCGATTGACGCCCAGGCTTCGGAACTCGCGCAGCTTTTTGAGCGAAACGGTCGCCGGATTCATTTCGAGCGTGAATTCGATCTTTTCTTCGACCGCGAATTTTACATAAATCGCCTCGATGATCTTTTCGAGCTGAACGGGCTCGAGCAGCGAAGGCGTGCCGCCGCCGAAATAGATGGTTTCAACGGATTTCGGATTTGAGGTTTGAAATTCGTAATTCGTAATTTCTTTAACGAGCGCGTCAACGTAGCGTTCGACCGCGTCGCCGCTGCGATAAACGTCGGTCGCGAAATCGCAGTACGAACAACGCGATTTGCAAAACGGAATGTGAATGTAAATTCCGGCTTTCATTAAATCTAACCGCGAAAAATCAAAGTCCGAATAAATAGCTCACTAATGCTACCGCGTTTTCCCTGGCAGTCAAATTTCCAACTGGCTTTCCAGGGACGCATTCCAGGTCGTTTCCAGTTCTTTAACCGAAGCCGCGATTTTTTCTTCGCCGTTCATTTCAACGATCAGCTTTTCGCCCGCCACTTTGCCGATGACTTCGAACGGCACGTCGCCGGCGATTTCTTTGACTTTTTCCAAGTTTTCCGGCGCGAATGAAACGACGATGCGCGACGGCGTTTCGCCGAAAAGCAATGATTCGGCGGAAAGATTCGCCCCGTTCGAAAGCTCGATGTAAGCGCCGCTCGCCGGATTATTGAGCGACGAAAAACAGCTTTCGGCGATCGCGACCGCAAGCCCGCCGTCCGCGCAGTCGTGCGCGGATTTGAGCAGAGCCGCGTCGGCTAATTTCAGCAAAGTTTCCTGCACGCGTTTTTCGAAATCCAGATCGATTTCCGGCGTAATTCCGTTTTCGATCAATTCGGCGGTCGTCAAGCCCAAAACCCTCTGCGCGTATTCGCTCGCCGCCAGATCGTCTTTCGTTTCGCCTAAGATCGCGATCAAATCGCCTTCCGCTTTGAAACCCTGCGTCAGAAGCTTGCGCACGTCTTCGACGATGCCGACCATGCCGATCGTCGGCGTCGGCAGAATTCCGCGCCCGTCGGTTTCGTTGTAAAACGAGACGTTGCCCGAAATGATCGGCGTCGCAAACGCTTCGCAGGCTTCCTTCATGCCGTCGATGACTTCCGAAAAAGACCACATTACCTCGGGACGTTCGGGCGACGCGAAATTCAGACAATTAGTGACGGCGATCGGGCGCGCGCCGACGCAGACGTTGTTGCGCGCCGATTCGGCGACGATCAGTTTCGCGCCCATCCGCGGATCGATCGCCGCGAATTTCCCGTTGCCGTCGAGACACATCGCGATCGCGCGCCTGGTTTCCTTGACGCGCACGACCGCCGCGTCCGCGCCCGGCAGCACGGCCGTATTCGTGCGCACCATCGTGTCGTACTGCGTGTAAACCCAGCGCTTCGAACAGATGTTCGGCGCGGCGAGCAACGCTTTTAAGGCTTCCGTTTGACTCGCCCCGCGCGAATTGTGCGTCGCGATTCGCGCTCTGATGTCTTCTTCTCCCTTTTTCCTCTTCTCCTCGTCTTTTTTAACGGGCGTCATCGGTCGATTATATTTCGGCGCCGTGTCCGTCACGGTGTCGACCGGAATTTCGGCTTCCAAAACGCCGTTGTGATAAACCTTCAAATGATGTCCTTCGACGACTTTGCCGATGACGACCGCGTCGAGATCCCATTTCTTGAAAATGTCGACGACCTGTTTTTCGCGTCCGGATTTAGCGACGATCAGCATGCGTTCCTGCGATTCGGAAAGCATCATTTCATAAGCGGTCATGCCGGTTTCGCGCTGCGGGACGAGCGTTAAATCCAGTTCCAGACCGGTGCCGGCGCGCGCCGCCATTTCGACCGACGAAGATGTTAAACCCGCCGCGCCCATGTCCTGAATGCCGGCGATCGCGCCGGAACGCATCGCCTCAAGACACGCTTCGAGCAAAAGCTTTTCCAGGAACGGGTCGCCGACCTGCACGGTCGGGCGTTTTTCCAAAGCTTCCTCGTCGAACTCGGCGGAAGCCATCGTCGCGCCGTGAATGCCGTCGCGTCCCGTCTTGGCGCCGACGTACAAAACCGGATTGCCGATGCCTTCGGCTTTGCCGAAAAATATCTGGTCTTTGCGGACGATTCCGAGCGCGAAAGCGTTGACGAGCGGGTTCAGGCTGTAAGCTTCGTCGAAAACGACCTCGCCGCCGACCGTCGGCACGCCGAAGCAGTTGCCGTAATGCGCGATGCCGTCAACGCAGCCTTTCATGATCGATTTGTTGCGCGCGCCGTGTTTTCCGTCGTGCAGCGGTCCGAAACGCAGAGAATTCATCGCCGCGATCGGGCGCGCGCCCATCGTGAACACGTCGCGCAAGATTCCGCCGACGCCGGTCGCCGCGCCCTGAAACGGTTCGATAAACGACGGGTGATTGTGCGATTCGACCTTGAACGCGACGCACCAGTCGTCGCCGATATCGACGACGCCGGCGTTCTCGCCCGGCGGCACGATGACGCGCTCGCCGCTCGTCGGCAGACGTTTCAAATGAACGCGCGAAGACTTGTAAGAGCAATGCTCAGACCACATCACGGAAAAAATTCCGAGCTCGGTCATCGACGGCTCGCGTCCCATTATTTCCAAAACCTTTTCGTATTCTTCAGGTGTGAAACCGTGCTGCGCGACAATTTCGGGCGTGATTTTCGATTCGTTCGTCATCAGTTTACTATTTTAGAGAAAAATGAAACTGACATTTTAACTTTTTGATGGGGCGATGTCGAATGAGAGGAGTTATTTGGGTTTTCGGCTTTTGGCTTTAGTTGGTCGGGTTCTGACGTAAAGAATGAATTTGCAAAAACCAAAAGCCGAAAACCCAAACCATTTATGCTAATGCCGCCATGCCCATTGCTTCCCATTCCTCTTTCGCCGGACCGTAAACGCCGACGACCGGAACGCCCGCCTGCCGCATCAGCACCGTCGCCTGTCCGCGGTGATGCGCTTGATGATTGATCAGCGAACTCAAAGTCGTGCCGCGTTTCCAGATCATGCCGTACATTTCGTCTTCCGTTAAAAGCGTTTCGTCCGTCCAGTTTGCCGCGACTTCTTCCGCAACGGATTTCGCGGCGCGCTCGAACGTTTCGGCGATTTCTGCGGCGCTCGCCGGCACGGGCGCGTCTTCCGCCGGGCAGTCGATGTTGAGCCCGACCTTGCCGAGCATCTCGCCCAAAGTCAAAACGATATGCCACGCGATGAACCCAAGCGACCGGCCGCCGTCGGCGATTTTCTGATCGAGCGATTCGTCGGTCAAATTGGCGAACAGCTTCGTCGTTATTTCCGCTTCGTAGCCCCAATCCGCCTGAAAATCTTCGATTTTTCGATACATAAATTTTTCTCCTTATGAATTTAGAATGAAAGAGCGTTGCAGGGATGAAACTAACACGGGAAATAAAAAATTTCAAATTTTTCAATCTGAAATTTTTCTGAAAATTATTTTTTGGCGGTCGGCGCGGGAAGCAGTTTGTCGATTTCCGCCTTGACGATGTCGATTTTGACCTTGCCTTGTCTTAAATAGGCGACTTCGCCTTTCTCGTTATACAAAACCGTAAACGGCAGGCCGCCGTTCCAGTCTTTGGTGATAGACGAAATAACGGCGCTTTCGTCCGCCGTTTTAAGCAGGTAAGCCGGCATTTCGGCTTTCATTTCCGCAAGGAATTTCGGCACGTCGCGCTTTATTTCCGCGAGATCGTCGAGCGAGATGGTGATGAAATCTATTTTGCCTTTGTACGCCGAGTCGATCTGCACGAGCTCGGGAAATTCCTCGCGGCACGGATCGCACCACGTCGCCCAGAAATTGACGAGCAGCGGCTTGCCGTTCGGCTTCAAAGCGTTTTTGATGCTCACTTCGTCGATCTGTGTGACCTTCGGCAGATTCGCGGCGGGCGTCGGTTTCGTGGCCGGCGCTTTTTTTTGCGCCGCGGCGGTCAAAGAGAAAATGAGGACGAAAACGAGTCCCGCGAGAAAGGTTTTCGTTCCTCGAAATACTGCTTTTTTCATCGATTTTTACTATTCGGCTTTTTTCTTGATCGAGCAGCCGAACGCATTGACTCTGGTTTTGGCGATTTTTTTGCCGTTCAGCGAATCGTCGAAAGCGACGCGCAGGTAATTGTCGGTGATATTATCGCCGCTGCGGCTGTTGTCGATCGCCCCGTGATAAAGCAAAACGTTTTTCGCGTCGAAATAATAAGCTTCCGGCGTGACGGTCGCGCCGAGCTTATCGGCCAAAACCGCGCCTTTATCGATCAAAACCGGGAATTTATAACCGACTTCCGTCGCGTTCGATTTGACCCAGTTGAGATCTTCGGTCGCGTTCGAGTTGATGCCGACGAAATTGATGCCTTTCGACGCGTAATCGGCGGCGATTTTATTAATGCGTTCATTATAGCCTTTAACGACCGGGCACTGCGCCGAAAGAAAAACCAGCACCGTGCCTTTTTCGCCTTTCAGGCTGCCGAAAGAATGCTCTTTGCCGTCGATGTCGGTCAATTTGAAATCTTCGAGCGCCGTGCCGACCGCAAAAGTCTGCGCGTCGATCTCGGGCGCCAGCACAAATACAAACGCGGCCAGCAGGACCGCTAACATAATGCTTTTTCGCTTCATAAGTTTTTTCTCCTTTTTTGAATGAATTATAACGTCAGTTTATCAACTGAACGCTTTTGCTGACAAGTTTTGTTACCGTTTTACGCAAAGTCGGGAAAATGGGTTTCAAAGGTTAGGAAAGTGTGGAAGGTGCGGAAATTTTGGAAAGTTCGGGAAGCTGAAAAACGTCTTCCTTGACTTACAAAACTTCCCGCACTTACAAAACTTTCCGAATTGTTGCACGGATGAAATGAATGTTATAATTAGAGTCTTCAAAAACGTGATCGTCATCGGCGAAAAAATCGGACATTACAAGGTGCAGTCGGCGATCGGCGCGGGCGGTATGGGCGAAATTTACCGCGCTTCCGACACCCGGCTGCGGCGCGACGTCGCCATCAAAATTCTGCCCGAAAGCTTTACGAAAGACGCATCGGCGATCGAGCGCTTCATGCGCGAAGCGTACGCCGCATCAGCCTTGAATCACCCGAACATTCTGACGATTTTCGACATCGGCGAGCACGAGAAGACGCATTTCATCGCGACCGAATTCGTCGAGGGCGAAACCTTGCGGCAGAAAATGCAGAACGCGCGCCTGCGCCTGACGGAAATTTTAGAGATCGCGATCCAGACCGCGGACGCGCTCGTCGCCGCGCACGAAGCCGGCATCATTCACCGCGACATCAAACCGGAAAACGTCATGATTCGCCGCGACGGCTACGTGAAAGTGCTCGATTTCGGCATCGCCAAGCTCTCCGAAAAGGAGCCCTCGGAAGTGGACGCGAACGCCGAAACTTTGGTGCAGTCGATCACCGGCAAAGGCACGATTCTCGGCACGGCGTTTTATATGTCGCCCGAACAGGCGCGCGGGCTGAAAGTCGATGCGCGCAGCGACGTTTTCAGTCTCGGCGCGGTGCTTTACGAAATGACCGCGCGAAAATTGCCGTTCGCGGGCGAAACGATCGCCGACGTGATCGCTTCGGTTCTGACCAAAGAGCCGCCGCCGCTTTCGGAAATCGTCGGCGGCGCGCCGCCGGAATTCGAGCGCATCGTCACGAAAGCGCTCGGTAAAAAACGCGCCGCGCGTTACCAGTCGATGAAGGATTTCGCGGAAGACTTAAAACAGCTCCGCCAGCGGCTCGCATTCGAAACCGAACTGCAGCGCATCCACGTCTCGAACGACATGCTTTCGGCGAGCGCCGAAATTTACCCGCTCGAAAAAGCGACGCAGATTCTGCCGAAAACCATCGCCGCGCCGCGGAAAGGCCGGACGCGACGGGCGATCGACTCGCTGGCGGTGCTGCCGCTCGTCAACAGCCGCGGCGACGCCGAGACCGAATATTTAGCGGACGGCATCACCGAGGGCATCATCAATTCGTTGTCGAAGCTCCCGAAACTGCGCGTCGTGCCGCGCAGTACGGTCTTTCGCTATAAAAATCAGCCGACGGATCTGCAGCAAATCGGCTCGGAGCTCGGCGTGCGCGCCGTTTTCGCCGGGCGCATTCTGCGGATCGGCGACTCGCTGATCGTCAACGCCGAGCTCGTCGACATCGCCAACGAAGCGCAGATCTGGGGCGAAAATTACCGGCGCGAGATGACCGACATTTTCACGCTGCTCGACGAAATCGCCGAAAACATCAGCGAAAAACTGAAACTCAAACTGTCGGGCGAGGACAAAAAACAGCTCGCCAAGCGCTACACGGAAAACTCGGAAGCCTACCAGTTTTATTTAAAGGGGCGTTATTTCGTGACGTCGAAACGCACCGAGGACTGGATCAAAAAGGGCATCGAGTATTTTCAAAAAGCGATCGACCTCGATCCGAACTACGCGCTCGCCTATGCGGGAATCGCCGAGGCGTACGGTTTTCTCGCGTCTTCGACCGGCGGCTGGCGCCCGCACGACGCTTACCCGAAGGCCGAAGCGGCGGCGGTCAAAGCACTGGAACTGGACGACAGTTTGGGCGAAGCGCATTGCTCGCTCGGATTTTCGCGCCTGCTTTACGACTGGAACTTCGCGGAAGCCGAACGCGAATTCCGGCGCGCGATCGAACTGAGCCCGCATTATCCGAACTCGCACGACGGTTTGGGCTTTTACTTGAAGGCCGTCGGACGCCATGCGGAAGCGATCGAAAAATGCAAACAGGCGCAGAAACTCGACCCGCTTTCGCCGTTCGCGCACGTCAGTTTGGGCTACGCCTACTATTTCGCGCGCGATTACGACCGCGCGATCGAAGAATGCCGCAAAGCGCTGGAAATGGACAAAAATTCGACCTTCGCGCACCGCAATTTGGGTTTGGCGTATCTGCAGCAGGGAAAACTCGAAAAAGCGATCGAAGCTCTCGACAACGCCGTCAAATTTTCGCAGGGCGGTCTGGCGTTCGAATCTTATCTCGGTTTCGCGTACGCCGTCGCGGGCAAAAAAAGAGAAGCGCTCGAGGTTTTGGCGAGCCTCGAAGATTTGGACAAAGAGCGTTACGTTCCGGCTTATAACTTCGCGATCATCCACGCCGGTCTCGGGGATTTCGACAAATCGTTCGAATGGTTCGACAAGGCGCGCCGGGAGCGTTCGGGCTTTCTGCCCTTTCTGAAAGTCGAGCCGGTCGTCGACGGTCTGCGCGCGGACCCGCGGTTCGCCGTTCTGCTCGAAAATATAGGCTTGACCGAGCAGCCGTTTACCCGGTAAAAACGAGAACGATTTTTATCTTTCCAGTTCGACCGTTTCCCGGACGGACTTGTGCGTTTCGGCGAGTCGCGCTTCGGCGGGCGTGCGGCTGAAATCCCCGTTGATGGTCGGCGAGCTTATTTCCGCCAAAAAATATTGTTTCTCGTATCGATTGAAAATCAGTTCCTATGCTTTTGCCGGTTCTTTTCTCGTCTTCGGCTCAAACATTAAAGTTTGCTTATTCCTGTCGTCCATTTCCCGAATTGTTAAAACGTTTCGCGATTCGATAAAATCCACGAGCGCGATGACGTAACTGCCCGCCGGAAGAATCTTATTGCCGGCGTGGAAGTCAAACGGAATGTTTGTGCGATATTCCGGCGCTTTTTCCTGCGCCGAAACCATCAAACCGGCTGTCAATACCGCCAGCAAACAGATTCGGATAATTCGATGCTTCATATCCGCCTCCGTTTTCGTTTGTCGTTTCCCACAATTCTAGCGGATTTACGGAAAAAAGTCGGTATAAAAAAACGCTTTCTGGTTAAATAATCGGACCTTGCGGAGAAAGCAGGCGGTCGAAAGATGTTTTTCGACCGCCTGCTTTAGAAAGATCAGACGAAGTTTTTGGAGCGGGTGTTTCTAACCGAAAAGACGCGGCAGGCGCCGGTCGAGGTTTTTCGGCAGCAGGATCTCCATCGCGTCGTCGAACGTGACGATGCCGGCGATGTCGCCCTCGTCGTCGATCACGGGCAGCGCGAGCAGATTGTATTCGGCGATGATTTGCGCGGCTTTCTCCGCGTCGTCGTGCGGATGCGCGAATTGAAACTGGTCGCGCATCACTTCGGAAAGCGGATAAGTCGGGTCGGCTAAAATCAGGCTGCGCAGCGAGATGACGCCGCAGATCTTCCATGAGTTTTCTTCCTCGACGATGTAGAGGTAATAAATCATGTTCGGCGTCTCCGCCATTTCGCGAAGCCGCGCGATCGCCTGCCCGACCGTCAAGTCTTTCGGAAAAACGATGAATTCCGTCGTCATCAAACCGCCCGCCGTGTCGTGCGCGAACTCCATCAATTCCGCGACGTCGGCCCGTTCTTCGTCTTCCATCAGCTCGAAAAGCTCCTGCGCCTTTTCCTCGTCCATTTCGCCGAGCACGTCGACCGCGTCGTCCGGCGACATTTCCTCGAGAATGTCGGCGGCGCGTTCCTCGTCCATTTCTTCGAGGATGCGCGCCTGATTTTCCGTCGACATTTCTTCGAGCGTGTCGGCGGCGATCTCGTTGTCGAGCGATTCGACGATCTCGGTGCGGTGAACCGGCGAGAGCGATTCGGCGAGCTGCGCGATCTCGACCGGATGCAGCCGCGACAATTTATCTTTCGAGGACTTTAATTTCACGGTCGCCGACGCCGAATCGGTCGCTAAGTAACCGACGTCCGCCCAGTCGATGACTTCGACCGCCGCCGAGCTGCCGTAAAAACCCTTCGGCATCAAACGGCGCAAAAAACCCTTCAAACTGATGTCCGCGCCCGACACGCGCCATTCGTCGCCGACTTCGATGAGCTGCACGTCGTTGACGCGGACGACGCGTTTGCCGTCGACGTCGATCAGTTGGTTGTCGAGCACGTCTTTCGCGAGCAGCACCTCGTTGACGCGGCGCGTGAACGGCTTGAGATTGATTTTTTCCGAGTTCATGCGCGCTCCCGCTTCGTTCAAGGACGCCAGCCTTTTGCGCGACATGAAAAAATCGCGGCGGCGGTAACGCGCCACCAAACCGACGACCGAAGGGTAATCTTCCTCGCCGTAACGCACGATGACGTCGCGGATCGAAGCGATTTTTTCGCCTTCCGCGTCGAGAATCGGACGCCCCAATATCTGCGACAGATACAGCATAAATCAAGCATAAACGAAGATTGCGGGATTTAAAAGTTTGAAAAGTTCGGGAAGCACCGGAAAGATAAGGAAGAAAAGGATTTCCCTTAAATCTTCCCGTGCCTCCAAACTTTTCCGAACTTCCCAAACTTTTTTCTGGAATACTTTTCCGTTTCGGGGTTTCTATTAAGTATGGACGCTCGAATAAGCGAGCGACTCCGAGCATCGGCACCCGTTCCAAACAAACATACAAACCGCATAAAACATCGATAAAGCTGCCGCTATTTGTGAGTATATTTATGAAAAAGATTATTCTTTCCGTTACCGCTCTCGGTCTTTTGACGCTCTCCGCCTCCGCTCAGAAAAGAACTTTCGATAATTTCGATACGAAGAGCGGCGTGCAGGTCGTCGTGACGTCGACGCTGCCGCCCCCGGCGCCGGTCAACATCAAGCCGCGAAAAACCAAAACCGGCACTAAAAAATTAGTCCAAAAGACCGCCCAGCAGACGATGAGCATGGAAGACGGTTTGGGAACGAAGAACGCGAACGCCGCCTACACAAAAATGATGATGGGATCGGGAACGGCTTTAAGAGGTTTTACGACCGGCAGCCTCGAAATCGATGCTTATATCGTCGATTCGGCAAGACGCTACGGCATCGACCCGCTGCTGATTTACGCGCAGATGCACCAGGAATCTTCGTTCAAGCTGAAAGCGACTTCGTATAAAGGCGCGAGCGGCTTGATGCAGCTCATGCCGGCGACGGCGCGGCGCTTCGGCGTGACGAGCATTTACGACCCGAGACAGAACATCGACGCGGGCGTCAAATATATGCGCTGGCTGCTCGACGCGTTCGGCGGCGACGTCGTGCTGGCGCTCGCCGGCTACAACGCCGGCGAAGGCGCCGTCTGGAAATACGGCAATCGCGTGCCGCCCTACCGCGAAACGCAGGAGTACGTCCGCCGCATCACCGGGCGCTACAATTCGATTTCGAACCCGAACTACGCCAAAACGGTTAAAACGATCACCACGCAGCAGGCCGCTAAGTTCGAACAGAAGGAATCGAAACCGCTGACGGTTTATGAGCCGGACGCGCTGACGATCCGAACGCCGGACGGGAAAATGCGTCTCGTCAATCAATAATTTCCGAAAAAGTTTCTCACGGAAGAGCAATCTCTTCTCCTCTTGTCTGAAAAAGATTCACGGTCAGCCGAACGCCGGCTGACCGTTTTTTTGTGCTATATTACAGTGGTCGGTGGTCGGTGGTCGGCGGTCAGATTAGTTGAATTTAATCTGAGCTTTCCGGCTAAATTCGGTAAACAACTGACCGCCGATCACCGACCACCGACCACTGAATCTTATGTTTTGCACAAAATGCGGCGCAAAAAATTCGGATGAAGCCGTTTATTGCCAGAAATGCGGGAAACTGCTCGAGGCGGAAGAGGAAACGCGCATCACGCGAAAGCCCGATGTCGAAAGCGCCGCGGAATCGTCGGAGGAAGCCGAGCGGAGGATTTTTTCGATCAGCCCGACGTTGATGTTCGTCAAAATGGGCTACGCGCTCGCGGCGGTCGGCGCGCTTTTGCTGGTCGCCGTTCTGGCGATGTTCGGCGTCAGTTTTCTGTACGCGCTGCCGTTCGCGTTCGGCTTGTTTCTGATACCGGCTTACTATCACCTGCGGCAGAAAATGGTGCGCTACACTCTGACCGACGCGAAGGTTGAAATCGACGAAGGTTTCATTTTTCAAAACTCGCGCAACGTGCCGCTCCGTTCGATTCAGGACGTTTCGGTTTCGTCGACGATCGCGCAGCGGATGCTCGGTTTCGGCAATCTCGTCATCGACAACGCGAGCGAAGACGGCGGTAAAATCGTCCTGAAAAATATCAACACGCCGAAAAAATACGCCGATATTCTGCTGCGTCAGATGCGGCTGCTGGATAAGTGAATTACAAATTACAAACTACAAACTACAGGTTATGAATTGAAGAAAATATTTTCTGCGTTCATAATTTGAAATTTGAAATTTGAAATTTGTAATTAATTTTTTATGAAAAAAATTTTCGTCACCGGCGGCGCCGGTTTTATCGGCTCGGCATTTATTCACCTTATTTTACGAGAAACCGCGGATTACGAAATCGTCAATTTCGACGCGCTGACTTACGCGGGAAATCCTGAAAACCTGAAGGGCGTCGACCAGTCGCGGCACACGTTCGTCAAGGGCAATATCTGCGACAAGCAGGCGGTTCTGGAAACTTTGCCGGCGGAAGCGGAAGCGGTTTTCAATTTCGCCGCCGAATCGCACGTCGACCGCTCGATTTCGTCGGCGGACGAGTTCGTGCTGACGAACGTGCTCGGCACGCAGGTGCTGCTCGACGCGGCGCGCGCGAAGAACGTGAAGCGGTTCGTGCAGGTTTCGACCGACGAAGTAATGGGCTCCCTGCCGGACGAAAGCAGTTTGTATTTTACGGAAACCTCGCCGTTGAAACCGAACTCGCCGTACGCCGCGTCAAAGGCCGCCGCCGAGCATTTCGTCCGCGCGGCGCGCGAAACCTTCGGTCTCGACACCGTAATTACCCGCTGCGGCAACAATTACGGCCCGCGTCAATTTCCTGAAAAACTGATTCCCTTAATGATCGCCAACGCGATGAACGACGAACCGCTGCCGGTGTACGGCGACGGGCGCAACGTGCGTGACTGGATTTACGTCGAAGACCACGCGCGCGCGATCTGGCTCGCTTTCGAACGCGGCAAGGCGGGCGAAGCTTACAACATCGGCGCGCGCAACGAGCAGTATAATATCGACGTCGTGAAGTCGATTCTCGACGCCCTCGGCAAACCGCACAGCCTGATAAAATTCGTCGCCGACCGCCTCGGCCACGATCGTCGCTACGCGATCGACGCGGCGAAAGTCGAAACGGAATTGGGCTGGAAACCGAGCATCAGCTGGGAGGAAGGCTTGCAGCAGACGATCCGCTGGTATCAGGAAAATCAAGGTTGGGTCGGTCGCATCCGCGACGGCGCGTATCGAGATTACTACCGGAAAATGTACGGCGCATTGGTTTAGGAATTTTAGAACATTCGGGAAGTTTTGGAAGTAATTACCTTTCTTCCCGAATTTTCCGAACTTCCTGAACTTTCCAACCTTCCTAAACTTATGAAAATACTGATTACCGGCGGAAACGGAATGGTCGCCAAAGCGACCGCCAAATATTGCGAATCGATCGGCGACCGGGTCGTCGCGCTGACGCGGCAGGAACTCGACATCGCCGATGAAAAACAGGTGTTTTCCGTTTTTGAAAGCGAAAAATTCGACGCCGCGATAAACTGCGCCGCTTTTACGGACGTCGACGGCAGCGAGCGGGAAATCGAAAAATGCTACGCCGCAAATTCAAAGGGCGTTGAAAATCTGGCGCTCGCCGCCAAGTGCATCGACAGCGCGTTCGTGACGATTTCGACCGATTATGTTTTCGACGGCGTTAAGGACGATTTTTACACGCAGAAGGACACGCCGAATCCGCTCGGCGTTTACGCACGGTCCAAACTAGACGGCGAGATCCGGGCTCGCAATGCCTATGCGCGATCGATCGTCGTGCGCTCGGGCTGGATTTACGGCGTCGGCGGCACGAATTTCCTGAGCGTGATGCACAAGCTTTTAGCCGACGGAAAGACGATCAAAGCCATTTACGATTCTTACGGCACACCGACTTTTGCGGGAGATTTGGCGAAACGACTGCGCGAATTAGCCGAACTTGACCTGCCGTCGGTCTTTCACGTGACGAATTCCGGCGCCGGAACTTCTTACGCCGGGTTCGCCGAAAAGGTGTGCGAAATCAAAGGCTTTGATTCGAATTTGCTCGAACCGGCCGCCGCCGACAGCCTTAAACGCCCCGCGCCGCGCCCGAAATCTTCGAAACTGGCGTGCCTGTTCAGCGCGCGATTCGGCCTGAAACCGCTGCCGCACTGGGAAACGGCGCTCGCCGAGTTTCTGCGCTAAGAAAGAAAATCAGAAGGGGCAACGACTTACCGCTTTCAGTCGTTGCCCCTTCTGATTTTCTGTTTTTTTTCTAGTTTTTGGTTCGGTGAATCGAGGAAACCGTTTCGACCTCTTCGAGGCGCGGCGTCGTATCGTCGTCGTTCGCGGTGTAATAATTGTAAGTGTAACCGTAGCCGTAATAACCGTATTCGACCGAATCGGACTTGATGCCGTTCAGGACGACGCCGTAAATTCGCGCGCCGATGTTCGCCAGACGCTGTTTAAAGCGGCGCATCAGATGGATCGAGCTCTTGCCCGCCATCGCGACCAGCACGACGCCGTCGACGAGCGTCGAAAGGATCGCCGCGTCGGTAAAGGAAATCGCGGGCGGCGAATCGATGATGACGTGCTTGAAATTGCCCTTCAGAAACTGCAGCAGATTCTTCATCTCGTTCGAGCTTAAAAGCTCCGCCGGATTCGGCGGGATCGGACCGCTCGTCACGATTTTCAGCTTCGGCAGTCCCGGGCACGGCTTCATAAACAAATCCGTGTTCTTCTCGCCCGAAAGGTAATTCGTCAAACCGACCGTGTTTTCGAGATCGAAATGGTTATGCAGACGCGGGCGGCGCAGGTCGCAGTCGATGATGACGACGTCGGCGCCCGACTGCGCGAGCGTGATCGCCGTATTGATCGCGGTCGTCGTCTTGCCTTCCGACGGCTGGCTCGAAGTGACGAGAATCGTTTGCGGCGGTTTTCCGGCCGACGAAAAGAGCAGCGACGTTCGCAGATGACGGTACGCTTCCGCCATCGCCGAGCGCGTGTCTTCGAGCGCGATCAGCGCGGTCGACGGCGCGGCGGTGCCGTTTTTTCCCGGCAGCAGCTTGCGTTTATCGCTCGTCGCCTGGTGCGGGATGAGCGCGAGCGTCGGCAGTCCGAGATGTCGGCCGACGTCGTCCGAGGTGCGGATCGAATCGTCGAGGTAATCGAGCAGAAACGCGAGCCCGATCCCGGCGGCGAGCGAAACGAGAAAACCGACCAGGATATTGCGGTTTCGCTGCGGTCCGATCGGCTCGGACGGTTTGATCGCGGTGGTGACGATTTTTATGTTTTCGGGGCGACCGCTTTCGATCGCGAGCTGCTGCTCTTTCTGGCGCTGCGTGTAAGTATCGAGCAGCCCGCGGTTCGTCTCGATTTCGCGCTTCAAAGTGGTCAGCCGGGTTTCCGCGATGCCCGAAAAATTCGCCAGTGAACGTTCTCTGTCGTAATCGTCTCGCAGCTGTTTTTCGCGTCCCTGTGCGCCTTGAAGCTGTGCCCTCAAACCGGTGACGACTTCATTTTCCGCGTTTTTGATCAGTTTCGCGCCTTCCGCGTCGATTTTTTCCGAAACTTCTTTCTGAATTTTTTCCCGGTTTAATTTGAGCGAATCGATCTTGGCGGCGATTTTCTTCACTTCCGGATACTCCGGGGTGTATTTCACTTCCAAAGCGGCTTTTTCCGTTTCGGCTTCCTGAATTTGTTTGCCGATGTCTTCGAGCCGCTTGTCGAGATCGGCTTGCCGCTCGAGGTATTTTTCGCGCGCGGCTAAAATCGCCTTGTTATCGGGAACCTGCGACAGGATGCCGCCCTTACCGTCCGCCGCTTTGAGGGCGGCTTCGTACTGCGCCTGAATCTTCCGGCGCTCGTCTTCGGCGGCGAGCAGGTTCGAACTGATCGTCGAAAGGCGCTCGGCGTTGAAATCCTGCCCCTTGCCTTCGCGCAGAGGAATGTTTGACCGCTGCATTTCCTGAATGTAGTTCAATTCCTGCGCGGCGATCGTGCCCTTCAAATCTTCGATCGATTTATTAAGCTCTTCATACTGCTTTTTCGCGCCGCTGACGGCGAGATCGGCGTCTTTTTCGATAAATAAGTTCGCGGTCATGTTCGCGACCTTCGCCGCCAGATCGGGATTGGTGCTTTGAATACTGATGTTGACGAGATTGGTGCGTTCGACCGTTTCGACCCTTAAGCCGCCTAAAAATGTGCCGGCGTAAGCGACCGCGCGCTCGGCTTCCTCCGGGCTAAGAACTATTTTTTCGGACGACGGGGAAGTGGTCGTGGATTCGGAGTTTTCGGGAAGTACCGGTAAAGACGACTCCTTTTCGGTTTTCGCTTTTTCGCCGGAAAAAAGCGTTTTCAGCGTCGTCAGAAAGCTTTTGTTTTGACTGGCGAGAAGATTCGGATCGCGGTGCAGGCCGAGCCGAATCACCACTTCGCTCATCAAATCCGGGTTCTGCAGAAGTCTGAGCTGCGTGTTCATGTAATTCGCGTCGTTTCCGAAATTGATGTTGATCGCGTCTTTCGCCGTCTGTTTCGGCTTCGGCGGCTCGATCACCATCTGCGTCTCCGCCTCATACTGCGACGGCAGCCGGTACATATAAAACGCGACGACCGACGTGACCAGGATCGCCAGCGCCAGAATCAGCGGCAGGCGTTTATAAATGACGTTGAAATATTCACGAAGCGAGCGTTGCTCGTTGAACCCTTCTTCTTCGCTGTAGATCGGTGAGTAAGCCGCCGGGTATTCGTGAGTGGAGAGCTGAACATCCTTTGCGGTCGGCATAGGCAACAGCCGCTCGTCTTTTTCCATACTAATTGTAAAACCTCTTAAAAATTTAGCTCAAATGGGCAAAATTATTTTATAACACAATCGCGTCTGAACTGTATTCCAATTCTTAACAAATACATGAAAATATACAACTTTTTTGAACGCAAGGCAAAAATTTTCATCTAATCAACGACGCACTTTTGTTTCGCGTCGGATGCCGATGTTATAATCATTAGTTTGTTAAAATTTATAGTTTTTTCATTTTATACACGTATATGATAGGAATTTTCGAAAAAGAAAACCGCGCGGTAAATCACGATTTCGATTTGGGCGTTCCCGGCTTCAAATTCTCCGATTTGTTCGATGCCGTGCGGCTGCGCGAGTTAGCCGAAAAATTTTACGAAGAGTTAAAAGAAGAGAACGCGCTGCTGCATGACGCGCTCACCAAATACGTCGCGGCGCGCGGCGCGGGCTATGAAGCGCGCGTCGAATCGAACATTCTGACCGATTCCGCGCCGCATCTTTCGCGCTTTATCGCTCGTCTGTTCGGCATCAGCCGCGAACGCGAGCGGCTCGAACGCGAAATCACGGAACAGAATCCGATCTGGAAATACAAATTTTTCGTGCAGCGCCGCGCGATCAAAAAATACACGGCGGAAAAGGCAGCCGCGCTTCCTGAAGCCGAAATTACCGAAGCGCTGCGCGAGTTCAAGTTCGCCGCCTTTGACGAAACGCTCGTTTACGACGAAGAGCTGGCGGTTTCCTACATCACCGACAAGCTGACGGAAGCCGAAGAATCTTTAGCGAAGAACCAGGAAATCACCGCGGAAATTCAGGAGACTTTGAATAAAATCGCGAAGGCTTACGATAAATTAAAAGACAAGAATTTCGGGCGCGTTTTCGAGCGCAACGTCGTGGAAATCGAAGGCTCCGGCGAACTTTTGCAGGTCAAAGCCGCGCTCCAGATTCTGGAGGCGTGGTCGGCGATTCAGTTTCACTCTCGAAAGAAGAAATGGTATTCGTTCAAAGTTCCGCACGCGCTCGATTACCAGAATCTCGTGCATCTCGTTCATCCGGAACCGAAACTTTACAACATCATGCGCGGAAAGCCGGAAGAGATGCGCCGCCGCGACGGTTTTAAACTGACCGACGACCGCGGCACGATGCGCGACGCGCTGTACGAAGTCGATTACTGTCTGATCTGCCACGAACGCGATAAAGACAGCTGCTCGAAAGGTTTACACGAGAAGGACGGCAGCGCGAAACGCAACCCTTTAGGCATCAAGACCGAAGGCTGCCCGCTCGACGAGAAAATCTCGGAAATGCACCAGATGAAACGCATCGGCGATTCGATCGCCAGCCTGGCGCTGGTCACGATCGACAACCCGATGTGCGCCGGCACCGGTCACCGCATCTGCAACGACTGCATGAAGGGCTGCATTTTCCAGAAACAGGAGCCGGTCAATATTCCTTTGGCGGAGACGGCGACCTTGACGGACGTGCTCAATCTGCCGTACGGTTTCGAGATTTACCATCTTTTGACGCGCTGGAATCCTTTGAACGCGAAACGCCCGTACGCGCTGCCGTATAACGGCAAAAACGTGCTCGTGGTGGGTTTAGGTCCGGCGGGCTACACGCTCGCGCATTACCTCTTAAACGAAGGCTTCGGCGTGATCGGCGTCGACGGTTTGAAAATCGAGCCGCTGCCGGCGGAATGGACGGGGAATTTGGGCAAAACCGCTCCGAAACCGATCGAAAATCTGGCGGAGATCGTCGACGATCTCGACGAGCGCATCCTTTCGGGCTTCGGCGGCGTTTCGGAATACGGCATCACGGTGCGCTGGGATAAAAACTTTCTGACGATGATGCAGCTCATGCTGTTTCGCCGGAAGCGTTTCCGCGCCTACGGCGGCGTGCGTTTCGGCGGAACGTTAACGATCGAGGACGCGTGGGAATACGGATTCGATCATATCGCGATCGCGACCGGCGCGGGACGCCCGACGATCGTGCCGATGAAAAACAACCTGATCCGCGGCATCCGTCAGGCGTCGGATTTTCTGATGGCTTTGCAATTAACGGGCGCGTTCAAAAAAGACACGCTTTCGAATCTGCAGGTTCGGCTTCCGGCGATCGTCATCGGCGGCGGCCTGACCGGCATCGACACGGCAACGGAACTGATGGCGTATTATCCGGTGCAGGTCGAAAAAATGCTCGAAAACTTCGAAGCGATCTGCGACGACCGCGGCGAGGAAGCCGCGTGGGCGGCGTTCGACGACGAGGAAAAGAAAGTCTTCGGCGAATTCCTCGTGCACGGCAAAGCGATTCGCGAGGAAAGAAAACGCGCCGCGCAAGCGGGCGAAAGTCCGAATTTTATTCCGCTTCTTCAGCAGTGGGGCGGCGTCTCGTTGGTTTACCGCAAGCGTTTGCAGGATTCGCCCGCGTATCGCCTGAACCACGAGGAAGTTCAAAAGGCTCTGGAAGAGGGCATCGATTTCGTCGAACTGATGTCGCCGACCGAAGCCGTTCCGGACGAATACGGCGCGATCAAGGCGCTCGTTTTCGAAAAACAGAATTACGATCAGGAGTCCGGCAGGTTCTCGAACGCCGGCGAATACGAAACGTTTCCGGCGCGCACGGTCTGCGTCGCCGCCGGCACGAGCCCGAACGTCATTTACGAAAAGGAAAAACCGGGCACGTTCAAGCTCGACGAGTGGCGGCAGTTTTTCCAGCCGTTCAAACTGGAGAAAAACGGCGACGGAAAGTTTCACGCGGTCGAAGCGGCGAAGGGCGAAACCGGGTTTTTCACGTCGTATGAAAACGACGGCAAATTCATTTCCTATTACGGCGACAACCATCCGAAATACGCCGGAAACGTCGTCAAAGCGATGGCTTCCGCCAAACACGGTTACGAAAAGGTCGCCGAGCTTTTCGCGGACGAATTAGCGGAACGCGGCGCGCTGCCGCAAACGGAAAGGGACGCGATTTTCGATCGGCTCGAAGCGACGCTCGACGAACAATTAAGAGCCTACGTCGTGAAAGTCGACCGCCTGACGCCGACGATCGTCGACGTCATCGTCAAAGCGCCGCTCCAGGCAAGAAAATTCGAACCCGGACAGTTTTACCGGCTGCAGAATTTCGAAACCTCGGCGCCGGTCGTCGGCGGCAAACGTCTGATGATGGAAGGTTTGGCGCTGACGGGCGCGTGGGTCGACCGCGAAAAAGGACTGCTCTCGATGATCGTTTTGGAGATGGGAACTTCGTCGCGGCTTTGTTCGCTTCTTAAAACGGGCGAAGAAATTCTCGTGATGGGACCGACCGGCACGCCGACCGAGATTCCCGAAAACGAAACGGTTCTACTGGCGGGCGGCGGGCTCGGCAATGCCGTTCTGTTCTCGATCGCGAAAGCCTTGCGCGATAACAATAACGAAGTGATTTACTTCGCCGGCTACAAAAACGGCGCGGATTTGTATAAACGCGAGGAAATCGAAAAGGCGACCGATCAGGTCATCTGGTCGACCGACTTCGGCGACGAAATCGAGCCCGCGCGACCGCAGGACGCGCATTTTCGCGGCAATATCGTGCAGGCGATGATCGCTTACGCCGAAGGCAGTCTGGGCGAGAAGACCGTCGATCTGAAAGCGGTCGACCGCATCATCGCGATCGGTTCCGACCGCATGATGAACGGCGTCAAGGAAGCGCGCTACACGGCTCTCAAACCTTATCTCAAGGAAAAACACACGGCGATCGGTTCGATCAACTCTCCGATGCAGTGCATGATGAAGGAAGTCTGCGCGCAGTGCCTGCAGCGACACGTGAACCCGCACACGGGCGAAGAGTTTTTCGTTTTCTCGTGCTTCAATCAGGACCAGCATCTCGATTTCGTCGATTTCAAAAACCTGAACGACAGATTGCGAGCCAACTCGATTCAGGAGAAATTGTCGAATATGTGGCTCGACAAAATCTTCAAAAACGAAAATCTGAAAACAAATTAAGTAATTGAAAGCCGGAAAGGCGCCGGGGCGCGGAGAAAATTCACTATAAAATTTTCTCCGCGCCCCGGCGCCTTTCTCGTGAAAATAACGGAATCATTTTGATTTTTGTAAAATCAAAGATGTAAATTCAAACCGATGACCGAAGAAAACGCTTTAAAGAACACGGCTTCGCGACGAGTGTCGGCGATGGGGACGAGCCTCGGGGACGAAAATGATCGTGACTTGGGGTTCGGCGAAAAGGTGGCGCACGAAACGCGGCTTCGTTTCCTGAATCGCGACGGTTCCTTCAACGTCATTCGTAGGGGGCTGCGGTCGACTTCGTTTCTCAATCTCTACCATTACCTGCTGACCATGCGGTGGTCGCGATTTTTGATGTTGGTCCTGTTGCTTTATTTTTTGAGCAACGTTGTTTTCGGCGGGCTGTACGCGCTGCTTGGCGATGCCTCGCTCGTGGACACTTCGGAACTGCCTTTGCAGAATATTTTCCTGCGCGGGTTTTTCTTTTCAGTTCAGACATTCGCGACGATCGGTTACGGCACGATCCATCCGGTCGGCTTGCTGCCGAATCTGCTCGTGACGGTCGAATCTTACTACAGTCTGCTCGCAAACGCTTTGATTACGGGCTTGGTTTTCGCGCGGTTTTCGCGTCCCGAAGCGAAGATCATCTTTAGCGAAAACGCGATCATCGCGCCTTACCGCGGGGTCAGCGGCTTGATGTTCCGGCTCGTCAATAATCGCAATAACCAGCTGATCGAACTCAAAGCTCAGGTTTTGTACGCGCGGTTCGTCGAAGAAAACGGCAATTTCGTGCGCCGTTTCGATTTGCTCAAATTGGAGCGCGAAAGAGTCTCGTTTTTTCCGCTGTCGTGGACGATCGTGCATCCGATCGACGAAGCCTCGCCGCTTTACGGCTGCACCGAAAACGATCTGCTGGAAAACGACGCGGAAATTCTGGTCTTGATCAGCGCGCTCGATGAAACTTTCGCGCAATCGGTGCACATGCGCACATCGTACAAAATCAACGAATTAAAATTCGGCTATAAATTCTCGAATATGTACAATCAAACTGCGGCGAACGAGCCGATCACGATCGATGTTCGCAAGCTGTCGAAAATCGAAAAGGTTGAAGGTTAAATTCTCGCCGCCGGGAACACGGAGATTTTTGTATTATCTCTGCGTTTCCGGCGGTCAATCAAAACCGATTTATTTTTTATCCTGTTTTTGGTCCGGATTATCCACTTTTTCCTTTTTATCGGCGTCGTCGGCGGCGGCTTCCTCTTCTTCCGTATCGGCGCGGCCGACTTCTTTTTCTTTGCCTTCGGTCAATTTATCGGCGACCGAATTGATGACGCCGCCGATCAGAATGACGAGCGCCGTCAGATAAAGCCAGAGCAGCAGAATGATGATCGCGCCGACCGAACCGTAAGTCGCCGCGTAGGAATCGAAGTACGCGAGATAGATGCGAAAGCCGAACGAAAAAGCGAGCCAGAGCACGACCGCCGTCACCGCGCCGGGCGTGATCCAACGAAAGACGAACGTTTCGTGATTCGGCACGAAAGCGTACAGACAGGCGAACGCGAGCAGCATCGCGGCGAGAATGACGATAAACGAAAGCGCACTGGCGATGTACGGCGCGACGCTCTCCAGACCGGCCCCTGTCAGGGTGGAAGTCAGAACATGCGAGCCGTAAAAAACGATGCCGATGACGACGCATATCAAAACGGTCAGCCCGAGCGTGACGAGCACGCAGGTCAGCTTGTATTTCCACCATGAACGCGTTTCCTCGAGGTCGTAAACGTCGTTGAGAACGATGCGCAGACTGTCGATCCCGGCGGACGCCGACCACAGCGCGAGCAAAAAACCGAAGGTCAGCTTGCCGCCCGAGCTGCTCTGCACGACTTCGTTGAGAGTTTGTTCGATGAGCGCGAGGGCGGACGCGGGAATGATTTCGCGAAGGTAAACGAAAAGCTCCTGCCGAAATTCTTCCGCCGACTCGAGCACGAGACCGAACAAACTAAGCAGGAACAAAAGAAGCGGAAAAAGCGCGAAGATAAAATAAAACGCAACTTGCGCCGCGTTGCTGACGACGTCTTCCGCCATCGCTTCGTCGTAGACCTTCTTTATGAAATCTTTGCTGAAAAAACGCTTGATACTTTCATCTTTCATACTCAAAACTCTCGCTTCGCATTCTTTATTCAGAGCCTTGAAGCAAAAGACGTTCCATTCGTAAAAGATGCCGCCTGGGACGGGAAAGCCGGCGTCGTTTTTTGCAGGAGCCGTTTGACTTTCGCGGTCAACTTATCGAGGCTGACGGGCAAAATCAGGTGCTCGCTGACGCCCGCCGCGATGGCGACGCGGCATTCCGAAAGACGCGATTTGCCGGTCAGAAACAAGATCGGCGTTTCCGAATCGAGCTTGCGGATGCGGCGGCACAGCTCGACGCCGGTCATTTCCGGCAGACGGCTTTTAACGATGTAAAGATCGAAGGGTTCTTCGCCGATTAACGAAAGCGCCCGATTCGGCGAATGCGTGACGGTAAAATCGAAATTGTGCTTTTCGACGAAAAGCATCTGACTGACGAGTTCGCAGGATTCGAGGTAACTTTCGACCGCCAGAATTCGTGAATTTGAGAAAGACATGTTGACCACCTTGTTAAAATTTGTCAATATTTTCCGGCTTTGAAAAAGAACGGACTTTTCACTTGCGACAAAAAGCCCGCGAAAGATTTCCGCCAAAAAATAAATTCAATATAAAAATATTAACAAAGCGCCGCGCGGCGATTCTGTCTTTCACCATACATTAACCGTTTCCGCCGGAACGGTAATTGCTGAATCAATTGCAAGCAAGGAGGAACGGAAAATGGCGAACAACAAGGAAAATACTTTGAACGGCGAAGAAACAAACAATCAGGAAAAAGAAGTCGACATCAAGCCGAGCGAAACGGACACTTCAAAGACCGGCGATCCGGGACGAACGCCCGGCAAAGCCGAAGGCGAGGACGACGAATCGGCGACCAAATAAATTTGCCGGCGGAAAATCAAAACCGCCGGCGGCATTTCGTTGAACATAGGGAAATAATACACTGGTTTCTTTTGTGTATTATTTCCCTATGTTCCGTTCGGTTTTCGGAATCAGCTCAGACGATTCTTTGGAAATCGTAAAATAAGCGATTATACGTGACAGGGATTGCCCGCCGCCGTCGGCGCCGTAAACGCCGGCGCCATTATTTTCGGGCAATTATGCAGAACGTTTTTCAGCTTTTCGGTCTGCAGGTTGATGCCGCGCTGATTGCGGCTGCCCTGCGACAAATATAAATAAACGAGAATTTCCTTGATCCGCTCGGCGGCGATAATATCGATCACGTACTTCTGCTTTAATTTGTTGATGTCCGTCTGCGCTCGTTTTTCGTATAAATCATCCTGATAATTCATAAATACCTCTTGATAAAAAACTGTCCGTTTATTGAGGACGGTCATGCTTCCGAAAATTTGCGAAACGAGTTGCCGCAATCTTAAAGATCGCCTTAATCCGGTTTTTTCGAAATTTTATTTCCTTCTTCGGACTTTTTTTCGGATAATAATTAAATCAGGTTCATTGTTATCCATGAATTTTTTTGAAACGGAGGTTATATGCGTAAATTAAGTCGGCGCGGTTTTATCGGAACGATCGTCGGGGGAACGGGCGCGGCGGCCGGCGGCGTTGTCCTGCTGAACCGGCGAACCGCCAAAAGCCAGCAGTCGCTGCCGTCGGCGGCGACTTTTGCGATCGACCCGGCGATCAAAAGCCCGACCGATCGGGTAATGCTCGGCAAGAGCGGCATCAAGATCAGTCTGGTCGGAATCGGCACCGGCAGCGGCGGATGGGCGGGCAGCTCCGATCAGACGCGGCTCGGTCAGGAAGAATTTACGCGGCAGCTGCGTTACGCGTTCGATAACGGCATCAACTTTTTCGACCTCGCCGACCAATACGGCTCGCATCCGTTTTTCACGAAAGCGATGAAGGGCGTCGCGCGCGAAAAATACGTCATTCAAACCAAATCGACGAGCCGCAGCGCGAAGGGCGCGCGCGCTGACATCGACCGTTTTCTCAAGGAACTGAACACCGATTACCTCGACTCGCTGATCATCCACAACGTGACCGACGGCGACTGGACGAAAAATCTCGAAGAAGTCATGGCAATTTTCGCGGAAGCCAAAAAGGCGGGAAAAATTAGGGCGCACGGCGTAACGTGCCACAGTTTCGCCGCGCTCGAAGCGGCGGCGGCGAGCGACTGGGTCGACATCAATCAGGTGCGCTGGAACAGCCGCCGATCGCACATGGACGCGGACGTCAAGACCGCCGGCGCGCTTTTCGAAAAAATGCGGCGCAAAGGGCAGGGCATGATCGGCATGAAAGTCGTCGGACAGGGCTCGCTCGTTCAGGGCGACAAGCCGCTCACGCCGGAGGATTGTTATAAATTTCAGCTCGAATCGGGCGTCGTCGACGCGTTCGTCGTCGGCGTGCAGAAAATCGAACACATCGACCGGTTATTAAAAGGCACGAAAACGGTGCTCAGCCAGGTCGGTTATAAAAGAATCGCCGCTGCGGCAGCATAAAAAGCGCCGGCCGAATAACGGCGGCAGGAAGCGAAATAAATTGTAAATGTTTACGGGAATTATTGAAGAATTGGGGCAGATCGCGGCGCTCGAAAAGCATTCGGACGGCGCGCGGATAAAAATCGCGGCGCGCGTCGCGACCGGCGGGACGAACGAGGGCGATTCGATCTCGGTCAACGGCGTCTGCCTGACGGCGTTGGACGTTAAGCCGGATGGCTTTACGGCGGACGTTTCGCAGGAAACGCTCGATAAATCGACGCTCGGAAATTTGAAAACCGGGACGAAGGTCAATCTGGAGCGCGCCGTCACGCCTTCGACGCGGCTCGGCGGGCACATCGTGCAGGGACACGTCGATTCGCGCGGAAAGTTTGTTTCGGCGACGCCGAGCGGCGATTTCTGGACGGTGCGCGTTTCTTTTCCGAAGGAAATCGGGCAGTATCTGGTTTACAAAGGCTCGATTTCCGTCGAAGGCATTTCGCTGACGATCGCCGCGCTCGGCAGGGACTATTTCGAAATCGCCGTCATTCCGAAAACGTGGGAGCTGACCAATCTTTCGACGCTGCACGCGGGCGACGAGGTCAATCTCGAAGTCGACGTGATCGCGAAGTACGTCGAGCGAATTTTGCTTTACGGCAGACCGGCGGAAAGCGAAGGCATCACGATGGAAAAGCTCGCGAAATTGGGATTCGTGAAGTGATTAAAATTACAAACATGATCGATTTGCCGGCGTGAGCCGCAAAAAAGGCTTCGTATATTATTTACGAAGCCTTTACTTTTGGTTATTCAAACGCGAAATTACTGCACCGGCTTGCGCGGCAGTTTTTCGTCCATCATCGCGGTTTGATAAACGAACGCCGCCATGATCGTCGAAGCCTGTTTCATGTCGTCCGCCTGAATGCGGTCGAAATTGTCCTGGTTCGAATGATGCGTGCGCGTGCTGTACTCGACTTCGTCCTGAATGAACTGGAAGCCGGGAAGACCGATGCGGTCGAACGATAAATGATCGGTCCCGCTCGTGTTCAAAATCGTCAGCGTCTTCGCGCCCAGGTCCGCGAACGGCGCGAGCCACGCTTCGAAAATCGGTTTGACGGCGGAATTGCCCTGCAGGTAAACTCCGCGGATCTTGCCCGTCCCGTTGTCGAGATTGTAATACGCCGAAAGCTTGTCGTAGTCGGCGCCTTTGACGAGTTCGGGTTTCGGCGCGTTCGGATCGGCTTGTCCGAATTGCGGCCCGTTCTTCATTTCGCCGAAAACCTGTTTGACGTATTCGCGCGACCCGTTCAGCCCCTGTTCTTCTCCGGACCAGAGCGCGACGCGGATCGTGCGGCGCGGCTTTAAGCCCGACGCGAGGATGATTCTCGCCGCTTCCATCGCGACCGCCGAGCCGGCCGCGTTGTCGGTCGCGCCGGTCGACGAGTGCCACGAATCGAGATGCGCGCCGAGCATCACGACTTCGTCTTTGAGGGCCGGATCGGTGCCGGGGATTTCGGCGATCGTGTTGTAGCCCATCATGTCTTCGTCGTGGTACTGCGCCTGAATGTCGATTGTCATGCGCGGCGTGACGCCCTGATTGATCATGCGCACGAGGCGGTTGTAATCCTCGGTCGCCATCGTCATCTGCGGAATGATTTTCGCTTCGGATTCCTTTTTATAGGGCTGAGCAAAACTGCGGAAATTGAAATTTGCGAGATCCGCCGGCGTGTCCTGGACGACCGACGCGCTCTGCACGAAAAGCGTGCCGCCGCTGCCGCGCGTGCTGTTGTCGACGAGCACCGCCGCGCCTTCTTGAAGCAGCATCTGTCCGCGTTTCAAGGTGAAAAGCAGCTGTTTTTGCTGTTCTTCTCTTTGTTTTTGACGCTGTTCATCGGTCAATTGCGGTTGCGGGCGCTGCGGGGCGGCGGAAGTTTCCTGCGCCATTTTCAACAGATCGTCTTCCGAACGGCGTGCGGAAAGCGGTTTGTCTTCGGCTTTTAATTCGCGCGCGGAGGAAATCAGCACGATCTTGCCGTTTAATTTGCCCTTATATTTTTCCAGCTCGGCTTCGGTTTTGGCGTCGAAAAAAACGACGTCCGCCGTCACCGCGCCCTTCGTCGAAGGCGACCACGCTTTCGGGTACGCGATCACCGAAAAAGGCTGCGGCGCGGTGACCTGCGCGGTGAAGCTCTTTAATGACCAGCCGCGTCCCCACGGACCCCAGGACACTAATTTCGCGTTCTGCAAGCCCCATTTCGCCATCTGATCGCGCGTCCATTCGTTGGCGCGCTTCATGCCGGGCGAATTCGTCAGGCGCGGTCCGATGACGTCCGTCAGGTACGATAAAGTCTGCATGACCTGCGAATTTTTGCCCATGCCTTCTTCCCTGATTTTGTCGATCGTCTCTTTCGGCGCGGTGTAAATGTTTAATTTAGCGGTTTTGGTTTCGGCGGTCGCCGCGCCGACGCCGCTCGTCTGCGCGAACGAAGCGCTCGGCAGCAGAAACGCGCCGAGCAGAAACGCGCTCGTTAATTTGCGTCGTAACATCGATTTATTGATTTCTCCTGAAATTTTTATTGAAAATATCTTGAATAGATTTGCCTGTATAGACGGAAGAAGCGGCAAAAAGGTTTCAGTTTTGTGAATCAAGTCCAAAACTTTATAAATCGGCCGCGAACAAACGCGAAAGACCACGAAAGAAATTTCGCTTTATTTTCCGTGTCTTTTCGCGTTTGTTCGCGGCCAGAATTTTTTAATTCGTTTTCCAGGTCAGCGTGTAAGCGGGCGGCACGTTTTTGACGATGAGCTTGCTGCGGCGCGATTTGCCGTAGCGGTCGCGCATGAATTCGCGCAGTTTGATCGCCGACGGCATGTAGTAGCCGTGCGCGTACTGGAAAGTGCGGAACGTGCAGCCCTTCTGCATGAAACGGTCGATTTCTTCGAGTATTTTTTCGCCGACCTCGTTCGGCAGCGACACGAACGGCAGACAGCAGATGATATAGCGGACGTTTCCCAAACCGGATTTTTTGTGTATCGAATAAGCGTCGGTCGCGTTGCCGCAAACGATTTCGAGCGACGGAAAATTGCGGTTCAGAGTCCGGACGAGATTTCGGTCGAGCTCGACGCCGAGGTAGGATTTATCGTTCGGAATCTTGTCCTGCAGGAATTTCGTGATCGCGCCCGTGCCGACGCCGAGCTCGAGCACGACGTTGTCTTCGTCCGGATGAATGCCGTCAATCATTTTCGCCGCCAATTCGGGCGACGACGGGGCGATGGCGCCGACTTTAAGCGGATTCTTTAAAAATGCTTGTAAAAATTGAAAATTTTCGTTCATCTCGCGAAACTCTTACTTCGCCGGAATCGAAACTTCAGATTCGCTGGCATTAACGGCGCCTGCGTCAGCAACCGAGATTTTATAATCGCAAGCCTCGTTTTGGCAATAGCGAATCGTGCCTTCCTTCTTCGTCGTTTTTTCGAAGATAAACGGCGCGGCGCATTTCGGGCACGGTTCCGGAACGGGCTTGTCCCAGTAAACCGCGTCGCATTTCGGATAATTCGTGCAGCCGTAAAAGACCTTGCCGCGCTTGGATTTCTTGACGGCGATTTCGCCTTTGCCGCATTTCGGGCAGGCGATGCCGGTCGTCTCGCGTTTGATGTAATCGCATTTCGGGTAATTCGAGCAGGAAATGAATTCGCCGAAACGTCCCTGCCGGATCACGAGATTCGCGCCGTCCTTCGGGCATTTTTCGTCGAGCTCGACCGGCGGCGCGGTGACTTTCGCTTCGCCGCTCTTTTTATCGATCTTGCGGATGTTCTTGCATTCGGGATACCCCGTGCAGCCGTAAAACGAACCGAAGCGGCCTTTTTTCAAAGCCATCGGCTTGCCGCACAGTTCGCAGTTCGGAACTTCCGTTTCTTCCGCCGCTCCGCCGCCGTTCGTCGCCGCGGCATCCGACGCCTGACCGGCGACTTCCGACTTCTTCGCCGCGACTTCGCGGGTCGTTTTGCATTCCGGGTAATTCTGGCACGCCAGAAACTGCCCGAACCGCCCGAATTTGATGACCATCGGCGAGCCGCATTTTTCGCAGGTCTCGTCGGTCGGAATCGAAACTTTCTTTTTGTTTTTGATGCTCTCTTCCGCCGATTTCAAATCCGCCGAGAATTTGCCGTAAAAGCCGCGCATCGCGTCGCGCCAGTTGATTTTGCCTTCCTCGATCTCGTCGAGCTGGTTTTCCATCTGCGCCGTGTAGCCGGTGTTGAAAATGTCGTCGAAGCTCGCGACGAGCACGTCGTTGACGGTCATGCCCAACGGCGTCGGATGAAAACGTCCTTCGAGCCGTTCGACGTATTCGCGGTCCTGAATCGTCGTCATGATCGCCGCGTAAGTCGACGGGCGACCGATGCCTTTTTCTTCCAGGGCCTTGACGAGCGTCGCTTCCGTATAACGCGGCGGCGGCTCGGTGAAATGCTGTTCGGGCGTGATTTTGTTGAGTTTTAATTGCTCGCCTTTCTCGACCTTCGGCAGCGTCTTTTCCTCGTCGTCTTCGTCTTCGGCCGGCTTTTCGTCGCGTCCTTCCTGGTAAACTTTCAAAAAGCCGTCGAACTTCTGCACCGACCCGGTCGCGCGGAACGTGAAGCGTCCCGCCTTGATGTCGATCGTCGTCTGGTCGAAGATCGCCGGCGTCATCTGCGACGCGACGAAGCGCTGCCAGATCAAACGGTAAAGCTTGTATTCGTCTGACGAAAGATAGTTTTTGACGGATTCGGGCGTGCGGTTCGCATCCGTCGGGCGAATCGCTTCGTGCGCGTCCTGCGCGCCGCCTTTCGATTTGTAAAAAACGGGTTTTTCGGGCAGATACTGGTCGCCGTAACTGCCGCCGATGAACGAGCGGACTTCCGCGAGCGCCGTGTCGGAAACGCGCGTCGAATCCGAGCGCATGTAAGTGATCAAACCGACCGCGCCTTCCGCGCCGAGCTCGATGCCTTCGTACAATTTCTGCGCGACCGACATCGTTTTCTTGACCGCGAAGCCTAATTTGCGCGCCGCCTCCTGCTGAAGTTTCGAAGTGATGAACGGCGGCACCGGGTTGCGCTTACGCTCTTTCGTCGTGACGGAATCGACTACAAAACTTTGTTTTTCAGCTTCCTCGACGATCGATTTGGCGGTCGCTTCGTCCTTGATGTGCGTTTCGGTCTTTTTTAAATCCTGATCGAAGCCGCTCGTTTTGACCGTCAAATCCTCTATTTTATAAAGCCGCGCGTCGAATTTCGGCGGCAGGGCGGCGGAAAGGTTAGCGATGATCGTCCAGTACTCGGTCTGCACGAACGCTTCGATTTCGCGCTCGCGTTCGACGACCAATCGGACGGCGACGGTCTGGACGCGTCCCGCCGACAATTTTCCGCCGATCGTTTTCCAGAGAATCGGCGAGACTTTGTAGCCGACGAGCCGATCTAAAATTCTTCGCGCCTGCTGCGCGTCGACGAGGTTTTGATTGACCTGTTTCGGCTCCTTGAAAGCGTCCTTGATCGCGTTTTTCGTGATTTCGTTGAACATCACGCGAAAGACCGGTTTGGCGGGTCGTTTCGGCACGATTTCTTCGGCTAAATGCTGGCAGATCGCTTCGCCCTCGCGGTCCGGGTCAGCCGCCAGATAAATCGCTTCCGATTCCTTGGCGGCTTTTTTCAGATCGGAGACGACCTTTTTATTATTGCGTTTTTTCGCGTCGGGAATGACTTCGTAGACCGGTTCGAAGTTGTTCTCGATGTCGACGCCGAGTTCCTTGGTGGGCAGATCCTTGATATGCCCGATCGAAGCGAGCACTTTATAATCGCTTCCGAGGTATTTGTTGATGGTTTTCGCTTTTGCCGGCGATTCGACTATTACTAAATTCTTTGCCATTTTCTGAAAAAAATATGTCAGACGCCAAATCTCGCGCTGACATTTTGACTTCTAACACTTACAAATAGTTCGTGTCAATCCGCTATCTGACATTTGTCACAAAACTTAAATTCGTGTGCTGCGTTCAGATGAAATTTTTCACAAAAGCGTTCGCCGCTGATAAAAGCGGGAAGTTTCAGAGGTGCGGAGTGTTTGAGAAGTTAAAAGAATTCCTCCGGAACTTCCCGAATTTACCGGACTTCCGGTACCCACTTTCGCGAATCGATCAGCGCGGCGGCTTGCGCGAGCGTCAATCCGTCGAACTCGAACTGCCGCCATGTTTCCCTTTGCGGATCGAAAACGTGAATGATGCGCGCCGCGCCGTCGCGCATCGCGGCGGAAACCTGCAGCTCGCCGGTTCCGGTTTCGGTAAATTTCACTTCGCGGATCGTTTCCGAAGGCGCGGATTTCGCGGGGCGACTTTCGAGCCTGCGGAGCGCTTCGGGCATTTCTTCGAGCGAGAGGAACGGTTCGTAACCGAAGGCGCGCCGCAGCGCGTGGCATTTGTCCGAACCCGCTTCGAAATCGCGGCACATTTTCGGTCTGTCGTTATAAATACTGCACAACGCCTTTTCATTATTAACGATTTCGAGCGCGGCGCAGTAAAAGGTTTCCGGGTCGCGGCGCAGGAAACGATCGACGAGGATTTCGTCCTTTTCGCCTTTAACGGTTATCTCCCAGAAATTTTCCGTCCCCGTCGTCTCGTGCGGGCGCACGCCGACGGCGAGCATCGCCATACAGCACGCGCCGCAGGTCACGCAGTCGGGAATCGGCGCGTCCGCGGGCGTGACGACGTTATTCGCGACGCGCGTCGTCAATCCGTCGGTCGGAATCTGCGGCGGCAGCAGGCGTTGCCAGATATGTTCGTACATCGCGACGATCATCGGGTAAAATTCGTCTTCCGCGATTTTGCTTTGTCGGGTGATTTGCACCAATTCCGTTTTGAGCATAGGTTCTCCCGAAGAATCTTCCTTTTATATATTAATTTTATATTCAAATTATATTCAAAACGGAATCTCTTTTCCGGTCGATGGCTTCGCCGTCTTGAATTTTTCTGTTCATATTTTTCTGGCGTAAAAATTTCCGGGCAGCGTCCGAATTATATCCTTTAAATCCATTTTTACCAGCGCGCCGTTCAGCTCGCCGAAAGAAAGCTTGCTCTTTTCGAGCAATACGTCGAGGTGCAGCGGCTCGTCGGGCGAAAGCTGCGTCCAGACGCGGCGTTCGTTTTCCGTCAGACCGGCGGGCGCCAGGTCGGGCTGTTTCGATCTTTTCGCCGCCGGCGGCTCGTCGAGTCGCGGCGGCAGAATCCGCGCGGAAATTTCCGTCGGCAGTTCCGCAACGACGTCCTGCCATTGCTGCACGAGCTTCGCGCCGGACTTGATCAGGTAATTCGTGCCGAACGAATTGCGCGACGTGATGTTGCCCGGCACCGCCATGACTTCGCGGTCCTGCTCCATCGCGAGCCGGGCCGTGATCAGGGAACCGCTTCTTTCGGACGCCTCGACGAGCAAAACGCCGTAGCTTAAACCGGAAATGATGCGGTTGCGGTACGGGAAATTGTCTTTGAGCGGCGGCGTTTCGAGCGGGAACTGCGAGACGACCGCGCCGCCCGCCGCCAGAATCTCGTCGACGAGCTTTTTGTTTTCCTTCGGATAAACCTGATCGATGCCCGTTCCCATCACGGCGACGGTTTTGCCTTTCGCCCGCAATGCGCCGCGATGCGCCGCCGTGTCGATCCCGCGCGCCAATCCCGAAACGATGCAGACGCCGTTTTCCGCCAGATCGCGCGCGAGCATGCCGGCGGCGTTTTCGCCGTAAGTCGAGCATTTGCGCGAGCCGATCACGCCGACCGCCGGCGCGTCGAAACACGCCCGCCAGTCGCCCTTCACGTACAAAGCGATCGGCGGATCGGCGATTTCGCGCAGCAGAAAAGGGTAATTCCCGTCGTCGAGCAGCAAAACGTCGCCGCCGATTCCATTGACCTTTTCCAATTCCTCGGACGCTTTTTCATGAAACTCGCGCTTTAAAATGCTTTCGACCGTTTCCCCGCGCAGCCGCAAAGATTCCAATTCGCGGCGCGTCGCGTGAAAAACGTTTTCGGCGGAACCGAATTTTTCCAGCAGTTTCGTCGCCGCCCGCGGTCCGATGCCCGGCGTCATGTTCAGGGAAAGCCAGCTTTTCATATTTTGGAATTTAGATTTTGGATTTTGGATTGGTCTGTCATTTGATTCGCCAATCTTTTGATTCGCAACGTTTTAATCGACGCAGAAAACATCGCGACGATTTCGTTTGTATCGTTGATTAAAGACGATAATTTGTTTTCGGAAACGATGTTTGATTCGACTAATAATTCAAGCCAGTACAAACTTTCATCCGCTTCTTCCTCGACGATTGAAAGTTTATGTATGACATCGCTTTCCGATTTGCCGCGACACGCGGCGCGGTAATTTGCGCCGACCGATATTGCCGCCCGCAGAAGCTGTTTACCGATGATTTGGGCGGAATTGGTTTTCGGAAGGGATTCGACGAGCCGAATCACGCGAAGCGCGATTTGTTTGGTGCGGTTTTTAAATTCGTTTTCGTTCACCGTGATCCCAATCCAAAATCCAAAATCTGAAATCCAAAATCGGTTTGGCGGAGGCGTGTCGGAGTCGAACCGACCCAAGACTGCTCTCACAGCCTCACAAACGGTTTTGAAGACCGCGCCCGTCACCGGACAAGATGCGCCTCCACGGAGAAGAAACGTATATTTTCAAACTAAGCGTTTTGGCGAAATTCTGTCAAGTTTTTGGGCGCGGTTTTTAAAGTTCTGATCGGCGGGAAGCCTGCTTGACCGTCAATTTCGGGCATGTTATTCTTTCTATTTTGAAATGCGAGCGATTTTTGCTCTATACGTTATTAAAGCAATCTATTTCAGTTTAATTTTATAGAATATGGTTTTATTAGCTTTTGCCGAATCTGGGGCGGTTCAGCTGGTGCCGGACGGCACGCTTTTTATCCACATCGCGCTCATCCTGGTGATGATCTGGGTTCTTCAGAGAACTTTCTTCAAGCCGATCAACCGCATTATCGAATCGCGCGAGAAGAACAAGGTCGGCGGCAGCGAGTCGGAAAATTTACTTCGCGAAGTCGCCGAAAAAGAAGCGCGTTACAACGAAGCGATGCGCGAAGCGCGCGCGAAAGGTTACGAGTTGATCGAAAGCGAACGATCGATGGCGCTGGCCGCCAAACAGGAAACGCTGAGCACGACGAAAGAAGAGGTTCAGCAGACGCTCACGTCGGAAATGGCGGAACTCGAAAAGCAAACCGTCGAAGCGCGCGCCGCGATCGCCGCCGAGGCCGAAAGAATGGCGGAAAAAATCAGCTCCAATATTTTAAGAGCCTGAGTCAATCAATCTGAAATTTCGAATTTAAGATTTCAAATCTTTTTATATGTTAGCTTTTACTTACAGTTTTATTTTGATTCTCGCCGAAGGCGGCACGCCGTGGTGGAATTACCCGGGTTTTGAAGCCTGGAAATTTCTCAATCTCGCGATTTTCGTCGCGATTTTGGTGTATTTGCTGAAAAAACCTTTAAGCGATGCTTTCAAAGCCAAACGCGAATCGATTCGCGCCGAACTCATCAAAGCGGAAGAAGAGAGACAAGCCGCGCTCGCCAAATTAACGAGCGCCGAAGCGAATCTCGCCCGCATCAATTCGGAAGCGGATGGAATCGTCGAGCGCGCCCGGCGCGAAGCGGCGGAAGAAAAAGCCCGCATCCTGCGCGAAGCCGAAGAAGAAGCCAACCGTCTGCGTCAGCAAACCGAAAGCGAGATCGAGCGCAAAGCGCAACAGGTGCGCGTGCAGTTGCGCCGTTATTCCGCGGAAGAAAGCATCCGTCTGGCGGAACAAAAAATCAAACAAAATATCGACGCGGCAAAAGACGCCGAACTGATCAAAGCCAGCATTCAATCCATCGGAGGTTTAAACTAGAATGAGCGTTGAAACCGTTGCCCGCCGCTACGCGACCGCGCTGGCGGACGTCGTTTTGAAGTCGGGCGAAACCGCAATCGTCAAGGGCGAACTCCAAACGTGGGAAGGTTTGATAAAGTCGAACGCCGATTTGCGGAACGCTTTCGAAAACCCGGCGATCCCGCACGCGAGCAAAGAAAAAGTCCTCGAAGGCCTGCTCGAAAAAGCGCGGCCGTCGAAGACGACCGCCAATTTCCTGCGCGTGCTGCTCAGGAACAACCGTTTGACCGAACTCGCCGTAATCAACGAAAAATTCGCTTCGGTGCTCGATGAAAGAGGCGGCGTCGTTTCGGCGGAAGTCACTTCGGCGCGCCCGCTTTCCGAAGCCGAAAAGGCTGAGTTTCAGGCGAATCTCGCGCGTCTCACCGGCAAAAAAGTGAATTTAAATTTCAATATCAACGAAAATATTATCGGCGGAGTAGTCACCAGAGTCGGCTCGACCGTTTACGACGGCTCCGTGAAAACGCAGTTAGAAAATCTTAAACAACAGTTAGTTAATGGATAGCAGTCAACCGTCGGCGGTCGGTGGTCAGAAACGAAACCACCGGTCACTGACCACTGACCGCCTTACTCTGTGCCACTATTAAGAATATGGAAGCAATTAAAGCCAACGAAATCAACGAAATTATCCGTTCTCAAATCGAGAATTTTGATGCAAGCATGACCGTCGCGGAAGTCGGCACGGTCATCAAAGTCGGCGACGGTATCGCTGAAATTCACGGACTTGAAAAGGTCATGGCGGGCGAGCTGTTGGAATTTCCGCACGAAGTTCGCGGGCTCGCGCTGAACCTCGAAGAAGACAAGGTCGGCTGCGTGCTTTTCGGGGATTTCCAGAAAATTAAAGAAGGCGACGAAGTGCGCCGCACGCGCCGCATTATGAGCGTTCCGGTCGGCGACGCGATGATCGGACGCGTCGTTGACGCGCTCGGCAACCCGATCGACGGCAAAGGCGAGATCATCACCGACACCTACAATCCGGTCGAGCGCATCGCGCCCGGAATCATCGACCGTCAGCCGGTTAATCAGCCGCTGCAGACGGGCTTGAAGGCGATCGACGCGATGGTGCCGATCGGCCGCGGTCAGCGCGAGCTCATCATCGGCGACCGCCAGACGGGCAAGACCGCCGTCGCGATCGACACGATCATCAACCAGAAAGGCAAAGACGTGATTTGCATCTACGTCGCGATCGGTCAGAAAGCTTCGACCGTCGCGCAGGTCGTCCAGAAACTGACGGAAAACGGCGCGATGGATTACACGATCGTCGTCAACGCTTCCGCCTCTGACCCGGCGGCGATGCAGTTTCTCGCTCCGTATTCGGGCGTCGCGATCGGCGAATACTTCCGCGACAACGGACGCCACGCCTTGACGATTTACGACGATTTATCGAAACAGGCGGCCGCGTATCGCGAGATTTCGCTGCTGCTGCGCCGTCCGCCGGGTCGCGAGGCTTACCCGGGCGACGTTTTTTATCTTCACTCGCGCCTGCTCGAAAGAGCCGCGAAAATGTCGGACGCGCGCGGCGGCGGAAGTTTGACTTCCTTGCCGATCATCGAAACGCAAGCCGGCGACATTTCGGCGTACATTCCGACGAACGTGATTTCGATCACCGACGGGCAGATCTTCCTCGAATCCGATCTTTTCAACTCGGGCGTTCGCCCGGCGATCAACGTCGGCAACTCGGTTTCGCGCGTCGGCGGCGCGGCGCAGATCAAGGCGATGAAGCAGGTCGCCGGCTCGCTTCGCATCGATCTCGCGCAGTTCCGCGAGCTCGCGGCGTTCGCGCAGTTCGGTTCCGATCTCGACAAATCGACGCAGGCGCAGCTTGAGCGCGGGCGTCGTTTGACGGAGGTTTTGAAACAGGGTCAGTACGTGCCGATGGAAGTCGAAAAACAGGTCTTGATCATCTGGGCGGCGACCAACGGATTTCTCGACGATGTCGATGTGTCGGATGTCCGTCGCTTCGAGTCGGAACTGTCGGCATTCATCGAAAATTCGCACCCGGCGGTGCTCGAAACCCTTCGCACGAAAAAATCGCTCGACGACGATTTGAAAGGCGCGATGAAGGAAGCCCTCGAAGATTTCAAGGCGACGCGATGGAATAAAGACAGCTTAAGCGTCAACGCTTAATCGAGTGGTCGGTGGTCGGTGGTCGGTGGTCAGAAATAATCTGATTTAACTGATCACCGACCACCGACCACCGACCACTAATTCTATGCCAAGTTTATTAGATATGCGCCGGCGCATTAAGTCGGTGAAAAATACACAGCAAATCACCAAAGCGATGAAGATGGTCGCGGCGGCGAAGCTCAAACGCGCCCAGGACCGCGTCACGGCGGCGCGTCCTTTCGCGCAAAAAATGTCGGAAGTGCTCGGCAATCTGAGCGCGCGCATCGGCGACGAACTTTCATCGCCTCTGCTCGACGCGCGCGGCGACGAAAAGTATCTGGTCGTTCTGGTCAGCGCCGACAAAGGTTTGGCGGGCGCGTTTAACGCGAACGTCATCAAGGCGACGCAGGCTTTTATCACGGAAAACGCCGGCAAAACCGTCCAGATGATGCCGGTCGGCAGAAAAGGGCGCGATTTCTTCAAACGCCGCGAAATGGCGTTTACCGAAGAATACGTCGGTCTGACCGGCACGGGACGCGTCGAATACAAGGACGCGGCGGAGATCGCCCAGAGAATCATCCGCACCTTTACCGAAGACACGACGATCGATAAAGTCTTTCTCGTTTTTACCGAATTTAAAACCGTTCTTTCGCAGAAACCGGTCATCGAACAGCTCTTGCCGATTCCGAAAATCGAGCAGGAAGACGCGGCGCGCGGCGCGCAGGCTGAGTATATCTACGAACAGCCGCCGGCTGAAATCTTCGGTCGGCTTTTGCCGAAACAAGTCGAAACGCAGGTTTACCGCGCAATGCTCGAATCGGTCGCTTCCGAACAAGGTTCGCGCATGACGGCGATGGACTCGGCTTCGAAGAACGCGGGCGAACTGATCGACACGCTGACGCTCAACATGAACCGCATCCGTCAGGCGGCGATTACGAAGGAAATCATCGAAGTCGTTTCCGGCGCGGCGGCCCTTTAACCAGGCAGCAGCGGGCAGAGCAGCCGGCGGTTACGAATTTTACTGCCGACCGCTGCCGACGACTGCCTACCGAAATGCTCATAAAAAATTCAACTCAAAACATCTGGCGCGGGCGAATTATTCGCTACGCGCCTTTGATTTTGTGGGTCGCGGTGATTTTCGCCGCGTCTTCGACGGCGGGCGCGACGCAAAACACCTCGATGATTATTCGTCCGTTGCTCGAATGGCTTTTCCCCGACGCGGCGTCGGCAACGCTCGACGCTTATCACGGCTACATCCGCAAGCTCGCGCATTTTACCGAATACGGGGCGCTCGGCTTTTTCGCGTCGCGCGCATTTTTTTATTCGTCGAAAATGAACTTGCGGAAATTCTGGTTTGTCTGGGCGTTTCTGTTCGTCGCTTTCGTCGCGACGGCGGACGAGTACAACCAGAGTTTTAACGCGGCGCGCACCGGTTCGGTTTACGACAGTTTAATTGATATAGCGGGCGGTTTGACGGTCATCGTCGTTTTTTCCGTCGTTATGAAGATTAAAAAAGCTCACCGCTGATTTTTACTTTTTTTCTCGCGCGCCGCGCGAATTAACTCGGGAATCAACACGGCTTCCGGCAGCGTTCGCCAGTGACGAACCGGCAGCTCCTTTTTCATCGCCTTAATCTTCAAACGAAACGGGTTGAAAATCGATTTATAATAAACGAGCCAGAAATCTTCGGCGGCGTCCTGCGGCGGCGCCGAATCGGACGCGACGGCTTCCGAAAAGGTCAGGTTTTCCAAGTCCCAGTGCGCGCAGCCTCTCGGCGTGAGAATCGAAAAAAGCATCGCGCCGAAACGCCGCACGAAAAACGGCGCGGCGCGCATCACCGTGTAATGATGCGGTTCGTGCCAGGCCACGAAAATTTCCTTTTCGTTGATTTCGAGACGGCGAAAGCGGACGAACGCGTGAAACTTGTGCACGTCGCGCGCGACCGCCTTTTCCATCAAAAGCGCCCGGCGCACGTCATCGTCCGATTCGATCGCGAGCAGATGACGATTTTCAAAGGTCAGCCGGTAAAGCAGCCGGTAAAGCAGCGACCATTTTTCGAAATCGTCGAAACAGGCGACCGCTTCCGCGATCCGCAAAAAATCAGCCGGGACCTTGATCGTTTTTTCGCTCTCCTGCGCGTCGAAAGCATTTTCAAACAGGCCGTTCTGCGATTCGTTCGTCCATAAAATCTCACCGGGCGCGATTTCCGACAAAAGAACTTTGCGCGCCGCCGCCCGCCACGATGCGAAATTGTTTTCGATTGAGATTTGGATCATAAATCGGAGCGCCGTCATCCCGACGGCAAGCGTTTGAAAAAAACGTTCGAGCTCGCCCCTTAACCGTCAATACTTTGCGAATTCGAAGCTTTCGCGACGCCTGCGCGTCCGCGGCCGTCCGGGATGACGGCGCTCCGTTCAAATTTCGCCCGTAAAAGCCGGCAGCGGCAGATTGTCGAACAACGAAGGCTGAATCGCTTGCGGTTTCAATTTTTCCTCTAAACTATCCGCGTCGAGCGCGAAAACGTTCGGGTTGTGATCGGCGGTGACGACGAACCATTTGGCGCGGCTGATGCGGACGCGCAGTTTTATCAAGTCTTCGAGTTTAATGCGGTGAAAACGGCGGATTTTCAAAATCCGCGAAACGTTGCGCGCGCCCAAACCCGGCACGCGCAGCAGATTGTGCGCCGGGGCGCGGTTGACGTCGATCGGGAAAAATTCGCGGTGCCGCAGCGCCCACGCGAGCTTCGGGTCTTTTTCGAGATCGAGATTTTGATCTTGCGCGCCGTCGGTGATTTCGCTCGCCGAAAAGCCGTACATCCGGATCAGCCAGTCCGCTTCGTAAAGCCGGTGTTCCCGCATCAGCGGCGTGTAGGTTTCCGGCAGTTTGATTTCCGAGTTTTCGATCGGGGTGAAGGCGGAATAATAGACGCGGCGCAGATCGAAGTTTTGATAGAGATTTTCCGCCTTCGCGAGAATCGTCGCGTCGGAACTTTCCGTCGCGCCGACGACGAGCTGCGTCGATTGCCCGGCGCGGGCGAAAACCGGCGCTTCGCCGTTGCGGCGCGTTAAATCCTTCGCCGTCTCGATGCCGTTTTTGACGTCCGCCATCGTGTTTTCGATTTCCGTCAAAGTTTTCTCCGGCGCCAGCAGGTCCAAATCCTTCTGCACCGGCATTTCGATATTCGCGCTCAGGCGGTCGGCGTATTTTCCGGCTTCGAGCAAAAGCTCTTCGGACGCGCCCGGAACCGCTTTAAGATGAATGTAGCCGCCGAAATTTTCTTCCGTCCGAAGTTTTCGGGCGACCGTGAGAAGCTGTTCCATCGTGTAATCGGCGTTTTGAATGATGCCGGAACTCAAAAAAAGTCCTTCGATGTAATTTCGTTTGTAAAAGTCGATCGTTAATTTAACGACCTCATCCGGCCGAAACCGGGCGCGGCGGACGTTCGAGGATTTGCGATTGATGCAGTAGGCGCAGTCCCAAATACAAACGTTCGTGAGCAGCAGTTTGAGCAGCGAGACGCAGCGCCCGTCGGGCGTGTAACTGTGACAGATGCCCATGCCTTCGGTGTTTCCCAAGCCGCCGGCGCGGCGTTTTCGGTGCGAGCCGCTCGACGCGCATGAGGCGTCGTATTTTGCCGCATCAGCCAAAATTTCAAGCTTGCGTTTGAGTTCCATGATAAACTTTAAATTAACATAACGGCGCGGGTGAAACAATGTTGCGAAGCTGCAACGAACTTGTTTCGGAAGGAACGATTCTTTATTTTTTCATTTAGTCATTCGTTCATTTATTGATTTATTCATATTCGAAATAAAAATGTATCAATGCGCAAACGATTAAATGATTAAATGATTCATTCGCCCGCGATTCAAAATCGGCGAAATACTTTTATTCGCCGAACTTTCTATGTTATTTTATCGTTAAGAACTTCAAAGGAGATGATGAAACAATGAGTTTTTTCGACAAAGTTAAAGAAGCGGCAATGAATCAGTTTATCGAGGTCATCGAATGGCTCGATAACTCGGGCGATACGATTCTCTACCGCTTTCCGGTTTATCAACAGGAAATCAAAAACGGCGCGCAACTGATCGTGCGCGAATCGCAGGCGGCGGTTTTTGTGTTCGAAGGTCAGGCGGCGGACACGTTCGGTCCCGGACGCTACACGATCGACGGCGGCAACACGCCGATTTTATCGAAATTGGGAGCCTGGAAACACGGCTTTAACTCGCCGATGAAATCCGAAGTTTACTTCGTCAACACAAAGCAGTTCACCGATATGAAATGGGGCACGGCGAACCCGATCATGCTGCGCGACAACGATTTCGGGATCGTTCGCCTGCGCGCTTTCGGCGGTTATTCGATGCGCGTCGCCGACCCGCAAACGTTCATCAGGGAAGTCGCCGGCACGAACGCTCATTTTCAGACCGAGGACATCGACGAACAGCTCAAACGCGCGATCGTTTCGGAATTTTCCGACTCACTTGGCGAGCTGAAAATCGCGGCGCTCGATCTGGCGGCGCAGTATAAAGAGCTCGGCGACGTGATTCGCAACAAAATCAACGAAGATTTTCGCAGCTACGGCATCGAGGTCACGAAGTTCTACGTCGAAAACATCAGCCTGCCGCCCGAAGTCGAAGCGGCGATCGACAAACGCAGCTCGATGGGCGCACTCGGCGACGCCAACCGCTATATGCAGTTTCAGGCGGCGGACGCGCTGCGCGATGCGGCGCAGAACGAAGGCGGCGGCGCCGGGCTCGGTGCGGGATTGGGCGCCGGCTTCGCGCTCGGCGGTCAGATGGCAAACGCTTTCGGCGGTCAGCAGGGTTTAGGACAGCAGCAGAGCGGCGGCGGTCAGCAAACCGTTCCGTGTCCGAATTGCGGCAAACAGAATGTCGCCGGCACGAAATTCTGCAGCGACTGCGGCGGTAAAATGGAAGTCGCCAAAGTGCCGTGCGTAAAATGCGGCGCGGAATTAAGAGAAGGCGCGAAATTCTGTTCGGAATGCGGTTCTTCGCAGGAAAAACAAAAATGCGCGAACTGTCAGGCGGAGCTTAATCCCGGCGCGAAATTCTGCAACGAATGCGGCACTAAGGTCGAAAACGACGCTTAGAAGATTCGGCAGTTTTGAAACGAAAAGGCGGAAGATGCATCTTCCGCCTTTTCGTTTCGGGACAAATCAGTGTCGATCCGTTCTGGCCCGCCCAAATTTGCGTTCAGCTTTTGTTTTTCGAACATTACGCCATTCTTTTCCGGCATTCGAATAAACTTACCACGTATGGCAAGTCGAGGGCGTAAAATGCCAGACGCCGCGCCGGCTGCGCGTGCCGCTGGCGATGCAGACGCGACCGCCGCCGACCGGAATGCGGTCGAAGCCGACGAGATAAGTGCCGTCGATGCGCTGCCCGTTTTCGCCGGCGCGGCGTCGAAATTCGCCGCGCGATTCGACATAGATGATTTGCAGCGGATTCGGGCCGCGCCCGTCATTAAAACGCTGCTGCGCGAGAAAATGCCGTCCATGCAGGTCGCTGCCCGCGCCGGATTGAATTCGCGAGCAGTCAAAAACCCCCGCGCCGCGTCCTTCGACATAATTATAAAGATGCGAAATGTATTCGCCGGTAAAGGAGTCGCGCGTCGTCCAGCCGAGCGATTCCCGCAGATGCCGCGCGAGCGCGCGGACCCTTCCGTTCGGATACTGTAAAAGCCGCGCAAGCTCGTATTCTCCGGTGCGCGGCGGCGCGATATTTTCGCCTAAATCGTTATTCGGATTATCCATTTTCTTTCCTCCTGTTAATTTTTCTTTGTTACGGACGCTGCCGATTTGAGCTTTTCCAAGTCGATTTCCGGCGAATAATGCGCCGCGGCGAGCAGCCATCTGCCGTTCTGTTTGACCCAAACATGGGTGAATCTGCCCGACATGCTCGTGTCTTTGCCCGCGGCGTCGCGGCTGACGCGTTTCCAGTGACCGGTTGAAATCGCCGTGCTTTCGTTATAAACGCGCACCTTCACGTCGTCGTTGACGAGCGAATCGATCGCGCCGCGCTTAAAATTCGGGTCGCGCAGACGCGCCGAGTTTTCGGCTTTGGTAACGATCCGCGCCGGAACGCGCGCCGTGAACATAAAGTCGTCGGTTGCGAGGCGGTCGAAATCGTCGGCGTTCAGTTTTTTCGAGGCTTCGATGTGCGCGGCTTCGAGTTCCATGATCCGGGCGACGATTTCGTCGTTGTTCGACTGCGCGGATGCGAGGGACGAAAGCGCGGCGAAAATCACTAATCCGATGGTAATTTGCATTGATCTTTTCATTTTCTTTTTCTCCTGCTTAAAAATCTCTTGAATCGACGAGCGCGGCGGTTCTAAAATGTAGCTGTTCCAGTTTTGTCATTTCAGGACGGCTCTGCCCGTCGGCTTTTTGTGCAGTTTTGTTTTTAATCCGGAGCCGAAAAAATGTCATCGGACGCATCTTCAATTGAATCTCAATTTAATCTCAATTCAGGTAATCGCAGTAATGAGAGCGTTTACGAATTCGAAGGTTTTCGTCTCGACGCCGCGCATATGATGCTTTACCGCGCCGGCGAAAGCGCCAACCTCGCGCCGAAAGTCGTCGAGACGCTGCTTGCGCTCGTCGAGCGCGACGGCGAAATCGTTTCGAAGGACGAACTGATGAATCGCCTCTGGAAAAACTCCTTCGTCGAAGAATCGAATTTAACGCAGAACATTTATCTGCTTCGAAAGACTTTGGGCAAAGGCGCGGACGGACGCGATTTGATCGAAACCTTCCGGCGTCGCGGCTATCGCTTCAACGGCGAAATAAAAAAAATGCCGGAAGCGAGCGCGCCGGCCGAGGCGGGTTTATTCGAAAAAAGCGACGCGGCGTTCGGCGAGCTTCATCGATCGTTCGCGGGCGAAAACGCGGCGGCGTTCGAGTCGAACGCCGCTAACCATGAGGCGGCAACCGGTTTCGCTATGCAGAGCGGGCGCCTAACCGCGCCGCGACCGCCCGGAAAATCACGCCGGCTCCGGCAGGCGACGCTCGGTTTGATCGCCCTCGGCGTTTTCACGGCTTTGATTTGGATCGCGCTGCGTCGTCCCGATTCGCCTCTTGCGGGCAGCGGCGACGCGATTCGGACGCTGGCGGTGATGCCGCTCGTCAACGAAAGCGGCAACGGCAACACGGAATATCTTTCGGACGGCTTAACCGAATCGTTGATTACCAGTCTGTCGTCGCTGCCCGATTTGTCGGTCAAGGCGCGCAGCTCGGCTTTTCGTTACAAAGGAAAGGACGTTCCGCTCAGGAACGTCGGCGCCGAGCTCGCCGTGCAGGCGATTCTGACGGGGCGCGTCGCCGAACGCGGCAACGAATTTGTGATCAACGTCGAGCTCGTCGACGCGCAGACGGAAAACGTTTTGTGGAAAGCCGATTATAATCGTTCGATGGCGAATCTCTCGACTCTGCAAAGCGAGATCACGCGCGACGTGGCGGAAAAACTGCGGATCAAATTAACGGGCGCCAACGAGCAAAACCTTGCGCGAAACCACGCCGCCGGTTCCGAAACTTACCAACTTTATTTAAAGGGCAGATATCACCTGAACAAAATAATCCCGGCAGACCTTAACAAAGCCGTCGCTTACTTTGAGCAGGCGATCGCGCAGGACCCGAACTATGCGCCGGCGTATGCCGGGCTTGCCGATACGTACGTCGCGCTCGCCGGCTTTCACGGCAAAGGCGTATCGCCGCCGCGCGAATTCGTGGCGCGCGCCAAAGAAGTCGCGCGGCGAGCCGTCGAACTCGATCCGCGTTCGGCGGTCGCGCAGATCGCTTACGCCAACGTCGCGAAGGCGCTCGATTATAACCTCGAAGAAGCCGAACGCGCGTCGCGAATCGCGCTCGAGCTCGACCCGAGCAATGCCGACGCGCACTCGAATTACGCCGATATTTTGTTTCTGAAAGAGCGCGACGACGAGGCGCTCGCCGAGCACCGCCGCGCGCTCGAACTCGACCCGCTTTCGATGCAGAACAGCATCAAATTCGGATTTTTTCTCGGCAGCGTCAAAAGAGACGAAGAAGCCGAAGCGCTGATGAAAAAGACGATGGATTTAGACCCGAAACTGCCGACGCCGCACTTCGTTTTGTACCGTCTGTACATGGCGAAAGGCATGCACGCCCAGGCGGTGCGCGAGTATACGACCGTCGGCGAACTTCTCGGCCACACCGATTCGCCGAAAAAACTCCGCGAAGCGTTCGCGCGCGGCGGCTGGGAAGAATTCGTCAAAACCGATCTCGACCGTTATCTGGAAGGACAGAACAAGTACTACACGCGCGCCTCGGACATCGCTATTTATTACGCGCAGCTCGGCGACCGGGAGAAGGCCTTTGAGTTCCTCGAACGCGCGTTCGATAACCGCGAAGCCATGATGATTGCCCTCAGGCGAAACCGGCTTTTCGAAAATATGCGCGACGATCCGCGTTTCGCCGATCTGGTGCGGCGGATAGAATCGAGATGAAAAACGTTCCGCCGGATTTAATGAATGAAGGGTCGCTTCGAAATAAATTCGCCGATCGGCGCCGCGCTACTGTTTTCGGCGATCTCGGGTTAAAATCTTTTCAGAGGAATTTTGGAAAAAAATTTATGTCAATCAGTCCCGAACTCTTAGAAATTCTGCGCTGTCCGAAGTGCAAATCGAAGGTCGAATTAAAACCGGACGAAAGCGGGTTGAAATGCACGAACGCCGATTGCGCGCTCGTTTATCCGATCCGCGACGAGATCCCCGTGATGCTCGTCGAAGAAGCGGCGGTCGAGAAATGAAATGGATGAAATCGCCAAGTACAATCAGGCGCGATGGAAAGAACTGGTCAGAGCGAACGCCTTATTCACGCGTCCGAAACTAAATCTCGATCCAAATTCCGCCCGAAAAATCGTGGATTTTGACGGGCGTCTTGGCGACGTTTCCGGCAAAGACGTATTGTGTCTCGCGAGCGGCGGCGGTCAGCAGTCGGCGGCGTTCGCGCTGCTCGGGGCGAACGTGACGGTTTTCGACCTTTCCCGGGAACAGCTCGAACGCGACCTGGAAGCGGCGCTTCATTACGGCTTCGACGTTAAAATCAAACAGGGCGACATGCGCGATTTGTCGGAATTTGAAAAATCGAGTTTTGACGTCGTCAATCATGCTTACTCGCTGAATTTCGTGCCCGATGCCGTCTCCGTTTTCCGGCAGGTGGCGAGAATCTTGCGCCCGGGCGGAATATACCATTTCAGCTGCGCCAACCCGTTCGTCATGGGAACCGGACAAAGCGATTGGAACGGTGAAGGCTATATTCTCAAAAAAACTTACACGGACAAAGCGCAAATAAGCTATGAAGATCAGGATTGGGTTTACGAGCGTGACAGCGACGACGATTCAATCCGCCAACCGATCGAATACCGACACACGCTCGCCAGCCTTTTTAACGGTTTGATCGAAAATAATTTGTTGGTTTTTCACGTTTCCGACAACTGCGACATGTATCCGGACGAAAATGCCGCGCCCGGAACGTGGGAACATTTCGTGGCTTTCGCGCCGCCCTGGCTGAGCATCTGGGCGTCTTATCGCCCCGACCTTGAAGTTGAGTAAAAAAATCGATTGGAAGAGTGTGAAACGCGTGCTCGTGGTGCGGCTGCGTTCGATCGGCGACACGGTTTTGGCGACGCCGTCGCTCATTGCGCTGCGCCGATTTCTGCCGGAAGCGCGAATCGATGTTCTGGTGGAAGATTGGGTCGCACCGGTTTTGGAAGGCTTGTCGGAAGTTGACAACATTTTGACCGTTTCGCGCAAAAGCAAAAAATCACGGTTGGCGGCGGCGCGGAAAATTCGCCAAACGCGTTACGACGTCGCTTTCAATTTGCACGGCGGCACGACGGCGACGTTTTTTGTACGCGTTTCGGGCGCGCGGCACCGCGTCGGTTTCGCGCAGTACAGCTACAGCTTTCTTTATAATCACCTGCTTTCTTCGCCGCTCGATTACTGGAATGCGCCGGTTCTGCATTCCGCCGAACAGCAGCTCGCGCTTCTCGGGTTTGTCGGCGTGCCGGTCGCTGATCGCCCGAAAAGCCGGCTCGCCGTCACCGAAAAGGCCAGCGATTCGGTCGAAAAAAGACTTCAATCCAAAATCGAAAATCTACAGCCCGAAATCGCCCTGCTTCATCCGGTCGCCGCGACCGAGACGAAACAGTGGGCGACCGAAAATTATGCGCGAGTTGCCGAATATCTAAGCAGTAAAGGCTTTCGAACGGTGGCCGTCGCGACCGCGAACGAGCGGACGGTTTTGGAAAATCTCAAAAAACTCGCGAACGCGCCGCTGCTGACTTTCGACGACTTAACGCTGCCGGAAATCACGGCGCTCGCCGCGCGCGCTTCGGTTTTTGTCGGCAACGATTCGGGCATTGCGCACGTCGCCGCGGCGGTCGGCACGCCGAGCGTCGTCATTTTCGGCTCTTCGAACCGCAATCACTGGCGACCGTGGACGAACGCGCCGCACGCGATCGTTTACGAAAATTTCGCGTGCCAGCCGTGCGCCGGTTATTTCTGCAAAGAGTTCGACGCGCCGCGATGCATTCTGAGCGTCAAAACCGAAAACGTCATCGCCGCGATCGAAAAAGTCCTCGCCAGATGAAGGTGCAAAAGTAAAAGGCGAGCTCCGAAGAGCTCGCCGCAAAGCGTTTAGCGCAGGCATTTAAGCAAAGTCTATGACAAAAACTACCTCCGATTAGCGTTCGCGTTCGACCTGGCGTTATTGTTTGAGCCGCCGGTGTTCGTGACCGAGTCATTCGCCGCCACCGTCAATTGGTTGGTAACTTTCGTGACGCCCTCGATTCCTTTCGCCGTCTGTTCGGCTTTGGTCTTTTGAGCCGCACTCGCCACGCTTCCTCTTAAAGTGACCGCCGCGTTTTCGACGTCGACGTCGATCGTCGAGTCGCGCAGATCAGCGGCCGTTAGAAGCGCCGCGCGGGTTTTAAACCAGATCCAGCTGTCGTTGGCGCCGGTGCCGATTTTACTGTTGCCCTTGTCTTTTTCATACTCGGCGCGGTCTTTGTCGTACTCGGCGCGGTTGACGTTGGCGTTCGACCAGCGGTTCGTACCACTTGTATTCGTCGTCGAAACGACGGTCGTGTTGCCGTTGTTGTTGGTCACCACCGCCTGATTGCTGTTCGGTCTGGTCGCCGCCGTGTTTGAATTGGGCGTCGTGCTTTCGCAGCCCGCAAAAGCGAGAGCCGTTAATCCGATGGTTAATGTAAATATTTTCTTCTTCATTTTTAGATTCCTCCTGTCTTCTAAAAGAAACAATCATTTGAAAGCCGTTTCGGCAAAGAGACAATCGCCGAAGCTGATCTTTCAAACCCCTTTATGCGAGCAAATCGCATACCAATATTTATTAAAGTTTATTTATTCGAATAAAATCACAGATCCAAGCGCGAAAAACGGACATTTTTTGTGATTTGCGGCTGTAATCAGACTCGTTTCTTGACATAGTCAAACATGCCATTTATCATCTAAAGTTTCGGCTCGTATTGCCGTTGCTATCTGTGCGCCTGCTGCTGAATGAAAACAGGACACAGGAGCGAAATAAAAAAATACATTTTTATTATGTTCGAATCGCTGTCCGATAAATTAAAACGTTCGCTGAAAACTCTGCGCGGTCAAGGCACTCTCACGCCTGAGCACGTCGACGCGGCTTTGCGCGAAATCCGGATGGCGCTTCTCGAAGCGGACGTTAATTACAAAGTCGCGAAGGACTTCGTCGAAAACGTGCGCCTCAAAGCCGAAGGGCAGGAAGTCTGGCAGGACTTAAAGCCGCACGAACAGGTCGTCAAAATCGTTTACGACGAGCTCGTCGAGCTTTTCGGCGGAACTTCCTCGCGGCTCGTTTTCACCAAACAGATTCCGAACGTCGTGATGATCGTCGGTCTGCAGGGTTCGGGCAAAACGACCTCGACCGGCAAAATCTCGCGCTGGCTCAAAGACAATCAGGAACGCAAGCCTTTATTGGTTTCGGTCGACGTTTATCGTCCGGCGGCGCGCGAACAGTTAAGAGTCGTCGGCGGCGCGGTCGGCGTGCCGGTTTATCAGGACAAGGAAACGAACGACCCGATGACGCTCGTCCGCGGCGCCGTCAAACACGCTCAGGAAATGGGCTTCGACACGCTGATGATCGACACGGCCGGGCGTCTTCACATCGACGACGAGCTGATGGTCGAGCTCGAACAAATCAAAGCCGAAACGCGCCCGATCGAGGTTTTGTTCGTCGCCGACGCGATGACCGGGCAGGACGCGGTGCGAAGCGCGGAAGTTTTTCACGAAAGAGTCGGCATCACGGGCGTCGTCCTGACGAAAATGGACGGCGACGCGCGCGGCGGCGCGGCGCTCTCGATCAAGCAGGTGATCGGGCAGCCGGTCAAATTCGTCGGCGTCGGCGAAAAATACGACGCGATCGAGCCGTTTTATCCCGACCGCATCGCGCAGCGAATCCTCGGCATGGGCGACGTGCTTTCGCTCATCGAGGAAGTTCAGACGAAAATCGACGAGGAAGAAGCCGCCAAGCAATTGCAGAAAATGACGAGCAATCAGTTTACGCTCGAAGATTTTCGCAACCAGCTCGGGCAATTCAAACGCCTCGGCTCGATGTCGAAATTGATGAAGATGATGCCCGAACAATTAACGGGCGGAATGCAGCTGACGGACGAACAGTCCGAACAGGTCGAAGCGCAGATGAAGCGCACCGAAGCGATCATCGATTCGATGACGAAAGCCGAGCGGCAAAATTACAAGATTCTCGACGCGAGCCGCAAAACGCGCGTCGCCAAAGGCTCGGGAACGACGATCGCCGAAGTCAATCAACTGATTCGTCAATACGAGCAGATGCGCAAGATGATGCAGCAGATGAACCGCGGCGGGCTTTTCTCGAAACTCGCGCGCGGCGCGATGGGCGGTCTCGGCGGCGGACTCGGCGGACTTCTCGGCGGCGGCGGAATGCCGGGCGGACTCGGAAACCTGTTCGGTGGCGGGCAGGAAGATTTTGAAAACGATTACGAAGAAACCAAAGATAATTTGGCGAAAAGGCTTAAGAAGAAAAAGAGACACAAGAAAAAGCGTTAGTGTTCCGCGGTCGGCGGTCAGTGGTCAGAAATGATTTAACTGACCGCCGGCCGCCGGCCACCGACCACTATTAGAAAATTATGTTAGCAATCAGTTTAGTGAGAATGGGCGCGAAGAAAAGTCCTTTTTATCGCGTTGTGGTTAAGGAAAAGCGTTCGAAACGCGACGGAAAATACATCGAAAATCTGGGCACTTACAACCCGATGACCAATCCGGCGGAAGTCAATCTGAAACACGATCGAGTGCAGTATTGGATTTCGGTCGGCGCGCAGCCGACGGAAACCGTCGCGAGCCTGATCAAGCACAACCCGGCGCCGGTGACCGAGTAGTCATTTAAAGTTGACTGAGTTAGCTGAGTCGGCTGAGTTTTTCGACTCGGCAAACTTCTGTTAACTTCAGTCAGCTCAGTCAACCTGCAATGAAAGAGGCTGTTGAAAAAATCGTCAAAGCTCTGGTCGGCAACCCCGATGCGGTCGAAGTGTCGGAGATTTCCGACGGTCGCAGCGTGAAAATCGAAGTTCGAGTCGGCGAAGGCGATATGGGGCGGCTCATCGGTCGCGAAGGACGCACCGTGAAAGCGATCCGCAGCCTTCTTTTTTATGCCGGACAAAAGCAGGGCAAGCGATTTCAACTGGATATAGTTGACTGAAGCCGGTTTGACGGCTGACCGAATCTCGGCCGGTTGAAACCCGGTCAACTTCAGTCGACATCAAGTTAACTTTCAGTCAACTCAATGGATTTAGTCGCGATCGCTAAAATCGTTAAATCGCGCGGTCTGCGCGGCGAGTTGGTCGCCGACGTTTTAACGGATTTTCCCGAGCGTTTCGAAGATTTGGAAACGGTCGCCGCGCTTTTTCCGGACGGCGCGCGGCGCGAATTGAAAATCGAAAATTTCTGGTTTCAGAAAGGCAGGATCGTCTTTAAGTTTGCCGGCTTCGATTCGATCGAAACCGCCGAAACGTTGCGCGACGCGGAAATCTGCGTGCCCGAATCGGAAGCCGTCGAATTGGGAGAGGGTGAATTTTTCGATTGGGAACTGGAAGACTGCGCGGTCGAAACCGTCGACGGCTTGAAACTGGGACGCGTCAGGGAATTGATGCGCACGGGCGGCACGGAGATTCTGGTCGTCGAGGGCGCGGAAAAAGAATATTTGATTCCGTTCGCGGAAACGATCTGCACGGACGTCGACGTCGAAAACAAACTGATAAAAATCGACGCGCCCGAAGGTTTACTGGATTTTTGATCTTTGACCTTTGACCTTTGAAAATCGGACAAACCAAAGATCAAAGGTCAGATGAAAATACACGTATTAACAATTTTTCCCGAATTTTTTCGCGAGGTCTTTGATTTTGGAATAATTCGCCGGGCGCGGATTGCGGAAATCGTCGAGGTGAATGTGCACGACATTCGCGAATTTACGACCGACAAGCACCGGATGACGGACGATCGCCCGTTCGGCGGCGGCGACGGGATGGTTTTTAAGGCGGAACCGATTTTTAACTGCATCGAAAAAATCCTCGGCACGAGCGATCGCGATGCGTATCCGCCGAAAACGCGCGTCGTGCTGTTAACGCCGCAGGGAAAAGTTTTCAAGCAGGCGTCGGCGAAAGAGCTCGCCGACGAGGTTGAAAATTTAGTGTTGATTTGCGGGCGCTACGAAGGCGTCGACGAGCGCGTCAACGAGGCGCTCGTGACGGACGAGATTTCGATCGGCGATTACGTGCTTTCGGGCGGCGAACCGGCGGCGATCGTTTTGACGGACGCGATTATAAGGCTTTTGCCGGGCGCTCTCGGCAGCGAAACGTCCGCCGAAAACGATTCGTTTTCGAACGGGCTGCTTGATTATCCGCATTACACGCGACCCGCCGATTTTCGCGGGATGAAAGTACCGGAAGTTTTGCTGAACGGCAATCACGCCGAGATCGAAAAATGGCGGCGGCAGAAGGCGTTGGAAAAAACGCGCAAATTTAGACAGGACTTATTAAATAAGGAGAATAGCTGAAGTGAGTAGTCGAAGGTTATTTAATTAACTTGCGGCGCATGCCTCACCTCTCGCTGAAAAAATAAAATGAATCGTTTAGACAGTATCGAACAAACACAATTAAAAGAGAATATTCCGGCGTTTCAGTCGGGCGACACCGTCAAGGTGCACGTCCGCATCAAGGAAGGCAACAAGGAACGTCTGCAGATTTTTGAAGGCGTCGTGATCGCCCGCAAACACGGCGGCGCGCGCGAAACCGTGACGGTTCGCAAGGTTTCTTTCGGCGTCGGCGTGGAAAGAATTTTTCCGCTGCACGCGACGATCATCGACCATATCGACGTCGTCCGCCGCGGTCGTGTCCGCCGCGCGAAACTCTATTACCTGCGCGATCTGCGCGGTAAAGCGGCGCGCATCAAAGAACGCGACACCCGCAACAAAAAAGTTTCGGCTTAGTTTCTTTTCAAAGCAAAGGCGCGAAGACGCGAAGATGAGCGAAAGATTTTATAAGTGCTTATCTTCGCGCCTTCGCGCCTTTGCGTCGTTCTGCGTTTATGAACACGGCAACGAAAATCGGCGTTGATTTCGAAAACATGGCGGCTTCCGAAGGCTTTCGGTTGATCGCCGGCGTGGACGAAGTCGGGCGCGGCTGTTTGGCGGGCGCGGTCGTCGCGGCGGCGTGCATTCTGGATTTGTCGAAGCCGCTGCCGGCGGGCTTGAACGATTCGAAAAAGCTTTCCGAGAAGAAGCGCCGGCAGATCGAGGAAGAAATTCGCGCGTCGGCCGTCGCTTTCGCGATTGCGCAGGTCGAAGCCGAGGAAATCGACCGCATCAATATCCTGCAGGCGACGAAAAAAGCGATGCGGCTCGCGATCGAACAGTTGGCGCCGACCGCCGATTTTCTGCTGATCGATGCGGTTCAGCTCAAAGAAATAAACCTGCCGCAAAAAGCCATCATCAAAGGCGACGCGATTTCCGCGTCGATCGCCGCCGCGTCCATCTTAGCCAAAACTTACCGCGATAACCTGATGCGGGAAATGTGCGAGATTTACCCGCAGTACGGTTTTTCGCAGCACGTCGGCTACGGCACGAAAGCGCATTTCGAAGCGCTTCGAAAATACGGCGCCTGCCCGATTCACCGCAAAAGTTTTCGCGGCGTCCTGGATTGAAACGCCTCAATCACGATCGACGCTTGAAAAGTTTTTTTATGTTAAGACTCACCGACCGGCGGCACTTATTCTTGATCGCCGCGGTGCTCGCGGCGCTGCTCGTTTTCGCGGGCCCGGCGAGCGCGCAAGCCAAAAAACTGACGAACGGCGAATACCGCGCGGAAATCAACGGCGTCGCTCACTGGTATAAAATCGCGGGCGCGGAACAGAAGACCGTGCCGCTCGTCATCATCCACGGCGGACCGGGCGGCAACGTCTACAATTTCGAGCGACTTGCCGGCAAGCGTTTGGAAAAATTCGCGACCGTTATTTATTACGAACAGCGCGGCAGCGGGCGTTCGGCGGCGCCGCAGGACGAAAACGATTATTCGATGCCGCTTCTGATCGCCGACCTCGAAGCTTTAAGGCGTAAACTCGGCGTCGAGAGAATGATTCCGCTCGGTTTTTCCTTCGGCGGCGAATTGGCTTTGGAATACGCGCTGGCGCATCCCGCCGCCGTCGACAGGTTGATTCTGCAATCTGCGTCGCAGGGCGATTGGGATCGCTCGCAGCGCACGCAGATCAAAGCTTTCAAATCGATCAGCCCGCCCGAAACGACCGCCGAAATCGCGGCGATCGAACGCGCGAACACGCCGCTCGAACAGCGTTGGAACGAAGTTTGGAATACGGTCGACACGGAAACCGTCGACCGGCTGCTTTTTTACAACCGGGAAGCGGCGCGGCTGAACCGGAAGATGTGGGACGAGAGCGGTTTAAAGAATACCGGGCAGATGTATCGCGCGCTCAGAAAACGACCCGCGCCGGAAAAAAGCCTGCTCGAACGGGCGCGCGCCTTGAAAATTCCGACGCTGCTGATGGTCGGGCTTTACGACCGCAACGTCGGCGTCGATGCGGTGCGCGATCTGTCGAGCGCTGTTTCGGATTCAAAACTCGTCATTTTCGAACGGAGCGGTCATTTTCCCGACATCGAAGAAACCGACAAATACGTTCGGGTCGTGCGGGAATTTATCAGCCGCCGAAATTAGAGCGTATTTCGGTTGAACGAAGCGTAATTCAGATCGGGTTTTCGGTTTTGGGTTTTGGGGGATAATGCAACCGGTCCGGTATCGAAATCGACTGAAAACTCAAAACCCAAAACCGACCGTTTAAACCTAGCCGAGAAAACCCTTGAATTTACCCGCGCCCGCCGCGTAATTCGGAAAGATTTTGCCGAGATTGTTGTTGCCGAGATGTTTGAGCGCGATTTCGCCGAAAACGTCGCGAAAATCGGTCGTCACGGCCAAATCCCTGCCATCGTTAAGCGATTCCGGCTTTAAACCTTTCCAGTCGCCGTAAACTTTGCCGCCTTTGACGGAATTTCCGATCAAAAACATCGCGTTGCCGTGTCCGTGATCGGTGCCGCCCGTGCCGTTCTGCCGCGCCGTTCTGCCGAATTCCGACATCGTCAGGATCACGACGTCGTCCATTCTTTTTCCTAAATCGGCGGCGAGCGCGGCGATCGACGCGCCGAAATCGCGCAGCAGATTGGCGAGCTGCCCGCGCTCGCCGCCCTGATTGGCGTGCGTGTCCCAATTCAGACCGGGCGTGTCGGTGAAAGCGATTTCCAAGCCCACATCCGCCTTGATGAGCTGCGCGATCTGGCGAAGCGCGTTTCCGAAAGGCGTGTTCGGATAAACCGCGCCGTTTTCCGGTTTGAACTGCGCGGGATTCGCTTTTTTGAGGTAGTTGACGGCTTCGAAAGTTTCCGCGCCGGTTTCGCCCAAAGCGTCCTTCGCGTTCCGCTCGTAAATGCCTTCGAAGCCGCCCTGCACGGATTTCGAGTAAACGCCCGCCTTGATCGAGAAGTCGGCGAGATCGGTCATCGCGATCGTCGGGTATCTGCCGAGAAAAGAGCGCGGCGTCTGCTGCGTCATCGCGACGCCGCGAAAAGCCGAATCGTTTTTGCCGGCGGAAGTCTGCAGCACGCGGCTCAGCCAGCCGTCGCGCGTGCCTTTATTGCCGGGCGTGCCCGATTCCATATAATCCTGCGCGTCGAAATGCGAGCGCGTGTTGTCGGGCGAGCCGGCGGCGTGCACGACGGCTAACTGTTTGCTGTTCCAGAGCGTTTCGAGCGGCCTGAGCGACGGATGAAGCCCGAAAAAGCCGTCGAGATCGACCGCGCCGCCGGTTTTGCCGGGCGATTGAATCGCGATGCTGCTGCGGAGTTTATAATATTCGACGTCGCCGAACGGCACGACCATGTTGAGTCCGTCGACCGCGCCGCGCTGAAAAATGCAGATGAGCGTTTTTTTTCTGCCGCGCCGGTCGGTCAAAGTTTGGGCGTCCGCAAACTGGTGCAGAAAATTCGGCGCCGCCGCCATCAAACCGAAGCTCGCCAAGCCGATGCCGCCCGATTTCAAAAAATACCGTCTGTTCATTACTGCTTAACCTCTCGCGTTTATGAAACTTTCGCCGTTTGGGGCTATTTTTTAGACGCGCGCCGTATCGATTTGGTTAGATTATTATTCGAGAAAAATTAATTTTCCGGCCCGTTGACCTTTCCGCCGCGTTTTTTCATAATTCAAACGGGCCGATACTTTATAGATTTTTATGCACGAAGAACTGGTCGGATTAATTTTGGAGCGGTTGGAAAAAGACGCGGACGCGATCAAAGCTGATTTTCACAAAGACAAGGGCATCACGACGCGCTTTACGGCGATCGACGATTTTTTGCCCGAAGAAATCGCGCGAAAAATTTACGAGGCTTTTCCGCCGACCGAAAAAATGCGGCTGCTCGACAGTTTTCGCGAGAAAAAATACACGTCGAAGGATTTCGACGAGTTCGACCCGCTGATGAAAGACGCGACGTTTGCGTTTCAGGATGAAAGAGTCGTCGAAAAAATCGCCGGGCTGACCGGCATCCTTGATCCGAAGGGCGACCCGCATCTTTACGCCGGCGGTTTGAGCGCGATGACGCGCGGGCATTTCCTCAATCCGCATCTCGACAACTCGCACGATTACGAGCAGAAATACTACCGCGTTTTAAATTTGCTGTATTACGTGACGCCCGGCTGGAAACCGGAAAACGGCGGCAATCTCGAACTCTGGGACACGGAAGTCACAAAAGCGATCGAGATCCCGAGCCTTTTCAATCGTTTGGTTTTAATGGCGACGAACGATAAATCGTACCATTCCGTCAACGAAGTCCGCGGCGAAGGCGCGCGCTGCTGCGTGTCGAACTATTACTTCTCGCCGCATTCGCCGAACGGCTACGAAACTTCGCACGTCACCTATTTTCAAGCGCGGCCCGAACAAACCGTGCGCCGGCTGGTCACGAAAGTCGACAGCGACATTCGAACGGCTTTGCGGAAAGTCGTCAAAAAGGGCTTCGCCAAAAAGGATTTGTACGAAGGCGAGAAATAAGAATCGGCTACGAATTGACGCAAATTTCCACGATAAACAGCAGACAGCCGGTGACAAAAACGAATACGGCAACGATGGATATATTGTTATCCTGCTCAGGCATAATTTTCTCCTTGTTTTGAAATCGGGAAGAGAAAAAAAGGGAAGAGTCAAAGGGCGAGAGTTTATAAGAATCCGAAAAAGCCGCCAAAGTTTGCACGGCTTTTTCGGATTTTGAAATTTTATTTTATTGACGCTGGAATTCCGGCGTTCCGAGAACCAAACTTACGACCTTAAAGACTTCCGGGTTGCCGCTCGGCGCTAAAAGACGCGCTCGGCGATTCGTTTTGCCGCCTTGCCGCCGCACATTCGTTGTTTCGGGTTCTTCTTCCGTTTCGTCCGGCGCTTTTACTTCCGGCAAAGGCTGTTCGATTTGTTTGAGAAGCGTCGCGCGCGTGTTCGGCGAAACGTCGCCGGCGAGCACGACCGCGATCGTTTTGTCGAGAACCGCGGCTTTGTCTTTGCCTTCGAAAATCTTCAAATCGGTTTTCGTGCCCGGAATCCGGTTCGAGGCGAGCGCGACCGCGAAATTCAATCTTTCGAGCAGCGCGCCGGCGTTGACCCAATCCGCCGCCGTGTCGGGATAGCCGGTCGGCGCCTGATAGCCGTAAGGAACTTCGCCGAGTTTTCTGAGCATCGCGAGGATCGCCGGGCTTGAATTCGTGTCCGCGCCGATCGTGCGGATCGCGCTGACCGCCAGTTCGAACGGCGTTTTGATCTTCGCGCGGTAATTTTCCGGCGCGAAGAATTCCTTGTCGGTGAAAATCGCTTTCAAGGTCGTTTTGATGTCGCCTTTCGACTGCTGAAAAGCTTTCGCGACGCGTCCGACGAACGCTTCGCTCGGATCATCGCTGACGAATTTGACGGCGAGTTTACGGGCGATAAATTTCGCGGTCGAGGGATGCGCGACGAGGATGTCGATCACTTTCAAGCCGTCCTTGATGCCGCCTTCATTGATCTTCTGACCGAGAACGGTTTTCGTTCCGGGTTCGTGCCATTTTTCGTTGAAATAAAATTCGCCCGATTCGATGTCGTCGGGAATTCCGGCCTGGCGCTGCAGACGATCGAGCGCCCGGTTTTCGACGCCCCTGATCTCGTTCGCCGCCGCGCGCCGGTAACCGCGCGGGTCGGCGATCGTCCAGCCGGTAAACGCTTTCGCGACTTCGACGATGTCGGCTTGCGTGTAACCGCCGTCGACGCCCAAAGTGTGCAGCTCCATCAATTCGCGCGCGTAGTTTTCGTTGATGCCGCGTTTTTGACGCGGTTGATTCTGCATCTGTTTGATCCGCTGGTCGAGCTGTTCGTCCGTCAAACCGCGCCGTTCTTTGATTCTTTCGCGTTGCCGTTCGGTCAACTGACCGTTCTGCAGTCTTTTCTGGAGCCGTCCGTTGCCTTTGCCGGCTTGCGCGTTCGGCGAAACGCTCTGAAAATTGTCGAGAAAAAACAGCATCGCCGGATGCTGCGCCGTCCCGACGACCAAATCCTTAAAATTGCCGAGCGCGTTTTTGCGCAGCACGTCGCGCTCGTAACTGGGAATGTACCAGCGCACGGCGTTTTTTCCCGAGTAAACGTTAAAATGATTCTGCCAGAAATCGACCATCACTTCCTGCAGCTGTTTTTCCGAGTAAACGGCGCGCAGGACGCGGTTCGCCGTGATTTGCGGTACGAGCTGGCTGGCGGGACGAAGATCGTATTCGCGGTAATATTCGCGCAGTTTCGCCTGTCGTTCCTGACGGTCTTTGTCCGTCGTCTGTCCCTCGGCCGCCTGATTCTCGGATTGGCTCTGATTATTTTTCCTGCCTTCGAGCTGGCGCAAAAGCGCGCCGGGATTCGGGTATTTCGCGAAGACTTCCGCGGTCGTCAGATTGAAAATCTCAAGGTTTTTCACTTTCGATTCGGCGAACGCGTCGCCGATCGCGTTCGGATCGAGCTGCGCGTCGATGTATTTGTTCAAGCCCATTTCTCTGACGCGCGCGACGTCGCCGGGACGCGCGCCGAAACCGAGGCGGTTGAGAACGTGCAGAATTTTCTGGTCTTCGGTGAGCGGCTTCGCTTTTTTCGCGTCGGAACCGCCGCCGAACGCGAAAGCGGGCGCGCACAGCGCGAAAATCATCAAAAAGGCGGTGATTTTGTGGATCGACAAATTTCTTCCTGTCATTGCTTAAACCTCGAAAATTTATGGTCGCTTCCGCCGGCGGGCGAAAAAGTTCTGTTTTGTTAGACGCTGCGAGCTTTAAAAAGGGCGAAAAAAAGTTGGTTCGTTCCGGCTTATTCGTCGTTCTCTGCAAATCGATCGAAACAAACGTCATAGGTAAATAAAAACCATGAGCCGCGAACAACTAACGACGGACAAAATCCATCTAAAAAATCGAAGTTTGCCGGAAAATCGTTTATAATACGCAGGTAATCTTGACCCGAAGGAAATAAAAGTTATGAAGTTAAACAAGTTCTCGTTTTTGTTTTCCGCCGTTCTCGGTCTGTTTTTAGCGGCCTCCGCGCTCGCGCAGACCTCGCAGTTCAGCGACGCCAACGTCGAATACACGTTCGATCTGCCGAACGCGACCTGGAAAATGACCGCCAAGCCTTCGATCACGAGCCCGAACGTCGAGTACGTTTACGGCGACCGTTCCGGCGGTTATCTGGAAATCCGAAAACTTTCCGTCAAAGCCGACGAGCTGATGTCGGAGATCGTCGCGGGCGAGGAAGAGAAACTGAAATTTCTGCAGGGCTACGTCGCCGGCAAAGAGGAAAATTTCGCCGGCAACCTGAAAGGCACGGCGTTTAATTTCGAATTCATCCGTTCGGGCAGAAACATGAGCGGCAGATATTATTTTCTGAAAGCGAATCCGACGACCGTCTATGTCCTGCGCTTTACGGCTGAAAAGCAAAAACTTCTTTCCATCCGCAATCAGACCGATTCGATCGCGCGCACCTTCGAGTTGAAAAAATCTTAATGAGCGATGATGCGGCAACTTATATTCACCTTCGTTTTTTTGATTTTCGCTCCCGTCGTTTACGGTTGCTCAACGGCGGCGCTTCCCGTTCGTGACGATCCCGACGCTCAGCCGCTGTTATCGAGCAGACCTCTTTACCGAAAAGAAGCTTTCAAAGCGACGAACTACGTTTTTATCGGCGAAGTCGTCGAAATCATCAAAGCCGCCGAATCCGAAATCCCCGATAATTTCTCCGGCGCCGAGGGCATCAGGGTAAAAGTCACCGAATACGTCTCCGCACCGCAGATGGCCGTCTATTATGAAGTTTTTCCGCTGACGCTGATGGCGGTGCACCAAGCAGGGGCTGACGAATTTACAAAAAAGTTTCCCGATCGGTTCGCAGTTCAGAGTCATCGCTTATGACGCTGCCGTTTATAAAAAGCGGGACGCGACCGATTCCGTAACCCGGCTCGAAACCGCTTTCCGTAATAAAGGCAGCATCATTCGCAGCGATCTGAACGAAAAATTTCGAGCGACCGCCGATTCGATTTTCGATTACGCCGGATTTACCGTAAAAAGCCCGCAAACGCCCGAAGAGCAGGCAAGTTTCGACGCTCGGCACGGGCCTTTGCAATTCAAACTGCAAAAAGATCTTGCGCGATTGGCAACGACGGAAGCGCGCGGCGGTAGATTAAACGTGCTGAAGAGACTGGTTTATTATCCTTTTCCATTCGATCTGGCTTTCAAAACTCTGGCGCGCACGTACCTCGAACCGGGAAAAGAGTTGGACGCGCTCGAAAAAGAATGGGAGCGGCGCAAGCAGGAAGCGGCGTCGCGAAGCCGGAATTAAACTTTCCGCAGTTATTCGGAGTCTCTCATCGGCTCGCCGTCAATTTGATTTTTTAATCGAAACCTTCGCGCCGAAGGGCAGAATGTAGCCCTTCGCATTTTTATCGAAACCGTACAAAACTTCGTCCAGCGACCGCGCCTTGTGCAGACGCATCCGGCGCGTTTCGTTTTCCGGCAGAGAAGTAAGGATTTGCACGTTGAAGCGTTCGGCTTTTTTAAGCAGAGACCACGCGGTCTGACCGTTGACCTGATAGCGGGCGCACAGGTTTTCGGCTAATTTTTCCGAGTTTTCGGCTTCGAACCATTCGAGAAAATCGTTTCGTCCGAGCCCGTCGGCGCATTCGGCTAAAAGCACGATCGTGCCGCCTTCGCGGCAGGCGTGCGACGCCGTTTCCAATGCTTTATGCGCCTGGATCATGTTCAGATCGTGCGGCGCGCCGCCGGCGGAAGCGATCACCAAATCGCGTTTTTCCGCGATTTCGAGCGTGTGACGCGCCGCGTAAAAATCACACGCCGCGCGGTGCGCCGCGCGCCAGTCGCCGGCGAAAATTCCGGTCGCTTCGCCTTTTTCGTTCGTGATCGAGCTGATCGAAAACGACGGGTTTATTTTCTCGGCGACCTGCATAAAAGCTTCGTGCACGGCATTGCCGTCCAAAAGCCCCGTCCCGACGCCGGCGCGGCGCGATTTCGCCGCGCAGTCGAAAGCGAGCGCGTGCGTCGCGGCAATCGTCGCGGCGGAAGCGAGTCCCGGGCAGACGAGTTTGCGCCCGCCGGTAAAGCCGGCAAAGTAATGAAACGCGACGCCGCCGACGATGACGACGTGATCGTGCTCGACGAGCGCGCGGTTCAGTTCGATCGGCGCGCCGTCGATTTCGCCGAAGCGCACGAACCGCTGCGATTCGAGCCCGGCGATCCGCATCAAATCCTTCGCGGCGTGATCGAGCGTTTTGATGCGCTGGAAAATAAACGGCGTCAGCAGCTCGCGCTTTTCCTCGTCGGTGACCCGGCGGTGAATGCCGGTCGCGAAGATGATGCGGATGTCGAACGGCATCGTGCCGTTCGCGATCAGGCGGCGGACGAGCAGGTTCACGACGGAAGCGCACGCCGTCTGCCGCGTCGCGTCCGGCACGACGATCAAAACGCTTTCGCCTTCATGGATGATTTCTTCAAGCGGCTTGGAGGCGATCGGCGCGTCGAGCCGCGCGCCGATTTCTGCGTCCGAGAGCGAGGCCGAGTTTTCTTCGCCGCCTAAAATTTCGAAGCGGCTCTCGTCGAAGCGGAAGGGAATTTGAGTTTTTCCGTAACGGAGCGCAATGGTCGGCATATTTTTATTTGCCTGCGAAAGACACGAACAGCAAACAAATCTTTAAGTATTTAGCGTATTTCGTGTGTTTCGCGAGCACAATTTTAATTATTCGTCGCCCTGATTTTTACTTCCGAATCGAAGCAATTCGCGCCCGAAAAACACGGGTGCGCGGCTTGCCGTTCGGTTTCGAGTGATTCGAGCTGAATCGTCAGGTGGTCGATGCCGAATTCGTCGTGCAGGCGTTGACGGACCGTTCGGAGCAGTTCTTTCTGCGAAACCTCGTCGCGGTGAATGATGTGCACGCTCAGGGCTTCCATGCCGGATGTGATCGTCCAAACATGCAGGTCGTGCACGTCTTCGACGTTTTTCGTTTGCCGGATCGTTTCTTCGACCGCCTTTAAGTTGATGTGCGCGGGCGTGCCTTCCAAAAGGACATTGACCGATTCCTTAATCAAGTTCCACGCTCCGACGATGATGATCAAACTGATCAGCGCGCTCGAAACGGCATCCGCCCAGACCCAGCCGAACGCGACGATCAAAACGCCGGCTAGAATCGCCGTCACCGAACCGAGCGCGTCGCCGACGACGTGCAGCCACGCGCCGCGCATATTCAGATCGTGTTCGTGATCGCCGTGCAGAAGATACGCGCAGATCAGGTTGATGACGAGCCCGCCGACGGCGATCAGCGTCAGTTCGAAGCCTTTGATTTCGGGCGGCGCGTTCCAGCGTTCGACGGCTTCGTAAATCACCCAGAGCGAAATCAAAACGAGCGCGATGCCGTTGACGAACGCCGCTAAAATTTCCAGACGGTAATAGCCGAAGGTTTTTTTCGCCGTCGCGGGGCGCGCCGCGAACCAGATCGCGGCGAGCGTTAATGCCATCGCCGCGACGTCCGTCAGCATGTGTCCGGCGTCCGCCAGCAGGGCGAGCGAATTGGCGAACCATCCGCCGATCGCCTCGGCGAACATATAAACGGACGTTAAAACGAGCGCGAGTTTCAGTTTTTGGATGCTTCCCGCGGCGTGCCGTTCGTGTGAATGCGAATGTGAATGACCTGCACTCATCAAGTTTAAATTTATCACAACGAGCGAATTGATTCATTTATTCATTTAGTCATTTAGTCATTTACATTCCGAAAATGAATCAATGAACCAATGATCAAAACTGCCTGACGATTCTGCCCGAGGTTAAATTCATAACGAAACTGCTGCGGTTGCCGCGGTCGTCGCTGATCTCGACGGTGGTTTGCGGCGTGTTTGAAGAGATTTGTAAGAGGAACGAACCGTCGCCGGTCGCGAAAGTTTGTTTGCCCTGCGCGCGCACGGTCGCGCCGGGCTGCGTTTTACCGCTGAGCCGGTAAACCGTTCCGCCGAGCGATTCGACCTGCCAGGCGCCGGCGGCGATCGCCGTGCTGCCTTCGCGTTTGACGACCGTGAATTTCCAGTGCTCGCTCCAGTTGCTCGCCTGCCCCGAACTCGACGTCGCGAGGACGCGCCAGTAATAAGTGCCGGGCAGCAGCCCGCCGAGCGTGAAACTCGGACTCGTCAAGCTTTGACGCTCGATGACCATCGAATCGGCGGCGAATGAGGGCAGTTTGGCGATCTGCAGATTATAAGTCAAAGCCGAAGTCACGTCCGGACTCTGCCAACGAAAAACGATGTCCGCCGCGCCGCTCAAAGAGCCGACCAGCTGCTCGTTCGAAGACGGCGAATTGTGAACGGGCGGCGCGATGAGTTTTTCCTTGTCGGAAAGCTTTCCGCTGCTGAGCGCGGCGTACTCGTTTTCCTTGACGACGGTTTTTTCGCCGCCGACGGTCGTTTCGACCGAGCCGCGGCTGATGCGGATTTCGCCGCCGCCCGATTGTTGGTTGATGCCGAAGCTCGCGTCGGTCTGCGGGTTGATCTTGTTTTCCGACTCGCGCACTTCGACGACGTTCTGCGTGTTTTCCGGCTGATCTTCGGTGCGGACGTTGATCTGCCCGTCGTCGAGCGTGACGCGCACGTTCGGTCCGCCGAAAAGCGAATTGCTGTCGCGGATGACGACCGTCGAATTCGGACGAATCGAGAGCGCCGAGCCGTCGATCATCTCGATTTTCGCGCGTCCGTCCGCCTGGGTTTGAATCGTGTCGCCGGCGGAAATAAACGTCGGTCGCGTGACGAGAATCGTTTCGCGCGTCGCCGCCCGGATGATGCGCACGTCGCCTTCGAACGAAACGACTTTCGCCGCGTCTTTCGGCGCCTCGGTCGCTTCGGGCTGCGCGATGAGCCAATTGTTTTTGAGAACGCCCCAGCCGATGAATCCCAAAATGCCGAAAAAAACAAATATCGCCGCGAGCCGGTAAATCGTGCTTCGCTTGATGTTCCACCATTCGACGTAAAATTTGCGATACTTGTTTTCCATTTAGGATGCGGAATCTTTTGATTCCGGCGTTTCTTCGACAGTTTCGGCTGCTTCGTCCTCCTTCTTTTCTTTAGGGAAAATCAGCGACAATATAATTGAGATGGCGATCGCGCCGACGACGACGCCGAGAGAGATATTGATAACCGCTTGTTCGAATTCGTGATTTTTATATCTTTGCAGGAACTGTGCGAAAGTTGAATTGCCGCCTTCGCCAACTAACATTATCAACACTTCCGCCAAAAGAGGCAAGAGCATTTTTGCGCCGATGAAGGTCAGGATGAACGCCAGACCGACTTTCAGGTAGTGAAAACGGTCGGCGAGGTCGGCGAGCAGAAAGAAAAACGTGCGTAAACCGAGGATCGCGAAGATGTTCGAAGTGTAAACGAGAAAACGGTCGGTCGTGATGCCGAAGATCGCCGGGATCGAATCGACGGCGAAAACGAGGTCGGTCACTTCGACGGTGATTAAAACCAGCAGCAGCATCGTGCCGGTGCGCGCGCCGTTTTCCATGATAAAGAATTTATCGCCCTCGTAATGTTTGGAAATTCGCACGTAGCGCGTAACGAGCTTGACGAGCCAGCTTTCGTGCGGTTCGAAATGCTCGTCCTCGTCGCCGAACATATTTATGCCCGTGTAGATCAAAAACGCGCCGAACAAATAGATGATCCAGTGAAAACGCTCGACGAGCTCGGCGCCGGCGAAAATCATGATCATGCGCATGAAGAGCGCGCCCATGATTCCCCAGAAAAGCACGCGGTGCTGATACTTCTTCGGGACTTTGAAAAAGTTGAAGATCAGCAGAAAGACGAACAGATTGTCGACCGACAGCGACAATTCGATGAGATAGCCGGTCAGAAACAATTTCGCCTGACTGAAAGCCAGATTCCAGTCGCCGTAATGCGTGCCGACCTGCCAGTAGACGAACCCGTTAAAAAGCAGCGCGAGCGAAACCCAGACGATGCTCCAGGTAAACGTCTCCTTGCGCGACGGGATATGAGCCTGGCGGTTGACGATGCCGATGTCGACGAACAGCGCGATCAGAACGATGGCGAAGAAAAGAATCCAGACCCAGTACGGATGTTCAAGTGCGTTCATAAATAATCAGGGTAGAAGGTTAAAGAAAAAAAGTAAAAAGCAAAGCGGTCGGATTGCCGGGCGAACCGCTTCGAATTTCGCGGTCGAATCGAATTAAGACCTTCCCAAACTCGACAATCTTTTGCCAAATATGTAAGAATTTGTGTACGATTAACAATTTTATTACACAAATAATTCAAGGAGATTTTTAAAAGCACATGGCAGAAAACGCAACCGGCGCGGCAGAAGAAACAAACGCGCAGAATCAGGAAAACGCTCAGAATACGGAAGACGTTTCGTACCACGCGGTCGAAAAAGACGGCGCGGTCACGGCGATCTGGGAAATGCAGGGACAAAAACACCTGCGCACGATCGATCCGCGTTCGAGCGAAGGCAAACAAATCCTGGCGCTGTTCGAAACAGCCGCTTAATTTCAGTCCGGAGTCGAGAGTCCAAAGCCCAAACTCAATTCGTTTTCCGGCTTTGAACGCCCGACTTCGTACTCTTTAAACGTCTTCGCGCCCGACGCCTTCGATTTCAAGAATCAAATCCGCGTCGTAACAGCTCGCCGGCGTCTGAAAACCCGCGCGAAAATTCCCGTTCAAAATCTTTTCCGCGATCAGCAATGCGGTTAAAACCGTCAGCGTGTAGGCTTCCGGTCCGGTCTGGCGCGCTTCGACATTGTTTCCCGCCTCGTCGCTCGCTTCGCCCCAAAGATAGGTTTTTCCGCGCGCGCGTTCCTCGTCCGACGGACCGCCCGCCGGAATCTGTTTCTGCAGAATGCTTTGCAGCGTTTTCGTCGCGAGCAGCCAGCCGAGATAACGGCTCAGTTTCAATAATTTCAACTGCGGCTCGGGAACGACCGTGTAAACCTCGATGTTCGGAACGCCGGTCGAATAAAACGCCGTCGCGACGTCGCCCCACGGAATCGTGACGCCCGTTTTTCGTACTTCGCCGAAATCGATCGCCCGCGTTTTCCACGCCGCCGGAACGTTTTCGATGACGCCGTTCTTCCGGATCGCGCCGCCGTTCCCCGCGTTCATCGTCATCGTCGCCTGCGTGCCGTGCGAGATTTTGCCGACGCCGTAAAAAGCGAGCGTCAGCTTGTTCGCCGACGGCAGGCGGTTTTTCAGATGCCGCGCGAGGCAATCGGACGGCACGACGTCGAACCCGACGCCCGGCATGATCATGACGCCGGCCTTTTTCGCCGCTTCGTCGCGCGCCGCCATCTCTTCGAAAACCGCGATTTCGCCCGTGATGTCGAGATAATGCCGCCCGGTGCGGAGACACGCTTCGACCATCGGGCGCGAAGTCAGCGAAAACGGTCCGGCGCAGTGCAAAACGAATTCGACTTCGCGCAGGGCGGCGTCGAGTTTCGCCGCGTCGTCGAGATCGAAAACGCGGAACTCGAAACCGAATTGTTTCGCCAGAGTTTCGATCTTTTCCGCGTTTCTGCCGGCGATGATCGGTTTGAGCCCGCGCGCGGCGGCAAAACGCGCGACGAGTTCGCCCGTGTAGCCGTTCGCGCCGTAAATCAGGAAATTCGTCATCTCTATTTTTCCGTTATTTTTCCAGCGCCCGCATCAGAAACGCGATTTGCCCGAGGTGATACGCGTCGTGGTCGGCGACGAGCAACGCTTCGCGCAGAACCGTCTGCCCGTCGCCGTGCGCGATTTTCGCGAGCAAATCGGTTTTTTCGTCGCGGACTATTTCGCGCATCTTTTCGAGATCGTGCAGCACCTGCTCGCACGAGCGCGTCCAATCTTCCGGCGTGCCTTCCGATTTGTTCCAGTAACCTTCGGGAAATTCCGGCGAAACGTGACTCGCGTTATAACTGAATTCGACGATGTCCCGCTGCGCGATGCGCAGGTGCTCGAGCAGTTCCCAAGCGGTGTGCGGCGCGTTTTCGAGCCGCGTGTTGATCTCGTCGACCGGAAATTCCCGCAAAACGGTTTCCAGATCGATATGCGCCGATTTTCCTTCGAGCAGTTCGAGCAGGTGTTCGCGGACCGCCTTTTGTGTATCCATAATTTCAGAAACCTTTAATCAATAAAATAGAAGTTTAATGTATCATTTTTCAGCGAGCGCCGAAACGATTCTTCAAACGTTCCGTTTTTGACGATAAAAAAGGCGAGTCCGTTAAAACTCGCCTTTTTATCTGCTTTTGAACTGAAGAGTTACTTGATCGCCGTCGTGCTCGGCTTTTCCTTCGGGTCGTAAGGCGTCGCCTTATATTTCTGAACGGCGTCCTGCGCGTTGTCGTAGTTGTCGCCGAGCGCCGCCGCGCGGTCGTAAGCGTCGGTCGCGCGCGCGCGGTCGCCTTTCGCGTCGTAGGCGTTGCCCATTTTGATCAGCGCCCAGACGTGCAGCCAGGCGGGACGCGCCGAGCCCTGCGCGCCGAGATCGCGGACGGCTTTGAAATTATCGATCGCGAGATCGTAATTGCGCTGCTGCAGGAACAGCAGTCCGAGGTGATAATAAATCCACGCGTTCGAGCGGTCGAGCTTTAACGCCGCTTCGAACTGCTGCTGCGCTTCGACGAAATTGCCGTCCTTGAACTGCTCGATGCCGCGCCGCGCGATCGAGGAAACCTTCAAATCGTCGGAAATCCGCAGGATTTTGTAGTTCGGGTCGATGATCACTTCGAGCGGTTTGCCGTCCGATTCGATATTGAAATCGGCGCTCGATTCGTCGACCTGCACGGTGACGGTCTTCATGCCGTCGCCGCCTTCCGAACGCAGCTGAATTTCGAGCGGCAGGCGCAGATTGTCGTAGTTTTGCCGCACGGTGCCGCGCGTGATGAATTTGCCGGCGCGCGTGCGGATGATCAGGTAATCGGACTTGAATTCCGGAACGCCCGTGCCTTCGACCCAGCGCGCGAAGAAATAGCGCATGTTCTGTCCGGCGACTTCGTTCGTCAGTTTTTCGAAATCGTCGACCGACGCGTTCTTGTCGCGGTAGCGGTCGAGGAACGTGCGGATCAGTTGATTGAATTTCTGCTCGCCGAGCGTGTCGCGCAATAATTTATAAACCATCGCGCCCTTCGAATACATGATGTACTGATAAGCGGTCGACTGATCGTCGAGGTTCGACGGCGCGCGCAGCAGAGATGCGGTTTGCTCGAACGTCAAGGCTTTTTCGAGCAGCTCGCGGCGCAGGTTTTCGAGCTGCGCGCCGGTCAGCGTGCTTTCGCGCAAAGCGTAGGCGCTGTATTCCGCAAGCCCCTGCGAAAGCCACGCGTCGTCGAACGATTTCAAACCGACGGTCAAGCCCCACCACTGCATCGCGGCTTCGCGCTGGAGGCGTTCTTCGACCGAATCGCGCGATTCGTCGAACAGGCGGCTCGCCATGAAGATCATGCCCTGCGCCGAGTAATATTCGAGCGAGTCGTCGTCGATCTGCGCGACGATCAACTTTTTGCCGCCGTTCGGCGCGCCGTATCTTTTCGTGTAAAAATCGAGCGCCTTGCCGAGCGTTTCGGCGTACTGCTGAACGAGCGCGTCGTTCGCGGCCTTCGTGTAAAACTGCAGATCGTACTCGCCGAATTTGAGGCTGCGCGTCGTGTAGCGGTCGTAGGTGAAATTGCCGATCAGCGCCGGTTTGTTCTGCACGAAACGGTATTTTCCGCCCGCGTTCGTGACCGGCAGATCGCTGTAACCGGCGAGCGTGTAGCCGGTCGGAATCGAGATCGAGATATCGGACGTGGCGCGGTCGGCGGCGTAATCGTGAAACGGAAACCAGCGCGCGGCGTACATCAGGTAACCGTTGTTGGCGCCGACGTAGGCGAGGCGTTTCGTCAAAAGCGGTCCGCCTTCCGCCGTGACCATCACGCCGCTGTATTTGAAGCGCAAAGTTACGGGCGTGCCGGCGGCGATCGTTTCGCCGAGGTCGACCTTCACGCTCGGACCGAGATCGGAAACGCCGACGCGGTCCTGCACGAAAGTCACGGTTCCGCCGCCGACGGTCGGGGCCGCCGGTTTCGGCGTCGTTTTGCCGGCGGGTTTCGTGGTCGGAATCGTCGCCGACGCGCCGACGCGCGCGACGTTTTCGACGTTCAGCGAGCCGTTGAGCTCGAAAGCGACGTTGCGCGTTTCGGCCGCCGGCGTGAACGTGACGTCGACGGTCGCCGAAAGCTTGTTTTCGTTCGGCGCGAGCGAAACGTCCATTTTATAGTCGGAAATATCGTAAGAGGCGCGCTGAACCTGCTGCGCGGAAGCAGTTGTGAAAGTCAAAAAAAGAGCGACCGCCGCGACTCCAAACATCCGAAAAATGTTTTCTCTAATATTTTTCATTGATTTACCGTAACTTAAAAATTCTATAAAAGGTTTCGCAGTTTAAGATGTTGCAAAGCGGAAATACGTTTGCCCGCGCGAAAAAGTATGACCGACTTCGATTCGACGCCGCTTTCAGCGCCGCCGCGAGCGAACGTTTAATCGTTCAAAAAATCGACCGAAACGACCTTTTCGGCGATCCTTTTGCCCATCGCCGCGACGGCTTGATGAGCGGGATGGTCGGTGTAAAAATCGAGCGCCGCGCGGTCGGGGTAGGTGGCGACGAGCCCGGTGTCGAACGAGCGTTCGAGCTGCAGGATGTCGCGCCCGACCGAGAAACTTAGAATGTTCGGAATGACGTCCGCCAATGCGCGCAGCGCGCGCACGTGTTCGGCGCGCTCCGCTTCCGAAGTTTCCGCCTTGTATTTCCAGCAAACGATATGGGTCAACATGATTTTGGATTTTAGATTTTGGATTTTGGATTGATTCGGGTAATGAACCTTCGCGTTCAGCTTTTGACCGATTCTCGGACGAAAACATTTTTAGATAAAGAACCGCTTTCCTTAATCCGAACGCAAATCCAAAATCTAAAATCTAAAATCCAAAATCAAAACGATTTTACCAGATCGCGCGCAAATTGTTGTCATATATCGCATATTTGCGGTGTTTTAATTTTTCGAAACGCCGCTCGAGGCGCTTCGAAATTCATACTTTAATCATCAAAACAATGAGAACCATCAAATTATTCATCGCACTCATTCTTTTAACTTTTGGCGCGAACGCGCAGGAGGCGGCGGATTTACCGGTCATCGTATCGAATACGGACGTCGTCAGCATCCAGGACGGCGCGAATCTAAAGAAAAACGGATGGACGCTCGCGCCGGAAGCCAAACCGGACGTTTACGAAGCCGAGCTCGTCGGCGGCAAGCCGCATAAGGTGATTTTTATGACGGATGTCGATTCGATCAGTTTCGAGGTCGAAGAAGGAAAGAAATACGATTTCATCATTCGAAAAGGCGACGCGCTCTGCTACACGCAAATCGTCGGCACGCGCCTCGTACCGGCCGCCGTCTTCGACGAGAAATACCGCGCCGCGCGAAAAGGAAAGACTTTCATCGAAATCCCGGAAGTTTACGAACTCGTCAACGTCGCGATCGCGCTGACGCCGACCGGCATCGGTGACAAAAATCTCGTTTATCAAAACTCGGATTATTACAAAGCGGTGCGCGCGTGGTTCGACGGGTATCGAAATCATCCGCTGCTCGCGGCGCTCGACGCCGAGCTTAAAAAGCAGCAGTATTTCAATTTGAAAATGAACGCCTACGCGTTCGAGTTCGATAAAACGGGAAAAATCGTTCCGAGCAGAACGTTCGACCGCACCGGCTGGAGCAAAAAGAATACTTTGCGCCCGTTTTTAGCCGAACTGCAGTCGTTTGCCGACGCGACCAACTTCCGCAAGTTTTATAAGAAAAACCGGAAAACTTACGACGCGCAGATCGAGTTTTACCGCGAGACGGCGAACATCGCCGAGATGAAGCGCTGGCTCGATAAAAATTTTCCCGCGTCGAACGATTACGACACTTACAACATCATTTTTTCGCCGCTCGTCGCCTACAACCAATCGACGAACTGGTTTGAAAGCAACGATTTCAAGGAACTGCAGCCGCATGTCAATTTTCCGTACCCGCAGGATTGGGCGCGCTACGCGAAAGACCGGAAAGTGTCGGAACGAGCCCAGATAATCTTTCGCGGCAACATCGTTTTCACCGAGATCAATCACGGCTACATCAACCCGGAAGCCGACAAATACGCCGGGCGAATTTCAAAGGCCATCGCCGACCGCGATTTCTGGGTCGATAAAAAAATGGGCGCGAACTACTACGGCGGGAACGCGGCGTTCAACGAATATATGAACTGGGCGCTGGTTTCTCTAAGGATCGTCGATTACGTGCCCGCGGAGGAACAGGCGCCGCTCATCGCGGCGATCGACGAAATGATGACCGCGCGGCGCGGCTTTCCGCAGTTCGCCAAGCTCGATAAGTTTCTGATCGAGCTCTACAAAAACCGGAAACCCGGTCAGACGCTCGCCGACTTGTATCCGCAGATCATCGAATGGTTCGAGCAGAATAACCCGCAGGAAGCGGCGGCGAAATAGGACGCGGATCGGGCGGGTCGAGGCGGATTCCCGCGGATTTTATTTTAATGATTTATCCGCGAAAATCCGCTTTTCCGTGTTTATCCGCGTCCGATTGCGCTTCGCACCAGCGGCGCGTGACATCGTGGCGGTAATCGAACATTTTTTTGATGCGCGGCATCACGACGAGCGGCATCGCGAGCCGCCCGAGCGCTTTGAGCGGCGGTTCGAAGACGATTTCGTCGCGCAGAACAGCGCCCGCCGGATGCGGCAAAACGATGTGGCGGTGCCGCCACGCCTTGAACGGGCCGGAAATCTGCACGTCCTCGAAAAGGCGCGGCGGCTCGTACCGCGTATGCTCGGCGACCCAGCGCGAGGGAAAGGCCTTGAAAATCTTCTGCTCGATGATCGTCCGCGAGCCGATTTCCGAAATGTCGGCTTTCTGGATGACCTTCACGTCTTCCCACGGCGGCACGAGCCGCTCGAAGGCGTCGGGCAGCTCGTGAAAAGCGAAAACGCGTTCCGGCGCGGCTTTGATGATTGTTTCTTTAACGAATTTCATTCTTTTTCAAACCTTCAAAAAACTTTTTCGATTAGCGAAAAGCAAACTAAGACAAATCAGCGAAAATGAGACATGATAAAACGCCGATTCGACCGCTCGGCTGCCGTCGTAAATCGAGCCGGAGTATTGTTTTAAGTGCCACGGAAATAGTCTAAACGACAATCGCGGCAGAGAAATCTGAAAATATTTCTCAACCATTGCGGGACCTAAATCGACAACATCGGGAAAGACACAACCGGCATAACAAAACAAAATCAGCAGCAAATTTTGTTTTTGCGAAACGAGCAGAAACAGAGGCAGCAGCAGCGCCGCTAAAATTACATCAATTTTTGAAGTCAGCGGATACTGATGAGGAGATGCATCCAAAATGCCGTGAACGATCACACCGACCGTAAAACCGACCAGATATTTCGCCAAGGCGCGCGGAGCGAGCCAGTTTTCACCTTTATCCAGATTCAAGACCGCGGCGGTCGCAAAACTTCCGATAACATGGAACGTGATGTTCATTTCAATTCATTTACTTTATCGTTCAGCAAATCCCAGACTTTCCGTAAATGCCGTTCTTCGACGTGGATGCTGCCGACCGAAAGCCGCAGCGTGAATTTGCCGTCCAATTTCGTATGCGACAGATAAGCTTCGCCCGAGGCGTTGATATCGTTCATGATGCGCTCGTTGAGCGCGTCCAAATCATCGGTTCCTTTGGGATCGGCGCGGAAACAGCAGAGCGCGAACGGCACCGGCGCGAGCATTTCGAAATTTTCCGAATCGTCGACCCAACCGGCGAAAAGGCGCGCGAGGCGGCAATGCTCGCGAATCCTCTCGATCAAACCTTCCCGCCCGAAATAGCGCATCACGAACCACAGTTTAAGCGAGCGAAAGCGGCGTCCGAGCTGAATGCCGTAATCCATCTGGTTCGTCACGGTCTCATTGACTTTCAGGTATTCGGCGACGAGCGAAAAGGTTTTTTTCAGTAAATCCAAATCCTTGACGTAAAGCACCGACAGATCGAACGGCGTGAACAGCCATTTATGCGGGTTCGTGACGATCGAATCGGCGCGGTCGATGCCTTTAAAGTATTCCCGAAACTCCGGCACGATCGCCGCGCTGCCCGCATACGCCGCGTCGACGTGCAGAAAAATATTGTTGCGGCGGCAGATGTCGGCGATGCGGTCGACCGGATCGAGCGCGGTCGTCGAGGTTGTGCCGACGGTCGCGACCGTGCACATCGGCAGATTGCCGGCGCTGATGTCGTCGCGGATCGCTTCGCGCAGGGCGTCGGCGTCCATCTCGAACGAAGCGTTGGTCGGGATTTTGACGAGCGAATTCGTTCCGAGCCCGAGCAGGATCGCGGCTTTGTCGATCGAGCTGTGCGTTTGTTCCGAGCAGTAAACCCGCAGGAGCGGCAGGTCCGTGCGCCCGCTCATGCCGTTTTCACGAATGCCGAGATTCAGCTTTTCGCGCGCCATCGCGAGCGCGTGCAGGGTCGAAATCGAAGCCGTGTCGTAAATGATGCCGCTGAAATCTTCCGGCAGATTCATCATGCGCCGCAGCCAGTCCAAAACGACCGGTTCCAATTCGGTCGAGGCGGGCGAAGTGCGCCAGAGCATCGCCTTCATGTCGAACGCGGCGGCGAGCATTTCGCCGAACACGCCGACCGAGCTCGTCGAAGTCGCGAAAAGCCCGTGAAAGTTCGGGTGATTCCAGTGCGTCACGGCGGGCAGGATCAAGTTTTCCACATCTTCAAAAATCTGTGGAAAACTTTCGCCGCGTTCGGGCGCTTCGTCGGGCAGCGCGTTCTTCAAATCGCCGGGCTCGTTCTGCGAAAGCACCGGAAACGATTCGAGCCGCGCGAAGTAATCGGCGATCCAATCGACGACTTCGTGCCCGAATCTTCTGAAATCGGCGGGCGACATATCTCCCAAATTGTTCTTTTCCATATTATTCCTCGTAAAAATAGTCTAACTTAAAAAATTCCGAGCGGCATGAATTAGACATACCAAATGAAAAAGGTATAATGCCTTTTTGTATAATTATTACGATAAATTATAAAATGTTCTGTTAAACAAACTTTCCCTGAATCGTTTGCGTATTTAAAACCGATTGCAGAACGTAACAAATCTAAATCTAAACAATTTTTCTTTGAGGTAGAAATGACCAGAATCTTTTTAGCTATTTGTGTGATAACTTCCATCTTTTTGAGCGCGGCCTGCGTCGATAAAAGCGGCGGCGGCGGCACGACGACCAGCGGCGACACGATCAAAGTCGGCGTTTACGGCGATCTGACCGGGCAGACTTCTTCGTTCGGACAATCGACCAAAAACGGCATTCAGCTCGCGGTCGACGAAATCAACGCGGCGGGCGGCGTCAACGGCAAGAAAATCGAATTGGTTATCGAAGACGATCAGGGACGCCCGGAACAAGCCAAAACGGTCGTCTCGAAATTGGTCAATCAGGACAAAGTCGTCGCCGTGCTCGGCGAAGTCGCTTCGACCAACTCGCTCGCCGCCGCGCCGGTCGCGCAGGAAGCGAAAATCCCGATGATCACGCCGTCCTCGACGAATGTGAAAGTCACGGAAGTCGGCGATTACATCTCGCGCGTTTGTTTCGTCGACCCGTTTCAGGGCTCGACGATGGCGAAATTCGCCGCGACCAGCCTGAAAGCGAAAACCGCCGCCATCCTCGGCGACGTCAACTCGGATTACAGCAAGGGCTTGACGCAGTTTTTCGAGCAGGAATTCACCAAACAGGGCGGAAGAGTCGTGGCGAAAGAAGCTTACACGCAGACCGACCCGGACTTTAAGGGACAGCTCACGAAAATCCGCGATCTGAATCCGGACGTGCTTTACGTTCCCGGCTATTACGGCCAGGTCGGCATCATCGCCAAACAGGCGCGCGAACTCGGCATGAACATGCCGCTTTTAGGCGGCGACGGCTGGGATTCGCCGGAACTTTGGAAGCTCGGCGGCGACTCGCTGAAAAACTCGTTCATTTCGAACCACTATTCGGCCGACAACCCGGCGCCGGAAATTCAGAACTTCGTGAAGGCTTACCAGGCGAAATTCAACGTCGTGCCCGACTCTCTGGCGGCGCTCGCGTACGACGCGGCGAAAGTTTTGGCGGACGCCATCAAACGCGCCGGCGGAACCGAGAGCGCGAAGCTTAAAGACGCGATCAACGCCACGAAAAATTTCGCGGGCGTGACCGGAACGATCTCGCTCGACGCGACGCGCAACGCCGTCAAACCGGCGGTCGTGCTCGCGCTCGACCCGGCGGCGAGCAAGTTCACCTTTAAGGAAACCATCTATCCCGAAGGCATGACGCCGACCGCTGCGACGACGGCGGCGAACACGAACGCTTCATCGAATATGAATACGATGTCGAATACGATGTCGAATACGATGTCGAACGCTGCGTCGAACTCGACGACGACCACGACGACGACAACCAACTCAACTTCGACGAACACCGCTTCTAATCGGTAACAAAACGGTGAATAAGTCCAAAGTCCAAAAGTCCAAAGTCCAAAGTCAGGGATATTCAAATCCGGCTTTGGACTTTGGATTCAAGACTCGGGACTAACGGAATATGGATACTTTTGTTCAGCAGCTTATCAACGGTTTGACCATCGGCTCGATCTACGCGCTGATCGCGCTCGGCTACACGATGGTTTACGGCATCTTGCGCCTGATTAACTTCGCTCACGGCGATATTTATATGGTCGGCGCGTATGCCGGCTTCATCATCGCGACCTCGCTCGGTTTCGCGAGCGGCGAATCGACGGTCGTCGGTTTTATCGTGACTTTGCTCGGTTCGATGATCATCGCGGCGGTCATCGGCATGGCGATCGAGCGTTTCGCTTATCGCCCGGTCAGAAAGTTTTCGAAAATGACGACGCTGATTACGGCGATCGGCATGTCGCTCCTCATCGAATATCTGTTCGTCTTTATCTTTTCGGGTACGCCGAAATCGTTTCCGCCGCTGCTGCCGAGCAACAACATCACTCTGTTCGGCAACGCGACGATCTCGACCTCGCAGATTCTGATCTTCGTCGTTTCGATTTTGCTGATGATTTTCCTGCAGTACATCATCTTCTACACCAAAATCGGCAAGGCGATGCGCGCCGTTTCGTTTAACCTGAACTCGGCTAAACTGATGGGCATCAATACGGATTTCGTGATCGCGTTCACGTTCGCTCTCGGTTCGGCGCTGGCTGCCGCCGGCGGCGTTTTGACGGCGCAGTACAATCCGAAAATCGAGCCGCTGATGGGCATCATCACGGGCTTGAAGGCGTTCGTCGCCGCGGTCCTGGGCGGCATCGGCAACATTCCCGGCGCGGTGCTCGGCGGACTCATGATCGGCGCGGCGGAGACGCTCGTCGTCGGCTACGGCAGCTACATCGGCATTCCGTCGACCTACCGCGACGCGGTCGCTTTCGCGATTCTGATTTTGGTCTTACTGCTCCGCCCGGCGGGACTGCTCGGGTCGAACGTTCAGGAAAAAGTTTAAAACAGTGGTCAGCGGTCGGCGGTCAGTTGTCGGTTAAAGACAATTTCTGACCGCCGACCGCTGACCACCGACCACTAGTTTATGAATTGGGTTAAATCAATAATTGTCGGCATCGTTTTCATCGCGCTGTTTTACATTCTGAACGCGGCGATGTCGTCGACGGGATTTTTCGGCATCGGCATTTCCGATTATCAGGGACGGCTGCTCGCGTTCATCGCGATCAACGTCATTCTGGCGACCTCGCTCAACTTGATCAACGGGTTCACGGGGCAGTTTTCGATCGGGCACGCCGGATTCATGGCGGTCGGCGCGTACGCCTCGGCTTATTTCACCGTCACCTACGGCAAGGCGATCGAAGCCGCGCTCGGCGCTTTGGGCGAAACGGTCGCGGGAAGCGTCGTTTTGATCATCGCGATCCTGATCGGCGCGCTGGTGGCGGCGCTCGCCGGCTTGATGGTCGGGATTCCGTCTCTGAGACTCAAAGGCGATTATCTGGCGATCGTGACGCTCGGTTTCGCGGAAATCATCCGCATCGTCATCCTCAACATCGACGCGGTCGGCGGCGCGACCGGCTACACGGTTCCGGGTTACGCCAACTTTTTGTGGATCGGAATCTTCGCCGTCATCACGGTCGCCGTCATTCACAATATCGTCAAATCCGATACGGGGCGCGCGCTCATCTCGATTCGCGAGGACGAGCTCGCGGCGGAAGCGATGGGCGTCAACGTGACGCGCTACAAAGTGACGTCGTTCGTCATCGGTTCGGCTTTCGCCGGCATCGCGGGCGTGCTTTTCGCGCATTACAATAAATTTCTTTCGACGAACGACTTTCAGTTCATCAAATCGTTCGAGATCATCATCATGATCGTCATCGGCGGCATGGGCTCGATGACCGGCGCGATTTTGGGCGCGATCATCGTCACGCTGCTGCCCGAGCTTCTCAGGCTTCTGCCGGCGATTCAGGTCGGCGGCACCACGTTCCAGTTCGCCGATCTGCGCCTCGTGATCTTCGCTTTGATTTTGATTTTAACGATGATTCTGCGCCCGCAGGGAATCCTCGGCACCAACGAGTTCGGGCTCAGTTGGCTGAGAAGAACGCGCGCGCGTCCCGAGGGCGATGCCGCGGTCGGATCGGCGGGCGGCGTGCCGATCGCCAACGACTCCGAGGCGAAGCGCACGGAGGATCAGGAAGGGTAATATAAATTTTGGATTTTAGATTTTGGATTTCAGATCGTAGCCAAAGATATATGAAAGCTTCGATTTCCTGAAATCCAATGATCCGAAATCCAAAATCTAAAATCCAAAATCAACTATGGATAACGGAAATTACATTTTGCAGACCGATAAGGCGGTGATCAAATTCGGCGGTCTGACCGCCGTGAAAGAGCTCGACATGAGCGTCGGGCAGGGCGAAATTTTCGGTTTGATCGGTCCGAACGGGGCCGGGAAAACGACCGTCTTCAATCTTCTGACCGGCGTTTACGAGCCGACTTCGGGCGACATCCTTATCAAAGGCACGCGCGTCAACGGCATGCGCCCGTATCAGATTTCGCGTCTGGGCGTTTCGAGAACGTTTCAGAACATCCGGCTTTTTCCGTCGATGTCGGTGCTCGAAAACGTCGTCACGGCGTGCCACCGCCACGCGAAGCAATCGCTGCTCGACGGCGTTTTTCGCCTGCCGCGTTATTACAAGGACGAAGCCGAACACCGCGAGTTCGCGATGGAGCTTCTGGAAATCTTCGATCTCGCCAAATACCGTGACGAAGGCGGAACGAGCCTGCCGTACGGCAACCAGCGGCGGCTCGAAATCGTCCGCGCGCTCGCGACGCGCCCGCAGCTTTTGCTTTTAGACGAACCGGCGGCCGGCATGAATCCTTCCGAGCAGGAGGATTTGACGGCGCTCATCAAACAGATTCGCGACCGCTTTAATTTGACGATCATTCTCGTCGAACACAACATGCGCGTCGTGATGGGCGTCTGCGACCGCATTCAGGTCATCGATTACGGCAAATCGATCGCGCTCGGACTGCCGCACGAAATCAAGAACGATCCGAAGGTGATCGAAGCTTATTTGGGAGATTAGCAACCAGTGGTCAGCGGTCGGCGGTCAGATAAAACATCTGATTTCAACTGACCGCCGACCACTGACTACTGACTTATGCTTACATTAGAAAACGTATCCGTCAGCTACGGCGCGATTGAGGCGCTGACCGGCATAAACATGCAGGTGAACCAGGGCGAGGTCGTCACCTTGATCGGCGCGAACGGCGCCGGAAAAACGACGACGCTGCGCACTATCACCAGTCTGCTCGAACCGAAACAGGGGCGCGTCGTGTTCGAGGGCAAAGAAATCAGCGGCATGCCGGCGCATAAACTGCTGCCGATGGGCATCGCGATGTCGCCCGAAGGACGCGGCGTTTTCGCCAATTTGAGCGTGCGCGAAAACCTCGAAATGGGCGCGTTTATCCGCAACGACAAAAAAGGCATCGCCGAAGATATGGAAAAAGGCTTCGCGATGTTTCCGCGTCTCAAGGAACGCGAACAGCAAAAGGCCGGCACGCTTTCGGGCGGCGAACAGCAGATGCTCGCGATGGTGCGCGCGCTGATGTCGCGCCCGCGCCTGTTGTTGCTCGATGAACCGTCGCTCGGTTTGGCGCCGATCGTCGTGCACACGATCTTCGAAGCGATCGACAATATCCGCGCCGGCGGCACGACGATCCTGCTCGTCGAGCAGAACGCGAACGCCGCGCTGCATCATTCCGACCGCGCGTACGTCATGGAAACCGGGCGCATCGTCATGGAAGGCGATTCGCGCGAGCTCGCCGCCGACCCGCGCGTCAAGGAAGCTTATTTGGGCGAGTAATTGAGAAGAGGAGAAAAGGGGAAGAGGAGAAGAGGAGTTTACAGTCTCCTTCTCTCCTCTTCCCCTTTTCTCCTCTTCATTTATGGCGAAAACCGAACTTAGTAAAACATGGTGGCGCTGGCTGATCGTCATCGCGTCCGGTTTCGCGGTCGTGCTGACTCCGGTTCCGGAAGGCGTGACGCGCGAATCGTGGACGCTGCTGGCGATTTTTACCGCGACGATCGTCGGCTCGATCGTTCAGCCTTTGACGGGCAGCGCGATGGTGCTGCTCGGCGTGATCGCGACCGCCCTGTGCGGCGCGCTGAAGATCGAAACCGCGCTCGGCGGCTACGCCGACAAATACGTCTGGCTCGTGCTCGCCGCGTTTTTTCTGTCGCGCGCGATGATCAAAACGGGCTTGGGGCACCGCATCGCGCTCGTTTTCGTGCGGCTCATCGGCAGGAAAACGCTCGGGCTCGGCTACTCGCTCGTGATCACGGATTTTCTGCTCGCGTCCTCGATTCCGTCGACCGGCGCGCGTTCGGGCGGTATCATCCTGCCGATCGCCCGCAGCGTTTCCGAGACCTACGACTCGCGCCCCGACGACGGGACGGCCGGGAAACTCGGCACGTTTTTGATGAACCTGCTCTACCAGTGCGAGGTCGTCATCTGCGCGAGCTTTCTCACCGGGCAGGCTTCGAACGTCATCATCCGCGATTTCGTGCAGCGGCAGACCGGCATCGATCTGAATTACTCGGTCTGGCTCGTGAGCGCGATCGTGCCGTCGATCGTCTCCCTGGTCGTCATTCCGCTGATGATTTACCGCTTTTTTCCGCCCGGAATCACGGAAACGCCGGACGCCGTTCGGTTCGCGTCCGGCGAGCTCGCGAAACTCGGCGCGGTGCGGCGCGACGAAAAAATCCTGCTCGCGGTTTTCGTCGTCATCGTCGCGCTCTGGGCGACTTCGCAGCTGCACGGCATCGACGCGACCGTCGTCGCCCTGTTCGGCATCGCCGTCCTGCTTTTAACGCACGTTCTCGAATGGCGCGATTTAACGGACGAAACGCACGCCTGGGAGGTTTTTATATGGTACGGCGGCCTCGTTCAAATGGCGCGCTCACTGGGCGAGACCGGCATTACGAAAATCTTCGCCGAAGCGACGGCGAGCTACACGAGCGGCTGGCACTGGATTTTCGCGCTCGCTTTTCTGCTGCTCGTCTATTTTTACGCGCATTACGCGTTCGCCTCGATCACGGCGCATGTCACGGCGATGCTGATTCCTTTTCTGGCGGTCACCACCGCAGTCGGCGCGCCCGCCGGCGTCACGGTCCTGCTGCTCGCGTATTTTTCAAACTTAAGCGCCGGCCTGACGCACTACGGAACGACGCCCGCGCCCGTCTATTTCGGCACCGGCTACGTCAAACAGCGAAACTGGTGGACGATCGGATTTATCGCGTCCGTCCTGAATATTTTAATTTGGTCGACCGTCGGTTTGGTTTGGTGGAAGATTCTGGGATGGTGGTAACCGGTTCGAAATTAAAGATTCAAGATTCAAGATTAAAAAAAAGCGTCCTCGTAATTTTTACGTTACGAGGACGCTCTCGGATTTTGAACTTAAAATTACGAATCTTAAATTCGAGCTTTACTGCGGCGGGAAGCCCGGAAACTGCGGCGCCTGCGGATTGGCGGCGGCTTCGGCGTCGATTTTCTCCAGCACGTCGTTGTAAATCTTGATGTCGCCGGATTGTTCCATCTTCTGACGAACCGCCGCGAGATAGTCCGAGAAAACCGAGTTGCGGCGCTGCTGAATCATCGTCTGCATCAGCTCGTCGCGCTGCTTGGCGTAATCGTCCATGCTCGCGTCCTCGCGTTTCGTGACGCCGACCACGTACCAGTTGTCGCCGACTTTGAGCGGCGTTTTCGTCACTTCGCCCGGTTTCAAGGCGTAAACCGCGTCTTCGAGCGCTTCGCTGGTCGAAGCCGAAGGACCCTGCCCGAGCGGGGAACCGAGAATGAAGCCTTTCTGCTCCTGCGATTTCAAGCCTTTCGCGGTTGCGGCCGAGCCCAAATCGCCCGCTCCGGTCGCGCCCGCCGCGATCTGTTTCGCGATTTCTTCGACCTGCGCGCGCGCTTTGTCGAGCTTGACGGTTTCGGCGACCTGCGCTTTGACCTCATCGAAGGTCGCGTCGCGCGGGTCTTTCCTTTCGACCAGCAGCGGAATCGCGAAACCGTTCTGAATCGGCGTGCGTTCGCCGACGTCGTTCGCGTTTTCGAGATTCTTGATGCCTTCTTCAAACTGCGGCGATACGCCGATGTTTTCGACGTTGTCGCCCGGTTTGACGAACGGCGTTTCGCGCACCATTTCCGCCGTGCTCATATTCGCCTGCGCGGCGAATTTCGCGGCGGTCGCCTGCACGTCTTTCGTCTGCTTCAAATCTTCGACGACCTTTTGCGCGAGATCGGCCGTCACGGAATAAGCCTTGCGGTTGCGCAAGCTGATTTCGATCTCCGGTTTCGCGTCTTCGAAAGTTTTCGGGACCTGTTTGCCGCGGCGGAAAATATAGTAATTGGTGCCGCTTTCGATCGGCTCGCTGACTTCGCCTTCCTTCATCTGAAGAACGGTCTGCTGCGGCGGCAGCACGGCGTTCGGATTGTTCGCGAGATTCGGATTTTCGCGCACGAGCGTCGGCAGCTTGCCGCCGGTCGCTTTCGTTGCGGCGTCTTCCGAGTATCCGCGCACGAGCTCGGTGAAGGCTTCTTCCGAAACGGTCGCACCGTCTTTTTTCGCGCGCTCGGCGAGCTGCTGCGCTTTTTCGAGCGTCTGCGCCTTGAATTCCGGTTTCGGCACGCGCAGGACGATCTGCTGGGCTTCGACGCCCTTAAACTTTTTGTCCGCCGGAATCTTTTCGTATTCGGCGCGCAGCTCTTCGTCGCTCAGCGGAATTTTTTCGCCGACTTTCGCGGTGTTCAAAAAGACGTAGCGAATCTTTTTCTGCGGCGCGTTGATGTAGTAATTCGCTTTGTTTTTCTCGAAATATTCCTGCAGCTCGGCGTCGGACGGCGTCAGGGTCTGCGCGAGATCGGGAACGCTGACCGAAACGTAGTTGACGTCGAATTTCGTATTTTTGCGCTGAAAATCCTTGAGCACTTCTTCTTCGGAAGCCGTCACGCCGGCAGTCACGAACGCCTGCAGTTTTTGTCCGCTCAGCTGATCGCGGACGCTCTGTTCATAAGCGGCGACGCTGCCGTACTGCGCGGCGACGTTTTCCTCGTAGCGTTTCTGGTCGATCGTGTTGCCGCTTTCGTCTTTCAATCCTTTGCGGATTTCGGCGGCGACTTCGGCGTCCGACGCGCGCAGGCCGAGACGGTTCGCTTCGATCGCGACGAGGCGCTGGCTAATCAGCGAGTTGATCAAATATTTCGACGGCAGGCTGCCGGCGCGGCCCTGTTTGAGCTGCGCGATTTCGCCGACCGTTACTTTTTCGCTGCCGACTTTCGCGGCGGCTTCGGTGCTGCCCGCCAGATTCGTTGTGCGCGGATCATTCGAAACGACGCTCGTGATGCCCCAGCCGACGAGACTGACGACCATCAACACACCAAAAACCAGAAGCACCGCGTTTCTGGTCTTTTCCATACGACTGAAAAACTTTAACATCTTTTTGAAATACCTTGTTTATTGAAGATTCGAACTAGATTGTCTTCTCGGACAAATCGCGATTGTATCAACTAAGACGATAAAAGTAAAAGCTGAGTTGGCTGCAGAACCGAATAGTTGACCGAGTTGACTGTGTTAAATAACAGAATTTCAGCCGACCCTTTGAAACTAACAAAACTCGGCGACCCGGCTAACTTTCGGCCGACTTTGTCGGCTCGGCCAACATTCAGCCATGTCACTTTCTTTTTAGATCCAGCTCGTAGAACCAAAAATCGTTGTTCGGCTGGTCGATCTTTAATTGGTCGGTCTTGCCGTTCCGGTCGATCGTGAACGTCACCCATCCGCGCGGGAAATTGTAGTTGACCGAGCCGCGCCATTTGATCTGGAACGTGTCGTAATGCCAGTGTTCGAGATCGGCGACGAAATTCGGCGCCGGTTTGAGCCGCATCACCAATTTGCCGTTTTCTTCCGTGACGATCACGTCGCCGTACATCTCGCCCGAGTAAGTGCCGGCGTAATCTTTAATGGCGAGCGACGGCTTCGTGTTCGCGACGCGCGCGGCGTCGATTTTTTTCGCTTCTTCTTCGTCGCGCGCCGCGCCCTGTTTGGCGCGCTCCAGCGCTTCGTTGTTCCAATCGCGTTTCGGCGCGTCTAAAAAAACGTCGAGGATCTTGTTGCGCATGATGCCGATCGCGCCGGTTTCGCTGTTCGTCAGCACGACGAGCGCGAGATTTTCCGACGGCAGCAGCGCGGTCTGCGTGATCATGCCGTCGAGCCCGCCGGTGTGCGAAACGAGCTTTCTGCCGCGGTAATCGTTGAGGAACCAACCGAGCCCGTAGCCGTTAAACATCGTCGTCGGCGCATCTTTGGCGGGAAAAGCGTTGACGGGGATAAAAATGTTCTGTTGCCACATCTCGCCCGAACGTTCTTTCTTGAAGATCTCTTTGCCTTCAAAAGTGCCGCGCCCCAATTGCAGGCGCAGCCATTTCGCCATGTCGGCGACGGACGAGTTCAAGCCCGCGAGACCGATGCCGGCGTCGATGTTGCCGAGCGGCAGCGCGCGCAGTTTGCCGCCGCCCGATTCGTTGTGCGGCGACGCGTAATTTTCTTTGAGATCGCGCACGGTCGTCGTCGTGCGCGTCATACCGAGCGGCGTCAAAATGCGTTCTTTGACGAACGCGCCCCACGGTTTGCCGGAAACCTTTTCGACGATGCGCCCGGCGGCGATGAACATCAGATTCTGATAACCGTAACCGGCGCGGAAACCTCTGACCGGTTTTAAGTAACGCACGCGCCGCAAAATTTCGTCGGTCGAATAAGTCGTGTCGTACCAGAGCAAATCGCCGCTGAACGTGTCGAGCCCGCTGCGGTGCGAAACGAGGTCGCGGATCGTCATCTCGCTCGTTACGTAAGGATCGTACATCTGAAATTCCGGCAGGTATTTGGAAACTTTGTCGTCCCAGCCGCCGATCTTTTTCTCGTCGATCAGAATCGCCAAACTCGCGGTCGTGAAGGCTTTCGAATTCGACGCGACGGCGAAAAGCGTGTTTTCGTCGACCGGCTCGCTTTTATTGACGTCGCGCACGCCGTAGCCTTTCTGGAAAATCACTTTATCGTCCTTGACGATCGCGACCGCCATGCCCGGAATCTTCCAGTCCCCGCGCACCTTTTGGGCGTAAGCGTCGATTTCCGCGATTTTTGCGCCGTAATCCTGCGCGAAAACGAAGACGGGAAACAGCAGTAAAAATAAAAATAAAGGTAATCTCTTTTTCATAAATTCGATTTTGTTTGAAATTAGTAAGAATTCGGTGTTAGAGAAATTTTAGCACAAAACAAAAGCGGAAACGCCGCCGGTGAAGCCGTTTCCGCCCTTAAAACCCGTAAGACTTTTCGCGCGCCGCGAACCTTTGGTTTTCGTGCCTGCGCTTAATATCCGATCTCGTGCGCCGCGACGACCAGCGCCGTTTGTGCCGCCGGCGGAATTTTTTCGCCGCGCAAAGCCATCTGCCCGAGCCTCGTGAAATTGATCGATTCCACTAAAATGCGCGCCGCTTCCTCGGGCGCGTGAAAGCCCATCGAGTTTTCGGCTTCGACGAAATCGAGATAAAACTGCGGCTTGCGCTGAAAATCGCGCGCCTGCGCCAATTCGGCGTCCGGCTTGCCCGAGTTTTTCGCGTTTTCCAGTTCGGCGATGAGCTGCACAAGGGCGTCCATCGCGATGTTTCTCAAATTAAAAGTGCGCGTCCGAATCGTTTCGGCGCGAAACTTTAGCTCCTCTTCGCTCGCTTTATGGCACGTCTGGCACCCCTGATCGATGTTCAAGAGCGGGCTGCGCACGTGATGGTCGCTGATCTTCATCGCGCCGGTGCGCTCGCAGGGCATGTGGCAGTCGGCGCCGGCGCGCGCGTGAATGCCCTGATTGTACATCTCGAATTCGGGGGCTGCGCTTTCAGCGCGTTCGCGCCGGTGCGCGCATGCACCCAGTCTTTATGCTGCACTTCGTCGTAATAAGCCGTTAAGAATAACCTTTCGCGTAACCGAACGTGTAAACGCCCATCGCCAGAGCCATACCGAGCGCGATGCCGACAACCGCGAGCTTGATAGTGTTAAGACTAATACTCACCTCGTTTGCCGCCTTTTTACGATTCTAATTATTATAAAAAAAACGTAAGGAGTTTTTTAACCGGTCGCCGATGCATAAACCATGACGTATAAGCTCTTAGCGGCTTAGCGGCTTGGCGGGAAACTCAATTCTCCCGCCAAGCCGCTAAGCCGCTAAGTTAAGTCGTGTTTTCCGGTATTTCGTATTATTCGATGATTATTTCGTCGACGAAGATGAACGCGTCGTCGCCCGCGCCCGGATGCCACGCCGGAATTTTGCCTGAATTGTAGGCGCGCACGCGCACGTAGCGCGCTTTCACGGGCGCGATTTCCCGTACGTAATCCCTGATCTGCGGCTTCATGTCGTCGATTGCGACGTCGGTTTTTATCGAAGCGACCTTGCGGAAATTCCGGTTGTCGTCGGAAACTTCGAACTCGATGCGCGTCGGCATCCAGATCCACGGTCGCGCGTCCTGCAGAAAGCCGCCGCCGAGCCGTCTGATTTCCGTCTCGCGCTGCAGATCGATGACGGCGACGAGATCGTCCGGCTGGTAGCCCTGCCACTCTCCGGAAGCGAAGTTCAGAGTGCCGCGGATGCCGTCGATCAGGCCGACGTCGCCGCCCGCCGTGTACTGGCGGTTGTATTTCGAGAGGACTTCGATCGTCCAGTCGTGCGGGATTTTGTTGAGTTTCGATTCGACCGGCAGGCTTTGCACGCCCTTCGCATCGACCGAATAAGCTTTCACGATCGTCGTGGCGTCGACCGTAAACGGCTCAGTGTATTCGATCGGGCGGCTCGACAATTCCGCGCCGCCCAAAGAGTAAAAGATTTTCGCATTTTCGCGGGGCAGCGAGATTTTTACTTCCGTCCGGTCTTTGAAAACGCGCGGCGCTTCGATGGTCGGAACGATCGGGGAACTGTTTTCGATTCGCGAAACCGGAAATTCCGCGAACGCTTGTTCATGCGGTTTGTCGGTCATCGTAAATTCGAGCGTGCCGCCGCTCATTAAATCCTCATGCGTGAAAAACGATTTTTTGTGCGCTTTGCCGTTGAGTTTTACCGATTGGATATAGATGTTTTTGTTCGAAACGTTCGCGGCGCGGATCGTGAAGGTTTTGCCGTTTTCGAGCCGGATCTTCGCTTCCCCGAAAAGCGGCGCGCCGAACGCGTAAACCGGCTGCGACGGGTTGACCTGATAAAACCCGAGAGCACTTAAAATGTACCACGCCGACATCTGCCCGCAGTCCTCGTTGCCGATCAAGCCGTCGGGCGCCGGTTTATAAAATTCGTCCAAGATTCTTCGCACGAGTTTTTGCGTTTTCCACGGCTCGCCCGCGTAGTCGTAAAGATAAGCGATGTGGTGCGACGGTTCGTTGCCGTGCGCGTACTGCCCGATGAGACCGGTAATATCGGGCTGAAAACGCCCGGCGAGCTTTTGCTCGGTCGCGAACAGCTCGTCGAGTTTTTTTATAAAATTCGCTCTGCCGCCGTGCAGCTCCATCAAACCGGAAACGTCGTGCGGCACGAAAAACGAGTAAACCCAGCTGTTGCCTTCCGTGAAATGAAACGTCACCTCGTTCGGCTGAAACGGCGCGATCCAGTTGCCGTTCTGCTTCGGGCGCATGAAACCGCTCTCGCGATCGTAAAGATTTTTGTAATACTGCGCGCGGCGGATGTATTTGTCGTAATCGGAAAAGTAAGGACTGGGCAGCCCGCCAAAAGAACGAATCGCCAGTTGTCTTGCCATCTGCGCGATGCAGAAATCGTTGTAGGCGTATTCGAGCGTTTTCGAGACCGACTCGTGTTCGTCTTCCATCGAAATGTAGCCGCGCCGTTTATACGCTTCCAGACCGAAATGATTTAATTCGGCGCTGTGTTTCGCGGCTTCGTAGGCGGTTTGGTAGTCAAAGCCTTTGATGCCTTTCGCCATCGCGTCGGCGATCACCGAAACGGCGTGATAGCCGATCATCGTGTCTGTTTCGTTGCCGGCAAGCTCCCACACCGGCAGGCGGCCGCCCTGTTTGTATTGACGAATAAACGTGTTGATAAAATCGGCGGTGCGTTTTTGATCGGTGATCGTATAAAGCGGATGCGCGGCGCGAAACGTGTCCCAGAGCGAAAAAACCGTGTAATTTTCGGAAATCTGAGCGTCGGCGAGCGGGAAGCTTTTGTAACCGCCGCCCGTATCGATAATCAATCTTCCATTGAGTATTCTTCCGCCGGAACTGACGCTGTGATCTTTGATGTCGTGAACTTCCTTGTCTAACCCGACGTAATTTCCGTCGACGTCGCTGAAAACGTTCGGCTGGATCTTGGTGTGATAAAGCGCGGTGTAAAAGTTCGTCAGTTGTTCGCGCGTGCCGCCCGCGACTTCGATTTGCGAAAGCTCCCGGTTCCAGGCGAATTTCGCGTCGGCGCGCGTCTTTTCGAAATCCCAGCCGGGAATTTCGGTTTTCAGATTTTTCTCGGCGCCCTGCGGACTGACGGCGGAAATTCCGACTTTGACGAGAATCTTTTCGTTCGCCGCGACGTCGAACCGCACGACGCTTTTCAGGTTTTTGCCGCTCGCCTTTCTGCCGTTCGTGAATTTATCGTCCGCCGCGATTTTCGCCTCCGCGAACGGCTTCGAAAATTCGGCGTAAAAATAGACGATCTGCTTTTTCGCCCAGCTTTCCGACGCGCGCACGCCGGCGATCGCGCGGTCGCCGACGATCTCGATTTCCGAATACAGAACCTTGTCGCGCCATTTCAAATCGAGCGTCAGCTTCGCGTTTTCGGTCGCCTGCGGAAAAGTATATCGATGAAACCCGGCGCGCGCGGTCGTCGTCATTTCGGCGTAAATGTTTTCGTCCTTCAGCTTGACGGCGTAATAACCCGGCGCGGCGCTTTCTTCGGCATGCGAAAACCGCGACGCGTACCCGTTTTTCGTGTCCGCCGAATTGCCTTCGAGGTAATCGTTTTCCGAAACGTACGGCGCGAACAGAACGTCGCAGTAATCGGGAATGCCGGTGCCGCTCAGGTGCGTGTGCGAAAAGCCGTAAATCAGGTCGTCGGAATAATGATAACCGGAGGAACCGTCCCAGTTGTCGACGCGCGTGTCGGGCGAGAGTTGAACGGCTCCGAACGGCGCCGTCGCGCCCGGAAACGTGTGCCCGTGGCCGCCGGTGCCGACGAACGGATCGACGTGCCGCGTGTAATCTTTCGACGACTTTTGCGCGAAAACGTTTACGAAAAGCAGCAGCGAAAAAAGTAAGGCGAAAATTTTGTTCATAGAATCCTGAGAAGATTTTGCCCGCTGATTTTCGCGAATCCGCGCTGATTAATTTTTATCTGTTTTCTATTCCCGTAAATTGGCGTCGATTCGCGGGCAAAATAAAGTTTGTCTTCCTTCACCGCAGCCTGGATCGTTTTAGCCCGCTTTCGGGCGAAAAAGCTCGTTCGCCGAAAAAAAGCGCAGCGCCTGCCCTTTGACGCCCCAACGCAAGCCGAGCGCCGACTTGCCCGGTCCTTTAAAGTATTTCAGCGTGATGCGGTGATACCCTTTTCGAAGCGGCACGGCGGCGCTCTGCGTCGCGAATTTTTCCCGGACGCCGTCGTTATCGACGATTTTTTCGCCGTCGATCCAGAGCGCCGCGCCGTCGTCGGCCGTTAAATCGAATTCGTAAACCTCGTCTTTTTGCACGCTAAAGTAACCTTCGAACTCGACCGCGAACGGCGCGGCGTCCGACATCTTTTCGCGAAATTGCATGAGCCCGAGCGTTTTCGCGAGTCCCGTGCCGTCGGCGTCTTCCGGCTTGATCTCGCCGACGCTCGCGTAATTTTTCGCGTAGGTGCGAAACGTCGCGCCGGCTTCCGGATCTTTCAGCTCGCTCGCCGCGAGCGGCTCGCGCCGCCAGATCGTCGAGCCGTAAACGACGCTCTTTCTGCCCTTTTCGTTGACGACGATCGCCTTGAAATCGATTTTCTGATTCGGCTCGACCTTTAATTTGAGCGGCGAATTGTAGAGATTCGACGCTTCGGTCGGCGCGCTTCCGTCGGTCGTGTAAAAGATTTTTCCGTTCGGAAAAGCCGCGCCGAGATCGATTACCGCCGTGTCTTTACCGGCGTCGAGCAGCGCGTTCTGCAAACCGGAAGGCTCGGGAATGCGGTAATTGACGTTCTGCTTGTCGAGCCGCGGAAAATGCGCGGCGAGCCGCGAGCGGAAATCTGCGAAGTCCTTCTTTTCGAGCGGCGACCAGACGACTTCCGCGAGCGCGAGCATGCGCGGAAAGACCATGTATTCGACCTTGTCGGGCGTTTTGACGTATTCCGTCCAGAGATTGGCCTGCGCGCCCAAAACGTATTTTTTTTCGTCTTCCGTCAATTCTTTCGAATGCGGGTCGTAGCTGTAAACTTTTTCGAGCGGCACGTAATTGCCGATGTTGATCGGCTCGGTGCGCACGTCGCCCTGATTGTAATCGAAATACAGGTAATCGTTCGGCGTCATGACGACGTCGTGTTTGCTGCGCGCGGCGTCGATGCCGCCTTTTTCGCCGCGCCAGCTCATGACGGTCGCGTTCGGCGCCAAGCCGCCTTCCAAGATCTCGTCCCAGCCGATGATTTTTTTGCCTTTCGAGTTGATGAATTTTTCCATCCGGCGGATGAAATAACTCTGCACTTCGTGTTCGTCCTTCAGGTTTTCTTTCGCCTTCAATTCCTGCACGAACTGCGATTCCTTCCAGTGGTCTTTCAAAACCTCGTCGCCGCCGATGTGGATGTACGGCGAATCGGGAAAAAGCGCGATCGTTTCTTCGAGCACGTTTTCGAGGAATTTAAACGTCGTTTCGGTCGGGCAGTAAACTTCCCTGAAAATGCCCCACGTCGTTTTGACCTTGTAATCGTAATTTTCCTTGCAGCCGAGCTCCGGGTAAGCGGCGAGCGCGGCGGAAGAATGTCCGGGCAGCTCGATTTCGGGGATGACGTTGATCCTGCGCGCCTTCGCGTAAGCGACGACGTCCCTTATTTGTTCCTGCGTGTAAAATCCTTCGACCGGAACCTGATCGCCGACGTACGGGTCGCGGTTTTTTTCGAGCTGCGTTTCCGGGCGCTTCGAGCCGATTTCGGTTAATTTCGGGTATTTTTTGATCTCGATGCGCCAGCCCTGATCGTCGGTCAGGTGCCAGTGAAACTGGTTGAACTTATACTGCGCCATCAAATCGATGTATTTTTTGAGGAATTCGACCGGAAAGAAATGCCGCGTGACGTCGAGGTGCATGCCGCGGTATGAAAAACGCGGCTCGTCCGAAATATCGATTGCCGGCAGACGCGTTTCGCCTTTAAAGTTGACCGGCAAAAGCTGCATCAACGTTTGCAGCGCGTAAAACTGCCCGGTTTCGCTGCCGGTAATCAGAATGCCGTTCGGCGTCACGTTCAGACCGTAGCCTTCAGCCGGAAGTTTATCGACCGGAAAGCCCTGCGCCATGAAGACGATCGCGTTTTTCTTCTGTTCCTTCGCCGTGAATTCGAGCTTGAAGCCGTAATTTTTCATCAGCAAATCGTTTAAAACGCCGGCTGACTTGCGTCCCGCTTCGTCGGTCGCGACGATTTTCGTCTTTAAATCGAATTTAAACTCGCCCTTCAGACGCGTCGCCGATTTCGGCTGCGGAATAATGTTTAAGCCGGCGTTTTGCGCGAGCGCGGAAGCCGAAAATACGGCAAAAATAGCGAAAAGGAAAATAAATGTTCTCATAAACGAAACCGGATTTTAGAAATTGTGTTTGCGGACATTTTTTAAATTAGTTGAAGACGTCTTATCAATCAACCGCCGGAAATAAAGAATTTCAACGCGAAGGCGCGGAAGGCGCGGAAGGCGCAAAGATTTTTGGTTTACTTTGCGCCTTCCGCGTTAAATCAGTCGTTTTTACATTTCCAGAAGCTCCAGAAAATCCGTCAATTCATCGGGCAAAGGCACGGTGAAATCCAGCCTCTCGCCGGAAACCGGATGCGTGAAGGCGAGTTTTTCGGCGTGCAGGAAAAAGCGTCCGAGGTCGGCGATCGCCTGCCGGATCGTCAGATCGAACACGGTTTTGTCGCGCCCGGCGTTGTACGTCGCGTCGCCGACGATCGGGTGATTGAGATGGGCGAGATGCACGCGAATCTGGTGCGTTCTGCCGGTTTTGATCTCGACGGCGAGCAGCGTGAATTTCTCGAAGCGTTTTTTTACTTTCCAGAGCGACAGCGCGCTGCGCCCGTGCGCTCGGACGGACATTTTCGTGCGATTGTGCTTTTCGCGCGCGATCGGCTGGTCGATCTCGCCGCGGTCTTCTTCCGTTTCGCCGTGCACGAGCGCGACGTAGGACTTAAAAACTTCGCGGTTGCGAAATTGTTCGGATAATTTTTCGTGCGCCTCTTCCGTTTTCGCGACGACGATCAGGCCGGACGTGTCTTTGTCGAGACGATGCACGATGCCGATTCGATTATGGCTTTCGGATTTCGGATTCTGGATTTTTTCGGCTTCCGATTTGAAATTTGAAGTTTGAAATTTGAAATGCCACGCGATCGCGTTGGCGAGCGTGCCGCTCGTGACGCCCGCGCCGGGATGCACGACCATGCCCGCGCGTTTATTGATGACGGCTAAATGTTCGTCCTCGTAAACGATGTCGAGCGCGATGTCTTCGGGCTCAAAACCCTCGGTCTCGATCTCGGTCAATTCGACTTCGATCGAATCGCCCGCGCGGATTTTGTACGACGGTTTCGATTCCTTTTCGTTGACCAGCACGTCGCCGTCCGCGACCGATTTTTGCAGGCGCGAGCGCGACCATCCGTCGATTTTTTCGGCGAGGTAAGCGTCGAGCCGTTTGCCGGCGTCTTCCGGCGCGGCTTGAAAGACGAGATTCGAGCTTTCCTCTGTTTCCGGCTGAAAATCCATATTTATTCCGCCTGAGTCCCGGCATCGGTCTCCGGGGCGCGGACCGATTTGAGCCGCCAGATCATAAAGATGACGGCGCAGGCGGCGACCAGCAGGCTAATGATCTGCGAGGTCGAAATGCCGAGCAGCGACGTTAAACCGAAAATATTGCCGCGCGGATCGTCGCGCAAAAACTCGATCGTAAAGCGCACGATGCCGTAAATGATCGCGTAGGCGATCAAAACCTGACCGTCGAAGCGTTTCCTTTTGTGCAGCCAGACCAAAAGCGCGAAAACGATCAGCATCGCGATCGATTCGTACATCTGCGTCGGGTGCAGATGCAGCGCCGTGCCGTCCGCCGAATAAATCGGCACGCCCGTAAATTCGTGCGCCGCTTCGGTGAAGTGCACGCCCCACGGCAGACCGGTCGGCTTGCCCCAGCAGCAGCCGGCGGCGAAACAGCCCTGGCGCCCGATCGCCTGCCCGATCGCGACGCCCGGCGCGAACGCGTCGGCGACTTTCCAGAAGGGAAGCTTGTACCAGCGAATCAAAGCGACGAGCGCGAGGAAACCGCCGATGAATCCGCCGTAGTAAACTCCGCCCGAGCGCAGGAAATCCAAAGAGAAAATCTGCACGTTGTCTTCGGTGAAATACATCAGCACCTTCGAGCCGAGAAGTCCGCCGATCAATGTCCAGAGCCCGAGATCGTAAATCCTCTCGCGCGGCAGATTGTCGCGCGCCGCGAGCTTCGACGCGACGAAAAGCGCGAGCAGCATGCCGATTGCGAGCAGCACGCCGTAGGTGTTGACGGGGAAACTTCCGATTCTAAAAATTTCTGGATACATCAGTTCGATTTTGGATTTCGGATTTCGGATTCGCGTTGTTTTCTAAATCCAGCCGCATGACGATTTCGCCTTCGTTGATTTCGCCGGTCGCCTCGAAGCCGACGCTTTTATAAAGCGTTTCGGCGCTCGTGTTTCCCGGCACGAAGCTCAAATAAATCGCGCGGCAGTCCGGGTTTTCGCGCAATTTTTCGATGACCGCCAGAACGGCGGCCCTGCCGTAACCTTTGCCCTGACAGCGTTCGTCGATCATTATGCGACCGAGATAATACCTGCCGTCGTCTTCGTCGAGCCCGAACATCGCGAAACCGACCATCTCATCGCCGGCGTAAACCGCCGCCGGATTGTAGGTCGGGTAAATCTTTGACTGCGCGATCGACATCAAATTCGACGCGACGAAGGCGCTTTGCGCGGCGCCGACCTTCAAATTGATGCATTCTTTAAAGTTTGCGGGCGTGATTTCGCGTAGCGTGATGCTCATTTTCCGGATCAGGCGGTCTTCGCCGTATTTTCGCCCGCCTTTTGATTTTCGGTCGCCGGTTTCTTCGTCAAAAACATGTCGAGAATCAGGAGTCCGGCGCCGAGACAGATCGCGATGTCGGCGACGTTGAAGGTCGGGTAATGCCAATCGCCGAACTGCACGTCGATGAAATCGACCACGAAGCCGAGCCGCACGCGGTCGGTGACGTTGCCGACGATGCCGGCGAGCAGCAGCGCGAGCGCGCCCAAAATCCGGTCGTCGGTGCGCGGCGTTTTCCAGAAGAAATACAGCACGAGCGTCGCCGCGATGCCCGCGACGACCGACAATCCCCAGCGTCCGGCGTCGCCGTGGCTATCGAACATCGAAAACGCGACGCCCGTGTTCGTCGCGTAGGCGAAATTCAAAAAGCCGGGAATGATTTCTTTAATATCGCCGAACCTGAGACGACTGACCGCCCACGCTTTCGTCGATTGGTCGATCATGAAGACCGCGCCCGTCACCGCCAGATAACCCAATTTCCAGAAAATATCTTTTTTGTTCACTTTACTTCAATAAAACTTAAAAACCGCAGATCAAGCCAATAAACACAGATTATCGTTTATTTATTCCCATGTCCATTCGCGCTAATTCGCCGTCTCGTTTTATTGCGGGTTTAATAATTGTACGGAAAAATCGCCTTCGGCGCTTTGTGATCCTTCCACCAGGTCGCGTAACAAACGTCGGTGCAGCCGATCAGGTAGGCGACGACTTTCCATTTTCCGCCGGTTTTTTTCAAGAGCGCGAAGACGTTGTTGTCGAACGCGCCCGAATCGACCTGCGACCAGTAACGCGTATTTTTGTAATTCGGCTCTCGCCCGTCCGCCGTTTGCGGCGCGCCGCCGAGATACGCCCACGCGCCCTGCACGTTGAAGTCGTCGATATTGAAGGAAATCTTTTGTTTCAAGTCCTTTTCGACCGGCGCGCGCAGCGCCTCCAAAATCGCCGTCCGCTCGGCGGAACCTTTTTCCGGCGTGTAAACCCGCTGCGCCAAACAAGCGCCCGTCAAACACAAAACTATAGTCAAAGTTAAGAATAATTTTTTCACCATAATTCTTATTTGACTGTGTTTAGATTTTTTTTTGCCCGCGAAACGCGCGAAAGCGGAAGGGATTTCAGAAATCAGCCGCGAACAAACACCAGATAACACGAAATTTTTTAAGTTTTTCGTGCTCGTTCGTGTTCTTTCGCGGCTGATTTGATTTAAGCCGCCGCCGCTCGTTCGATTTCCGAGAGCGCCGCCGTGCAGCGTTCGCAGACGGTCGGGTATTTTTCCCAGTCGCCGACCCGCACCGAATAATTCCAGCAGCGCTCGCATTTCGCGCCGTCCGCCTTTTCGATCTTCACGCCGAAATAGCCTTCCTCGTGAACCTCGACCTGCGACACGATGAAGATATAGCGCAAATCCTCGTAATACGGCAAAAGGAATCGCGCCGTTTCGGCGTCGACTTTCAAAATCACCTTCGCCTCGAGGCTCGCGCCGATTTCCTTCGCGCCGCGGGCCGCCTCGAGCGCCTTTAAAACCTCGTCGCGGATCGAGAAGATGCGTTCCCAATCGGCTAAAAGCCGCGAATCGTCCGCGCCGGAAACCTTCGGAAACTCGGCCAAATGCACCGACGCGAGTTTTTGCGCGGGCAGATTTTCGAACGCCTCGTCCGCCGTAAACGCCAGAATCGGCGCGAGCAAACGGCACATCTTGTCCGTGATCTCGAAAAGCGCCGTCTGCGCCGAGCGCCGTTCGAGCGAATCGGGCGCGTAGATATAAAGACGATCCTTGATGATGTCGAAATAGCGCGCCGAAAGCGTCACGGTGCAGAGATTGTAGAGCGTTTGATAAACGACCTGAAAATCGTATTTTTCATAGCCCGCCATGACTTTACGCGCCGCTTCGTCGAAGCTCGCGAGCGCCCAGCGGTCGATTTCGAGCATTTCGCCGAGCGCGACCGTATCGGTGCCGGGATTAAAGCCGTCCAGGTTGCCGAGCGCGTAACGCAAAGTGTTTCTAAATTTGCGGTAAGCGTCGGTCACGCGCTGCAGAATTTCGTCCGAGCAGCGCACGTCTTCCGTGTAATCGACCGCCGCCGCCCAGAGACGCAGCACGTCCGCGCCGGATTTATTGATGATCTCGATCGGCGCCGTGACGTTTCCCAAGGATTTCGACTGCTTTTTGCCCTCGCCGTCGACGACCCAGCCGTGCGTGATGATTTGTTTATAGGGCGATTTGTCGTGTTTGGCCAGACCGCACATCAAGCTGGAGTTAAACCATCCGCGGTACTGATCGCCGCCTTCGAGGTAAACGTCCGCCGGAAAATGCAAAGTCTCGCCGCGCGTTTCCAAAACCGCGACGCAGCTCGATCCGGAATCGAACCAGACGTCCAAGATGTCGGTTTCCTTCGCAAAATCCGTGCTGTTGCATTTCGGGCACGCGAAACCTTCCGGCAGTAATTCCGATTCGGGACGCGCGTACCACGCGTCCGCCGTCTCTTTGGCGAAGATGTCGGCGACGTGATCCACGATTTCCGGTTCGGCGATCGTATGATTGCACGCCTGACAGTAAAACACCGGGATCGGCACGCCCCACGAGCGCTGGCGCGAAACGCACCAGTCGGGACGTCCTTTGAACATGTTCGTCATGCGCCCTTCGCCCCAGTTCGGATGCCATTTCACGTTTTCGATCTCGCGCAGAGCCTGGTTTCTCAAGGATTTGTCGCCCTGATCGTCCATCGCGATGAACCACTGCGGCGTCGCGCGGAAGATGACCGGCTTTTTGCAGCGCCAGCAGTGCGGGTAGCGGTGCTCGTAATTTTCCGACATCAGCAGCGAGCCGTTTTCGCGCATCAGTTCGACGATCTGCTGATTGGCGCGAAAGATGTTTTCGCCCGCGAAGCGCTCGACGTCCGACGTGAAGCGTCCGGCGGCGTCGACCGGGCAGTAAACTTCCAGACCGTATTCCTTGCCGATGACGAAGTCGTCGTGACCGTGCCCGGGCGCGGTGTGGACGAGTCCCGTGCCGGCTTTCGCGGTGTCTTTTTTCTCGCGCGCTTCCGAGACGTCGATTTCGGTTTCCGCGTCCGATTCGCCGCCCAGGGTGACGTGCTCGCCGTTCATGACGAGCGATTCGCGGTCGATGAACGGGTGTTTCGCCTTCATCCGGTCGAGCTTCGAACCCTTAAATCGGGCCAGGATCGGTTCGATGTGCCGCTCGCCCTTTTCGTCCGGCATGCCGAGACAGCATTTGACGACGACGAAGCCCAAAAGCTCCGCCGCGACGATCAAAACTTCGCCTTCGTGTTCGACCGCGACGTATTCGAAATCGGGATGCACCGCGATGCCGAGGTTCGCCGGCAGAGTCCAGGGCGTCGTCGTCCAGATCACGAGCGAAACCTTGCGCCCCGCCAAAGCCGGATCGAGTTCCGCCGGATCGGTCACGAGCGGGAATTTGACGTAGATCGACGGCGACGTGTGGAGCTTGTATTCGACTTCCGCCTCGGCGAGCGCCGTCTGATCGTGAATGCACCAGTAGACGGGGCGCAAGCCTTTGTAAACGTAGCCGCGCTCGAGGAACGTGCCGAACAGCCGCGCCGTTTCCGATTCGTATTCGTTCGACATCGTCAAATACGGCGTTTCCCATTCGCCGAGGACGCCGAGCCGTTTGAAATCGCGCGTCTGGTTGTACATCGCCGTCGAAGCGTGCTCGCGGCAGATTTTGCGAAACGTCGCGACCGGCAGATCGTTTTTGTTTTTGCCCTTGTCGGCGAGTTTTTTCTCGACGTGCGTTTCGATCGGCAGCCCGTGACAATCGTAGCCCGGCACGTACGGCGCCTGAAAACCCATCATCGAGCGCGATTTGACGATGAAATCCTTTAAAATCTTGTTGAGCGCCGTGCCGATGTGAATGTCGGCGTTCGCGTACGGCGGTCCGTCGTGCAGAATGAATTTTTCCGCGCCGCTCCGCGCCGCCTGAATCGCTTCGTAAAGCCGGGCGTCGGTCCATTTTTTGAGCCGCGCCGGCTCTGCCTGCCCGAGATTCGCCTTCTGCGCGAAATCGGTTTTCGGTAAATTAACGGTTTTCTTCAGTTCTAAAGGTTCGCTCATAATTAGTTGTCAGTGGTCGGCGGTCAGTGGTCGGTAAAACCCTCAGACCTTTGTAAAAATTCAAATTTTAGCATTTATCGATGAAAAAATCGCAAGTTCCGGATTTTTAATCACAAATAAAAAATCCTAAATCTTGGCAGACTTAGGACTCGCGGCGCGCATAGAATTTTCGTCCAGGCTCAGCCGTTGTCCTCCAAAATAATAATGCTAATTATGATGTTGTAGTTTTTCATCAATTTATTTATCGCAAAATTCTCGTTTGAAGTCAAAATTTTTCGCGGCGCGCGGCCGACGGACTTTTTATTCGCCGAAATTGCAATCCGAAGTCCCGAATCTAAAATCGAATCGCGCCGGTGCAACTTCTCGTAAACTCACCGAATCACAGGCTTAACTTTCTTAAAAGTCGTCGGACGCTTTTTATGAAAACATATTTTGCAGCGAAGCTTTGCCTGTGCGCATGGCTTTTCGTTTTTGCCTTCGGCGGCGCCTCGGCGCAGGAAAAAACAACGGACGCGCCGATCAGGGTGGTGACCGAAGAAGTGCATCTGAACGTCACGGCGCAGACCGCGAACGGCGGCTTCGTGCCGAATCTGACGCCCGACGATTTATTGATCGTCGAAGAAGGCGCGCCGCAGAAGATCGAGAGCATGAAAAAAGTGCCGGCGAGCGTTTTGCTCGTGCTCGATACGGGCGGCGATCTGAATTTCGCGAAGAGCCTCGGCTGGACGCGCCTGACCGCGAAACTGCTCGTCGAAAAAATTTCGCCGGACAATGCGCTCGCAGTTTTGCAGTCTTACAACAAAATCGAAACCGTCGTCGACTGGACGCGCGACCGCGCGGCGGTGCAGGACGGTCTCGATCGGAAGCTTTTCAGCGGCAATCGGTCACGCTTTTCCGATTCCGTCCGCGCGGCGATCGAGCTGTTCGCAGCGCGCCCGCTCGAAAACCGGTACCTCGTTTTCATCGGCGACGCGCTCGACAGCCTCGCCGATGCCGAGACGCGCCGGAAAGCGTTCCGCGATTTGGCCGCCGCGAACGTCACGGTGCACGTCGTCGCTTATAACAAGATGGAAACGATGCGCGCGAAAGGCGCGACGCGTTCGTTTCAAATCGGCGAAGAGCGCGAGACGCCGCGCATTCCGGAATTTATTTTGGAAGATCTGATCCGCGGGCTGCCGAACGGCATGAAGGACGAATTTCGCCGGATGATGAAAGCCGAACGCCTGTTCGTCGTGCGGCTCGACCGAAAATCCGTCAAGCTCGCCCGGCAAAAACGTGAAGACTGGATCGGCGGCGAAGCCGAACTGCAAGCGATCGCCGAAGACACCGGCGGCTTTTTCCAGTCGCCGGAAGAACCGGAAACGATGTTGCTCGCGGCGGCGCAAATCGCGCGGGCGATCGACGCGCAGTACGTCGTCACCTACGTTCCGACCAAGCCGTTCGCCGGTTCCGCCGCCGCCGAAGAACGAAAGGTACGCGTCGGCACGCACTGCGGCGGCGTCATCATAAAATCGCGGCAAAAAATCGTTTTGGCGCCGAAAAAATAATTTAACGTAAAGGCGCAGAGAATCAGAGACGCACGGGTTTTAGGCAAATTGAATATTATTTCAGGGTCAAGACTAGATAAGAACTGATATAGAATAGTTAAATCTAGCGATGACAGTTAATTACCAGCGATTTGTTCGTGCACGAATTTCTAAAGCTAAATTTCGACAAATTTTGCGCTCCTTTGCGCTTGATTTGAATGCCAC
>DATCMK010000031.1:0-283047 GCA_036563455.1 Pyrinomonadaceae bacterium | reverse complement strand
ACGCTCGAAGGCCGTTCGATGGCGGAGCGGCTGCGCCGCGCGAACGCGTTCGGCGCGCTGTCGACCCTGAAGGCCGGCGGCACGGCGAGCCAGCCGGACGAACGCGCCCTGGAAAAGTTTATCGACCAGGCGGGCGGCGCGCCGAGCGGCGAAACTTCGCACAAAATTTCCTGAGCCGGGCGAGGTTTTAGAAACTCAACCGCGAACGAACACGAAAAAACACGACTCCTGATAAAGTTTTCGTGACAATTCGTGTTTTTTTCGCGGCCGAATTTAGGCGCGAAGGGGGTCGGCGAAACAATAAAAAATTCGTCAGCCCGTCTGCCGCTACGCGGCGCGGCGGCTGCGAACCGGTGGAAAAGCGTTGATCGAAATGACGTCTTTCCCGCCGGTACGCAGTTTTGAAGGGGCGTGGGGATTTTCTTCGCTTAACGAGCCGTCAGGCCGTTCGGGTGAAAAATTCCGGCTTCTTTTTCGGCTTTGAACGGCAGCGGTTCCGCTTTCGCTTTTTTAACGTGCACATGAAGCACGACCGTCGACGCCCGTGTATTCGATTGTCGCGCGCCCGGTCAGCATGCGCGACGTCAGGCGGTAGATGACTTTATGGTTTTCGCGAATCCAGTTGTCCATCCAGCGGATGCTGAGCGCCGGCGTGAGCGTCGGGTTCTTTTCGAGAATGATTTCGAGCGCGTGCCGGCGTTCGGCCTGGTCGGTCACGCGCGCCGCCGCCCCGCCGGCGATGACGCTGACCCAGTCCTTCCCGCTTTTTACGTACTCGACCTGCAGACAAACCTCCGGATTGTCCGTGATGATCTCGGTTTTCTTGCCTTCGGTCGTGTAAATGTAAACGTCGGGGTCGTCAAACGCGTAATGGAGCCTTCGGGCGGCAGCGTAAAACCCGCGTAATTATTCGCGCGCGCCGCTGACGGCGCGCCTTTCAGCAGCAGATCGCCCGGCAGAAAGGCGGTCGTGACCCACTCGCCGTCTTCGAGAATCGAAGCGCGTTCGATGACGTTGCGCAGCTCGCGCACGTTGCCGGTCCACGCGTAATTTTTAAATATCTCCGCGGTTTCCCTTGCCAAGCCCTTGAGCGGCGGCCCGCGCCGCTTGAGATTCGCTTTTTCGATATAGTGCTGCGCGAGCCGAACCAAGTCGTCGCCGCGCGTCCTGAGCGGCGGGATGTCGATCTGAATGACCGAGAGGCGGTAGTATAAATCGAGCCGGAACGCGCCGTGTTCGCTTTCCCGCTTCAGATCGCGATTCGAAGCGGCGATGATGCGCGCGTCGAAATGAATGTCGCGCAAGCCGCCGACGCGCCGGAATTTGTTTTCCTCCAAAACGCGCAAAAGCTTCGCCTGCAGACCGAGTTCGAGTTCGCCGATCTCGTCGAGGAAGATCGTGCCGCCGTGCGCCTGTTCGAGCAAGCCTTCCTTGCGGGCTTTGGCGTCGGTAAATGCGCCTCTTTCGTAGCCGAAAAGCTCGGATTCGATCAGGTTGGCGGGCAGCGCCGCGCGGTTGATCGCTAAGATAAGGGGCGTCGCGGCGCTCGGACGCCGCGTGCAGCGCGCGCGAACAAGTCCTTGCCGGTGCCGGTTTCGCCCTGCAGCAGAATCGCCATGACGTCCGATTTGGCGACCCGTTCGGCGAGCTCGATCGCGCGCCTGATCGCGGGAGATTCGCCGATGATGTGCGCGAAGCCGAATTCGGAGTTGCCGCGCCGCGCCTGCCGGACCTCGCGGCGCAGCCGGCGCGTTTCGAGCGCGTTTTTCAAGGTCACGCGCAGTTCTTCGAGCCGGACGGGTTTGCCGATAAAGTCGTTCGCGCCGCCGCGCAAAGCGGGGATCGTGTTTTCGACGGCGACGTTGTCGGTCACCATGATCGCGATCGTCTCGGGGTATTTTTCTTTGACCTCGCTTAAAATATCGAGCGCCGAACCGTCCGGCAAATCGATGTCGAGCAGTACGACGCCCGGTTCCTCGCGTTCGAAAACCGCCTGCGCTTCCGCCACCGAACCCGCTTCGACCGGCTCGTAATTCCACGAACGCAGCGCGCCGCCGAGCGTCGTGCGGATGAATCGCTCGTCGTCGACAATCAGTTTTTTTTCTTTTATCGCCGGCAATTGTTTTTATCTTCAGTCAAGGTGTAATACGGTTTCATTATAAACTTCGCGGCGCGAGCGCCGGTAATGAAATCCGTCAACAATATAAAATATCGGCGCGCAATAGACAACGACCGTGATTTTTTCGCCGACAGCCGAAAAGGCAACCCGTTTCGAAACGGGTTGCCTTTTCGGTTTCTTTGAAGGTCAGCTTGTCAGGCTAAAAAAATCTTGATTTTGTTGTCGCTGATGTAGACCATTTCCTGCGGTTTTTGCGGCCTGTTCCGGTTGCCGTTATCGGGCGGTCGTTCCTGCTTCGGCGGATCCTTTTTCGGCGGCTCGATTTTCGGCGGGTCTTGTTTCGGCGGACGATTCTGGTTGCCGTCGCGCTGCGCCATTGCCGTCAGCGAAAAGCCCGTGACCAGCAACGTCATCAATAATATATTCTTTAAAATGTTCATTACGATCAAATTACCTCTTTCCTTTCAATATCGGGGGCATTTTCGGGGAAAGATGCCGTTTCTGTAACTGCAAACGCGGTGCCAGAATTTGTTTTCACGTATTTACGGCGTTTCAGCCCGAAGCGGCTGACAAAACTTTACGTTTTCCGTAATTTTTATACGAAATCGTGAAAAAATTCTTAATTGCCGAGCAATCGTCCGGACAAAGCGACGATGAAAGCCGCGACGGGCAGCATCAGCACGAACGAAAAAAGAAAGGCGGCGAGAAACGTTCCGCCGTTGACGAGGCGCCGGTCGCCGTAATTAAAGCAGTAAATTTCGATGGACTTTTCGCCGGGCCGATGATAACTCGCCCGCGCGAACGCATACTTCCATTTTTTCGTCCTTCCGGCAGATGAGCGGGCGAAAGATTTTCAGCGCGCCGGGTTTGACGGCAAGCAGCATCGTCCACGAAAAAATCGCCGGCAGAATCGCCAGACCGAGAATGATCGCCACCATAATTTCCCGCGCCGCGCAATTTGGTATTATAGCTTAAAGGGTTGAAATTATGAACGATAAACTACAACCGCTGCTCGTAATCGCCGCGACCGTCGGCATGATTATTTTCAATTATCTGGCGGCGACCGGAATTTTGGGCGGCGTCGAAACCGGCGCGATTTCCGACAAGTACCCGACCGCGATCACGCCCGCCGGCTACGCGTTTTCGATCTGGAGCCTGATTTACGCGGGCTGCCTCGCGTTCAGCGTTTATCAGGCGCTGCCGTCGCAGCTCGCCCGGTTTCGCGCCGTCCGGCGGGTGTACATCATCAGCTGCGTCGCCAACTGCGCGTGGCTCTATTTCTGGAGCCAGGACCGGGTCGTCTTGTGCGTCGGAATCATTGTCGCGCTGCTCGCGTGCGTGGGATTCATCGCCGTCCGGCTGCGGAAAACCGAGACGGCGGGCGAATACTGGTTCGCGAAATTCCCTTTCGGGATTTATTTCGGCTGGGTGACTGCCGCCGCGATCCTCAACGCGACGATCGCGCTCGTTTCGCTCGGCGTGACAATCGAAAATTCGACCGCGACCATGATCGGCGCCGTCCTTTTGCTCGTCGCGGCGGCGCTCGGCGTGATCGTGCGCCTGAAAATCACGAACTATTTCTATCCGCTCGCGATCGCCTGGGCGCTGACCGCGATCGCCGTCAAACAAAGCGGCAAAACCTTGATCGTCGCGGCGGCGGCGGTCGGCGTCATCGCCTGCCTGATCGCGGCAATCAGCTTCGTGATGAACATGCCGTCGAGCGCCGACAAATCGGCTTGATTTTTTGAACAGCGATCGGTGGCCGGTGGTCAGTAGTCAGCAAAGACAAATACTGACCACCGCCCACCGATCGCCGACCACCGAATATGAATAACGGGAAAATCTGCGTTTCGGTGTGCGCTGAAACCGCCGACGAGTTAATTGAACAAATAAAACACGCTGAAGATTTGGCGGACATTATCGAGATTCGTTTCGATTGTTTGGATAAAAGCGAGCTCTCGATTTTCGACGACAAAAAAAGGTATGAGTTTTATAAAAAACTGCCCGCCACAAAAAAAAGCTATCTGACTACCTTTCGCCCAAAAGAACAAGGCGGAAGCCGCGAAATAACGCGGGAAGAAAGAGATCATTTTTGGAACAGCGGTTATGAAACCGAATGGGCGGACTGCGAGGAAGATATCATCGAAGACTCTTTTTACTGGCTTTGGAAAGAAAGAATCTGTTCATACCACGATTTTGACGGCGTACCGGATGATTTGATTGAAATTTACGAAAGGCTCAAAGCGACGAATGCGGATGTCGTTAAAATCGCCGTCCGAGCCTACGACATCACCGATACGATCTCGCTTTGGAAGCTGCTCGAACGTTGGAAATCGGAAAGGGAAAGTCTCAAAGCGAAAAAGCTAAAGGAAATCGAAGAATTAAACAGAAAATTGAGTGCGCTTAAAAATACTGTTTCGCCGCCCGACACTTTCCTGCGAATCATTCCGATCGCGATGGGCGAGAGCGGCAAATGGACGCGGATTCTGGGCTTGGCGCACGGCGCGTTTATGACTTACGCCTCGCTCGACTCCGGCAGCGAAACCGCGCCCGGACAGGTTTCGGCGCGCGATCTGCGGGAAGTTTACCGCGCGAAAGAACTCGACGAAACGACCGAAGTTTACGGCATTTTGGGCGGCAGCACCGGCGTCTCGCTCTCGCCCTACATGCACAACGCGGCGTTTCGGTATCACAACTTGAACGCGGTTTTCGTCCCCTTGCAGGCGCACGATTTAAACGCCTTTATGCGCCGGATGGTGAAACCCGCGACGCGCGAGATCGAGCTCAATTTCCGCGGCTTTTCCGTCACGATCCCGCATAAACGGTCGATCATCGAACATCTCGATTATCTGGACGAAACCGCCCGCAAAATCGGCGCGGTCAACACCGTCAAAATCGAGGGCGGCAAGCTTTACGGCTACAACACCGACGCCGAAGGCTTTCTCGCGCCGCTTCTCGATTCCTACGGCGATTTAACGAATACGCGCGTCGCCGTCCTCGGCGCCGGCGGCGCGGCGCGCGCGTGCGTTTACGCGCTGCAAACGGCGGGCGCGCGCCCGACCGTTTTCGCCCGCGATTTGACGAAAGCACGAAGCCTGGCCGACGATTTCCAAGTCGAACTGAAAGAACTGCCGAAAACCGAAAACCGAAAACCGAAAACCCTTTTCACGGATTTCGACATCCTAGTCAACACGACGCCGCTCGGCATGAAGGGCAAATTCGAGAATGAAACGCCGGCGACCGCCGATGAGCTTGCCGGACTGCAACTGGTTTACGACCTCGTTTACACGCCGTTTCAGACGCGCCTGATGGCCGAAGCCGACAAAGCGGAAGTGCCGAAAATCGGGGGGCTCGCGATGCTCGTCGCGCAGGGCGCCGCGCAGCAGAAAATCTGGACGAATTTGGAAGCGCCGGTCAGGGAAATGAGCCGCGCGGCTTTGGAAAGATTACGATGAACGAACGCTACAGCCGTCAAATTTTGTTTCGCGAAATCGGGCGCGCCGGACAGGAAAAACTGCGAAAAGCGCGCGTGCTGCTCGTCGGCGCGGGCGCGCTCGGCGCGGCGCACGCCGAGGTCCTGACGCGCGCCGGCGTCGGGTTTTTAAGAATCGTGGACCGCGATTTCGTCGAACTGACGAATCTGCAGCGGCAGACGCTTTATTCCGAAAGCGATGCAAAAGAACGCCTTCCGAAAGCGATCGCCGCGCGGAAACGGCTCGCCGAAATCAACTCGGAAGTCGAGGTCGAACCGGTCGTCGCCGACGTCAACCATTCGAACGTCGAAAGTTTAATCAAAGACGTCGATCTCGTGCTCGACGGCACCGACAATTTTCAGATCCGCTACCTCGTCAACGACGCCTGCGTCAAAAACGGCGTAACCTGGATTTACGGCGCGGCGGTGTCGTCTTACGGCACGACGATGACGATTTTTCCGGGGCGGACGCCGTGCCTGCGCTGCATTTTCGAGGAAATGCCGCAGCCCGGCCGCGCGCCGACGTGCGACACGGCGGGCGTCATCCAGCCGATCATCGCCAGCATCTCGGCGGTCCAAACGACCGAAGCCTTAAAAATCCTGACCGGAAACGAGGACAAGCTGCATCGATCGCTGCTTCAGATCGACGTCTGGAACAACGATTGGCGAAAGATAAAATTAAGCGCGCCGAATGACGACTGCGAAACGTGCGGGCGGCGGAACTTCGAGTTTCTGGACGCCGCATCCGGCGATTTTTTCGCCGTGCTCTGCGGGCGCGACGCCGTGCAGATCGCACCGCCGCGCCCGACGCGGCTCGATCTGCCGCAATTAGCCGAAAGATTGAAGAGCTTGGGAGAAGTCAAGCTAAACGAGTACCTCGTGCGGTTCACGGCGGGCGAAAACGAGCTGACCGTGTTCGCCGACGCGCGCGCGATCATTCGCGGCACCGACGACGTTTCGACGGCGCGTTCGCTTTACGCCAAATACGTCGGCAGTTAATTCGTGATGACGACCATTTGCTTGAAATCGGCGACGTTTCCCCATTCGTATTTTTCATCCAAAATCGCCTGCGCGATCAGCAGTTTGGCGAAGAGCGCGAGCTCCGGCCGCTTGAAATAAAGCGTCAGCCGCCGAGTTCGTTCGAAATCCGTTTCCGCCAACCGGCGAACCGTTTCGGCGTACGAGAGAAGCTGTGAAGCGTGCCGTTTTTTCAATTCGTGGAGATTCGGAAACCCGCCGAAATACGAGTCGTTCGCCGCCGGCAGAACCGTTTCGACGAGCTCGAAGGCGCGCGTCGTGTCCGTCTTTGCGAACGTTTGAAAAACCGTCGAAAAAATGTCGTAGCCGACGATCGCTTTCGGCATTTTGTCCTTCGTCGAAAGATCGAGCAGCGCGGCGATTTCTTCGGTCAGGCGCTTCGTTTTTTCGGTTTCGCCTTTTTTCTGAAATTCGAGCGCCAGAAAAGCGAGCAAGCCGAGGCGGCGATCCCTTTTCGCGATTTTCTGCGACATCTCGTACGCCTGATCGAGCTCGCCCTCCTCGGCGGTCTTGCCCGCCAGATTGACGTTGATTTCGTCGACCAGCCAGCGTTTTTCCTCATTTTCGGGATGGTCGGCGATGCTCGCCGAAAGTCTTTCGAGCGCCGCGCGCGAAGCGTTCGCCGCTTTGACGAACGCCTGCCGGTAAGCGTGAAAACGGTCGACGCCCTTTTTCGTCAAAGCGAGTTTGGCGAGCTCTTCGGGCGGGACTTCGCGGTCCGAAACCTTCCGTTCGAACTGCTCGTATTCGAAACGTTTCGGCGCGTTTTTCTCGATCGCGGCGATTTTCACCCGGATCGCCGCCTTTTTTCCGGGCACGAGTTTTTCTAACAGTCCGGCCGCGGGCAGAATATAAAAACCGGCTTTTTCGTCGTCGAGCGTCAAAGCGTAATTCAGCCATTTCGCCGCCAGCTGGCGGAGCCGCTGCGGGTTGAGATTGAGCGCCGCGGGAAGCGAACAGTCTTTACACACCAGCATGCCGCCGAAGCCGCCGGTCTGCGGATCGAGCTGCCGGAAAAAAACGGCGGTCGTTTCGTGCGCTCCGCGGTCTTTCGTGAAATCTTCGGTCAGTAGGCCCCGAATGATTTCGTCGGCGAAAGCGTCGGCGATTTTGGCGTCTTTGAATTGCAGACGGCGCAGAACGTTCAGGGATTCCTGCGAGCTGTCTTTCCGCAGGCTTTCGCGCGCGACGGCGAGCGCCTGTTCGACATCTTTATCCGCCAGCCGAAAAGCGAGCCGCTGTTCGAGATCGCGTTCTTCCTTTTGCCAGTTAAAAATCGTCGTTTGTTCGTTTGGAGTTTTGGGTACGGCCTTGAGCACCAGCGGAGCGGTCGCGGCGGCGAGTTTCTGCGCGAAGGCGGGGTCGTATTTTACGATTTTCAAAAGAAAATCCGTTCGCAGTTTCTGGTACTGATGCGGCGGATAAAGCAGATAGGCGCGAAGCAGTTCGTCTTTTTCTAAAATCGGGACCAGCTCCGAACGAATTTTCGCGGCGGTTTCGCGCGCCAGCGCGCGCGCCCGTTGTTCGTCCCTTTGCCAAATCAAATCGATCGCCAGCGTCGCCGCCGCGATCTGATTTTCCTTCGATTCGAGCTGCGGGATTTCGAGCAGAATTTCATCGATGAGCGCCGCCGCCTGATTTTCGAGCGCGGCGCCCGGCTCGTCCGGCGTTCGGACGGGCGAATTTTCCTGCGCCGAAATCGACAGGACGAAACCGGCGAGCGCGATCATCAGTAACCAATAGTGCATAAATCCTCCGGAAATCTTCTGGCCAAACCATGTTAATTCATTTTTACCGCCGGCAGAAATATTTTTTGTTTTTTTTGTTGACCAGCCGACAGACGCCGATCGTGCGTTTGCCTTAGCGTCGAATTGCAAACATTTCGAAGAGTCTGTTTTAAACGAACGGAATTTTCTGTTTAGCTTTACCTATGAGATACTTTTCACAAATATTTTCGCGAGTTTCGACAAAGGAGTTTTATGGCTAACAAACCAAAAGTGGCGATTATCGGCGGCGGTTTCGGCGGACTTCAGGCGGCAAAGGAATTGGCGGGTGAGCCGGTCGAGGTCGCGCTCATCGACCGCAAAAACCATCATACGTTTCAGCCGCTGCTGTATCAGGTCGCGACCGCCGTGCTCTCGCCCGGCGAGATCGCCTCGCCGATCCGGCGCATTCTGCACCGCGCGAAAAACGTCGAGGTCATCCTCGGCGAAGCGGTCGGGTTCGATCTGGAAAAAAACTCGGTCAAGCTTTATGACGGTTCAACGATTCCGTTCGATTATCTGATCGTCGCCGCCGGCGCCCGTCATTCCTACTTCGGGCACGACGAATGGGAGCGCGAAGCGCCGGGCTTAAAGACGATCGAGGACGCGGTCGAGATCCGCCGCCGCGTGCTGCTCGCCTTCGAGCTCGCCGAGCGCGAGGCTTACCTGACGGGCGTGCGACCGCATTTGAGCTTCGCGGTGATCGGCGGCGGACCGACCGGCGTCGAGATGGCGGGCGCGATCGCCGGCATCGCGCGGCTCGCGCTCTCGAAAGACTTTAATTTGATCGACACGACCAAAGCGCTCGTCATGCTTTTCGAAGGCTCGGACCGCATTTTGAACACCTTCGCGCCCGATCTTTCGGAACGCGCCAAAAAGGATTTGGAAGATTTGGGCGTCGAGGTTTATCTGAACAGCTTCGTCACGGAAGTCGAGGAAGGGCGCATCAAGGTCGGCGATAAATGGATCAGCACCGACGTCACGGTCTGGGCGACCGGCGTCGCCGCGTCGCCGCTCGGCAAACAGCTCGGCGCGGAAACCGACCGCGCCGGACGCGTGCTGGTCGAGCCGGATTTGTCCGTACCGAACCGCAAAAACGTTTTCGTGATCGGCGACATGGCGTCGATCAAACAGGCGGACGGAAAACCCGTTCCGGGCGTCGCGCCGGCGGCGATCCAGATGGCGGAAAACGCGGCGGCGAACATCCTGCGCGATCTGCGGAAAAAGCCGCGCGAAAATTTCCGGTACAACGATAAAGGCTCGATGGCGACGATCGGGCGCAACCGCGCGATCGTCGAAATCGGCAAATGGAAATTCAACGGCTTTTTCGCGTGGCTCGTCTGGCTGTTCGTGCACGTCATCAGCCTGATCGGCTTCCGCAATCGCATCGCCGTCATGACCGAATGGTTCTGGGCGTACGTCACGCGCGAGCGCAGCGCGCGCCTGATCACCGGCGACGCCGAAGAAATGCGCGAAATGCCGAGGCTGTCCGAAGCCAAAACAAACGCCGCGACCGTGCCGGTCACGGAAGCGGCAAAGGAAAAAATTAAAAACCCGCTCGGCGAAAAACCCGCCGGCGCGTAATTTTTTTGAGCGGCGGGGCGCGAGTTTTTCCTTCGCCCCGTCTTTTTTTTCGATTGACTGACGAACGAATCCTTCTCGAAACAAAACGTCTCATTTTGCGCGAATGGACAAGCGCCGACGCGTCGCCGCTGCATGAAATACTGCGCGACGCGGAAGTCGTTCGCGGGATCGGCGACGGGCAGCCGTTCGATCTCGACAAAACCCGGAAATTCATCGCCGCGATGCAGAAATGCGAACGCGAAAACGTTTTTTGCCGCTGGCCGGTCGTCGAAAAATCGAGCGGCGCACTCGTCGGCACCTGCGGTTTCGGGCGAATCGCCGAAACCGGCGAAATCGAGCTCGGTTATCTTTTCGCGCGGCGCGTCTGGGGCGACGGCTACGCGACGGAAATCGCCGGAGCGGTCGCCGCTTACGGTTTCAAAAAATTGGGGTTTCGTGAAATAATTGCCTTAACCGATATGGAAAACAGCGCCTCGCAAAGGGTTTTGGAAAAAATCGGCTTCCGCCAACGCGGCATCGAGTTCTTCGGCGGCGATAAAAATTTAGTTTACGTAAAGAAAAAATCTGATGAATAAAATTTATTGTGTAGTTTTTTGGCTGGCTCTGTGCGTTTTCTCCGTTCAGGCGAGCGAACCGGAAATCTGGTCGGTCAACTCGCGCGCCGACGTTCTCAAGGGCGATTCGCGCGGCGTTTCGATCGACGACAACGGCGTTATCAGCCTCGCGCCGCGACTCAATGAAACCTACCGCACGGAACAGCCCTTCGTCTGGTCGAGCGCGATCGACGCGGCGGGCAACGTTTATCTCGGAACCGGCGGCGACGGCAAAGTTTTCCGCGTCGACGCGGGCGGGCGCGGCGCGCTGTTCGCGGATTTGGCCGAATTGAACGTCTCGGCGCTCGCCGTCGGCGCTCGCGGCGAGCTTTTCGCCGCCACTTTGCCGGACGGGAAAGTTTATCAAATCGCCGCGAACGGCACGCCGAGCGTCTATTTCGACCCGCAGGAAAAATACATCTGGTCGCTCGCCGTGCTCGCGGACGGCAGCCTCGCGGTCGGCACCGGCGAAAACGGGAAAATCTACAAAGTCCGCGCCGCGAACCAGACGCCGCAGGCGTCGCTGCTTTTCGACACGAGCGAAACGCATATCATCTCGCTCGCCGCCGATAAGAGCGGAAATCTTTACGCGGGCACGGACTCGAACGGTCTGGTTTTAAGGTTCGGCGCCGACGGCAAGCCGTTCGGCGTGCTCGACTCGCCGCTGCGCGAAATTCACGAGCTCACGGTCGGCGCGGACGGCTCCGTTTACGCGCTGGCTTTGGGCGAATCGGTTTCGTCGCCGAAGGCGGCGGACGCCGCGACGACGACCGCCGCGACGACGACCGAAAGCAAAACCGTGACGATCGAAAAACCGTCCGCCGCCGCGGCGACCGAAACGCAGGTCAAGAGCCGCTACGATCTGACCAATTCGAAATCGGCGGTTTACCGGATTCTGCCCGACGGCGGCAGCGACGTCATCTGGAATTCGCCGACCGTCTCGGCGTTCGCGATCTACGCGCATCAGACCGGCGGCGGCGTCCTCGTCGGCACTTCCGACAAGGGCAGAATCTACAACGTCACGAACGACGGGCGCGAAACGCTCGTGCTGCAGTCGGACGAAGGACAAATCTCGACGATCAAAAGCGCCGGGCAAAAACTGTACGCGACTTCGAGCAATCAGGGCAAGCTTTATAATTTCAGCGCCGAAACGAACGCCGAAGGAACGTACGAATCGGCGGTGCTCGACGCGAAAGCGGTTTCGACGTGGGGCAGGATCTGGTGGAGCGGAAACGGCGCGGTGCAGCTCCAGACGCGCAGCGGCAACACCGAGCGGCCGAACGAAACGTGGAGCCCGTGGAGCAATGTTTACGCGGACGCGAAGGGCGCGCAGATCGCGAGCCCGAAGGCGAAGTATATTCAGTGGCGCGCCGTCTTGAAAAGCGCCGCGCGCCTCAACGAAGTGAACGTCTCGTTCCTCGCGCGCAACATCGCGCCGGAAATTTTGACGATCCAGGTTTTGCCGACCAACATCGGACTCGCGGCGAATCCGCCGGTGCAGCTCGACCCGAACATCGAACTTTCGGGCCTGGATCCGGCGCTGTTCGGCGTCGTCGTGCCGCCGCCGAGCGCCCGCCGCGTCTACCAGCGCGGCGCCCGCTCGCTGCAGTGGACGGCGGAAGACCGCAACGGCGACAAGCTCGTCTACGACATTTATTACAAGGAAACGGGCGAAGCGAATTTCAAGCTTTTGCGGGAAAATCTGCCCGACACGTTTTTCACCGTCGACGGGCAATCGTTGACCGACGGCCGCTACGTTTTCAGGATCGTCGCCAAAGACACGATTTCCAATCCGGCGGGACAGTCGCTGACGGGCGAAAAATTGAGCGAGCCGTTCGACATCGACAACACCGCGCCGCAGGTGACGACTTCCGGCGCGCCGCAGGTCACCGGCGAACGCGCGCGGCTCACGTTTGAAGCGACCGAGGCGGCGAGCTTTCTGAGCCGCGCCGAGTTCAGCGTCAACGGCGGCGAATGGCAGGAAGTTTACGCCGACGACGGCATTTCCGACGCTCAGCGCGAGCGCTACACGGTCGAAATCCCCGTCGGAACGGCGGGCGAATACACGGTCACGCTGCGCGTTTTCGACGCGAACGGCAACGCCGGCAACGCGAAAGCGGTCGTCAGAAAATAGAAATTAGCCACGAACAAACACGAAATTTCACGAATCGTTTAAGGTTTTATTCGTGTTCTTTCGTGTTTGTTCGTGGCTGAAAAAATTATGACTATTTCGAAAAACAGCGTCGCCGTCGTCACCGGCGCGGCTTCGGGCATCGGTCGCGCGCTTGCCGCGCGTCTGGCGGAAGAAAAGATCGCCGGCGTCGCGATCTGCGACGTCAACGAAACCGGCTTGGCGGAGACTTTTGAGCTGATCGAAAAGTTCGGCGTGCCAATCTCGAAACACGCGGTCGACACTTCGAAGCTCGAACAGATCGAACGCCTGAAAGCGGAGGCGCTCGAACGACACGGGCGCGTCACGCATTTGATCAACAACGCCGGCGTCGGGCTCCTTGGCACCTTCGAACAGATTTCGCTCGAAGATTTCGAATGGCTGATGAACATCAATTTCTGGGGCGTCGTATACGGCTGCAAGGTTTTTCTGCCCGTTCTGAAACGGCAGGAACGGGCGCACATCGTCAACCTGTCGAGCGTTTTCGGCTTTATCGCGCCGCCCGAGCAGACCGCTTACTGCGCGTCGAAATTCGCGGTGCGCGGCTTTACCGAATCTTTGCGGCACGAGCTCGAAGGCACGAACGTCCGCGTTTCGGCGGTGCATCCGGGCGGCATCAAAACCGACATCGCGCGCAATTCCCGGCTCGGCGCCGGCACGCCGGAAGCCTATAAACGCGAGGGCGTCAAATTTTTCGACCAGGTCGCGCAGACCACGCCCGAACAAGCCGCTGAAACGATTCTCCGAGGCATCAAGTCGGAAAACCCGCGCATCCTGATCGGCAAGGACGCCCACGCCATCAATTACGTTTCACGGCTCTTCCCGAAAAAATACCTGCGCGTTTTCGAAAAATTGGCGGGACATAAACTGGATTTAAGAAAGAAAATTTAACGCCGAAGAAAGTGACCGCAAGAAATACTTAAAAAGTGTCTCAAAGGCCATACGTTTTTGGGACTTTAGTTATGAGACGGCTTATAAGACAAATCGGAAAAATCAATGACTAGCAAAAAGGGCTTATGTTTATTGATTATAATGATTTAGTCTGTCCCCAAAACGGTTGTTTTGAGACAGATTTTCAATCGTCTCGAAAAGAGGCCTTTATGATACGGGTTTTAATTATCCCATAAACCGGCATTTTGAGACGCTTCATTACCGTAAATGAGTTGTCATAAGGTGTTTTTTATTCGTTAATGCCAATATCAGTGTAATGGTTGTCAATATGGCTGGCGTCAAAACGAGTAAAGCAAACAACAGTCCGAGAACGGACATCAATCCCCAAATCCCTACAATCAATTCTACGAGCACCAAAAATATAATTTGTGCGCTGCCGACTAACCATAAAAGGACTTTCGCGAAGGTATTTCGCGTGAGCGCGTCGAAAAGAGCAGCTGTGGCGACCAGTAAGGATAAAAATAAAGGTACGGAAAGCCAGACTATTCCATCGTGTACGTAGCCGGTCACTTCGTTTATAAAGCCGAAATACCAGATCATGAGGCAAAGATACAGTAACAAAATAATCGTTGCGGAAAGGCTTGTGCCGATTTCCCACTTTTGAACTTTAGTCATATCTTCGATTTCATAAATTAATGTCTCGAAAAGGGTCGTTTTCAAGACGGTTTTAATTATCCCATAAACGGGCGTTTTCGAGACAGATCTTATGGTCCCTCAATTACAAGATATGTTGTGTTTAAAAAAGGCGATTGTGCACATTGAAGGGCAATTTCTTTGAATCGCGGCAGATGGCTTTCGAGCAACGGGTCATTTACCACGAATTGAATGAACTCCAGTTCTTCGACCAGCGTTTGACATTGGGTTCGGTCTAATGATGTAGTCTCGTAATAATTGATGCTCGATAGTAAGTGTAAAGAATACGCCTGCGCCAGACACTGGCAACGAACGAATAATCTTTCCGGCATCTCAGCCGAATTTTCGAATTCTGCGCCGTTTCGCTTGATACCAAAACAAATCGGCTCGTCATCGGCATAAGTTTCAGCAGAAAACCTGTCTCGAAAAATTTTCATCAAATCACCATTAACTGTCTCGAAAAGGATCGTTTTTGGAACATCTAGTGTTCGGTAAAATCCAGTATGGTAATAACCAACTTATGCTTAATAAAAGCGGTTTAATATTTTGCCAGCACCCGTTCGGCTTCGGCAAAACACTCCATGACGATTTGATGCATTTTCATATTCAAGAACTTCTCTATCGGATAAACCCGTTCTTTTTTTTCACTGACGCGCGATTGTTTGCCTATTTGGAAAATCTGCGCGACGGAAGTCGCTTCAATACTATGAGCCTCATCTTCATAGACGGGTTCTCGATACCATAACCTCGCCACCGACGATTTAATCTCGCTCCCGTAAGGAGTTCGCTTCTCAAACCGATACGCCCAGGTGAATGACGGAAAACCTCCGCCGTCGAATCCCGAACGGTTTGAATCGTCACGCATCGCGATTCGTTCGAATTCGAGATATGTCCGCGATTCTTCGAGCATGGCATCCAACAATCGTTCCACTCGGCGGAAGGACTTCTCTATTTCGGAAGTTGATCTGTAACTCATGGGCAAAAGTTTAAATGTTCTCGAAAGCCGGCTGTATTCAAATCAATTCGAATTAAATTCCGCAAAATAAATCGTCGGCCGATGCGTCTCAAAAGTTTTTTTTTCGAGAGTCTTCATTTTGCAAAGAAATTTTCGAAAACTCGTTCTACTTTTTTATTTCTTCGGCAAAGTCATCGTTTCGCCTTCGGAGTCCATTTCGAGGTGGCGCGTCGTCGGTTCGGTGACGCTGTTCGGGCGTTCGGCGAATTCGCCGGTGTCGTAAATCGATTGCTTCGGCGGCGCGACGTAATCTTCGCGCGTCGGCGGCAAGGCGGCGTTGACCGGCGCCGCGGAAATCGTATTTTGCGCGTTTTGCGGCGCGAAAGATGCTTCCTGTTTTTCCAGTTTTCTCAGCTGCACGATCTGCGCGATGCCGCTCCCGAAGCAGCCGAACGCCGGAATCAAAAGCCAGAACCACCACACCTGCGCGCCGAACTGCCCGGTAAAACCCAAAATCAGCGACACGACGAAAAAAGCGATGCCCATAAAAACATTGGTGATCGCGCTTTGCCAGCTGATGCCTCTTTTACGCCGGTCGACTGATTCGTGCCGCTTCGGCAATTTTCCGGACAAAGCCGCCGAAACATTGCCGAGATCCGCGCCGCACGAGCGGCAGAATCTGCCGTCGTCCGGGTTTTGCGTTCCGCATTTTGGACAAAACATATGTTTTCAGTGGCCGGTGCTCGGTGGTCGGTGGTCGGTAAAAGTTCGACCGAAGACTACGAATCCGCCCCTTCTCCTTTTTTTCCTTGCTCCTTTTCCGCTCTCTGCCGGACGGCTTCGAAAAGGATAACGCCGGCGGCGACCGAAACGTTCAGCGATTCGATTTTTCCGCGCATCGGAATTTTCACGAGCGCGTCGCAGTTTTCCGCGACCAGGCGGTGCAGGCCTTTGCCTTCGCTGCCCAAAACGAGCGCGCACGGTTGATTCCAATCCCAATCGGCGTAACCGCCGGCGGCGTCGCCGCTCGTTCCGACAACCCAAATATTATTCCTTTTCAGTTCCTCGATCAACCGATTCAGATTTTTGACCTTCGCGATCGGCGTGTATTCGGTCGCGCCGGCGCTGGTTTTGACGACCGTTTCGGTCAGCGAAGCGGCGCGGTGTTCGGGAATGAACGTGCCGTCGGCGCCCGCGCATTCCGCGACGCGCAAAATCGCGCCGAGATTTCGCGGGTCTTCGACGCCGTCGAGCACCAAAACGAGCGGTTTTTCCTTCGCCGCGATTTTTTCCAAAAGCGCGTCCGCGTCCGCGTAATCGGCGGACGCGGTGAAAGCGACGACGCCCTGATGGTTCGCGCCCGGCTCGATCAGCCGCGCCAACGATTCGCGCGGCTGTTTCTGAAACGGAATGTGCGCGGCGCGCGCCAGCTCGATGATTTCGGCGATCCGGTGCTCGCGCGCGCCTTCGGAGATCAGAATCTTCTCGATCTGGCGCCCGCCCGCGCGCACGGCTTCGAGCACCGGCAGCAAACCGAAAATCACGTTTCTCGAAGGTTCGGTTTTCGGTTTTCGGTTTTCGGTTTTCGAATTAAAATCCGGCTTCGGGCGGATCGGCGCCGTCGGCGCTTTGAAATTCTTTCCGGCTTTCAATTTTGAATTTTGAACTCTGGACTTTTTCATAAAAGATGTCGCTGCAGGCGCGAATATTTGGTAAATTGCCGCAGATTGCTGCTCGAAGTGACGTTGTTCAGTTCGAATTTCCCGATCCGGTGCCGCGTCAAGCCCTGCGAGTCTTTACGCTCTTCGAGTTCCCAGATCGCGCCGAGCAGATTGCGGACTTTTAAATAATCGTCGACGAAATTGGCGGCCGGCGCGGCGCGCTGCAGTTTCCCGATTAGTCTTTTGATGTTTTCATGCGCGACGATTCCCTTTTCCGCGCCGAGGCACGAAAAATCGAAGCCCTTCGTCAGGATCCGGTAACCGAGCGCGTCGCCCGCGGTATAAAGATCGATCAGACTCTCGTCCGAAGCCGTTTCGGTCGCGTGCAGAATCTTGCTTTCGCCTTTCTTGCGCGCTTCGGTCGCTTCGACTTCCCTTTGGAAAATCGCGCCCGTCACGATGACCTTCAAATTTTCGACGTCGACGGCTTCGATTTCGTTCTTATTGAAAAGCGTCAGGAAAATATAACGGTCGCGAAATTCGAGCGCGCGGAGCCGTTTCGGCGAAACGTCCGCCGCGAGCTGTTCGTCGGCGACGATCGAAGTGGTTATTCCGGCTTCACGCAGCCGGTTCTGCAGAAAAGCCGCCTCGCCGCCGGTTTCGCAGCGCATCACCGGCAAAGGTCTGCGCGCTTCGAGAAGCCTTTGCAGCGATTCGGCTTCGAGTCCGAGCGAGCGGGCCGTCTGGCGGACGAGTTCGCCGGAAATTTGCCGATCGCCCGGCAGGTAAATGAGATTGAATCCCGGTTCGAAGGTTTCGAGCTTCCGCAGATTCGGTTTGACGCGGCCGGCGCGCTCGGCGGCGATTTCGAGGTCCGCGCCGCAGTACATGCATTTCAGGCGCGTCGGCGCGTTCGCCCGCGCGCATTTCCGGCATTCGATCATTTCCGCCGGTTTGAAGCCGATCTCTTCGGCCCGCAGCGGCAAATCCCTTAAAAATTCTTCCGTTTCCGCGTTGTAATTCTTCTCCGGCATACTTTTAGGATGATACACCGAAATGGTATCATTTTATAAACAAATTGCTTGACCAATACGTAAAGCAAAAGGCAAACTATAAACGGCTTTTTTGTCCGGGCGGCAGAGCCGAAAACGCGAACGAAAATTTAGTTTAACCATTATTTATTTGAAGTAAAATTGATATTTTGCCCAAGCATTTATCATTCAAAACAAGTTAAGTTCAGTTTAGTATTAAATCATATTTATCGAGAGATTTCGTTTCGCTTTTTTTACGCTCCGCAAATCCTTTCAAAACGGCCTTAAATAACAGCAAGGGGCTAGAAAAATGCAGTTTGACACGACTACCAGTTCGTCTTGGCAGTTTGGACATCGTGGTCGCGTGGCGGTCTTTATTGACGGCAACAATCTTTTTCACGCGGCGCGGTTCCATAACATCGACATCGATTACAACAAATTGTTACGGGTTCTACTCGGCGACGGGCGCCTGCTGCGCGCCTTTTTCTACACCGGCGTCGACGCCGGCGCGGAACGCCAGCAGGGCTTTCTTTTATGGATGCGGCGCAACGGTTTCCGCGTCGTGCAGAAGGAATTGAAAACGTTTTACGACGGGACGCGCAAGGCGAATCTCGACGTCGAGATCGCCGTCGATATGCTGAGCCTCGCGGGCAGATACGACACCGCCGTGCTGGTTTCGGGCGACGAAGATTTCGTTTACGCTCTGAACGCCGTCGCGTACAAGGGCTGCCGCGTCGAAGTCGCCGGGTTCCGGTCGAACACCGCGCCGCGGCTGATCGACGTCGCGGATTTTTTCATCGACCTCGGCGACATCGCCGAGCTCGTCCGGAAAGACGCTTCGCAGGGCGGGCAATACGACATTCCGTCGTTCATTCCGCCCGAGGAAATGCCGCCGGCCGGAATCATCACGCGCGGCGGCAACGACAGTTTTACGCGCATCAACAACGAGATCAACTACCAGCAGAGTTTCGCGGACGAGGAGCCGGCCGAGGACTTGTCCGAATTGATTCGCGTGACCGACGAGAGATGAAAATTTTCACGCTGCAGGAAGCCAATCAGTTATTGTCGGAAGTCGCGCCGAAACTGCGCGAGATTCGCGATTATTACGCTTCGGTGGCGCGCTTTCGCGAAGCGGCGCAGGCGGCGGCGGTTTCGGCGGAAATGGGCGGCGGCGGTATGACGGGCGGATCGAAATACGTCCGCGTCCTTTACGAACTCGGCAAGCTGACGACCGAACTGCACGAGCTCGGCATTCAGCTGAAAGATTACACGCGCGGCTTGATCGATTTTCCGTCGATGCGCGACGGGCGCGTCGTGCTGCTCTGCTGGCAGCTCGGCGAAGGCGAGCGGATCGAATGGTGGCACGAAGTCGAGGACGGGTTTGCCGGGCGCCAACCCTTGTGATTTCGGGTTTTAGGTTTCGAATTTTAGATTTAAGTTTTAATTAAGAAATATTTTATTTTTTCCGCTTGGCAGCGGCGGATAAAATTCAGTAGAAGTTTAAATTTTTCTTAAATTTACTATTGACTACTTAAAGTAGTTTCTGATAGTATGCCCTCAGTATTGTTCATTTCATTGGGTTTCACTATTCTCGCTGAATAAGCATTTCAAGACACAAATCTTTTTAAAATTATGAATTGTCCTGTTTGTAATCGAAATCTAGCGCCAACATTATCAATTTGTCCGAGCTGCGGAGCGATGATGAATGATTCGGTTCGCGAAGAACTCAAGGATAAAATTTCATTTGCTCCGAAACCGGCAACTCCCAAACCGATCGTGACCCAGGCCAAACCGAACCCACCGGTGATGGCGCCGAAACCGAGCCTGCCGGTCGTCAACGTGAAAACCGAAACGCCCGTGCTGGAAGCGCCGAAGCCGCAGCCGATTTTGAAGCCGCAACAACCGGCGCCGCCGGCCGCGCCAGCGCCCGCGCCGCTTCCCGTCAAATCCCACACGACCGAGATCGCCGCCAAACCGACGAGCCCGACGCTGGTCGAATTTCAGAATAAAAACGCGACGCTGCCCGAATGGCGACTGCAGTTGCAGAACGCCGTGCGCAAGCGCGTCGAGAATGTGCAGACGGCGGCGGTCGAAATCAAACCGGCGGTCAGTCGCGTCAGCCACCGGACGAGCGGCGCGAACGCCCTGAAGGCGCAAGTCGTTCAGGAAGCCGCGCCGGTCGCGACGAACGGCAATCCGAAGCTGGCGAACGCGCTCAAACGCATCGAAGAATCGCGCAAACGGTTCTTCGCCGAAGAACAGAAAGAGGAGACGGCGACGGCGATCGTGCCGCCGGCGGCGAGCAAAAATTATCCTTTTTATATCGCGTCGAAAAACGCGGAAGTGCTGCCGAAACCGGCGGAAATGGCCGCCGCGCCGATCGCCGCGCCGCCGATCACGCCGCCCGCGCCGTTGATACCGAAGCTCGAAGACCTACCGGTGATCGAGAAAAAAGCGTACGACACGAACAAATTGAAACCGCTGCCGAACGCGGCGGTCATCGCGACGAATCTCGAAAAGGTTTCGGGCGATTTGCCGAAAATCGAGGAAGCGGAAAAAGTCGTCGACGCGCCGCTGATCTCGATTTCGCGCGTCGAGACGACGGACGATGACGAATTTTACGAAATCGAAGAGACCGAATTGGTCGAAGAGGACGACGAAGCCGAAGACCTCGCGCCGTTCGCGATGCGCTTTAACGCGGGCGTCTTCGATTTGATCATCGGCGGCTTCACGGCGCTGATTCTGCTCGCGCCGTTTATGATTTCGGGCGGCGGCAACTTTTACAGCCTCGCCGGATTCCTCGCGTTTCTGGTGACCTGCGCGATCGTGATGTTCGTTTACCTGACGACCGCGATCGGCATGTTCGGAAAAACGGTCGGCATGAAGATCTTCTCGCTCGAAACGATCGACATCGAAGAAAACGATTACCCGACGTTCCACCAGGCGGCGGTCAGCTCTTCCGTCTACCTCGTTTCGCTCGCGCTCGGCGGCATCGGCTTTTTGCCGGCGCTTTTCAACTCCGAACGCCGCACCGCGCCCGATCTGCTTTCGGGCACGATCGTCGTCAAGGAATAACAAAACGACTCCAAAGCGTAAAGTCCAAAGTCCAAAGTCGCAGAATCGATTTTGGACTTTGGACTTTACGCTTTCGACCTTAGACTTAGTTTGTGAACGAAAAAACCCTTGAAAATATCCGGCGGGAACTGGAATCTTTTTTGATCGGGCAGCGATTCGGGAAAATTTTCAGCCTCGCGCGGCTCGCGCTGGCGATCGATTTTCGGCTGCCCGACGCGCTCTTCTTATTTATCTCGGTCGAACCGGCCGCGCCGCGCCTTTATCTGATCAGTCGCCGTCTGCGCGACCTTGAAAAACAGTCCGGCAGCTCGGGTTCGTTCGTGCTTTTTCTCAGAAAAAGGCTTTCCGGCGCGGTGCTCGAAAAAATCGAAAAAATCGCGGCCGAACGCATTTTGATTTTTCATTTCAACGCGCCGAGCGAGCTCGGCGAAACCGAAAAATACTCGCTCGCGGCGCAGCTCACCGGGCGGTCGGCGAACCTTTTGCTGCTCGATCGAAACGGCTTTATTCTCGACCGTTTGCGCGACACGTTCGGCGCGGGCCAGGAAATCGGCGACCGGTACGCGCCGCCGGTCAGGGGAGCGGAGAAGGACGGAAAGCCTGAAGCGGAAAAAAGGAAAAGGGCAGAAGCGGAGAGTTTTCCGCAGGGTGACTTCGAAACCTTGTCTGAGGCGCTCGATGCTTTTCATCTTGAGAAGGCGGCGGAGAATCGTTTCACGGCGCTCGCGAACGACGCCGAAAATAAAATCCGGCAGGAAATCGCGAAGCGCGAAAAACTCGTCAAAAAAATGACGCAGGACCTCGCCGCTCACGGCGACGCCGAAAAGTGGAAAAAATTCGGCGACTTGATTCTCGCCAATCTGGCGGACGCCGTCCGAGTCGACGGAAAGCTTCTGGTCGTCGATTACTTCGACGAAAACGTGCCGGCGATCGAGATCGAGATCGACGAAAACGATTCGCTCACGCAAAACGCCGAGAAGTTTTTCCGCCGCTACACGAAGGCGCGCAACGCGAAGGAAGAAATTTCGAAAAGGCTCCGCGACCTGGAATCGCAAATCGCCGATTACAAATCTCAAAAGGAACGGATCGTAAAGGCGATCGCCGACCGCGACGAGGATTTTTTGCGCGATTTCGCGGGCGACAAATCGGCTGCCGCGCCGAACAAATCCAAAGACAAACGCGCGGAAAACTTCACGGGCGCGCGGCGGTTCGTGTCGAGCGACGATTATGAAATTTTGGTCGGGAAAGCTTCGAAGGACAATGATCACCTGACGTTCCGCGTCGCCAAATCGCAGGATTTATGGCTGCACGCGGCGGATTATCCGGGCTCGCACGTGATCGTCAAAAATCCGAGCCGCCGCGAAATCCCGCCCCGCACGCTGCTCGAAGCCGCGCAGCTCGCCGCCTTTTACAGCCACGCGCGCGAGCAGCCGAAGGTCGCCGTCCATTACACGTTGAAAAAGTTCGTCAATAAACCGAAAGGCGCGGCGCTCGGATTGGTCAGTTTATCGGGTTTTAAGACGATTCTGGTCGAACCGCAGATCGGTGAAGCGATCAAAAACGAAAAGTGAAAAGCGAAAAAAACTCTTGCTTTTTCACTTTTCACTTTCGTTTTTCGTTTGATTTTATTCGTTGACGACCTTTTCGACCGTTTCCTTCATCTGGTTGATGACCTTCGGACCGCCGCCGGTGAAAACGCCGGTCAGTTGTCCTTCGCGGTTGATGAGAATGCTCTGCGGAATGCCGGCGAGACGCGTGACTTTGACGAATTCGCCCATCAGCTCGCTGTCCGCCCAGCCGAGCTGGTAATTCAATTTCTGTTTGGCGGCGAACGCCTCGATATCTTCTTTCGATTCGTCGTCGGTGTCGAGACCGATGATCTCAAACCCCTTATCGCGGTATTTTTCCTGCATTTCGTTGAGATGCGGCATCTCGGCGATGCAGGGTCCGCACCACGTCGCCCAAAGATTGACGAGCACGACCTTGCCCTTTTTGTCCTGCAGCTTAAAGGTCGTATTGTCGAGATTTTTGACGTCCGCCTGCATGATCGCCGCCGGCGCCGGCGGGTAATTGACCTTCGGTTTATCCGGCGCGCCGCCGTTCGCCGCGGAATTCGCCGGCGCGGTCGACTTGTCGTTGACCGAAGCCGTCTGCGAACCCGTGCAGGCGGTCAGAGCCGAAAAAGCGAGCGTTAAAACGATGAATAATGCGATATTTTTTAGAACGACTTTCATAAATCAAACCTTCGGGGCGCTTTGTGTTTACGTCGAAAAGCGGCATCGGTTTTCCGTCGAAATCCTATTCGCGCCGGTTTTAACCACCTAGCCGATGTCCTGCATGCGCAAAACGATCAACGTCGCCACGACCAGCATAAAAAACATTAGCATTAAAACCAGCTGATTTAAAACTTCGTCCATCCACGGATGCAGAAAATCGACGTAACCGCTCAGATCTTTCGGAACTTCCTTGGCCGATTCGATTTTCGGGACTTCCTTGAGCTCGGGCTGTTTCGGGCGCGTTCCGGTCGGATTGCGCATGAAATCGTCCATCTCGTCCTTGTATTTGTCCATGTCCTTTTTCGCGTCCGCCTTGTAATCGGCGATGTCCTTTTCGGCTTTTTTGATGATCTGCTTGTTGTCGTATTCGACCTGTTTGTAAAGCCCGCAATTCCCATTGACCGAGCAATCCTTGTTTTCGACGTCCTTGTCTCCGTCCTCGCGCAGAACCGGCAGCCCGGAAAACTGCTTCATCGTGTCGAACGCCCACGTCGCCGGCATCAAAAGCCCCGCGACTTTATTGATGCCGGTCGGGACGCCGACGAGCCCGGAGAAAAGAATCTGCGGAATCAAAATCAAAGGCACGAGGCTCGTCGCCATTTCCGACGTTTTGACGAGCGCCGAAATCAGGAGCCCGAGCGCGATGCCGACGCCGGCGGTCAAGAGCATCGCCCAGAACTGCGGGATCCCCAAAAGCTCGCCCGGCATCGGCATCAAGCCCGTGATGTCGAGAAATTTGAGCGGCACGAAAAGGAACAGGCACTGCAGACCGACGATGAACCCGAGCACGAAAAGCTTCGATAAGACGTACGGCAGCAGCCCGAGATTGACCATGCGCTCGCGGTTATAGACGGGGCGCTCGCGGATGATCTCGCGCGCCGAAACGCTCGTGCCGAACCAGACGGCGACGAGCGAGAGCACGAAATACGCGAAATCGCGCGGCTGGTCTTCGCCCATCACGAAATACGTCAAACACGCGATGATCGGCGCCTGGATAAAGAGGATGAAAAGATTGAGCTTGTCGCGGAACAGCACCTCCCAGTAGCGGCGCGAAAGCGTCATGAATTGACGGATCGAACCGAAAATGCCCAATTTTCGCTTCTTTTGCACGCCCGGCGACTGGATGCTGCCGAGCTGTTTTAAGGGCTCGTAAACGTTTTTGCGGTACTGCGGCGTTTGTATGAATTTCTGCTTCCATTCTTCGGCGACCTGCTCGGTGACCTGGTGACGACCGCCGCCGCCCGCTTTCATTCTTTGTTCGATCGGTTCTTCGAGCTTGTCGTAAAGCTCTTTGAAGCTCGCCGCGCCGAGGTGTTTCAGGGCTTCGTCCGGCTTGCCGTAAAACGCCAATTTTCCGCGCATCAGGAGCACGATCTTGTCGAACAATTTGACGTTCTCCATCGCGTGCGTCGTCAAAATAACGGTTCTGCCCGATTCGGCGATCTGGCGGAAAAGCACCATGATCTTTTCCTCGGTCGCCGGGTCGAGCCCGGAAGTCGGCTCGTCCAGAAAGATGACGGAAGGTTTCGTGATGAGTTCGACCGCGATCGAAACGCGTTTGCGCTGACCGCCGGAAAGCTGGTTGATCGGCACGTCGCGGCGCTCCGACAAACCGGTCACGTCCATCACCTCCTCTATGATCTGGTCGATTTCCTTGCGCGAAACGTCGCCCGAAAGCCTCAGTTTCGCGACGTAGTAAAGCGTGCGGTAGACCGTCAGCTCGCGGTGAATGATGTCGTCCTGCGGCACGTAGCCGATCGACTGTTTGATGGAATCGAGATGCTGGTAAAGATCGAGATTGTTGATCAGAACCGAGCCGCCCGACGCCGGACGCATGCCGTTGAGCGCGTCCATGAACGTCGATTTGCCAGCGCCCGACGGTCCGAGCAGCCCGACGAACTCGTTCGGCTGGATCGAAAGCGAAACGTTGTCGAGCAGCTTGATCATGCCGCCGCCCGAACGGTTTTTGACCTCCTTCGTGATGTTGACCGAGTCGATACGCGTTTTCGAGCGCGTATCGAAGATGCCGATCGTGCCGGACTGATCGATCTGCAGCATAAACGAGCCGATCTGCACGTGATCGCCCGGCGCGATCGTTTGGCGCGAAACGCGCGCGCCGTTGATGTAAACGCCGTTCGTCGAATTGAAATCTTCGATCGCGATGCCGCCGCCGCCCTGCACGAGGCGCGCGTGGCGATTGGAAATCTGCAGCCCGTCGAGCACGATGTCGTTTTCCTCGGCGCGCCCGATCGAAAGCTCCTGTTTGCTGCCGAACGTCAGGCTCATCAAAAGCGTCGGCTGCGAAGCGTCCTTATCGAGCGAAATTTTCTGCGAGATGTTGCCGAGGTTCGCGACCATCGTTTTCGAGCCCGCGTTTTCCGCCAGCGCTTCGAGCGCCGCCGCCGGCGCGACCTGTCCCGGCGCGACGGCGCGCTGACCGGCGAGGCTCGCGCCCTTCGGCGCGACGCGCGCCGGCGAGTTGAACCGCATGACCGGACCGCCGACGCCGAGCTGGATTTCGTCGTTATGATAGATCGGCGTCTGCGCGGCGATGCGCTGACCGTTGACGAGCGTGCCGTTAAAACTGTTGTTGTCGGTTAGCAGATACGTGCCGTTTTGGTTCGTGATCTCGGCGTGCTTGCGCGAAACCATGACGGCGTCGGCTTCGAAAATGATGTCGCACGACGGGTCGCGCCCGAGCCAGATCTGCGGTTTCGCGATTTTGAACGGCGCGGAGTGCGTCGCCGAACCGATAAAATCGAGCTGCGCCGACGCCGACGGGTTCGCCGCGCCCGGTCCGACCGGCGCCGACTGCGGCGACTGGTAATTCGGCGCGACCGGGGCCTGCGGCATCTGCGTCGGCTGCACGTTCGCCGGCATTTTCGGCGCGGCGGGCTGCGCGGCGCCCTGCGCGGTTTCGATGAATTTCACCTTCACGGTCGGTCCCTGCGCGCCGAACTGCAGAACGCTGCCGATTGTCACCGGATGCGCGACGCCGACGCGCTGACCGTTCAAGTAAGTTCCGTACGACGAGTTCAGATCGTACAGAAACCACGCTCCCGCCTCGAAGCGCAGCTCGGCGTGCTTTCTTGAAACCATCGGGTATTTCGAGTTATCGAAGGTGATCTGGCAGTCGACCGGGTCGCGCCCGACGCGAATGACCGGTTGACTGAAAGTACGCTCAGACGGCTGACTGCCGTTTTGTTCTTCGGCTAAAACAATTTTCATCGGGTTTTGGTTAACTTGAAAAAATTATCGTTAGAAATCGTTTCAATTCTAGCTTAAAGCGAGTCAAACAAAAAACTAAGGCGAAGGATCCGATCGCTTTCGGGCTTTGGATTTCGCCGTTTCGAAACCGCGCTGCGGTTTCCGGCATCTTCATTCGTCGCCTTAGATAAAACGTGAGGTAAAAATTACGGCAATTGCGGATGGCGCGCGCGGCCGGAAAAATTTCCGCGCCGAAGACTTTTTCAGTTGGAACGCGCGAGCCGGAAACCGATCGCTTTGTCGCGCTTGCTTTTCAGATTAAATGTCCGGTATGTCGAAGTCGCGCTCGAACTTTCCTTGTTCAGATTGAAAGCGCCGCGGATGACCAGATAATCTTTATACTGTTCTTCAGCCTTTTTGATATTTTCCGGGCTCGACCCCTTATAAAGCGAAGCCGGCGAACTCGTCCACTCCCAGACGTTTCCGATCAGATCCATGACTCCCCATTTATTCGCGCCGCTCGGCATCGAACCGACCGTCGCCATCACGAGGTCGCGTCGGACGACCGCTTTTTCGTCTTCCCATTTGTCGCCCCACGGGTAAAGATTGTTGTCCCCGCCGTTGCGGGCGGCGTATTCCCACTCTTCTTCGGTCGGCAGGCGGTAAGAGACTTTGTCGCGCTCGGAGCGCCACGCGATGAACGCGTTGATGTCGTCGACGTTCACCCACCGCACCGGCATGTTCAGCTCGTTCGTCAACGGTCTGCCGTTCTCCCAGTGCGAAGGCAGCGGGTTGTAATTTTTGGCTTTGACGAATTCGTAATATTCGGCGTTCGTCACTTCCGTTTTGTCGAGTAAGAAGTCGCCGACCTCGGCTTCGTGTTCGGGAGCCTCGAACACTTCGCCCCCGTTTCGACCCATCGTAAACTTCCCGCCCGAAATTTTGACCATTTCGGTTTTCACCGACGGCGTCGTCTGATTGTTCGCGCCGGTATTGTTCGGCGAAGTGTTGCCGGCGGTGTTGACCGCGTTGTTATTGTTGCCGCCGCCGAAAACCCCTAATTTATAGGCTCCCAACAAGCCGCCCAAAACGATGACCAGTCCGGCCGCGATGCCGACGACGGCGAGCAGCGCCGGCGAAAAGGCGCTTTTTTTCGGCGGATGCGAATGAATCAAATTGCCGTGCGGGTCGGTCTGCCAGCCTTGCTGCGGCGCGGTGTGCTGCATGCCGGGCTGCGAATTGAGCGGCGCGACCGCGTAACTCTGCTGCATGGCGGGCTGCGACATCTGCGCGATGTTCTGCTGCGACTGCTGCAAGACCGGCATCGTTTCCATCGGACGCGGAATGCCGCCGGTGCCGCGGTTCAAAGTGATGGCGATCTGCTGCGGCTGGCCGTCGCAGACGACTTCGCTCTCAAAATCCTGAAAGCCGTCGTGCGTGACGCGCACGCGGTGATTGCCGCTCTGCACGCCTTCGAGCAGCAGCCAGCCGTCCGGCTGCGTCTGCCCGACCGCGATGTTGTCGACGAACACGCGCGACTGCGGCGGATTCGTCAAAATCCTGAGCTGCGAGGCGGGCAGCGACGAATTGGTCGAGTATCCGATCGAGGCGACGTTCTGCGACGCCGAAGTGACCGCTTTGGTCAATTCCTCGACGAGCTGCTCGCAGCTCTGCGTGCGCGTTTCGCGGCTCTTTTCGAGCGTGTGCCGGACGGCGTATTCGATCTGCGGCGCGATCTGCGTGCCGACTTCGGCGAACGACGGCGGCGCGTCCGAGAGATGTTTTTTCATGATCGCCGGAATCGACGAGCCCTTAAACGGCACATCGCCCGACAGCATCTGAAAAAGCATCACGCCCAAAGAATAAATGTCCGCGCGCACGTCCGGGTCTTCGTCCGCCCACTGTTCGGGCGCCATGTAATAGGGCGAGCCCATCAAGCCGGTCGTCTGCGCCTGAATGAACGAGCCCAAAAGCTCGCCGGATTTGATTTTCGCCAAACCGAAATCGAGGATCTTGACCGCATCCGACATGTTTTTTTTGCCGGTGCTGATCATGATATTGAGCGGTTTCAGATCGCGGTGCACGATGCCCTGGTGATGCGCCGCGCCGACGCCCGCGCAGATCGCCGCCATCAGATCGAGCGCTCTTTCGGGCGAAAGCTTGCCTTCGCGCGCTAAAAGGTCGTGCAGCGATTCGCCTTCGACGTACTCCATGACGAGGAACGGCATTTTGCCGCCGACCACGCCGTAATCCGAAACGCCGACGACGTTCTGGTGACGAATCGCCGCCGCCGCCAAAGCTTCCTGCCGAAACCTGGTGACGAGCTGCGGGTCGTTGCCGACCAAATCCGGAAGAATGACCTTGATGGCGTGCGAAGTTTTCAGATAAGCGTGCCGCGCTTTGTAAACCACGCCCATTCCGCCCTGTCCGAGTCGCTTTTCCAAATGGTATTTTCCTTCGAGTACGGGCTCGCCGCTGATCGTCTGAACGGTCGGCATCCCATCGTCGGGGCACGTGCCGACCTCATCGGCGTAACATCTTTTACAAATTTGACATTCTTTCATCTTGATTTTCGGATACGGACGAAAAACTTGTTTTGTTCTATTTGTCTGCTGTAAAGCTCGGACGGCATTTTACTACAAAACTTATTCTCATTGATTTTAATTCGTTTACGCATCTCAATCAAGGTAAAAACAACAAACGCGGATTATGCTGAAAAGCCATCCGCGCGTTCTTCTTGGCGCCTTTGCGGGAAATTTTTCTTTTTCTCCCGCAAAGGCTCCAAACCGCGACATTAATCCCGGTTCAAATCACTTTACGACGATATTCACGAGCCGTTTCGGCACGACGATGACCTTGGCGATCTGCTTGCCGCTCGTGTGCTCCGCGACTTTCGCGTCCGCGAGCGCGAGGCGCTCCAGATCTTCGTTCGAAGCGTCGGGCGAGGCGAGCACGCGCGCGCGCAGCTTGCCGTTGACCTGCACGGGTATCTCGATTTCGTCGGCTTTGGCGAGCTCCGCGCGGTATTCGGGAAAACGCGCTTCGTTGGCCAGCATCCCGTTTTCGTTGCCGGCGAGCTGCGCGTAAAGCTCTTCCGCCGCGTGCGGCGCGAACGGCGCGAGCATCAGAACGAGAGATTCGACCGCTTCACGGACCGCGTAAACGTCCGCGTCCGTGGCCGCTTCCGGCTCGACCCTGAAATCGTACAGCGCGTTCGAAAGCTCCATCAAAGCAGCGACCGGCGTGTTGAACTGCAACGATTCAAAGCTTTCCTCGATGCGCCGGATCGTCTGATGCGTTTTCTGCCGCAGTTTGCGCGCCTCGGCCGAAAACTCCGACGGTTCCGGCCGGCCGCCGACCGCCGACCACCGCTCACTGACGACCCATTTATGCACAAATCGCCAGACGCGCTGCAAAAATCTGACGGCCCCCTCGATGCCGGCTTCGTTCCAGACGAGCTCGTTTTCGACCGGCGCGGCGAACAAAACGAAAATCCGCGCCGCGTCGGCGCCGTAAATTTCGACCATCTCGTCCGGATCGACGCCGTTGCCCTTCGATTTCGACATCCGTTCGACCGCCGTCTGCAGCTCCTTGCCGTCCGCCGACCGCGCCGAGACGATTTTGCCTTTCGCGTCGCGCTCGACCGTGACGTTTGCCGGCGGGTAGTAAACGCGCTTGCCCTTCGATTCCGGATCGTCTTCGTTCGGGATGACGTCGAAAAACGTCTCGCCGATGACCATGCCCTGCGTCAGAAGCCGCTTGACCGGCTCGTCGAATTTCACCAGACCGATGTCGCGCATCGCCTTCGTCCAGAAGCGCGTGTAAATCAGGTGCATGACGGCGTGATCGTCGCCGCCGATGTACTGGTCGACCGGCGTCCAGTACGCCGCCCTTTCGGGCGCGAACGGCAATTCCGGATTTTGATTGTCGAGATAGCGGAAATAATACCAGCACGAATCGACGAACGTATCCATCGTGTCGGTTTCGCGCCGCGCCGGTTCGCCGCAGTCCGGGCAATTCGCGTTGACGAATTCCGGAACGCGCGCCAGCGGCGATTCGCCCGTGCCGGTGATCGCGACGTCGTCGGGCAGCAAAACCGGCAGATTCTCGTATTTTTCCGGCACGACGCCGCATTTTTCGCAGTAGACGATCGGGATCGGCGAGCCCCAGAAACGCTGGCGCGAAATGCCCCAGTCGCGCAAACGGTAAGTCGTCGCCGCTTCGCCGAAACCGTGCTTGACGGCGTATTCGGTCATTTCCTTTTTCGCGCCTTCGCTCGGTTTGCCGTTCCAGTAATCGGAATGCACCAGCACGCCGTAGTCGGTAAACGCCTGTTCGAGTTCCAGAACCTGCATCTGGCTGTGTTCGTGCGCGAGCTGCGGCTCGCTGATGACCTGCCGGATCGGCAGACCGTATTTCTTCGCGAACTCGAAATCGCGCTCGTCGTGCGCCGGCACGCTCATCACCGCGCCCGTGCCGTATTCGATCATCACGTAATTGCCGATCCAGACCGGCAATTCCTCGCCGGAAAACGGGTTGATCGCCTTCAGGCCCGTATCGACGCCCTCTTTTTCGATCTCGGCTTCGTGGTCGGTGACCTTCAATTTCTCGGCGCGGATTTTTTCGATGACGGCTTTCGTTTCGTCCGAAAAGCGCGCGAAGTGGTGCTCGACGATTCGGTGTTCCGCCGCGACGACGATCGCGTTCGCGCCGTAGATCGTGTCGATGCGCGTCGTGAAAACGCGGATTTTTTCGTCCGTTTGCGCGACCTTAAAATCGACGAACGCGCCTTCCGAGCGTCCGATCCAGTCGCGCTGGCGCTTTAAGACCTTTTCCGCCCAGCCGGCTTCGATTTCCGCCATGTCGTCGAGCAATTGATCCGCGTAGGCGGTCGTTTTCAAGAACCACTGTTCGAGATCCTTTTTCGTCACCGGATTTCCGCATCGCCAGCACAAACCGCCCGAAGCCTGCTCGTTCGATAAAACCGCCTGATCGTGCTCGCACCAGTTGACCTGCGTCCGCTTTTTATAAGCCAAACCCATCTCGTACATTTTGAGGAAAAACCACTGGTCGAACTTGTAATAATCCGGGCGATGCGCCGCCATTTCGCGCCGCCAGTCGTAGCCCAAACCGAGCCGCTGCAATTGCCCGCGCATGTGTTCGATGTTTTCTTCCGTCCATTCGCGCGGGTTGACGCCGCGCTTGATCGCCGCGTCTTCCGCCGGCTGCCCGAAACTGTCCCAGCCGATCGGGTGCAGCACGTTGAAGCCTTTCAGACGCTTGTACCACGCGAGCGCGTCGCCGACCGAATAATTGCGGACATGTCCCATGTGCAGGTTGCCCGACGGGTACGGCAGCATTTCCAATTGGTAAAATTTCGGTTTCGCGTCCGTTTCTTCGACCTCGAATGCGCCCGATTCGCGCCACTTCGTCTGCCATTTATCCTCTATTTTCTTCGCAAAGTATTTCTCGTCCATAAATAAACCGTTTTGAATAAACAAAAAAAGTAAGTTTAGCGAATAAACGTGAATCTATCCACATAAACATTTGAAATTCGATTTTTGAAATTTGAAATTCCGACAGGTGTGCGCCGCGTCGCTGAAAAAATTCCACCGAGCGGCTATCTAAGGGCGAGATTGTTTTGATAACAAATCATATCTGGAGTTTAAACAAACATTACAATTTTGTCCAATTCAATGTTTTGCCCGAAATAAATTTTGTGATATTCTGATAAGACCTTTAGAGGTCAGGAGTTTTACAAATTTTAAGTTTAATAATGAACAAAAAATTTACGCCGATGGTCAAAACTTAAATTTTTAAGAGTTTCTACTTGACCGTCTGCCCCGAAACATCAGGAGGAACAAGGAGATGGTCAGCCGAAAAAATAGAAATGTCGCCAGCGAACTCGATAAACTAAACGAACACGAAACTTCCGCCGTTTTGGATTACATTTCCGAAATTCTTTCTACCCGCAAACGTCACCCGATCGAAATAACGCCGAACGACGATTTGATCGTCACTTTGTCCGACGCTTACGAGAACAAGCGCGCCCGGCAGGTTTTCGAATGGGAGCGGGTGCGGCGTCAAAACTCGATCCAGCGCGCGGCGTGAAGGGTTCAATAAAAAATTCAAAATTCAAAACTCAAGGTTTTCGGGCTTTTTTTTGCCTGTTCGTCTTTTTTTGCGCCCTTTGCGGCTTTGCGGGAAAGATTTCCGCGCAAGCGCCCGAAAATCTCGCCGAACGGATTCGCGCCGGAAATTCCGAACAAAAACGCAGCGCGCTTTTCGAAATCCGCAATCTCCGCACGGCGGAAGCGTCGCGCACGGCTTTGCCCGCGCTTCGGGATTCAGACGAAATCGTCCGCGCGACCGCCGCGTTTTCAGTTATTTATCTGCCGAAGGACGAAGCCCTTGCTTCGCTTTCACCGAATCTGCGGGACAAATCCGAGATCGTGCGGCGCGAAACGGCTTACGCGCTCGGCAAAGTTCAAAATCCGGCGGCGGTCAATCCGCTCATCGAAACCTTTCAGAAGGACAAATCGGCGGAAGTCAAAAACGCCTGCGTCGTCGCGCTCGGCGAAATCGGCGACGCGGCGGCGATCGATTTCTTAACCGGCGTTCTGCGCCAAAAACCGTCTGACGACAACGATTTCCTGCGCCGCAGCGCCGCGCGATCCGTCGGGCAAATCGCGCAGATCATCCAAATCCGGGAGGCTTACACGGTCACGCCCGAAAGTTTTCTGCCCGAAAAATATAAAAGCGTCACGCTCGAAAAATACCGTAATTTGTCGCAAACCGGCGAACAGTTTCGCCGCGCCGTGCCGGTTTTGATCGAGGTTCTCGAAAACGCGCGCGAAGCGGACGACGCGAAGCGCGAAGCGGCTTTCGCACTCGGCGCGATCGGCGACCGGGCGGCGCTTTCGGCGCTCGAAAAAAACCTCAACGCAAAGGATTATTATTTAGCCGAAATCTGCGCCGAATCGGTTAGAAAGGTTTCGAGCGCCGGCGCCTCCGATTGATTTCACTTCAAACTCGCGTTCAACTTGCCGATAAACTCGTTGATTTTATCGTTTTCGATCCAGCGCAGAACGACGACCAGATCGTTTTCCGGATCGACGTAAACGACGTTCGTGCCGTTGCCGATATGCGCGAAGGCGGACACCGGCGCGTTCGGGTAAAGTTTTTTGTCGGTGTTTAAGTGCCAGTTCATAAAACCGTACGTCGGCTGCGGCGCGGTCGGCGTTTTCGCTTGCCGGACGAAGTTTTCCGATAAAATCTGCCGGTCGCGCCAGCGACCGCCGCGCGCCGTCAAGAGCCCGAACCGCGCCAGATCGCGCGCCGAAATGAACATGCCGCCGCCCCAGTGACCGCCGCCGCTGACCGACTGCACCGGCGCGCCGTCGACGACGACCCACGAATTTTCGTAACCGAACCAGCGCCACGAATTCGAAGCGCCGATCTCGTCCATCAGGTTTTCCTTCAAAACCTGCGGCAAAGGTTTGCGCCAGACGCCGAGCGCGGCGAGCGCGAGCGCATTGACGCGCACGTCGTTGTATTCGTAAACCGCGCCGGGCGCGTTGCGCGTTCGATTCAGCCAATTTTTCGGATCGCGGTCGGGCCGGTCAGCCCAATCCGGCTTGCCCCACAAAACGCCTTCCCAGTCGCTCGTCTGGCGCAGCAGATGTTCCCAGGTGATTTGCCGGTTATGCGCGGTTTCGAAAAGTTCCAGAAAGCGCGATTTTCCGAAATTTGCGGGATCGTCCGATTTTTCGCGCGGATCGTAAACGAGCACCGGCGCGAACGTTTCGCCGACGCGGTCCTGCAGGCTGCCGATCAGTTTGCGGTCGAGCGCGATGCCGACGATTGCCGAAAGAAAGCTCTTGGTGACGCTGAACGTCATGTCGACGCGCTGCGGCTCGCCCCATTCGGCGACGAGGTAGCCGCTGCGGACGATGACGCCGGTCATCGCGCCGCGCTCCCTGAACGCGCCGACCGCTTCGCCGAACGGCTCGCGCCCGAAGGTTTGATAATGCGCGAGCTCCAGATTGCGCGGGGCTTTCGATTCGTTCAGGACGGCGAAATCGATCGCCTCTTTGAGTTTGGCCGCGTCGAATTTCGCCTGTTCGGGCGTTCTCGTTTCCCACGCGCCGGCGGGCGGGAAATAATTTTTTTGGGCGAAAACGCCGGCGCAGCACAGGGACAGCAGAAAGAAAAGCGTCGTTTCGAAACGGAATTTATTTATCATAATGTTCGGAAAAATCTGCGCGCCGTCTGCAAATTATCGATTAAACTCCGCGCTTTCGCCAGCGGCGCGCGGCATTTTTTCGCTTGTCTTCGGGCTCCGAGAATTGAAAAAATATTTTGTCTTGCGCGTGCCAATTTGTTTTAATTATAAATATGCAAGCCGTTAATCAGAAGCAGTCGAAACCCGATTTGCCGGCGTATTACAAAGAAGTTCGCGCGGCGACCGAAAAACTGTGCGAGCCCTTGAATACCGAAGATTACATTCCGCAGCCGATCGTCGACGTATCGCCGCCGAAATGGAACATCGCGCACACGACGTGGTTTTTCGAAGAGATGATACTGAAGCGTTTCGCCGCGGGCTACAAGGTTTTCAATCCCGATTTCGGCTTTCTTTTCAACAGTTATTACAACACGCTCGGCGCGCGCACGAAACGCGACCGCCGCGGCGACCTGTCGCGCCCGACCGTCGCGGAAGTTTTTGAGTACCGCAAACACGTCGACGCCGAGATGAACGTGTTTTTAAGGCGCGATTCGAGCGGCGATTTAAAGGATTTAATCCTTCTCGGCTTAAATCACGAACAGCAGCACCAGGAGCTTTTCCTGACGGATCTTAAGTTTATCCTGAGCCGCAATCCGCTTTATCCGGTCTATCGCGAAGGATTCGCGCTCGAAGAAAAAGAAGAAAAATCCGAAACCGAACGTAGCGGTTTCATCGAAATAAATGAGGGCGTCTACGAAATCGGTTTCGCCGGCGACGGATTTTGCTTCGACAACGAGCTCGGTCGGCACAAGGTTTACCTGCCCGATTGCGCGATCGGCTCGCACGCGGTGACCAACGCCGAATATCTCGAATTCATCGACGACGGCGGCTACCGAAACTTCAATCTCTGGCATTCGGAAGGCTGGGATTGGGTCAACCAAAACGAGATAAACGCGCCGCTTTACTGGGTCCGGCAAAACGGCGAATGGTTTAATTTTACGCTTTCGGGTTTGCGTAAACTAAACCCGAAAGCGCCGGTCTGCCACGTTTCGTTTTACGAAGCGGCGGCGTACGCCGAGTGGCGCGGCGCGCGCCTGCCGACCGAATTCGAATGGGAAGCGGCGGCGGGTAAATTCGGTTGGGGTCTGCGCTGGGAATGGACGAATTCGGCTTACCTGCCGTACCCGCACTACCGAAAAGCGGCGGGCGCGGTCGGCGAATACAACGGGAAATTCATGATCAATCAGATGGTTCTGCGCGGCGGATCGGTCGCGACGCCCGAAGGTCACAGCCGCCCGTCTTACCGGAATTTTTTCCATCCGCATTTGCGCTGGCAGTTCACCGGAATCAGACTGGCAAAATAGTATTTGCCCGCGAAACGCGCGAATGAACGCGAAAATTTTTGACTTCAATTTTATTTCGCGTCTTTCGCCGCGTTTCGCGGGCAAATAAAAAATCCATATGCAAAGCGCAACGCAGCACGACACATTCGCCGCCGACGTTCTCGAGGGGCTGTCGGCGACGCCGAAATCGCTGTCGTCGAAATATTTCTACGACGACGAAGGCTCAAGGCTGTTTCGTAAAATAATGGAACTGCCCGAATATTATTTGACGCGCGCGGAATTCGAGATTTTTTCCGGGCAGACGAAAGAGATTTTCGAGGCTTTTACGGAAAGCTCCGCCGCCTTCGACCTGATCGAACTCGGCGCCGGCGACGGCACGAAAACCGCCGTTTTGATCGATTATTTTCTGCGCGCCGGAGCGGATTTCACCTACTCGCCGATCGACATTTCGCGCGAGGCCGTCGAGAGCCTGACCCGAAAATTCCGCGCGAGTTTTCCCGGCCTGCGGATCGACGCGCGCATCGGCGATTATTTTCGGATTTTGGAAACCCTGAAATCCGAATCGGCGCGCCCGAAAATCCTGCTTTTTCTCGGCTCGAACGTCGGCAATTTTTCGCGCGGCGCGTCGATCGAGTTCTTCAAAAACCTGCGCGGCGCGATGAACGCCGGCGACCTTTTATTCACCGGCTTCGACCTGCAGAAAGACCCGCGCGTGATCCTGGCGGCGTACGACGACGCGGCGGGCGTGACGGCGCGGTTCAATTTGAATCTTCTGCGCAGAATCAACCGCGAGCTCGGCGCGGATTTCGATCTCGAAAAATTTTCGCACTACGCCATTTACCGCCCGACCGAGTGCGCCGCGCGCTCGTTTTTAATCAGCCGCGAGGAACAGGAGGTTTACATCGCGCATCTGAATCGAACCTTCTATTTCAGACAGTGGGAACCGATTTTTATGGAGATTTCGCAGAAGTACGATCTCGAAATGATCGAAGAACTGGCGAAAGTGAGCGGATTCGAAGTCAGGCAAAGCTTTTTCGACGGCCGGAAATATTTCGTCGATTCGCTTTGGAAAACCTCCTGAAACGGCAACGACCGGCCGGTAAATCGCAGGCTTTAAATCAAAAGGGATAACGGGATCAACCGGGATAAATCTTAATAAATATAATAATCCCTGACCGTCCCGTTCGTCCCCGTTAATTTCGAGTCCTCGCGAGATTTGAATTAAACTCTTTAGGCGATGAACTTTACGATCCTCCGTTTCGACGAAATCGATTCGACCAACACGGAAGCTCTGAACCAGGCGCGGCGCGGCGCCGACGAAGGCTTATGCGTCGTCGCGCGGCGGCAAACCGCCGGGCGCGGGCGACACGGACGCGCGTGGATTTCGGAAAAGGACGCCGGGCTTTTTTTCAGCCTCGTGCTGCGCCCGCGGATCGAAACGCGTTTTCTGCCGCTCGTCACGCTGATGTCGGCCATCGCCGTGCACGACGCGCTCGAAACGCTGCATGCGATCGACTGCGACATCAAATGGGTCAACGACATTCACGTCGCGGGCAAAAAAATTTGCGGAATTCTGGCGGAAACCTGCGAAACGCCGAAGGGTTTGGCCGTCGTCGTCGGCATCGGCGTCAACTTGAAATCCACGAACTTCCCGCCCGAGATCGCCGCGACGGCGACCTCGCTCGAAGCCGAAACCGATCGGACGCCGGACGCGGAAGTTTTACTGCAAAAACTGACTTTTTTCCTGTCCGAATACTGCGCCCTTTTATACGGCGCGAACGGCGCGGAAAAAATTCGCGCGGAATGGACGCGGCGCTCGAGTTACGCGTCCGGCAAACCGGTGCGGGTCGCGCTGGAAAACGAGACGATCAGCGGCGTGACCGAAGGCCTCGAATCGAACGGCGCGCTGCGCGTGCGGCTCGATTCGGGCGAAATCCGGACGATTCACGCCGGCGACGTCGAGCGATTAAGGAATATTTGACGCGCGGGCGCTGAGACTGAAGATTTTTTATTTTTTTTTTCGCGGCGCGGCGGATTCGCCCTTATGAATGTCATTTAACGGAAGCGCCGAGCGCCGAAACCCGCGCGACGGTAAATTACCGATTGAATTTCGCGGCGCAAGCGTGTAACGTGTAATTAGCATCATTTAATATTTGAATATTTTATAAAATTTTATGAACAACGATTTTGATTTTGACAGCGAAGATTTGGGCTTTGAGGATTTTGACAGCGATTTTGAAGAGTTCGGAGAGCTTGAAGACGACGACGTTTTCGTCCGCACCGCCGTTTTGTCGAAAAACAACATGATCGCGCTGCTGTGCGTCAAAACCGCGAACGAAGGCGGCGCCATCTGCCGCGTCGACCCGCGCGAAGCCCAGCCCGCCGTGCAGCTCTACGACGACCCGGAAAAAGCCATCGAATGGTTCAACAAAAGCCTGCGCACGAGCCGCCAGAACGGCTGGCAGGTCGTTTACGACGGACTGCCTTTGCAGGGCTAAAAAACTGAACGAAAAACGGAAAATGGAAAACGGAAAATAAATTTTAATAATTTTCCGTTTTCCATTTTCCGTTTGCCATTTTTATGCTTTTAACGATCGACATCGGCAATTCTTCCACCAAGATCGGCGCGTTCGAGCGGGAAACGCTCGTCCAGCGCCTCGCGATTCCGACCATTCGCGGCAGAACCCCCGAGGAAATTTACGCCTCCGTCAGAGAAGAATTAAAAGGTCCGTTTACCGCCGTCGTCGTCGCGTCGGTCGTGCCCGAACTGAATGACGCCTTTCGCCAATTCGGCGAACGTTATTTCAAACGGACGCCGCTGTTCGTCGACAACCGTTTGGATTTCGGCTTGGCGATCAAATATTTTCCGCCGGAAAATCTCGGCATCGACCGCCTCGTCGCGGCGTTCGCGGCAACGCGGAGATACGGCGCGCCCGCGATCGTCTGCGATTTCGGAACGGCGACGACGATCGACGCCGTCAATTCCCGAAACGAATATCTCGGCGGCGTCATCGCGCCCGGCATGAACACGCTTTCCGAAGCGCTGTTCATCAAAACGTCGAAACTGCCGCGCGTCGAAATTCGCCGCCCCGCGAGCGTCATCGGCGACACGACCGTCGGTTCGATCCAATCGGGAATTTTTTACGGCTACGTCGGTTTGACGGAAGGCATCATGAAAAAAATGACGGCGGAGCTCGGCGAAAAGCCGAAAATCGTCGCGACCGGCGGTTTCGCCCGCCTGCTCGCCGAAAACTGCGATTCGATCGAAACGGTCGACGAAAATCTGATGCTCGACGGCCTGCGGCTGATTCACGAAAAATCGTTCGCCGCGGAAAAGAAATAGGGCGCAAACTTTGCGGACGAGAATTTTCCCGCAAACGCGCGAACGCGCAAAGAGACAAACGTTTTGTTTTCTCACGCGGCTTTGCGCGTTCGCGGGAACCGGTCGCTCCTTTACCTGAGAACCGCTCCGATTCAATGCGCGTAAATCCGTTTTACCCGCCGAATCCGCGTCCTATTTTCCGGTCGCCCGGTTAAACCCCGCAGCCGGCCTGCAGTTCTTTAACCGCGACCGCCCGGTCGGTGATTTGATAGACGCCCGCGCTGCTGCCCTCGTAATATTCGCTGTACGCGACAATCTCCATCGCGCCGTCGCCGTCGAGATCCGCGATCGCCGAAAGCTCGAAGCGGCTCGGGGCGCCGAACTCGACGTTCTTTTTCACGTACTCTTCGGCGACCATGATGTTTTTGACCTTGCCGCCGACGATTTTTCTCACGAGCAGAAACGAATAATCGCCCGTTTTCGCGCTCGGCGCGATTTTTCCGCCGTAGGAGCTCGCCGTCAAAACGACTTCCTCGCGGCCGTCGCCGTCGAGGTCGACTTTCACGGCCTGTTCGATCTTCGCGCGCGCGTTCGGCAGGCCTTTCGCGCGCAAAATTCCGGAAACGACGTCGAGGTAGGTTTTGTTGTTCGGATTGACGGTTTTCGCCGTGCGCGGCGCCGGATTCCATTTCCGGGCGCTGCCGAGCGCGATTCCCTTTTGCCCTTCGAGCCGCGATTTCGCGAAATAAAAATCTTCGCACGGCTCGTCCGGCGGCTCGACGGTCGCGGTCAGCTCGCCGGTTCTGCCCCGGATCCCGTACAGCGAATACCTGCCTTCGCCCCTGAGCCGCGCGAAAGTCGTCTTCGCGTCGAAATATTTGCCGTTTTCGACGCCGCCGAGCAGCCCGCCGGTTTTGACTTCGATCAGCGGGACCAGCTGGGCGCGCGCCGCCGAAGTCAATAAAATCACGAATAAAAATATCGTCAAACTTTTCATTTTTCCGCTCTAACTTGTCGATCAAAGGCCGCAGCCGGCTCCCAATCCTTCGACATACGACGCCTTGCTGCCGTTTAATTCGTAGACTCCGGTGCTGCTGCCTTCGTAATATTCACCGTGCAGGAGGATTTCCAGTTTGCCGTCGCCATTGAGGTCGGCGACCGACGAAACGGCGTAAGTATAACCGTCGTAAAAGGCGTCGCTTTTCGGATGAAACTCGCCGTCCAGGACGATATTCCGTATTTTGCCGTTAACGGTTTTGCGAATCAGGACGACGGAAAAACCGTCGTAGGTCCGCCGTTTCGGTTTCGGCTGAAAACTCCGGTCGGCGCGCGTTGCCGTGAGAATGACTTCTTCGCGCCCGTCGCCGTCGAGATCGACGCTAAAGGCTTGGTCCAGTTTCGCGACGGGCGTCGTGATGCGTTTTGTACGGAGAAAATCGTTCATGATTTTTTTATACGCCGCATTATTCAAAGCAATCGCTTTGATTGCCCGCGGCTGCGGATTCCAGCGATATCCGTCACCGAGCGCGACGCCGCCTTTTTCATGACGGGTTTCGGCGTCGATTCCCTCGTAGTCGAGACCGTAGAAATCATCGCATACGTCCTGCGAATTGGTCGGTTTTTTGAGCCGCAGCTTTTCGCTCTTTTTGCCGGGCAGGTAAAGCGTGTAATCCTGCTCGGCTTCGAGCCTTTCGATCGTCGTCTTCGCGTCGAAAAATTTGCCGTTTTCGACGCCGCCGAGCAGCCCGCCGACCTTCATGTCGACGATCGGCACAACTTTACTCTGCGCCGCGGCGGCGAAACTGATTAATGCCGATAAACCGATGACGAAAAAGGCTTTTTGCATAAACTTTCGAATTTTCATCGTTTTTATGAACGCGGATTTAAGAGCGTTTTGCATTAACCCGTCGCGTCTGTTTCAGGATTTTTTCCCCCAAAACCGATAGACAAAATAAATCGCCAGCCCGATCGCCGCCATGATCAGCATCACCAGGCCTTCTTTTTGATAATCGACGCGCGTCAAAAGCCAGCCGATCAGAAGCAGCGACGCTCCGGCGGCGGCCGTCCCGAAAGGCGCGCGGTAATTCGCCGGCGGCGCGTCCGACCGGCGCCGGAAAACCGGCAGCGACGCGCACGTCGCGGCGTAAACCAGCAAACGGGTGATGACGGCGATCGTTAACGCGGACCGAAAGGAAGTTTGAATCGTGAAAACGAAAATCACGAGCGACGTGAGGATGATCGAAACGTACGGCGTTTTGAATTTCGGGTGCGTTTTCGCCAGAATCGGCGGCAGATCCTTCTGCTCGCTCATCGCGAACGGGATGCGCGAAGTCGTCAAGAATCCGCCGTTGAGGTTTCCGAGAACCGAGATGAACGCGCCGAGGATGATGAAGGACGCGCCGAAAGCGCCCATGAAATTCGCGGCCGCGTCCGCTAAAGGGCGCTGCGAAGCGGCGAGTCCGGGCAGCGTGCCGATCGCGACGATCTGGATCACGATGAACAGCGCGGCGACGATCGCGAGCGCGGCGATGAGCGCGAACGGCATGTTTCGCTGCGGGTTTTTCGTTTCGCCCGCCGGAATCACGGCGGCTTCGAAACCGGCGAACGCGTATATCAGGACGAGTACGGCTTCGGCGAATTTTCCGGTCGCGGGCGCGTCGGCGAACGTGAAATTCGCCGCGTCGATGTAAAACACGCCGACGAGCGCGAACGCTAGCAGCGGCAGAAGTTTTCCGACCGTGAAAATATTCGTCATCCACGTCGACTCGCGCACGCCGAGCAGATTGACGATCGAAATCGCCAAAACCACCGCGCTGACGATCAGATAACGCCAGACGCCCTCGTTCGCCGACGGAAAAAAGAAGGCGAGGTAAATCAGGAGCGCGTTGCAGTTGGTCGCGAACGTCGTGACGCGCACGATCCAGTACAGCCAGCCGACCTCGAAACCGACGACCGGACCGAACGCTTCGCGCGCGTAAAGGTACATTCCGCCGGTCGCCTCGAAACGGCTCGACACTTCGGCGAAACAAAGGACGATCAAAGCGACGATCAGCGCGCAGGCGATGAACGCGAACAAGCTGTAATTGCCGATCAGACCGGTGACGGTCGCGGGCAGCAGAAAAATTCCCGTGCCGATGATCGTGTTAATCGCAATCGCCGTCAAATCCCAACGGCTGATGCCGCGAACAAGTTTTTCTTCTGACATTTTCGATTCGTAATTTAAAGTTCCGGATTCAAGATCGAAAGTTTGAATCTTGAATCCCGAATGTGGAAATTAAAGCCGCTTTTCGTTTATACTCTGAAAAAACGCTTTCCGCAAAGACTTTCAGGGGAAAATTAAATGAAAAAATCGGTTGCCGCGCTTTCCTTTCTGCTCGCATTTTGTCTGTTCTGCGCTTCGTCGAACGCGCAAAAGATAAAAACGCGGCCGGAATTCAGACTGCCGGAAAACTACAAACCGCTCGCGCTCGAAGCCTCGCCGGCGCACCAGACGCTGCTCGCGGCGGCAATCGGCGCGGCGGTCGAAAAACTCAGGGACAAAAATTTAACGGCGAACGACGTCGCCGCGACCTTGATCGATCTGCGCGACCCGAACGATCCGAAATGGGCGAGCGTGCGCGGCGAAGAAAAAATTTACCCGGCGTCGGTCGTCAAGATGTTCTACATGGTCGCCTTAGAGCGCTGGCTCGAAGACGGGCGCGTGAAGCCGACGCCGGAAATGGAACGCGGGCTTCGCGACATGATCGTCGATTCTTCGAACGAGGCGACGCAGTATATTCTCGACGTTCTGACCGGCGTGTCGAGCGGGGCGGAGCTGCCCGAAAAGGAATTCGCCGAGTGGGCGAATAAACGCAACGTCGTTAACCGTTTTTACGCCCGGCAGGGCTACCGGAACATCAACGTCAATCAGAAAACCTTCTGCGAGGACGCCTACGGCATCGAACAGCAGTTTCGCGGCTACAAGGGCAACAACCGCAATATGCTGACCACGAACGCGACCGCCCGCCTGCTCGCGGAAATCGTTCTCGGAAAAACCAACACGCCGGAGCGGACGAAAGCGATGATGGATCTGATGAAGCGCGATTTTTCGGGCGCGTCGAAGGACCCGGACGATCAGGCGCACGGCTTTACCGGCATCGCGCTCAGCAATAAAGGATTAAAAGACGCGCGGCTCTGGTCGAAAGCCGGCTGGACGTCGAAGACGCGCCACGACGCGGCCTACATCGAAACGCCCGACGGGATGAAATTCGTGCTCGTCGTCTTTACCGAAAACTTCGCCAACGAGCGCGGCATCATTCCGAGTGTCGCCGAAAATGTTTTAGAGAATTTAGGCAAAATCAAATAATGAAAAAATACATTCCGAGCATTTCAATCGCCTTTCTGTTTTTAGTTTTTCTGTCCGTCGAAACCAACGCCCAAACCAAAATTCCGGTGCGCTTCGCGCGCGGCGCGACGAGCGCGACCGTGCGCGGCACCGTCAAAGGTTACGCTTATAAAGACTATGTTTTCAGCGCGCGAAGCGGGCAGCGGCTCGCCGTCCGGCTCGACTCGAAATACCCGTCGCCGGACGTCGTCGTCCGCGCGCCCGACGGCGAAAATCTGAGCACCGGCGGCGACTGGAGCGGCGAACTTGCCGACAACGGAACTTACACGGTGCGCGTCCTGCTTCCGCGCGCCTTCGCGCGGCGCGGACAAACCGCCGCCTTTAAATTAACCATCGAAATCGAATAAATCCTGGAGAAACACGAATGAAAAAATCCATACGCTTTGTCGCCGCAAGTATAATCTGCCTGCTCGGCGCGGGCTTCGCTTTCGGGCAGTATCAGAAACCGCCGAAGGAAATCGAAGACATTTTGAACGCGCCGGCGATTCCCGTCACCTCGGTCAGCCCGGCGAAAGACAAGATCGCGCTGCTCGAACCGTTGCGCTACCCGCCGATTTCCGAGCTCGCGCAGCCGATGCTGCGCCTCGCCGGCCTGCGCATCAACCCGAACACGAACGGGCAGCACCGGCAGCCGTATTTCGTCAAAGTCACATTGAAAAACATCGCCGACGGCAGCGAAACGCCAATCGCGCTGCCGTCGAACGCGCAGATCATTTCGCCGATGTGGAGCGCCGACGGGAAATACCTGGCGGTCGGCAACGTCACGCCGACCGGCGTTCAGCTCTGGATCGTCGACACGGGAAGCGCGAAGGCGACGCAAATCAAAAATCTGACGGTCAACACCGCGTTCGGCGGCTTCGACTGGCTGCCCGATCAAAAATCGCTGCTCGTCAACGTCGTGCCGGCGAAACGCCAGAACGCGCCGGCGTACCGCGACCTCGTGCCGGACGCGCCGAACATTCAGGAAACCGCCGGCAAATCCGGCGCGGTGCAGACGTTTCAGGATTTGCTGAAAAGCCCGAACGACGAAAACCTGTTCGAATACTACGCGACGTCGCAGCTCGCCGTCGTCGGCACGGACGGCCGGGTCAAAACGATCGGCGAACCGGCGATTTTCGACACGGCGGAAGTCTCGCCCGACGGAAAATACATTCTGACCGCGCGCATCAAGCGCCCGTTCTCGTATCTTTTCCCGTACAACCGTTTCCCGAAAGACGTCGAAGTCTGGGACATGACCGGCAAAGCAGTTTATAAAGTCGCCTCGATTCCGCTGCAGGACGCGCTGCCGGTGCAGGGCGTCGCGGTCGGACCGCGCGGCTACGACTGGATTCCGACCGAAGCCGCGACCTTGATATGGGCGGAAGCCTTGGACGAAGGCGACCCGCGCAAAAAGGTCAGCCCGCGCGACAAGCTCGTCACGCTGCCTGCGCCGTTCACGAGCCGGCCGGGCGATTTGCTGAACATCGAACAGCGCTACGCCGGCAGGATCTTCGGCGAAAAAGACGGCTTGATGCTTTTTTACGACTACAACCGCGACACGCAGCGCCGCCGCGTCTTTTCGGTCGATTATCGCAACCCGGGCGCTCCGAAGATGATTTCTGATCTGAACGTCGGCGACCGTTACAACGACATCGGTCAGCCGGTCACGAAACGGCTCGCGAACGGCTACTCGGTCATCCAGCAAAACGGCGACGAGATTTTTCTTTCGGGCGCCGGCGCTTCGCCCGAAGGCGACCGCCCGTTCCTGCGCAAAATGAATCTGAAAGATTTAAAAACGCAGGAGATTTTCCGCTCCGACAACAACGCTTACGAAACCTTCGTGTCGTTGCAAACGGCCGACGGCACGCAGTTCATCACGCGCCGCGAATCGATTTCCGATCCGCCGAATCTCTACCTGCAGTATCGCTGCCCGCCCGGACAGACCTGCGCGGCGATCGCGAACAAGCAGCTCACGGAGTTCAAAGACCCGACGCCGCAGCTGCGCGGCATCAAGAAACAGCTCGTCAAATACAAACGCGCCGACGGCGTCGAACTCTCGTTCACGCTTTACCTGCCGCCGAATTACACGGAGGGAACGCGCCTGCCGACCGTCGTCTGGGCGTACCCGCTCGAATTTACGGACGCTTCGACCGCCGGGCAGGTTTCGGGTTCGACGAACCGCTTCACGCAGATCGGCGGCTACTCGCATCTTTTCTTTCTTTTGCAGGGCTACGCCGTGCTCGACGAGACGACCATGCCGATCGTCGGCGATCCTTTGACGGTCAACGACACGTTCGTCAAACAGATCGTCGATTCGGCGAAAGCGGCGATCGACAAGGGCGTCGAAATGGGCGTCGTCGATCCAAACCGCGTCGGCGTCGGCGGTCACAGTTACGGCGCGTTCATGACGGCGAATCTGCTCGCGCATTCCGACCTGTTCCGCGCCGGCATCGCGCGTTCGGGCGCGTACAACCGCACCTTGACGCCGTTCGGTTTTCAGTCGGAACGCCGCAATTTCTGGGAAGCGCGCGAGCTCTACCAAAACGTCTCGCCGTTCTTTTTCGCCGACAAGATCAACGAACCGATCCTCTTGATCCACGGCGAGGCGGACAACAACACCGGCACTTACCCGATCCAGTCCGAACGGCTTTTCGCGGCGCTGCAGGGCACCGGCGGCACGGCGCGGCTCGTCATGCTGCCGCACGAATCGCACGGCTATTCGGCGAAAGAATCGACCGAGCACACGCTCTTCGAGATGATCAGCTGGTTCGATAAATACGTGAAAAACGCGAAACCGCGGTAAATAACAGTGGCCGGTGGCCGGTGGTCGGTGGTCAGTTAAATCGGTGGCCGGTGGTCGGCGGTCAGTTAAAAACGTATTTTCTGACCGCCGACCACCGGCCACTCGCTTTACTGAACTTTCGCGACTTCGAAAAACGCGTCCGTGTCGAGCGGGTATGAATCTTTGCGCGGCGCGCGCAGAATGTTGAACGGCAACCCTTTCGATAAAAGCTTTTCGGCTTCGCGCACGCTGACCGGGCGCGAGAAAAGATACCCCTGCCCGAATTGACAGCCGAGAGTCTGCAGTTGCCGGAGCTGTTCTTCGGTTTCGATGCCCTCGGCGACGGCGCCGAGATGCAGGTTTTCCGCCAAGGTGACGATCGTCCGCACGATCTCGCCGCTTTTCGCGTCCGAATCCATTTTGTTGACGAACGAACGGTCGATCTTCAGCCGGTTAAACGGAAAACGGTGCAGGTAGCTCAAAGAAGAATAGCCGGTGCCGAAATCGTCGGTCGAGAGCGAAATGCCGAGCGCGTTGAAATCGTTGAGCACGTTGAGCGCCGGTTCGGAATGCTCCATGACGGTCGTTTCCGTCACTTCGAGATTCAGGTAACGCGCCTTGAGACCTGTTTTCGCCAAGATTTCCCGCACCTGCGCGGTCAAAGACGGATGCATCAATTGCTTGGCGGACAGATTGACGCTCACCGAGAGCGGTTTCGCGCGCGGAAAAAGATTCTGCCAGACCGTGATCTGCCGGCAGGCTTCTTCGAGAATCCATTTGCCGATCGGGATGATCAGACCGGTTTCCTCGGCGACGCCGATGAATTCGTTCGGCTCGACCAATCCGTATTCGGGATGCTGCCAGCGAATCAGCGCTTCGAACTCCTCGATCTCGCCGGTCTGGAGATTCGCGATCGGCTGATAAAAAACCCTCAGCTCTTTCCTTTCGAGCGCTTTGCGCAAATCGTTCTCGACGCGCAGCAAGCCCATGTTGCGCACGTGCATCGCGTGGTCGAAAATCTCGTAGCGCGCCTTGCCGGCTTCTTTCGCGCGGTACATCGCCGTGTCGGCGTCGCGCAGATAATCTTCCGCCTGCCGCGCGGTCGCCTCGTCGGAAATGATCAGGCCGATGCTCGCCGACGTGAATATTTCGTAACTGTCGATCGTAAACGGCTCGGAAAGCGCGTTTTGAATGCGCTCGGCGATCTGCACGACGTCGCCGTGGTCGCCCGAGCGGTTGAGCAAAATCGTGAACTCGTCGCCGCCGAGGCGCGCGACCACGTCGCGCGGGCGCACGCAGTGTTCGAGCCGCTTCGCGATCGCCATCAAAAGCTTGTCGCCGACGATGTGACCGAGACTGTCGTTGATGATCTTGAAGCGGTCGAGGTCGAGAAACAGGACGGCGAACCGGAAATCCGCTTCCTGTTTCGAGCGTTCGACCGCCGCTTCGAGATGATTCATGAATTGCGGACGGTTCGGCAGATTCGTCAGCGCGTCGTGGCGCGCGTAATGCAGAAGCCTTTCTTCGGCGCGCACGCGTTCCGTGATGTCGCGAAACGCGCAGACGCGCCCGACCGGCACGCCTTCCTGAAACTGCGGCTGCGAGTAGCGTTCGAAAACGCGCCCGTCTTTGAATTTGACGGTCATCAGACAGGTCGCGAGCGGGTCTTCGTAAAGCTGCATCGTTTCCTGCTCGAACCTGAGCGGGTCGGTGAGCTGCGGGCGGATGAAATCGAGCACCGCCGGCACGCTTTTCCGCTCGATCACTTCGGGCGGAATGCGCCACATTTCGAGAAACTTTTTGTTGTGCACGACGATCTCGCCGTCGAAATTGATGACGACGATGCCCTCGTTCGACGATTCGAGCGTGGAGGTCAGGAGAGAAACCATTTTGTGTAAAGAGATTTCGGCGCGTTTGCGCTCGGTGATGTCGCGCGCGATGCCCTGCACGCCGATGGGTTTGCCGTCGCGCAGGATGAGGCGCGTGCTCAGTTCGAGCGACACGCGCTGCCCGTCCTTGGCGATGATTTCGAGTTCGTACGTCGTCGGCGGCTTGCCGGCGAGCTTGTCGGCGGTCATCTGCCGCGCCGTCGGCAGGTATTCGGGCGCGACGACGCGCGCGAAATTAAAGCCCGTGTTGACGACTTCCGCGCGCGTGTAGCCGGTGATCTTTTCGCCCGCGCGGTTGAGCGACGTGAAACAGCCCTGCAGATCGTGCGTGTAAATCAGGTCGTTGGCGTTTTCGAACAGATCGCGGCTCCGTTTTTCGCTTTCGCGCAGCGCTTCCTCGGTTTGTTTGCGCTCGGTGATATCCCGCGCGATGCCCTGCACGCCGACCGGCGCGCCGTTCTTGTAAATGATGCTGCTGTTGACTTCGAGCGTGACGCGGCGTCCGTCTTTCGCGAGGCAGACGACCTCATAAACGGTCTGCTCGGCGCCGGCGGCGATTTTTTCCGCCATCATCTTGCGCGTCAGGCGAAGATGCTCGGGCGCGACGATCTGCATCATGTTCATCTTCAAAGCCTCTTCGCGCGAAATGCCGAAAACGCGTTCCGCCGCCTGATTGACCGAAACGTAATTGCCCGCCAGATCGTGAACGTAAATCAGATCGCTCGCGTTTTCGAATAAATTGCGGTATCGCGCTTCCGATTCGCGCAGCTCGTCGAGCGCCTCCTTGCGGTCGGTCACGTCGAGGATGATTCCCTGCCAGCAGAGCGGATCGCCGTTTTCGTCGCGGATGAAACGACCGCAGTCGCGCACCCAGCGAACGCCGCCGTCGCGCCGGATGATGCGGTATTCGTAGTTGGTCTCCGCGCCCGCCCGCATCGCCTCTTCGGTTTTTTCGAGAATGCGCTTGCAGTCTTCCGGATGAATCACGCGCAGCCACATATCGGCGTTTTTTTCCCATTCTTCGAGCGGGTAGCCGAGCGACGCGAAAGCCGGACTGACGTACATCGGCGCGAACGGCGGGTGCGGCTCGACGACGTAGAACATCACCGGCAGATTTTCGAAAAGCGCGCGAAAATGGCCTTCACTGACTTCCGGCGCGGTCGCTTTCCGGGTCTGATTCGAGTGTTTATTTTCGAGCAGCGACAAAACTTTGACGAGTCGCTTGTTTTTGTCCGACATATTGAAAATTCTCTCTCCGGGCGGCTGCCGTTTTTTCAGTTTGACCGATTGTTTTGCAGAGACAGCGCAAAATGACCTGATTTTTGACGGCGCCGTTCGATCGCTCGAAACGCCCGCGGCGGTTTAAGCCGCGCCGGGCGTGCGATTTAACGGAACTCGGCGAAAACCGCCGCGAGATTTTACTGCAAGGCACGTGCCTCGGTTTACTGAACTTCGGAAACTTCCAGAAAAGACTTGCCGTCGAGCGAAAACGCGGAACTCGCGCCGGCGAACGAAAATTTATAATCGAGCCCGCGCCGAAGGATGTTTTCCGCGACCGGCGCGGCGACGGGTTTCGAAAACAGATAGCCCTGCCCGAGGTAACAGCCGAATTCGCGCAGCTTCGCGAACTGCGCGGGCGTTTCGACGCCTTCGGCGACGACTTCGAGGTGCAGGTTTTCCGCCAGCGTGACGATCGTGCGCACGATTTCCTCGGATTTCGCGTCGGAATCGATCTTGCCGACGAACGAGCGGTCGATTTTCAGACGCTCGAACGGAAAACGGTGCAGATAGCTCAAAGAAGAATAGCCGGTGCCGAAATCGTCGGTGCTCAGCCGCACGCCGAGCGCGCACAATTCGGACAAAATTTCGAGCGCGACTTCGGCGTTGTCCATGACCATCGATTCGGTCACTTCGAGCTTCAGGCAATCGGGCGCGAGCGCCGCCGTGCTCATGATTTCCTTGACCTGTTTGATGAGATTCGGGTGCATCAGCTGCTTGGCCGACAAGTTGACGCTCACCGACAGCGGACGTTCGGGAAACATCTGCCGCCAGTCGCTGAGCTGGCGCACCGATTCTTCGAGCACCCATTCGCCGATCGGCACGATCAAGCCGGTTTCCTCGGCGACCGGAATGAATTCGGTCGGCGAGATGAAGCCGGCTTCCGGATGTTGCCAGCGGATCAAAGCCTCGAATTCGTTGGTCGCGCCGGTTTCGATGTCGATGATCGGCTGGTAAAACACGCGAAAATCGCGGCGCTCGATCGATTTCCGGAGATCGTTTTCCATCCGCAGCAAATTCATGTTGCGCACGTGCATCGCGCGGTTGAAAATCTCGTAGCGCGCCTTGCCGGCTTCTTTCGCGCGGTACATCGCCGTGTCGGCGTCGCGCAGGAAACTTTCCGGATCGTCGTGCGAGACTTCCGACATGATGATGCCGATGCTCGCCGAAGTGAAGACCTCGAAATTATCGACCATGAAAGGTTCGGACAGTTTGCTTTGCAGACGCTCGGCGATTTCGGTGACGGCGTCGCAGCCGGCGATGTTTTTCAAAAGGATCGTGAACTCGTCGCCGCCGAACCGCGAAACGACGTCGCCCGGACGCACGCAGTGTTCGAGCCGTTTCGCGATCGCGATCAGCAGCTTGTCGCCGATGACGTGCCCGAGCCCGTCGTTGATGACCTTGAAACGATCGAGGTCGAGGAAGAGCACGGCGAAGTTTCTTTTTTCGTCCGCTTTCGCCGCGCCGATCGCGCTTTCGAGAATCGTCGTGAAATGCGCGCGGTTCGGCAGTCCGGTCAAAGAATCGTGCGTCGCTTCGTGGACGAGGCGTTTTTCGGCGGCGCGGCGCGCGGTGATGTCGCGCAGGATGCCCGTGTAGTAAACGCCCTCGCTCGTGCGCCAGACCGAACCGGAAAGCTCGAGCGGAAATTCGCTGCCGTCCTTGCGGCGCCCCATCGATTCGATGATATTGCCGTCGAACGGCATGACGTTCTCGAGCGTGTACTGCAGGCCGGCGGAATGCGCCTTCTGCGCGTATTTCGCGCCCATTATCAGCGTGTAAGGCGAGCCGACGATTTCTCCTTCCGTGTAGCCGAAGGTCTGTTCGGCGGCTTTGTTCCAGAGCGTGATCTTCCCTTCCTGATTGGCGAGCAGGATCGCGTCGCTCGCCGATTCGATGACCGAGCGAAACTTCGCCTCGGAATTTTGCAGTTCTTCGAGCGCGCGCGCGTGTTTCAAACTGTAGCGGATCGCGCGTTCAAGCAGCGGCGCGGTCAGCTCGCTTTTGACGAGGTAATCCGCCGCGCCCGCCTGCATCGCCTGAAAATCGATTTCCTGATCGCCCTGCCCGGTCAGTAAGATGATCGGCGCCGTGCAGCCCGCCTGTATCGCCGCGCGCAGCAGTTCCAACCCGGTGCGCTCGCCGAGACGGTAATCGACCAGGTAAATATCGTGCCGGTCTTCGCGAAACGCGCCGAGTCCGCGGTCGAAATTATCGAGCCATTCGAGCGTGAACTGATGGTTTTTAAATTCATCGAAGATGTAACGCGTCAGAATGTAATCCTCTTCGTCGTCGTCGATCAATAAAACTTTAACGGGCTGCATGTTCATAAGATTTCAGGTTCGGGGTTAGAGGTTCAAAGTCGATTTGATTTGACTTTGAACCTCTAACTTTGAACTTTGAACTAATTTTCCGTCGCCGGCAGTTCGACGATCTGAAACCAGTATCGGCCGAGCGTGCGGACGAGTTCGACGAGCGATTCGAACGTGACGGGCTTGACGATGAACGAGTTCACGCCGAGTTCGTACGAGCGGATGATGTCTTCTTCCGCTTTCGAGGTCGTCAAAACGACGACCGGAATGCTTTTCAGATCGACGTCCTCGCGGATTTCGCGCAGCGCTTCGAGCCCGCTTTTGCGCGGCATGTTCAAATCGAGCAGGATCATGCTCGGGCGCGGCGTGTTTTCGCCGTATTTACCGCGCCGGTAAAGGTAATCCATCAGTTCCTCGCCGTCTTCGACCGTGTCCATCACGTTCAGCAGGTGATTTTCCTCGAAGGCTTCGCGCACCAGCAGGCGGTCGTCGGCGTCGTCGTCGGCGAGCAGAATCGTGATCGTTTTAGCATTTTGTTTCATGAATATTCGTGTCCCCTTCCTGCGCGAGCGGCAGGTCGATAAAGAAGGTCGCGCCCGCGCCTTCGCGGCTCTTGGCGGAGATCTGCCCGCCGTGACGCTCGATGATTTTCCGGCAAACCGCCAGGCCGATGCCCGAACCTTCATATTCCATGCGGCCGTGGAGGCGCTGGAAAACCGTGAAAATCCGGTCGAGGTATTTTTCGTCGAAGCCGATGCCGTTGTCTTCGACCGAGATGCGGCAGAAGCTTTCGTCGCCGATCGTGCGAAACTCTTCGCCGTTCAGCGAAAAACTCGCGCCGTGCGCCGGCACGGTCTCGGCGGCGACGGTGACGAGCGGCGCGACGCCCGCGCGGTGGAATTTCAGCGCGTTTCCGATCAGGTTCTGAAAAAGCTGGCGCATCTGCAGCGGGTCGGCGGCGAGCGTCGGCAGCTCGCCGATTCGGACGCGCCCGCCGGTCTGTTCGATCCGCACTTCGAGGTCGGAAACGACTTCTTCGACGACCGTTTTCAGATTCACCGGCTGAAACGGCTGCGTTTTGGTCGCGACGCGCGAAAAGGTCAGCAGATCGTTGATCAGGTTCTGCATGCGCCCGGCGGCGTTTTTCATGCGGTGCACGTAATCGCGTCCTTCTTCGCTCAAAGCCGCGGCGCATTTTTTCTCCAGCCGGTCGCCGAACGCCTGCACTTTTCTTAAAGGTTCCTGCAGATCGTGCGAGGCGACGTAGGCGAATTCCTGCAGCTCTCGGTTCGATTGTTCGAGTTTGAAATTGTAATTGCGCAGCTGTTTTTCCGCCGCTTTACGGTCGGTCACGTCGCGCGAGTTGACGATGATGCCGTGCAGATCGATCGTTTCGTCGTCGTACCGGCGCGCGATGCCTTCGAGCACGCGCCACGAGCCGTCTTTGTGCCGGCAGCGGTATTCGACCTGGAAAACGTCGATCTCGCCCTTCGCGAGCGCTTCGGAGGAGGCTTTGATGGCGGCCAGATCGTCCGGGTGAATCAGATCGTACGAGGCGCGGTTGTCGTATTCGTCCGGCTCGTAGCCGAGGATGTTTTTGATCGACGAGCTGCGAAAACGCAGATGTCCGGCGTGGTCGCGGATCGTGATCATGTCGGACGAATTTTCGACCATCGCCTGAAAGCGCATGTCGCTTCTCAGGACTTCCTGTTCCTTGATGAGCCGCATTTGCGCCTTCAGCGCCGCGACCTGCCGCGCGATCAGCCAGCCGACGATGCCGAACGTCGGCAGGACGGCGGCGGCGAGCCGGAACGTCGAAACTTCATAAAGCTCGATCAAAACGACGACGACGCCGATCGCCGCCGCCGCGTAAAGCACTTTGTTGAGAGAAAAGAAATTTGCCGGTTTCGGCACATTCGCGCCGTTAAATTCCCGGCTTAATAGATTTTGATTTTGCATTCGCCGTTAAAAAAATCCGTCGGTAATATTAGTCTCAAAATATGGCAGATTGAGAGCAACGATTTTTGTCATTTTGAAGGGCAAATCGTTCAAACTGACCTAATCGTAAAGCGCGCGCCGGCCGCCTGCCCCCTGAAAAACCTCGGTAAGATTAACTAAAACAAAGATTTATAAAAACAGCCGGCAGCCGGCGCGCGATTTTTATTCGCATTTTTCGTGCCACTCGCATCGAACCGGCAGAAAATTTTTCTGACAACCGGCCCCGGAAAAAATTCATCAGTAATCACATAGCACAAGCTATCGAGTTAATTTTTTAGACGAGGGAGGTTTTATGAATTATTTGAAAAGGCTCGGTTTAGCCTTTGCGGCGGTCGCATTTTTCATGAGCGTGACCGCGGTTTCGGGCTACGCCCAGCGGAGTTACCGCGACCGCAGTTATCGTAACGGCGATTACTACGGTCAGTACAATCAGTATGATCGCTACCGGCGCGGTTCCAGACTGTCGCCGCGCGAATACCGACGGCTCGCCCGCCAGCGCGCCCGTCTTTACCGGCGAGCCGATCGTTACTACAGAAACGACGGCTACTTAAGCTATTGGGAAAGACGCCGCTTAGCGAGAAGGTATTACCAGTACCGCCGCAACGCGAATCGTTACCGCAACGACGGTTACCGGAACGAATCGTATCGCTACCGGCGCAACTGGTAATTTATTCATAACACTCTCCTCAAAAAAATTCTCTCCTCGAAAAAATACTCCGGAACGGTTTCGTTAAACCGTTCCTTTTTTTTTATCGGCCGCGAACAAACAAGAAATTTCACGAAAGTTTTTTAATTCTTTTCGTGTTCTTTCGTGTTTGTTCGCGGCCGATTTGCTAAACTAAATCTCTAATTCAAGTCATTCCGCAGCTTATGAAAAAATACACCGCGTTATTTCTACTGTTCGTTTTCAGCCTGTCGACGCACGCCCAGACGATGCCGGCGGGCGCCGATCCGAAGCTCTGGGCGCAGGCGCTGAAAATTCATCAAAAAGCGATCGTCATCGATGGTCACAACGACATCACGAGCCCGATGGTCGACGAGGATTTCGATCTGATCGCCGACACGGTCGGCAAGTTCCACCGCGACGGCGATCCGTTTCACACGGATTTGAATCGTTTCAAAAAGTCCGGCATCACCGGCGAATTCTTCTCGATCTACGTTTCGGGCACGAACAAAACGCCGATGCGCCGCGCGATGGAATTGATCGACGCGACGAACCGCGAAGTCGAAAAACACGGCGACGTGCTCGCGAGCTGCACGACCGCCGAAGAAATCCGGCGCGCGAAAAAACAGAAAAAAATCTGCGCGTTGATGGGCATCGAGGGCGGCTACGCGATCGAAAATTCGCTGTACGCGCTCAGGAATTTCTACCGCCTCGGCATCCGCTACATGACCTTGACGCACAACGTCTCGCACGACTGGGCGGACGCGCACCGCGGCGAAGCGAAAAACAACGGGCTGTCGCCGTTCGGCAAGGAAGTCGTCAAAGAAATGAACCGTTTGGGAATGCTCGTCGACATCTCGCACGTTTCGGCGAAAGTCATGAACGACGTGCTGGACGTTTCGACCGCGCCGATCATCGCCTCGCATTCCGGCGCGTACGGCGTCAATCCGCACACGCGCAACGTGCCGGACGACGTTTTAAAACGCGTCGCGCAGAACGGCGGCGTCATCATGATCAATTTTTACCCGTCGTTCCTCGACGAGCGCACGAACCGCGAAGAAAACGAACGCGCCGCGCGCCTCAAAGCGCAAACCGACGCCCTGCGCGAGCAGTTCAAGGACAATCCCGACGGCTACAACGAAGCCGAGCGGAAGTTAATGGCGGAAAATCCGATTTTCATCGCGCCGTACGCGCGCATCGTCGATCACATCGACCACATCAAACGCGTCGCCGGCATCGACTTCGTCGGCATCGGCTCGGACTACGACGGCGTGCCGTTTCTGCCCGCCGGCATGAACGGCATGGAAGACCTCGCGCTGGTCACATACGAAATGCTGCGGCGCGGCTACACCGAAGCGGAAATCCGCAAAGTCCTGGGCGAAAACTTTTTGCGCGCGTTTTCGAAAGCCGAAACGGTCGCGCGCGCCGGGGCGCGCGGCATCAGCGCCGGCGGAAGTCTCATGAAGATCGGGAAATGATATGAAAATCGGCTCAGTTTTTATTTTTCTTTTGTTGTTTTTCGCCGGTGCGGTCGAAACCGTTCCGGCGTGCGCGATCGCGCCGGACGGCACGCCGGTCTGCGCGCACTGGACGCGCGCCGACGCGGTTTTTTCGGGCAAAGTCTTGAAAGTTGAGGACGCGCCGAAAAACGAGGGCTTTCCCGAAGGCGCGCGAAAGGTGCGCTTTCAGGTGCAGCGTAACTTCAAAGGCGTCGACAACCCGACGTTCACAATCGTCGCGCTGCCCGACTGCGGTTTGAACGTCAAATCCGGTCAGACGTGGATCGTCTATGCGGCGAACGACATCGTCGTCAAATCTTTTTCCGCGTTTCGCGCGGTGAAAATCGAACCGAAAACGACGAGCGAGGAAGCCGCCGCGCTCGAAAACATCAAAAGCGGCAAAAGCGACACTTCGATCGCCGGCAGATTCGTCTCGACACAAAACACATACGGTTTCGAACCGGTCGAAATCAGCGTCGCCGGACAAGGCAAATCGTTTTCCGCGCGCACGGACGCGAGCGGCGCGTTCAGCGTCGCGGTGCCGGACGGAAACTATAAAGTCGAGCTGAAACTCCCCTACGACGCGCGCTTCAAATGGGACGAAAACCTGCTCGGAACTTCGTTCACCGAAGGCGTGCCGACCGTCTTTAAATACGACGTCCGGCTCAACGACGGCGATTGTCATTTCAGTTTTTTTGAGGTATCGAAGATCGATTAAACGTGAAATAATGCCGGAAAAAACCTGCGTTTGAGGATTAGAATTATGTTCGAAAATTTCGACGTTGAATCGAACGAAACCGTGCGCCGGCGTCGCGCATCAATTGGGTGGATTTTTCTGGGACTGGTGGTTTATCTGATCGCCGTCCTTGTTTATTTTTCTTTCTACTTTAATGCAGAAAACAAAAAGCGCCTTGTCGACGCGAACCGGATCGAACGCGCCGATGATCTCTGCCGCAATTTACGGGCTAAGCTTGCGCCGAGTCAGAATGGCGTGCGGCGCGGCGAACCCGTGATCGACGAGAGGAGCGCGACTGTCGTTTATCGCTATCATTCTGCTCTTAAACTTGAGGAAGTTAAACGACACCAGTATTTGCCCACCGCCGGAATTCGATTCATCGATTGGCTCGACGAAATGGGCTGGGAGCCGACTGGCGAAAACGGTTTTGCTTATCATAAAGGCAATCAAACCTTTTCGCTGCGCGAAATGGAAGACGATGGCGGAAATTACGAGCTTCGTTGCACGGAAACCGAAATCTCTTTCGGCATCTATTAAAAAAGGTTCTAAGCTGCACCTTTTTGATTCCCACCTCCCGATGCCGTTGACCATGAAACGGCGGAAACGCTATCATGAAGCGCAAAGGCTTATCGACTCCGCCATCCAAAGCAATTCGCCGAACGCGGCTGACTAACTCGACGGCTCCGCCGTACACCGGAAAGGCTTTGGAATTGAACCCCGATTGCGCGGAAGCGAAAGAAAATCCGAAAAATTTACCAGGAGAAAAATGAAACGACGCGATTTTTTGAGTTTGTCGGCTGCCGGCGCGGCGGCTTTGGTCATCAGCAACGCGGAAAAATTATCCGCCCAAACCGAGATGAAGAGTTTTGAATTGGAAGAAACGACCGTTCAGCAATTGCAACAGGCGATGCAGTCCGGAAAAATGTCGTCGCGCGAGATCACGCAGAAGTACCTCGACCGGATCGGATCGGTCGATAAGATGCTTAATTCCGTGATCGAAACGAACCCGGACGCGCTCGCGATCGCCGACGGGCTCGACAAAGAGCGAAAAGCCGGCAAGGTGCGCTCGCCGATGCACGGCATTCCGGTGCTCATCAAAGACAACATCGACACCGCCGACCGGATGAAAACGACCGCCGGCAGCCTCGCCCTTCTCGACGCGCCCGCGCCGAAACAGGACGCGTTTCTGGTCAAAAAACTGCGCGAAGCCGGCGCGGTGATCATCGGCAAAACGAATCTCAGCGAATGGGCGAATTTCCGTTCGAACGATTCGTCGAGCGGCTGGTCGGGGCGCGGCGGGCAGACGCACAACCCGTATATTTTAGACCGCAACCCGTGCGGCTCGTCGTCGGGCTCGGGCGTCGCGGTTGCGGCGAACCTCGCGGCGGTCGCGGTCGGCACGGAAACCGACGGCTCGATTCTGTGCCCGTCGTCGATCAACGGCGTCGTCGGCATCAAACCGACGCTCGGGCTCGTCTCGCGCTCCGGGGTGATTCCGATCGCGCACTCGCAGGACACCGCCGGATCGATGTGCCGCACCGTCGCCGACGCCGTCGTTTTATTGAACGCTCTGGTCGGCGCGGACGCTTCGGACTCAGTCACGACCGGCGCGAAAATCGAGACCGATTACACGCGATTCCTGCAGGCGGACGGTTTGAAAGGGGCGCGCATCGGCGTCGCGCGCCAGTATTTCGGGCGCAGCGGGCGCGTCGACAAGGTTCTGGAGACGGCGCTGCAGGCTTTAAAGGACGGCGGCGCGACGCTCGTGGACGTCAATTTCCCGACGATGGGCAAGTTCGGCGACGCCGAATACCAGGTCTTATTGTACGAGTTCAAGGAAGATCTGAATAAATACCTCGCGGCGCGCGGCGGCAGTCACCGCACGCTCGCCGATCTCATCAAATTCAACGAAGACAATAAGGACAAGGAAATGCCGTATTTCGGGCAGGACATCTTCATCGCGGCGAACGAAAAAACGAACCTCGAAGACCGCGCGTACCGGCTCGCGCTGCTGCAAAGCAAGGTCATGACGCAGGAACAGGGCATCGACGCGGTCGTCAAAAAAGACAACCTCGACGCGATCTTCGCGCCGTCGAATTCGCCGACGTGGATGATCGACCTCGTTTCGGGCGACTGCGGCAGCGGTTACATCGGAAGTTCTTCGCTCGCGGCGGTCGCCGGCTACCCGAACATCACCGTGCCCGCCGCGTTCATCAACGAGCTGCCGATCGGCGTTTCGTTCTTCGGCGCGGCGTTCACCGAGCCGAAACTCATTCGCATCGCCTACGCCTTCGAACAGGCGACGAAAGCGCGCCGCGCGCCGAAGTTTCTGCCGACATACAAGTAAGGCAATAGCCGCGAACAAACACCGACTGACACGAAAATCTTTGAAATCTCTTTCGTGAAAATTCGTGTTTGTTCGCGGCTGATTTCTTTTTCCCGCCAAAGCAACCAAAACAAAATCTCGACGCATCCTTTGAAACGGCAGTTTGGATTTACAAATCTAATCAAAACAAAAATTTGGAGCGTGTAGTATGCGTCGAAAGCCGCTTTTTGTCCGCATTGTCGGAGTCTGTCTTTTTTGCCTGCTGTTTTCCCTTCTTTCCTACGCCCAAACCGATCAAATCACGGAAGGATCCCTGCGCGCCCTCGACGCGACCGGCAAATCGCGCGGGCTGTGTCCGTTGAAACACACCGACGTGCGGGCGAACATCGCCGGTTTTCTGACGCGCGTCACCGTCACGCAGACTTTCCAAAATCCGTTCGACGAAAAAATCGAGGCGGTTTACGCGTTCCCTTTGCCGAACGACGCGGCGATCGACGACATGACGATTCAAATCGGCGAACGTTTCATCCGCAGCCGCATCATGGAAAGCGGGAAAGCGCGGGAAACTTACGAGCAAGCGAAAAAGGAAGGCAAAACCGCCGCGCTGCTCGACCAGCAGCGGCCGAACGTTTTCACGCAGGCGGTCGCCAACATCGCGCCGAACGCCGAAATCAAGGTCGTCATCAGCTACGTCGAGAACCTGAAATACGCGGACGGAACGTACGAATTCGCGTTCCCGATGACCGTCGGCGAGCGCTATGTTCCGCTTCCGGCGTCGGTAGACGCCACTTCGTCGAGCGAAACGGGCGTGCCGGACGCGGAAAAAATCTCGCCCGCGCGCTCGGACCTGCCGCTGCACCGCGTCGCGCTCGAAGTAAACCTGGACGCCGGCGTCTCGATCGAATCGCTCGCGTCGAACACGCACCGGATCGCGGCGGAGAGGTTTTCCGCGAGCCGATTTTCGGTGAGACTGGAGAACGAGGGCGAAATCCCGAACCGCGATTTCGTTTTGAAATTCAAAACCGCCGGCGAGAAGATCGAGGACGCCGTGCTCGCGCGAAAGAGCGCGAACGGCGGCTTTTTTACGCTCGTGCTGCAGCCGCCCGACAAGGTTTTTCCGGCTGACGCGGCGCCGAAAGAGATCGTCTTCGTGCTCGACACGTCCGGCTCGATGGCGGGCTTTCCGATCGAAAAAGCCAAGGAAGCGATGATGCTGACCTTGGGCGGGCTGAACCCGCAGGACACTTTCAACCTCATCACTTTCGCCGGCGACACGCATATCCTCTTCGACGCGCCGCTTCCGGCGAGCCCGGAAAATCTCGAAAAAGCGCGGGAATTTCTCGCTGCGCGGCAGGGCGCGGGCGGCACCGAAATGATGACGGCGATCCGCGCCGCGCTCGCGCCGACCGCTTCGCAGCGGCACGTCCGCATCGTCTGCTTTATGACCGACGGTTTCGTCGGCAACGATTTCGAGATCATCAACGAAGTGAAAAAATATTCGAACGCGCGCGTGTTCGGCTTCGGCGTCGGCAATTCCGTCAACCGCTTCCTGCTCGACGAGCTGGCGCGGATCGGTCGCGGCGAGGTCGAATACGTCAATTTAAACGACGACGGCAGCGCCGCCGCGCGCCGTTTCTTCGAGCGCGTGCGAAATCCGCTTTTAACCGACATTTCGATCGACTGGCAGGGGCTGCCGGTCGCGGAAACCTTTCCGGCGCGGCTGCCCGATCTTTTCGACGCGAAGCCGCTGATCGTCGCCGGGCGCTACGCGCGCCCGGCGCGCGGCAAGATCATCCTGCGCGGCAGAATGCAGGGGCAGCCGGTCGAGCGCGAAATCGACGTCGATTTTCCGGACGCCGGAGACGACGGCGCGAACGCGCTCGCCGCGCTCTGGGCGCGGCGCAAGCTGTCCGATCTGATGGCGCAGGATCCGCTGGGTTTGCAGAAAAACAATCCGAAAGCCGATTTGAAAAAGGCGATTGTCGATCTCGGGCTCGAATTTCGCTTGCTGACGCAGTTCACGTCGTTCGTCGCGATCGACGAGCAGACGATCACCGAAAACGGCGTCCCGAAACGCGTCGAAGTGCCGGTGCTCAGCCAACCGGAGTTTATCGAAAATTATTGGGTGCGCAGAGAAACCGGCGGCGCGACAATGACGGTTTCAACCGCCAATTCGACAGTCACGGTCGATTCGACCGCCGCGATGATGTCGACCGAAGCGGCGACGCGCGAAGCGACGGCGCGGATCGAGCGCGGCAACGGCTTCCAGTCGCCGCTGTCGATCGCGACCGGCATCACGCAGATCAGCGAAAGCCCCGTCCTGGAAAGACGCGGGCTCGTTTCGTCGAACGGTCAGCGCGCGACCTCGAACGATTTTACGCTCGACAATCTTTCGGCGAATCTCGGCGTCTCCCCGGACGAATCGTCGCTTTCGAGAAACGCCGGGCTCTTGCCGGCGCTGACGGCTTCGGGCGGGACGAACAGTTTCGCGACGCTCGCGCAGACGCAGGAAGTCACGGTCAAAACGATGAGTTCGGCGCGCGAGCAGCGCGTTCCCGGCGCGGAGATAAACGTTTCGACCGCCGGCGGCAACAACCGCTACCGCGGCTCGCTGTTCGAAATTTTCGGCAACGAAAAGCTCGACGCCAACGATTTTTTCGCCAATTCGCGGGGGCTCGCGCGTCCTCCGGCGCGGCTCAATCAGTTCGGCGGCGCGCTCGGCGGTTTTATCTGGAAGGACCGCGCTTGGTTTTTCGGCGGCTACGAGGGTTTACGCCTGCGCCAGGCGGGGTTCGGCGTTTCGGAAGTGCCGAACTTCAGCGCGCGCAATCAGACGGGCGCGGCTCAAACGCTGCTGAAAGCCTTTCCATTTTCGCCGAACGGGCGCGCGACCGCGAACGGTTTCTCCGAATTCGCCGCCGCTTACACGAACCCGGCGCGGCACGATATTTTCGGTCTCCGGCTCGATTTTCAGCCCGCCCGAAACCTGCGCATCGGCGCGCGCTATAATTTCGCCGACTCTTCGGCCGCGCTGCGCGGCGACCGCGATTTTTCGCTCAACACCGTCCGCCGCTTCGACTCCCGCACCGAATCGCTTTCGGCCTGGGCGAGCCACACGCCGACTTCGAGCATCGTCATCGACTCTCGCGTGAATTTCAGCCGCCACCGCGTCGGGCAGGCGTTCTCGCTCGACGATTTCGGCGGCGCGCAAACACCGGCGCGGTTTTCCCCTGGCGCCTTCGATTTTCTCAAGTACGATTTCGGCGGCAAAAATTCCGCGCTCGCCGTCAGCCGCCCGTTCGCGACCGTCGTCGATCAATTTCAGGCGAGCGGCGCGCTCGACTGGTCTCTAAACGCGCACCAATTCACCGTCGGCGCGAACTTTCGGCGGCTTTCGGTCGACATCGGCGCGGCGCAAAGCGAACGAAACGCGCTGTTCGCCGGCCCCGATCAAAACTCCATCGGCGCGGCGCGGATCACCGAACTGACGCGCGCGCTTTCCGAACGTCCCGAGCTCGATAATTTTTCGCTGTTCGTCCAGCACGGCTGGCGCGCGACGCCGCGGCTGAATTTGAATCTCGGTTTGCGCTGGGACATGGATTTCGCGCCGCGGTCCGGCGCTCCCGACGTCGCGTTTCAGAACGCCGCGCGGCAAATGCCGAACGGCGCGCGCAATTTCGCGCCGCGGGCGGGCGCCGCGTTCGACCTTTTCGGCAACGGCAGATCGCTTCTGCGCGGCGGCGCCGGGTTATATTTCGATTACGGCAACGGTGCGGCGAGCGACGCGTTCGCCAATTCCTTCCCGTTCGCCGGCGGCGCGTTCGCCCTCAACGCCCCATTCGACGCCGCGCCGACCGCGCCGCTGCGACCGCTGATCGTTTTCGACAAAAATCTGCGAACGCCCCGCGCGTGGCACGTTTTCGCCGAATTCCAGCAGGAACTTTTCCGCCATCACGTCGTTTCGGCGACCTACACTCGTTCGCGAGGGCGCAAACTTTTCACGACGCGCACGTTTCTGAACGCCGACCCGCAATTCAACTATATCCGCCTGACCGGCAACGACGGCGAATCGAATTTCGATTCGCTGCAGCTGCGCCTCGAACGCCGTTTTTCGCGCGGCTTTTCGTTCAACGCGCGGTACGCGCTGGCAAAATCCGAGGACAATTTTTCGCCCGACACGCTGCGCGAAACGAATTTCGCGCCCCTGGACTTAACGTCCGAGCGCGGTCCGGCGGACTTCGACGCGCGCCAGCAGTTCAGCGTTTACGCCGTATACGACATCCCGACGTTTTTCAGCCGCGGCTGGCTGAAACGCTTCGCCGAAGACTGGTCGATTTCCGCCTTCGCGAACGCGCGCACCGGTTTCCCGCTCAATGCGGGCTATTACCGCGTGAACGATTTCGGCGAAGAATTCGTGCGCGCCGACCGCGTCGCCGGCGCGCCGCTCTTTCTCGGCGAAAACGCGGCGAAATCGCTCAACCGCAAGGCCTTCGCGATTCCGCCCGTCGGCGTTCAGGGCAATTCAGGGCGCAATTCGCTGCGCGGTTTTCCGCTCTTCCAGATGGACGCGAGCCTGCAGCGGCGCATCCGGTTCGGCAACGAAACGCGGCTCGAAATCGCGATCAGCGCATATAATTTGCTGAACAACACGAATTTCGCGGACGTGAGCGGCAATTTGGGGACTTTATATCCAAACGGGCGTTTTCTCGAAAACGAGTACTTCGGCAAAACGGTTTCGACTTTCGGGGGCTCGAATTTCACGCCGTTTTACCTTTACGGCGGAGCGCGCACGATCCAGCTTTCGGCGAAATTCGTTTTTTAGATGGTCGGCCACGAACGAACACGAAAACTCACGAAAAATTATTAAAATTTGTTTCGTGTTCGTCGGTGTTCGCTCGTGGCTCAAGGTTATTTGAAAACGCCGTCGCCGAGGAAGTTTTCGCGCAGGTATTTGATCGTGTCCTGCAAAGTCTCCATCGGGTCGCGCGTCGTAAAACCGAGTTCTTCTTCCGCCTTCGACGAATCGAAATACCAGAAATACTCGCCCATTTCGACTTCGGACGCCTCGAACGGCGCGGGTTTGTCGAAGGTTTTATAAAGCGACGAAATGAAGTTCGAACCGGCGATCGCCATTTTTTTCGGCACGCTGAGCATCGGCGCGGAAACGCCGGAAAGCCGTTCGAGCCGCCCGAAAAATTCGGCGACCGACCAGTTGACCGCGCCGAGCAGGTGGCGTTCGCCGTGCCGGCCGCGCGTCAAAGCGTTCAAAAAGGCGGCCGCCGCATCGCGCGCGTCGACGAAACTGACGCCGCCCGACGGCGTGTACGGAAACTTCTGCGCCATAAAATCCAGCACGATCTTCGTCGAGCTGAGCCGCTCGTCGCCCTCGCCCAAAAGCAGCGACGGGTTGAGGATCACGAGCCGCTCGCCTTTGTCCTGAAACGCGCGCAGCGCTGTTTTTTCCTGATAATATTTCGACGCGTAATACGCCCATTTCGTTAAGATCTCGATCGGCTGCGGGTATGCTTCGTCCGTGACCGCGCCGTCCTCGGTGATCGCGCTCGTTCCCGACGACGAAGCGAGAATGAAATTCTTGACGCCGTTCTCCTTCGCCGCTTCGCACAGAAGGCGCGTGCCTTCGACGTGAATCTTATTCATCTGCGCCGCGCCGTCGTAGGCGAACGAAACCTTGCCCGCCAGGTGATAAACGGCCTCGCAGTTGCGCGTCGCCGCCGCGACGTCTTCTTTCTTTGTCACCGAACCGGCGAACGGCTCGACGCCCGCGTCGGTCATCCAATCGGGCACGCTCGACGCCATCACGCGCAAATTCCGCGCCCCCGCGTCCAGAAACTGCCGCACGAGATGCGCGCCCAGAAATCCGGTGCCGCCGGTGATCAAAATCTTCTTTTCGGTTTTCGCCAATGCTTTTGTTTTTCTGACTGCCATTTTATTTTTAGACTACTGAATTTCCCGCGAAATTCCAAAACAGGAGAGCCGCGAACAGACGCGCAGGAACACGAAATCGTTTAAGAATTTCTTTCGGGTTCATTCGTGCTTGCTCGCGGCTGGTTTTATTTCCACGTTTTACGTATCGGATGCGCTTCGGTGTTGAAGACGACTTTTTTGAAATCGAGCGTTTCGGGCGGCGCGAACAGTAAATAATAGTATTTGAACGTTTCGGCGAAAAGGAAGCTGTGCATCGTGTCGGTTTTTTCTTTCGTGACGACCGATTTCAAACCGGCGTAACCGGCTTCCGCTTTGCAGTGGCGGACGAAATCGTCGAACATTTGCGCGCCCATCGCGACGTATTTTTCGTCGTTCGTGTACTGGTAAAGATAATACGCCGATTCGACGATCTCCGGCCTGAGCGGGTAGCCGGCGCTGACGGCCGCCATTTTTTGATAATCGAATTCCTCCGGCTCGATGCCGTGCGCCGTCCACATTTTGAACGACGAATCCTGCAGCCGTTTGGCGCGTTCCAAATCGCCCGACAATGCCAGAACCGCCGGGAAAAAGGCGTCGAGCGCGCCGAAAACGGTGCGTGTGCGCCTTCCGGTGTTCATGTCGACGTGCCCGTACCACAATTCGCCGGCGCGGGTTTCGTCGGCGTAATACTTGTTGATCGCCGCGATCGATTCGAGCCACATTTTTTTGCAGTCGGCGTCGTCGAACAGAATCGCGCATTTTAAGAGGTATTCGTAATAAGAATCGATCTCGGCGCTGACGTGGCTGCCCGTGTTCGTCCACGCGCCGGTTTCGACGTCGATGTTCGTGCCGACGAGACCGATCGGCGAACGGCGCTTGTAAGTTTCGACGAGCGCGCGTTTCGCTTTTTCGTAGTAAACGGGCTTGTTCGTCAGTTTCGCGAGCGTTCCGAATTCGACGAGAAGCGTGCCGGTTTCCGCCGGATTCGAGACTACGCCGCGCGTTGCGCCGGTTTTCAGGTTGACGTATTTATACGGCAGACCGGTCGGCGAATCGAAAACCGGCAGCAGCCTGGTTCCCAAATCGTCGGCGAGGAAAAGCAGTTTCGCATCGTTCGTCATTTGATAAGCCGACAGCAGGCCGCCCAAAATGCGGATCGTGATCTCGAAATTCTGGACGTAAATGTCTTTATCGAACCTTAAATTTTCGGTGATGTACCGGCGCGTCCGGTCGGCTTCATCCTTGTAGCCGAGCAAATACAGCGAATCCAACGAATCGACCGGCGTCATCAAAAGCGTCTCCGGCGCGTACCAATCGCGGTAGGATTTGCTCAAAGGCTTCAGATCGTCGTGTCCCCAGGCGTATTTCTTATAATCGTTCCACGCCCCGATGAATTCGGTTCTGACCCGCGCGGCGAGCCGTTTTTTATCGAATTTCGGCTTTTTTTGCGCGAACGCGCCGCAAACGATCGACAGAATTAAAAAGACCGCGACGAATGATTTGTTTTTATTGACCATTTTTCAGATGCCGGTTTGAAAACACCATTTTACTTTCCCGCCGATGAACGCGAAAGCGCGGCGCGAACGGATTTTAGCGCCGCTCGTTCCGAAAATAATTACCGAAATAATTATTCGATCGCGACGACGGTCACGGATTTCGGTTCCAGATTAAGAACCAGCCTGCCGTTTTGGGTTTTCGCCGAAACGGGCTTCGGGGCGATCGCGTTCGGCCGCTCGAAGGTGTTGACGCTGTCGACCTTCGCGGCGGTGAGCGTTTCTCCGACCGCGGATTTCGCCGTCATGCCGACGGCGTTCAGATTGATTTCGACCGGCTTGTTCGGATCGACGTTGGTGATTTCCAGCCATAACCTGCCGTTCTTGTCCTTCGCGGCGACGGCGTCGACGCGCGGCAGCGTGATGTCGCCGTGCGTGTAAGTTCCGGCGTCGAAACTGACCGGCACGAAGGTCGCGTCCTGAAACGGCACGTACATTCTAAAGACGTGGTAGGTCGGCGTCAGGATCATTTTTTCCTGGTCCGTCAGAATCATCGCCTGCAAAACGTTGACCATCTGCGCGATGTTCGCCATCCGCACGCGGTCGGCGCGGCGCGCGAAGATATTGATGTTGAGCGCCGCCAGAACGGCGTCGCGCTGGCTGTTCTGCTGAATCAGAAAGCCGGGATTCGTGCCCGCCAAAGGCGCGTACCACGCGCCCCACTCGTCGACGACGAGCGCTATTTTTTTCTGCGGGTCGTATTTGTCCATGATCGCGGCGTGCTTGTCGATCAGCCCTTCCATCTCCAGCGTCTTCTTGAGGATCTGCGCGTATTCGGTTTCGCCGAAGTTTACGGAATCGTGCTTTTTCTCCCAGTTGACGACCGTGTAGTTATGCAGCGAAAGCCCCTGCATGTCCCAGCTCCATTGACGCTTTTGCCAGCCCTTCATGACGGTTTCCGTCCATTCGGTAAAGCGCTCTTCGCCGCCGCCCGGTCCGACCGCGATTTTCAGCATCTGGTCGCTTTTCTGCTGCGCCGGATTAAAGTTCCTGACGAAGCGGCTGTATATTTTGAGCTGGCTCAAATAATATTCGGCGCTCATGTTGCCGCCGCAGTCCCAGGATTCGTTGCCGATGCCCAGGATCGGAATTTTATAAGGCGCGGCGTGCCCGTTGGCGGCGCGCTCTTTCGCGAGGTCGGTCGGCTGGTCGGTCGTCAGGTATTCCAGCCATTCGGCGGCTTCCTGCGGCGTGCCGCTCCCGACGTTGACCGAGAGGAAGGCTTCCGAACCGATCTGGTCGAGAAAGTCCATAAATTCGTGCGTTCCGAAGGTGTTCGGTTCGACGACGCCGCCCCAGTTCGGATTGAGCGTGACGGCGCGTTTCGCGCCGATGCCCTTGCGCCAGTGATACTCGTCGGCGAAACAGCCGCCCGGATAGCGGACGTTCGGAACCTTCAGCGCTTTGAGCGCATTGACGACGTCGTTGCGAATGCCGCGCGTATTCGGAATTTTGGAATCCGTTCCGACCCAGACGCCTTCGTAGACGCCGTAGCCGAGATGTTCGGCGAACTGGCCGAAGAGGTGACGGTCGATCTTCGGTCCCGGCTTCGACGCATCGATCGTCAATTCGACCTTTTGCGCCGCCGCGCAGTTTACAAATACGACCAAAATCAGAGAAAAACCCAGCAAAATTTCACGCATAGCAAATGAATCCTTCGACTTAATGATAGAGAAAACTTTCTGACCGCAGCGCACTATTTATACCATCGCCGCGCCGAATAAGCAACGGGTTAAGCCCTCGCAAAATGTTCCGAGATTCTGAAAAAGCAACCCCGGCAGCAGTCGGTCGCGGGCGCCGCCGCAGCGTCTTGATTTGGGAAAATGAGCTGAGTTTTGGGATAATCGAGGTGAGTAAATTGAAAATTCGTATCTTTCACGATTCTCCGGCGGCTCGGCGCCGGGAAAATAATCATTTAATACGCAATCATGAAACGAAAAGACACCAAATTATATTTTTACGCGCTGCTTATGCTGATCGGCGCCTCGCTGTTCGGCGGCTGCGCGCACGGCGCCGGCGACCGCGCCGCGGCGAACCGCAGCGCAACGAACGCCGCGGACGTGAAGGCGAGCGAGGCGCTGCCCGCCGCCGAGGCTAACAATACCGGCGACGAAAAAACCGTGACCGTCTACAAATCGCCGACCTGCGGCTGCTGCACGATGTGGGAAGCGCATTTGACGAAAGCCGGGTTCAAGGTCGCCTCGAACAAGACCGACGACCTGCCGGCGATCAGAAAACGATACGGCGTGCCGGAAAAGGCCCAGTCGTGTCATACGGCAATCGTCGGCGGCTACTTCATCGAAGGGCACGTGCCGGCGGCGGACATCGAAAAGCTTTTGAAAACGCGTCCCGCCGACATTGCCGGGCTCGCCGCGCCGGGCATGCCGCCGAAATCGCCGGGCATGCAGCCCGAAGGCGAAAAGCCGTCCGGTTACGACGTTATAAGTTTCGATAAAAGCGGACAGACGAAAGTTTTCACTTCTTACTGATGCCGGTTTCCGGTAATTCGGCATCGCGCAAACAACCCGGATTGCCGGTCGGTATTGCGAGACGACCGGCGATCCGCTCGGGTCGTTCGAACATGAACCGGCTCCGGGAGCGCAAAAAGCAGGGCCGCAACAGGACTTCGCGAAATCCTGTTGCGGCCGTGCTTTTGCGAAAAGGCGGCGCGGATTGATTATTCGAATCAATCCGCCGCCCGTAAAACTCGCCCCCTGTTTTTTTATTTATTCAGCAGGACCGGCTCGCCGAAACCGAGTTCTCTGAGACGCGGCAACTGCGTTTTGGCGTCGCCGACGACGAGCCAGATCATGCGGTCGGCGTTCAGGTATTTGCCCGACAGCGCCTTGATCTGCTCGACGGTCATCGCTTTGACGATGCCCTCGCGCTCTTTCACGTAATCGTATTTCCAGCCGTATTTGCTGATGTTTTCGAGCATCGCGAGCTTCGCCGCGGCGGTTTCGAACGCGCGCGCGTTGCTCTTGATGAGAAAGCTCTTCGTCGTTTCCAAATCCTTGTCGGAATAATTTTTCCCGTAATTCTGCAGGATTTCCTTGACGAGCTGCGCCGATTCGAACGTCACGTTCGAGCGGACGCCGCTCGCGATCGTGAACGCGCCCGGCGCTTTCGTGCCGGAAAAATTCGAGTTGATGCCGTACGTGTAGCCCTTGCCCTCGCGCAGCTGCTGCGTGAGCTGCGACGCGAAACCGCCGCCGCCGAGGATGTAGTTCATGACGCTCGCCGGGTAATAATCGGCGTCGGTCGCGGCGAGCGCCGGGTAGCCGAAACGAATGACGGATTGTTTCGCGTCCGGCACGTCGTAGAAATAAACCTGCGATTTCGCCGGCGCGGAAGGCGTCTTGTATTCGGGAATCGCGACGGCTTTGCTTTTCCAGTTTTTATTGAGGTTCGTGAGCGAATTCGTGATCTTCGCTTTGCCGAGCGCGCCGACGACGTGCATGCGCGCGACCGACGGCGAAAGATTTTTCGCGTAAAAAGCCTTCAGATCGTCGAGCGTGATCGCGTTCACCGATTCGACCGTGCCGAGGATGTTGCGCGAACGAACATTGTCCCTGCCGTAGATCAGAAGGCTGTAATTGTTCTGCGCGATCGCGTTCGGGTTGGCTTCCTGCTGGCGAATCTGGCTGACGACCGATTGTTTCTGCAGATCGAATTCCTTCGCGTCCCAGCGCGGCTCAAGCAGGATTTCCTCGACGAGCGCGAGCGTCGCGTCGTAGTTTTTCGCGAGCGTATTGACGACGAGGCGCACGTCCTCGGTGCCGGCGAAAACGTTGACGGTCGCGCCGAGCTGCTGGATCGCTTCTTCGAGTTCGGCGGGCGTTTTGCGCGCCGTGCCCTGCGTCATCATCCGCGCCATCAGGTTCGCAACGCCGACTTTGTTGATGTCTTCGAGAAGAAGCCCGCCGTCGACGACGATCTCGAACTGCACGAGCGGAACCTCCGTGTTTTCAATGCCGTAAACGCGCATGCCGTTCGCCAATTTTTGCTCCCAGATCGCCGGGATTTTCACTTCCGGCGCCGCGCCGTACGGCGGCTCCTTGCTGCGGTCGAACGAGGAAGGCGTTTTTTCGTAACTCGCGACGACGCTCGGGTCGACTTCTTCTTCGGCGCCCTGCACGATTTTTTCTTCGACGACTTCCGCCTTGCGCGAGCCTTCGACCGCGAGGTCCAGTTTCCCTTTCGGCACGAAGCTCGTCGCCACGAAATTTTTGCCCTTGATGTATTTACCGTAAACGCGCGTCACGTCCGCCGGCGTGACGGCGAGAATGTTTTTGATCTCATCTTCAACGCAGCCCGGATTGCCGGTCAGGTAATTGCACTGCGCGAGCTGCACGCCCTTGCCGAGCACGCTCGACAGCGAATTGTAAAACGCGGTTTCCTGACCCGCCTTGATGCGGTTCAGATCTTTTTCCGAAATGCCGTTCTTTTCGAAATTCGCGAACGCTTCATCGATCGCGGCCGCGACTTCGTCGAGGTCTTTGCCGTCGAACGCGCGCACCGCCAATTCCATCTGCCCGGCGAGTTCCGACGTATCGTTCGCCATGCGCACGTTCGGCGCGAGCTTTTTGTTTTCGACCAAAACCTGATAAAACGGCGCTTTTTTGCCCTGCGAAAGATACTGCGCGAGCACGTCGAGCGCGTAGGAATCCGGATGGAGTTGCTCGACCGTCGCCCACGCGTAAGTCAGTTCGGGCAGCCGGGCGAAATTGTCTTCGTGATAGAACTTGACGGTTTCCTTCACCGAACCGGAGCGTTTCGGCAGCGGTTTGACTTCCTCGCCGCGCTTGATTTCGCCGAAATATTTTTCGACCCATTTGCGCGCCTGCGCCGTGTCGAAATCGCCCGTCACCGTCAGCGTCACGTTGTTCGGCACATACCAGCGGCGGAAAAACTCCTTCACGTCCGCGAGCGTCGCGTTCTGCAGATCTTCGAGCGAGCCGATCACCTGCCAGTTGTACGGATGATCTTCCGGATAGAGGTTTTTGTCGATCACGTACGACGTGTGCCCGTACGGGTTGTTGTCGTAGGATTGCCGTTTTTCGTTTTTGACGACCTGTTTTTCCTTCGCCAGGACCGGCTCGGTGACGGTGTTGATGAACCATCCCAATTTATCGGCTTCCGCCCAGAGCATTTTTTCGAGCGCGTCTTTCGGCACCGTCTGCAGGTAATTCGTGCGGTCGCGCGAGGTCGAACCGTTCGCGCCCGAACCGCCGATGCGCGCCGTCATCGCGTCCAAGCCGCCTTTGCCGAGGTTTTCCGACTCCAGAAACAAAAGATGCTCGAACATGTGCGCGAAGCCGGTTCGTCCCGCCTTTTCGCGCGACGAACCGACGTGCGCCGTCAAATTGACGGCGACGACCGGGTCCGAACGGTCGACGTGAAAGATCACTTCGAGCCCATTCGGCAGCGTGAATTTTTCGAACTCGACCTTAAACGCCGCTTTTTCCGGCGTTTTCTGCGCGGAAACGCCGAACGAGGAGAACAACAGACAAAAAAGCATCAGGTAGCATTTTGCGATTTTCATATTTTTCAGGTTAAAAACAGGACGAACGCCGCTTTAAAGAGTTTTGATGCGGATTTTCGTAAACGGTGTTACTACGAAATTTCCACGGTTTTTGGTTTCAAAAATTTCAGCCACGATAAACCAGCCACGAACAGACGCGAAAGAGCACGAAAAATTATTTAAATGTATTTCGTGTTTGTTCGTGTCCGTTCGTGGCTGATTTCTTCTACTCGTCGATCACCGGTTCCTGTTTACGACTTTTGCGGCGTTCGGCTTTCCATCTTTTGCGTGTGGCGGCGACGTCGAATTTATCCCTTTTTCCGTCGCGCATGTTTTCGATCTCGAACTGAACGCGCGCGGCGATCAGGCGGTAGGCTTCCGTGTTCGGCACGCCTTTCGTCATTTCGGCCAATTCCTCGTATTCCAGAAATCTGCCGATCTTCGCGCCGATTTCCGCGCCGATCGAATCCTTCGCGGGGATCGTCATGCCCTTCGGAAAAGCCTCGTACGTGCCCCACAGATAAATCGGCAGAATCCCGACCTTTTCGTTCAGGGCGAGATAACCGATGATCGGCTTGAATTCCTGAATCTCGCCGGTCGTGGAGCGCGTGCCTTCGGGGAAAATCAAGGTGTTGTAACCCTGTTTGAGGATTTCCGTGACGTGCCTCAAACTCTGGCGCAGACTGCCCGTTCGTTCGATCGGGACGAGCGTCGTGAAATTGTTCATGTACGCGCGTTTATAACGCGTGTCGAACCAGTAATCGGCCGCCGCGACCGCGACCGTCTGCTCGGCCGTTTCTTTGCCTAATGCCTTTTTGACCAGGCCGGTGTCGATATGCGACGCGTGATTCGGCGCGACGATGAAATTCGTATGGACGGGAACGTTCGTCTCGCCCTCGATTTTCGTTTTCAAAACCGTGTCGTAAAGCCGTTCCTGCGCGAAATCGATGAGCTGGTTGCCGACTTTCCGGATGATCGACGGGACGAAAATTTCGTCCGTTTTCGTTTCCTCTTTTTTCGGCTCGTCGACGAGCTTTTTCGACTTGTCGACGCGCTGCACGGCGGTTAAAAGCTCGCGCACGGTCTGCACTTCGTTCAAAGTGTCCGGAGACGCGACGCGCCCGCCGGCGTCTTCGACCGCCGCCTGCAGCTCGACGAACATCAGACTGTCGAAGCCCAAATCCGCGAGCTTGTCGCCGATCGCGACTTCCGAAAGCGGGCGGTTCGAGACGGTCGCGACGATCTTGCGGATCCAGAGCGCCGCGTCGTCGCCCTTCGTGTCGGCGACCTGCTTGGTCTTCTTCTTCGCGCGCTCTTCCAGATTTTGCAGCATCGCGACGACTTCCGGACGCTTGACCTTGCGCGTCGCCGTGCGCGGCAGCTCGAACGGCGTCAGGTGCAGCACCTTGACGCGTTTGAAAAACGGCAGCGCGGCGGAAATCTCGCGGAAATGTTCCTCGACGCGTTTGTTCGTTTCGGCGCGCGAAAGCGCGATGTCGTGCTCGTAATCCGGCACGATCAATGCGGAAACCTTTTCGCCGTCGTCGTCCGGCAAGCCGACGACCGATAATTCCTTGATGAACGCCGATTTTCCGTACAAATCCTCGATCTCGTCCGGGTAGATGTTCTTGCCGTTCGAATCGATGATGACGTCCTTCGAGCGCCCGACGATGTAGAGATTTCCGTCCTCGTCGAGCTTGCCGAGATCGCCCGTGCGCAGCCAGCGGTCGTGCAGCACGGCTTCGGTCGCTTCCTCGTTGTTGTAATAGCCGAGCATCACGTTCTGCCCGCGCGCGACGACTTCGCCGACGCCGTTTTCGTCCGGGTTGTCGATCCTCACTTCGACGCCCGGTAAGGGCTTGCCGACGCTGCCGCGCAGCAGCTTATTGCCGGGACGCGCGACCGTCAGAACGGGCGAAGACTCCGTCAGCCCGTAGCCTTCGAGCACCGTAAAGCCCAATCCGTGCAGATCTTTCTGGACTTTTTCCGAGAGCGCCGAACCGCCCGAGATCAGATAACGCATCCGCCCGCCCATGCCTTCGTGAATCGGGAAAAAAATGATCGGACCGAGGTTGAACGGCGTGTTGTCGCGCAGCCAGGCGTTGAATTCGATGACGTTGTCGGCGAGGTCGGCGACCCAGTCGCCGCGCTCTCTGAGCCGCGTCTTGATTCGCCGGTGCAGCATCTCCCAGAGCGCCGGGACGCCGACCATGCCGGTCACGTGACCGTGCTCGATCGCGCGCGAGAGTTCTTCCGCCGAAAGCTCGTCGAGATACGTGATCTGCGTGCCGTTCGAAAACGGCGTCAAAAACCCGGCGGAAAATTCGAACGTGTGATGCATCGGCAGAACCGAAAGGACGCCGTCGGTCGTGTCCATTTCGAGGACCGACGAGAGCATCGAGATCATGTTGACGAAATTCTTGTGCGACAGCATCACGGCTTTCGGCGTGCCGGTCGTGCCGGACGTGAAAATCAGCGACGCGACCGAATTCGACAGAATCTTGTTCGGCAGCAGCGCGTTTCTCCTCGCCTCTTCCTGTTCGGTCTGCAGCTCGAAAACTTCGTCGAACGCCCAGACTTTGACCTCGACGCCGGCGTCCAATAATTTTTCGCCGAGATCGAGATTTTCCGCGGCGAGTTTCGGGCTCAAAACGATCGCCGACGCTTCGCCGGCGCGCGCGAAATTGACGATTTCCTCGACCGAGCTCGCCGGGTCGATCGGAATCGCCGTCGCGCCCGCTTTTAAGATGCCGAAATAGGTCAAGCCCCACTCGGGCATATTGTGCGAAAACAGAATGACGCGCTCGCCCTGTTTGATGCCGCTCGCGGCGAGAAATCCGGCGGCGCGGCAGGTCAGTTCCTTGACGTCTTCGTAGGTGTACTGCTCTTTGCGCCCGCCGCGCTCGATCTTCATCGCGACGCGCGTCGGGAAGCGTTTGACCGACGTATCGAAAAGGTCGAGCAGGTCTTTGTAAGTGTAGGCGCGTTTTTCGGTTTTCTTTAAATCTTCTTCGAGCTGCGGGAGCACCCATTTGCGCATGCCCGGAAAATGCACGTTCAGCCAGTAATCGTACCAGTCCAATTTTTCGGGATACCACGGCAGCAGGTCTTTTTCGTCGTCTTCGACGAGCGCCATCAGCGCGCGCACGTTGTCCGAGCGGTACTCGTAGGCGTTGTCGATCATGAACGGTTTGAACATCGCGAACGCGTCGATCGTTTCCTGCGTCGTCTGCTCGAACGATTCGACCGATTTTTTGAGATCCGAAACGATGTTCGACAGTCGCCCGCCCGCCCACGTCGGCGCCGCTTTTTCGAGCAGGTCGTTGGCGGATTTCGCCAGCCGGTTGAACATCGGCGCGGAAAAACGCTCGTAAGTTTTCTGCGTGACGGGCGCGGTTTCGATCATCGCCGCCGCGCTGTTGAGAAGCGTGTTGCCGGTTTCCTTTTCCTTGAAATACTCGCGTTTGTAAAGCCCGACGAGCCCGACGATGCGCTTCATGTCGTTCGGGTTCGAATCGCCCGACGACGCCTGAAAAACGAGCGGCGGACGATCGTCGACCAGCGCGTTCATCGCCGCGCCCAAAATCGCGCCGGCGACCATGTCGACCGGAATGATGTCGAGCACGAGCTTTTCGTTGACCGGAATGATCGGCTGCCCGCGAAGCGCGATCAAAATCAAAGGCGCGGTCGTCGTAAAACCTTCGTTCCAACCCGGAAACGGGTAACTTTGCGACGATTCGACGATCGACGGGCGCACGAGCGTTTTGACGATGTCGTCCTGCTGCGCGATGATCTGCTCGGCGAGCGATTTCGAGTAAGTGTAGATGTTCGTCCAGCCCCAGTATTCGGCGCGTTCGGCTCCCAATTCGGTCGTGCGCTCCCTGATCCACATCTTGCGCTCGCGGAAAATCGCGGATTTCAGTTCCGCCTCGTCGTCCGGGTCGCGCCCTTCCTCCTCGAACCGCGCGCGCGCCGCTTCGCGGAATTTCGCGATCTGCACGGCGTCGTCCGCCTCCTGCCGCGCCTGCTCGCTCAGACGGGCGCAGTCGGCGATCTCCTTGTTGACGTCGAAAGTCGTGCCGACGAGCTCGTTTTTGCGCGGGAAATAGCCGACGACCGGCTCGTTTTCCCAGACCGCGCCCGAACGTTTGCCGGCGACGAAACACGTCGAAACGTGCACGAGACACGGGCGCTTCATCATCCGCGCGAGCTGAATGATATTGTTCGAGCCGACGACGTTCGTTCGCAAAGCCGATTCGAGCGGCGGATTGAACGTCACATTGCCCGCGCCGTTGATGATCACGTCCGTGTCCGCCATCACGCGGCGCGCTTCGTCTTCCGACATACCGAGAAATTCATTGCCGACGTCGCCGTTCACCGGCACTACTTTAGCGCGTATGAATTCTTCAAATTTGTCGCCGTATTTTTCGCGGAGCGGATCGAACGTCGGCGAGGTGACGATGCTCGTCCAGAAACGATTTTCCGATTCCCGCGCGTCGCGCGCCCGCACGGTCGCGTAAACTTTTCCGATATTCGGAAAATTATTGAGCAGCATCGAGAGCGTCACTTTGCCGACAAAGCCCGTGCCGCCGATAAAAAAGATATTCTTCCCTTCGTAAATTTCAGTTGGTGATAATTTCATACCAATAAACTACAATTCCTAAAATCAGCCGTTTTCAACGGTTTTCTACTGAAACTGTCAATAGTCTTCTAATAAAATCGCTGAACTCGTCGCGCATCGGCAATTCGTAGTCGATTTTCATGCGGCGGCGTTTCGCTGTTACATTTTCGCCGGTTAATTTATTGACGGCTTCCTTTTCGTAATCTTCCCAGTAAAGCCCGGTGCCGCGTTTTTGCCAGCGCGGCAGGTCGTTGAAATTGATGCCGTTCTGCCACAAAAGCTCGTTTTTCTCGGCGACCGACTTTTTCTCTAAATATCCGGTCGCGTCCGAAACGGATTTTCCCTGCCCGCGCAAGAGCCAGTAGCAATGCGAATTAAGTGCGTTGCGGTGCGCGTCTTCGTTTCGCCAGCGGAAATAATCGACGACCAAATCCGCGTTCGGCAGTTCGGAAATCCGGCAGTCGAACGCCGCCAAATCGCCTAAAAGAAGCGAAAATTTCGCGCTCGCTTCGCCGGCGAGAATCGAATTGTATTTTCGCAATTTTCGTTCGAACGCGTCTATCGCCGGGTGAAAAAGCAGCGAAATCTCGTCTGACTGCGTGTAGCCGAAAACGACGTTGAAACCGCAGTCCATCAGATGCGCGGTCGTTTCCGCCATCATGTCGCGCATCCGGGCGTCGAACGGCGCTTCGAACCGGTGAATTTCCTTCGTCAGGCGCGTGAACGATCGCCCGTCGATGCGCGCGACCATGAAGACGCCGGGCAATACGCAAATGTCGTGCGCGGTTTCGAAAACGCGCATTTTCTTGTCGAGTTCGTCAAATTTCATTTTTCCAAATATCTACGGTAAAACCTCCGTTATCGTTCGAAACGTAAAAGAGCTCGTCGAAACCTTCGTCGAAAACCGGAAGCTGCAATCTTTTGCAGGCGGCTAAAATCGCCTTTTCGGGAATTTTCGCTTTTCCTTCACGCAGATCGTTGCGCGCGAGCGCTCTTTGCAAATCGGTTTTAAAGTAAAACCCGACCGTCTTGAAACCGTAAATTTTCGCCCGCACGAGGTATCTTTCCCGTTCGGCGCGCGTCAAATTCGTGTTGTCGACGACGAACTTTTGTTTCGCCTCGAGACACGCTTCAAAGAGCAGATTTTCCCGAAAGCGCGTGCGCAGCATGTCGAGATTGAGCCGGATATGCGTGTCGACGAATCTTTGCTTGAAAAACGTCGATTTGCCGGAGCCTTGAATGCCGACGAAAATTACGGCTTCCATCTATCCGACTCCCGTTTCGTCGATAGGCACGGGGCAAAATTCGAGCATCGCATAAATGAACTTTTGCAAAACCTTGTTCGGCGCAGAAATTCCCGAATCCGCATAAAAACGTTCCGTCGGAGTTTTGATCTCGACCTTGCTCGCGGCATTGACTACCCATTCCGACCCGGTAAATCTTTCGTCAGCCGGAAGTGCCGTAAAAGCCTCGACGCTCGCAATGATTTTCTCCCAAACGTCAGCATCGAGCGCGACGTATTTATATTTTTTCTGCGCCGTCGAAAGTCCTTCGCCGTAAAGATTGAACGCGCCCCGCTCCGAATCGCCGAAATAAAGCAGCCTGACAGGCGGCGAGAAATCATTTTCCACAAAGATTTCAACCCGATAAACCGGATTTCGAAAGAGAGTTTTCAGAAGCTCTTTTTCATCCATTCCCTTTTAATCGGTCACGTTGCACAATCCGATGATCGGCTGGTGCAGCATCGTGATCTCGGCGTTTCTGCCCATGTAACTGCGCGCCATCGCGATCGCTTCCGTTAAGTTGTCGGCGCGTTCCCAGCCCAGAATGTTCGGGACGTGCGCGTTTTCGGCGCCGGCGACGATCACTTTGCCGACGTGCTGGCGACCGTTTTCGCCCCAGTACCACATGAAAAACGGATGCGCGCCGTGATACGCGTTGCCGCGCCGGTACATCTCGACGTACGCCGGGTTTTCCGCGAATTCGCGCTCGTATTTTTCCCTCAGATAAAACGCGTCGCGCGATTCGGGCAGCAGGCGATGAAAAAATTCGATATAGCTCGGGTGAAAATTATGATCGAACTCGTCGAAACACGGGTGCGTGATGATCATCACGCCGCCCTTTCGCAAAAGCGGCTTATTGCGGAACATGTTAAAGTGATAGCCGAGCGCCATCACTTGAACAAGCAAAGGATTCAGCGCCGAATAGACGTTGTACGGCGAGATGTCGGGAATGCCCGTGATCATGATGTCGCACTGACCTTTGACGGGAATCTCGTACTGCTTGTAATTGAGTTCGAGGATCTTTTCGTGCACTTTTTCGGTTTCGCCCGCGAAGCAGCCGATCAGCTCGTACTGCGCCGGAATCGCGTGCAGCATCTTGCGCCGCGCGCCGCGCGGCAGTTTGGAAAACGTGCGCTTCATCGCTTCCCACTTCATCCGGTCCATGAACGAGAATTCGTCCTCGTTGCGCGTCAAAATGTCGTAGCCTTCGGGAAACATCTTATTGTTGAGCGCCGTTTCGATATGAAAGACGTTGCACTGCTCGTCGACGAGTTTGCCCAAACGAATGACCTTATGATTGAGCTCAGACGCCGGCGGGTCCATGTACGAATGCGAATCGCGGATCGTTTGCGGCTCGTGGTGCGCTCTTAAGCTTTCATAATCGCACAAGCCGACGGCGACCGATTTGTGACCGCCGTCCATCGGCACGAGATTGATGTTTAAATAAATCAGAATGTCGCTTTCGATCGCGCGGCGGTTGACGCGCAGCGGTTCGTTGTGGCGCGTATGACCCAAAGTTATTAAATTTTCGTCGTCTTCGGCGTCGTGGTTGTAAAAACGATCCGGGTAATACTCGTTGAAAATGCTCGATCCGACCATGCGTTCCATTTCCCACGCCGTCATTTTGCGGTGCAGGGAGTTGGCGACGATCAGATGAATATCGTCGACGCCGTTCGCCGCGCACATGTCCAAAACGACTTCGAGCATCGTCTGCCTCAAATCCGGCGTCTGCATCGGAGGCAGCGGCAGCGAAATGTCGTCCATCGCGATCGTCACGCGCATGCCCGGTTCGAGCTGCGCGTAAAGCGGTTTCGCGTCGAGCGGGTGATTGACCGCGTAACGGATCGCCGCCTCGCGGTTCGGCAAGCCCTTGATCGGCGGATTCGGATAAATCACGCGCGTGCCGATCGGAATGTCTTCGAGAATAAAATCCTCGCCGTTCGGCATGATCCGCGGCGCGCTGTCGCGGTCGATGTAAATGATTGATTCGTGTGTTTTTCGTCTAAGCTGTAATGCCATAACTTAACGTAGACGGTAGACGGTAGTCATTAAGCGGTAGAAATCATTTGGCGTTTCGGATGGCTCGCATGTATGAGTCGAGCATCTTGCTGATTCTTTCCAAATCCACTTTCAATTTACTAACGTCTCCGTAATTTAAATCCCTTGCTAAAATTAAATAATACCGACATTCTTCCAAAGAACCTTGCGCGATGTTATAAAAGCGCAGTTTGTCGGCGAAGTTCGCTTTCTTAAAACCTTCGGCAAAATTTGCCGGAATTGAAACCGCCGCGCGTCTTGATTGCGACGTTAATCCGAATAATTCGTGTTTCGGAAAATTTTCAGTCAAACGGTAGATTTCCAATACAAAAGAATGCGCGTGTTTCCAAACCTCTACATCTTCAAAAGTCTTCGAAATCATAGGAGAAAAATCTACCGACTGCTGACTACCGTCTACTTTCCAAATCCTTGTCCAACCCCTTCACCGCGTCGAGAATCGTCTCGACGGCGCGAACGTAAAATTCCTGGGTGATGTTCGCGAAATCGTCGGTCGGCTTGTGATAATCCGCGTGATCTTCGACGCCGAAATAAACGAACGGGATTTTCTGCGCGTGAAACGCGCCGTGATCGGACTGCGTCGTCCAGTCGTCGCGTTCCTGCTCGGGTCGGTCGTGCCCGAGCAAAAGCTTGATTTTTGAAATCTTCGCCGCGCGTTCGAGCGCCGGTTTGAGCTGCGGGTAATGATACGTGCCGACGGCGTAAAGCTCGCGCTTTGCGCTGCGCGAAACCATGTCCAGATTCACGTTGAGCGCGATTTTTTCTTTGGCGACCGGCGGCGCGGCGACGAATGCCCGCGCGCCGCGCAAGCCCGATTCCTCGCCGTCGAACGCCGCGAAAACGATCGTGTGCGCGGGGCGATTTTTTTTGAAATATTCGGCGAGCGCGAACAGCGCCGCCGTGCCCGAAGCGTTGTCGTCGGCGCCGTTGTAGATTTCGCCTTTGACGATGCCTTCGTGGTCGTAATGCGCCGAGACGACGATGTATTTATCTTTATATTTCGCGCCCTCGATGAAGCCGACGACGTTCGCGCCGCGCACTTTCGCGCCGTCGCGGGTCGTGAATTCAAACGGCTGCACGAGATTGTTCTGAAACGGCTTGATGCCGCTTTCGTTAAACCGTCGAACGATATATTCGCGCGCCTTTTCGCCGCCTTTCGTACCGATGCCGCGACCTTCCATGTCGTCCGCCGAAAGCGTTTCGAGATCGCGCAAAAGCCGCGCGGCGTCGAGGGTTTTCGATTTCGGAGCGATGGCCGCCGTCTGCGCCGCGAGCGGCGACAAAGCGAGCGTTAAAAAGAGAATTGATAAAAACCGTTTCATAAAATCACTTCAAATCTTTTCGCCGTTTAATGATTAAACTAGTTGTAACGCTTCCTGTCCAATTCCTGAAAGTCGTAATAGATCAATCTTATTTCGTCGCCGCGCAGAATCCAGCAAAAGTATTCGTTTCCGGCTTGCGTATCGCTTTTGATTTGATAAAAATTGCAGGCCAGTGCCGGGCGTCCGAAGAATCTTTTCAACCGGTTGAAAACGTCGTCGTACCGCAGCGAACCGCCGTTCATTTTCTGGTACTTTCCGCGAAGCTGACTTTGCCCTTTGGCGAGTTTCCCCGCAAATTCGTTTTCGTCGTTGGTGGCGATCAACTCGCGGTCGCCTTCAAGAAATATTTCTCGGAACTTTCCCTCGGCGATCTGCGAGTTGATTCTTTGAATCTTCTGTTCCAGCTGCGCGTCGAATTCTTTAGCCTCCAAGCTGAACAGATGCGTCAACATTCCGCCAAGCACCAAAACGAACGGACCGACGACGGCGAATTTCAGCCATAACGGAATCTCTTTCCAAGATTTGTATTTACCGGTGCTACTGCGGCCGCCCATAACTCTCAAGACAGATTTTTGACTTCCCGATCGTCCTTACTCACTTCAAGTCGAGTATCGCCCAGTCGTGCTGGATCGCTGTTTGTTTGAGGCGAAAATCCGGATTGACCGCGACCGGGTGACCGACGATCGAGAGCATCGGCAGGTCCGAGATCGAGTCGGAATACGAATAGGATTCGCTCAAATTGATGTCGTTTTTCTCGGCGTACTCGCGCATCCATTTCGCCTTGGTCGCCGACGCCATCACGGGCGGCAAAATTCTCCCCGTGGAATAACCGTTGACGAATTCCATCTGGTTCGCCTTGAATTCGTCGATGCCGAGGTAATCCATCAGCCGTTCGATCGTGAAATCGAGCGCGCCGGTGATGACGATCTGCCGCTGTCCGATCTTCTTGCTCTGCGCGATCAGTTCGCGCGTGCCCGGGTAAATCGCCGGTTTGAGGACGTCCTCGAACAGTTCGTCCGAGAAAAAGCGCAAACGGTCTTCCGACAGTCCTTCGTAGCTGCGAAAGAAAACCTCGTTGAAAACGTTGCGCGAATAAAGGTCGGTGGCGGCGAAAAACGGCAGCTTCGCCAGCGTGCCGGCGCTCATCTTTAAGGTCTGCCACAAACCCTGCTGGCGCGTCGCGTAAAACCCGAGCGTGTGCACGAGATTCGTGCTCACCAAAGTTCCTTCCAGATCGTAAAATGCCGCCGCTTGTCCGTTTTTGCTCATCGATGCTTTTGTGATATTTTTATTAGACTTCTTCCTTGTTTGCAAAGACATAGAATATACCAAAATTTTAGCACTTTAGGTAATTTAACAGTATGAGCAAAGGCAGATTTTACCGTTTTATTACAATTGCGATTCTCTCGTTTTCGCTCGTTTCGTGCGCTCCGAAAGCCGGCACCGAACCGCTTCCGGCGCCCGTCGATACGGCACCGATCGGCGAAACCGTAGCGAAATGCGACGCGCTTTTCAAGGAGCGGAGCGATTCGGCGAAACTGCGCGAAGCCGTCAAGCTGCTCGCCGCCGCGCGCAACCCGGACGCGCGCAGCTACGAGGTCGAATGGAAGTTCGCTAAGTACAGTTATTTCTTGGGCAAACGGCTGGCCGACGAAAAGGAGAAGGAAAAGGCTTTCGAAGACGGCAAAGCGGCGGGACGGATCGCCTCGCGCATGGAGCCGAACAAAGCGGACGGCTATTTCTGGTACGCCGCCAATCTGGGCGAGCAATCGAAGTTGAGTCCGGTGACGGTCGGCGTCAAATCGGTCGACGAAATCAAAGAAGCGATGAACAAAGTGCTCGAAATCGATCCCAAATACCAAAACGGAAGCGCCTACGACGGGCTCGCGCAGATCGAGCTTTCGACCGCCGGATTGATGGGCGGAAAACCCGAAAAAGCGGTCGAATATTTGCAAAAAGGCCTGGCGATCGAAGACGACAACAGCTATCTGCATCTGCATTTAGCCGAAGCGTACCTCGCGACCGGCAAAAGGGACGAAGCGCGAAAACAGCTCGAATACGTTCTGAAAATGAAGCCGAACCCCGATTACGTTCCGGAACACGCCGAAACGGTCGAAAGGGCGAAAAAACTGCTCGAAACTAAGTTTTGACATTTACCATTTATCACTTATCATTGACCAAACTTTTCCGTTTTTCGCCTGTTTTGGTCTAAAAATTACGGGGTCAATGCAAAACCCGATAAATGGCTAATGATAAATGATAAATGAAAAAAGCAGTCTTTCCCGGTTCATTCGATCCTTTCACCAACGGTCATCTCGACATCGTCAAGCGCAGCCGGCCGCTGTTCGACGAGATCGTCATCGCCGTCCTCAATAATCCCGACAAAAAACCGCTTTTTTCGGTCGAAGAGCGCTGCGCGCTGATCGAGGAAATACTGCGCGGAATCGAATCAGACGAATGCCGTTTCGTCGTCGACAGTTTTTCCGGCCTGACCGCCGAATTCGCGCGCCGCAAGGAAGCGACCGCGATCGTGCGCGGCATCCGCGCCGTCGCCGATTACGAGTACGAACTGCGCATGGCGCTCATGAACCGGCGGCTCGAACCCGAGATCGAAACGGTTTTTCTGATCGCGGCGGAAGAATTCTCCTACGTTTCGTCGAGTCTCATGAAACAGGTTTTCTCTTTAGGCGGAAGCATCGGCGGACTCGTGCCCGAACTCGTCGAAGCGAAAATGCGGGAGAAACTTAATTCTTAACGCCGAGCCGCGAAGATTTTAAGGATTCAAACCTTGCGCCGCCGGAACCCGAAACTTTTCATCATGATCGACAAGCCCGAAAACCTTTGCGGCTTCGCGGCTTTGCGTTAAAATCGAAAAATGATTCTAAGAGTTCAGCACGCGCAGATCACGATTCCGAAAGGCGCCGAAGATAAAGCGCGCGATTTTTACTGCAATTTACTCGGCTTGCGGGAAATTCCGAAGCCCGAAAGTTTGCGGGCGCGCGGCGGCTTCTGGCTCGAAGTCGGCGCGTTTCAGGTGCACGTCGGCACCGAAGAAGGCATCGACCGCACGCTGACGAAAGCGCATCTCGCGTACGAGGTCGAAAACCTCGAAGCGTGGCGGCGGAAATTGTCGGAAAACAACATCGAAATCCTCGACGGCGTTCCGATTCCGCATTACGACCGCTTCGAGTTTCGCGACCCGTTCGGCAACCGCGTCGAGTTTCTCGAAAAATCGTGAATATAAAATGTTTTTTAATAAATTTTCGTTATTCGGCATTTACGATTCTTCATTTAACCTTTAAAATTTAACGCATGACAAATTTTCCGGTTTCCGAAAACGTTTCGAAAATGAAAACCTCTTCCACGTTCAAAGCCATGCAGGCGGCCGCCAATCTGCGCGAACAGGGCTTCGACGTGATCGACCTGACGGTCGGCGAGCCAGATTTTCCGACGCCCGAATTCATCAAGGAACTGGCGATCGAGGGCCTGCATAAAAACATCACGAAATACACGGCGAGCGCCGGCATGAAGCCCTTTACGGAAGCCGTCGCGCACTTTTACGACGCGCAGTTCGGCGCTTCCGTCACGCCCGCCGAAATCGTCGCCGCGTGCGGCGGCAAACAGGCGCTCTTTAACGCCGTCTGCACGCTGCTCGGTCCGGGCGACGAATGCCTGATCCCGAAACCGTACTGGGTCAGCTTTCCGGAAATGGTCACGTTCACCGGCGCGACGCCCCGTTTCATCGAAACCGAAGAAACCGATTTCATCCTCAACGCCGACCAGGTCGCGGGCGCGATCACCGACAAAACGAAGCTCATCATCATCAATTCGCCGTCGAATCCTTCGGGCTGCGTCATCCCCGCGCCTGAAATGCGGAAAATCATCGAGCTGTGCGCCGAACGGGGCGTTTACGTTTTAACGGACGAATGCTATCTGTTTTTCGTTTATCCGCCGGCGGAGGTTTTCACGTCCGCCGTTTTGCCGAAAGAGCTGCGCGAATACGTCTGCGTCGCCGGCAGCTTCTCGAAAACCTACGCGATGACCGGCTGGCGCATCGGCTACACGATCGCGCCCGAAGCCTGGTCGAAGGAAATGGTTAAATTACAAAGCCATTCGGCGACGCACCCGACTTCGTTCGTCCAATACGCCTGCGCGCGCGCGATGGAACGGCGCGAAGAATCGATGACGGCGGTCCAAACCATGCTCGCCGAATACAAACGCCGCCGCGACTGGCTGATTCCCGAGCTCAACCGAATCGACGGTTTGAAATGCGCGATGCCGGAAGGCGCGTTTTACGCTTTTTTGGACGTGCGCGGCGTGATGGGCGACCGGTTCAAGCGATCGCATGACGTCGCCGATTATCTTTTGACCGAAGCGCAGACCGTCACGACCGACGGCGCGGCGTTCGGCGCGGAAGGTTTTTTAAGGCTGTCTTACGCGACCTCGATGGAAAATCTGCACACGGCGATCGAGCGCATGAAAAAGCTTTTTAATTCGCAAACGGCGGCGGTATGAAAATCTCGCCGGAATTGTCGGAGAAGATTCAAAAAACGATCGATGAATTCGTCGGCGATCCCGAACCTTTTTTGGTGGGTTCCTATGAAAATTTGGAAGTTAAATTAAATTTACGGAAAGTTGCCGCCGAGATAAATGTTCTGCCTCTGGCGTTCGATTTATGTGCCGCGTGGGGACTCCAAGCCGATAAAACCGTCATTTTCTTTACCTTTGACAAGCCTTACAAAATTGATGTCAGTGAAAACCAGAAAATTATCAATATGGTTTTCTTCGACGCCGCCAAAAACTATCCCGAACTTGAAGAATTAAAACCGGTTCGCAATCCTGAATCGATCGTCTGCCCGGGTTGCGATGGGACGGGAATTTACAAAGAATTCGCGAATCACGAAATATTATCGAAATTCGTCCGCTGCAACTGCGGCGGTGTCGGCTGGCTTCCGGGCGATGATCCGACATACCTCTACTTTTAGGTCAAAGGATTTTATCTTTTGTTTTCTTTGCGACTTAGCGCTTCGCATCTTTGCGTTAAAATTTTTCCATGACGGAAATTATCGGGTGGGCAAGTTCAATCATTCTTCTCGCGACATTAATCAAACAGGTTTACAAACAATGGAAGGAAGGCACCGGCGAGGGCGTTTCGAATCTGCTTTTCGTCGGGCAGGTTTTGTCCTCGATCGGTTTCACGATTTACAGCTACATGGTCGGCAACTGGGTTTTCACCGTCACGAACGGCGTTCTGCTGATCAATAACATAATCGGTCTCGGGCTGACGTTTTATCTCAAGAAGAAAAACAGGAAATAGCCGCGAACAGACACGAAAGGACACGAAAAATATATTTAAATTTATTTCGTGCGCATTTCGTGTTTGTTCGCGGCTGATTTCAGTCTATTTACCTTTCCACTTGATCTCGATTTCGAGTTCGTGCTCGTTTTCCGCGCGCTCGTACTCGAAATCGATTTCGGCGTCCGCCGGAACATAAATTCTTTGCCCTTTGACCTGAATCTCGAACGCCGTGCCCTGCTCGAGCGATTCGGCGAGCCGCCGCAGTTTTTCCGCCGTCTGTTTGTTCGAATAACCTTTCTCGATTTCGATTTCTTCCATAATTAATTTAAAGTCTCCTCCTGACGCCCTTTTCCGCCGGTCATCAGCAAGCCGATTTCCTCGTTCGAAGCCGTTTTCGGGTCGACTTCGCCGACGAATCTGCCGTGGTAAATCACCAGTAAGCGGTCGGCGAGCGCGGTCACTTCTTCGAGTTCCGCCGAAACGAGCAAAATCGCGCTGCCGGCGTCGCGCAGACCGATCAGCTTGCGGTGAATGAACTCGATCGCGCCGATGTCGACGCCGCGCGTCGGTTGCGAAACGAGCAGTAATTTCGGGTTGAGTTCGAATTCCCTGCCGATGATCAGTTTCTGCTGATTGCCGCCCGACAGGGATTTCGCCGCGAGTTCCGGATTCGGCGGGCGCACGTCGAAATTTTCGATGATCTCCCGCGTGCGCTTTTCGATGTGCGACGAATTGAGGAAAACGCCCGATGAAACCGGCGTGCGGTAATGCACGCCCAAAATGGCGTTTTCCTCCAAATCCGAATCGAGCAAAAGCCCGCGTTTATGACGGTCTTCCGGAATGTGCGCGATGCCCATTTCGGTTCTTTTTCTGACCGAAAGGCGCGATATTTCCGTGCCCGAAAGCCGGATCGACCCGCCCCGCGGCGGAATCAAACCGGCGATCGCTTCGATCAGTTCGGTCTGCCCGTTGCCCTCGATGCCGGCGATGCCGACGATCTCGCCGGCGCGCACGTTAAACGAAACGCCGCTCAAGGCTTCGCCGTGCTTGCCGGTGACCGATAAATTTTCGATCGTCAAAACCGGCTCGCTCGGGTTCGCGTCCGATTTCTCGACGCGCAAGAGCACGTCGCGCCCGACGATCATGCGCGCCAGTTCCTGCGTGTTCGTGTCGCGGGTTTTGACGTTGCCGACGACGCGCCCGTCGCGCATCACCGTCACGTCGTCGGAAATCGCGAGTACTTCTTCCAATTTATGCGTGATGATGACGATCGTTTTGCCCTGTTCGCGCATCCGGCGCAGGATGTTGAAAAAATCTTCGACTTCCTGCGGCGTCAGAACGGCGGTCGGCTCGTCCAAAATCAAAAGCTCGGCGTTCCGGTAAAGCGCTTTCAATAATTCCACGCGCTGCTGCGCCCCGACCGACAAATCCTCGATCAAAGCCTTCGGATTGACGCCGAGCCGCAGCTCGTTCGAGAGCGACTGGATATCCGCGTTCGCCTTCTTCCAGTCGATGCTCGCCGGGTTTCCGCCTTCCGCGCCCAAAATGATATTTTCGCCCGCCGTCATCGTGTCGACGAGCATGAAATGCTGGTGCACCATGCCGATGCCGAGCGCGATCGCGTCGTGCGGGCTTCTGATCTGGACGGGCTTGCCGTCGACCAGAATCTCGCCCGAATCAGCCGTGTAAAAGCCGTACGCGATGCGCATGATGGTCGATTTGCCGGCGCCGTTCTCGCCGACGATCGCGTGAATCGTGCCCGTTTCGATTTTGATCGAAACGTCGTTGTTCGCCGTCACGCTGCCGAAGGTTTTGGTTATGTTTCTGAGTTCGAGCATAAATTGGTTTTGGGTTTTTGTTTAATTTTATTCCTCGTCTTTTTGATCGAATGTGCCGATCGAACGTAAATAAGCATTCAGTTTCGGCGTTAATTCTTCTATTGAGGGAATTAAGACGTTAACATGCTCTTTTGATAATAATTCTCTTTTGAATGCCCTTCTAAGCCAATGACGGGTTTCGTATAGCGAACCACGGGAAATCTTTATAAATCGGCGGTAATCGCGGTTGCTTCCGCGACCGCTTCCTTCGGCTAAATTTGCTCCGATGCTATCGGCTGACCTGATAATTTGCGCTCCGACTGTATTTTTCGCTAAATCGTCCCATTGCATGACTATCTTCCAAATCTCATCAGATAATTTTTCAGATAATTGATAAACCTGCAGGTTTTCAAAATGTGTTTTTTTCATAGGAGAAATTCAAAAACCAAAAGCCAAAAACCAAATTCCCAATCCGTCACTTCGCCATCGCGTCCGTGACCTTGATTTCGCCGCCGACGATTTTCGCTTTCGCGTCGTTGACCTTCTGCAGAACGTCCGGCGGGATCAGGTTTTGATTGTACTGGTCGAGCGCGTAGGCGACGCCGTCCTTGTCGAGCCCGAAAACGTGAAAGCCGCCCTCGAATTTGCCCGAGAGAACTTCCCTCACGACGTCGTAAACAGCGTTGTCGACGCGTTTGACCATCGAGGTCAGCACGAAGCCGGGCTTGACCATGTTCTGGTTCGAATCGACGCCGATCACGAATTTGTTGGCTTCGCCCGAAGCGTTTTTGCCGTATTGCTCGACCGCGTCGAACGCGCCCAGGCCCGAATTACCGGCAGCCGTGAAAATCACGTCCGCGCCCTTTTCGATCTGCGAGAGCGCGAGCTCCTTGCCTTTGCCTGGATTGTTCCATGCCGCGTCGGTCACGCCGACGTAATTGTCGATCACGCGGACGTTCGGATTGACGGCGCGCGCGCCTTCCTCGTAGCCGGTTTCGAATTTATGAATCAGCGGAATGTCCATGCCGCCGACGAAGCCGAGCACGCCGGTTTTCGATTTCGCGGCCGCGATCATGCCGACCAGATAGGAGCCTTCATGCTCGCGAAAAACAAGCGACGCGACGTTTTTCTTCGGCGTTTTGCCGTCCGCCTCGAAGATCACGCCGTCGACGATCGCGAACTTGATGTTCGGGTAATCGTTCGCGACCTTCTGCATGATCGGTCCCTGCGCGAAGCCGACGCCGACGATCAGATCGAAATTCTTTTCGGCGAACGCGCGCATCGCCGGTTCGATCGAGGTCGGATTACCCGGCTCGACGTCGTAGAGACAGATCGGCAAATCCTTTTCGGCGCGCTTGACGCCTTCCCACGCGGCGGCGTTGAACGAGCGGTCGTTTTTGCCGCCGATGTCGAAAACGATTCCGACGCGAATCTGGCACTGCTTCTGCGCTTCGGTGCGCGTGCCGCATGACGACATCAAAAACAGACCGAGACAAAGCAGAAAAATTTTAACAAAATAACGAGTTTGCATATGCTTATGAAATTATTTCTTTCACGAGTTCCGGGGATGGCGGTTTTTCAAAGCCTATTTTATACGCACCGCGCAGTTTTTCGCTAATCGCGTCCGATTGAGATTTTTTGCGGCAGAAAATCGTGCCGATTTCTTCGCCCCGTTCGACCGGATCGCCCAATTTTTTCGCGCATTCGAAACCGACCGCGTAATCGATCGCGTCCTTGACCTGAAGCCTTCCGCCGCCGAGCGCGCAGACCGCTTCGCCGACGCCGCGCGCGTCGATTTCCGTAATGTAACCGCTCGCCTCCGCCGTGAACGGAATTTTGACGATCTTTTTTTCGAGCAGCAGTTCCGGTTCGTCGCAGATGCGCTGGTCGCCTTTTTGCAGTCCGACGTTTTGATGAAATTTTTCGAGCGCCGCGCCGTCCCCGATTTTTTTGAGGCAGCGCGTTCGCGCCTCGTCGACGTCTTCCGCGACGCCGGCTAAAACCAGCATCCGCGCCGTCAGCTCGACCGATAGATCGAAGACCGGCTGCATCGCCGCGTCCGTTTCGCCGCGCATGATTTTCAAACATTCGTAAACTTCGAGCGCGTTGCCGACGTATTTTCCGAGCGGCTGGCTCATGTCGGTGATCAGCGCCTCGGTGCGCACGCCGAAATCGTTGCCGGTTTCGACGAGCGCTTTCGCCAATTCGCGCGCGTCGGAATGTTTTTCCATAAACGCGCCGGTGCCGGTTTTCACGTCGAGCACGAGCGCGTCCAAGCCTTCGGCGAGTTTTTTCGACATGATCGAGCCGACGATCAGCGGCACCGATTCGACCATCGAAGCCGCGTCGCGCAAGGCGTAGAGTTTTCGGTCCGCCGGGACTAGTTTTTGCGTTTGTCCGGCGAGCGCGAAGCCGCATTTTTTGATGGTTTGTTTGATTTGCGCCGTCGTCAGCCGGACGTTGTAGCCGGCGATCGATTCGAGTTTGTCGAGCGTGCCGCCGGTGTGCCCCAAGCCCCGACCGGAGATCATCGGCACGGCGACGCCGCACGCGGCGGCGAGCGGCGCGATGACGAGCGAACATTTGTCGCCGACCCCGCCGGTCGAATGTTTATCGGCTTTCGGCGCATCGATGTCGGAAAAATCCAACCTCTCGCCCGATTCGAGCATCGATTTAACGAGCGCGTTTTGTTCCGCCTGGTCGAGCCCGCGGATGAACATCGCCATGACGAGCGCCGTGATTTGATAATCCGCCCAGCTGCCGTCGCTGACCCCTCGGATAAAGACGCCGATTTCGGTCTCGGAAAAGCTTGCGCCGTCGCGTTTCTTGCGAATTAAGTCTTGCGGATTCATCTACATAACTTTAGCAAAGTTCGCGCCGAATTTCGTCACAAAAATGTTTCCTTTTTGAAAATTTTAAGAGATAATAAAAGCCAGAGTTTTGAGAGGTTTTACAATTTATGAGCAATACAAGAATAATTACCGCATTAATCGCCTTCGTCGCGACCTTTATTTTCTCCGCCGGTTTGGTCAGAATCATCTTCCCCGCGCCGGCCACGAATTACGTTTACACGGAACGCAGCGTGCTACCGGCGACCGGCAACGAGATCGAAAATTTCCTGTTGCGCGACATCAGCAACGGCACCGCCCGCATCGATAACGCGTACGACAGCAGCTACGCGGACCGCGTCACCGAATACTGGAAAGCTTCGTCGAGCATGGACGCCAGCCGTTTTCCGCAGGATTTTCAAAGGGCGTGGAATCTGCACATGCAGGCGTGGGGCAATTACGCCGAATACCTGCAGGCGAAAAAAGTTTCGAACCGCAAATCGTGCGGCATGGATAACTACTACAACGCGGAAATCGGCCGCACGTGGGACGACGTTACCCGCATCGGCGGAACTTACGGCTCGAACGTTCGCTAGTCGCTGACGCACACGGCTTTCGCTATGAAAACGAAATACATCGGCGCTGTCTTTTTCTATTTCGTGACTTTTACAATATCGGTCATGATAGTCGGTCTGCCCGCGCCGCAAAGCCGTTTTTCGACGGTCACTCCGGCTGTCGATCGGCCCCTTGTGATCTTCAAGTCGGAAATCGATTTGCAGACGCGTATCAATAATTTTTTGGAAGACGATTTGCAGACCGGTATCGAACTGGAAAACGACGAGGCTCGTTTGAGTCAATCCCGCGGCCTTTCAAAGGCTGAAAAACTGGCGACGCTTAACCTGGTCGAAAAAATGAAAAAGGTCAAGTGCGATAAACTGCCGGAAGACTTTTGTCAGGCATGGGATGAGCATCGCAACGCCTGGACGAAAAAGGCTGAGTTTCTTAACAGTGGTTCCAAAACAATTCAGGGCGAAGAGGCATATCGTAATCAGCTGAGCATTGAAATCAGCCGGACTTACTTGAACATGCTGGCGGCGGCTCGCCGGCATGAAGTCGAATTTAGGTATTAGGCGGAAGCACGAATTACGCCTTTGGAAATCAAAGCCGCGCGCCGAATTCGGCGCGCGGCTTTTTTATGAACGTTGAATCCAAAGCGGGGCTCTTCCGCCGGAAAACGTAGCCCGTGGCCTTAAACGTTTCTTTGCAACAGAACGACCGCTTCCGCCTTAATCGCCTCTGACCGCCCGACCGCATCGACCTTTTCGCCGGTCTTGGCTTTAACCGAGACCGCTCCGATTTCGATTTCGAGCGCGCGCGCCAGATTTTCGCGCATCCTTTCGATGTACGGGCGCAGTTTCGGCGTTTCGAGATTGATGATCGTATCGAGGTTGACCACGCCGAAACCTTTTTCCTTCACCAAGCCGACGACGTGCCGCAGAAAAACGAAGCTGTCCGCGCCGCGCCAGCGTTCGTCTTTGTCGGAAAAGTGCGAACCGATGTCGCCGAGCGCGAGCGCGCCGAGCAGCGCGTCCGTGACGGCGTGCGTCAACGCGTCGGCGTCGGAATGACCGACCGCGCCGATCGAAGATTCGAGCGTCACGCCGCCCAAAATTAAGGGTTTTCCGGTTTCAAGCCGGTGCATGTCGTTGCCGAAGCCGATTCGAAACATACATTTGGTTTTTGTTTTTTGGCTTTGGTTTTTTGGTCGTTTTTTTATTGCCGGTAATCGGCAAAAGATCCGGGCGAAGACAAAATCGAAAACCCAAAGCCAAAAACCCGAAGGCAAAAAATCATCTACCTCAATAAAATTTCCGCGAACTGCCAATCTTCCGGCGTCGTGATTTTGATGTTTTTCGCGCTGCCTTCGACGACCGCGATCGTTTGCCCGGTGCGTTCGACCAGAAAGCATTCGTCGGTCGCCGCTTCGCTCAAATCCGCGCCGGCGAAAGCCTTTCGCAGAATTTCGAACCGAAACGCCTGCGGCGTCAACGCGCGCCGCAGTTTGGCGCGCTCGATCGTGCCGGTGATTACTCCGTCCGCGACTTCCTTGATCGTGTCGGTAACCAAAGCCGTCAGACAGGCCGCGCCGGTGTCCTTCGCCTTCTCGACGGTCGCCGAAATCTCCGCGCAGTCGACGAACGGACGCGCGCCGTCGTGCACGGCGACGATCTGCACCGCCGTTTCCTCTTCGATCGCCCGCAAACCGTTGAAAACCGATTCGGCGCGCGTTTTTCCGCCGGCGACGATCTTTGCGAGTTTGGTTAAATTGAACTTTTGCGCGAGCGTTTGGAAGTTTGCAATTTCGCCCTCCGAAAGAACCAGTATCAAACGGTCGATCGCGCGGCAGTTTTCGAATTTTTCGAGCGTGTGAATCAGCAGCGGCTTGCCGGCGATTATGAGGAACTGCTTCGGACGCCCCGCGCCGAACCTCGTTCCGCTTCCCGCTGCGACGATAATTGCAACATTCATAATCGGTGGCCGGTGGCCGGTGGTCGGTGGTCAGAAATTTTGTCTTAAACCGACCATCGACCACCGACCACCGGCCACTTTATTCCAAATCCTCGATGATCGTCGTCTGGCGCAGCTCGCGCGTGGCTTTTTTGAAGCCGACCGAGCGCGAATCGTGGATGTTCATGTTTTCGCCGGCGTTTTCGTTGGTTTCTTCCCAGAGACGCCCGAAAATCATTTTTCCGGCGGTCGTCTGCAAAACGGACGTGACGGCGATGTCGGCGGTTTTGCCGATCAAACGGCGCGCGTTGTCGACCACGACCATCGTGCCGTCGTCGAGGTACGCGACGCCCTGATTGTATTCCTTGCCTTCTTTCAAAATAAAGACGCGCATCGCTTCGCCCGGCAGCACGACCGGTTTCAGAGCGTTTGCGAGCTCGTTGATGTTTAAAACCAGCACGCCGCGCAGCTGCGCGACTTTGTTTAAATTAAAATCGTTCGTCACGATCACGGCGTCGAGCTGTTTGCCGAGCTCGATGAGTTTAAGATCGACTTCCTTGACCGCCGGAAAATCGGTTTCGACGATCTGGATGTCGATCTTCGAGTTGTTGCGCAGGCGCTGCAGCATATCGAGCCCGCGCCGACCGCGCTGGCGTTTCGAGGAATCCGGCGAATCGGCGACCTGCTGCAGCTCGGTCAGGATGAACTGCGGAATGATCAAAGTTCCGCCCATAAACCCGGTTTCGGCGACGTCGGCGATGCGCCCGTCGATGATCACGCTCGTGTCGAGAATCCGGTAATCCTGCGGCACGGTCACCTTGTCGCTGAAAATTCCGCCGAGCACCGACAAATCGATGTACTCGCCCTTCGCCGCGCCGACCATCAAACCGATGTAGCCCATAAAAAAGGCTAAGGAGATCGTCAAAAAAGTCTGCATTTCGGCGGGCACCGCGGCTTCCTTCTGGATGGAAATCAAAACACCGATGAGAAACGCGCCCAAAATCCCCAGAATGGAACCGAACGCGGCGGCGATCAGCGTTTTCAACGTCGCCATTCGCGCGCGCATCTCAAAGCCGATAATCAGACCGGCAATGAGCGCCCCGAGCACGGCGGATAGCAGCCGTTTCTCGGTCGATCCGATGCCCTGCAGATAGCTCGTCGAGAGCAGCGGATTGATTAAAAAGCCTATTAATGCCAAAAGCAAAACAAAGCTGATTCTGATTATGAGAATGTCTGATTTCATCTCCAAAATTTTATCACGAACTACAAGCCAAGCGATAACAAAATTAAGACCGACCGGCGGAAATTTTTATTATTCGACCTTTAAAATCTGCCCGTTAAGTCCAATGGCTTCAGACGACAGCAGAAACAATACGGCGCGCGCCACGTCGTCTTCGGAAACGCCGCCGCGGGGACGAAACAATTCCGCGTCGAGGGCCTCGCCCGCCACGCGTTTCTCGCTGACGGCGACCGCGTTGACGCGAAAATTCTTCGGCAAACTCGCCGCCAGCGACTCGGTCAAACCGATCAGCGATTTCTGCGTCGCCGCGAGCAGCACGTTCTTTTGCGCCTCGTCGGTGTCGAGCGCCGAAATGACGTTGACGATTTTCGGCTTCGGGCGCATTTTCATCAGCGGCATCGCTTCTTTCGTCACGAAAAAAACTCCTTTCGCGCTTTTGCCGAATGCCGCCTCGAAGGCCGCTTCGCCTATATCTTCAAACGTCGAATCGACGGAGAATTTCAAACAATTGACGAGAAAATCGATCCGCCCGAACATCCGCTCGACCGCCCCGACGAGCGCTTTCGCACCGTCGACGGTCGACACGTCCGTCTCGACCGCATCGGCGAGCGTCCCCAAATTTTGGAGCTCGCCGATCGCGCGCGCGTTTTCTTTCGAGGAATCGGCGTATCCGACGACGACGTACGCGCCCTGCAGCGCGAGCTGCAGCGCGACCGCGCGCCCGACCGGATTTTCGCCGTCAGTGATGAGCGCGACCTTTTCCGCAAAAGCGTTGATGGTTGGAGCCGGCATAGAATGTAAATTATAAAAGCGGCGTCCGGTTTTGAGAAATCGAAACCGGCGGATTTTTAACGGGCGATTCGAAGCCGAAAAAGTCGAAACGCGGCGCTTTATCTAGAAAAGCGCCGCGTTTCGACTTTTTGAAGCGTTTCCGATATCGATCGCCGATCACCCCGAATCGAAAAATAAACGGTTTATGAAATGAAATATAAATGAAGACGGGTGATCGGCGACCGGTAAAGTCGTGAAAATCTTACTCGTCTTTTTTGTCCTCTTCGCGGTCGTAATAATCGAACGGTTCCCGCGGCGTCACTTTGCCTTCGAAATCGTTTTCGTCGACGATCTGCGTGACGTCCTCGCTGAACTGATCCTGACTGCTCGCCGATTCCTGCACGCCGGCGGCCTGTCCGCGACCGCCGCCGAAATCCTCGAGATTCTCGCTGATGCCGATGTTTTCGGCGAGGCTTCGATGATTCTGCGTCTGCGTTCCCTGATTGCTGTTTTGCTGGTTGTTCGCCATTGTTTTCTCCTTCCGAATATTTATTCGCTGTCAAGCGCCGTTAAGGTTTATAAACAATTTGCGTGCCGCCGAATTTTGCCCGGATTTGGTAAAATAAAACATCGGTTCCAGGGTAACTTGTCCTGTAAAAATACGCGCGCCTGAATCGTGTTTGTATCAACTTAGAACTATTCGGATTTATTTATTTGTTCGTTGATTCATTGATTTATTTTTATTTCGGAATTGATGAAATGACTCAATGAGCAGATGAATAAATTCTTTTACCGAACTATGGCAAAACAACCGGCAACAATTTACGTCTGTCAAAACTGCGGCGGGCAACAGCGAAAATGGCTCGGGCGCTGTCCCGACTGCGGCGAGTACGGCACGTTGGTCGAAGAAAAATTCCGCCCGACCCCGCAAGCCGCGGGCAAAACCTCGGCCGCCGCGAACGCCCGTCTCGGCGCGGACGCGTTTCGCGTCGTCAAGCCGATGGCGTACAGCGAGATCGAATCGCAGGACGACGCGCGCACCTCGAGCGGCATCGCGGAGTTCGACCGCGTGCTCGGCGGCGGCATCGTCGCCGGCTCGCTCGTGCTGATCGGCGGCTCGCCCGGCATCGGCAAGTCGACGATCGTCATTCAGATGGCGGATAAGCTCAGCTCCTCAGGCGGAAACGTGCTTTACGTTTCGGGCGAAGAATCCGAGCGCCAGATCAAGATGCGCGGCGAGCGCCTCGGCATCGACGCCGAAAATCTATACCTTTTGCCCGAGACGAATCTCGAAAACATTCTCGCGGAAACCGATCGCCTCAAACCCGACTACGTGATCGTCGATTCGATCCAGACCGTCTTTTCGGAGCGCGTCGAATCGGCGCCCGGCTCGGTTTCGCAGGTCAGAGAAGTCGCCGGCGCGCTGATGATCTTCGCCAAGCAGACCGCGACGCCCGTCTTTTTGATCGGTCACGTCACGAAGGAAGGCTCGATCGCCGGCCCGAAGGCTTTGGAACACATCGTCGACACGGTCCTCTATTTCGAAGGCGACCGGCATCACAATCACCGCATCATCCGCGCGACGAAAAACCGTTTCGGCGCGGCGAACGAGATCGGCATTTTCGAGATGACCTCGGAGGGCTTAAAAGCGGTCGGAAACCCGTCGGAAGTTTTTCTGCAGGAACGCCCCGAAGGCGCGAGCGGATCGGTCGTGACGGTCTGCATGGAAGGCACGCGCCCGATGCTCGTCGAAGTGCAGGCGCTCGTGACGGGCACGAAATTCGGCACCGGCCGGCGGATGGCGCAGGGGTTCGACTACAACCGCACGTCGCTGCTGATCGCCGTGCTCGAAAAACGCGTCGGCTTTCAGCTCGGCGCCGACGACGTCTTTATCAACGTCGCGGGCGGGCTCGAAATCGACGAACCGGCAGCCGATCTCGGCGTCGTCGCGGCGATCAGTTCGAGCTTCCGCAATCTGCAGATCCCGCCCGAAACGGCGGTTTTCGGCGAGGTCGGTCTGACCGGCGAAGTGCGCGGCGTGCTGCAGGCGGAAGCGCGCGCGCGCGAAGCGCAGACTTTGGGCTTTAAGAAACTGATTCTGCCCGCCTCGAACAAAAAGGGCCTGGAAAAACTTTTGGGAATGCGCGTCGTCGGCGTGCGGACCCTGGAAGAAGCTCTGGACGAATTGTTTTAAGAAACTCTCCGGGTTCGTTGCCGTCGCCGGCAACGGCTTTGAAAAACTTTCAACTCTTCGAACTTCAAAATTTAGTATCATAACGGCATGAGTTTTCTCGGCTGGATGGCGCTCGTCGGCGCGGTGCTTCTTTTTATGGCGTTGACGTCGGCCTATATCCGCCGTCTGCCGATCACGACCTCGGCGATCTATCTGGCGCTCGGTTTGTCGATCAGCCCGCTGGCTTTAAATTTGGTCGCCGTCGACTTCATCGCCTACAAGTCCTGGTTCGAGCACCTGACGGAAACCGCCGTCATCATTTCGCTTTTCATCGGCGGGCTCAAATTGCGGCTGCCCTTGAAAAATCCGGCGTGGATCGCCGCTTACCGGCTCGCCGCGCCGGTCATGCTCGGCTCGATCGCGGGCGTCGCGGTTTTCGCGCATTCGGTTTTCGGTTTCGACTGGGGCGTTTCATTTCTTCTCGGCGCGGCGCTCGCGCCGACCGATCCGGTGCTCGCCAGCTCGGTTTCGGTGAACGATGCGGCCGACGAAGACCGCACGCGCTACGGGCTTTCGGGCGAAGCCGGGTTTAACGACGGCGCGGCGTTTCCGTTCGTCGTTTTCGCGCTTTTGTGGATGAAACATAACGGTCCGGGCGAGTGGCTCGGCGAATGGGCGCTGCACCGGCTCGTCTGGGCGATTCCGGCGGGGCTGCTGCTCGGATACCTGCTCGGAAAGGGCGTCGGGCGGTTGGCGATCTGGCTGCGCAGCCGGCATCTGGAAACCGAAGCGCCGAACGATTTTCTGGCGCTCGCGCTGATCGCGCTTTCGTACGTCGGCGCGGAAACGATTTACGCGTGGGGGTTTCTGGCGACGTTCGCCGCCGGGCTCGGATTTCGCCACGCGGAAATTAAAATCGTCCGGGAAAATCCCGCGCCCGAACATCAGGATCATTTAGACAGCGTCCGAAGCGGCGATCCGTCCGAACATCCGCCCGCCGAGGAGCTGGTCGGGAAAAACGTCTCGGAAGAGGATTTGAAAGAGCCTTCGAAAGCGGCGGGCGTCGTCGTTTCCGAGATCATCTCGTTCGGCGCGACCGCCGAACGACTCCTCGAAGTGATGCTGGTGATTCTGGTCGGCGTTTGCCTGGCAATCCATTGGGACCGGCGCGCCGTGCCGCTCGCGCTCGCGCTCTTTTTCGTCATCCGCCCGCTCGCGACGCTCGTTTTTCTCGTCAGGACGCCGACGGGAAGAAAACAAAGATTTCTGATGGGCTGGTTCGGCATTCGCGGCATCGGAAGTCTTTATTATTTGAGCTACGCGCTCAATCACGGTCTGGAAAAAAACGCGTCCGAGGCGGTCGGCATCACGCTTTCGGTGGTCGCGCTGAGCATTTTGATTCACGGCGTTTCGACGCAGCCGATCATCAACTGGTACAAACGTGACGTCGATTCCGCCGCAGACCGAAAATCGCGGGAAATACCGCCGGCGGACGGAACCGATTCCGAAAAATCGGTCAAGGAGATTTGAAAAAACGATTTCTGCCGAATCGTGCGGGTGCGCCCGAAACGCTTCGGAACAATTTTCAGCGGCGATGATCAGTCCGGCGGCGGGCAGTCAAAACTTATTTAATTGCCCGGCGTCTCCGGTAAATGTCTTTCGGTAATTTCGGCGACTCTTTGCCGCACGTCCGTAAATCTCTTATCGACCAGACTTTCGCCCCGAAAAAATTCGTCGCCGGTGACTTCGAGCGCCGCGAGCGGAAACTCGAAATCGCGTAATTCTTCCAACGTTTCAAAACAAACGCGCGCGGTGTTCAAGCCCCAGAGATTGCCGAGGAAAACGTCGATTTCGATATGCCGGCCGGTCGTCTCGTAGAAATAGCGATTTTTGCGGATTTCCCTGCCCTCGAACTGCTCGAACAGATGATACTCGGTTTCATTCAGGTGAATTTCGGCGATTTTCCAGTGCGCGCCGGTTTCCTCGATCGGGAATCTCTGCTGCAAAATCCAGGTCCATTCCTTCGTTTCGGGAACGCGCACGGAACGCAGCCGCAGCCGCGTGTTTGCAATGTAATTGTCGAAAATCTGCAGATGGCGGTCGGCGCGCGTTAGGGATTCGGGAAGCTGTTCGAGCAGGAAAAGCCTTTGATATTCGTCGCGTTGTGTTTTGTCCATTTTTCGTAAATGTTCTATACTCTTTTGTTTTTACGAGAACATTTTAACAATTTCGGAGTAATTTATGCGTTTTCAGATTTTAACTTTTTGCACGATCGGGATTTTTTCGCTGCTTTCAACCGGCTGCCCGGGCGGCGAACAGCCGAAAGCGAACACGAATTCGATTAACGGGCAAACCAACGCGACCGCGCCGAGAAACACTTCGGGTTTGGAAACGAACAAAACCCCGACCGAAGCGACCGTCAACGACGCGCCGACCCTAAAGCCGGTCTTTACGGCTTACTGCGACGCGATGACGCGCAAGGACGAAGCCGCGATCAGGAAAGTTTACTCGGCGGCAACTTTAAAGTCGCTCGAAGAAGACATGAAGGCCGAGAACGAAAAATCGCTCGTCAAATACCTCGAAGCCGACCGCGTTTCGAATAAGCTCTGCGAAATCCGCAACGAGAAAATCGAAGGCGAAACGGCGGTCGCCGAAGTGAAAACCGAAGGCGCGCCGAACGGTTTCAAGGTCAAATTCGTGAAAGAAAACGGCGAATGGAAGCTGACGAACGAGTTTCCCGACTTCAACGCGGTCAAGGACTCGACAAAGAACGCGAACGCCGCCAGGTAGTTTTATAAATCAACGAGCCGCGCAGTGAAGGCGCGGGTTCGCGCGGATTCAAGCTCAATTTGCGAGACGAATCGGGAAAGTTTATCCTGTAAATCTTGAGTATTTTTGAGTTTAGTCCGCGCGAACCCGCGCCCTTTTCGCGGCTCGTTAATTTATGAATCAAAGCTTTTCCGACATCGCCGAAAAACTCTTCCTCCAGAAACTTTCAAATCCGCGATCCGAAACCGCAAATCCCGAATCGCGTTTGCCGGTGCATGTCGTTTACGGCGGCGCGCATCTCTTTAAAGCCGACACGATCGGCAAATTAGGCACGATCGCGCTCAAATCCATCGAGACGTACGCGCCGAATTTCGTCGAATTCGCCGACGCGATGTGGATCAAAGGCGCCGACCGCCTGCCGAAACACGTCGATCTGATTCGCGATCTGGAATTTCGCCGCGCCGACAATGCGGCGCGCCTGCGCGCGGAAGACCGCGACGCGTGGTTCGCCGCCGAGGTGTACGACCGCGTCATCGAAAAACTGCGGCGCGAACCGGTCGAAGATTTTCGCATCGATTTCGAGGACGGTTACGGCATCCGTCCCGACGCGGAAGAAGACGCCGACGCGCTCCGGGCGTCCGACGAGCTCGCGAAAGCCATGTCCGGTTCGGCGGCAGGCAACGCCGGCATCTCGCCGTTTACCGGCTTTCGCATCAAATCGCTGCAGGCCGAAACCTACCGGCGCGCGGCGCGCACGCTGAATTTATTTTTGACGAACCTGCTCGCCGAAACCGATCATCGCTTGCCCGAAAATTTCGTCGTCACTCTGCCGAAAATCACGCGGCCGGCGGAAGTCGAAGTCTTGCGCGCGCTGCTCTTCGAAATCGAAACGCGGCATGATCTGCCCGAAAACTCGGTCAAAATCGAAATCATGATCGAAACGCCGCAGGCCGTTCTGTTGATGCGCGAAATCGCCGAGGCCGCCGGCGCGCGCCTCGCGTCGGCGCATTTCGGCGCGTTCGACTACACGGCGAGTTTCGGGATCGCGGCGAATCACCAGCATCTGCAGCACGACGCCTGCCGTTTCGCCCGCCAGATGATGCAGCTCACGCTCGCGCCGCGCGGCGTCCGCCTGTCCGATTCGGTGACGACCGAAATGCCGGTGCCGGTTCACCGCGGCGAAAATTTGTCCGAACGGCAAAAATCGGAAAACGAGCGCGCCGTCCGCGCGGCGTGGCGGCGGCATTTCAACAACGTCACGCTTTCCCTGATCAACGGCTTTTACCAGAGCTGGGATCTGCATCCGGCGCAGCTCGCGGCGCGTTACGCCGCCGTTTACGCGTTTTTTCTCGAAGCGGCGGACGAGCAGGCGGCGCGGCTTAAAAACTTTCTCGGCGAAGCCACGCGGGCGATGCTCACCGGCAACCAGTTCGACGACGCCGCTTCGGCGCAGGGCTTGCTGAATTTCTTTACGCGCGCCGTGCAGTGCGGCGCGCTTTCGGAAGCGGAAGTGATGGAAAAAGCCGATTTGAATTCCGCGGAATTCAAATCGGCTTCGTTCGCCGAAATCATGGCTTTGAGAGAAACGCGCGACGAAAAATGAAAAGCCTTTACATCCGCTTTCGTTTCCGCGCGTAATTAAAGCTCGCTCGACATGATTTTTTCTAAAATTTCGTCCTGCTGTTTGCGCGCGTCGGTGACGGCGGGCTCTTTTTTGCGCCGGTCGGCGCCGAAACGCGGCGGCTGCGCGAACGGGTCGACGACGCCCGGCAACCCCTCTCGCGAAAGACTGTGCGAGATGATTTTCCCGACGAGTTCCTGTTCGAATTTCGTGATCTCGATAAATTTCACGCCGATGCCGTTGTCCTCGAATTTATAAAGCGCCTTGCACACGATCGGCAGCCAGTTTCCGTTCGGCAGCTGTATTTCGAGGCGGAAAACGTCGCCGGTGAGAAGATTTTCGTCCCATTCCAAAAGGCAACCGCCGATGCTGATCTGATGCAGCAAGACCTCTTGTTTTTCGCCGAATTTCGTGTAACGAATCGCCGGGATATCGAGAGAAAATCGGATGTGTTGTCTTTGATTGATCGACATTGAATTCGAGGCGGATTTATCGGCAAGTCCCGTCGGACGCGTTTGCCTTTGAACATTTTAACTGCTTCATTCGCTCTTTCGCAACAACTTTCTTCAAAGTTCGACAAAATCCGGTCAATTCGGGTGAACGGCGAAGGCTTTCACGTTAAAATATGCTTCTGATGAAAATAACCGAAACGCCGCGGCTGATTCTGCGACAATTCACGCCCGAAGACGCCGCCCGCAATTACGAAATTTACACCGACCCGGATAATATGAAGTTTCTGGGAAAGATGCCCGAATCAATCGAATTCGAACGCTATCATCTGCAGCGTCATATCGACAATTATTACAAGGCGCGCGGCTTCGGCTTGTGGGCGGTCGTGCTTAAAGAAACCGGCGCGCTGATCGGACGCTGCGGGCTGATTTTGCAGCCGGTCGAAGGCGAGGAAGTGATCGAAGTTTCATACCTCATAGATAATCCGTTTTGGGGAAAGGGTTACGCGCCGGAAGCGGCGCGCGCCTGTCTGCGGCTCGGATTTGAAAAATACGAATTCGCTTCGATCGTCGCGATGATCAACCCCGAAAATACCGCTTCGGTTCGTGTCGCGGAGAAGATCGGGATGCGCTATGAAAAAGAGGTCGATTTTAGAGATTTCGGCAGGGTCGCGATGTACCTGCTCAAACGGACGGATTTTCGGGCGCAAACCGCAGAATTATTTACCAATTTATGAGTTTCCGAATTTTCATGGCGGTTTACTTTTTCGTCCTCGCGATCGAACTTTTCGCTAATTTGACGGGGAACGCGCCGCTGCAGTATTTTTCTAAGCCCTTACTGATGCCCATTTTGCTCGTTTATTACGCGTTCGGCACGCGCCGCCGCTCGCCTAATCTGAAATGCCCGGTCATTTTCGCGCTCGCTTTCTCGTGGCTGGGCGACGTGCTTCTGCTCGTCGACAAACGGACCGAATCGCTTTTCCTTTACGGTCTCGTCGCCTTTCTCGTCGCGCATCTTTTCTATATTTTTTACTTTCTGCGAATCCGCCGCGCGAATAAGCCTTCACAAAACCCGCCCGCGCTCGTTTTTTTCGGCGTTGCGATTTACACTTCGGCGCTTTTTGCGATCCTCGCGCCGTATATCGGAAGCCTGATGATCCCGGTCGCCGTTTACGCGCTCGTCATTTCGGCGATGCTCGCGGCGAGCGCGGCGGCGTTCGATTTCGAAAAGCAGCCTTTCGGGAAAATTTCGGTCGCCGGAACTTTATTGTTCGTCGTTTCCGATTCGATTCTCGCCGTCAACCGTTTCGCCGCGCCGTTCGAATACGCGCCGGTTTTCGTGATGCTCACCTACGGCGCCGCGCAATTTTTAATCACGGAAGGAAGCGCGCGGAATCTGCGGGAATTACAAAATTAGCCGCGCACAAGCACGAAAAAAACACGAAAGATCTTTAAATCCATTTTTCGTGTTTTTTTCGTGCTTGTGCGCGGCCGAAAATTAATTGTTCGCCGCGCCCGATTTCGTGCAGACTTCCTCGAAGGCGTTGACGAGTTCCTGCGCGATCATCAGCGGGTGACGACCTTCGAGATCGCGGCGCTCGAACATCTTGACGAGCTCGCCGTTTTTCAGAAAACCGATCGACGGCGACGACGGCGCGTAGCCGGTAAAATAATCGCGCGCGACGTCGGTCGCGTCGATGTCCGCGCCCGCGAAGACCGTGATCGCTTTGTCGGGTTTGACTTCCGAGTTTTCGAGCGCCATCGCGATGCCGGGACGCACGCCCCCGGCGGCGCAGCCGCAAACCGAGTTGACGACGACCATCACGGTGCCTTCGGTGTTTTCAATCGCTTCTTTCACCGCTTCGGGTGTTTTCGTTTCTTCGATTCCGAGCTGCGCCAGTTCCTGACGCATGCCGTGAATCATAATTTCCGGGTATGGCATAAAATTTCTGATAACCTCTCAAATAAAAAATAAATTTAGAATCTTTACTTTAATTTCTAGTATTCCTTTTAATTCAAAATTCGTCAAGCCGGCTTAATTTTAAATTCCGATCCTTGAGACGAGCGCGCGTCCGCGCAGCGCGAGAGTGAGCGCGAGGCTTTGATTGACCTCAAGCGCCGCCCCGAGACTGCGGTCGAAAGCGGCGCTTTTGATGTTGTCCGTCCAAATATCCGGCACCGACAAAGCGTTTTTGACCATCTCTTTGGTCGCCGCCCGCGCCGCCTGCGCGTCGCCCGCCGCGTGCAGACGCTGTATTTCCAGACCCTTTTCGAGCAGAAAGTAGAAAAATCCGTCCCATTCATCCATGACCTGCGCGGCGATCTGCGCGCGGCGCCGCGCCGCCGTTTCGTAATCGCCGGCGTGCAGCGCTTCGAGCCCGAGCATCATCAGATGCAGGCTGACGGTCTCGTCGTTTCCCGGCATTTGCGCCGCCGCCTCGTGAACCGCGCGGGCTTCCGCCTCTTTTTTCAGCCGCCTCAGAATTATCGAGTAATTCCAGAGCATCCACGGCTCGACGCCCGCGCGCTGCCGCCAGTCGGCGAACCATTCCGCGCCGTCTTTAAATTCGCCCGAAGCGTTGAGGATGTATCCGGTCGCCGCCCATGCGTCGTGATTTTCTTTCAGGCTGCGACGGTTCTTTTGAATGAATTTGTGCAGTCCGATCAAATCGCTCGCCAGCAGGAGTTCCATGTATTTGCCCGCCGCTTTCGCCCACACGGCGCTCGCCGGCGGCAGGCTTTCGATATATTCGAGGCATTCGCGCTCGCTTCTGGTCTGCCGGCAGCGCTCGATAAAATAGGCGCCGACGAGCGCGTTCGCGTCCGGTTCGAAAGAGGCGTCGCGGAGCGTGTCGAGCACGAATTCCTGTTTCGACAAATTCAGGCCCTTGAATTTCTGCAGCACGAATTCAAAATGCGGCCGGATCGCCTTTTCGCTTAAACAAAGCTCGCGCCAGAGCCGCGCGGCGGCTTCCCAATCGCCATCCTTGGCGCGGAAAACCGTTTCGCGCACGAGCGAGTTCTCGTTCGGCACGAAGCGCCTCAGCATTTCGACCACGTTGCGGCATTCCTCCATTTCGCCGTCCTCGAAATGCAGGTCGAACAGGGACGCGCCCGCGAACCCGTAATCGGGCGAGAGCGAAAACGCCTGCCGGAACGCTTTTTTCGCGTCCGCGCGGCGGCGGTTGAGCAGAAACGCTTCGCCGAGATAGCCGAAAACCGTCGCTTCCTGCGGCGCGAGCCGCGTCATCGCGCGCGTGACGCGCAGGTAATCGAGTTTTTTATCGTCCCATTCGCGGTAAATTCCCGCCAGTTTTTCGTAGGCGGGATAATAATCGGGCGATCGTTTGGTCAGCTCTTCGAGCTGCCGGATCGATTCTTCGTAATTGCCGCGCGCGGCTTCGATGCCCGCCTGCACGTAACAGAGCTGCTCGTGACGGCGACCGTTTTCCGAAACGCTCCGGCAAACCGCGATCGCTTCGTCGAACCGGCGCGCGTCCGCCAGCGAGTTGGCCTTGATCGCCAGCGCGAGCGTGTTCTGCGGTTCGAGCTTTAAGGCTTCCTCCGCCGCCGCGAGCTGTTTTTCGGAAAATTGTCCGCTTTCGAGAATCTGCGCGTAAATTATCCAGACGCGCGAATCCTTCGGCTTTTTGACGGTCAGCTCGCGCGCCATCTCGGCTGCCAGTTCGGGCCGCTGCAGTTCTTCCGACCAGTCTTTAATGACGCGCCACGCCCATTCGTATTCCGGTTCGATCGCGACGGCGCGGCGCGCGGTTTCGAGCGCCGCTTCCTTCTCGCCGAGCTTCCATTGCACTTCGGCGAGGTAACCGTGCAGGAAATGGTCGAGCGGCATCCGCGTCAGGGCTTCGCTCAAAACGACTTTCGCTTGGGCGAAGTCGCCGGCGCGCTGCAGCGCTTCGACCAGCTGCTGAATGCCGAAACTCCAATTCACGTTGATGTCGACCGCCGCGCGCAGCGCCGCGATTTCGCGTTCGTTTTCGCCGCGCAGCTTATGCACCATCGCCAAATCGTGCCAGACCTGAGGAATCAGCGGAAATCTTTTCGTGTTTTTTTCGGCGAGTTCGAGCGCCTCGTCAAGCTCGTGCATGTCGGCGAGCTGCTCGACGATCGCGGCGAGCGAAAACCAGTAATCGGGATTTGCCCGGTGAAACTGCCGGAGCTGCCCGAGCAGCTCTTTCGGCTCCAAAATACGCTTCGCCTGTTCGCGAAAGGCGATCAGCCCGGCGCCGAAATTGACCTGCCGGTCGAGCTCGCCGCGCATGAAGCGCAGCACGGCGTTTTTTTCCTCGCTCGTGCGGCAGACGTTCATCCACGAATTGAGCGCGTAATCGGCGTCGACCGACAGACTCAACGCCCGCTCGAAATGTTGCGCGGCTTCGTCCGTTTCGTTCATTTCCGCCAGCACCGCGCCGACGCTCCAGTGGTTCGCCGGATCGCTCGGGTCGACGGCGAGCGCCGCCCGCGCGTTTTCCAGCGCCGAATCGAATTTCTTGACGGCGCACAGCCAGCGCGCGAGCTCGCGCCGGCACCACGCGTCCTGCGGATTGACGCGGATGAGATCGCGCAAAACGGCGATCGCCTCGGTCGTTTCCTCGCGCAGATAATTGAGCCGCAGTTTCTGCAGATTCAGATTGAACGGAAACTGCCTGGTGATTTTCCGCAAATACTCCTGCGAGGATTTTTTGCCTTCGAGCGCCGAGAGCAGAAATGCGATGTTTTCGTGAACGTCGTACGCGGTCGGTTCGAGCGCGGCGGCTTCGCGCCAGTAGGCGAGCGCCGACGACAGATTTCCGTTCTGCTCGGCGATGAGCGCCGCGTTTTTGAGCCAGATGCCGCGCGGCGCTCGATTTTCGGCTTGCCGCAAAAGCGCGGCTGATTCTTCGCGGCGACCGAAGCGCTGTTTGGCGTCCGCCGCGAAAAGCCGCAGCTCGCCGTCTTCGGGACGGATCACGAGCGCGGCGTCGAGCGTCTCGAACGCTTCGACGGTGCGTCCGAGCTCGCGCAGCGCGTGAAACAAACTTCTGACCGGCAGGTTCGACCGATGCCCGAAGCGCGCGAACCGGTCGCGCAGGAATTGCAGCGCCTCTTCCTCGCGCTTTAAAAACCGCATCGCCAGAAAATACGAGTAGGAAAACTGCTCGTCCTTGTCGTTCAGCCCGGCCGCGAAGCGGTATAATTCCGCCGCTTCCGCAAAACGCCGTTTCGACCAGAAGATGTCGGCGATGAACTTGTACGTTAAACCGGCGGAGGGCAGCGCCCGCAGCGCCTTGTAAAGCCAGCGCAGCGCGCGTCCGTGCCGGTTCGCGTCCGCGCCGAGCTCGTACCCGAGCATCTGCCAGAACAAAGGATCGGTCTTCTCGTCTTTCGCGAATTCTTCCAGCTTTTTCAAGCGTTCGGCGCGGCTCACGAACTCGCTGGAAACGCTCAGGTGGCTGAGCTTCAAATTCAAATCCTCCGGAAAAAGCCCCGTTAAATTCTCGACCGCTTCGCGCAGTTTCGGATTATTGGCGTCGTAGAGCGCGAGCGCCCAGCGCGCCGACCACGTCAAACGGTGTCCCGGAAACTCCCGCTCCATGTCGGTCAGAATTTCGACCGCCCTTTCCCGGTCGTGCGCTTCGATCGCGCCGTCGACCGCGAAATGAAAATCGTACGGGCGGCTTTCACGCAGTTCGAGGTTTTCGAGAAGCGCGGCCTTTTCCCGCGGGACGAGCGCCATGCCGCGCGGTCCGCTCGATTTTTGATTTTCCAGCAGTTCGGCGGCGGCGTATTCGTCGACGTGCTGGTAAAAAGGATCGCGGATAAGAAAGGTCTTCCGGCGGTCGTCGTACCCGACGACCGCCTGCAGATGGCCGTTGCCGGGCTGAATCGTCGCCAGCGTGAACGGCACGCCGCGATCGATGAGCGCGACGGCGTCGTCCCAGTTGAGCGTGAATTCACGCGTTTCCCAGCCGTTGCGGTTCGCCCATTGACGCTCTTTATAGGCGGGCGTGCCGTCGTAGCACATCTCGTCGGCGATTTCGAGATGCGCGGCTTTTTTCCCCCAGAAGCGGGCAATATTCGAGAGCGTCGCCGGCGCGCACGTCACGTGATGCTGGCGCACGAAACCGAGTTTGAGCCGCACGCGCTTTTCCGTGCCGTTTAAGTTTTCGAGCCGCTCCTTGATTTTCAGGTGAAACGGCGAAGCGCTCTTTTCGGCGAAATGGACGGCTTTCGGAATGTCGCCGCAAAGGTAAGCCGTGTCGGACAATCTGCCGTAAATATATTTGTCGAAGCCTTCTTCGCGCAGCGGCGTCAGTTCGAGCAGGCGTTCGAAGGAGGCATGCGATTCGGGATACATTTCGAGACTCGCCTGCAAATCCGCGAGCTGCCGGACGACCCACGCGTTTTCGAGCCGCGTCGCCGCGTCCGTCAAAATTTCCAGCGCCTCGTCGTAGCGTTCAAGCAGCGCCAGCAGATGCGCCGTCTGGTAAACCGAGCTGCGGTGTCCGCCGTCGAGTTTCATGGCCCGTCGGCTCGCGTCCAGAGATTCCTCGTAACGGTCCTGCAGTTCGAGGCTGTGCGCTTTCGAAACCCAGCCCCACGATTCGGCGGGCGCCGTGTCGAGCGCTTTCTGATGCCACGCGTCCGCCGACTTAAAGTCGCGCAGTGCCGCGTAAATCTCGGCGTGCAGGCAATACCACCACGACCGGATTTTTTCGTCCGCCTGAAAATGCGCGTCGTGCTTTTTGACGAAAGCGAGCGCGGGCAGCGCGCCTTTCCGGTGAAACGCGTCGTTGGCGAAATAAAACAGCGCGCGCGGATGTTTTTGGTCATGCCGCCAGGCCTTCGCCGCGAGCCGGCTCGCGGTCGCGACCGCGCCGAGGTTGTGCGCCAGATTCGAAGCCGTCAAAATCGCTTCGGTGCCTTCCCACTCGTCGAGCGGACCGAGCGTTCGCGCAAGATTATAGGCTTGTAAATGAAGGCTTTGCTCGTGCAGACCGGCGAGCCTTTCGAGGTCTTTTTCGGAAATGTGCATGATGGTAAAACCGGATCGTGAATGTTTTTCGCGCGGGTTAGGCGACCGTGATAATTTACCACGATTCGAGCTTTTTGCAAATACTTATTTAAGGCGCTTTTACGGCAGGATCGTGACGCGCACGCCGCGCGGAACGGCGTCGAAAAGCTCTTGCATTTCCTCGTTTTCGAGCGCCACGCAGCCGCGCGTCCAATCGTTTTCCGCGCCGCCGCCGTGAATGTAGATTTCGCCGCCGAGGCTCGTCGTTTGCGGCGGCGTTTTCTTTTCGTCATTCGCTTCGACGATCGCGTCGTGTTCTTCCGTCGAAATCAGACCGTCGCGCAGACCGCGCGCCGCGTCCTCGATCGACGGGTAACTCAGCCCGAGCGAAAGATAAAATCTGCTGAGCCCGTTTTTCGTGAAAACGTAAAACTCGCCGAGCGGGGTTTTTCCGTCGCCTTCCGTCCGTTTGTCGCCGTCGGGCGCGAAACCGAGCGCGATCCGGTAAGTTTTGACGAGCTTTGCGCCGTCGAAAAGCTCCAGTTCCCGCGCGCTTTTTCGAACGACGAGCCGCGGATTTTCCAATTTTTCCAATGGCATATTTCGGGGTTGTTTGCAGAGAAAACGGCGCGGCGGCGAAAAAAACGAAACCTAAAAAACCAAATGAGGCTTTGTTTAATCGCTGTGCGGCTTTGCGGTCTTGCGGGAAATCGTTACCCGGCGCGCGTCGTCGCCGTCGCCTTCGATCGTGATGCGAAACGTCTTTTCCGGAAAGGAAAAGTCTTTCAGCCGCTCCGACCATTCGATGATCGTGACGGCCGTTTCGTCCTCGAGAATTTCGCCGAGACCGATCGCGGCGGCGGCGTCCGAGTTTTCGTCGACGCGCCATAAATCGATGTGGTAAACGTCGAATTTTTCGGTTTTATAAAGATTGACGAGCGTGAAGGACGGCGAAGTGACCTCGTCCGGATCGAAATCGAGCCCGTACAGAACGCCTTTCGCGAGCAGCGTTTTGCCGGCGCCCAGACCGCCCGCGAGCAGGATCATCTCGCCGCCCGCGAGCGACGCGCCGATTTTCTCGCCGAGATCGAACGTGTCCCGCGGCGTTTCGCAAAGGTATGATTCGAGCTTTGATTTTTGCTCTTCGATCTTTGAAAAATCCGTCCGCATCCTATTCGATTTTCAAGCCGACCTGCGAAAACCACGTCAATTTGTCCCAGTAGCCGCGCTGGTAAACGATCTTGCCGTCCTTGAAATGAAAGAAGCCGCAGCCGCGCAGCTCGAATTTTCTGCCGGTCGGCTGGTTGCCGTAAAACTCGCCCCTGAACGTGCCGCCGCCGTTCCATTCCCACGCCGCCCAATCCTCGTCGCCGAGCACGTTTTCGACGATCGAATAGGAATCGGGAAAGCCGCGAAAAAATTCGATCATGTCCTTGCGGATCTGCTCTTTCCCGACCGCCGGCGCTCCGGCGGCGACCTGAAAATTGACGGCGTCGTCCGCGTAACAATCCATCACCGATTCCAAATCCTTCGCGACGAACGCCGCGATCCATTTTCGTAAAAGTTCTTTCGATTTCATCAATTTTAAGTTTTGAATTTTGAATTTTGAATTTTCTCAAACGCTTCCCGTAAACATTCGCGCACGTCCGACGCGAGCATCGAGCGCTTGCCGTACTTTTCGGCGGCGATGTCGCCCGCCAGACCGGCCGTGTATACCGCCGCGACGACCGTTTCGAAAATGTCGATCTTCATCGCCGCGGCTTGCGCGACGAAGCCGGCGAGAATGCCGACCAGCGTGTCGCCGTTGCCCGCCTTGCCGAGCCCGGAATTGCCGGTCGGGTTGACGACGACGCGCCCGTCCGGCGCGGCGATCAAATTTCGTTCGCCCTTGAAAACCAGTACGACGTGATGCTGGCGCGCGAAATCGCGCACCAACCGTACGCGGTCTTTCAAAACTTCCTTGTCCTCGGTTCCGAGCAGCCGCAGCATTTCGCCCTGATGCGGCGTCAGGATCAGCGGATATTCGTCCGAGCCCTTTAAATCGAACGGCGAAAGCGCGTTGAGCGCGTCGGCGTCGAGAATCATCGGGTGTTTGCGCCGCGCGACGAAATCGCGAATGAACCGTTTGGTCGTTTCTTCTTCGCTCGATAAACCGCTGCCGATCGCGACGGCGTCGGCTTTTTCGGTCAATTCAAGAACTTCTTCGAGCGCGTCGTGCGAAATCGCGCCGTCCTCGGTTTCGGCGACGCCCGCGACCAGCGCCTCGGGCAAAGTGCGCGCGGCGACGCCGTCACGCGCCGATTCGGGCGTCGCGACGCGAATCAGCCCCGCGCCGCTGACCATCGCCGAGTTCGCCGCCAGCACGGCAGCGCCGCCCATTTTCCGCGAACCGGCGACGATAAGAACGCGCCCGCGCGAATTTTTATATGACGAAGATGTAAATTTTGATCGTTTAAGCCAATCAAAAGCATCAACCTCTTCGGCTAAAAATAATTGCGATTTTGTTTCTTCAATCAATTCATAAGGCGTTCCGATGCTTGCATTAAGTAGTTCTCCGTTGGCATTTACGTTCGGAGCTAAAACGTTTGCCGGTTTTGGTGCAGTAAAAGTGACTGTCAAATCTGCCTTGAAAGAATTTGAGAAATCATGACCGGAATCGGCATTCAAACCTGACGGAATATCAATCGAAACCAATAGCGGGCTTGTTTCTCGAAGTTTTTTTTGACATTCAAAAAAGTAGAATAGATTAATCAGTTTTTCATCAATCGGTCGAGTCAAACCCGTTCCGAAAACTGCGTCGATGATCGCATCTTTTCTCAAAAATTGAGCTTTGCCATTTCCGTCAATTTCTTCGGCTTCGTAAAGCAACAAATACGGCGAAGAAGGATATTCTCTATCGCTGATGTTCTTAATTATTTCAAAATTTGCGCGTGCGTCGCCTTTCGTATGTTCAACCTGACCGAAAAGGTAAACGTCGACATCTGCGCCCTGCGTCCACAAAATGCGTGCGAGCGCCGCGCCGTCGCCGCCGTTGTTGCCTTTGCCGCAGAGGATTAAAAATGATTTTCCGGCGACCGAACCGCCGAGTTTTTCCGTGATAACCCGGGCGGCGGCGTGCGCGGCGTTTTCCATCAAGAGAATCGACGGAATGCCGTATTTTTCCGTCGTCAGGCGATCGACTTCGCGCATTTCTTCGGCAGAAAGGACTTTTTGCATAATCTTAGAAAATACTTTACAAAAAAATCAGCCGCGAACAAACACGAATGAACACGAAAAATTAATAGGTTTAATTTCGTGCCCGTTCGAGTTCGTTCGCGGCAAAAATAAAAAAGCCGTGTTCTCGCTCAACACGGCTTTTTCTTTTTATAGAAAAGAGATTATAAACAAACTCCGGACAGACATCCGATATGCCAAAATGCTTGCCACTGCTACTTGACCACCTTTTGCTTCCGTTATTTTATACAAAAGCTTATTCAAGTTTCATTTCCAAAAAATCGAAAAAATATTTCGAAAATCTTTAATTACGGTTCTTACGATGCGCCGCGCCGACTATTTTCTCCTGCGCGAAAATCATCGAATCACGCCTGTCGGAAAAGAAAAGGAGGCGTCTCGAAAACGCCTCTGACTTTCTGTATTCAAGTGCTCCCGGCAGAATTTGAATCTGCGACCTTTCACTTAGGAGGCGAACGCTCTATCCAACTGAGCTACGGGAGCATACCAATTTTGGATTTTGGATTTCGGATCGCGGATTGTCAAGTTTTACGAGTCGTATCTGATCAATGAACGCACGTCGTAGCCGTTGAATTTTTCGCGCCCGTTCAGAAAATCGAGTTCGACGACGAAGAGCAGCCCGACGATCTTTCCGCCCAGACCTTCGACCAGATCGACGACCGCCTTCGCCGTGCCGCCGGTCGCGAGCAGATCGTCGACGATCAAAACTTTATGACCTTCGCCGACCGCGTCCTTGTGCATTTCGAGCGTGTCCTGCCCGTATTCGAGGTCGTAGGAAACGGAGACCTTTTCGGCGGGCAGCTTTTTTGGCTTGCGCACCGGCACGAAGCCCGCGCCGAGATGATAGGCGAGCGGCGCGGCGAAGATGAAACCGCGCGATTCGACGCCGATCACCGTGTCGATCTGCTCGCCTTTGTAATTGTCGGCGAGCGCGTCGATCGTCTCTTTTAAGCCGTTCGGGTCTTTCAGAAGCGTCGTAATGTCGTAAAAATTGATGCCCGGTTTCGGAAAATCGGGCACTTCGCGTATAAGTTTTCTTAAATTGTCCATTTCTGTCAGTGGTCTGTGATCGGTGGTCGGTGATCAGTTTCGGTCTTTTCTGACCGCCGGCCACCGTCCACTGTCCACTATTTTTCAATCCTGAATGATGTATATAAATTGCTCGGTTCGACGACCGTTTCTTCGATTTCCTCGACCTTCGAATAAACCGGTCCGGTCAGTAAATCGTGTTTGAAATCTTCGACCGCCCGGGCGTCGCCCTCGGCGAGCGCTTCGACGCGCCCGTCCTCCAGATTTCGCACGTAGCCGAGGACCTGATGCCGTGCGGCGGACCGCTGCGTAAAAAACCTGAAACCGACGCCCTGCACCGTGCCGCTGATGATGTATTTTCTGGCTACTTTCATTTTCAAGAAGTCAGAAGACAGAAATCGGAAGTCAGAAGTCGGAATTTTCATTCTGTCTTCTGACTTCCGACTTCTGTCTTCTATCCGATCGCGTCCAGGCACTCCATCAAACTGCGTTGGCGGCAGGTGTAAATCGGCATGCCGCGCATCGTGAACTTGCTCGCCGCCGTCTGACGCAGCTCCTCCGTGAGCGCGAGAAAATCCTTCGGCTCGTCGGTCTCGAAGCTGATGATGTAATCCTGCTCGCTGAAGCCGAACGCGTGCGTCATGTGAATCTTGATATTTTCGAACTTCTTGCCGACCATGAAATTTTCTTCGATCAAAGAGTTGCGCTCGTCGTCCGACATCGAGTGCCAGTCGCGGCTTTTCGCGCACGGGTAAACGAAATGATATTTTTTCTGCCCGCCCTTGATGTGGTAGCGGTCTTCCGCCGATTCGTGCCACTCATCCGGGATGAACATCATTTTTTTCGTCACCGCCAGGTAATTGTCGGTCGTTTCGAGATAGCTGCCGAGATTCGTGCGATAGAGCTTCGCCGTCATTTCCTGGATCGAATCGAGCGACGCGCCGATGCGCCAGAACATCAAATCCGCTTTCGAATCGAACCCGACGAGCGAATAGCTGAAAAGCAAAAGGTTTTCGTTGAATTTGTTGAAAACGCTCTGGAATTCGCCCTTAAAAACGCGTTTCGTTTCGGCGCCGAGCTTGCGCCAGTCGGGATTGACGCGAAAAAAGATGAAATTAACGAACTGCTTTTCCAAAACCGGGAACGATTGAGGTTCTTTATTGTCGGACACGAGGCGCAAAGCGCTCGTCTCGGATTCTTTTTTTTCGAAATCAAATAATGCCATTTTGTCCGTAAATATTCGCGGTTGCGAGAAAGAAAATTTCAGATGCTTATTTTGCCAATTTTCTCGGGCAAAGTCCAAACTCGAAAGGTATTTTGCCGGAAAGCCGTTTAACCGTCGAAGGTTTAAAAATATTGCATTTTCCTAAAAGAAGGACTAACATCCGCTGTATAGCTAATTTCTAATCTTTTTTGAAGTCCGGTCTTAAGGGTTTATGACCGGACTTCAAAAAACGCTTTCGTTCGGGCAGGTAAAGTATTTGTTTGTCCGCCCGACGAGCGTTGCGCCATCGAGGAAGAAAAAAAGGTTTTCTTCTTTTGTTTTATCGCTTAAACCGCGGAATTTCGTCTTCCATCCTTCCTACGCGGTTTTTCAGAACACAACTCCCCGGTGAAAGGCTTTTCAGTTATTTGGAGGGAAAATGAGGAAAAATTTACGCAGGCTTATCGGTATCGCGCTTTTTATGCTGGCGTTTTCGGCGGTTTCCAGCGCCGAAATATTTACCGCTTATCTGACCGGCGCGCAGGAAAATCCGCCCGCGGCGACGAATGCGACGGGTTACGCGCGCGTGGTGGTCGACGAATCCGCCGGCACATTATCGTTTACGGTGGTCTTCCGCAATCTTTCAAGCAATCAGACCATGTCGCACATCCATGCGCCCGCCGCGATCGGCGCGAACGTCGGCGTGGCGATCAATTTCGGCGCGGTCGGCGGAACTTCCGGGACGATCACCGGCAACGCCACGATCACGCCGACGCAGCTCGCGCAGCTGCGGGCGCATCTCGGTTACGTCAACGTCCATTCCGCGAATTTTTCGGGCGGCGAAATTCGCGGGCAGCTCGGCGTCCAGCGTCCGCTCGATTACGACGGCGACGGGCGCACCGATCTGAGCGTTCTTCGAACTCCCAATATCGTCCCGCGCGGCGACGGCGACGCGCCGATTATCTGGTGGAATCTGAACAGCACGAACGGACCGCAGGTCGTCGATTGGGGCGACGGTTTCAGGGACAGTCCGGCGCCGGGCGATTACGACGGCGACGGAATTGCCGACATCGCCGTTTATCGTTCGTCTCCGGCCTCCGCCATGCAGAGCGAATACTGGATCCTGCAAAGTTCGAACAACGCCGTGCGCTATTTCGCCTGGGGAATTTACGGCGACCTGACGGTTCAGCGCGATTATGACGGCGACGGCATCACCGACATCGCGGTCGTGCGCGATGAAATCATGCTGACCGAGCAAAAATACTGGTATATCAGGGAAAGCTCGACCGGGAATGTTCGCGTCGAAATTTTCGGCTACGCCAAAAACGATATGAACACGACCAGAGACGTTCCCGTGCCGGGCGACTACGACGGCGACGGCAAGTTCGATCTGGCGGTTTATCGTTTCCGGCAATTTCCGTTCGACAATTTTATCGTCAAACGAAGCTCGGACGGCGTCGTCGTTTACGAGCCGTTCGGCAATTACGTTCTCGACTGGATCGTGCCGGGCGATTACGACGGCGACGGGAAATACGATCCGGCGATCGCGCGCCGCGGCCCGACCGACAACTCGCCGCTCGTCTGGTGGATTCAAAACAGCTCCGACGGGCAGATCCGGGTGCAGACGTTCGGCTTGACTTCCGATTTTCCGGTGCAGGGCGATTTTGACGGGGATGCCCGCACCGACATCGCCGTTTTTCGGCGCGGCACGTTCTTCGCGAACAGCAACCATTTTTGGATTTACCGAAGTTTCGACCTCACGCCGCAAGTTATTCAATGGGGCGTTTTTTCGGATTCCCCGGTCAATAATTTCGACGTTCGCTGAACGCTTCGTCCGGCGGAGAAAGGCTCCGGGGAAGTTCCGCCGGAGCCTTTTTTGTCGAACCTCGAAACGCGGTCGGCGTCGATCGCGTTCGCGACGCTTTTCGGCAGTTCGCAAATCAGGCTCCGAGCGTTTACAAAAAAAGCGATTTAAGCCAAAATTAGAAACTGATGACGCGCCTTTTAATAATTCTTTCAACGATCCTTTGCGCCGGCGTTTTCGTTCACGCGCAGCAGCGTCCGCTTTTAACGGAAGACGTCGACATCACGCCCGAGGGCACGATCGAAGTCGCGGCGGGCGTCGATTTTCTGCAGAACGTCAAGTTCCCGCTCTCGGGCTTGAAGGGCGATCTGACGCGCGTCGGCGACATCCGCGTGCGCACCGGTTTTTCGGGCAACGTCGAGCTGCAGATCGAAGGCACGGTGCAGAATTATCTGGCGATCAATTCGCAGCTCACGCCGTCGCCGATTCCTTTAAACGTCGCGGGCAATTCGACCAACGATTTCGACGATTTCGTCGTTTCCGCGAAAGTGAAGCTGCGCAACGAAACGAGCAATCTGCCGGCGATCGGTCTGAAATTCGGTTTCCAGATGCCGAACACCGATCAGGCGAAAGGCATCGGCACGAACCAGATCAATATTTTCTCGAAAATTCTGTTGCAGAAACGCTTCGGCAGGGTGACCGGCAAACAGCCGCGCGCCAATGTTTTCGGGAATATCGGTTTAGCGATCATGACCGCGCCGCTCGAAAGATTCACGCAGAACGACCTTTTATTGTACGGCCTGGCGGGCGTTTTCAAGGTCAACGAGCGCATCAACATCGTCGGCGAAGTCAACGGGCGGCTTAACACGCGCAGCGGCACCGCGCCCCTCGGCACCGAAAGCGTTTCGCAATTCCGCGTCGGCACGCAAATCCGCGCTTCAAATTTAAGATTCGACACGGCGGCGATCTTCGGTTTAACGAGATACAGCCCGCGTTCGGGCATCACCTTCGGCGTCACGTATCAATCGCCGAGCATTTTTACGCCCGCGAAATAACGAACGCGAAAATCCGCGCTCACCGGTCGAATCCGCGTCCTGTTTTTCTCTAAAAATCTTTTACCAGCTGATTAATCGGCGAATGGCCTTTTCCCAAATGCGGCGCGGTGCGAATCGCTTCGGTGACGAACCTTTTCGCCGCGTCGACCGCCTCCCGCAAACCTTTCCCCTTCGCCAGATTCGCCGCGATCGCCGCCGCGAACGTGCAGCCCGTCCCGTGCGTCGCCGTCGTTTCGATGTAATCCGCCGCAAACGTCAGTTCCTCGCCGCCGGTGAACAAAAAATCAACGGATTTGGGATTTCGGATGGCGGATTGCGGATTTTTATTTTCCGGCCCGTCCAGCGAATTCAATTCCCTTTCGTCGCCTTGGGATTCCGAATCCGAAATCCCGAATCCGAAATCCGCGATCGGCAGGTGTCCGCCTTTTATCAAAACGTTTTTCGCGCCCGCCGACTGCATGATTTTCGCGGCTTTTCTGATGTCGCCGGGCGATTCGATTTTCATGCGCGCGATGCGCTCGGCTTCCGGAATGTTCGGCGTGACGACCGTCGAAAGCGGAAAAAGTTTTTCGATCAAAACCTTAAGCGCCGCATCGTCGATCAGATCGAACCCGGAAGTCGAGCGCACGACCGGATCGACGACGAAGTTCGGCAGATCGTGTGCGGCGACGATCCGCGCGACCTCCTCGATGATTTCGCCGGTCGGCAGCATGCCGGTTTTGAGCGCCGCGATTTCCATATCGTCGAGGATCGGGGCGATTTGCGCGCGCACCGTTTCCGCCGTCTGATTCGCCGCCCCGAAAACGCCCTGCGTGTTTTGAAAAGTCAGCGACGCGATGGCGGCGGTCGCAAAACAGCCGAACGCCGAAAAGGTTTTAACGTCGGCGATGACGCCCGCGCCGCCCGACGGGTCGACGCCGGCGATCGTCAGGCAGACGGGCTGTTTTTGAGGATCAGTTTTCTTCATTGCGCGGCACGATGTCTTCGAGCTTCATTAAGGAACCGGCGGTCGGCAGTTTGCAAACGACCGAAGAATTCGCGACGTCTACGGACGCGGCGCGCACCGGCGGCTTTTCTTCCGAATTGTCGTCGTCGTGAATTTCGTACTTCACGCCGTTGTTTTCAAACGACAAGGCGAGCATCGTCACGAGCGGTCGCGTGTAACGCGAGTATTTGAATTTTTTCGCCGAGCCCGGGCGCTCCGCCGGATATTCGAGTTCGATCCTTCCGGCGGTGCCGAAACGGTATTGAAGATAGCCTTTGTCTTCCGCCAAATCTTTCGAAGCGCAGACGGAAGCGATTTTGTTTTTCGTCGTCGCGCAGCTCCAGATCGTTTGCTCGTCCGCCCGGCACAGCGACTTCGTCTTGGCGGACGCCTTTCTCTTCTGCGCCGCCGCGCGTTCGGTTTGCACGGCGTAAAAAACGGAAAAAGCCGCTACCGCGAAAAGGCCGGCGGCGATTTTTAGAAGCGATGTCTTACTCATTTCGATAATCCCGAATTTTCTTAACCGTTTCCCGTAAATTTCCCGCGTCGCCGAACAAGCGAATCGCGGCGACGCCGCGCGCGCCGGCTTTTAAGGCTTCCGCGAAATTCGCCGCGTCGATCCCGCCGAGCGCGATGACGGGAAAGTCCTTCTGATTTTCAGACACTTCGCGCAATTTTGCAATGCCCTGCGGCGCGCCGTACCGCGCTTTCGACGCGGTCGCGAAAATCGGGCTGAAGGTCGCGAAATTCGCCCCGGCGAGCCGCGCGCGCGCGACTTCTTTCAAACTGTGCGCCGAAACGCCGACGATGAAATCCGCGCCGAAATTCTTTCGGACGATTTCGGCCGGCAGCGAACCGGCGGTTAAATGAACGCCGTCGGCGCCGGCCGCCGCCGCGACGTCGGCGCGATCGTTGACGAGCAATTTCGTGTTCGAGCCTTTCGTGATCGCGGCGGATGCCCGGGCCAGTTCGAAAATCCGTTTCGCCGGGAGGGATTTTTCGCGGATTTGAACTAATGAAACTTCGGCGGCGACGGCCTTTTCGATGATCGCGAGCGTCGCCGCCAAACCTTTGCGGAAATTCGCCGGCGTCAGATCGCCTTTCGTGATGAGATAAATCAAAGGCTTTTCGTCGAAAAAGCGCACTTTTTATCTATGCTTTTTGGCGTCTTCTTCAAGCAGCGCGACGTTTTCCTTGAAATGCGCGAGCTCCCAGAAAGCGATAAAGAGATTCAGAATGCCGAGCCCGGAAACCGCGCCGCGCACCCAGTTCGACGAAACCGCCGAGCGCAGGATCGGCAGACCGGCTTTTTCCGAAACGAACGCGAGCAGGTAATTGTCGCCCCAGTCGACCATGCCGTTAAAATCGAGCCACGGGAAAAGCGTCAGCGAAAGCCCCAGCAAAAAGCACAGCAAAATGAAAAAAACGACTGTCAGTCTTTCAACCATAAATTATAATTTTTCAGCGGCTCGGCAGATAAAATACGCGATTTCTTTAAATAGCTTTTACCGTAGTCAGTAAATTATAATGATTCCGACGCTTTTTGTTAAGGTTTAAGCAGAATTATTCGGGGAATTATGAAAGTTTTGAACTGGGGATTGATCGGCGCGGGCGACATCGCGCGCAAAAGGATCGCGCCGGCGCTGCGCGACGCGCCGAATTGTAATTTCGTCGCGGTCAGCCGCGCGCGCGCTGAATTGGCGGAAGAATTCGCCCGCGAATTCGGCGCGCCGCAATGGTTCGGCGATTGGGAAGAGCTCGTCGCCGACGAACGGATCGACGCCGTTTATATCGCGACGCCGGTTTACCTGCACCACGCGCAGACCGTTCGCGCCGCCGAAGCCGGCAAGCACATCTTGTGCGAAAAGCCGATGGCGTTGAGCGTCGCCGAATGCGACCGCATGATCGCGGCGTGCCGCGCGAACGGCGTCCGGCTCGGCGTCGCTTATTACCGGCGTTTTTACCCGCTCGTCAGGCGCGTCAAGGAAATCATCGCGGCGGGCGAGATCGGCGCGCCGGCGTTCGCGCAAATCAACGCGTTCGAGTTTTTCAATCCGGAGAGATCGCATCAGCGCCACTGGCTGCTCGAAAAGGAGAAAAGCGGCGGCGGTCCGATGATGGATTTCGGCTGCCACCGCCTCGAAGTGCTGGCGAACCTTTTCGGCGAAGCAAAAACTCTCAAAAGTCTCGTTTCGAACCGCATCTTCGACCGCGAGGTCGAAGACACGGCGTGCGCGCTTCTGCAGTTCGAAAACGGAGTTTGCGCGAACCTGAACGTCACGCACGCCGCGCGCGAGCCGCAGGACACGCTTCATATTTTCGGCACCGCGGGCTCGCTCCACGTTCCCGTGCTGAACGGCGCGGAGCTGAAAATCAGAATCGGCGGCGCGGAACGAACCGAATTTCACGCGCCGCCCGCGAACTTTCACCTGCCTTTGATCGAAGATTTTACGAACGCCGTTTTGAGCGACCGCGACCCCGCGATAACCGGCGAGACCGGCAGAGAGATCGCGCGGCTCGAAGAAGAAATTTACGGAACGCCGTCATCCTGACGATAATGATTGCCGGGCAATCAGAAAAGCTTCGGATTTTTCCCGTTTGAGGGTAATCGAAGCTTTTTTTGAGGCGTGCGCGTCATTGCAGTCAAGATGATGTAGTTCCGTTAAGATTATTTGCTGCGCGGCGGCGCGGTCGAATTTCGTTTTAAAAGGTAAGTCGGAATGCGCACTTCGACGCCCTGCTGGTTCGGGTGATCGATCGTCAGCATCAGGGCTTCGACGGCGCGGCGACCGATGTCGAAACGCGGCGAACAGACGGTCGTCAACGGCGGTTCGGCGAGCGCGGCGAAAGCGATGTCGTCGAATCCGACGATCGAAATGTCCTGCGGCACGCGCAGTCCGGCGGATTTGAATTCCTGCATCGCGCCGAGCGCCATCAAATCGTTGGCGACGACCACCGCCGTCGGCAGGTCCTTTTCCTGCAGCATTTGATAAGCCGCGCGGCGCCCGCCTTCGAAACGAAAATCGCCGACGTAGATTTTCGGCGAACGGCTTCGCGGAAAATGTTTCCTCATCGCGCTCAGGAAAGCTTCTTCGCGGATTCTGCCCGAATGAATCTCGTGCGAGCCGGCGATGTGCGCGATGTTTTTATGCCCCAGTGAAACGAGATGCTGAACGGCTTCCTCGATGCCGACCGCGTAATCGAGAATCACGTTGCTCATTTTTTCGCCGACCGCGCCGAGGTCGTGAAAAACGATGTTCGTCTTTTTGCGTTTGGCGACCTCGATCAAAGATTCGTCGAATTCGGCGATCATCAAAACGATGCCGGCGACCTTCATCTGAATCAGGCGGTGGACGTCTTCGATGGCGCGCTCGGTGTCGTAATTCGTGTTGAGCAGGATCAAATCATAACCGCGTTCGATCACCGCGGCTTCGACCGACTTGATGATTTCCGGGTAAAACGGGTTCGAGATGTCGGAAACGAGCAGCCCGATGATCTTGCTTTTGCCGAGCGCGAGCATCTGCGCGTGCGCGTTCGGGTGATAATCGAACTTTTTGATCGCCTGCTGAACGCGCTCGCGCGTTTCGTCCGTCACGTATTTCGTTTTGTTGATGACATGCGAAACCGTCGCGGTTGAAACGCCGGCTTCGCGGGCGATGTCTTTGATTCTCATAACTAAAACACAATAAGTGAAAAGACCGTAAAAATCAAAATCGACAAGAGTCGACCGAAAGCTGACCGAGTTGACCGATTTTGGATTTAACCTCCGCCAATTCAGCCAACTCTAAAAGTTGAAATTATCGACGTTTTCCTTGTTGAAAATAAAAGGTTTGCCGAGCCGAACCTCGTCGCCGACCACTTCGATTTCATTCAAACTCCCGGCCTTGATTTTCGAATCGCCCTTTTTGAAAGTGCCGTTCGCGAGCGCGGCGGAAGCGTAAACCGTCAGGTAGCCGAGATCGCCGGTGTTCCATAAAACGATGCTGTCGATGACGCCTTCCTTGATATACGGCTTGCACATGTTCGGCAAGGATAATCCGGTGACTTTAACGTCCGACTTGCCCGATTGTTTGACGGCTTCGGCGATGCCCGGAACTGCCGGCGCGGCGATGCCCATCACCAATTTCACGTTCGGGTAAACTTTCAGAATGTTCTGCGTTTCGGTGAACGCGCGGTCGCGGTCGCCGTCCGACGGCTTGATCGTGACGAGCTTCATTTCCGGGTATTTTTCTTTGAGCCGCGCCTCGATGTATTTGATCCATTCGTTCTGGTTCGCCGCGCTTAAAGATGCGGTGACGATCGCGAATTCGCCCGCGCCGCCCGTGATGCGCGCCGCTTCGTCCGTCAAGGTCTCGCCGATGCCCTGCGGCGTCGCCTGGTTGATCAGAAAATCGCGCGCGTCTTTTTCGGCGTCGGCGTCCCACGTGACCACTTTAATTCCCTTGTCTCGCGCCTTTCGAAGAACGGTCGAGATGCCCTCTTTGTTTTCGACCGACACGGCGATCACGTCGACGCCGCGCGTGATCCACGCTTCGACGACCTCGTTCTGTTTCGCCGGGTCGAGATCGGTCGGGCCGTCCCAGAGCAGCTCGACGCCGAGCTCGCGCGCGGCCTTTTCCGCGCCCGCCCGGCAGCTGATGAAATACGGGTCGCCTTTCGCTTTCGGCATCATCGCGATCGTAACTTTTTTGTTGTTCGCCGGAGCGTTTGACGAGAGCGTCGACGGCGAATCGGTTCCGCCGCCCATATTATCCTTGATCGAACGCACGAGCATCCAGTTGCTGCCCGCGACGATCGCGGCGGCGGCCAAGATGACCGCGCTCAAAACTCCGATTTGCCAATTTTTCACTTCAAATTCCTCCTCCGAAATCGTTTTCACTTGCGGTTTCGCTTCGCGGCGGCGCGAAAGCCGGTCGATCAAAATCGTCGCGACGAGCAGCACGCCCGTCAAAATCCCGGCGAGCTCCGCCGGCTGCCCCGAAAGGCGCAGACCGTTCTGCAGAATCACGATCGCGAAAAGCCCCAGCACGGTGCCCAGAACCGTGCCGCGCCCGCCGAAGATCGACGCGCCGCCGAGCACGACCGCCGTGATCGCCATCAGTTCGTAGCCGGTGCCGGCGTCGGATTTCGCCTGCCCGAGGTGCGCGACGTAAATCACCGCCGCGAGGCTCGCCGCCAGGCCCGACAGGCAGTAGACGAAATTAAGACGCCGCCGCACCTTGATGCCCGCGTAACGCGCGCCTTCCTGCGAAAAGCCGATCGCGTAAAACGAGCGACCGAACGCCGTCCGGTGCAGCCACCACCAGACGCCGGCGATCGCCGCGATCAATATAAAAAGCTGCGCCGGAACGACGCCGCCGACATAGCCCTGTCCCAAAAACAAAAACGACGGCGGAAAGCCCGAGTAATTTTCGATGCCCCGCGTCAAGCCTTCCGCCATGCCGCGAAACAGCGAAAACGTCCCCAAAGTGACGATCAGCGGCGGGAATTTAAGCTTCGTGATGATCGCCGCGTTGAGCGCGCCGCCCGCCAGACCGACGAGCAGGGTCAGCGCGATCGCGAACGGCATCGGCAAGCCCGCGTCGCGCCACAGCGCGCCCATCACGACCGCCGCCAAGCCCATCATCGAGCCGACCGACAGATCGATGCCGCCCGTGATGATGATCGGCGTCATGACGAGCGCGAGCAGACCGACCTCGACGCCGAGGCGCGTGATCTCGAACGCGTTGCCGGCGGTCAGGAAATTGTTGCCGGTCACCGCGAAAATCAGGCATTCGACGAATAGAACGAGAATCAATACCCATTCGTTATTCGGGAACAGGCGCGCCGTCAGCGGCTGTTCGGTGACCAGATTTGTTTGTCGAATCGCTTCCTGCATTTTTTTATTTTTGCGCGCTGATCTTCGCGAATTTTCGCTAATTTTTTATAAGATTTACCGGTCGGAACGTTTTGCGCCTAAACCGCGTCCATTCGCGTTCATTCGCCGGCAAATCATTTCTTCTCAAACCTCGCCAGCAGTACGTCCGAGACGAGCGCCGCCAGAATGATCGCGCCCTGAATCGCTTTTTCCCAGAACGGGTTGATGCCCAGGTATGTCAAAGCCGTGCCGATCGTGCCGAGAAGCGCGACGCCGATCAAAGTGCCGATCAAGGTTCCGCGCCCGCCGGTGATCGCCGCGCCGCCGACGACGACCGCCGCGACCGCCTTTAATTCGAGCCCGATGCCGGCGTTTCCAGGAATCGCCGAAAAGCGAACGGCGTTCAAGAGCGCGGCGACGCCGACGAGCGCGCCCATCAAGGCGAACACGCCGAACACGATCTGCGGCGGCTTTATTCCCGCGAGCCGCGCCGCTTCCGCGTCGGAGCCGACCGCGTAGACGGCGCGCCCGATGTTGACGCTTTTCAGAATCCACGCCGAAAAGGCGAAAATCGCGAAAGTAATCGCGACGATCAAAACCTCGCCGAAGGTCTGCCCGAGACCGAACCATTGAAAATTGCCGGGCAGCCCCTGCACCCACGCGCCTTCGGTCGTCCAGCGCAAAAGGTCGCGCCACGCGACGAGCATCGCCAAAGTCACGATGATCGACGGCAGCCGCAGCCAGCCGACGAGCAGACCGTTAACGGCGCCCATCGACGCGCCGATCAGTAAAAGGCAGAGGAAAAGCGCCGGCCAAGGCATTCCGGTTTTTGCCAAAAGTCCGGCGAGAATGCTGCACACCGCGAACTGCGAGCCGACCGAAATGTCGATTTCGCCGACGAGGATGACGAGCGTCATGCCGACCGCGATCATCAGAATCGGCGCGTTGTTAATCAGCAGATCGCGCAGATTTCCGCCGCCGAAAAACGACGGCGCGAGGACGCCGACCACCAAAAGCAGCACGACGTAGGCGATCAGCGCCGAAATTTCGCGTTTGTAACGATTGAAATTCATTCAAGATTCAAAATTCAAGATTCAAGACTCAGGATTCGAGATTCATTCCAAATTTTTAATTCTGAATCTTGAATCCCAAATCTTTAATTTGCATCGGCAGCGCCGTTCATGTGTCCGAGCGCGATCGACAAGATTACGTCCTGCGTCGCGTCGTCGCGGTCGAAAACGCGCACGATCGTGCCGCCGCACATCACCGCGATACGATCCGACATGCCCAAGATTTCCGGCAGTTCCGACGAGATCATCAAAATCGCGACGCCCTGCGAGGCGAGTTCCGTCATGAGCTGGTGAATTTCCGATTTCGCGCCGACGTCGATCCCCTGCGTCGGCTCGTCCAAAATCAAAACCGACGGTTTCGTGACGAGCCAGCGGCTCAGCGCGACTTTCTGCTGGTTGCCGCCCGAAAGCGTCGCGACCGAATCGTGGATCGACGGCGTTTTGACGCCGAGCCGGCGCGTGTATTCGGCGGCGATCTCGCGCTCGCGGCGGAAATTCATGCCGCCGTAGCCGCTCAGGATTTTCAGCGACGCGAGCGTGATGTTCGAGCTGATCGGAAAATCCAGAATCACGCCGTGTCTGCGCCGGTCTTCCGGCAGATACGCGATGCCGTATTCGATCGCCTCGACCGGATGACCGATTTTGATCGAGTTGCCTTTGACCAGAATTTCGCCTTCGTCGACCGTTTCGAGGCCGAAGATCGTTTTCGCGAGCTCGGTGCGTCCCGCGCCGACAAGCCCGGCGACGCCGACGATCTCGCCGGCCCTGACCGATAAATTGACGTTTTTGATGCGGGCCGAACGCGAGCTTAAATTTACGAGTTCGAAGATCGTCGCGCCGATTTCGACCTTTTCTTTCGGAAAGACGGCGGAGATTTCGCGCCCGACCATTAATCTGATCAGTTCCTGCCGCGACACGTCCGCCATCTCGCGCGTTTCGATCGTTTCGCCGTCGCGCAGAACCGTCACGCGGTCGGCGATCGCCGGCAATTCTTCGAGGCGGTGCGAAATGTAAATCATGCCGACGCCCGCGGCGCGCAGCTCGCGAATGACGCGGAAAAGGTTGTTCGCGTCCTCTTCGGAAAGCGACGCGGTCGGCTCGTCGAGAATCAAAATTTTCGCGTTCGCGCCGAGCGCCCGCGCGATTTCGACGAGCTGCTGCTGCGGCATCGAAAGATCGCCCGCGAAACTTTCCGGATCGATGCGCGCGCCAACCCGCGACAGCAATTCCGCGGCTTGTTTGCGCCGCCGTTTCCAGTTGACGATGCCGAAAATCCCCGTCTTTTCCTGCCCGATCGCGATGTTTTCGGCGACCGTCAATTCCGGGAAAAGCGCCGGCTGCTGGTAAATCGCGGCGACGCCCAGAGATTTGGCGTAGGCGGGCGAATTTTCCGCGACCGGCGCGCCGCCGATTTCGATCAGGCCCGCGTCCGCGCCGACCGCGCCGGTGATGATCTTGATGAACGTCGATTTCCCGGCGCCGTTCTCGCCGACCAGGGCGTGAATTTCGCCGGCGCGCAGCTCGAACGACGCCGACCGCAGCGCGTGCACGCCCGCGTATGATTTGGTGACATTTTCGGCTTTTAAGAGAATACTCATTTATTTTTCATCCACAGATGAACACCGATGAACACAGATAAAATCAATAAATAAAATCTGTATTCATCGGTGTTCATCTGTGGATAATTCTTCTCGTTTATCGATCAAAAGCACGTGCAGTTCGCCCGGTCCGTGAACGCCGATGGCGAGCGTCAGTTCGATGTCGGAAGTGCGCGACGCGCCCGTCACGAAAGTGACCGTGCGACTCAGACGCGCCTGCAGAATTTCCAAAACCTCGCCCAAAGTCTGCCGGACGTTTCCGGCTTCGAGCAGGCAGACGTGAACGGGCGGCACGAGCGACGCCAGGCGGTGCCGCTCGCTTTCCGATTCCAAAACGAGCGTCCCGGTTTCGGCGATCGCCCACTGCGCGCCCGTGACGCCGAGATCGCTTTCGAACAAAAACTCCGGCGCGGCGTTTTCGACGAATTCGCCTGAATTTTCCAAATGCGCGACGATTCTTTTGACGAGCGGCGCGTCGGAAACCGCGATCCTGCCCGCCGCTTTTTCGCTGATGAGCGCGCGCAAAACTTCCGCCGCCTGCGTTTCATTCTCACAATGCGAAAAATTTCCGCCGACGAATTCGAGATTCGCCCTGAAATTTTCGATCAGCGTTTCTTTTGAAAAGGCGTCGCGGGCCAGCGCGGCGAAGGCGGTTTCCGGCGGCGCGTGGTGCGCCGCGTGCGCGGCGTCGAACGGCCGGCTCGCCGCCAAATTTTGACGGATCGAGGCGAGAATCGCTTTTTTCGCTTCGGAATTTCCCATTGAACCCTTAGTTTTCGGTTTTTAGTTTTTCGCTTTTTTCCAAATCGTCCTTCCAAATCTCGCGGAAGGATTTCGGCGCCACCGTCGGTGCGTCGCGCCACGCCGTCCAGGCTCCGAGCGGCGGCACGAGTTTCGACAAAAAGCCTTTCTGCTCGCCGATTTTTTCATCCCGCGCGACGAATTTCTGCATCAACCGTGAAATCTTCGTGCCGAGTTTATAGACCGAAGAACGCGACCACGCCAAGGAATAAAGCCGGAACGCCAGTTTTTCGCCGAATTTTCGCTTCACCGGCTCCGTCGCGCGCTCGGCGACTTCGGCGCGCAGATGGAGCAGCAGCTCGGGAATGTCGATCTTCACCGGGCAGACTTCGCGGCACGCGCCGCAGAGGCTCGAAGCGTACGGCAGCTGGCTGGTTTTGCCGATCCCGACGAGCTGCGGCGTGATGACCGCGCCGATCGGCCCCGGATAAACCGAGCCGTAGGCGTGCCCGCCGATCTGCTGGTAAACCGGGCAGGCGTTCAGACAGGCGCCGCACCTGATGCAGGCTAATGATTGGCGCGTCGTCGGGTGGGCGAGCATGCGCGACCGACCGTTGTCCATCAGAATGATATGCACTTCCGCGGGTCCTTCGTCCGTTTCGCGGCGTTTCGTGCCCGTGATCAAAGATTGATAAGTCGTCAGCCGCTGCCCGGTTCCCGAACGCGGCAGGAGCTTTAAGAAAACGTCCAGATCCGTGAATTTCGGAACGACCTTTTCGATGCCCATCAGGGCGATGTGCGTTTTCGGCAAGGAAGTCGTCAAGCGAATATTGCCCTCGTTTTCGAGGATCAGAATCGTGCCGGTTTCCGCGACGCCGAAGTTGACGCCGCTGATGCCGACCTCGGCTTCCGCGAAACGCGCGCGCAATTCCGCGCGCGCCGTTTTGGTCAAAACGTCGACGTCGTCTGTTTTTTCGATGCCGACCTTTTCGGCGAACAAATCGGCGATCTGCCCTTTCGTTTTGTGAATCGCCGGCACGACGATGTGCGAGGGCGTTTCTTCCGCGAGTTGAATGATCCATTCGCCCAGATCGGTTTCGATCGGGTAAATTCCTTCCGCTTCGAGCGCGGCGTTGAGATGAATTTCCTCCGCCGCCATGCTTTTCGATTTGACGATTTTGGCGGCTTCGCGTTCCTTTAAAAGCCCCAAAACTATTTGACAGGCTTCGCGCCCGTCGCGCGCCCAGTGAATCCGCGCGCCCGCTTTCTCGGCGTTGTCGGCGAACTGCGTCAGATATTTGTCGAGATGCAGCAGCGTTTCGTCCTTGACGGCGCGCGCGCGGTCGCGCAAATCCTGCCAGTTTTCAACCGTCGCGATCGCCGCTTTGCGCCGCTCGCCGAAAGTGTCGGCGAGATTCCGCAAAGCGCCGCGCAGCTGCGCGTCCCCGAGCGCGGCGCGCGCGTTCTGATCGAAATTTTCGGCGGTTAAATGTTCCATTTTTCATTTTTGCCCGCGAAACGCGCGAAAAGACGCGAAAATTTTTCGGGCTTGCTTTTAGCGTATTTCGCGCGTTTCGCGGGCGAACTATTCCTGATTCGCCAGAATTTCCGCGATATGCAGCGGTTTCGTTTTCACGCCGAGCCTCGATAACCTGCCGCCGATCTGCATCAGGCAGCTCGCGTCGCAGGCCACGACCGCGTCGGCGTTCGTTTCTTTGATCGCCTCGATCTTATTGTCGAGGATCGCGACCGAAATTTCCGGGTATTTGACCGAAAAAGTGCCGCCGAATCCGCAGCACACGTCCGAATTTTTCATCTCGACGAACTCGGCGTCGCGGACGTTTTTCAAAAGCGCGCGCGGCTCCGGCTTCAAGTTCAGATCGCGCAGCGCGTGGCAGGCGTCGTGCCAGGTCAGCCTGCCGTTGAAACGCGCGCCCGCGTCCTCGATCTTCAAAACGTTGACCAGAAAGCCCGTGAATTCGAAAGTCTTCGCGGCGATTTTCTCCGCCCGCGCGCGCCACTTTTCGTCATCTTCGAAAAGCTCGTAAAAATGCCGCGCCATCGCCGTGCACGACCCGGAAGGCGAAACGATGTAATCGGCGTCGGATTCTTCAAAGATTTCGATGAACCGTTCGGCGAATTTGCGCGCTTCCGAACGATAGCCGGTGTTAAACGCCGGCTGCCCGCAGCAGGTCTGCCGTTCGTCAAAAACCACCTCGCAGCCCGCGCGCCGCAAGACCTCGACCGCCGCGACGCCGACCTGCGGGCACAACTGGTCGACCAGACATGTGATGAATAACGAAACTTTCACGATGGAATTGGTTTTGGGTATTAGGTTTTCGGTTTTTGAATGACCGTTCAGTTTTCACCTTTTTCGGATTTTGATTTAGAACCAAAAACCAAAAGCCAAAAACCAAAAACCCAACCTCTCATTTCAAATACTTCTTCAGCGGATTTTTCTTGAGCGCCCGCAAGCCTTCGACGACCGATTCGGCGTTCACGCGCGCGCCGGCCGCCGAAGTGTGCGTGTGATCTTTCGTCGTAAAATACGCGGCGCCGACTCTTTCCGCGCCTTCCTTTTCATATTTCCGCGCCGTGATTTCATTTAAATCGATAAATAAAACCTTCTCCGTTTCCGCCGCTTCGCGCGCCCATTTGCCGTAATTTTCCGCGGCGCGCTCGACTTTTCCGTCTTTCCAGACGTTGCGCGGAACGGGCGACAGAACGATCGCCGTCGCGCCTTTCGATTTCGCGTCCGCGATGTATTTTCGCATATACCAACCGAATGTGTGAATCGTTTCGGGCTTGCCGTCGACGCCGGTGATGTTTTGCGTTTCCTCGCCGGTGCCGCGGATCGAGCCGCGGTATTTTTCGCGGTCGATCGGTCCGCCGTCGTTGTGCCCGAACTGCATCAGGACGAAATCGCCCGGTTTCAGCTCGCTCAAAACCTTTTCCCACAAGCCTTCGGTGTAAAACGTGCGCGAGCTGCGCCCGCCGCGCGCGCGGTTTTCGATCCGTATTTTCGTTTCGTCGAACAAATCCGCGACCACGTTGCCCCAACCCTGAAAGCCTTCGCCCGAATTATTGACGGTCGAATCGCCGATGATGAACAGAGTCGGCGCCGCGGCTTTGCTTTTTGCATCGTCCTTTTTTTGCCCGCCGGCGGCGAAGGCGGCGAGGACGATTATTATAAAAACCGAGTATTTGCTGAACAGTTTCATAAATTTCCGCGGGCGCGCGTTATTTGATGTATTTCGCCTCGACGTCCCTGTAAATATGCCGCAGCGCGCTTAAATCGACCAATTCCTGCGGCGCGAACGCCTTGAGCGAGACGTTTCCGCGGACGAATCCGCGCGCTTCGTCCAAATCTTTAAACCTGCCGGCGGCGATCGCCTGCACGAGCGCGTTTCCGGCGACGGTCGCTTCCGTGAGACCGCTCTGAACCGTCAGGCCGCTCGCGTTCGCCGTCATCTGGTTCAGGTAATCATTGCGGCCGCCGCCGCCGACGAGCTGCACGCCCGCGAGCTTCGCGCCCGTCAAATCGCGAATCGCGTCGAGCAGCGAGGCGTATCGGAAAGCGAGCGAATCGAAAATGATCTTGCAGACCGCCGCCGGATTTTCGTCGAAGTAAAGCCCGCTTTCGCGCATCTGTTCGGCGATCGCCCCGAGCATTTCGGGCGGGTTCAAAAAGCGTTCGTCGTCGGGGAAAATAAATCCCTTGAAATTTTTAATCGCGCTCGTTTCGCGCAGGAGCGTTTCGTATCCGACGTCGACGCCGCGCGACTTCCATTCCCGGCGGCAGGACTCGAAAATCCAGAGTCCCATGACGTTTTTCAAAAATCGAATCGTCCCGAACGCGCCGCCTTCGTTCGTGAAATTAAAGCGCGCGACTTGCTCGTCGATGAGCGGTTCACCGAGTTCGACGCCGACCAGCGACCACGTGCCGGACGAAATATACGCCCAATGTTCGGCGAGCGGCGCGCCGGCGACGGCGCTCGCGGTATCGTGCGTCGCCGGCGCGACGACGCGGACGTTTTCGAGGTCCAATTCGGCGGCGATTTCGCCTTTCAAAAATCCGAGATCGGTTCCGGCGGGAATAATTTCCGGCAAAAGCGACGCCGGCAAATCCAGTTTTTCGAGCAGCTCGAAATCCCAGTTTTTCGTCCGCGCGTTCAAGAGCTGCGTCGTCGTCGCGTTCGTGTATTCGGCGCGTATTTTGCCGGTCAGAAAATAATTGATCAAATCCGGCAGCAGCAGCAGTTTCGACGCCCGGTTCAGCACGCCGTCCTCGGACGCAAGCTGAAAGATTGTGTTGAAATTCAAAAACTGGATGCCGGTTTTTTCGAAAATCGCGCGGTGCGGCAGCCTTTCGAAAACCTTCTCCATCGCGCCCGCCGTGCGCGGATCGCGGTAACAAACCGGATTCGCGAGCAGATTTCCCTGCCGGTCGAGCAGCCCGTAATCGACCGCCCAACTGTCGACGCCGAGACTGTAAATCTTTCGGTTTATCTGTTTGGCGCGCCGGGCGGCGTTTTTCAGGCCCGTTTTGATTTCATCGAAAATCTTTGCGAAATCCCAGCGCAAAAACCCGTTTTCCGGCTGCGGCGGATAGGCGAAACGGTGAATTTCCTCGAGCGAAAATTTCGCGCCCAAATCGCACAGAAAAACGCGCCCGCTGCCCGCGCCCAGATCGACGGCGATGTAGAGTTCATTTACCATTTACCATTTATCATTCATCATCCAACATTTATTACTTTGAACGGTAAATGATAAATGTTGAATGACAAATGTCTAGATGATGCCCGCCGAAATTCCGACCTGCGCCGGGCGTTCCTTGGCTTTTTCGGCGCGGTAGGCGCTGGCGCGGTAAACTTTGACCGGTTCGATCGCGCCGCCGTTTCGCGCACGCGCCGTCGCTAAAATCGGCGAAACGTCGGTCGTAAACGCTTCCTTCAAAGTCGCGAGCGCCGCGATCGCGTCGCCCCGTTTTTGCGCTTCTTCGAGTTTGGCGCGGTCGACCAGGTGCGCCTGAACGTAGGCGCGCACGACTTCGCACGCGCTGACCATCAGCGATTCGATCGGATCGGTGACGTTGTGCGATTGGTCGAGCATGTACGCCGGATCGAAATTCGGCAGTTTATTGACTTCGGCGTCGACCAGCTCGTTGAAGATCAGAAACAGCTGGAAGGGTTTGACCGAACCGGTGTCGAGGTCGTCGTCGCCGTATTTGCTGTCGTTGAAATGAAAGCCGCCGAGCTTTTCGAATTGAATGAGCCGCGAAACGATCTGCTCGATGTTGACGTTCGGCGCGTGATGCCCGAGATCGACGAGACAGAACGCCTTTTCGCCTAATTCGCGCGCCGCGTAATAATTCGTGCCCCAATCGGAAATGACGGTCGAGTAGAAAGCCGGCTCGAACATTTTATGCTCGATGAAAAGCCGCCAGTCGTTCGGGATGCGGGCGTAAATTTCGCGCATCGATTCGAGGTAGTTTTCGAACGCGCGGCGAAAATTCGTCTGTCCCGCGAAATTGCTGCCGTCGCCGACCCAGACGGTCAAAGCTTTTGAACCGATCTTTCCGCCGAGCTCGATGCATTCGAGATTATGCTCGATCGCCTGCTCGCGCACCGCGCGGTCGGCGTGCGACAGCGAACCGAACTTGTAGGAATGCGGCTGCCCGATCCGGTCCTGAAAAGTATTCGAATTCATCGCGTCGAACTGCAGTCCGCGCTCGCGCGCAAACGAGTTCAGTTCGTCGACGCTTTCGGGCTTGTCCCACGGAATATGCAGCGAAACGGCGGAAGTCGAGCGCACGAGCTTATTGATCGCCGCGCAGTCTTCGAGCTTTTCGTAAACCGAGCGCGGCTCGCCGACGCCCGGAAAACGCGCGAAACGCGTGCCGCCGGTGCCGACGCCCCAACTCGGCACGGCGACCTGAAAATTTTGCGCCTTTTCGACCAAATCCTCGATTTCGATCAAATTCCGACGCAGTTTTTTGGCGAGGTACTCGAAATCTTCCGTCAGAAATTCCTCCGCTTGTCGGTTCTGTTCGGCGATAAAATCGTCGGAAATTTCAAATTTTGTGGACATAATTTTTAATGTGAAATGGAAAGCGGAAAATGGAAAACGGAAAATTCAGAAGTCGTTTTACATTTTCCGCTTTCCGTTTTTCGTTTTTCGTTATCTCATAAACCCGTCAGCCAGACCGCCGTCGACCGGAATGACGTGCCCGGTCGTTTTGCCGAGCCGTTTCGAAACGAGCAGGAAAATGGCTTCCGCCTGATCCGACGGCTCGATCGGCGTCTGCGTTAAAGAACGCTTCGCATAAAAGCCGGACAGTTTTTCGGTCAAGCTTTCGGTTTCTTCCGATTCTTCGAACGGAATGTCGTATTTCGTCAAGGAAGCGATCACGCGGTCGCGCGGAAACATCGTGCTGCCTTTGACGACCGTCGCCGGCGCGACGGCGTTGACGCGCACGAGCGGCGCGAATTCGATGGCGAGCTCGCGCGTCAGATGGTTCGCCGCCGCTTTCGACGTGTCGTAGGCGAGGCTTCCCTTTTTCGCGACGACCGCGTTGGCGCTCGTCGTCAGGATGATGTTGCCGGTTAAGTTCTGTTTTTTGAAGATTTTATAAGCTTCGTCCGCGACGATGTACGCGCCCTTGACGTTGATGCCGAACGTGAAATCCCATTTCGAATCTTCGACTCTGCCGGTTTTATCGGGCGCGACGAAAACGCCCGCCGTGATGATGACCGAATCGACGCCGCCGTAGGCGAGCATCACTTTTTCAAATAACTGTCGAACGGAATCGCGATTCGTCATGTCGCAGCCCAGACCGATCGCGACGCCGCAGTTCGAGATGCCGGTGCCGGCGACGCCGATGCCGGGGCCGTATTTCGCGATGATCTCGTCCGCCGTCCCTTGCGCCGCCGCTTCATTCAAATCGACGCAGACGATGTGCGCGCCTTCTTTAACAAGTCGATGCGCGGTTTCTTTGCCGATGCCGGCGCCGGCGCCGATGATGACGTGAATCTGGCGGTCGAGCTCTTTTTCGGGCGGCATGCGCCGCAGTTTCGCTTCTTCCAACAGCCAATATTCGATGTCGAAAGCTTCCTGCTGATCCATCGCTTCGTATTCGTCGATCGCTTCCGCGCCGCGCATGACCTCGATCGCGCAGTTGTAAAATTCGCCCGTCACGCGCGATTCCGACTTGTTTTTGCCCCACGCGATCATGCCCAGTCCCGGAATCAAAACGACGGTCGGGTTCGGGTCGCGCATCGCCGGCGAATCCGGATGCTTGCAGCGGTTGTAATAATCTGCGTAATCTTTGCGATACTGCACCAAGCCTTCGCTGATCGCCGTTTTCAATGATTCGAGGTCGCCGGTTTCCGGATTCCAGTCGACGAACAGCGGTTTGATTTTCGTGCGCAGAAAATGGTCCGGGCACGACGTGCCGAGCTCGGCGAGGCGCGGGCCGTCGTGCGAATTGACGAAACGCAGCATTCGGGCGTCGTCCTGTACGGTGCCGACGAAGCGTTTGTAAATCGAAACCTGCCCGCGAATAAACGGAATGATTTCCGCCTGCAGACGCTGGCGGGTTTCATCATCTAACGCCTTGTATTTCTGCCCGCCGAAAGTATTTTCGCCCTGGTCGTGCGCTTCGATATAAGCGGCGGCGCGGTCGATGATTTCGAGCGCGGTTTCGTAACAGGTCTTGTCGTCGTTGTTCCACGAGCTCATGCCGTGATGACCCAAAAGAATGCCCTTCGCGTTCGGATTTTCTTTAATCAACTCTTCGATCTTCAAGCCGATGTCGAAACCGGGACGCTGCCACGGAATATAAATCACGTCGTCGCCGTAGATTTCCCTGGTCAGTTTTTCCTGGTTGACCGATGCGGCGATCGCGATGACCGCATTCGGATGCAGGTGATCGACGTGCTTGTGCGGAACCAACGTGTGCAGCGGCGTGTCGATCGAGCAGGCGCGCGGGTTAAGCCCGTAAACGCAGTGCGCGTACATCGGGTACATCGCGTCTTCGATCGGCGTTTTCGGTCCGTTTTCCGGGTGATTCTGGTAAAGCGGTTTCATCGCGCGGACTTTGTCCAGATAGAGCGAGGCGAAGCCGTCGCGTTTCGCCGTGCGCAGGTCGCCGCCCGAACCTTTCAGCCAGAGCACTTCGACCTCTTCGCCCGTCAGCGGGTCGCTTTCCATCAATTTCGACGAAGTGTTGCCGCCGCCGGTGTTGGTCAAAGTCAGATCGTCGCCGAGACGATTCGAGCGATAAACCAAACGGTCGACGCCGTCCAGGCCTTCGACCTCCTCGTCGTTCCAAAGGTATTTCACGAACTTAAATTTTGATTTCGATGCTGCTTGATTGCTCATAATAAAAAAGATTTAATTGATTGATGACCGATGGCTCTTTGGAAAATCCCTTAAATCAAAACCGCCGGAAAGATTTCGGCCAACGCCCTGAAATTAAGTCGGTGCAGTTGATTCGTTAACGAAAGAAAACCGGTTAACCATCGTTGAAAACAGGAGAATAACAACTTTTCGATTAAAAAGCAAATTAATCCCAAACAAAATTGGTCAATCCAATTTCAAAACTTTAAATTATTTCGGAAACGCCTTCGGAGGCATTGCAGACGTAGATTTCCGGCGTGATGCCGGTCGCTTTTTGATACTCGGTCGAGACCGTTTCGAGAAACGCGGCAGAGGCGTCGCGGTCGAGCAGATTTACAGTGCAGCCGCCGAAACCGCCGCCGGTCATTCGCGCGCCGAGCACGCCCGGCTGCGCGCGCACGATTTCGACCATCAAGTCGAGTTCCTCGATACTAACCTCGTAATCCGCGCGCAATGATTCATGAGACGCGTTCATCAGCTCCCCGAAACGATTGAGATCGCCTTTTTGCAGCGAATCGACGGCGTCGAGGACGCGCTGATTCTCCGTGATGACGTGGCGGGCGCGCATTTTCAGCCTTTCCGGCAATTCCTTCGATTTCTCGTCAAATTCCGCCGGCGAAACGTCGCGCAGCGATTCATGCCCCAAAAGCTTGGCGGCTTCTTCGCAGTCGGCGCGGCGTTTATTGTATTCGCCGTCCGCCAGATCGTGTTTCGTGCGCGTGTTGCAAATGATGAATTTCGCGGTCGAGAGCGGGATCGGCGACCATTCGAGCGAACGGCAGTCGAGAAAAAGCGCGTGATTCTCGATCCCGAAAACGGACGCGAACTGATCCATGATGCCGCTTCTCACGCCGGCGTATTCGTGTTCGGCGGATTGCCCGATTTTTGCGAGCTGCCATTTTTCGACTTCGACGCCTGAAAGGGCGGAAAGCGCGAAACCGACCGAAACCTCCAGCGCGGCCGACGAACTCAACCCGGCGCCGATCGGCACGTTGCTGTCGATCAGAAGGTCCGCGCCCTTCAGACGATAACCGCGCCTTTCCAGAATCGAGGCGACGCCCTCGACGTAGCGCGCCCAGCTTTCCGCCGTCTCGATTTCCTGTTTATCCAGATCGAATTCGTACGCGCCCGGAAAATTCATCGAAGCGATTCGAATTTTCCGGTCGGTTCTTTCGGCGGCCGCCATGTAAGTCGCGAAATCGATTGCGCACGGCATCACGAAACCGTCGTTGTAATCGGTGTGCTCGCCGATCAGATTGACCCGTCCGGGCGCGCGGAAAATTCGCGGGCGGGTGCCGTACTTTCGAGAGAATTCCGATTTGAGCGCTTCGATGTCCATCTTTTTATGACTCCAGATAATGAATTTCGCTTAAGCCGCGCAGCCTTTCGGCCGCCGATTCCGGCGTGATGTCGCGCTGCGGGCTGCCCAGCAGTTCGAATCCGACGAGGAATTTCCTGACGGTCGCCGACCTGAGCAGCGGCGGGTAAAAATGCGCGTGAAAATGCAGGTAATCGTAATTTCCGCCGTCGGTCGGCTTTTGGTGAAAACCCATCGAATACGGAAAAGGCGTCAGAAAAAGATTGTCGTAACGCGTCGTCAGCCGTCTTAAAATATCGGCGAAATCCGCTTTTTCCGCCGCGTCGAATTCGTCGATCGCGCCGCGGTGATTTTTGCCGAGAATCATCACCTCGAACGGATAAACCGCCCAGAACGGCACGAGCGCGGCGAACGAATCGTTTTCGACGACGATCCGCTCGCGCTTTTCCATTTCCAGTTTCAGATAATCGCACAGCAGACAGCTGCCGTTTTCTTTAAAGTACGCCGCTTGCGCGCCGATCTCTTTCGTCGGCTCGTTCGGAATCGATTCGCTCGCCCAGATCTGCCCGTGCGGGTGCGGGTTGCTGCTGCCCATCATCTCGCCGCGGTTCTCGAAAATCTGCACGTGATTGATGAAGTCGAACGCGCCGAGCTCGCGGTACTGCCGCGCCCATTCGTCGACCACTTTTTTGATGTCGCCCGCTTCCATTCGCGCGAGCGTCAGCCCGTGATTCGGCGAAAAACAGAGGACGCGGCAGATTCCGCGCTCGCTTTCGGCGATCAATAAATCTTTTTCGTTCAAATTCCCGGCGGGAACGGCGGGCTGGAGCGCCGCGAAATCGTTGTCGAATACGAACACGTCCGCATAATCGGGATTGACGTGATCGCCGGCGCGCTTGTTGCCCGGACAAAGATAACAGGTCGGATCATAAACGGGCGCGATTTCGGTGTTCGGCTTTTCGATTTGTCCCTGCCACGGTCGTTTCGTGCGATGCGGCGAGACGATCAGCCACTCGCGCGTCAAGGGATTGAACCTGCGATGCGGATGTTCCTTTAAATCAAACATTCTTTAAATATACAAAGCCTAACGGAAAACGGAAAATGAAAAATGGAAAATAAACGGCGATTCAATTTTCCGTTTTCCACTTTTTGTTTTAAGTTTTTCAACGTTTTCCGGCGGTCGGGTCAGCCCAGTCGTCGGTCCGAAAAGGCGCCGCCGGAATGCCGGAATCGTTCGTCAGATTCGGATGCTTCGGATTGCTGTTAAAGGCGTAGCGCACCGCGACCGGCTGCGGAATCTGCGGCGACCAAACCTCGACTCTGTCTTTCCCGACGATTTTCGCTTCCGCCCAGACGAATTTGCGATCCGCGCCGGCGATCGCGAATTCGTCCAATTTCGTGCCGTCCCGGATTTTCAAACCGCCGCCGACTTCGTCGAACGTCAGAATGATTTTCGCGCCCTTTATTGCGGCTTTTTTGAAGCGCGGCGCGTCCGTTATTTTTACCCCGTAAACGTCTTTCAAAGCCCAGACCGCCATTCTGTGTCCGACGTCCGACTTGTTTTTCGGGTGAATGTCGTTCGCCTCGCCGACGTCGATCGTCACGATCAAGCCCGCGTTCGCCGTGTTTTGCGCGGCGCGGCGCTGGGCTTCGCGCAGAAAGCTCCAGGCGGATTCTTCCGGGTTTTCCGACGCGCGGCGGTAATTCGGAAGCTGCACGATGCCGAACGGGAAATCATCCTGTCCCCAGCGCTCGCGCCACGCGCGGATCATGACGGGCAATAAAGTATTGTACTGCTCGGCGCGCGCTTCGTTCGATTCGCCCTGATACCAGACTGCGCCCTTGACCGCGAACGGCACGAGCGGCGCGATCATTCGATCGTAAATCGACGCCGCGATGCGGTATTCGCGCAAAGCGTCCGGCACGCCCGGCGACGGCGACGGTCGCACGCCCGCGGCTTTACGCTTTTCCGATTCCTCGCGCCATTTTACGAGCGCTTCCGTATATTCGGCGCGCACGCGCGAACGCTCTTCGTCCCAGATTTTCGTGCGTTCGACCGTCGCCTTCAAATCCGGATGCGCCGTCAAATATTCGACCGGCGTCCACGCTTCGGCTTGCGAGCCGCCGTAGGACGAATTGATAAGACCGATCGGCACTTTCAAATCCCGTTCCAGCTCGACGCCGAAATAATAACCGGCGGCGGAAAACTCTTTGACCGTTTCGGGCGTGCAAATGTTCCATTCGCCTAATTTTCCCGCCTTTTTCTTGAAAGCGACCTCGCGGCTCGCGTTGAAAAGACGGATGTTCGGGTGATTCGCCCGTCTTTGAACTTCCTCGCCGTTCGCCGTTTCGCGCAAAGTGAGCTGCATATTCGACTGTCCGGCGACGAGCCAGACCTCGCCGATCAGAATATCTTTCAGCTCTATCCTGTTTTTGCCTTCGATCGTTAAGACATGCGGCGCGAGATCGGCTATCAGAGGCTTTAAGTCAACCCGCCATTTCCCGTCCGCGTCGGCGACGACGGTTATTTTCTGTTTTTGAAAACTGATTGTCACCGCCTCGCCCGCCTCGGCGCCGCCCCAGATCGGCACCTTTTGGTTTCGCTGCAAAACCATCGCATCGCCCAAAACGTCGGGCAGACGCACTTCCGCCTGAATATTAAACGCCGAAACGTTCAGCAAAAGGATAAAAAGCCAAACGAAGTTCTTCATAATCTAAAATCCAAAATCCAAAATCTACTGGTATTTCCGTTTAAGCCATTCTTCCGGCACGGGAATGATGCAGATGTTCATCGATCTCCCGTCCTCGGAAAGCATCGCCGACTGAATCTGAACGCGCGTGCCGTCCGGGCTCATCGTCGGGTGCGGGTGATCGGCGGCGGTCGTTTTATGCCCGGCCGACAACAAAATCATCTCGCGCGTGCGGCGGTCGATCAGGTAAATGTTGCGCTCGAAATCGTCGCCGACCGCCCAGCGACCGTCCGGCGACCCCGTCACGTGCCACAGTCCGCTGCCCGAGGCGGTTTGCCCGGCGATCGACATTTCGCGCGTCCGCAGATTGACGATTCCCAAGCCGGTCGGTTTGGCGCGCGTTCCCGACGGTCCCCACGCCGGGTCTTGGCCGGGGTTCGCGCCGCCGACGTCCGTTCCCGGCGCGGCGATTTTCGGGCTGCCGGGAATCTGGCGGTGCCCCATGATCGCGATCGCGACCTCGTCCTTCGAAATGACCGCTTCGTGCGTCACCCATTCGTATTCCGACTCGGGATACAAAGGTCTCAGCCCGCCGCCGTCCGCCGACACCGTCCAGGTTCTCTGCGGCGATTTGCCGCCGGTTTCCCAGCAGAAAACGATCTCGCCCGGCACCCACGGGTTGGTTTGAATGTGCCCGATTTGAAACGGCACGGAAACGACGTGTTTGATCGCGCCGGTTTTGACGTTCATCGCGGCGATGCCGGAAGGCCCCGCGCCCATATTGCGCGGACCGAAATTGCCTTCGATCTTCGTTCCCGGCGCGAGATGCCGCGCCGCTTCGTCGCGCCCGACGCGAAAATACGCCCACTGCTCGTCGCCGTCGAGCGCCATGTCGCCGCCGGCTTGTATTTCGGGCGGCGTCGTGCCGCAGATCCGCTCGTAAGCTTCTTTCGGCTTCGCTTTGCCGGCGAGACTGTCGGCGAAAAGCTTATCGAGGTCGATTTCGACGATTTCGAGCGGGCGGGCGGCACGCCGTTCGCCCGGCGCGCGGTTCGGGTCGCGCATGAAATACAGCTTCATCGAATTGCGCGCGACGTTCAGCATTCCGGTGTAGCCGCCTTCGGTGACCTGAACCATCTCGCCGGTTTTCTCGTTGACCGCCATCGCTTCGCCTTTGACCCTGCCCGAGCGAAAAATCAGCCATTGCCCGTCGGACGTCCATTGATTATGCGTCTGGTAGATTTTCGCGTCGCCGTTCGGCGCGCTCGTCAAAAACGTCAGCATGACGCCCGTCACCGGGTCCTTGACGATTCTTTTCTCGGACGGGAAACGCCTGCCGATCTGCGCGTCCGCGGCGATTGAAAAAAGCAGACAAAAAGTGATTGCGGTTAAAAGACTCCTCATATTTTTTTTGAGCCGCGAACAAACACGAATTAACAGGAAAGGTTTTTAATTTATTTTCCGTGCCTTTTCGTGTTTGTTCGCGGCTTACCTCTGAGATTCGCTCCAATTCCCCTACCAGCGATGATGCACATGCGGACGAATTCGCGCGGCGTAGATTTCGCGCACCGCCTGCACCGCTTCGCCGGAAAGCGGCGGAAAATCAGCCGCCGAAATGTTTTCTTCCGCCTGCGCGGGGCGTTTCGCGCCCGGAATCGCGCACGTGACGGCGTCGAACATCAAAATCCAGCGCAGCGCGAACTGCGTCATCGACATGCCTTCGGGCACGAGTTCGCGCAGCTCTTCGACCGCCGCCAGACCGGTTTCGAACGGCACGCCCGAAAAGGTTTCGCCGACGTCGAAAGCCTCGCCGTGCCGGTTGTAATTGCGGTGATCTTCTTTCGAAAACTCGGTGTCGCGCGTCATCTTGCCGGTCAACATGCCGCTCGATAAAGGCACGCGCGCGAGGATGCCGATATTTTTCCGCTTCGCCAGATCGAAAAACAGATCGGCCGGGCGCTGTCGAAAAATATTGAAAATGATCTGGACGGTTTTGACGTTTTCATACTCGATCGCCTTGATCGCTTCTTCGACTTTTTCGACGCTGACGCCGTAATTTTTGATTCTTCCCGCTTTCTGCAAATCGTCGAGCGCGCCGAAAAGCTCCGGGAAATAATAAACCTCGGTCGGCGGGCAGTGCAGCTGCACGAGATCGAGCGCGTCGGTGTTCAGATTGCGCAGGCTGCGTTCGATAAACCGCGCGATGTTTTCGCCGGTGTAGCCCTCTGCGACGTGCGGATCGAGTCGCCTGCCGGCTTTCGTCGCGATGACGATTTGCTCGCCGCGCTCACGTTTTAATTCCGCCAAAAGACGTTCGCTGCGCCCGTCGCCGTAAACGTCCGCCGTGTCGAAAAAATTGACGCCGAGATCGACCGCGCGATGCAAAGCGGCGAGCGATTCCGCGTCGTTCGTGTTTCCCCAATCGGCGCCGATCGCCCACGCGCCGAAGCTGATTTCGGAAACCTTAAATCCGGTTCTTCCCAATTCACGATATTTCATAATTTTTGTGCTCCAAACTCCTTGTATTTAATGATTTCGCGGCAAAATCAACACGGCGAATCGCGATTCGTCTGCGAGACAAGCTGTTGTTTTGACGCTCATTACAAGTTTAAATGTAGCAAAACCGAAACGGTTCGACGGTCTGCCGAACGGCATAAAATCTAATTTAAAACATTCTTTTTGAGCCATTTCGCGGCATCCTTCGTCCAGGCCCCGACGTCTTTCGACGAGCGCAAACCGTAGCCGTGCCCGCCGGTTTTGTAAAGCAAAAAAGAATTTTTTATTTTCGCCCGCTCGAGCGCCGCGTGATAAATTTTGCTGCCGGCGATGAAGCTCGCATCGTCCTCGTTATGCACGATGAGCGTCGGCGGAATTTTCGCCCGCAAGTTCAATTCGGCGGCGAGCGCGCCGTCTTTTTCGAGATAAGCCGGATAAACCAGCACGACGAAATCGGGCCGCGCGCTTTTTTTGTCGACCGGGTCGAGCGCCGCGTACGACCGGTTTTCGAACAAACCGGCGGCTTTCGCCGCTAAATGCCCGCCCGCCGAAAATCCGATGACGCCGATTTTTTTCGCATCGATGCTCCATGCTTTCGCGTTCGCGCGCGTGAGCCTTAAGGCTCTTTGCAAATCCTGAAACGCGCCCTCGCGGTTTTTCGGCGTCCGGTATTTCAAAACCAGCGCCGTGATGCCGAGCGAATTGAGCCATGCGGCGACTTCCGCGCCCTCTTTGTTGTAGGTCACGTAACTGTAACCGCCGCCGGGACAAATAATTACGGCCGGCGCGTTTTTATTTTTCGCCGGGAAAAGCGCGAGCGTCGGGCGGCTGACGTTCGTGATTCGCAGCACGTTGTCGCCTCGCGCCGGCATTTCCGTTTCGGGTTCGGCGGCGGCGTTTCCGGGCATCTTGCCGTCCGCCCAAACGTCGACGACCGAAGTCGGCGCGACGGTTGTTTCGGCTCCGCTCTGCGCCCGGGCAAATATCGTCGCGGTCAGTAGAAGACCGCACAGGAAAATCGCGCGCCGAACCGTTTTTTTGAATTTTTTCGTTTCAGTGTTTCTCATTTCTTTAGCCGCGTGTAAAGGTCCGCGATGATTTACCGTTCGGCGGACGGCTATTTCGCCCGGGCGACGTCGACCGTTATCGAACCGCCCTGCAGATTCGGCGCGGTCGCCGTTAAAGTGATTTTTCCGACGGCGGCGTTCGCCTTCAGCATCGCGAAGCACGTGCCCTGAAAAGCGCGGCGCGTCGTGCCCCGGTACGATTCGATGCTGCCGACGTCGGCGCTGTCGACCGCCGCCAGAACGCCCGCGCCCGCGATTCCGAAGGTTATCAAATCCGACGCGTCCGGCACGAGCGTGCCGTTCGCGTCGACGACCGAAACGGTGACGAACGCGACGTCGTCCCAATTATTGAAAAGCGTTTTCCGATCGACCGACAGCAGTATTTTCGACGGCTTGCCCGCCGTCCTAAGCTCGTATTCGGCGACCGCTTTGCCGCCGTTGAGGCCGACGGCTTTGATCGTTCCGGCTTCGAAATCGACCTTCCAGTTGCGCGGACTGTCGTCGGCCGGTTTCGATTTCACGCCGAGCGATTTTCCGTTCAGAAACAATTCGACTTCCTCGCAGTTGCTGTAGATTTCGACGTTCTCCTCATGCGCCGCAAGGTTTTTCGGCGTCCAGTCGGAAAACAAAACCTGCGGGCGGCGTTCCGCGACCGGATCGTAGCCGGGATCGGTCGGAAGGCGCGGCGTCGGCGCGACGCGGCGCGCGATGTAAACCATCGGATCAAGCGTCCACCAGCTTCGCCGCTGAAACGCGAGCGGGCGCGGCTCGGCGGTTTTCCACAATAAGCCCGAAGGATACGCGACGTTCGGGAACTTGACGGCTTCGCCGAGGTAATCGATTCCCGACCATACGAAATGCCCGGAATATTCCGGATTATCGCGCACGGCGAGCCATTGATTGAGCTCGTGCGTGTTTTCCGTGCCGATGATTTTGCGCGTCGGTTTTTGCCGGTGCGCGGCGAGGATTTCCTTTTCGCGGTAATTCTGCCCGACGACGTCGAGCAGATCAGCGAGTCCGTTGTCGTAATCCTTGCTCACGTTCGGGCGAAAAAGCCCCTGCGTGACGGGTCGGGTCGGGTCGTGCGCGTGAAAAGTTTCGACCAGACCTTTGAGGATCGGAATCGCGATTTCCGGCTTCGGCGTGTCGTGAATCTCGTTGCCGGCGCTCCATAGAATGATCGACGGGTGATTGCGGTCGCGCCGGACGGTGTCGCGCACGTCGCGCTGCGACCATTCCTTGAAATAAAGATGATAATCGTACGGATTTTTCGCGACCGTCCATTGATCGAAAAGCTCGTCCATGACGAGAAAGCCCATCCGGTCGGCGAGCTCCAGAAACTCCGGCGCCGGCGGATTATGCGCCGTGCGGATCGCGTTCGCGCCGAGTTTTCTTAATTCCTTTAACCTTCTTTCCCAAACCGCGAGCGGCACCGCCGCGCCGAACGCGCTGCCGTCGTGATGCAGGCAAACGCCTTTGACCTTAAAATTCTCGCCGTTGAGCCAGAAACCGGTTTTCGCGTCGAAGTGAAATTCGCGGATGCCGAACGAAACGGTTTCCTCGTCGAGCGTTTTGCCGTTTTCGCGAACGCGCGCGACGGCTTTGTAAAGCACGCCGCGTTCGACGTGCCAGAGCCGGGGTTTTTTGACGGTCAAATTCAATGCGAAACTCTTCGTTTCATTCGGCGCGAGACTGATCGATCGGCTTTCTTCCGAAGCGACGATTCTTCCGTTCGGGTCGAAAATGTCGACGCGCAGCGAAATCGTTTTCGCGCCGCTCGCCCGGTTTGAAACCTCGTTCGAGACCGAAACCGTCGCCTGTTTTTCATCGATTTGCGGCGTCGTCGCGAACGTGCCGTACTGCGGAATATGAACCGCGTCCTTTAAAACAAGACGCACGTGCCGGTAAATGCCCGCGCCGGTGTACCAGCGCGAGGCGGGCTGCAAGGAAGTGTCGGCGCGCACGGCGATGACGTTTTCGCCGCCGAAGTTAAGATGCGGCGTCAGATCGTACGAAAAACTGATGTAACCCGACGGGCGCTGTCCGAGATGAACGCCGTTGACGAACACGTCGCTGATGCCCATCACGCCGTCGAACTCGATGAAAACGCGGCGCGCTTTGTCTTTTTCCGAAACCTTAAATGCCTTGCGATACCACGAAACGCCCGACGGCAGAAAACCGCCCTGCCCGCGCGTCGGATTTTTTTCATCGAAAGGTCCCTCGATGCTCCAGTCGTGCGGAACATCGAGCTTTCTCCAAACCGAATCGTCGAATTGAGTTTTCTCGGCGTTCTCCGCACTGCCCTTAAAAAAGCACCAACCGGCATCGAACGTCGTCGTCACGCGCGCCTGCGCGTAATTTTTTTGGTTAGAGGCAACGCCGACCAAAGCCAAAATCAACAGGTAAATCAGAGCTCTGTAGTTTTTCATAAATTAAACGAAAATGCTCCGGAATGAGTGAAAGCCGATCAGCAAAAGGTGAAAAGTTATTAATTATCACTTATCACTTCTTATCCACACCGAAGTTTAAAACTCTCTTTTCTCGACGCGTTCGAATTTTTCATCGCCCACATTGCGGCTTTGGACGGTGCTGAAATTCGAGACGTTTTTCAGGACGAACGTTTTCGCGCCCGGCGCTAACTGCGCGCTCGTCCTGAAAAACTCGACGTTGGCGACGTTATCGAGCAAAAACGCCGGTCGCGCGTCCGTTTTTTCGAACGAAACCTCGACGTTGTCGAACGTTACACCGCGCGCGTGGCGCACGTAAAAACCGTACGCCGGAATCGTGCCGAACATGCTCGGCTCGGGATAACTTCTCTCGTTTTCGGGCACCTCACGGCGCGTGTCCTCGACGCTGCCGCCGCCCTTGTAATGAATGCGGATGTTCGACAGCCGCACGTCTTCGACCGGGCTTTCGGCGAGCCCGGCGATGATCGAAGCGAACTCGTGATGCGCGTCGGAGACGACGACGTTGTCGATCAGGATTCGCCGGATTTTCGCGATCGGCGAGCCTTCGGGACCGCGCTGGCGCTTGCCTAAACGAATAAAGATCGGCGCGGTCGTGATGTCGCGCATCGTGATGTTCGAAATCGAAATGTCCTCGATGTTGCCGCCGTCGACCGTTTCGATCGCGAGCCCCCGGCAATGCACGAAATTGATGTTCGAGATCGTGATGTTTTTGAACCCGCCGTTCGATTCGGTGCCGAATTTTATGCGCCCCGTGACGCGGTCTTTATCGGGCGCAAATTCCTGCGTCGTTCGGAAGGTGCCGTCGAGCATCGTGCCGAGGTCGAAGCCGGAAACCTGCGAGTTCGTGATCGAAACGTTTTCGGTCGCGCGCGCGAAGCCGAGCGCGTAAGAGCTTTTCAAGACGATCGCGTCGTCGTTCGGCGTGTTGACCTGCACGTTCGAGATGCGCACGTTGCGGCACGCGTCGATGTCGAAGCCGTCGCGGTTCGTATCGACCCGCAAACCGTCGATCGTCAAGTTGTCGACGCCGGTCGCGAGCACGGCGAAATGCCCGCCCCGAAAGATCGTAAAATCACGCAAAGTGATGTTGCGGCTCGACTTTAACGCGATCGCTTTGGTGCCCAAACCTTCCATTTCCTTGAGCGGCGAGGTTTCGCCGAGCGGCGAGACGTTGTCTTTCATGCTCGACGGCGTTTCGCCTTCGGTGCGCGGCTTCTGCGGACCCGGGCTGCGGCGCGACAAGCCTTTGCCGTCGATCTGGCCCTGCCCGACAATGGCGAAGTTCTCGATTCCGATGCCCCACATCAACGAATTTTTCCAATGCGAATGCCCGAAATCCTGATACATGTCCCATTCGTTCGGCTCGAACATGTCGTATTTTCCCTTGTGCACGGCGGGATCGGCGGCGAGAACCGTCGCGCCGTTGTCCAGGTAAAGCGTGATGTTGCTTTTCAAACGGATCGAAAACGATAGATACGTTCCGGCGGGAAAGAAAACCGTTCCGCCGCCCGCCGCCGAAGCCGCGTCGATCGCTTTGTTTATCGCGTTCGTATCGAGCGTTTTGCCGTCGCCCTTCGCGCCGAAGGCGCGGATATTGTAAAAGCTTGGCGCGGTACGCGACTGCGCTTCGATCGGCGCGATAAATTTCGGTAAAGCCGAAAATCCGAACAGAAGCGACAACAGCAACACGCTTTTAATTATTCTGCTCATAATGTTTATTTTTTCGACGCCTGCGGCGCTTCGACGTTTTTGCTGTCGGAGACTTTCACGTTTCCGCCCGAATCGGTGCGTAATTTCACGTTTTCCATCTTCCAGTTTTCGGCGTACTGAATCGCGCCGGCTTCTTTACCTTCCGCCGTAATGTTCGAAAAAGTCACGTTCTGAATCGTTTTCGCGGGCAAGCCTTCCGCCGAGAAAATGCGGTTCGCGCCCGTAACCTCGACGTTTTCGATTCTGATATTGCGGAACAGGCAGTGGCCGCGCTCGATCGGCAGGACCGGCGTGTTCATCACTTTCCAATAAGCCGGGTAATCGGTCATGCCGGCGGGGATCGTCGCGTACGAATAGCTCGGGTTCCAGTTCAGGGTGAACGTAAAAGGCAGCGCGACGTTTTCCATCTTAAGCCCGCGCACGAGCACGTCTTCGACGTAGCCGCCGCGCGTTTTCGCCGATTTGAAGCGCACGCCCTCTTTCGTGCCGACGCCGCGGTTGTTGAGCGCGACGACGTGACGGATGCCGCCCGAAGTTTCCGAACCGAACGACACGACGCCGCCGCCGCGCCGGATCAGATTGTCGCGAATGAAAACGTACTCGGTCGGACGGTTCACGCGCAGACCGTCGAAATCGCGCCCGGCTTTCAGGCAAATGTCGTCGTCGTTGTTGTCGATGTCGCAATTTTGGATCAGCACGTAACTCGAAGAATCGACGTCGACGCCGTCGGTGCTCGGCCCGCCGTTGTCCGAGATTTTGACGCCGTCGACCGTTACGAACTCGGAATACAAAATCTGCACCGTCCAGAAACCTGAGCGCTGCAGGCTGACGTTTTCGATCGTCACGTCCGACGAGCGCGAAACGACCATTAGACGCACGCGCTCGGCGTCGTAATCGGAAGCCCAGCGCAAGCCTTTCGGCTCGTATTCGCGGCGCAGATTCCAGTATTTATCCCACCATTTTTTGCCGTTGCCGTCGATCGTGCCGCGGCCGGAAACGCGGACGTTTTTCGCGTCGTTGACGTTGATCAAAGCCGCCGGCCACGGCATTTCGATGCCGGCGACGCGCGTCGGAAGCCGCGGGTATTCGCTTTCGTCGTGACTCGCAAGCAAAGTAACGCCGTCGTCGACGCGCAGGTGAACATTGCTTTTCAAAAAAAGCGCGCCGGTCACGTAAACGCCCTTTTCAAACGCGACCGTGCCGCCTTTTTTCGCCGCTTCGTCGATCGCTTTCTGAATGGCCCGGGTCGAATTCGTCGCGCCGTCGGGCTTCGCGCCAAAATCATTGGCGGAAAAGATTTTCTTCGTTTGAGGCACGCGCCGAGCGCCGGTTTTGCGCGTCCAGTCCGGCAGATCGCCGTCGAAAGACTGGCGTTTTCTCTGCGCTTGAATCGAAACGATCTGCAAAACACAGAGAATTATCAGAACCACTAAACGCGCCCTAAATTTTAAGGAATGTAATTTTGCTATAAACATATTCCGAAATCCGAAATCGGAACTTAGAAATAAAAATTTCTCCGATTTCGGTTATATTTGTCAGTTTTCGCATTCAAAATTCGGCAAATGTTAATGATCGTTTTCAAAAACATCAATGAGCCGAAAGATTTGCTTTCGCGGGTTGCGGTTTTAGGTATTCTTAAACTATTTTATAATTACCCATCTTAGTTAAGCGGTTTTCTAAAAGATAACATAATATCTGAAAAGGTCAAAAGATTTGATTAAAATTTATATTTTAGACGGCCGGAAGTTTTACTATTTTTTGAATGAGTTTTTCATATTGATTGGTAACTCCAATTAACTGTTGGTAAATCCTTCTTTATAAAACGAGAAGTATGCTCGCCTCGATGATTATGAAATTCCTGATTTTAGTTTTAACGTTCTTTGCGTGTATGACGAAAATGAATGCTCAATCCACGCCGGTTGTTTTGTGGGAAAACGGCGTGCCGAACGCGGTCGGGAAAGAACCGCAGGACACGCCGACCATCACTCCTTTTTTCGCCCCGAAAGAAACGGCGACCGGCGCGGCGATGCTCGTCTGTCCGGGCGGCGGCTACGCGCGGCTGTCGGACGTGAAGGAAGGCTCAGACGTCTCAAAATGGCTCAATTCATTGGGGATTTCCGCTTTCGTCCTGAAATACCGGCTCGGCATGCGTTATCACCAACCAAACCAATTGCTCGACGCGGCGCGCGCTCTGCGAACGATTCGCGCCCGCGCGCGAGAATGGAATCTGGACGAAAAACGCATCGGCGTTTTAGGATTTTCCGCCGGCGGGCACCTCGCTTCGACGCTCGGCACGCATTTCGACGCGGGCAAGCCGGAGGCCGCCGACCCGCTCGACCGCGCCGGCTCGCGGCCCGATCTGATGGTCTTGATCTATCCCGTAATTACAATGGGCGAATTCGCGCATCAGGGCTCGAAAAAAAATCTTCTGGGCGAAAATGCTTCGGCGGATTTGATCGAGCTTTATTCGAACGAGCTTCAGGTGACGAAAGAAACGCCGCCGACGTTTTTGGTGCATACGATGACCGATGCGACGGTGCCGGTCGAAAACAGCCTGCTTTTCGCAGCGGCTTTGCGGAAAGCCGGCGTGCCGTTCGAATTTCATCTCTATGAACAGGGCCCGCACGGTTTCGGTTTAGCGCCGACGAACCCGATTCTGGCGAGTTGGGCTCAGCGCTGCGCCGATTGGCTCGGTTTGCGCGGTTTCGCCAAGAAAAAATAGGCGAACTCGTGTTCGCGATTTCAGATTTCAAATTTCAGATGCTTTTTGTTTATCATGAAAAATTCCAAATTAAACCGACGAAATTTTCTTAAAACAAGCGCGATCGGCGCGGCTGGTTTTTCCCTGCTGACGAATTCGACCGCCGATGCCGAAACGTTGCCGCAAAACGTTGTCTTGCCCGCGAGCGTTTCCGAGCGGCGCGTTATTCCGCTCAATCATCGCTGGCTGTACAGCGAAAAATTCACGCCCGAAGCGGTGATGCCGAATTTCAACGACAAAAATTTCCGGCGCGTGACGATTCCGCATACGAATAAAATGCTGCCCATGAACGGCTTCGACGAGCAGGAATACATGTTCGTTTCCGTTTACCGGCGGCATTTCAAGCTGCCGAAGGAACTGCAGGGCAAGCGCGTGTTTATAGATTTCGCGGGCGTCATGACGGCGGCGAAAGTTTACATCAACGGTCAAGTCTTGGGCGAATACAAAGGCGGCTACACGCCTTTTTCGTTCGAGCTGACGAAAAACATCGACTGGGCGGGCGACAACGTGCTCGCGGTCGAGGTCGATTCGACCGAACGCAAAGACGTTCCGCCGTTCGGCGGCATGGTCGATTATTTAACGTTCGGCGGCATTTACCGCGAAGTAAATTTGAGAGTTGTCAACGACACATTTATCGAAAACGTATTCGCCAAACCCGTCAACGTTTTGCAAAACGACCGGCTGCTTCAGGTAAAGGTTTTTCTTGCGTCAATTACGCCGGATACCACGTATGAAATAAGCGTCGAACTTCGTGACGGCGAGAGGATCATTGCGCAAAAAAATGAAAGTATCAGATTTCCGGCGATAAACTCCCGGTCGCCGATGCCCGTTATCACGCTTGAGAATCTTGGCGATATACAGCTCTGGGACACCGGGAATCCGAAACTTTACGATGTTCGCGTGAGGCTTTCGGTGAAGGACTTCAAGGTAAATGATCATTACGAAACGCGCATCGGTTTTCGCGAGGCGAGATTTACGCCCGAAGGTTTTTATCTGAACGGCAAACATTTGAAGCTGCGCGGACTGAACCGGCATCAAACTTACCCGTTCGTCGGGCAGGCGATGCCGGCGCGCGTGCAGAAACGCGACGCTTATATTCTCAAAAAAGAGCTGAAATGCAACATCGTGCGCACGTCGCATTATCCGCAATCCGTGCATTTTCTCGACGCGTGCGACGAACTCGGGCTTTTGGTTTTCGAGGAAATTCCCGGCTGGCAGCATATCGGCGACAAGGCCTGGCAGGATTTGACCGTCCAGCACGTCCGCGAAATGATCGAGCGCGACTGGAATCACCCCTCGATCATCCTGTGGGGCGTGCGCGTCAACGAATCGGGCGACAACCGCGAATTTTACACGCGCACAAATAACCTGGCGCGTTCTTTGGACGATACGCGGCAAACCGGCGGCGTTCGGTTCCGCTATAATTCCGAACGCCTCGAAGACGTTTACACGATGAACGATTTCGGCTTCCCTTTGCGCCCGCCGAATCATCCGTTGTACTTGAACACGGAATTTAACGGGCATATGTACCCGACGAAACGCTTCGACAACGTCGAACGAATCCGCGAACACACGCATCGCCACGCGCGCGTGCACGACGCGCTCGCGTCGGACGCGAAATACGCGGGCGGTCTGGGCTGGTGCGCGTTCGATTACAACACGCACGATTATTTCGGCTCGGGAGACCGCATTTGCTACCACGGCGTTTCGGACATTTTCCGCATCCCGAAACCGGCCGCCGGTTTTTACAAATCGCAGTGCTCGCCGGAAGAAGAAATCGTCCTCGAACCGGCGTTCGATTGGGCGCGCGGCGACGAGAACGAGACTTTTACGAACGCGCTCGTTTGTTCGAACTGCGAAAAATTGCGTTATTACGTCGGCGCGCGGCTGATCGCGGAAGTCGAACCCGACCGCAAAACTTATCCTAACTTGAAATACGCGCCGTTCGTCGCGAATCTGCACGACGCGATCGGCAAAGGCTGGGAAGATCTGCGAATCGAGGGCTATATCGGCGGCAAAAAAGTGATCGAGCGAAAGATGTCGGCGAAGGGCGTCGAAAAACAATTCATCGTCACGGCGGATGATACGGAATTATCAGCCGACGGCATCGACGCCACGCGCGTCGTGTTCAAGGTCACGGACGAATTCGGCAACGTGCAGCCGTTCGCGCATGCGGCGATTATGTTCACGATCGAAAACGGCGAAATCATCGGCGATAATCCGTTCGCGCTCGTCGGCGGGGCCGGCGCGATCTGGATCAAATCGACCGAAAAGGCGGGCGCGATTCGACTGACGGCGAAACACGCGCGTTTCGGAACGAAAACGATCGAAATCAAAGCGAACGCCGCGCCCGCGATTGTGATTTGAGAGTTTAGCCACGGACGGACACGAAAATTCACGAAATGGCTTTAAATTATTTTTTCGTGTTTTTTTCGGGCTCGTTCGTGGCTAAACTCTTATTTGGCTTTCTTTACCTCGACCGCGTAAACCTGCGTGGCGCCGAACATGTTCGAGCGGAAGACGAGCCATTTGCCGTCGGGCGTGAAGGTCGCGTTCGGTTCGAGCGTGTAATCGTGTTTGGCGAGATTGACGAGCCTTTCCGATTCGAGTTTTTCGCCCTTCGGTCGAAAGAGATAAATCCACTGTCCGTTGTCGCCGCGCGCGACCGAGTTCGGTCCGCCGCCGTCGCCGGAATAAACCTTGCCGTCGGGCGAAACGTTGTAATGCACCGACCATTCGCGCTTCGCGAGACTGTATTTCGTCAGCTTGCCGGTCTTGATCTCGTATTTCGCGAGCCAGAAAACCTGTGATTTCGGGGTCTGCAGATCGTAGTAGATATATTTTCCGTCCGCGCCGAAAAACTCGTGTCCGGCGATTTCCATGTCCATCGTGCGCGTGTGGATTTTCTTTAAGTCGGAACCGTCCGTGCGGATCGTCCAGATGCGGTCGACCTTGTGCCACGGACCTTCGTGACAGAACATCATCAGATCGGGGTCGGTCGGCGAAAACTGCACGTGATTGAGCCAGTCGGTCGCCGGGTGAAAGGTTTTGATCTCGCCCGATTTGATGTCGATCGTGTAGAGCGCCATCGGGATTTTCGCCGCCAGACGCCGTTCCATCATCTCGCCCTTGCCCGGATAATTGTCGCCGCGCGGCTGGTTTTGCGGCGTTTGCGGTTCCTTCGGTCGTTCGCCGGTTTCCATGCCGCCGCCCAAAAGAGTTTCGTCGGCGTTGACGGCCAAACCCGAGCCGGTGCGAATCCGCGCGTCTTTCACGATCTCGCGCGTCTGCTTCGTATCGACGTCGGTTTCGTAAACCGCGTCGCCCTTCGTATAAAAAACCTTGCGCGTCTTTTTGCCGACGACGACGCTGCCGGCTCGGCCTTCGACGATCTGTTCGATCTTTTTGGTTTTGAAATTATAAGTCGAAAGCCCGCTTCGAGTGGAAAAAATCAGCTTGTCGCCGCTTGCGGTGTAGCCGTTTTGATGAAAATAAAACGAGGCGCTGCCGTCTTCGTCCGAGAGCCGCACGACGCGGTGCCCGGTGTCGGGATCGACCCATTCGCGCGGAGTTTCCGGACCGGTCTGCGCTTTGACGCTGAAAATCGAAAGCAAAATGATTACGTATAACCGAACAACGTTCATAAGACAACTCCTTTTCGGGAAAAAATAATCGCAGCCGCCGGCGAAAATCGGCAACTGCGATCATTTACGTCGCTGACTGTCGAGGATCGGAGTCGAGGCCCCCTTCCCGACGTCGGCCGATTAAAAGAACAAACGAATGCCGAACTGAAGGTAGCGACCGTTCGCCGGCGCGTAGAGCGTGCCGAAACCGGTGTTGTAAGCCTGCCGCAGACGATACAGCTTCAATCCCTCCGCCGTTCTGATGTCGAAGGCGTTGGGATTCGTCGTCGCGAAGCCTTCCGGTACGCGGACGCTGAAGAAATCGAGCGGCAACGCGCCGTTGACGCGGTTACCCGCAAGAATTCCGTTGACGAACGTCGCCGTGGTCGCGTTTCCCGGATTCGCCGTGTTCCACGCCGCGATTTCGTTGGGCGTCAAATCAGTTTCGGTCGGCACGCCGCCGAACGTATTGTTGGCTCCGGCGGGCTGCAATCGGAAAATCGGATGGTTGAAGGCGTTCAGCAGATCGATGCGGAAGTTGATGCGTCTTCTGCCTTCGTTGCCGATATACGGCAGATTGAACGACTTTTGCAGCGAGAAATCGAAGTACTGCTGGATCGGCCCGCGGATGTCTTCGATCGTGCGCGAAGCGTTGCCGAGACTGCCTTTTGCCGGACGGATGAACGCCGACGGGTTGACGTACGGTTCGCACGCCGTTCCGATCGTGCAGTCCGGCGACCAGCGCGGGTTTTTGAGCGGTACGCCCTCGACGCGGTCGAGCCGGATCGTGTAATTGACGCCGCCGAGACGGTTGTTCGTGACGATGCCGACGAACGGAGTGCCGCCCTGCGCGCGGTAAACGCCCGACATGCTCCAGCCGCCGAGCACGGTCTCGACGAACGAGTTGGCATTTTTGAAGAAATAGCCGCGTTTTCCGAACGGCAAATCCCAGACGAAGGTCGTACTGAAATTATGCGTGATGTCGAAGGTCGAAACAGACCGGTCGATGCTTCGTTCGGCGCCGTAATAAACCTGTCCGTTGGTGCTGATGACGTTGCCGGTCAGCACGCGCGTATCGGGCGAAGCGTCCGACGCGTCGTCGATCGATTTGCTGAACGTGTAGTTGGACGTGAAGCTGAGTCCGTTTGAGATGCGGCGCTGAACCTTGATGTAGCCCGCGTTGTAGCTGCTGTTGCCGGAAGGATCGCCGTATTGGTTCAACGTATTGAAGCCATAGAATTCCGACAGCACGCTGCTGCGCGGAATCGTAATCTGCGTGCCGAGCGAATTGCGGCGTCCCAGCGGATCGTTGAAAGTGTTGTCGGCGTTCAGACCGTTGCCTTCGAGCTGCTCGATCCAATCGACGTTCGACGGGTTGATGTTGCGGAGCGGCGTGTAAAGATGCGTTCCCTTGCTGCCGACGTAGGCGAGTTCGACGACCATGTTCTTAAACAGTTCGAACTGCATCGACAGATTCCAGTTCTGAACGTACGGAATCGAATTGGCGTCGTCGCCGGCGTAAGCGTAACCAGGCACGCCGAGGCTGTTGGTCGTGATCAAGCCGTCTGCGTTGATGCCCAGAGCCTGATCGAGTCCGGGAGAGCGCACGAACGGATTATTGCCGGTCAGACGAATCGGCTGCGTCGGATCCGCCGTGCCGCCGACCGCCGAGCCGGTCGCCGTCGTGCCGATGTTCTGGAAATTGCCGAAGTCCGGACTCGGCAGACGATTGTTGCCGGTAATCGGCGAATGCGAAATGCCGTAGCCGCCGCGGATGACGAGCGAGCGCTCCTCGGTGTCGAACCCGAGAATGTTCATCTTCGGACTCCACGCGAAACCGAAACGCGGCTCGAATCCCCAGTAATCGACCGGCGTCAAATAGCGCGAGCGACCGCCGCGGCCGGCAAACGCGAACACCGGAATCTTCGCGGTCGTCGGGATCAAAGTGTTGTACGGAGCCGGAATGACAGCCGTCGCCGGCGAATTCGCCGGCAGCAGCCCGAGCCCGACCGCCGTATTGACGCGTTGCTGCTGCGTTAACGTGACCGTCTCAGCCAAATCGGGGCGGAAAACGCCCTGCAGATCGTTTTTCTCCGTTCGCGGCAGTTGCAGCGAATAGCGCAGACCGAGATTGAGCGTCAAGTTCGGTCTGACTTTCCAGTCGTTTTGAACGAAGACGGCGCCGCTCTTCCAGCCGTAATCGTAATTCAATAACAGCGGGCGCACGTCGACGCCCGAAGGAACTCCGAGCAGCAGGCTGGCGAACGGCGTTCCGCCGTCAGCCACGTTGGTGCCGCGGTTTCGGCTGGTTTGCTGAACGCGGAAATTCCAGCGACCGCCCGAGGCGGCGAAAAACGGCACGACGTTGAGACGCGCTTGGTTCAAATCGACGCCGAATTTCCAGGTCATGTTGCCGCGCGTCCAATAGAGAATGTCGTTGATATTGAAACGCTCTTCGACGTTGAAGTTATTGGTCGAGCCAGACGAACCGATGCTGGCGAAAGCGTTGTAGCCGTCGGCGCTCGTGTTGAACAACGGAATTCCGCCGTTCGTCAAACTGCCCAGACCGAGTTCGTTGGCGAGGTTTCGGCCGCCGTTGATCGAAAATTCCGGCGCGAAATCCTCACTAAATACGCCGCGCGTGTAATTGAAACGCAGGTTGTTGACGATGTTCGGCGTAAAAATATGTTCGTCGCTGAGCAGGTACTGTTTGGCGTCGCTGAAAACGCCGGTGCTGCCGTTGACGTCGGTGCCGAAATTGCGGACGCCGATCGCGGGCGTGACAGTCACGCGGAAGTTTATTTTGTTGCTTTTCGTAATGTTGTGGTCAAGCCGTAAGGTGTAACGGGTTTCGTCTTGCGTGACCTGACGATTAACGACGTAATTGGAGATCGCCCCGTTGTCGAGAAAATAACCGCCGCCCATCGGCAAAAAACTTAAAACTTTCTGCGCGGTCGGATCGATGTAAGCCTGCGGGATGACGTTCAACGCATCAATCGGCGCATAATTCGCGGCACAGACGGGTTGTCCCGCCGGATTGGTCGTCGCGCCCGGCGTGACGCCGGGAACGACGCCGAATTGACAATACGTTTGACCGGTTCCGAGAGCGATCGGCACCAATCGTCCGTTATTGAGCGTGAATTGCTGATAAATATTTGATTGTCCGGTTTCGACTAGATTAAATTGCTGAAAAACCGAATTCGGCACCCAGCCGTTCGCCGTTCGTCGCAGACCGCGAAAATCGCCGGCGCGTTCGGCGGCAGACGGCAGCAGCGTCGACTGGGTGATAAAATCTTGGCGCCAGCGCGGCTCGTACGCGAAAAAGAAGAACGTGCGGTCGCGCCCATCGTAAAGATACGGCGTGCCCTCGCCGAAGCGCGGCAGAAAAACCGGACCGCCGATTGTGAGTGAACCTTGCGTATAGCGCAAATTGTTGGGCGTTCGCGGAGCGTTGCCGATGCGGTACGGCTGCGCATTGAATTTCGGATTGCGGTGATAAACCAGCGCCGTTCCCGAGAAACGATTCGTGCCTGACTTGGTCGTAATGTTGATTACGCCGCCGCCGGTCGAACCGAATTCCGCCGAGTAAGCCGAGGTCTGAACGGTGAATTCCTGAACGGTTTCCGGCGTGAAGCTGACGACCGCGCGGGCGATGCCGACGCCGGTATTGTTGACGCCGTCCGCCAGCATCGTCGTGCTGCCCGAACGACCGCCGTTGATGTTCAGGTTGAATCCCGGAACCGGCTGGCTCGAAGTCACTTCGGCGTCTTCGCTGCCGGCGTCGCCCGACACGTTCGGAACCGTCATCGCCAAATCGAGCACGCTCCGGTTGTTGAGCGGTAGTTCCTGCAGCTGGCGTTCGGTGATCGTTTGTCCGGTCGTTCCGGTTTCGGTGTTGATCAGGGGCGCTTCCGCCTCGACGGTGACTTTTTCGGCGATATTTCCGGCTTCAAGCGCGACGTTGACGCTTTGAATGCTCGCCGTATCGACCTTAATGTTTTCGACGACCGCGGTTTTAAAGTTCGCCGCTTCGACCGTCACGGTGTAAATCACCGGTTCGAGCGAATTTGCGGAAAAAGCGCCGCTGTCGGACGTCGTTAAAGTGACCGATTGATTAGTTCCGGCGTTGGTGACCGTGACTTTAGCGCCCGGAACGGCACTGCCGGAAGCGTCGGTGACGGTTCCGCTGATTCCGCCTCTATTGGTTTGACCAATTATCGTCAAACTTAGAAGCAGCGTAAATATTAAAATTCGAGTTAATCGCATAAATTTTTCCCTTTATATTTGGTTACTTCAAATAATTGCATTCGCAGGAACCGAAACCTTGATTTTTAGATAAAATCACCTACCTGAACCGTTCATCCGGCAAAAACAGCATTGAGAATCGATTCGATAGACCGGCGGATTTTCCGTGCAAAATTTTTTTTACCGAAAATCCCTTCTAAATCTTCTTAAGACGGAAGCTTTTGATTTATCAACTGTAGATAACCGGTTAACTTCATTCGACTAGAAAAGAGAATCTGTCGATTCTCGCGCTCAAATAATAACTTTATTTTGAAAAATGCTTTCTGAAAAAGGCTAATTAGTAAGTTAGCATTTCATATCAAATTAGTCTAGAAAAGTTTTCAATGTTTTGTTACACCATCGTAAAATTCAATTTTCTATAAAACCGCACACCTTTTTTATCGTTAAATCAAATCGAAATGGGTTGATTGCGATCAACCCATTTCGATTTGAAAAGCATGTTTTAGAACAAGAATTTTATGCCGTACTGAATGCGCCGCGCATAATTGTCCTGATTGGCAACGTTCGTTACCGCAAACAGCGGTACGTTGGGGATTCCGGAGCCGGATGCAAACGTCTGCACCGATGTCGGATTGACGACCGCGACCGGAAAATACGGTTCGTTAAATGCGTTGATCAAATCCAATTTGAACTGAATGCGCATTTTCTCGTTAATCCGCGTATTTTTCAGGAACGACAAGTCGACGTTGTTGATGTTGTCGCGGCGAACGTCGCCGAAATAAAACGGCAGCGTGCGCAGGTGATTGACCGGCGTCGCGGCGGTCGTGGCAGCCGAGATCGCCGCATCGATTTGGGCTTTGGTCGCCGTCGCCGGAGTCACCCCCGCGGGCAGAAACGAAGGGTAATCCCACCCCGAAAGGAACGCCGTCCGGTTGAACCATTGATCGGTGTTGCGTTCGCTCGAATCGATCGACAAGTCATTGTTTCTCAGAAACGCGTCGTTGGCGAATCTGATCGGGAAACCGACTTGGAATTGGTAGATTCCCTGAAACTGCCAGCCGCCGACGATGCGGTCGAGAACCGCATTGTTCGATAAAAACGACTTGCCCTTTCCGAACGGCAGTTCGTAGATAAAGCTAAACGAGAGACGGTGTGGCGAGTCCTGATCGGAAATCATCTTGGTCGGCAGTTCATCACCGGCGTTTAAGTACTCCGTCGCCTGCAGCCATTTCGACCAGGTGTACGACAGACCGAAGGTGTAGCCCTGCGACATCCGTTTGTTCAGCGTGAATTGTCCCGAATGATACCAGGACTTGCCGTCGTTGACCGAGGTCGTAATGTCGCCGAACTGCGGGAACGGACGAAGCAGCTGCGAACGAGCGATGTTGTCGTTGGTGCCGAACCCGGTTCCGGCAAACGCCGCAATGCCCTTGAAGGGGTTTCGGACGTTAGCGGTCAGGAACGTGTTGTTGCTGTTCATCGCCGCCGTGCGCGTCGCGTCCGTACTCAGGTAACGATTCGGTAAAGCATTGATGTTGCGGGCGATTTCAATGTTGTAGCCCTGATTTCCGACGTACATCGCTTCGACGACGAAGCCCCACGGCAACTCGCGCTGAATGCCGACCTGATAGCGAAATTGTTTGGAAATTTCCGGATTTTGGTTAAAGAAGGAAATGCCGCCGCCGAGACCGGTTTGTCTGCCGGCTGCGTTTCCGACCGGTTCCTGAAGCTGAATCGACGGGAAAATAGAAATTGAATTCGGGATGGGCGCGCCGTTGGCGAGCGACGACAACGCGAAGGAAGTCGTCCGCGTGTATCCCGGCTGAATGACGTCGCCGCGCCGTTCGCCCAAAAATCCGGCAAACAGCCCAAATCCGCCGCGGATCACGGTTTTTTCGTTTATCTGGTAAGCCACGCCGAACCGCGGCAGGAAAGTGTCTTTCGGCGTTTCGTACAAGCCGCTGCCGGTGTCCACGCCGGCGAATAAAAGTCCGCCGCGGGTCGTGATGGTCGAGGAATCGACGCCGATTCCGGGGGTGTTGGCGATATTCGTGCGGACGGTTTGTTCGAACGGCTGCGTGTAGCCCAGGTCGAAACCGGAAACGCTCTTGTTTTGCCTTTCGACCAGCGGCGTTTCGACTTCGTAACGCAGCCCGAGATTAAACGTCAGTTTGTTGTTGAACTTCCAGTCGTCCTGAACGAAAAATCCGTAAGTTTTTGAGTACTCCGAATAATCGGCGCGGCGAACGATCTGCATCGTCGTCGGCAGACCGAGCAGGAAAGCGGCGTAACCCTGCAGACCGTTGATGTCGGAATTGGTGTTGCCGTTGCTGGCTTGCCGCGTGTAGGTGTTGTCGAAGCTGAACTGACCGGTCTGGTCGTTGCTCGCAAACGAATCGTCCTCACGGTAAATTCTCAGCTCGCCGCCGAACTTAAACGAGTGTTTGCCGATGATTTTGTTCAGAATAGCCGAGAAAGAGTGCGTGTCGACCGGGCGGAATTCGTTCGACATGCCGTTCCCCAGCGGACCGCCGGTGAAATCGAAGCGCGGAAAACGGCGAAGCGTCTCGGGCACCAAATTATTGTAAAGCTCGCCGTAATTGACGCCGTTGACGGTCGACCAAAGCTGCGTCAAATCGAAGCCCTGCGCGTCGTCTTGTTGGTCTTGTCCGCGAATAAAACGGTTATAGCCGTACCGAACGTTCAGAAAGGTCGTCGAATTGAACGTATGAACGTCGTCGATCACGCCCTGACGAGCCTTGAAAACAAAGTTGACGCCGACGTACGGGCTGTCCGTATAACGGTTATAGAGACTGTTGCGATTGTAAAGGCTGCCGCGGACGAAGAGCCGGTTTTTGCTCGTGACGTTCTGATCGACGCGAAACGTGTAGTTGTCGTAGGGTTTCGTCTCTTCGGTGAGAGTCGAGTCAAAGATATTGCCCGCTAAAGCTCCCGAGTTTTTCGGTTTCGCCCAGTATTCCAAAATCCTTTTGGCGACCGGATTGATGCGGTCGGCGGGAATGATGTTGTTCTGAAACTGCTGGGCGACGTAGACGGTGCTTCCGTTGACGACGGTCGGAACGCGGGTCAGCGGGTCGTATATGTTGACGCCCAAACCCGAGAAATCGCCGCGCGCCAGGGCTTCGGTCGGCACCCAGACGGCGGAACCGGCGTCGAATCGCGGGCGCGAATCGCGAATGCCCTCGTAGCCGAAAAGGAAGAAGCTTTTGTCCTTCCCGTTATAAAGCCACGGGAAAAAGATCGGACCGCTGATATATCCGCCGAAACGGTCGGATTTCGTTTCGGGGCGCGCCTGTTTTCTGGCGTTGCCGAAAAAGTCGTTCGCCGCCCAGCTGCCCGGTTCGCCAAAATAATACGCGGAGCCGTTCAGCGAATTGGTGCCGGATTTGATGCTGATGCTGGTCACGCCGCCTTCGGTGTTTCCGAATTGCGCGTCGAACGTCGCGGTTTGCACTTTGAATTCCTGAACGATGTCCGTCGGCGGAACGTAAGTCGCGATCACTTCGTTGGCGTTGGCGGTGGCCGTGCTCGGCGCGCCGTCGATCGTCAGATCGCTGCGGTTGCCGCGCGTGCCGTCGATCGCGAAGCCGACGATGTGCGTCGGTTCGAACGGACGGTCGAGTCTCGCCGAACCGGTGTACGTCACGCCCGTCGATAATCCGATCAATTTATACGGGTCGCCGTGCACGAGCGGCAGCTCTTCGATGCGGCGCTGGTCGACGGTCTGCGAAACGGAAGCGTTCGACGTTTCGAGCTCCGGCGTGTCGCTCGTCACGGTCACGGTTTCCTGATTCCCGCCGACTTCGAGCGCGATGTCGATATTAAGCGCCTGGCTGATTTGCAAAACGACGTTTTCGCGGATGGTCTTTTTGAAGCCGTTCGCTTCGACGATGATTTGGTACGTCGAAGGGATCAGGTAATTCGCTTGATAAAAGCCGTCGTCGTTGGTCGTCAAATCGGTGGTTGTGCCTCTGGCGGTATCGACAATTTTAACAGAAGCGCCGGCGACTGCGGCTTTATTCGGGTCGCTGACAATCCCTCTGATGTTGCCTCTAGTTTCCTGAGCGGAGATGGACTGGGCGAAAATCAGAACCATCATCAATCCCGTCGAAACGGCAAATATTTGCGTTATTTTTTTGACTGAACTCATTCTTTAAATTCTCCTTTAAGCAATCAAAACAGCAGTTACCAGTTCGCATTTCCGGCTGATACGCAGCGTTTTGACATTGAAAATGATCCCGCTTGACAGATACTTCGCTTATCGTTTTGATATTTCAAAATTGCTCATGTATTAGAAAAACCAACAAAAATCGGCTTTCAGCGTTTTTGAATGACAAAGGGAGAGTTACGTACGGACTGCTCAGACCAAAAAGCCGTGTTTGCAACTTTCGAAATTACCGGTAACCGCTTAACCGCTAAAAAAACAACTGAGAAATTTTTAGTCGCTTTGACTAGGAAATTTGATTTCAGAACTTTCTAAATTGGTAAAATAACTTAAATAATAATTAACAGATTGGTAAAATAACACCTTTATTATATTTTGTCCAGAAAAAAGCATTCCATTTATGCTAATTTCTTTAAAGACCTGATTATTGCCTTATAATTTTCCAGTTTCATTGACGGGTTCGTCGATTTTTTTGAAGGCGAGCGCTCGAAATTCATTTCTCATCCGTCAAAAATCCCGTCGCTCGTCACTTCACGCATTCCTATTGGTAAAACCAATTAACTATTATCATGCCGGATACGGTCTCCAAACGTAAACATTTGCAGTCCGCCTCGATTAATCCTGATTCCCGGTTCCGTCAGTTCGCTTCCGCTCAATCGTTATTAAACGGATATTGCCCGTCAAACCGGACGGATAAGGCAAGACCTTTTCCATTTCCTGGGGCTGAAAACGTTCGCCGTACCGCAGGTTGAGAAGCTTATAATCCGGCAGTTTTCGTCCCGCCATGTAGTTTACCGCGGTGTTTGCCACGATTACTTTTATTTTGTTTTCGCCCGCCTTCAAATACCGCGTGATATCGAGCGAGTAAGGCGGAGACCAGACCGAACCGGCGCGTTTGTCGTTGACGTAGACGACCGCCGCTTCTTTTACAGGCGCATCGAGATAGGTGCGCATGCCGTTGCGCTGCACTTCGAATTCCAGCGAAACGGGCTCGCCGAAATCGAGGTTCACCAGCTTTTTCAGGTTTTCCGCCGCGAGATCGAAAGATTTTTCATAAACGGCGGTGCCGGAAAAATATTTCGTCGATTCGTCTTCCGTCCAGGACCGCAACTTGTCCATCAAAACCGGCGCTTTTTCGCCGAAACTGACGTCCCAACCCGAGTTCAAATCGATCGATGAAGCGGCGATATTCGTCTGGACGCTTAACGGCGGAGCCGGACGTTTCGAAAATATCACGACGTGCGATTGATACGGCTCGAAATTGAGCAGTATGCCGGTCGCGTCTTTCGTTTGCGATTTCACGTTCGCCGCCGAGGTTTTGCCGTCCAGAGCGCTCCAGATTTCCGCCTGTTTCCCGCCGTTTCGAAAAGTAATTTCGACGTTCTTTTTCACATTCGAAGTGTTCGCGACGAAATAAATGTCGGCGTCCGAGGTCTGGCGATGAACGAAACCGAAATCTTTCGCGTTCGGCGCAAACGCCGCGTCGGGCTGCAAAACGGTCTTCAGAGCGGCGCCGGCTTCCTCGTCCGACTGCACGAATTTAACGCGCGGATTTTTGCCTTCGAAAAGTCTGGCGACGATCGATTTCAATTCCGTCTGTTCGGCGTCGGTCGCTTGCATGCCGGGAACGATCGAAGGCAGCCGCCGGGTCGCGATCAGGATTCCGCCGTTCTTGACGAACTCGTCGAGTTTTCGCAGTGATTCGAGCGGCATTCTTTCGATTCCGGGCAGCACGACCGCTTTATGACGGCTCGCGCCGAGCGTCAGGTTTCCGTTTTCGACCTTTCCGACCGAGGCGAGCATTCCGTCGTCGAAAAAGTCGAGATTGTAACCGCCTTCGAAAAGCGCCGGCATCAGTTTTTCGCCGACCAAATCGCGCTCGACGTCGATCAAGTGGACCTTCGCCGCTGAAAAATGAGCGTAGGCGTCGGCGTTCGGCAGATACAGGGCGACATCGTTGCGCGGGCTTCCCTGCCGCATCAGCCAACTCATGCGCTGCAGGTATTTCGCCAAGTCCGGCATTACGATCCACCACGGATTTCTTTCCGAATATTCGCCCGCCGCGTAAAAACGCCAGCCCGGATATTCGATCTGCGGCGGCGTGTAAGCCCAACCGTGGCCGATGAGCTGATTGATGCCCTGCAGAAAATGAATGTCGGCTTCCGCTTTCAAATCGAGCGGCGTCGCTCTAAAGCTCGGCGAATGAAGCCACGTCCAGGTTTCCGACGAAGTCACATTGCGACCGTAAACGTGATTTGCCGACGATGCCCAGCGCGCGGCGCGCACCACTTTCCACTGCGCGCCCTCGCCGTCGGAAATGTCCGCCCATTGATTCGATGAAATCGCGGCGGGCGGAATGCCGTAGCCCTGTATGCGAAACTTCGTGTTGTTTTTTCTGCCCCATTCCTGCATCGGAATCATGAACCGTTCGTTGAACAATTCGGTCAAAGTTCTGCCCCAATCGTAACGAATCTCGGCGGTCATCGCGCCGATGTCCATCGCCAGCGCCGGGAGATATGGCCTTAGATCATAACCGCGCCGCCTTTGGAATTCAGTCAGAAAATCTTCCGTCCAGTCCTGCTGGTAAACTTCCAGCGAGTCGCAAAAGAACGAATACGGAACATTCGATTTATCGAACGCGCTGTACAGGCGGTCGCCCGTGTTCTTCAGGTAACTTTCGACGGAAGGTTTATCGAGATGATTCAAAACATAGCCTTCCGCGCCGACCGACGGGCGCTTGACCTGCATGCCGGATTTGCCGCCGATGAAAAACAAAACTTCGTTGCCGTCCGCGTTTTCCGGCAAAAAAACGTTGTCCTCGCGGATTTCGGTCAATTCCTTGAGACTGCCATTCTCGATCGAGTTGCCGTTCGTTTTCGCGAGGAACGCGCCGTGCAGTTTTTCGGCGTAAATCATGGCGGGAAGCGGCACGCGCTTCGTTCCGGGCGTGATTTTGACGCGCTCGAAACGAATCTGCCCGGCGGCCTCGCTCAAAGGCGTTTTCGCGCCGCCGAACGACCAGCCGCTGCCCAATGTCAGATCCATGCGAAGGCCGAGTTCTTTCGTTTTGTCGCCCGTAAAGCGCAGCATTTCGAGAAATTCATCGGAAAGATACGGCAGATTTTTGATCCCGAGTTTGTCGTCGTCCGGCAGCAGCGGATAAACCGGCTGCACCTCGACGCCGCCGACGCCGCCGTCGCGCATGACGCGCAGTTCCCTTTCGATTTCAGCTTTTGTTACCGCCGGACCGAACCACCACCAACGCATCATGATCCGCGCGTCGTCCGGCGGCGAGGCAAATCCTTTTTGCAGACTGTCGATGTTTTGCGAATAAACAAAACCATTGAGCAGGAGCGTGAAAACCAGCGAAATCGATAAAGTAAATCTGTTCATTTCTTCCTGATAAATCGTCGCGAAACCTTCGTTATTTTTAATCCAGATGAAAAACTTCTTTCAGCTCGACCGAAATCGGGCGGTTGTCGTCGCCGGTCGGCATAACGTCTTTCATGTAATCCCACCAACGCCGGCATTCGCCGGTTGCGGCGATTTTCGCCCAGAGTTCTTCCGATTCGATTTCGACGTAGCCGAAAAGCTGATTCGTCGATTTTTCGAGAAAAATCGAATAATTCGAAACGCCGTGACCTTTCAAAACGGCTTCCAACTCTTTCCAAATCGGACGATGCCGCCGCTCGTATTCCTCGTGGGCATCCGCGTTTACTTTCATTAAAAATGCTTTACGAATCATAATCCTCGACCCTCAAATCGCGGAACTCGCAAGTCGGTTTGTTTTTTTAAGACCACGGACTTATTTTTCGACCACTTGCAAAGAACTGTCGTTAATCTCGAATTTCTTGTTTTTCAAAAGATTCAAAACCTCCGCGCCGGCGAGCAGCACCGGACCGTAACCGTGCGCGGCGTACGGGCTGATCGGGCGGTAATAATAAAACGCGGGATCGAACGCCATGCCGGTGCCGACGCATGTGCCCTCGACCTGTCCCTTTTGATTGACTTTCGTCGTCACCGCGTTCCAGGCGAGCATCGTCAGCGGCGCGTACTCTTTCGCGCCGAGCCAGCCGCGATTGATCGCGCGCGCATATGAATAAGCGTAAATCGCCGTCGCCGAGGTTTCGAGATAAGAATCGGGACGGTCGAGCAGCTGATGCCAGAAGCCGAATCCCGATTGATACGCCGCCAACCCCTTCGCGTGGCGGCGCAGAAGATCGAGGATCTGCGGGCGCAGCTCGTGATTTTCCGGCAGCACTTCGAGCAGTTCGACTTCGGTCATAAACGCCCAGCCGTTCGCGCGCGCCCAGTGAAATTGCGGATGCTCGGTCATCGATTCGACCCAGCCGTGCATGAAAACGTTCTTTTCGGGATTGAACATTTTCTTTTCGAACAGTAAAACCTGCCTGGCGGCTTCGTCGAAAAATCTTTTTTCGCCGGTCAGTTTGCCCATCTGCGCGAGCGCCGGGATCGACATGAACAGGTCGTCGAGCCAGAGAGTATCGGGCTGCGGGCGATTGCGCGCCAGGGTTCCGTCTTTCAGGCGATACTGCTTGTTCAGGATATGCTCGATCGCCGTGTCGATGATCGGCTGCAGATCCGCACGGCTGCCGGCGCGTTTCGCTTTGATCATCGCCGCGCACATCGCGCCGACGTCGTCGAGGTTGCGCGGCGCGATCAGATTGCGAAGCGGCATGCGCGCTTCCCATTCGGCGTATTTGTTTGACGATTCCCTGAATTTATGCGCCGAATCGCCGATAAACGTCAGCCGCTTTTCGACGTAATCGCGATATTTCGCGTCGCCGGTCGCGTCGGCCGCGAGCAGCATGCCGGCATACGTAACGCCCCATTCGTAGGACACGATTCGGAAATCGCCGCGCGCGAGGATCGTGTCGGCATCGACTTTCGATAGATCCGTCACGGATTCGCCCGTTTTCTCGTTGACGAAACCAATCGGCGTGACCGCGTCGAGATAGCCGAAAACGCGGTTCAGGACGGCGGAAACCTCTTCCGGTTTCGGCGCGCCGTACGGCGTCACGTAATCCGGTTTGAGCATGTGCAGCGGCGTCGTCGCATCGTTAACGGGTTTCTGGGCGAGAGCCGAGTTGCACAAAATCAACAAAATTAAGCATAAAGCAGTGATTTTCATAAACTGAAGCGCCGTCATCCTGACGGCAGTGAACGCGCGGGCGTTCAAATAACTTTACATCCCTTCAACCCGAATTTTTATTAACAACGCTGGATTGCGCGAGCAATTGTGCCGCCCGCGATGACGGCGTTCCGTCAAGCAATATTCAGCGTCAATCTGGTGACCGAAGCCGGCGCAAATCGATAAACTAATTTCCCGCCGGTTCCGAGCGTCACGTTTTCATTTCTCGGCACGAGAGCGTTCGGATTGTCGAAACTGTTGCGCGCTTTGATGTCGTTTGACGATAAAACCCGCGCGTTCGCTGAAACGATTCGCGCGCCGTTAATGTTGATCTCGGTTTCGCGCGCCTGTTTAGCGTCCGGGTTGACGGCGGTCAAGGTCACGGTTTTGCCGTTCACCGACGCGGAACCGTTTAGGCCCCAGAGGCTCGCCGCAACTTCCTTGCGCTGCGCGTCGGTCCGCGTGAAATTGACTTTCGGCGAGATAAACTCGGTTCTCACGGCGGTCGCGTTCATATGCGGCATGTACATTTCGAAGACGTGATAATTCGGCGTCAAAATGAATTTGTCCTCGTACGTATGAAACAGCGAATGAATCGTATTGACGAGCTGCGCCGGATTCGCCATCACGACCTTGTCGGCGTGGCGCTGAAAGATGTCGAGATGCATGCCGGAAATCAGCGCGTCGCGCAGCGTTCCGGCGTAGGCGTAAAGATAACCGGCGGGCATGTCGGCGTCCTGTTTGTGCCACGCCCCCCATTCGTCGACCGCCAATTTCACTTTCCGCGCGCGGTCGAATTCGCCCATCACCTGCCAATGGTCTTCGACCAAAGATTCCATCCGGTTCGATCGTTCCAAGAGATCGTACCATTCGTTTTCGGTGTATTCGTTGGCGACCTGCTGCCCGGTCGAGCCCGAGTAATAATGCAAGCCCCAGCCGTAAAGCTTGTCGATTTGCCGCTGACCTTTGAGCGCCAAGCCCTCGAAAAACTTGCGCGTCCAGTTCACGTCGCCGCCGTTCGGTCCCGAACCGATGAGCTTCAGCTGCACGCCGTAAGTCGGCAGCCACGCCGTGAATTTACGAAACTCGGTGGCGTATTCCTCCGGCGTAAAATCGCCGCCGCAGCCCCACGATTCGTTGCCGACGCCCCAGAAGGCGACGTTGTACGGGTCGCGCGAACCGTTTTTCGCGCGTTCCGTCGACCACGTCGTCAGATTCGCCGGCGCGTTGCAGTATTCGAGCCATTCCATAAAAACCCGCACGTCGCGGCTCCGCAGGTTCGCCGCCAGATACGGATCGGCGCCGACCATTTTGCAGAAGGCGACGAATTCGTCCGTCCCGAAATGATTCGATTCGTATTTCTGCGGTCCGGTCTGCAAATCCTCGTAATTTTTCGTCGTTTTATAACGCGTGTCCGCCCAGAAATTGACGCGCGTCGGACGTTTGTCGCGCGGTCCGATGCCGTCGCGCCAATCGTATTGGTCGGCGAAACATCCGCCCGGATAACGAATCACGCCCGGATTGAGCTTTTTGAGATTATCGACCAAAGCTTTGCGGACGCCGTTGTAGTTCGGAATTTTCGATTTTTCGCCGACCCAGATGCCGTCGTACACGACGCCGCCCAAATGCTCGACGAAATGCCCGTAAACGTCCTTATGAATCTTCGCGATCGGCTCGTTGATCAATATTTCGACTTTCGATTCCGCGGTTTGCGAAAAAGCTGAACGCGGCGCGATCAACGCCGCGGCACTCACGGCGATCGAACCCTTTAAAAACTCCCGTCTTCCAATTTTCATACGATGATTTCAAGCTCCCGAAAAAACGTTTGACAAACACCTAGAAACGGCCCGAAATTCGGTAAACACAAATCCTTTTGCCGCGGTTTCCGACGATGCGAAAATAATTTTTGATCCCAGAAAACCGCTTAACTAGCTTTTTACAATTTGAACTGTTATATTGCCTAAGAGCAACTATCAAGCATCAAAATTTAAATATTGACAATGGATTACCAAAATTAGCGGAAAATTCTTGTAGTCTTTTTCTATAATATTTCGCTCAAGATTACAAGCCGTAAACTTGAATTTCATACCGGAGCAGAAAATCCTGTACGGGAACTAAGCGTGTATTGATCGGCAATTACGTTGATTCTAGATTTAGCGTTTTAAGTTGCCGGGAGCGATAGATTACCAAGATGAGAAATAAAAATCGGCTGCGCATAAAGATATTCTATCTTCTGCTTCTCTTATACGCCGCATTGCCGTCGAGTTTGCCGGCGTTTGAAAAAATCCCTCTCGAAGGCGGCTGGCAATTCGCCTTAGACCGGGACGATCTGGGCGTTAAAAATAATTGGTTTGACCAATCGCTGTCCGCCAAAATAATTCTTCCCGGCATTCTGCAGTCGCAAAATTACGGCGATGAAATTTCGACCGCTACGCCCTGGGTTTTATCGCTGTACGACAAAAATTGGTTTCTGCGTGAGGATTACAAGCAATTCGCCGCAGCCGGTGAAGTCAAAGTGCCGTTCCTCTCGCAGCCGCCGCGCCACTACCTCGGCGCCGCGTGGTATAACCGCGAAATCGACATTCCCGCCGCCTGGCAGGGAAAAAGAATCGTGCTTTTTCTCGAACGCCCGCGCTGGGAATCGGCCGTTTGGATCGACGGCAGGAAGATCGGCTCGAATTTGAGCCTCGTCGCCGAGCACGAATACGATTTAGGCGTTTTGCCGACCGGAAAGCATAAGCTTTCGATTCGCGTCGACAACCGGATGCTGATGAATTACCGTCCCGACGCGCACAGCGTTTCCGACTCCTTAGGCATGAGCTGGAACGGCATCGTCGGCAAGATCGAGCTGCGCGCGACTTCCCCGGTTTGGATCGACGACGCGCAGGTTTTCACGGACTTTCAAACAAAGTCGGCAACCGTCAAAATCAAAATCGGCAACTCGACCGGCAAACCGGGCGGCGGCGCGATCGCGGCGAACGAGCAAAGCTTTCCGGTTTCGTGGACCGAAGCGGGCGGCGCGGCGGAAATCAAGCTTTCGTTTCCGAACGCGCGGGAATGGAACGAGTTTCGCCCGGTGCTGAATAAAATAAAACTGCGGTTAAAGGGCGAAAACGCCGACGATTCGCGCGACGTTTCATTCGGTTTCGCCGAAATCAAAGCCGACCGCAACGAATTTAAATTGAACGGGCGCACGATTTACCTGCGCGGCACGCACCACGGCGGCGATTTCCCGCTCACCGGCTACCCGCCGACCGACGTCGCATACTGGCGCAAAATTTTCCGGATCAACAGGGACTGGGGCATCAATCACATTCGTTTTCACTCGTTTTGCCCGCCGGAAGCGGCGTTTCAGGCGGCGGACGAACTCGGCATCTACCTGCAGCCCGAACCCGGCATGTGGAACGAAGTCTCGCCGGGCACGCCGATGGAAAAAATGCTTTACGAGGAAACCGAACGGATGATCCGCGCTTACGGAAATCACCCGTCGTTTCTGCTCCTTAGCCCTTCCAACGAGCCGAAAGGACGCTGGAAGGAAGCCTTCGACAAATGGATCGAATTTTACCGCAAGACGGATTCGCGCCGGATTTACACGAACGGCACCGGTCACACCGAACGCGAAGTCCCTAACTTACATGTCGGCACGGATTATCTGGTCATGCAGCGCATCGGACAAAAAATGCTGCGCGGCAACACCGCTTGGTTCGGCAAAGATTACGGCGCGTCGCTCGAAGGCATCGACGTTCCGGTCGCCTCGCACGAGCTCGGGCAATGGGTCGCGTATCCGGATTTCGACGTGATGAAAAAATTCACCGGTTACATGCGCGCCGGAAATTATGAGATTTTTCGCGAATCGGCGCGCAAAAGCGGCGTGCTCGCGAAAAATAAGGAATTCGCTTACGCTTCCGGAAAATACCAGCTCGCCTGTTACAAGGAAGAAATCGAAGCGAACCTGCGGACGCCGAAAATGTACGGCTTTCAGCTTTTGGATCTCCACGATTACCTCGGTCAGGGCACGGCGCTGGTCGGTATACTGGACGCGTTCTGGGAAGAAAAAGGCTACGCGACCGCCGCGGAATTCAGGCGTTTCAACAACGAAACCGTCCCGCTCGCGCGGCTTCATAAAAGAACCTTTAAGTCGGACGAGCCGTTTGAAATAGACGCGGAAATCGCGCATTTCGGCGAAAAACCGCTCGAAAACGCCGCGCCGTACTGGAAGATCGTCGACGAAAACGGAAAGGTTTTCGCGCGCGGCGAAATGACGCCCCGAACGATCCCCGTCGGGAAAAATATCTCGCTCGGACGGATTGCGGCGGATTTATCGAAACTGCCGACGCCGAACGAATATAAACTCGTCGTCGGTTTGAAAAACACAGGTTTTGAAAACGACTGGAATTTCTGGGTTTATCCTTCGAACAATGCGAACAGCGAGCCGCGCGACGTCGTCGTCACGCATTCCTGGGATGAAGCGGAAGCGAAATTAAAAAATGGCGCGAAAGTGCTTTTCATGCCGCGCAAAGCCGATCTCGACTGGACTTCCCCGCCGCTCGACACGGTGCCGGTTTTCTGGAACCGTTTGATGAATCCCGCGTGGGGCAGAATGCTCGGAATCTGGATCGACCCAAAACACGCCGCGCTCGCCGGATTTCCGACCGATTCCTTTTCCGATTGGCAATGGATGGAAATCGTCAAAGGCGCTCGCGCGATCAACCTCGACCGGCTGCCGAAAAGCGTGCAGCCGATCGTGCAGCCGATCGACGATTGGAACCGCAACTACAAACTCGGCATGATTTTCGAAGCGAAAATCGGCGAAGGCAAGCTGCTCGTCTCTTCCGCCGATCTCGAAAACGATCTCGATACGCGGATCGTCGCGCGCGCGCTTCGGAAGTCGATTCTCGATTACATGAAAAGCGCGAAATTCGATCCTTCAACGCATATCGCGCCGGAAAATTTCCGCGAGATTTTGTTCGACACGCGCGTCATGAAAAAGCTCGGCGCGAAGGCCGTAGGCGCGAACGAGGCGGCGAACGCGATCGACGGCGACCCGAACACGTTCTGGCTCGCCGGCAGTCAGCGCGACGCCGCGCGGCAAAACCACGAGCTCGTCATCGCGTTTCCCGACAAGGTTTCGTTCGGCGGTCTCGTCGTCATGCCGCGCCAGAATCATCGCGATCACGAAGGCGACATTCGCGAATATTTGATTCAGACGAGCGACGACGGCGCGAACTGGCGCGATCTCGAACGCGGCGCGCTCGCGTCGACCTTCAATCCGCAGAAGATTACGTTCGGCGAAAACGTTTCGGCGAAATTCATAAAGATCGTTTCGCTCGCCGGTTTCGGCGCCGACAAAACGACGGCGATCGCCGATCTGGCAGTGATTTACGCCGGGGCGCCGCTTCCCGAAGACGCGGACGACCTGGAATACCGGCGCGTCAAATCGGCGTCGACCGACATCGACGAAGGCGTTAATCAGGACGATAAGAAACCGAAGCCGACGCCGACCAGAAAACCTTGATGAAAGCCGATAACTTTCAACGCAAAGACGCGGGGACGCGAGGACGCCGTTTTTTTCTGACGGGCGCTTCCGTTTTCGCTTGCTTTTCGGTTTTCGCTTGCTTTTCGGTTTTCGCTTTGTCAATCTTCGGTCAGGAAATCGCGCTTCGCGATAAACCTCGAAACGGCGATTTCCGGCTCGTTTATCGAAATCGGGCGGCCGATATTTTGATCGCGGACGGAGATTTTAAGGTCGTCAAAATAGCGGCGAACGAGTTTGCGAACGATGTCCAAAGCGTCTCGGGCATCAAACCGCGGATAAAATCGGCGGCGGAAAATTTATCGAAAACGATCGTCGTCGTCGGAACCTCGGGCAAAAGCGAACTCATTGAAAGTTTAGTCAAAACCCGTAAATTAAACGTTTCGCGCATCGCCGGCAAACGCGAAAGCTTTCAGATCGACATCGTCCGCGATCCGTTTCCTGATGTCGAAACGGCGCTCGTCGTCACCGGCAGCGACCGTCGCGGGACGGCATTCGGCGTTTTTGAAATGTCGCAGAAAATCGGCGTTTCGCCGTGGGTCTGGTGGGCGGACGTCGCGCCGGAAAAACGCGCCGACCTGATTCTTTCGGGCGGAAAATTCGTCTCGCCGGAGCCTTCGGTCAGGTACCGCGGCATTTTTCTCAACGACGAAGACTGGGGCCTGCAGCCGTGGGCGGCGCGCAATTTCGAACCGGAAACCGGCGACATCGGACCGAAAACCTACGCGAAGATTTTCGAACTGCTGCTGCGGCTCAAAGCCAACGCCTGCTGGTCGGCGATGCACGAAGTCACCAAACCGTTCAACGAAATCGCCGGAAACGCGCAGACGGCGGACGATTACGCGATCGTCATGGGCAGCTCGCACGCCGAACCGATGCTGCGCAACAACGTCGGCGAATGGAAGGACGCGAAAGACAAATACAATTTCGTGACGAACGCCGACGGAGTCGCCGCTTACTGGGAACAGCGCTTAAAGACGAACGGCGGATTCGAAAACATCTACACGCTCGGCATGCGCGGCATTCACGACAGCCCGATCCAGGGCACGCGCAGTCAAGCCGAGCGCATTCCCGTTTTAGAGAAAATCATCGCCGCGCAACGAAATCTTTTAGCGAAACACGTCGATTCGAACGTTGAAAAAATCCCGCAGATTTTTTGCCCGTACAAGGAAGTCCTGGCGGATTACCGCGCCGGTTTGAAAGTGCCGGGCGACGTGACGATCGTTTTTCCCGACGACAATTTCGGTTACATACGCTATTTTCCGAACGCCGAAGAACGAAAACGAAAAGGAGGTTTCGGCGTTTATTATCACATTTCCTACCTCGGTCGCCCGCTCTCTTACCTGTGGCTCAACACGACGCCGCCGGCGCTGATTTTCGAGGAGATGTCGAAGGCTTACGCGAACGGCATGCGCGAATTCTGGATGCTCAACGTCGGCGACCTCAAGCCCGCGGAAATCGGCATCGAGCTTTTCATGCAGATGGCCTACGACGCCGAAAAATGGAACGTTCGCAATCAGCACGAGTTTTTGGAAACCTGGGCGCGGCGCGAATTCGGCGCGCGGTTTGCGGGCGGAATCGCCGCCGTGATGGACCGGTATTACCGGCTCGGTTTTCAGCGCAAGCCCGAACATCTGCAATGGCATCTCCCGAAAGACGCGCCGCGCAAAAGCGATTTGACGGAACCGGAAACGCGCCGGCGGCTCGGAGATTACGCCGATTTGAAAAAACGCGCGGAAAGAATAGCAAAACAACTTCCGGCTTCGAAAAAAGACGCCTTTTACGAACTGGTTTCGTATCCGGTGCAGATGGCATGGGCGGCGAACGAACGCTTTTTCGCCGCCGAGCGCGCGGAAACTTTAAAGGCGCGAAAAAACCCGGAGGCGCTCCTTTGGGCGCGCCGCTCGATCGCCGCCGGTCGTGAAATCGAGCGCGAAACGACATATTTTAACGAAACGCTGGCGAACGGAAAATGGCGCGGCATCATGTCGCCCGAAATGAACGCCGGTCAATGGACGAGCATGCGCGCCGTGCCGCCGGCGCTTTCCGCAAAGGATTTCGAATTCGCGCCCGCGAAATCCGGCGCGAATTCGCGAGTTTCGGAAGAATCTGCGCCGGAAAAGGTTTTGAAACGAGCGGGCGGTTTCGCCGAACGCGGCGGCATCGTTTCGATGGAAGCCGAAAATTTCACCCGTTCGCGCGAAACGGCTTTGCGTGGCAAGCGATCAGGGGTTTGGGTAAAACCGGCGATTCGGTCGCGGTTTTTCCGCAGATCGCCGAAACCTTCGCGAGCGACGCGCCGGTGCTCGAATATAACTTTTTTGTATCGAACGCGGGCGATTTCGAAGCGGATTTCTTTTTGATCCCGACGCAGCCGCTCGTTGCCGGAAACGGCTTGCGCTTTGCGGTCGCGATCGACGGCGAACCGCCGCAAATCATGACAATCGATCAAGAGACGGAAGTTTCTTCGGCGAAGTGGGCGCAGAACGTTCTCAATCAAAGCACGATCGGCGAAAGCCGGTTCAGATTAGTGAAAGGCAGTCACGTTTTGAAGATTTTCGCCGTCGATACCGGCGTCGTGCTCGACAAGATCGTTTTGAGTTCAAGCGCGCTGCCGACGAGTTATTTCGCGCCGCGGGAAACCGCCGCGGGCGCGCGTTAAAAACTGAAAGTTATGAATACTTCAAAAAAATCGTTTGCCCTTTCGGCGCTGATCGTTTTGCTTTTCGCGTTCGCCGCGTCCGGGCAGCGCGAGCGCGTTTTGTTCGATGAAAACTGGCGCTTTCAAAAAAACGACCCGCCCGGCAAGGAAGGCGCTTTGGCTTATCCGAACATCAAAGACTGGGTGCGCGCGACCGGCAGCGAATTCGTGCTCACGTCCGGCGCCGTCAAATCGACGCGTCCGGCGGGAAGCTTGGGCGAAGACGTCGCTTACACGCGCGCCGATTTCGACGATTCGCGGTGGCGAACATTGAATCTGCCGCACGACTGGGCGATCGAGGGCGATTTCGTACAGGAACTGGCGGGCGGCACCGGCAAACGCGCTTACGAAGGCGTCGGCTGGTACCGCAAAGATTTTCAAATTCCCGAAAAAGATGCCGGAAAACGCGTTTACATCGATTTCGACGGCGCGATGGCTTATCCGGCGGTCTGGCTCAACGGGCAGTTCGTCGGCGGCTGGACTTACGGTTACTCGTCGTTCCGGCTCGATCTGACGCCGTACGTCAAATTCGGCGCTGAAAACGTTCTGGCGGTGCGGCTCGAAAATCTGCCCGATTCGTCGCGCTGGTATCCCGGCTCGGGCATTTACCGTCACGTCTGGCTCACGAAAACCGCGCCGGTTCACGTCGCGCACTGGGGCACTTACGTCACGACGCCGGAAGTTTCCGCCGGTTCGGCGATTGTCAAAATCCGCACGACCGCCGAAAACGATTCAAGCAATGAAGCCGGCATTTTTGTCACGACGAAAATTTACCAACTCGGCGCGAACGGCCGGAAAATCGGAAAAGCCGTCGCCGAATCCGAAAAATCGCGTCTTACGCTCGCGCCGCGGGCGAAAGCCGACAGCGAAGTCAATTTGCCGGTCAAAAACCCGAACCTCTGGAGCGTCGACGCGCCGAACCGGTACGCGGCGGTCACCGAAATCGAGCGGGGCGGCGCGATCGTCGACTCTTACGAAACCGTCTTCGGCATCCGGCAGATCGGGTTCGACGCCGAAAAGGGCTTTTTCCTGAACGGCGAGCGCGTTTACCTGAAAGGCGTCTGCCAGCACCACGACCTCGGCGCGCTCGGCGCGGCGCTCAACGACCGCGCGCTCGAACGGCAACTCGAAATTTTAAAGGAAATGGGCGTCAACGCGATCCGCACGAGCCATAATCCGCCCGCGCCGGAGCTGCTCGATTTCGCCGACAAAATGGGCTTTCTCGTCATCGACGAAGCGTTCGACGCGTGGGCGCGCGCGAAACCGAAAAACGATTACAGCCTCGTTTTCGCCGACTGGCACGAAAAGGACTGGCGCGCGCAGTTGCGGCGCGACCGCAATCATCCGTCGGTCGTTTTGTGGTCGACCGGCAACGAGATCTGGGAACAGGGCACGCCCGAAGGCCATAAAATCTCCATGGCGCTCACGAAAATCGCGCACGAGGAAGATTCGACGCGTCCCGTCACCGCCGGCGCGAACGACACGCGTTCCGGCTACAACGGCTTTCAAAAAACGCTCGACGTTTTCGGCTACAATTACAAGCCGCAGGAATACGCGAAATTTCGTGCCGCGAACCCGTCGCTTCCCTTCGTGGCGACCGAAACGGCGTCGACGGTGAGCTCGCGCGGCGAATATTTTTTCCCCGTTTCGGAAGACAAGCTTCAGGGACGCGCCGATTTTCAGGTCAGCTCGTATGATCTTTACGCGCCGCCGTGGGCGACGCCGCCCGACACGGAATTCGAAGGGCAGGATCGCAACCCGTTCGTCGCCGGCGAGTTCGTCTGGACGGGCTTCGATTACTTAGGCGAGCCGACGCCGTTTAACGACGACGCGACCGATAAATTACAGAATTTTACCGATCCCGCGATTCAGGCGAAATTTGCCGCCGAATTTAAGGCGTCGGGCAAAATCAGAATCCCGTCGCGCAGCTCTTACTTCGGCATCGTCGATCTGTGCGGCTTCAAAAAAGACCGCTTTTACATCTACCAGGCGCGCTGGCGTCCCGAACTGCCGATGGCGCACATCCTGCCGCACTGGAACTGGGCGGAGCGCGCCGGGCAGATCACGCCCGTTCACGTTTACACCTCCGGCGACGAAGCCGAGCTTTTTCTTAACGGCGTATCGCTGGGACGCAAAAAACGCGCGGCGTTCGAGTATCGCCTGCGGTGGGACGACGTCGTGTACGCCCCCGGCGAGCTGAAAGCCGTCGCTTATAAAAACGGTCAGAGATGGGCGGAAGACTCGGTGAAAACGACCGGCGCGGCGACGCAGGTCACGATGCAGGCGGACCGCGCCGCGATCCGAGCGGACGGGCGCGATTTATCGTTCGTGACCGTGAAAATCGCCGACCGCAACGGGTTGACGGTGCCGCGCTCGAAAAACGCGCTGCGCTTCGAAATTTCCGGCGCGGGCGAAATCGTCGCGACCGACAACGGCGACGCGACCGATCTTTCGTCGTTTCAGTCGACTTCGCGCAAAGCCTACAACGGCATGGCGCTGGTGATCGTCCGCTCCCTTAAGGGCAGGAACGGAAAAATCAAATTGAGAGCGATTTCCGACGGGCTGAAAACGGCGGAAATTTCGATTGCGAGCCGGTGATTTCCCGGCGGTCTTTGCGCCTTTGCGGGAGCAGTAATATCGCGCGGAGACGCCGAGGCGCAAAGGAAAGCGGCTAAGTTTTATGAAGTTGAATTTATTCATGTTTTTTATTTTGTGCGGCGCGATTTCGACGGCGGCGCAAACGTCGCTGAAATTCGATTTCGGCGCGGGAAAGGTCGAAAAATCCTTCACCGGGGTTTCGGCAAAGGACGTCTATTCGGAGGAAAAAGGCTACGGGTTCGAGCCGGATCAAGAAATCGTCTGCGTCGACCGGAATGATAAAAACGCTTTGCGTTCGGATTTCTGCACGTCCGACCAACCGTTTTATTTTTCCGCGAAAGTGCCGGAAGGAAACTACAAAGTGACCGTCACGTTCGGCGATCGAAACGATGCGGCCGGCTTAACCGTCAAAGCCGAGCTGCGCCGCCTGATGCTCGAAAAGGTCGCGACCGCGAAAGGAAAATTCCGCGCCGCGACGTTCGTCGTCAACGTTCGCAATCCGCGTTTTCCGGGCGGCGAAGTGAAACTCAAGGAGCGCGAGAAAACGATGGAATGGTGGGCGTGGGACGATAAGCTGACGCTCGAATTCAACGGCGCGCGCCCCGCGATCAACGCCGTCGAAATCGAAAAAATCGATACTTTGCCGACAATTTTTATCCTCGGCGATTCGACCGTGTGCGATCAGCCGCGCGAGCCGTACGCGAGCTGGGGACAAATGCTGACGACGTTCTTTAAACCGGAAATCGCCGTTGCCAACCACGCCGAATCGGGCGAATCGCTGCGCAGTTCGCTCGGCGCAAAACGGCTCGACAAGGTTTTAAGCCTGATGAAACCGGGCGATTTTCTGCTCATTCAATACGGCCACAACGACGAAAAGGACAAGACGGAAGGCGCGGGCGCGTTTACGACTTACAAGGCGAATCTCATAAAATTCGTCCGGTCGGCGCGCGCCAAAGGCGGCGTTCCGATTCTGCTGACGCCGATGCACCGCCGGACGTTCGACGCGGAAGGCGTAATCGTCAATTCGCACGGCGATTACCCGGAAGCGGTGCGGCAGGTTTCGCGGGAAGAAAACGCGCCGCTCGTCGATCTGACGGCGATGAGCAAGGATTTTTACGAAGCGCTCGGCAAAGAGCGCTCGGCGGTCGCTTTCAAGGAAGGCGACGGCACGCATCACAACAATTACGGCGCGTACGAATTCGCCCGCATGATCGCCGCCGCGATCCGCGCGCAAAACCTCGCGCCGTCGAAATATTTAGTCAAGGATTTGCCGGACTTCGATCCGAAAAAGCCCGATTCCTTCGAGGCGTTCGCGGTTCCGGCGAGCCCTTTGACGACCGACGTCAAACCCTTCGGAAATTGAATTTATGACTTATAGAATTTGTTTCGTTTTGTTAATTTTCTGTTTCGCCCACGCCGCCGCTTCAGCCGGCGACGGGCGCGCAAAATACAATTTCAATGCCGACTGGAAGGTTTCGGTCGGCGACCGGGCGGGCGCGGAAAAGACCGACTTCGACGATTCCGAATGGAAGACCGTGACGACGCCGCACGCGTGGAACGAGGACGACGCTTTCCGTAAGGACATCGTCGATCTCCCGACCGGCATCGCGTGGTACCGCAAGCGTTTTCGCCTTCCCGCCGGAAGTAATAGCAAAAAGGTTTTTCTCGAATTCGAAGGCATCCGGCAGGCGGGCGAATTTTATTTCAACGGAAAATTCATCGGGCGGCACGAAAACGGCATCACGGCGTTCGGCTTCGACGTTTCCGATCTCCTCTCGGACGGCGAAAACGTCGTCGCCGTGCGCATCGACAACGACTGGGATTACAAGGAAAAATCGAGCGGCGTGAAATTTCAGTGGAGCGACCGAAATTTCAACGCCAATTACGGCGGCATCAACAAAAACGTGTACCTGCACGTCGCCGACCGGCTTTATCAAACGCTGCCGCTTTACACAAATTTAGGCACGACCGGCGTTTACGTTTACGCGACCGATTTCGACATCAAAAATAAAACGGCGCGCGTTACCGCCGAAAGCGAAGTCAAAAACGAATCGCCGACCGCGCAAACTTTCGAATACGAAGTCGCGCTCAAAGATTTAACCGGCAAAACGTTGAAAAAATTCGGCGGCGGCAGATACACGCTTCAGCCGAACGAAACGAAAACCGTGTCCGCGTCCGAAACGGTCAAAAACCTCGAATTCTGGAGCTGGGGTTACGGCTATCTTTACGACGTCGCGACGACGCTGAAAACGGGCGGCAAGCCGGTCGACACGGTCGAAACGCGCACCGGCTTTCGCAAAACCGAATTCGGAGGCGGTACGTTTAAGCTCAACGACCGGACGCTGCAATTAAAGGGTTACGCGCAGCGCACGACGAACGAATGGGCCGCTTTGGGAAATGCCGTGCCGGCGTGGCTCTCGGATTTTTCGAACCGCCTGATGGTCGAATCGAACGCGAATCTCGTGCGCTGGATGCACACGACGCCGTCGAAACAGGACGTCGAATCGTGCGACCGCGTCGGGCTGATTCAAGCGATGCCGGCGGGCGACGCGGAAAAAGACGTCGAAGGTCGCCGCTGGGAGCAGCGCACGGAGGTGATGCGCGACGCGGTAATTTACAACCGCAATAATCCGAGCGTGATTTTTTACGAATCCGGCAACGAGTCGATCTCCGAAGCGCACATGGCGGAGATGAAGGCGCTGCGCGATAAATACGACCCGAAAGGCGGGCGCGCCGCCGGCTCGCGCGAAATGCTCGACAGCAAAACGGCGGAATACGGCGGCGAGATGCTTTACATCAACAAGTCGGCGCGCCTTCCCGTCTGGGCGATGGAATATTCGCGCGACGAGGGCTTGCGCAAATACTGGGACGAATTTTCGCCGCCGTTTCACAAGGACGGCGACGGACCGCTTTATAAGGGCGCGGACGCGAGCGTCTACAACCGCAATCAGGACAGCCACGCCGTCGAAAACGTCGTTCGCTGGTTCGATTACTGGGAAGCGCGTCCCGGCACCGGACGGCGCGTCAGTTCGGGCGGCGTGAACATCATTTTTTCGGATTCGAACACGCATCATCGCGGCGCGGAAAATTATCGCAGAAGCGGCGAAACGGACGCCGTGCGATTGCCGAAGGACGGATTTTTCGCGCATCAGGTGATGTGGGACGGCTGGGTCGATACCGAACGCCCGCGCACGCACATCGTCGGACACTGGAATTACGCGCCCGGCACGAAAAAGAACGTCTTCGCGATTTCGAGCGCCGAGAAAGTCGAATTGTTTATAAACGGCAAAAGCCTCGGCTTCGGCGAGCAGTCGAGCCGTTTTCTGTTCACTTTCAAAAATATCGAATGGCAGCCCGGCGACATCAAAGCGGTCGGCTACGACGCTGCGGGCAAAAAAATCACGGAAGCCGCGAAAAAAACCGCCGGCGCGCCGGTCGCGATTCGTCTCACGCCGCGCACGTCGCCCGACGGTTTGCGCGCCGACGGTCACGACGTCGCGCTCGTCGACGTCGAAGCGGTCGATAAGGACGGCAACCGGAACCCGATCGCGCTCGACATGATCGATTTCACGCTTTCGGGCGAAGCCGAGTGGCGCGGCGGCATCGGGCAGGGACCTGACAATTATATTCTGTCTAGACGGTTGCCGGTCGAAAACGGCGTCAACCGCGTCATCCTCCGTTCGACGCGCAAGGCGGGAAAAATCGTTCTGCGCGCGCGCGCCGAAAACCTGACTGCGGCGGAAATCACGCTGAACTCAAAGCCATTCGATACGGCGAACGGCCTGTCGCTCGCGAGGCCGGGCGGTAATTTGCCGGTCAATCTCGCGCGCGGCGCGACGCCTTCCGGCGAATCTTTTAAAGTGTCGCGCGAAGCGGTCGAAATCGCGAACGTCGCGGCGGGCGCGGACGCGGAAAAAGCGAAAAACAGCTTCGACGACAACGAATTAAGCGATTGGACGAGCGACGGCAAGGCGGAAAACGCGTGGATCAGATACGATCTCAAGCAGACCGCCGACGTCCACCAGGTCGTCGTCAAATTCATCGGCTGGCGGACGAACAGTTATCCGGTGAAGATTTCGGTCGACGAGCAGGTGGTTTTTACCGGCAACTCGCCGCGCAGTCTCGGCTACGTGACTTTCGACTTTCCGCCGACGCGCGGCCAATCCGTGAAAATCGAACTCGCCGGCAGCGCGTCGAACCGCGACGCCTTCGGCAACATCATCGAAATCACGGGTCAGCCCGACCCGACTTCAGCCGCGAACAAAGGCGGCAAAAACGTTCTCGGAATCGTCGAAGCGGAAATTTACGCGCCGGTTCGAAACGTCGCGGTTAAATGACGAAAACTCTTAGCGAGCGAAAAAGCTTTTCGGGTTTGCCCGCGAATAAACGCGAATAAGCGCGAATTGTTTTTTTGTTTTATTAGCGAAAATTCGCGTTTATTCGCGGGCAAATACAATTTAGAACGATAAAGAAATGAAGAAATCGAAAATATCGAGACGCACATTTATCGGCGCGGTCGCCGCGGCGGGCGCTTTGGCGAAAACCGGCTTCGGACAAAAATCTAATAAAACCGGCGCCCGAATCGACCGATTCGCGCTCGTCACGAGACATAGTCCGGTGTTGACGAAGATCGAACCGCTCTCGCCGCTCTCGGTCGGCAATGGCGAGTTCGCCTTTACCTGCGACGCGACGGGCTTGCAGACGTTTCCCGAAGAATACAAGGACGCGATGCCGCTGTGTACGATGTCGCAGTGGGGCTGGCACACGAAACCGATGCCGGCGAATCTGGTCGGCAAAAGCTACGCGATGACCGAATACGACACGTACGGTCGCAAGGTCGCCTATCACACGAGCCGCCAAGGTCAGCAGGAGCATTACGATTATTTAAGGGAAAACCCGCACCGGCTGCACCTCGGGCGTATCGGTCTGCGGCTTCTAAAAGCGGACGGCAGCGAAGCGGCCGCGGCGGATATTTCGAATATCAATCAAAAACTCGATTTATGGACGGGCATCATCGAAAGCCGCTTTAAATTTGAAGGCGAAGACGTTTTCGTGCGAACGGCGATTCATCCAACACTTGATCTGCTGGCGGTTTCGGTCGAATCGCCGCTGATTTCGGAAGGAAGATTGTCCGTCCGTTTCGCTTTTCCCTACGGTTCGCAATCGATGCAGGCAGCCGATTGGGCGCAGCCGGAAAAGCATCGATCCAAAATCCTGACTCAAACGGCAAATCGCGCCGAAATCGGCCGAATTTTGGACGGCGACAAGTATTTTTCAACCGTTTCGTGGTCGGGAAACGCGAAGTTCGAAACCGAAAAAACACATCATTTTCTGCTGAACCCGCAATCGAGTAAAAAACTTGAATTCAGTGCGGCGTTTACGGCGACCGCCGCGCCGGCGACTTTACCCGCCGCCGTTCAAACATTTGCGGCGAGCGAAAAATACTGGAAAGATTTCTGGACGCGCGGCGCGGCGATCGAGATTTCCGAAAGCAAGGACAAACGCGCGTTCGAGCTCGAACGGCGCGTCGTGTTGTCGCAGTATTTGACGGCGATCAACTGTTCGGGCAGTTTGCCGCCGCAGGAGACGGGTTTGACCGTCAACAGCTGGTACGGCAAGTTTCATCTTGAAATGCACTGGTGGCACGCCGCGCAGTTCGCGCTTTGGAACCGCCTGCCGATGCTCGAAAAAAGTATGGACTGGTACGCTCAGGTGCTGCCGTCGGCGCGCGAACGGGCCCGGCAGCAGGGCTATGCGGGCGCGCGCTGGGCGAAAATGACCGACGAGACGGGACGCGATTCGCCGTCGGGCATCGGACCGCTTTTGATCTGGCAGCAGCCGCACCCGATCGTTTACGCCGAGCTCGTCTATCTGAACAGACCGACGCGCGCGACGCTTCTGAAATTCAGGCAGGTCGTCGAAGAATCGGCGGAATTCATGGCGTCGTACGCTTATTTCGATAAGCAAAACAATCGCTACGTCCTCGGTCCGCCGGTCATCCCGGCGCAGGAAAATCACCCGGCGCGCGAGACCTGGAATCCGACGTTCGAGCTCGAATACTGGCATTACGGGTTGAAAAAGGCGAACGAATGGCGCGAGCGCTTGCGGTTCAAACGCAATCCGAAATGGGACGACATCGTCGCGCGTCTTTCGCCGCTTCCCGTCAAGGACGGCGTATACATGGCGCACGAAAACTGCCCGCAGACGTTTACCGAACGCAATATCGATCACCCGTCGATGCTCGCCGCGTACGGAGTTTTAACGGGCGAAACGGTCGACCGCGAAACGATGCGCCGGACGCTTCACAAAGTGATGAAGGAATGGACGTGGGCGGACACGTGGGGTTGGGATTACCCGATGACGGCGATGAGCGCCGCCCGCTTAGGCGAAACGGCGACGGCGATCGACGCGCTGCTGCTCGACACGCCGAAAAACGGCTACGCGAAAAACGGTCACAATTACCAGCGCCCGAACCTGCCGCTTTATCTGCCCGGCAACGGCGGGCTGCTCTACGCGATCGCCTTAATGGCGAACGGCTGGAAAAACGCGCCGAAAACACATGCGCCGGGATTCCCGAAAGAGTGGATCGTCAAAGCGGAAGGTTTCAACCGCGCGCTTTTTCGACAAATATAACCGGGACCGCCGGCGGCGCTGCCGGCCACGCCGCGCGGGCGGCGTATACCTGTTTAGACATAGACTTGAAAAAATGCGAAATATTTCGAGCGTTTTGCAAACGCCTGCCGGCAAGGATGCCGGCGCTCCAAAATGATGAAATTTTCCGTCCGTCAAATTTCAATCGCGCTTTTTTGTTTTGCCGCGAATCTTTTCGCGCAGGTGCGGATGGTTCCGGTCGCCGAAGGATGGGCGAAAAATCAAATCAACGCCGTGATTTTCCGCAAAAATTCGGTGACGAGTCATCGCGATCAGCAATACGCCGCTTTTTACGACGCGGATTCGCGCGTGACCGTCGCCAAACGCCGGCTCGGCGCGGAAAACTGGCAGATTCAAAAAACTCGATTCACCGGAAACACGGCCGACGCGCATAATTCGATCAGCCTCGCCGTCGACGGCCGCGGCTTTCTGCACCTGGCGTGGGATCATCACAACTCGCCGCTCAATTACAGCCGCAGTTTGAAGCCGGAGTCGCTGGAATTTTCCGAAAGCCGGCCGATGATCTCCGAAGACGAATCGAAGGTCACGTATCCGGAATTTTTCAACCTGCCGAACGGCGATCTTTTGTTTTTCTACCGCGACGGCGCTTCCGGAAACGGCAATCTCGTGCTCGACCGCTACGACGCGAAGCGGCAAAAATGGTCGCGCGTCCAAAACAATCTGATCGACGGCGAACGGCAACGCAGCGCTTACCCGCAGGCGGCAGTCGATGAAAAAGGCACGATCCACCTGTCGTGGGTCTGGCGCGAAAGCCCGGACGTCGCGACGAACCACGATTTAGCCTATGCGAAGTCGGCGGACGGCGGAAAAACGTGGCTTAAATCGACGGGCGAGAAATACGGCTTGCCGATTCGTGCGGCGACGGCGGAATACGTCTGGCGCGTTCCGCAAAACCGCGAGCTCATCAATCAGACGTCGATGACCGCCGACGGGCGCGGCAATCCGTACATCGCGACATACTGGCGCGACCGAAACAGCGAGGTTCCGCAGTTTCGGCTCGTTTATTTCGACGGCGCGAAATGGAACGCTGCGCAGGTTTCGAAACGCCGAACCGCGTTTTCGCTGAGCGGCGCGGGAACGAAACGAATCCCGATTTCGCGTCCGCAGGTCGTCGTCGACGGGAAGGAAGTTTACGTCGTTTTTCGCGACGCCGAACGGCAAAACCGCGTTTCGGTCGCCGTTTGCGACGATCTGCAAAAGGGCGTCTGGCGCACGAACGATTTGACCGGAACGGACGTCGGAATGTGGGAACCGACGCTCGATCGAAATCTCTGGAATCGAAAAAAGGAACTGCATCTGTTTGTGCAAAAAGTCGGGCAGGGCGACGGCGAAAAACTGGAAAATATCGCGCCGCAGACGATTTTTATTCTCGAATGGAAGATTTCTAACGCCAAGGCGCAAAGGCGCGGAGCGGCATGGCAATTTTGAAAATCCTTTGCGGCTCCGCGCCTTTGCGTTAAATTTTTGAAATCGATTTATGACCAAAAAGCTTCTTTTCGTAATCTGTTTTTCGCTTCTTTTGTCGACGGCCTTTCCGGCGCCGAAAAAGCTCGTGCGGCAGATGGAAAAATTGTCGCGCGGCGTGGTCGCGGTCAGACAAACCGACGGCAAGGTTTTCGTTTCGTGGCGTATGTTCGGCACGGACGACGAAAAAATCGCGTTCAATGTTTACCGCGAGACCGGCGGCGCGACCGTTAAATTAAACGACAAACCGATCGCGGACGTGACGTTTTTCACGGACGAAACGGCGGATTTGACGAGGGCGAACGGGTATTTCGTGCGCGCCGTCGCCGGCAAAAAAGAAGGCGAAGCGAGCGGCAAGTTCTCTTTGCCGGCGAATTCCGAAGTCAGGCAATACTTGCGCGTGCCGCTGAAGACGCCCGCCGGTTACACGCCGAACGACGCTTCAATCGGCGATCTCGACGGCGACGGCGAGTATGAAATCGTGCTGCATCAGGTCGGGCGCGGCGCCGACAATTCGCGCCCCGGATTTACGACCGAGCCGATTTTGCAGGCGTATAAAATAAACGGCACTTTGCTGTGGACGATCAATCTCGGTAAAAACATCCGTGAAGGCGCGCATTACACGCAGTTTCTCGTTTACGATTTCGACGGCGACGGGCGCGCCGAGGTCGCCTGCAAAACCGCCGACGGCACCCGCGACGGCACGGGCAAAGCGATCGGCGACGCCGCCGCCGACTGGCGTTTCAAAGAAGGCGAAACGATCGAAGGCATCAATCGTCCGGGCGAGAGCGGCAAGAGAAGCGCCGCCGGTTATATCCTGCGCGGACCGGAATTTCTGACCGTTTTCGATGGGCTCAGCGGCGCCGCGCTCGACACCGTCAAATACGACCCGCCGCGTCATCCGGCGACGGAAAACCCGACGAGCGCCGAGCTGAAGGAAATCTGGGGCGACGGCTACGGCAACCGCGTCGACCGTTTTCTGGCGGCGGTCGCGTACCTCGACGGCGTGCATCCGAGCCTCGTTTTCTCGCGCGGCTATTACACGCGCACGGTCATCGCGGCGTGGGATTTCAGAAACAAAAAACTCGCGAAGCGCTGGACGTTCGACAGTTCCGCGAACAAGGGGAACGAAAAATTCGCCGGTCAGGGCAATCATAACCTAAGCGTCGGCGACGTCGACGTCGACGGGAAAGACGAAATAATTTTCGGCGCGATGGCGGTCGACGACGACGGGCGGGGGCTTTATTCGACCGGCTTCGGTCACGGCGACGCGCTGCACCTTTCCGATCTCGATCCGACGCGACCGGGCTTGGAAGTTTTCGACATTCAGGAACGTTTCGACTACGCCGGCGCGCATTTCCGCGACGCGCGCACCGGCGAGGTTTTATGGAAAAAGCCGTCCGTCAAAGCCGGCGAGGACGGCGAAGGTCCGGGGCGCGGGCTTTCCTTAGACATCGACCCGCGGCATAAAGGCTTCGAATCGTGGGTGTTCGGCGCCGGGATCGTCGGGTTATTTAACGCGAAGGGCGAAAAGATCACCGAGAAAACGCCGCGCTCGTGCAATTTCGGCGTTTTCTGGGACGGCGACCTTTTGAGCGAGCTGCTCGACCGCAATTTGATTTTCAAATGGAACTGGGAAAAAGAAACGCTCGAAACGATTTTCACCGCCGACGGCGCGCTCTCGAACAACGGCACGAAAGCGACGCCGGCGCTGAGCGCGGATATTTTCGGCGACTGGCGCGAGGAAGTCATCTGGCGCTCGGCGGACAATCAGGAACTGCGCATTTACACCACGACGATTCCGACGAAACACCGTTTTTACACGTTCATGCACGACCCGCAGTACCGCCTGTCGATCGCCTGGCAAAACGTCGCCTACAACCAGCCGCCGCACACTTCGTTTTTCATCGGCGAGGGCATGACGAAACCGCCAAGGCCTTCAATTAAAGTGGTCGGTGGTCGGTGAAAGGAAACAGTGGTCGGTGGTCGGTGGTCGGTGGTCAGTTGAAATCAGATAATTCTGACCGCTGACCACCGACCACCGACCACCGACCACTAATTCAGTTACAATCACGAAAAACTATGAGAAATATTTTGATTTTAAGTTTAACGTTCCTCGCTTTATCGATTTCGATTCCGGCGCAGACGCCCTCGCCGTCGCCGCTCGATGCGAGCGCCGAAAAGCAGCGCGCCGACCGTTTGCAGGCACGGTATAACGATTACGCGAATTTCGCGCGTTACCGCGAGGCGAATTCAAAATTGACGCCGCCCGCGAAAGACGAAAAACGCGTCGTTTTTATGGGCGATTCGATCACCGACGGCTGGAAGCTCGACGAATATTTTCCGAATCGGCCGTTCGTCAACCGCGGCATCAGCGGGCAGACCACCTCGCAGATGCTGCTCAGGTTCCGCGCCGACGTGATCGATTTAAAGCCGAAAGCGGTCGTCATCCTGGCGGGCACGAACGACATCGCCGGCAACACCGGACCGATGACGCTCGAAGCGATCGAAGGCAACCTCGCGTCGATGGTCGATTTGGCGCGCGCGAACGGCATCAACGTCGTGCTCGCGTCCGTGCTGCCGGTCAGCGATTACAACGCGAATAAAGACGGCAAGCCGATCGTCCGCACTGTGCAGCGCCCGCCCGCGCAGATTCTCGCCATCAATCAATGGCTGAAAAATTTCGCATCGGAACGGAAGCTCGTTTATCTCGATTATTTTTCGGCGACGGTCGACGATAAAGGGTTTCTGAAAGCCGAACTGGCGAACGACGGCCTGCATCCGAACGAAAAAGGCTACGCCGTCATGAAACCGCTCGCCGAAAAAGCGGTCGCCGAGGCGCTTAAGATGAAACAGAAAAAATGAACCCGAACCCCGGAAAACCGCGGACTTTACATCATTTGATTTTCTGAATCTCAGCGGCTCGGCGCCTTTGCGGGAAATATTACCTTCTTCCGCAAAGACGCGAAGCCGCTGAGATTTTTTTACTTTCTCGCTGACGGCATCTTTGCCAAAAGCCCTTTCATCTCGGCGACTACCGCGGCGTATCGGGGATCGCCCGCGAGGTTTTTCAATTCGAGCGCGTCTTTGGGATGCTCGTAAAGCATCGCGCCGGATTTGCCTTCGTCCCATTCGACGTAATGCCAGCGCGCCGTGCGCACGGATTTGCCGAGCGATTTGCGGTATTCGGTGACGCTGTAAGCCGGGCGCTCGAATTCGGCGCGCGGATTTTTCAAAAGCTTCGCGACGCTGTGCCCGGAAACTGCGGACGGCGTCGGCAATCCGCACAGTTCGGCCAGGGTCGGGTATAAATCCACAAGTTCGACGACGCGGCTCGTCGCCTCGCTTTTCCCTTTCGGCACCGCGATAATCAGCGGCACGCGCAAGCCGACTTCGTAAAGCGAATAAGCCTTCGACCATTTTCCTTTTTCGCCGAGATGATAGCCGTGGTCGCCCCAGAACACGACGATTGTTTTCTCCCGAAGCCCGTTTTTTTCCAAGGCGTCGACGACGCGACCGACCTGCGCGTCCATAAAGGAAGTCGAAGCCCAGTAGGCGCGTTTCATTTCGCGCGAGAGTTCGGGCGTCGATTCCCTGCCGATGAAAAGATCGGCGTTGCGCGGCGCGATCGAGATTTCCGGCGCGCCCGGCAAGGCTTTCGGCGTCGTGCCGAAATCGACGGGCAGCGGAATCGTACTAACGTTGTAAAGGTCGAAAAACTTTTTCGGCGCGGTCGGCGGGCTGTGCGGTTTGACGAAACCGACGGCGAGGAAAAACGGCTGGTCTTTGTATTTTTCGATGTATTCGACGGCGCGCGTCGCGGCTTTGTAATCGCCGTGCTTTTCGCCGTCGCCTTCGAGCACGACGATGCGGTCGGAGTTCGATGCCTTGATGCCGGCGCCCTGCGCCTCGGTTTTCTCCTCGTCGTCCGGGTCGGCCGCCGGGCGCGGAACCGGTTTGAAATTCGGATTGCCGCGCTCGGTGATGTTCGGGTCGGGCTTTTCGCCGCCGATCGTCCACGAATCGGGATCGTCGATGCCGCCGTGATAAATCTTGCCGCTGCGGATCGTCACGTAGCCGTTGTTTTTGAAATACTGCGGCAAAGTAACGGTCGAAGGATCGATGCGCCGGAAGTAATCGTTGTTGTTCATCACGCCGGTTTCGGTCGGATAGCGCCCCGTCAAAAGCGACGTGCGCGACGGATTGCAGACCGGATACTGCGCGTAGGCGTTATCGAAACGAAGCCCGCGCGCCGCGATGCGGTCGATGTTCGGCGTTTTGATGCCCGAAACGCCGTACGCGCCGAGCTCGGGACGCAGATCGTCAGACGCGATGAACAAAACGTTGTATTTCGGCTTTTTCGCTTTTTTCTGCGCCCGAACCGCCGGCGCGGAAAAAGATACGCCGACCGAAATCAAAGACAAGAAAGCGACGAAAGCGTAAAAGCTGCGGCATGGATTTCTCATATGTTTGAATTCGTCTTTCAGCATTGGAAAAACGGTTAACCTGCGGTAAACTCTATCTTATCTTTTTCCTTTAAAAATGAAAACGCCCCGCCTGAAATTCTTATTTTATTTGTTGTCGGCAGCTTTTTTGTGCCTTTCGCCCGCCTGCCGGAACCGCGCCGAAAAAGCCGGTCAGCCGGCAAACGTTCCGGAAGGCATGATTTTCATCAAAGGCGGCGTTTTCGAAATGGGCGATCCCGAGGGAATGCCGTTCGAAATGCCGGCTCACGCCGTCGAACTGGATTCCTTTTTGATTGACGAACACGAGGTGACCGTCTCCGAGTTCGCGAAATTCGTCGAGGCGACCGGTTACCGGACCGAAGCGGAAAAGTTCGGTTGGTCGGCGGTTTTCGATTTTGCGGCGGGTGAGTGGCGGCGCGTCGACGGCGCAAACTGGCGGCATCCGGAAGGAGCCGATTCGACCGCCAAAGAAAACGAGCCGGTCACGCAGGTTTCGTGGCGCGACGCGGCGGCTTTCGCGCAGTGGGCGGGCAAACGACTGCCGACGGAAGCGGAGTTCGAATTCGCCGCGCGCGGCGGGCTTGCCGGCAAAAAATACGCGTGGGGCGACGAGCTCAAGCCCGACGGAAAATTTTTGGCGAACTGGTGGCAGGGCTCGTTCCCCGCCAAGAATACGCGCGACGACGGCTTTTTGGCGGCGGCGCCGATCAAGAGTTTCGCGCCGAACGGATTCGGGCTCTACGATATGACCGGCAACGTCTGGGAATGGACGAGCGACTGGTTCGATGAAGCTTATTACGCCGCGTCGCCGAAAAAAAATCCGAAAGGCGCGGCGGACGGCACGGAAAAATCGATCCGCGGCGGCTCATTTTTATGCGCCGAAAATTTCTGTTCGAATTACCGCGTCGCCGGGCGCAGCCGCGCGACGCCCGATTCGGGCATGAACAATCTCGGCTTTCGCTGCGCGCGCGATCTAAAGTAAACTTATCTTTTGTTAAATAAACCAAACGGTTCCGAGAGGTCATTTGATTTGCCCGCGAAAAAACGCGAAAGGACGCCAAAAAATCTATAAATTGTTTTTTTAGCGTGTTTCGCGTCTTTGCGCGGGCAAAACCACTTAAAAAATTATGCAATATAGAAAATTCGGCAGAACGGGCTGGCAGGTCAGCGACATCGGTTACGGAATGTGGGGCATGGGCAGTTGGAGCGGGTCGAACGACGACGAATCGTTGGCGGCGCTGCAGCGCGCGGTCGATCTCGGCTGCAATTTTTTCGACACGGCGTACGTTTACGGCAACGGTCGCAGCGAACATCTGCTCGGGCAGCTGGTGCGCGCGAACACCGACAAAAAACTTTACACGGCGACGAAAATTCCGCCGAAAACCATGCAGTATCCGACCCCGGCGGACGCGACGCTTGAGGAGTGCTACCCGCCCGAACACATCGAGGAGTTTATTCATAAATCCCTGCAAAACGCCGGACTCGAAAGTTTCGACCTGCTGCAGATTCATACCTGGAACGATACGTGGGCGGACGACGACCGCTGGTCGGACATGCTCGATTCGCTCAAGAAACAGGGCTTGATCGCGGCGTGCGGGATTTCGATCAACCGCTGGGAGCCGTGGAACGGCGTGAAAGCCGTCCGGAGCGGAAAGATCGATTCGGTGCAGGTGATCTACAACATTTTCGACCAGAATCCGGAAGACGAGCTCTTTCCCGCCTGCGCGGAGATGGACGTCGCCGTGATCGCGCGCGTGCCGTTTGATGAAGGCACGCTCACCGGAACGATAACGAAACAGACGACGTTTCCGGCGGACGACTGGCGCAGCGGCTACTTCGCGCCGGAAAATCTGATTCCGAGCGTCGAGCGCGCCGACGCTTTGAAGCCGCTCGTGCCAAAAGATTCCTCGATGGCGGAAATGGCGCTGCGCTTCATTTTGAGCAACGACACGGTTTCGACCATCATTCCCGGGATGCGGAAACTCAAAAACGTCGAGGCAAACGTCGCCGCGAGCGATAAGGGAAATCTTCCCGGCGAGCTGCTCGATGAACTCCGCAACCACCGCTGGGTGCGCAAACCCGCGCCGTGGTCTGATTAGTAAGAAATTTATTTAACGCAAAGACGCGGGAACGTAACGGCACAGGGTTTAAATATAAAAATCTCCGCGCCTTCGCGTCTTTGCGTCGAAGTTTTTTTATAACCGCTTCGAAATCCGTCGGGCGGTAATGCCCCCCGTTCTTCGGATTACATTCCAAAGCCAAAATATTGACTTTCCGGGAAAGATTAAGTTAAGTTAAAACTTCCAAATCGCTTTTATATTTCTGATTGATAAACCGGCAATATTTTGAACCAGGAGGTAGTTTCTTGTGAAAATTTTTCGTCCTATTTCTCCCGTTTTGCTAGTTTTCATCTTTTGCGCCGTCGTTTATGCCGAACCGTTTCGCTGTTTTGCCGGCGACGACGGGAAGCCGATGATCGTCAAAATGCCGGTCGACGGCGGCATTAGGGAGGATATTCCCGGTAAATATAAAGAGCGGTTTGCGCGGTGGAAAGAAGAGCTGCTTTCGACCGGTTTCGGTCGCGAGCAGTGGGAAGCGTACGCCCGGAATAAAAACTTTATTTTGACGATCGCGATGTCGGACAAACGGGGACAGGGGGCCGGAACCGACGAATACCTGTGGGACGAAGAGGGCAATTTCGTCGGCGCGACCATCACGCTCGGCACGAAAATCGACAAGGGTTATCCGGACCCGATTTATTACCCGGTTATGAATTCGCTCGCTTCGGACGAAAATTTGTTTTCGACGAGCGGCGCGCTGCTCGCGGCGACCAAAATCGCGCACGAAATCGGACACGTCAACCAGACCGCGAAAGCCAACCGCGAAACGATCGCGCTGCAGAACAGGCTGATGCCGCAGTACATTTCGATTTTTCTCAAGAACGGCCGCAATACGCGCGACAAAGAGCTCGTCGCGCTCGCCGAAAAAATGGGCGGAACGCCGGTCGAGATCTGGGAAAATCGCGAGTACTGGAGCGAGGTGACCGCAATGTCTTACCTAAAGGAAAGAATCAGCCGGGAAAATTTCTACTGCCACGTTTTCAACAAAATCCGTTATAACATCGAGCAGTACGCCAAAGATTACGAAGATCGATTCGAAGAGGTAACGGATTTGACGGCTAATACATGCCGGAATAAGTAAATAATTTTAGCCGCGAACAAACGCGAACGAACACGAAATGTTTAAATATTTTTCGTGTTCGTTCGCGTTTGTTCGCGGCTGTTTTCCTATCGAAGAAGAGCGGTCGCCGCCCAGGTCGCCGCCGCCTGACCGTGCAGGTCGCCGGTTTTGCGTTCGCGGTCTAAATAATACTGCACCGAAAAACCTTTGTTCGTGCCGACGCAGACGTCCGTCACGTTCGCGTTCTCGTCGATGTGTTTAACGAGCCCGAGCCACGCTTTACGCGCCGCCGGTCCGTACGTTTTTTTATCGAGCCAACCTTCCTTGACGCCGGTCACGATCGCAAAGGTGAACATTCCGGTGCCGGAGGTTTCGGTCCACGATTCGGGCACGTCGACGAGCTGCCTCCACAAACCGTCTTCCGCCTGGTATTTGAGCAGCGATTCCATCATCAATTTGTAGCCTTTCAGGATTCGCGCGCGCTGCGGATGATTTTTCGGCAAATCGCGCAGCAGTTCCGCCATGCCGGCGGCCTGCCAGCCGTTGCCGCGTCCCCAGTAATACTGCGAATCCGGCGCGTGGAAAAACAAACCGTTCGGCTGCTGCAGTTTGTCGAGATACGCCGCCATCGTTTTCGCGGCGCGGTCGAGATACGTTTTATTGCCGGTCGCACGGTACGCCTGCACCTGCACGGCCGTGATCATGTACATATCGTCGATCCAGTAACGCGCTTCGGCGGTGATGCCGTCGTCGGTCGTTTTTTCCCACTGCTTATCGGCAAAGCTCTGTCCGAAAGTTAAGTATTTGTCGTCTTTCGACTGCATGTAAATTTCGAGCGGGACGACGCCGATGACGCGGTAATCGACGTGCGCCTGCGGCGAAATGTTTTTCGCGCCGTCGGCGGTGGTAAAGCGGTCGAATTTTCTTGCCAGCCGTTCCTTTAAATCTTTGTCGTTCGTTTCGTCGGCGATCGTCAGCGCGCCGTACCACGTGCAGACTTCCGGATAAATCAGGTATTGGCGCTTGCCGCTTTGAAACTCGAAGTCGCGCTTGACCCAATTTTCCGCGAGTCGCTTGCCGATTTCCTGAGGCGAAGTTCCCGGCGCCCAGTTTCCGAAATATTTCGACTGCGCGGCCGCCGGAAATGCGTTCAGAGAAATAAAGACAACGAGCAATGAAAAGACGAACATTTTTTTCAGCATAAACTTTCCTCTTTTTGTTTGAAACGCGATGAGAAAGAAGGCTAACAGTCACTGCTAAATGAAATAGAAAACCGGTTAACCATCGGAAAACAGGATTCTATCAGAATTTTCCTCCCATTGCAAAATTTTTATAAACAAAAAAGACGGCCCAGTATGAACCGTCTTTTTTGTACGTTGAGTTAGGAAGGACATTCACATGGCGAAATTATGTTCGCGGAGCTGTTCGAGTCTGGAACTGACGTCGCGGTAATCGACGTTGACGGCGTAAATCTGCTCGAAATATTCGAGCGCCTTCGGCGTCTCGCCGCCCATTTCGTAAGCGTTGGCGGTTTCGTACAACATCGCCTGTCTTTCTTCGTCGCTTAAATTCGGCGTTTCGAGCGCGCGGCGATACCACATCAGCGCGAGATTCGGCATTCCCTGCTCCATGAAACAATGCCCCAGAAGGTTGCAGCACTGGAAAAACCGGCGCGTGCCGTCGTCGGCGCGCACCATATTGACGGCGTCCTGAAACTCTCTGATCGATTCTTCCATTAACCCCATTTCTTTATAGGCGATCGCCAGATGGTAGTGCGTTTCGTAATCTCCGTCATCGGCCGGCTCGGCTTCTTCGAGGCCGAGCTCGCTGCGAAAGTCATCGAGGAAGTTGAAATTATCCTGTTTCTGCTTTTCGGGCAGAACCGGCGCCGTGACGGTTTCGGTAAACGTTTCGAATTTGAAGGTCGTCGTTTCGGTAAAAGAACCGACGCTGAAATCCGGTTCCGAGTCGATTTCGACGGGCGGTTCCTGGTTCGAACTGATTATTTGCCGGCGGAGCTCGCCGAATTCCGCTCTCATTCCGAACTCGCCTTCGAGCACCTCGATCGTTTTCTCGGCTAAATCGAAATAACCCTGCGCGATATAAAACTGAATGCTTTCAATTTCCTGCGCCAATCTCATTTCGTCCGACGGTTTCAGTTCCGCCGCGACTGATTGCGGAGCACTCGATTCGGTTTCGAGCGTTTCGCTCACGATCGCGAAATCGGTTTCGCCCTGTAAGGAGCTTTCGCCGCCGTTGTTGTAAGCCGTTTCGTCGTAAATAAACGCTTCGGCGTCGCTTACCCCGAAATCCGCGGCGTACTGGCTGTAATCTTCCAGAAATTCCGGCTGCGCGCCGGCTTCTTCGTTAATCGCCGCGAATGAAGGCAAAGTCGGCACTTCGCCGGCGTTCGGCGGCGCGAAATCGAAATTCCCGCCCGGCTCGTTAAATTCGCCGAACTGGTAGTTAATCTCCTGTAAGCGCTGCGCATACGCCACCTCGTGCGGAAGAATCAAAACGAGCTGCGAAAGCGCGTATCTTTCGTCGTCGACCGATTCCTTGAGGCGCGCGATCTCGGCGAGTTTTTCCAAAGATTTTTTCAGCTCCGACTCGTCGCGCTGCCAGCCGTGGTAACGGACGAGCAGACGCAACGCATCGATCTGTTCCGGGTCGCGATCGAGAATCGCGTTCGTCCATTTCAAGAACTCTTCGTGCTTTCCGCCGACCAGCAGATGTTCCGACGTCATCGAAAGGATGCGCACGGCGGAATCGTAATCGTTGATTTTGATGTAAATCTCGACCAGATCCAAAAATTTTGGATAGTTGGCAGGCTCCTGTTCGACGAGCCGAATAACCGCCTTTTCCGCTTGCGCCGGCTCTTTCGCCTCAAGGTAACAGTCGACCAGAAGATACAGAATTTCGCGATTGTACGGTTGTTTTTCGAGTATGCTTTCGAGAGTTCTCGCCCCTTCCTGCGCGTAGCCGAGTTTGACCTGCGTGCTGACGTAACCGTTCAGCGCCGGCAAATCGAACGGACGAATTTCCAAGGCTCTTAAAAACGCCGCGAGCGCCGCTTCGAACTGCGTCTGACCGACTAATCTGAGACCGGCTTCGGTGAACGCCTTGACGGCTTCATCGTGATCGCCGTCGTGCGCGCACGATTCCGCGATTTTCAAGTAAACTTCGGTGTTGTTCGGGTCGAGCTGCGCGATTTGCTTCCAGATTTCGAGCGCTTCCGCCTTTTGACCTTTACGCTGGTATTGTTCGGCGAGCGCCACGTAATGCGAGCGCGCTTCGGCGAACGAGCCCTTCATCTGGTAAAGCTTCGCCAATTTTTCCGACACGTCCGGCGAGTTGGGTTTCAGTCGCGCGATTTTGTTGTAGATGGCGATCGCTTTCTGCGCGAAACCCTGTTTGCTGAAATGCTCCGCGACTTTTGTGTAACAACCGACGGCTTCGTTTGCCTCATTGTTTTTGACGTACAAATCGCCCAGCGTGTTGAGCGTGTTGTAGTCTTTCGGGTCGTTTTCGACAATCCTTTCGTACTCACTTATCGCCGAACGAATTTTGCCTTGCGACAGAAATCGTTCAGCATTTCGCATAGCTTTTACTTTATCGAAACTCATTGTGATTTTGAATGATGCAAGAAACCTAAATTATGGACTTGAATATGCGTGTAAATCCTGCTAGATGGGACAAAAATAGCAGATGAAAGATTCGTTCCATCTACATAAGCTAAACTATCATGCCTTCACAAAATGTGTCAACAAAATTTAACAATTATTGTAATGTTTAACGCAGTCGGCGACAAATATTTTTTCCGCTTTAGCATTTTGACCGCGAAAACTTTAAAATTTAATCTGTATTTTCGCCCGTAACTTTCAAGTCTATGCAAGCACTAATTTTAGCCGGAGGTAAAGGAACGCGGCTGCGGCCGCTGACGGTTTATACGCCGAAGCCGATCGTGCCCTTTCTGAACCGTCCGTTTCTGCTCTACCAGCTCGAAGTCCTGCGGCGCGCGGGCATCGAGAACATCACGCTCTCGCTCAGTTACCAGCCCGCGAAAATCGAGCAGATTTTGGGCGACGGCTCGGATTTCGGCGTCAATTTGCGGTTCATCACCGAACCGAGCCCGATGGGCACCGGCGGCGCTTACAAATACGCCGCGGCCGACCTTCGCGAAACAACCGTCGTCTTTAACGGCGACATCCTGACCGATCTGGACGTCGGCAAGGTCGTCGAGTATCACAAATCCAAAGAAGCGGCGGCGACGATCGTGCTCGCGCCGGTCGAAAACCCGGCGGCTTACGGTTTGGTCGAAACCGACGAGGCGGGAAAAGTTTTGCGTTTCCGCGAAAAACCGAGGCCGGAAGAGCTCGACGCACACGCGATCAACACGATCAATGCGGGAATTTACGTGCTCGAACCGGAAGTTTTGGATCTGATTCCGGCGGGCGTCAATCATTCGTTCGAATACAACGTCTTCCCCGACCTGCTGACCGCCGAAAAACCCTTCTACGCTTATATTTTACGGGAAAATTACTGGCGCGACATCGGCAATCCGGAAAGTTATCTCGCCGGACACCGCGATTTTTTAGCCGGCAGGGTCAAGGGCTTCGAGATCGAAAGGACAGCGAAAGCCGAGGTTTCGCACACCGCGCTCGTCGATAAAAACTCGTTTCTCGACGAAGATTGTATCATCAAACCGGGCGCGCGAATCATCAATTCCGTGATCGGGCGCGGCGTGCTGGTCGAGGAAAAGGCGATCGTCGAAAACTCGGTCGTCTGGTCGCACACGCGCGTTTCGAACAGCGCCGAAATTCGCGGCGCCGTCGTCGGACGAAGCTGCCACATCGGCAAAAACGCGGTCGTCTCCGAAGGCGCGGTGCTCGGCGACAAAACGACGTTGACCGATTACACTAAAACCTAGCGATTTTAGATTTTGGGTTTTGCATTTCGGATTCGCCGACGCGCCGGGGAACGCCCGCTTTGTCCGAAGTTTTTTGAAGATGAACGACTTTAAAGCCGAAACTGATTCTATCAACCACGAAACCAATCCAAAATCCGAAATCTGAAATCCGAAATCGAAATATGCCCGAACTGCCCGAAGTCGAATTAGTCGCAAAATCGCTCGATTCCTTGATCAAAGGCCGCAAGATCGTCGCCGCCGAGCTGCTGCGCGAGCGGCTCGCGCCCGAAAATCCGCCGGCGCAGTTCGCCGCTAAACTGGGCGGCGCGACCATCAATTTCATTCACCGGCGCGGCAAACACATTCTGTTCGACCTCGACAATCGACGCACGCTGATCGCGCACCTGCGCATGTCCGGGCGTTTCATGCTGCTGCCGGTCGATCGCGAACTGCCGAAATATTCGCACGCCGTCTTTTATTTCGAGGACGAAACGCGCCTCGTTTTTCAAGACCAAAGGCATTTCGGTTTGATGAAGCTCGTCGAAACCGCCGCGCTGCACGAAGCCAAAGAACTGAAAAAACTCGCGCCCGAACCGTTTTCCGAAGATTTCAGCCCGCATTATTTTCGCGGCGTTCTGAAAACGTCGAAGAAAAACCTCAAGGAGTTCCTGCTCGATCAGACGAAAGTTCTCGGTCTCGGCAACATTTACGCTTCGGAAGCGCTGTTTCTGGCGCGCGTCAACCCGCGTATTCCGGCGAACCGTTTGTCCGCGCGCAGGGCGAACGTTTTATTCGAAACGATCCGCGAAGTGTTAGCCGAATCGATCGCGCACGGCTCGACTTTGGACGTTAATCCGGAAAACATCGACGGCAGTTATTACGGCGGCGGCTACAAAGATCGATGGCGCGTTTACGACCGCGAAAACGAATCGTGCGTCGAGTGCGCCGGCGCGATCAGGCGCATCGTGCAGGGCGCCCGCTCGACTTATTTCTGCCCGCGCTGTCAGCAAAAATAAAATTTTCTGCGTCTTATATACTACCGAAAGAATGATTTTAAGACTTAAGGCAGGGTAAAGTTAATGAAACATTTGGTTCTGATGTTGTTCGCGGCGGCGTGGCTGCTGGCGTTTTCCAACAATGCGCTGGCTTGCGCGTGCTGCGCCGAGCCGGGCACGTACATGATTTACACGGGAAAGCCGAGCGAGCACGTACACGGAATTTTGGATTCGATGAAATTCGACCGCGAAACCGACCTTTATATGACCGAAGCCGGTTTCGACATGATTAAAGGCATCGAAGACGTCAGAAAAGAGATGGAAAGCGATTCGTGGAATTACGAAACGAGCGCGCTCGGCCTCGTCAACGAATTCACGAACAAAACATGGAAATTCACGATCAAAACTCCGGGCGGCAAAACCGGCACGCTCGCGCTGCCGATGCCGGCGCAGATGGTGCAGTTTAAGGTCGACATTCACGACACCGAAGACGTCGGGCTCGGCGTTCAATTGTACAAGGAATTTCGCTTCAAGGGATACGTGCAGAACGGCACCGGAATTTTCCGTTCGAGCATCATCAAGCCGACCACGTATTTTCTGGTTTTTCAGGGACGCGGCAACGGCTGCGACGACGTCGCGGACTTTACGCACTGGCATCTCGAAATCGACGGCAAGAAAGGTCGATACGAATTTAACGGGAAACTGGCGGCGGCGGCGCAGTAAACGAGCGAAAAAGACGGAAAACAAAACGGTCGTTTGCTTGACAGTCGTGCCGGAAAAACGCAGAATCTAATTTAACTTTCGTGGTGAGTTAATGCGACTTGCGACCACGTTAAATAAGCCGCTAAACAGCTAAACGGACAAATCATTTAAAAAGAGTCTCGCTGTTTGGCGAGACTTTTCATTTTATAATGCGGTTTTCCGGCTTTCGGTTTTTGGTTCTTGCAAAAACCCAAAACCCAAAACCCGTAACCAGATTTTATGAAAAACTTTCGAGAACTGATCGAATCCGACGGCATTTACGTTTTTGACGGCGCGATGGGCACGCGGCTTTATGAGAAAGGCGTTTACATCAACCGCTCGTACGACGAGCTGAATCTCATCAACAAAGACCTCGTGCGCGAGGTTCACGAAGAATACGTCAAGGCCGGCGCGGAAATCATACAGACCAACACGTTCAGCGCGAATTACAACAAACTGCAGCAATTCGGGCTCGAAGCGCAGCTCGCCGAAATCAATTACGCGGCGGTCAAGATCGCGCGCGAAGCCGCCGGCGACAGGGCGCTCGTCGCCGGCACGATCGGACCTTTGGGCTTGAGGATCGAGCCGTACGGTCCGACCTCGTTCGACGAAGCGAAAGAGATGTTTCGCCAGCAGGCCGAAGCGCTGCTCGAAGGCGGCATCGATCTTTTCGTCCTCGAAACTTTCTCGGATTTATCGGAGATTCAGCAGGCGATCAAGGCGGTCAAGGAGATTTCCGATCTGCCGATCGTGGCGCAGATCGCGATTCAGATGGACGGCAACACCGTCTTCGGCGCGACGCCCGAAATTTTCACGCAGCGGCTTGAAACCTGGGGCGCGGACGTCGTCGGCTTGAACTGCAGCGTCGGTCCGGCGCTCTTTTTAACGGCGCTCGAAAAAATGCGCGCGGTGACGACGCGCAAAATTTCCGCCCAGCCGAACGCCGGCTTGCCGCGCGACGTGCAGGGACGCCAAATGTACATGTGTTCGCCCGAGTACATGGCGGAATTCGCGCGCCGTTTCATTCAGGTCGGCGCGAGCTTCATCGGCGGCTGCTGCGGCACGACGCCCGCGCACATCAAATTGCTGGCGGACGCGATCCGCTCGATCAGCCCGCGCTCGTCGGCGCAGGTTTTCGTGAAACAGCCCGCGACCGTCGACGAATTGACGCCGGCGGACGTTTCGGTGATGCCGCTCGCCGAGCGGTCGAACTGGGGCGCGAAGATCGCCGCCGGAAAATTCGTGACGTCGGTCGAGGTTTTGCCGCCGAAAGGCTGCGACGCGGAAAAAACGCTCGCTTCGATCAGGCTTTTAAAGGAGGCCGGCGTCGACGCGGTCAACGTGCCGGACGGACCGCGCGCGCAGACCCGCATGAGCGCGCAGGCGACCAGCGTTTTGATCGAACGCGAGATCGGCATCGAAGCCGTGCTGCATTACTGCTGCCGCGACCGCAATCTGCTCGGCATGATGTCGGATCTGCTCGGCGCGGCGGCGCTCGATCTGCGGAATCTTCTCATCATCACCGGCGACCCGCCGAAAATGGGTCCCTACCCGGACGCGACCGCCGTTTTCGACATCGACTCGATCGGTTTGACGAACATGGTCAACAAGCTCAATCACGGGCTCGATTTGGGCAACAATCCGATCGGCAAGCCGACGACTTTTACGATCGGCGTCGGGGTCAACCCGGGCGCGGTCAATTTGGAAGAAGAAATCCGCCGCTTCGAATGGAAAGTCGAAGCCGGCGCGGAATACGCCATCACGCAGCCGGTTTTCGACACCGCGCAATTGCGGCATTTCCTCGAACGAATCGCGCACGTGCGCATCCCGATCATCGCGGGAATCTGGCCGCTCGTCAGCTACCGCAACGCCGAATTTCTGCACAACGAAGTGCCGGGCGTCAACGTCACGCCGGAAATTTTGGAAAGGATGCGGCTCGCGTCGGAAAAGGGCAAGGAAGAAGCGCGCGAAGAAGGCATCGCGATCGCCCGCGAATCTTTGGCGGAAGTCCGCGACGTGATCGCCGGCGTGCAGGTTTCCGCGCCGTTCGGGAACGTCAAATACGCGCTGCAGGTTTTCGAAGTGCTCGACGAATTTAAGGAGCGCCGGAAAGTCGAACAGGCAGTAATTTAATTTTTGTAAGCTGGCAAACAAATATAATCTCGTCATCATCGTAAAATAAACAAGCTATTTTATTTACAAGGGGTGAACTATGACAAGATTACAGTTATTTTTCGGGTTTTGTTTTTTGATCTTCGCGGCGCTCGGCGTTTCTTCTAACGTTTACGGGCAAACGCGCGAAACTTACACGGGAACCGTTTTGAGCTACGGCACCGGTTTCAATACGCGCACCGTCACGCGCACGTTTACGCTGAACATCAACGGCACGACGCCGGATCAGCAGGCGCAGGAATATCTCGGCATTTTACAGTCGGGCGGTCAGGACGACGCGCTGCGCGCCATCCAAAAACAGGATCTCGGCAGATTTTCGGTCGGTCCCAACGTCGGCGTGCCGATCAACGTCGTCCGCGAAAGCGTTCAGAACGGACAGCGCCGGATTTTTATCGTCTTCGAACGCTGGATGCAGTTCGCCGAGCTGCGCGGCGGTTACCGCTCGACCGATTACCCGTTCGGCGTGATCGAGATGACTGTCGACGAAGCGACCGGCAAGGGCGAAGGGACTTACATCGCGGCGGCGCAGATTCGCTGGCGTCAGGACCGGCGAACCAATCAGTATCAGGTCGAAATCGAAAATTTCGCGACCTACCCGGCAAGGCTGCTCGGCGTGCAGCGACGCGGAAATAGAAGATAGTTAAAAGTTAAAAGTTAAAACGAAAAGCGAAAAGCGAGTGGCCGGTTTTTAGCCATTCACTTTTCGCTTTTGCCTTCTAACCTTGCGGGTAATCGATCTGTTTGATGACTCCCTTTTTGAACTTGTGCGGGTTCGGTTCGGGCGGCGCGAGGAGCGTGAATCGATGGTTGAAGGCGCCGCTCGCGGAAGTTCTGCCGTCGGGCGTGTTCTGCCATTCGTACTTCACCACCGCGCCGTCGGCGAATTCATAAACTCTTTCGATGCGGTCGTTTTCGTAAATCGTCGGCGTTTCCGAGACGAATTTTTCGCGCTCGTCGCGCATGATTATTTCGGCGTATTCTTCGGCTTTTTTCATATGATTGCAGTATAGATTTTATAAGGCAAACCGCCGTAACTCAAATAAAAGGAGAAGGGAAAAATATAATTCTTCCCTTCTCCCTTGTTCCTTCTCTCGGCTTCCGGCTTACTTGCTCGCGCCCGCCGTGTAGCTCTTCTTAAAACTCTGCTTTTCTTTTTCCATCTGCGCGCCGAGTTCTTCGAGCACCGATGCGTCGAAAAGCTCCTCGATCTTCGGGAACATCTCGCCTTCTTCTTCCTGCACGTGATGCGTGATGTCTTCCATCAGAACCTTCAGTTTCGGCTCGAATTTTTCGCTGTCTTCCGCTAAAGCCGACAGCTCGCGCAGGAAAATTTTCGCCTGGTGATGTTCTTCAATGCCTTCGAGCACGATGTCCTCGAGCTCCGGCTCTTCCTTTATCTTCGGATAAAAAATCGTTTCCTCGATGTGCGTGTGAACTTCGAGTTCTTCCTTGATTTTTTCGAAAAGCGCCTTGTGCTCGCCTTCTTCGGTCGCCTTCACTTTTTGAAAAAGCAAGTCCACCTTATCGTGATCGGCCTTTAATAATTCTATTGCGTTCATAATACCTTCCCCTTTTCTAAAAATATTTAGAATGTATTTGATACATTCTCTTACTCCGGCATTTCTGAAAGCAACGACCGTACCACACAGATTTTGGATTTGCCGACGCATTAACGGACGCGGTTCTTTCGCGCAACAACTTTTTCCGAAAAATCGATTCAAAAATAAACGTGCGAGCGCATAGGCGAAATCGATCCGAAATGCGAAATCCGAAATTAAGTAGTTAGTACGATTTTGCCGAACGCTTTTTCTTCGAGCACGGCGCGGTGCGCTTCGACCGCCCGTTCGAGCGGAAAAGTTTTGCCGACGATCGGCTTCAGAAATCCTGCTTCGAGGCCTTCGAAAATCGCCGCGTGGATTTCGTTCATTTCCTTTTCGGGCGCATTGAAAAGCGACAAACCGAACACGCTCGCGTCCTTCGACATGATCGCGCGCGGATTGAATTCGAGGCTGCCGCGATTGCCGATGATCGAGACGCGCCCGAATCGCGCGAGCACGTCGAAATCCTTCTGAAGATTGACGTTGGCGAGCATCTCCAGGATGATCTCGACGCCTTTTCCGCCGGTGATTTCCAATATTTCGTCGAAATAATTTTTTGCGGAATGGTCGACGACGTGATCCGCGCCCTGTTCTTCGGCGAGTTTTCTGCCGTCTTCCGAACCCGCCGTGCCGATGACCGTCAAATCGGCGCTTTTCGCCCATTGAATCGCCGCCGTGCCGACGCCGCCCGACGCGCCGTGCACGAGAACGGTTTCGCCCGACGCCGCGCGCGCCTTTTGAAAAAGCGCGCGGTAGGCGGTCGCGTACGGCACGAAAACGCCGGCGCCCTGCTCGAAGGAAACGTTTTCGGGCAGCCGGATGAGCTGATTTTCGCCGAACACGGCGAATTCGGCGTAAGTTCCCGACCCGGCGTCCGCCGTCAGAACGCGGTCGCCCGGTTTGAATTTCGAAACCTTCGCGCCGATCGTTTCGACGACGCCCGCGCCGTCTTTGCCCGGCGTGTAGGGAAGCTCCGGCTTCTGCGCGTAAACGCCCGAACGGATGTAGGCGTCGACCGGATTGACGCCGGCGGCTTTGATGCGCACGAGAACCTGAGTTTCCTGCGGCTCGGGCGTTGCGGTTTCTTCCAGTTTCAAAACGTCCGCCGCGCCGAATTCTTTGACGATTATCGCTTTCATAAAAATAAAAAAAAGGATGAGAAATGTATTTTCATTCCTCATCCTCTAACCTTCATCTTTCAAACTAGACGTATTTTTCGAGCATTTCCGTCAGCTTTTCGCGGCTGATGTTGCCGCCGACGTAGCGTTCCTGTTCCTCGCCGTTCTTGAAGACGATGAGCGTCGGAATGCCGCGAATGCCGTAGCGCTGCGGGACGTTGATGTTTTCGTCGACGTCCATTTTAACGACCGTCGCCTTGCCCTGAAGCTGTTCGGCAACGGCGTCGACCGTCGGCGCGATGACGCGGCACGGCCCGCACCATTCCGCCCAGAAATCGACCAGCACCGGCTTATCCGAGCCTAAAACATCGTTTTGAAAATTAGAATCTGTAACTGCTTTTGTGTAATCTCCCATAATTTTATTTTTTCTCCAAAGGTATTATTTCATGTTCCGATTTTCGCGTGCCGCGCAGGATCGTTATGTTCTGCCGCCGCCCGACCGCTTCGTCGGTTAAAATCTTATGTAATTCGTCGATGCCCGCCACGGTTTTGCCGCCGTATTCGATAATAATGTCGCCTTCGCGCAGGCCGGCCGCCGCCGCCGGGCTTTGCTCGTCCATCGAAATTATAAGAATACCATTTTCAGCCGCAAGATTATAGTATCTGACGACCTGCCGCGGGATCGCGACGTTCTGTCCGGCGATGCCGATATAGCCGCGCCGAATCCTGCCTTCGCGCAGGAGTTTCAATGTCACGAACTTCGCCGTGTCGATCGCGATCGCAAAGCAGATGCCCTGCGCCGCCGCGATCGTCGCCGTGTTGACGCCGATCACCTCGCCGCGCGAATTGACGAGCGGCCCGCCCGAATTCCCGGGGTTCAAAGCCGCGTCCGTCTGAATCACGTCGTCGATCAACCTGCCCGAATACGCGCGTAAACTTCTGCCCAGAGCGGAAATCACGCCCGCCGTCACCGTGTATTGAAAACCGAACGGATTGCCGATCGCGATCGCCATCTGTCCGACCTTCAAATTCTGCGACGTGCCGAGTTTGAGCGCCGGCAATCCGACCGACGAGCTGATCCGGATGACGGCTAAATCCGTGTCCGGGTCTTCGCCGACGAGATCGGCGGTGTAAACGTTTCCGTCCTGCATCGAAACGGTCACCCGTTCGGCTTTATGAACGACGTGGCTGTTCGTAATAATGTAGCCGTCGGGCGTAAAAACGAATCCCGAACCGCTGCCGCCCGGTCCGCGCCGACCATTTTGGCGCGCCTGCTGCACGTCGATCTTGACGACCGACGGGCTCGCGATCTCCGACGCCGAAACGACCGTATTCGAATAAACGTCCAAGATTTCGGCGTCCGACAAAATATTCTCGGCGATCGCCGACGACGCCGAAGCGCCGTTTAAATCATTTCCTAATAAATATTCTACTTCCCTCATATTAAGTGGTCGGTGGTCGGTCGCCGGCGGTCAGCAGGTTTTAATCTGTCCACTGACCACCGACGACCGACCACTTTATTTAATCACCAACTCGATTTCCGTTCCGGCGAGCGCTTTGCTGATCGGACAGTTCGCTTTCGCTTCCTTCGCGAATTTTTCGAATTCCTCTGCCGGCAAATCCGGCACTTCGCCTTCCAGTTCGAGCGTGATCTTTGTGATGCCAAAACCTTCGCCGACTTTGTCCAGACGAACGCGCGCCGTCGTGTGCAGGCGCGTCGGATTATGTCCGGCTTTCGTCAGCGCCGCGTCGAGCGCCATCGTAAAACAACCGGCGTGCGACGCGCCGAGCAATTCCTCGGGGTTGGTCGCCGCCGTGCCTTCTTCGGTAAAGCGCGAAGCGAACGAATACGGTCCGTCAAACGCGCCGCTGCCGACCTTCAAATTTCCGCTTCCTTCCGTTAAATTACCTTTCCATTCAGCTTCCGCTGTTCTCACTGGCATAATTTTTATTTTTCTCCTCTGTTTTATGTTAATAGTCGCGCTTCGCACGCGGTTCGTGCAGGTCAGCAGCGTTTGCGTGCGCCGATGCGTTGATCGGTAATGAACCGAAAACGCATCGGCGCACGCAAACGCTGCCGACTTCAGGTCTTATCCCGCGTCCGAAGCGCAGCTGAAATTTTATTTCTCGCTGATCATTCTGGTCACCGTGATTTGCGGCTCTTCCGAGGCGAGCGCGCCCGCCTTAACGTAGAAGTCCTGAAAATACGGCAGTTCGAAATGGTTGTCGAGCGCCGCCCGATTTTCCCACGTTTCGTGCCAGAAAAACACGGTCGGGTCTTCGATCGCCTGATGCACGTCGTAATTGTGACAGCCGGTTTCCGAGCGCGAATCGGCGACGATGCCCAAAGCGAGCTTTTTCGCTGCTTCGACCGCATCGGCTCGCACCTTCAAACGCGCGAACAAAACGATTTTCTCACCATTCATTTATATTTTTTCTCCTCTTGCCGCTTCCTTTGCGCCTTTGCGTTTTTGCGGGAAATGTTTTTTCCCCCGCAACGAATTTCTACTCGAAATCGTTTTCGAGAACGATCCGGTAACGCGCCTTGCCGCTTTCGAGATGCTCGAACGCTTCGTTGATCTGCGACATTTTGAAATTTTCCGTAACGGCTTCGATCGAGTGCCGCGCGCAGAATTCGACCATCTTGCGCACGTCGATCGGGCTGCCGGTCGCCGTTCCGGTGACGCTTTTTTGTCCGGAAATCAGATTGAACGAAACGATCGGAATCGGTTCGAGCGTCGCGCCGACGATGTGCAGTTTCCCTTTCGGCGCGAGCGCGTTCAGATAAGCCTGCCAGTCGAGCGAGACGTTGACGGTCGATAAGATCATGTCGAATTTGCCCGCCAGTTTTTCGAGTTCGCCCGATTCGCGCGAATTCACCACATGGTCCGCGCCTAAGTTCAACAATTCGTCGGTTTTCGATAAATCCGACGTAAAAGCCGTCACTTCGCACCCCCATTTGTCGGCGAACTGCAAGGCGAGATGCCCGAGCCCGCCGATGCCGATCACGCCGATTTTGTCGGTCGGCTTGATCCGGTTTTGCACGAACGGGTTAAAGACCGTGATGCCGCCGCAGAAAAGCGGGCCGGCTTTCGTCGCGTCCATTTCTTCCGGCAGCCGCACCGCCCAATCCCAGTTGCAGCGCACGCGGTCGGCGAATCCGCCGTGCCGCCGCACGATCGTGCCCTCTAAATAAGGACAGTTGATCTGGTAGCCCGAAATGCAGTTGTCGCAGAAACCGCACGTCGCCGAATTCCAGCCCAAGCCGACGCGGTCGCCGATCTGCAAGCCCTTCACGCCCTCGCCCGCCGCGACCACCGTGCCGACGACTTCGTGCCCGCCGACGAACGGGTAAACGCTCATGCCCCAATCGTTGTTGAGCATCGAGAGATCCGAATGGCACACGCCGCAGTGCTCGACCTTGATTTCGATCTGCTCGCTAGCGAGCTCGCCCGCGTCGTACTCGAACGGTTCTAATTTCCCTTTCGGCTCAAAAGCCGCGTACGCTTTTATTTTTTTTGCCATAATTTAACCCTTTGTAAAATCGTAAACCAAATCTCCGTTTGTGTAATCATTGTTCGCAAAAATATGCGGGTAATGTTTCGCTAACTCCTGCAGGTAAAGCTCATACGGCATATCCGCAAACGCTCCGTAGTCGTGCAGGTATTCCATAAAGACATTGCCCCGATTGTCGTACTGCTGAAAGATCGAATCCGTCGAGCCGTCGAATTCGAGCGGGTCGACGCCGAGATACTTGCACAAGCCTTCGTTAAAAGCCGGCGTCATTTTCAACCAGCCGCCGTTCAAAAAAATTTCCGCCGCGCCGTGAAAAACGAGATAGTTTTTCCGGAGCGCGCGTTCGAGCTTTTCCGTCGCGATGTGATTGCGGACGATGTAAAAGCTCAAACGGCTCGGAATATTGACCGCTCTCGCGCTCGCGGCTAAAAGCACCGCCTTTTCGACGCAGTAACCCCGATTCCTGGTCAGCAGATCGCTCGCGCGCAAACCCTCGCGCCGCAGATCGATAAGGTACGGGTTGTATTGAAAACCGTCGCGCACCGCGTAATAAAGCGCGATTGCCCTTTCCTTCTCGCTTTCAGCGCCGAGCGTGTTTTTCTCGGCAAACCGCCGAACGCTTTCGCGGTCGAAATCCAAAAACTCGGTCGGCTGTAAATATTCCTTCATAGTGGTCGGTGGCCGGTGGTCAGTGGTCGGTAGTCGGAAATTAGTTTTGAGTGAAACTGAAATTCGATCTTTAAGCAGCCGATTTGATCGCTGACCACCGACCACTGACCACCGACCGCTTATTTATTAACCGTGGCCATCATCGCTTCCGGGTAGCGCGGTCCGCTGGCGGCGTCTTTCGGGAAAACGTCCTCGATCGCCGCCAGTTCTTCCTGACTCAAAATAATATCGGCCGCCGCCGCGTTTTGCTCCAGGTATTTGCGGCGCTTCGTGCCGGGAATCGGCACGATGTCCTGTCCCTGAGCCAAAACCCAGGCGAGCGCGAGCTGCGAAGTCGTGACGCCTTTTCCATTGGCGATTTCCTCGATTTTGCGGACGAGCGCGATGTTTTTGTCGAAATTCTCGCCCTGAAAACGCGGGCTGAACCGGCGGTAATCGTCTTCGGCCAGATCCTCGAATTTTTTGATCTCGCCCGACAGAAATCCGCGTCCCAGAGGGCTGTAAGCGACGAAACCGATGCCGAGCTCGCGGCAGACGGCGAGCACGTCGTTGTCCTCGACGTCGCGCGTCCACAGAGAATATTCCGACTGCAAAGCCGTGATTTTATGAACTTCGGACGCGCGCCGCAGAGTTTCGGCGGACGCTTCGGAAAGTCCTAAATAACGCACCTTGCCTTCCTTGACCAATTCCGCCATCGCGCCGACCGTTTCTTCGACCGGCGTTTCCGGGTCGATGCGGTGCTGGTAATAAAGGTCGATCGTTTCGATCCCCAAACGTTTCAAACTGCCTTCGACCGATTTGCGAACCGTTTCCGGTTTGCCCGAGATAAGACGGTTGTTCGGATCGTTCGGGTCGGGATAAATGCCGAATTTCGTCGCGATGATGAACTGTTCGCGTTTGCCTTTGATCGCCTTGCCGACGAGTTCCTCGTTCGTGTACGGGCCGTACATTTCCGCCGTGTCGAGAAAATTGACGCCGAGCTCCAGCGCGCGGTCGATCGTCGCGATCGATTCCGCGTCGTCGCGCCCCGAATAAAACGCCGACATGCCCATGCAGCCCAGACCGATTTCAGAAACTTCCAGATCGCTTCCCAATGTTCGTGTGTTCATTTTTCAATCTCCTTTGTTCAGTGGTCGGTGGTCGGTGGTCAGTTTTGGTTGAATTTAATCGAAAATCTTAGCTTACCTTAAGCCAGTAACTGACCGCCGACCACCGACCACCGACCACTATTTCTTAACTCCTTTAAATTGATTCCCGTAAAAAGTCACCGCGGTCGGATTGCGCGACGCGAACTGCCGCTGGTGCCAGTACGGATAAGCGGCCGGCTGTTCGCTCGCGCGGTCGAGTTTTTCGATTTGTTCCGCCGTCAGATTCCACCCGACCGCGCCCAAATTCTGCCGCAATTGCTCTTCATTGCGCGCGCCGACGATGACGTTCGCGACCGTCGGGCGCTGCAGCAACCAGTTCAAAGCGACCTGCGGCACCGTTTTGCCGACCTCTTCCGCGACTTCCGTCAAAACGTCGACGACGTCGTAAAGCGTTTCCTCCGACACCTGCGGACCGGCTTCCGATGTCGAGTGCAAACGGCTCGTCTCGGGCAGCGGCGCGCCGCGGCGGATTTTTCCCGTCAGCCGTCCCCAGCCGAGCGGGCTCCAGACGATCGTGCCGATTTTTTGATCGAGCGCGAGCGGCATCAGCTCCCATTCGTAATCGCGCCCGACCAATGAATAATAAGCCTGGTGCGCGACGTAGCGCGACCAGCCGTATTTGTCCGAGGCGGCGAGCGATTTCATCAAATGCCAGCCCGAAAAATTCGAGGCGGCGAGATAGCGCACCTTGCCGGCGGCGACGAAATCGTCGAGCGCGCGCAGCGTTTCCTCGACCGGCGTCGTCGCGTCGAAGCCGTGCATCGTGTAAATGTCGATGTAATCGGTTTTCAAACGGCGCAGGCTCGCGTCGAGCGCGCGCGTCAAATAATACCGCGACGACCCGAGATCGTTCGCGCCCTCGCCCATCGGAAAAGTCGCTTTCGTCGAGATCAAGACCCGGTCGCGCCGGCCTTTTAAGGCTTCGCCCAGAATTTCTTCGGAAAGCCCGCGCGAATAGGCGTCCGCCGTGTCGAACATATTGACGCCGGCTTCGAGACAAATATCGACGAGCCGCGCGGCTTCCGCGACGTCGCTCGCGCCCCACGCCTTAAAAAACTCCGTTCCGCCGCCGAACGTCGCCGCGCCGAAACTCAAAACCGGAACTTTCAGTCCCGAACCGCCAAGCTGTCTGTATTCCACTATTGACTCCTTATTTATTCATTGATTCATTTGGTCATTTGTTCATTTTTACTCCCGAAATGACTAAATGAATCAATGACTCAATGAACAAATGTTTCCGCCGTTTCCGTTTTCAAAATCGCCGGCTCCGCTTCTTTTTCCTTCATCTCGCGGTCGAGCAGCGTCGCGATCAGGACGCTGAACAAAATAATGCCGATGCTCAAATAGCCGGTCACTTCGTAATGCAGGATCGTGTTGTCCGGCATTCTGACGACGATCAGCCCGGCGAGCACCGAAGCGAGCCCGACGAACAGCTGCTGCACCGACGAATTAAAGCTCATGAAACTGCCGCGTCTTTCCGGCGGCACGACGTTGCTGACCATCGCCTGCGCCGGGATGAAACGTCCCGTCGAAAAAACGAACCACAAGCCGGTGATGCACAAAACGAGATAAAACGGGATCGCCGGCAAATTCGTGATGAGCGCGATCAGCGGAATGCCGCCGAGCACGAAGAAAACGAACAACTTATATTTCCCGTAACGGTCGGCGAGCCGCCCGATGTACGGCGAGGTGACGAGCGTCAAAACGCCGCCGACCATATAAACGAGCGGCGTCTGCGTTTTCGAAAAGCCCATATTGAACTCCAGAAACGGGTTGATGAACGGAATGATCATGAAATGCCCCATCATCAGAAAAGCCGTCAGCGTCAATGCCAAAACCTGGCTGCGGTTTCTGAAAATATCGCCGACCAGCGCGACCGGACCGATCTTTTGCCGATCCGGGGCGAGCAGGTGCCGGTTCATGTTCGGCAAATATTTAATCAGAAACGGGAACAGCAGCGCGCCGAGAACAACGACGAAAAAGAACGGCGCGTGCCAGTTGAAAATGTTGGCGATATACAGCCCGAACGGCACGCCGAAAACGGACGCGGCGGAAAACGCCGCCATGATCATGCCCATCGCCGCCGCGCGGCGTTCGTACGGAATGATGTCGGCGACGATCGATAAGACCTGCGCCGCGATCAGCCCGCCGAACAATCCGGCGATCACGCGCGAGGCGAGCAGGAATTCGTAAGCCGGCGAGACCGCGCAGCATAAAGTGCCGATCAAAAATCCCGTGTACGCGAAAATCAAGACCTTTTTGCGGTCGAAGCCGTCGACGAAAAACGCCGCCAGAAAGCCGGACGCGCCGGCGCTGAACGTGTACGACGCGACCAGCATCGAAAACTGCTGCGAGCCGATCTCGAAATACGGCATCAGGTAATTTCCGAGCGGCATCATGATCATAAAGTCCATGATGTGCGTGAAATTCAGCACCGTCAGCAGCAGCAGAATGATTTTTTCTTTTCCGGAATCCATCTAATTGTTAAATCCAATCTTTAAATTTGCCCGCGAATCTTCGCTAATTTTCGCTAATATTTATTTTTATTCGCGTTTGTTCGCGTCGATTCGCGGGCAAATAAGCTTTGTGCAAAATCGCCGGACGCCTCACTATGATGTCGCTGCCGTTTCGTCCGGAAAATCCGCGCCCTCCGAAGTTTGCGCCCACGTTTCGACGTCATTGCGTAGAGCTTCGAGCCGCAGGCGCGCGTTTTTCAAAGCGGCTCTGCCCAGAAACAGATTGAACGGCGGATTTTCCGCTTCGACCGCGCTGACGATCGCCTTCGCCGCCCGCACCGGATCGCCCGGCTGGTTGCCGCTGTAGCCGCGAATCGCCGCCTGGTTCGCGCCGGCGGTTTCCGCGTAGTCCTCGATCGTGTGCGGCGCGTCGTTCGCCGAACGCCCCGCCCAATCGGTGCGGAAGCCCGACGGCTGAATGACGATCACTTTGATTCCGAGCGGCGCGACTTCCTTCTGCAGCGCTTCGGAAAAGCCGTTGACGGCGAACTTCGTCGCGTTGTAATACCCGACGCCCGGAAAGCCGACGAAACCGCCGATCGACGAGATGTTGACGATCGTGCCCGAACGGCGCGCGCGCATTCCCGGCAGAACGGCGCGCGTCATTTCCGCCAAGCCCCAGAAGTTCGTCTCGAACATCGCGCGCACTTCCGGCTCTTCGGATTCTTCGATCGCGCCGAAGTAACCGAAACCGGCGTTATTGACCAAAACGTCGAGCCTGCCGAAATGTTCTTCCGCTTTCGCGACGACGTGCTGAACCTGCGCTTTATCGTTCACGTCCAAATTAAACGACACCGCGTTTTCGGGATTGATCTCGACCAAATCCGAAACCTTTCCGGCGTCGCGCGCCGTGACGACGACGCGGTAATCGTTTTCGAGCAGGTATTTCGCCAGCTCGCGCCCGAACCCGGTCGAGCAGCCCGTTATTAACCAAACCTGTTTTTCACTCATCTTTATTTCCCTCTTATTAAAAGTCAGTAGCGTTTTCGTGACCAAAGGCGTTTCAAGTTTCGCTGTCGATCGACGCGTCGGCTCACGCCGACGCTAGTGGCCGTAACAGCGGTACGAACCGTTTTCGATGTCGTCGAGAATCGAATGATAATCGCGCGGCGACCAGCGCAGATCGCGTCTGGCTTTCGCCGCGTCGAGCTCGTTGTTGATCGACAGAAAATCGTACATCTTCCCGAACTGCGCGCGCGCCTGTTCGGCCGGAATGCTTTTCGCTTTAACGCCCAGGAGTCGTGCGGCGGCTTCGCTGATTTCCTTTATCGAAACGCTTTCCGCCGCGACGTTGTACAAGCCCTTCGCGGTGCTCGTATCGAGCGCCAGAAGATACAAATCCGCCGCGTCTTCGACGTGCACGGCGGAAACCCGCTGCGCGCCCGTTCCGGCGTAATTGGCGAAATTTTCCTTTTTCGCCTGTTCGATGACGAACGGCACGAACGAGCTTCCCGACCGCCCGTAAACGAAGAGCGGCAGCCGCACGACGATCGAGCGGATGCCTTTCGAGGAAAGCTGCAGCGCGTCGCGTTCGGATTCGCCGCGCAGGCGACGCGGTGAACTTTCGGCAAACGGATAATCTTCGTCCGCGAGATTGCCGCGCGTGTCGCCGAGAATCGCCGAGCTCGACGTGACGATCAACGGTTTGTTCGAGCCGGCGAGCGCTTCGGCGAAGTTTTTAATGACTTCGCGATCGAGCTTCACGGCGTCGTCGTAATCGGAAAAATCATGGCTGAACGCCGTGTGAATCACCGCGTCCGCCGCGGCCGCGCCGCCGCGCAAAGCCTCGAAATCGCGCAGATCGCCGCGCAAAGCCTCGATTTTCCGCGCGGTCAGTTTCTTTTCGGCTTCGTCGCTGCGCGCCAGACCGACGACCCCGACGCCTCTGCCCTTCAATTTTTCCGCCACCGCCGCGCCGACGTAACCGCTCGCGCCCGTCAAAAATACTTTCATAAATCAATGATCCCGGATTTATAATTTCAATCCGCATTCCGAAATCTAAAATCCAAAATCGTCTTAATATCCTTCCGAACCCAGAATCGCCGCCGCTTCGCTCAACGTCAGATTCCGGTTGTAAATCGCCGTGCCGGGCTGCTGATTTTTGCCGCCTTCGCGCAGACTGCCCGTGTCGTAGGCGGCGAAACCGATTCCCTCGATCAAATCGGCGACCGTTTTCTTGGCTTCCGCGTCGTCGCCGGAGATAAAAATCACGCGTCTTTGTTCGATCGGTAAATCACGATCGCCCTGCGTTTTCAGATGCTCGAACCAGATCGTGTTAAAGGCTTTGACGATTTTCGCGCCCGCGAGATGTTCCTGCAAAAGCTCGCTCGAAGTCGTATCGTCGTGGTCGAGCTCGGCGTAACTGCCGTCGCGCTCCGGGTAATAATTGTTCGAATCGATGACGATTTTGCCCGCCAAAGCGTCCGCCGGCAGTTCCTTGTACCTGCCGAACGGGATCGAAACGAGCACGATCTCGCCGAACCGGGCGGCTTCTTCGGCGCTCGCGGCGCGCGCCTTTTCGCCCAATCCGGCGACCAGATCCCGCAAAGTTTCGGCGCCGCGCGAATTGGCGATCGCGACTTCGTGCCCCGCGTCGGCGAAAAGTTTGGCGGCCGTGCCGCCGATGTAGCCCGCGCCGATGATTCCGATTTTCATAAATTTTCCCTCACGTCAAAGATTTTTTATTTAACCTTCAAATAAGCGAGCTGCCCTAAATGATAGCTTTGGTGGTTCGTGCGGCTGATCAAAACGTTCAGCTTATTGCGGTGCGGTTCCCGGGCGTAATCTTCAGCCGAAACCGCGACGTGTTTTGCGAACCAGTCTTCCGCGCTCATCTGCCGGAAATATTCTGTAATCTTTAAATTTACGCCGCGCCAGTATTTTTTTAAATCGGCGATTGCAGGTTTTTTCAAACCGGATTTTTCCGCGTTTTTCAAAAACATCTCCTCAAGCTCCGGATAAAGCCGCTCGCGGAAGCCGAAAAGCGGCAGCAGACCGTCGCCGACCGCCGTCAAATGGCCGAGCAGATACGCGCCGCTGTTCTTCCCCGGGGCGGTTTCCGCCCGCCATTGCTCGTCGGAAAATTCTTCGATCAGCGCTTCGAGGCGCGAATTTTGCAGTTCCCAGGCGCCGAACGCCATTTTGACGAACAGTTCCCTTTCGTTCGGGTTTGATTTTTTTTCCCTTTGCGCCGTCATTTTCCCTCCTTAAAAAATCGAAGGTTTGCGCTTCGATAAAGGAAACGCAAACCTTCCGTACGAGTTATTTTAATTACCAGGGCAATTCTTCGCCGAGGTAGATGAATTTTCCGGTATAGCCTTCCGCCGGCAGCGTCGCCAGACTGACGGAAGTCTTCGCGCCTTCTTCGACCGAAAGCTCGCCGTTCGCGTTCATGTCGGTCACGACCGATCCCGGATGCGCGGCGTTGACCTTGATCGGCGTGTCGCGCAGCTCGTAGGCGAGATGCACGGCGTAGCCGTTCAGAGCGGTTTTCGAGATGTTATAAGCCGGCGTTTTCCAGTCATAAATCTGCGAATTCGGATCGGAATGCAGCGTCAGCGAGCCGAGACCGCTCGAAAGAAACACGATGCGCCCCGCGTCTGATTTTTTGACGAGCGGCAAAAGCGTCTGCGTCAGATTGATGATGTTGAAAAAGTTCGTGTCGAACGTTTTGCGGAACACGTCGAGCGACGTTCGGCTCGCCGGCACCGGCGCGCCGTTTTCGGTTTCGTCGATGAAAATTCCCGCGTTGTTGATCAGAATATCGAGCCGCCCGAAATTTTCGTCGATATACTTCGCCGCCGCTTCGTGCGTCGCGGCGTCGTCGACGTCGAGCAAAATGAATTCGACGTCGAAGCCTTCGGTTTTCAGTTTCCGCTCGGCTTCCAAGCCTTTTTCCCGATTGCGCGCGCCGAGCAGGACCGTGATGCCCTTTTCGCCGAGCTGCCGCGCCGTTTCGAATCCGATTCCCCGATTCGCACCCGTAATCAATGCAATTTTCTTTTCACTCATTTTATTTTTTCCCTTCCGTATTTTTTTAATTTTTATCAAGCGGCTGCCGTTTGGAAGCCGGTGGCGAGCGATTGCTCGCGTCGTTCCGCGATTTCCCTTGAAATTTTATCGAGATGGTTTTGAATTCCGTTATAAGAATCTTCGCCTAAAGGCAGATGAAGCGGCGGATTTTCCGATTCGACCGTTTCGACCAATATTTCGGCGATGCGGCGCGGATCGCTGAATTCGCCGCCCTTTCGCCCGTTGAAAAGCTCGAAAAGCTCGGTCGTCGAAGGATAATCTTCGGGCAAAACGTTTTCCGGCCGGACGACGCCCTTGATAAAATCCGTGCGCGTCCCGCCCGGTTCGGCGATCGTCACTTTGATGCCGAGCGGCGCGACTTCCTGCGCCAATGCTTCGGATAATCCCTGCACCGCGAATTTCGTCGCCGAATAATAGCCGTACGACGGATACGCGAAAAATCCCAATCCCGACGAAACGTTGATGATATGCCCGCTTTTTTGCGCACGCAGAACCGGTAAGGTCTCGCGCACGACGTTAACCACGCCGAAAAAGTTCGTCTCGAACTGTCCGCGAATCTGCTCATCGCTCGGCTCCTCGACCGCGCCGAGCAAACCGTAACCGGCGTTATTGACGACGACATCGATGCGTCCGAAATTCTCGATCGTTTTATCGCGCGCTTCGGCGATGTCGTTTTTATTCGTGACATCCAGTTTTAAGGTCAAAACCGTTTCCGGGTATTTTTCGGCTAAATCACGCAAGACTTCCGGTTTTCTCGCCGTCGCGACGACCTGATGACCTTTTTCCAAAGCCTTTTCGGCTAATTCGCGCCCGATCCCGGCGGACGTTCCCGTGATGAACCAAACTTTCTTTTCGCTCATTATTTCCCCCTCCTTCTTTTTAATTCTTTTATCAGGCAGTCGCCGCCGCGTCGAAATTCGTTTCGATGGCGCGCTCGCGCCACGTTGCGATTTCCTCTTTCACTTGTTCGAGTTTCGCTTCGATCGCTTCATACGCGAACAACCCGAGCGGCAGACGAAACGGCGGATTTTCGGATTCGACGGCTTCGATGATGACTTTCACGCCCTTTCGCGGATCGCCGGAGTTCGGTCCGTCGAACTCGGAGAACTGATCCGCCAATTCTTTGGTCGAAGCGTAAAATTCCGGCAGCGAATTTTCGCCGAAAAACACTCCTTTGCCGCTGAATCCGGTGTGAAACGGTCCCGGCTCGACGATCGTCGTTTTGATTCCGTGCGGCGCGACTTCCGCCGCCAGCGATTCGGAAATTCCTTCGAGCGCGAATTTGCTCGCCGAATATAAACCGAACGACGGAAACGCCGAAATGCCGACGAGCGAGCCGATGTTGACGATGTGACCGCTTTTCTGCGCGCGCAGAATCGGCAGCACCTCGCGCGTCACATTTAAAACGCCGAAAACGTTCGTGTCGAATTGCTGCTTCGCCTGTTCGTTCGTGACTTCTTCGATCGCGCCGACGACCGCGTAACCGGCGTTATTGACGACGACGTCGATGCGTCCGAATTCTTTAACCGTTTCGGAAACCGCGTTTTTGACTTCCCGTTCGTTCGTCACGTCGAGCTTGACGACCCGCGCCGTTTCCGGATATTTTTCGATCAAATCCCGCAAAACTTCCGGTTTTCTGGCGGTCGCGACGACGCGCTCGCCTTTCGCCAAAACTTCTTCCGCAAAGATGCGTCCAAAACCGCTCGACGCTCCCGTAATAAACCAAACCTTCTTTTCGCTCATTTTATTTCCCTCTCTCTATTTATTTGAAAAATTTCCCCAATTTGAACCTTATTTGTCCGTCACCATCACGAACGGCGACGCCATGACCGTCAAAAAGCCCAAGCCCTCGCCCGCGCCGACCGTAAATAACCCGAAATACAATCCGCCGAGCATCATCAACATCCCCAGAACCAGCCTGATTTTTTCGATCGTCGCCGAAAAATCTTTATTGATTTCTTTCGACCAGGTATTTTCTCCAAAACCGTTCGTCATTCCCGTCATGCTTAGAACTTTGCATTCGCTCATTTTTTCCGCCCTCCAATCTTTGTATATTTTTGCATATATACAACTGTCTATATACTATGCAAAAAAAATTTTTGTGATTAATCCAGTTTCAACCGCAGCTTCAGCTCGACGACGTACTCGTTGAGCGTCTCGAAATTGACCGTAAAAAACTTGAATTGCCCTTCGCAGTTCGGAATGATCAAGTCGGCTTCGGTCAACTCTTTTAAGTGGTGCGAAACGGTCGCCTGCGCGACCGACACGGTTTCGCAGATGTTGCCCGAACAGATCTTTCCCGCGTTGCTCTCCGCGATGGTTTGCAAAATTCCGAACCGGCGCGGGTCCGCCAATGCCTTCGCTACTTTTTGAAATCGTTTGTCGTCCATAATAACCTCGACAGTTAGACATATTGACATTCATCTATATGTTTGTCAAGCGCAAAATCGAAAAAATTTAAAGCAAGAAATTTTAGCCGCGAAATAACACGAAAATTCACGAACAGGTTTTTCAGTTGATTCGTGTGAATTCGTGTTCGTTCGCGGCTAATTTAGCTTTGTATTCAGAATCGCCGCGCGGATTTTCCTCAAACTGTGCAGCCAGCGGTCGCGGTTTTCCGCTTTTTTGACGACGTATTCGGCGACTTCGCGGTGCGGCAGAATCAGAAACGTTTCTTTTTCCAAAGCCTCGACGACCGCCGCGGCGCATTCTTCCGCCGAAATCGAATCGGGCAGCAGAAAATCGTTTTTCCTGCCCTCGAAGCCTTCGATGAGGCGCGTTCTGACGCCCTGCGGGCAGAGGCAGGAAACGTAAATACCTTTTTCGGCGAATTCGATCGAAAGATTTTCCGCGAGCGCGACCGCCGCGTGTTTCGTCGCCGCGTAGGGCGCCGCCAGCGGATGCGTCAAAAGCCCGGCGGCCGACGCCGTGACGAGAAACGCGCCCGCGCCGCGCTCGATCATCGAAGGGAACGCCGCGCGCGCTAAAAAGACGTGCGACAACACGTTGATTTCGTAAATTTTCCGCCAGATTTCGTTATCGATTTCCAGACTGCCTTCCGCGCCGCCGATGCCGGCGTTCGAACAGATCAAATCGATGCGCCCGCAATCGTTTAAAATTTCCGCGACGACCGATCGACAATTCGCTTCGTCCGCGACGTCGAGCCGCACGGCGTTTCCGTTTACCGACTGCGCCACGCGTTCGGCGTTCTCGAAATCGATGTCGGCGACGAAAATCCCTTCCGCGCCCTCATCATAAAATCTTTCGCATAAAGCCTTACCGATGCCGTGCGCGCCGCCGGTGACGAGAATTATTTTGTCTTTAACCTTCATATTTTTGCCGCGAACAACTCCGAATTTCCACAAAATAAATTCAACTATTTTTTCGTGTTCATTCGTGTTTGTTCGCGGCTGATTTGCTAATTTACCGTCAAAACGACTTTGCCGGTCGTCTTGCGGTTTTCGATCGCTTCGTGCGCGGCGCGGGCTTGTTCCAAGGGGAATTCCGTGACGTGAATTTTGAGGCGTCCGGCGCGCAAATGTTCGAGCAGCTCGCGCGTAAACCTGATCCGGTTTTCGACCGACTCGTTCATCAGCCAGTAGCCGCGAATCGTGTGGTTTTTCGCCATCAGGCTCAGAACGGAAATCTTGAAATCCTCGCCCGACGCCGCGCCGTAAATCCACATCGTGCCGTTTTTGGCGAGCACCTTCAGGTTTTTCCCGACGATCGCGCCGCCGACCATTTCGATGATCCAGTCGACGCCGCGCCCGTCGGTCGCCTTTAAAACCTCGTCCGTCCAGTCTTCTTCGGTGTAATTGACGGCGGCGTCCGCGCCGAGGGATGCGACGAGCTCGAGTTTCTGTTCGTTCGACGCCGTCCCGATCACCTTCAAGCCCCTGATTTTCGCCAGCTGCACGAGCAGGCTGCCGACGCCGCCCGCCGCGGCGTGAATCAATATCGTCTGTTCGAGATGCGCATCGTTGAGCAGTCCGAGCGCCGTCAAGCCCTGCACGAGCAGCGCGGTCGCTTCGCCGAAGCCGAGTTCGTCGGGAATCGGCATCGTCAGCGCCGCGCGCGCCGTCGCGTATTCGGCGTAACCGCCGCTCGAGACGGTCGCCAGCACGCGCTGCCCGACCTGAAAATCGCGCACGTTTTCGCCCGATTCCACGATCGTGCCGGCGGCTTCGTAGCCGAGCGTGAACGGCAAATCGGGTTTCGTCAGGTAATTTCCGGCGCGCATCATCGTGTCGGCGTAGTTGATGCCGGCGGCGGCGACCTTGATCAAAACCTCGTCGGCTTTCGGCGTCGGTTTTTCGATGTCTTCCAGCGTAAGTTTTTCGGCTCCGCCGAGTTCGTTTACTCTGATTGCTTTCATAATTTGTTATTTTGCACGAAGCGCCGCAAAAAAGCACGAAACGAGTTTTAAAATTGAAGGGCTGCGAATCGCGCCGCAATAAATTTCGTTTCGCTCCGTCATTTTGAGTTATTATTTTTTATTAAGATTTATTAAAAACTTTCGAGGGCGGTGAATCGATGAGCGTAAAAAGCGGCGGATTTTTCGGATTTATTAAAAGATTGTTCGGATTCGGAAGCAAAGACGATGAGCCGAAACCTTCGATCGCTTTGGTTTCCGACGAAGAGATCGACGCGGAAATGAACGAGCCTTTCGTCTTCGACGAGGAAAAAAACCGCCGCGAAGCCGAGGAAATGATCGCCCAATCCTTCGAAGACGAAAAAATCGACGCCGACGATCCGGAAATTTATTTCCGGCGCGCGACCGGCCATTCGCTGCTGGAAGAACGGGAAACGGCGCTCGGCCTGCTCGATAAAGCCCTGTCGCTCGATGCCGGTTATATCCCCGCGCACCGGCTCAAGGCGGCGATCTACCGCGAACTGGAAGATTACGCCGAAGCCGTCAAATGGCTCGACCGCACGATCGCGTTACATTCCGCCGATGATGAAGCATTTTCGGAAGACATCCGAGACGCCGCGACGTATTCCGACCGCAACGCCAAAGCCGACGATTATCAAGACCGCGCCGAAGCGCATGTTCACCTGAACAATTTCGAGGCGGCGATCGACGATTTTTCGAAAGCCATCGAAATCGACCCGAACAACGATTTTTTGTATTCGAGCCGCGGTCAGATTTATCTCGAATTGAACGATTACGAAAGGGCGCTCGCCGATTTGAACAAGGCGCTCGAAATCGATGAAGGCTATTACAATTACGCCAATCGCGCCCGCATTTACAAACAGTCGGGCGATCTCGACCGGGCGCTGCGCGACTTCGACAAAGCGATCGCGCTCAACGAAACGAGCGATTCGGATCTGGCGCGTTATTTCGACGGCTATTTCGACCGCGCCGAGATTTACATGGAAAAGGGCGATTATAATTCCGCCGTTCGGGATTATACGACGCAGATCGAAAAAGACCCGGAATTCATCGACCCGTACGAGCGCCGCGCCGCCGCTTACCGTTTTTTGGGCATGGACTCGCTCGCCGCCGCCGACGAGCAAAGAGCCGCCGAATTAGCGGCTGAATACGAAGAATCGGAAAACTCAATTTAAGCCCGGGGCAATGATTCGGCCTGAAAATTCGGGAATCCGGGAAGCGGCAAAAAAACGAACCGCGGATGAACCCGGATTCAAGAAGATTCCCGCGAGTTTCGTTGCTTTAGAAAATCCGCGAAGAACCGTTTCGATCCGCCTAAATCCGCGTTCCGTTTTTTTAGCCGCTTTTAATTTTTCTTCCGGTAATCGGTCGTCAGCATGCCGGCAAAGCCCCAGTTTTCCTCGTCGATCTCGTCGATCACGATATGGATATGCTCGGGCTTTTTTCCTAAAACGTTGACCAGCGTGGCGGTCATTTCCTCGACGATTCGGCGCTTCTTTTCGGTCGTCACACCGTCTTTCGTGATTTTGACATTGATATAAGGCATGTTTTTCTTGGTCGATCGTTCATTCGGACGCCGACTTCGTGTTCGCTTTATCCTGAAAAATTTCCGCGATGATCTCATACGAGCGCAGACGCTTTTCGTGGTCGTAAACGAAAGCGTTGACCATGATTTCGTCGGCCTGCGTGCGTTCCAGATATTCTTCGAGCTTTTGCCGCACGGTTTCCCTGCTTCCGATGATCGAGCCGCCCGTGCGCGCGGCGACGAGGGCTTTTTCATTCGCGTTCCAGATCGCGTCCATATTTTGAACGGGCCGCGGGATTTTGCCCGGCTTCTGCCGCACCAGGTTCAAAAAGGATTGATACTGCGACGTCGCCAAAAACTCGGCTTCCGCGTCCGTTTCCGCCGCGACGATGTTCAGCGCGACGAGCGCGTGAGGCTTTTTCAAATTCTCGGAAGGCTGGAAAACCTTGCGGTAAAGTTCGAGCGAAGGCAACGTGTATTCCGGCGAAAAATGGGCGGCGAAACCGAACGGCAAGCCCAAAACGCCGGCTAAATGCGCCGAAAAACCGCTCGAACTCAAAAGCCAGATCGGCACGTCGAGTCCGGCGCCCGGCACCGCCTGCACCTGCTGGTTTTTGACTGGTTCGCGAAAGAAAAACCTCAGTTCTTCGAGCTGTTCGGGAAATTCCTCGCCGTCGTTCGCGAGACTCCGGCGCAGCGCGACCGTCGCCGGCCGATCCGTTCCGGGCGCGCGTCCCAAGCCGAGATCGATGCGTCCCGGATACAGACTTTCGAGCGTGCCGAACTGCTCGGCGATCACGAGCGGCGCGTGATTCGACAGCATGATGCCGCCCGAACCGACGCGGATCGTCTTCGTGCCGCCCGCGACGTAACCGATGACGACCGTTGTTGCGGCGCTCGCGATGCCGGGCATGTTGTGATGCTCGGCGAGCCAGAATCTTTGGTAACCCAATCTTTCGGCGTGCTGCGCCAGACTCAGAGTGTTGCGCAGCGCGTCGGCCGCCGTCTCGCCTTCGAAAACCGGCGACAAATCCAGCACCGAAAACGGAATTTTTGTAATACTGCTCATATGTTTGAATTTCGAATTTCAGATTTCAGATAAAAATCCTTCTGAATCTGTGATTTCATTTGCCTGCTTTTAGCTTTTCGACGCGGTGCGCGCTTTCCGGTTCGCGAATTTCGATCGCGCGCCCGTATTGTTTCGGAATGTAATCGATCTTTTCGCCGAGCGCTTTCGCCGCCGTAAACGAAAAATAAGGGTCGCGCAAAAATTCGCGCGCGATCAAAATCGCGTCCGCCTGTCCGCCGCGCAGAATTTCTTCGGCCTGCGCCGGCTCGGTGATCATGCCGACCGCGCCGGTCGCGATGCCGACCTTTTCCCGGATTTCCGCCGCGAACGGCACCTGGTAACCGGGCCCGACCGGAATTTTCGCGTGCATCACGTTTCCGCCGGTCGAAACGTCGATCAAATCGATGCCGATTTCTTTTAGATGACGGCAGAATTCGATCGACTGCTCCAAATCCCAGCCGCCGTCCGTCCAGTCGGTCGCCGAAATCCGCACGAAAACCGGCAAAGCTTCCGGCACCGCGGCACGCACTTTTTGCGCGACGTCGAGCGGAAAACGCATGCGGTTTTCGAGGCTTCCGCCGTATTCGTCGGCTCTTTTGTTGGAAAGCGGCGAAAGGAATTCGTGCAGCAGGTAGCCGTGCGCGGCGTGTATTTCGATCGCCTCGAAACCGGCTTCGACCGCGCGCTGCGCCGCCGCCACGAAATCTAAAGTCGCCTTTTCGATGTCGTCCTTCGTCATTCGGCGCGGCGTCGGGTAATCGTCGGCAAACGCTTCGGCCGACGGCGCGATCGTTTCCCAGCCGCCGTAGCCTTCGTCCACGATTTTGCCGCCGTGCCACGGTTCGGCGGTCGACGCCTTCCGCCCGGCGTGCGCGATCTGAATGCCGGCGACCGCGCCCTGATCTTTAATGAATTTCGTGATTTTTTGGTACGCTTCGGCGTGCGCGTCCGACCAGATGCCGGCGTCCGACGGCGAGATCCTGCCTTCCGGCGAAACGGCGGTCGCTTCCATGATGACGAGCGCCGCGCCGCCGACCGCGCGGCTGCCGAGATGCACGAGATGCCAGTCCGTCGGCATGCCGTCACGACTCGAATACTGACACATCGGCGCAACCCAGATGCGGTTGCGAAACTCGATTCCGCGAATTACATATTTTTCAAATAATTTACTATTACTCATAACTTCCCTTTTTTCGTTTCGTAAAGGCTTTAATGCGAAGCCGCGAAGGCCCAAAGGGCTTTAGATGTTCCGAGTTAAAGCACGATTACAGTATTTCATAGACCGATTGCCTAGATGTTTATAAAAATTCTCGACGTCTTTGCGCCGCCGCGCCTTTGCCTTAAAATGCCTAAACCCTCAATTCATTTCGTTTGCATCCATTCTATACAGCCGGCTAAATGCCGCCGCATTTCGGCTTTCGGACGATTCGCGATGCGCCCGTGTCCGGGCAGGACCCATTCGAAATCGTACCGGGCGAGCCGCTGCATCGAGCGGATCTGTTCGCTCCACGAAAACCAGCACGCGCCGCGAAAAGCCGTCAAAGTTTCCCTTTCCGGCGACCATGCGAGATGATCGCCCGAGAACAAAAACCTGTTTTTATAAAGCAGAACCTGCGAGCCGCGCGTGTGACCGGACTGCGGGACGACCGTTAATTCATCGTCGATTTCGACCGCTTCGACGCCTTCGATGACTTTTTCGATACCGCGCCGCGCCGCGCCGTCGTCGGCGTGCATGACGCGCCGCGCGCCGAATTTTTCGGCGAACCGCGCGTGGTCGGCGATGTCGTCGCGGTGCGACAAAAACATGACGGAAACGCCGCCGAGCGCTTCGATCTTCTTGACGAGCGGCGCCGAAAAACGCGGCGAATCGACGAGCACGTTGCCCCGCGGGCGCACGATCAGATAACTCCACGCGCCGAAGCTTTTTTCCGAATTGAAGCCGCAATAGTAGATATTTTCGGTGATTTGAAACGGAAATTCCCCGATCGCCGATTTGACATCGCGTTTGTCGGCGGAACCGATCGAGCCGGTCGGGCAGGCGACGATCGCCATTTGCGCGCGCCGTTTTTCTTCCGCCGTCCGGGGCTGCCGGAAAACGCTCGACTGCGCGCCGTGATCGCGAAAGGTCGCGGGCGCGAGCTGCCGGCAGGTGTCGCAGTCGATGCAGGTCGAATCGACGAAAAACTCGCCGTCCGCATTCTCCGCCAAACGTAATTTCGGATTCGCCATAACTCCTAAAAATCCAAAATTTAAAGTCTAAAATCGCTATACCATCTGCGCCCAATCGTCGCCGGCGACCTCGCGCCAGCGGTCGCGGATCGCTTCGTATTCTTCTTTTGCGAGCGCGCCTTCCCGGACGTATCCGGCGTTCTCCTGCCAACGGCGCGGGCGCGTCGTGCCGACGATCAGCGTGTCGACGCCCGGCACCGAAAGCGTGAATCGCAGGGCGTGCGCCGTCGCTTCGGCCGGCGATTTTTTCAAAAAATCGAACTTCAATTTCCGGATGCGTTCCCAGTATTCGTGCACGTACGAATCTTCCGGCTTCGCCTCGTGCCGCCAGACGGCGTTCGCGATCGGGCGTTTGGCGATCACGCCCAGACCTTTTTCGACCGCGAGCGGAATATTGCCGTCGATCGCGGCCTGGTCGGCGATCGAAACGGACGTCTGCAGCGAATCGAAAACGTCGAGCTCGACGGCGCTGCGCGCGTCTTCGTTGTCGCCCGAGTAGCCGATATAGCGCGTGTAGCCTTTTTCCTGCGCGCGCTGCAGGCCTTCGATGCAGTCGCCCTGCCGCAGGATTTCCGCCGAGCAGCTGTGCAGCTGCACGACGTCGAGGTAATCGGTCTTTAAGTTTCTCAGGCTCGTTTCGATCGTTTCGAGCGTTCCCTTTTTCGACCAGTCGAACCGCGTCGAACCGTCGAGCGCGCCGCATTTCGTGAAGAGATTGAACTCTTTGCGGCGATTGCCGACGGCGGCGCCGATCAATTTTTCCGAAGTTTTATAAGCCGCCGCCGTGTCGATCACGTTCAAACCGGCGTCGAGCGCCGAGTTCAGCAGTTCGTCGACTTCCGCTTGCGTCTGATGCGGGTTGTAGCCGATTTCCGCGCCGCCGAAACCGAGCGCCGAAACCGTCAGGTCGGTTTTCCCGAATTTTTTCGTTTCCATATGTTTTTTAGCCGCGAACGGGCACGAAATGCGGACGAAAGATTTTTATATTATTTTTCGTGCGCATTTCGTATCCGTTCGCGGCTAAATTTCCCCCGTATTAAAAATTCCGGTCGGCAGCCCGTCGATGCTCGTTTGATTTTTCTCGCGCCAGTAGTTTCTGATGCCGTCCTCGCCCTTGTGCTCCGCCCATTTGATGAGCTGCGCGCGGTCTTCCTTAAAATCGTAAAGCGGCACGCCGTAACCGCACGAAGTCTGTAAAGATTCGACGTGCAGCAGGACGATTTGCCGCGTGCCCGGGTAATCGTCGAAAAGCGCCGCGAACTCGTTCCACTTTTCCGAGGGCCGCGCGACGATTTCGCCGCGCCCGTAAAGCCGCAGGATGAGCGGCGCGCCCTCGAAGCTGCAGAACATGATCGTCAATCTTCCATTCTCCGCGACGTGCGCCGCCGTTTCGTTGCCGCTGCCGGTCAAATCGAGGTAACAGACCGTTTTTTCGTCGAGCACGCGGAACGTGTCGATGCCCTTCGGCGACAGATTGACTCGGCCGTCGCCGGAGAGCGGCGCGCTCGCCGTAAAAAACATCTTCTGCGCTTCGATAAAGCCGCGAATGCGTTCGTCGATTCGTTCGAAAAATTTTGCCATAATTTTTTGCCGCGAATGAGCGCGAGTAAAGTTAAAAACAATTCGTGTTATACGTGTGAATTCGCGGCTAAATTCTTAAAGTTTCGCCTCGATTTCGGCCGCTTCCGCCTCCGACAGGCGAAATTCGCCCGCCGCGATGATGCCGTCGATCTGCCGCGGGCTGCGCGCCCCGACGATCGCGCCGGTAACGGCTTCGTGGCGCAAAGTCCACGCGATCGCGACGACGCCCGCCGAAACGTCGTGCCGCGCGCCGATCTCCGTCAAAAGGTCGGCCAATGCGAGATTTTTCGTCAGTTTCGGTTCCTGAAACTCGCTGTTGCCGCGCCGCCAGTCGTCCGGCGGCATGTGCGCGATGCGCTCGCGCGTCATTTTGCCGGTCAGCAGCCCGGACTGCATCGGCGAATAAACGATCACGCCGATGTCGTGCGCTTTCGCGTACGGCAGAATTTCGGCCTCGATGCCGCGCCGGAGCATCGAATACGGCGGCTGCAAAGAAGCGACGGGCGCGATTTCACGAATCCTTTCGAGCTGCGACGCGTCGAAATTCGACACGCCGATCTCGCGCACCTTGCCTTCGTCCTTTAACTCTTTCAAAGTCTGCCAGCCTTCCTCGATGTCGGGCGCGTTCCCTTCCGGGTCCCACGTCGCCCAGTGAATTTGATAAAGATCGATCGTTTCGCCGTTCAATCTTCGTAAACTTTCCTCGACTTCGCGCCGAATCGAATCGCTTTTCAGGCTGTGCGAAACCTCGCGCCGCGCGTTCCATACGAGACTGCATTTCGTAAAAACGTACGGGCGGTTCGCCGGGCCGATGCGGCGAAGCGCGCGCGCGACGACTTCCTCGGAATGACCGAGCCCGTATACCGCCGCGGTGTCGATCCAGTTGATGCCCGAAGCGACGGCGTGTTCGATCGCCGCGACCGAATCGTCGTCGTCCTGCGCGCCCCAGGCGAAAACCCAGTCGCCGCCGCCGATCGCCCACGCGCCGAAACCGATCGGCGTGATGCGCAAATCCGAATTGCCCAGCGTTCGCTTTTCCATAATTTTATTTTTAGCCACGAACAAACACGAAATTTCACGAAAGCAGGATCGAATAATTTTTCGTGTTTTTTCGTGTTTGTTCGTGGCTGATTTTTACTTCCCCAATTCTTCTTCAACGCGAGCGACCAGCCGTTCGTCGTCGGGCGCGACGTCGGGCGCGAAACGCGCGGCGATCGCGCCGTCTTTGCCGATCAGAAATTTCTCGAAATTCCACAAAACCTCGTTCGGTTTCGAACGCGTCGAGCCGTACCCCTTCAGGTTTTCTTCCAGACCGCCGTCGTTTACGTCCGTGTCGGGTTTGGTTTCGGTCAGGTAATGATAAAGCTGGTGCTGATCGTCGCCTTTGACGGAAATTTTGCTGTAAAGCGGAAACTGCACGTTGTAATTCGTGTCGCAGAAATTCTTGATTTCTTCTTCCGTGCCGGGCTCCTGTCCCATAAAATTGTTCGCCGGAAAACCGAGGATTTCGAAGCCTTTTTCGCGGTAATTTTCGTAAAGCCTTTCGAGGCCTTCGTACTGCGGCGTCAGACCGCATTTCGAGGCGACGTTGACGACGAGCAACACCTTGCCCTTGTATTCGCCGAGATTGGTTGCCTGCCCGTCGATCGTTTTCACGGGAATTTCGTAAATTTCGTTTGCCATATTTTTTTATTTTCCTGCCCTTTCGACTGATTCGTCGATCAACTGCTTCAAAACGTTTTCGTCGACGTCGGCGAGGCGCTTGAAATATAAACAGCCCATGCCGGTTTTATGTTTGCCGAGCTTCGCCAGTAGCGCTTCGTTCCACGCTTCGCCGGTCGAAAGATAAAGCGTGATGTTCGCCTTGCGCGGCGCGAAACCGACGATCATCCATTCTTGTTCTTTGCCGGAAGCGTATTTCACGCGCCGCGTGCCGAAGCCGACGATGCTCGCGCCCCACATTTTCGGTTCCGCGCCGGTCGCCTCCGTCATCAGACGCGCGACCGCGCGGCAGTCGGCGCGCGCCTGCGCGTCCGCGACGCCGTTTATGAATTCGTGCGCGTCGGCTTCGGTTTCCCTCGTTTTCAATTCGCTTTTCGCCATTTCGCCTGCTCCCTGTTTTTTTTGATGAAAGCGGTCAATTCTTCATAAAACGCGCTGACCGGCGTAATCGACGTGATGACCTCGTCGAGCCTGACGACCTCGCCCTTTTCATTCAGCTTTTCGTCGGTCAGCCCCCAAATTACGCCGAGAAAATCGTACCCGCCGGTGTTTTCTTCAGCCTCTCGAGGCTCTCTGAAAAACAGTCCGCCGCTGCCGCCGTAAGTCGAAAAGCAGTTCGCGTCGACGCGCTTTTGCGAGCTCGTTTCCGGGATTATCCTGATGTTCCGGCTGATCGTCATCAGCCGCCCGCCGCCGCCGAGCTCCTTATCGCCGTTAAATCCCGCGCAACCCAGACGCGATTCGTCCGCACGCAGCTCGTCGAAGGTTAAATTGGAAATTTTGAGCGGTTTGATGAGGCTCGCGGGAATTTTCTTATTAAGCAGAACGATCGCGTAATCGGGATTCATCTTCGCCGTCAAAACGCGCTTGACGCTCACGTTTTCGATTCGGCCGATGCCGTCGGGCTTAAAATTAACGCTCGTCCATTCGGGCTGAAAATCTTTTCTCAAATCGAATTTGACGTTCGCCTTCCAAAAGCAATGTCCGGCCGTGACGGCGACGTCTTCGTCGACCAGAATGATCGAGCACCAGCTGCCGCCGGCGAAATTGATTCTGCCGACCGCGGAGAGCGCCGGATGCTTTGCGGCGTCGAAAACTTCGCGTTGAACCTTCGCGGCGTTTTCGATGACCGTGGTCTTATTTCCGAGCGCGGTCGCCTGGATGGTTTCCTGTCCGAACGCCGAAAGCGTTAAAGCGAGTGTAAGCCAACATAAGACCGCCGCCGTTAATTTCATCGCCGAATCATTCCAGTTCCTTTCTGATCATCATCAAGCCGTCGCGCACGGCGAGCAAAACATTGCTGACGCGCTCGTCCGCCTGCACTTTTTTATTGAATCGATCGAGCGCGCGCGTGTCTTGATCGTCGTGCGTTTCAAGGTTCAGCACTTTACCGCTCCATAAAACATTGTCCGCCAAAATGACGCCGCCGATCCTCAGATGCGGAAAAACCAGATCGTAATAGTTCGCGTAATTTTGTTTATCGGCGTCGATGAACACGAGATCGAACGTTTCGCCGAGCATCGGGATCACTTCCGGCGCATTGCCTAAGTACGATTCGATTTTGCTGTAAAAAGCTGTCCGCGCCCAAAATTCTTTCGCGATTTCGTTGGTTTCCGCGTTTACGTCGAGCGTGACGAGCTTGCCGTCGTCCGTCAGCCCTTCCGCCAGACAAAGCGCCGAGTAGCCCATGTACGTGCCGATTTCGAGAATGCGGCGCGGCGCAATTAGCCGGCTCAGCATCGCCAGCAGGCGTCCCTGATAAAAGCCGGACAGCATCGATTTATCGGAACGTTCGCGGTAGGTTTTCTCTAAAAGCTCGGTCAGCAGACTGCTTTCGGCGAACGTGTGCCGCTCGGCGTAACCCTGAAATCTTTCATCGATCATTTCAATCATAATTTCTTTTACCCGTGAATAAATACGGATTTTATCTGAAATTTGAAATCGAATTTATCCGGCGAAAAAATTTCCTACGAAACGCCGTCGACTTTCGATTCGAACCGCAGACTGATCAAAGTGTTTTCGTCGTCGGTGATTTCGAGCGCGTCTTCGCTGCCGTCCGTGTCGTACTGCACGGCGACGCCGCGGACGTTCGTGATCGTGTCGTGCGTTTTGCCGGTGTTGCGGTGCGAGCGGTCGATGCGGACGATTTCGACGGTTTTCGAATTGCCGTCCGTTTTCAAACGCACGTCTTCGAGATGCGCTTCCTCGCCTTCGTCTTCGGTCGTGCCGTCGCTGCGGTAAACGTCGAAACGCGCCCGCCGGTTGTTGTTGCGATCCGCGAACTCGCGCAAAAATTGTTCCCAGTTTGCCGGTTCGATCTGTTTGATCTCACTCATATTTTTCGCCGCTCCTTAAAATTTTATAACGATTTTCCCAAAATGCGCGCCGCTTTCGAGATGCCGCAAAGCGTTTTTCGCGTCCGCAAATTCAAACGTTCGATCGATTACCGGCTTGATGCGATGCCGTTCGAGAAAACCGTTCAGTTCTTCGAACATTTCGCGCGAACCGGTTTCGATGCCGTGCAGCCGCACGTTTTTCGCGACGAACTGCCAGGTGTCGACCGGCGCGCTCAAACCCGCCAGCAAACCGATAAAACTGATCGTGCCGCTCACTTTGACGGCGTTCAGAGAACGATTCAGATTTTCGCCGCCGACGACTTCGATTACGTGATCGACGCCCGCTTTGTTTGTCAATTCGAGCGTTTTTTCGTCCCAGTTCGGAAAATCTTTGTAATTGACCGTCTGAAACGCGCCGAACCCGCGCGCGCGTTCGAGTTTTTCGTCGCTGCTCGACGTGACGATCGGTCGCGCGCCGCGCGCCGCCGCGATTTGCAGCGCGAACAAAGACACGCCGCCCGTGCCCTGAATCAAAACCGTCTCGCCGGATTTCACCTGACTGCGCCGGCTGACGGCGTGCCAGGCGGTGACGGCGGCGCACGGCAGCGTCGCCGCTTCTTCGTCCGACAGATGCGCCGGAACTTTCACGACCGCGCTCTCATCGAACGCGACGTATTCCGCCAAAACGCCGTCCGCCGCCGCGCCGCCGAGCGGCAGCACGAATTTCTCCGGCGTCAGCTCGCCGTCCGTCCAGCGCGGCAGAAAGATTCCCGCGACGCGGTCGCCCGTTTTAACGCGACTCACGCTTTCGCCGACCGCGACCGCTTCGCCGACGCCGTCCGAAACCGGAATGCGCCGTTCGCCGGGCTTCCAGCCGCCCTGTCCTTTAACGACCAGCAAATCGCGGTAATTAAGCGCCGCCGCCCGCATTTTCACCAGAATTTCGCCCTTTTTCGGCGCCGGCGTTTCCGTTTCGTTCAACTCAAGCGCGTCGATGCCGTCGCCGAGCGTCGTGTATGCCTTCATCGTTTTCAATTATATTTCACGACGATCTTGCCGAAATGCGCGCCCGCTTCCATGTGTCTGAGAGCTTCGCCGACTTCTCCGAACCCGAACGTTCGATCGATCACCGGTTTGAGGTGATGATGCTGGCAGAACATCAGATTCATCTGTTCGAACATCTGCCGCGAGCCGACGTAAATGCCCTGCAGCTTGACCATTTTCATAAAAATCGAAATCGGGTTGATCTCGCCCGCGCCCGAAAGCGCGCCGATCAGCGCGACGTGCCCGCCCAATTTTACGGCGCTCAGGGATTTTGCCAAAGTGCCGGCGCCGCCGACTTCGACGACGTGATCGACGCCGCGCCGTTCGGTCAATTCCTGGACGGCTTTCTCCCAATCCGCGCGCTCGCGGTAATTGATCAGATCGCTCGCGCCCAGTTCCCGCGCGAGTTCGATCTTCTCGTTCGAGCTCGACGTCAGGATCGTGCGCGAGCCGTAAACGCTCGCGAGCTGCAGCGCGAAAATCGAAACGCCGCCCGTGCCCTGCAAAAGCACCGAGTCGGACGGGTGCAGATTGCCGGATTCGAAAAGCGCGTGGTACGCCGTCACCGCCGCGCACGGCAGCGTCGCCGCTTCTTCATACGATAAATGATCGGGAATCCGGACGAGCCCGCTTTCGTCGAACGCGCCGAACTCGCGCAAAACGCCGTCGCGATCGCCGCCGAGCGCGGTGCGCGCCTTCTCGTACGAAATCGGCCCGTCGATCCAGCCCTGCATGAAAATCGGCGAAACGCGGTCGCCCGTTTTCCATTTCGTCACGCCGCCGCCGACCGCGACGACTTCGCCCGCGCCGTCCGAAAAGGGCACGAGCGGCGTTTTCAGCTTCGGGTTGTACGTGCCCTTGACCATCATCAGGTCGCGGTAATTGAGCGACGCCGCGTGAAACTTGACCAGAACTTCCGTGTCGCCGACCGCCGGCTCGTCGCGCTCGACGAGCGCCAGGTTATCGATTCCGAATGTTTGTATTTCGTACGCTTTCATAAATTTCATTGCCCGCGAAAAAAAGCGAAAAATACGAAAAACAAGACAGGATTAATTTTTCGTCCGTCGCGCTTGTTTCGCGGGCAAATTTTCTTGAACCTTCTTAAAGTTTCGCCGCAGCTTCTTTCGGCTGACTCCAATCTTCCAGAAGTTTTTCAAATTCCGCCTGAATCGTTCGGTTTTTGTCGGCGATGTACCAGCGCTGCAGATTTTCCATGATCGAAGCCTTGTCGAGCCCCTGCGCGCGCTGTTCGATGAACAAGTCCATCGACGGCGCCGGTCGCGGTCCCCAACTGCCGATTTCCGCCAGAGTTTCCGCGTCGAGCGCGATCAGCTTCGGAATCGAGCGCGCGTCGTTCGTCAGATACGCGTCCATCAGTTCCAGGTTCTCGTCGCGCAGAACGTAGCGCGTTTCGATCGAATCGCTCAACTCCGCGATCTTTTCGATCACCGGAATATTCTGCGCGGCGTCGCCGCACCAACCTTCCGTAATAATCAGCCAAATCATCTTGCGCTTATTATTGTGCACTTTTTCGCGCAAAGATTCATTCACCGTCACCGTTTTTTCCAAGCGGTGCATGCGTTGCCGGTTCAGTTTGCCGTAATTGTACATCGCTTCCGACTGATTCGGTCCGGTCGTTTTGCCGTCGAGCAGCAGATCGTCGATGAGCTTGATGTATTCGGCGTACGTCATCGATTTTTCGAGATATTTTTTCATAATTCAATAATCGGGGAAGCGCCCTTCGCCGCCGGCGCTTCCCGGAAAGAGAGCGCGTTTTCTCTTAAAAAACCTTCTCGGCGCCGCGTTTGAACAGTAAATTGTCCAGACTCCACGCGCCGCCGCCGGCGAAAAAGAAATACAGGAAGACGAAACAATAGAGCGCGGCGAGCTCGCCGCCGTTCTGCAGCGGCAGGAAGCCCTTGCCGTTCGTGCCGTGCGCCATCCAGTACGCGACCGCCATCAATCCGCTCAGGATAAAAGCCGTCCAGCGCGTAAATAATCCGAAGATGATTAAAAGCCCCCCGAAAAACTCTAGGATTCCGGCGACGAGCGCGATCGTCGGCAAAGCCCCGCCGCCCTGGGGCGACGGCGGCAAACCGAAAAGCTTCTGGCTTCCGTGCCATAAAAACAAAAATCCCGTGACAATCCGCAAAACGCTCAAAATTCGGGGCGCCCAGCCGTTTAAAATTTCATTCATCCGTTTGTTCTCCAAAAAATTTAATGTTCAGGTCTATTGAACCAATCTTAATAAATAATTGCTGAATTTCAGAAACCACAGATAAACGCGGATCGCTTCCGAAGACGCCTGCCATAATATCGCTGACATTTTACCGGCGGAATCCGATCCGCGTTCATCGTCTAAGCCCTTTGTTTTCATTATAACTTCCCTCGCTCGTAAAATGACTGCCCCGATTCGCAAAAATTCAAACCGCCAAGAAAAAATTTCACGCCGCCGCGCCTTTTTCAAAATACGTGCGCCGCAAAAATTCCTTGAGCGTCAGAAGCTTTCTGCCCAGAAGATTTTCCAAATCCGCGCTCGGGTAATTCAATTCGCCGTGCCGCACCGCCTCGGCGATGCCGGCGATGATCTCGACGATCGGCGCGGGCGTTTGATTTTCGCGCAGCTGCGCTTTGAAATCCGCGAGCGGCACGTCGACGTAGGCGATCGGTCTGCCCGCCAGCTCGCTCAAAGCGTCGGCGATATCCTGAAACGAAAACGAACCGTTCGCGCCGATCTCGTAGATTTTATTTTCGTGTCCCGCTTCGAGGAGAACGTTCGCCGCCGCTTCCGCCATGTCGAGGCGCGAAGCGTGACTGACCCGCGCGTCGCCCGCCGGAAACGCGAATTCGCCCGTTTCCAAAACGCCGCCGAGAAACATCGGCATCGTTTCGAAATAAAACGCGTTGCGCAAGACCGTGTAGGCGATGCCGGAATCGCGCAAAAGCTTTTCGGTTTCGAGGTGGTCGCGCGAAGCCGTAAAATACGGATTTTCGGGCGGATTCAGAACGCTCGTGTAAACGATGCGTTCGACGTTCGCCGCTTTCGCCGCGTCGATCACGTTCGCGTGTTGAAGCACGCGCTCCGTCAGATCGTTCGACGAAACGAAGAGCAGTTTCTCGACGCCGGCGAACGCCCGGACGAGCGAATCGTAATCGAAATAATCGCCCCGCCGCACCTCGATTCCTTTAGCCCTTAAACCTTCCGCTTTTTGCACGTCGCGCGCGAGCGCCGCCGTTTTTTCCGAATTCCGCTTCCGGAGCAGAAAATCAAGCGCCGCGCCGCCGAAATGACCTGTCGCACCCGTTACTAAAATCATAAATTTATAACCCTTTAAGTTTCGTTAAAACCTTCACTCTCAAACCGTTTCGACCAATTCGCTTTCCGGTTTGCGCACTTTCGGGAGATTCGCCAGCCAGTCGTTCGCGGCGTCGCGGTAACCGAGCGCCGCGATCGCGACCGCCGAGTAATCTTCCAAACCGAGAATTTCGTTGAACTTCGCCGCGTCGAAGCCTTCCATCGGCGTCGCGTCGACGCCTAACAATGCCGCCGTTTCCAGCAAAAAGCCGAGCGCGATGTAAGCCTGCCGCGAATTCCAAATTTCGATCGTGCCGCCCTCGGTCGCGCGCCGCGCCGCGCCTTTCATCACGTTTTCGTAATCCTTCAAGGATTCGCGCGTCTGCCCGCGAACTTCCGCGATGCGTTCGGCGAAATGCTCGATGTCGGCGTCGGTCAAAGTTCTTTTATACGCGAACACGACGAAATGCGAAGCGTCGGTGACCGGCGCCTGGTCGTAGGCGGCGGCTCTCAATTGCTCCCTCGTTTCCGGATCGTTGACGACCAAAAGCTTATACGGCTGAATGCCGAAGCTCGACGGCGCCAAAGCGATCGACCGCTCTAAAGTCGCCCAATCTTCGGCGGAAATCTTCCGCGTTTTATCGTACGCCTTGGTCGCGTAGCGCCAGTTCAGGCTTTCCAGAATCGTTTCCTTACTTAAGTTTTCCTTCACTAATTCCGCTTTCATAATGACTATTTGTAACCTCTTTTGATACAATTCAAAATAAAAAATTTTTCATGCCCCGTCGATGTGCTCGATCACGTCGCGCAGCGTGTACTGGCGCAGCTTTTCTTCGATCGATTTATCGATTTCCTTCTGCAGCCCGCACAAAAACGCCGCCATGTTTCTGCCGACCGGACAATCCTGATTCGGTTCCTTCGAGTGCAGCGCGAACACCTCGCCGCACGGCAGCGCCTTATAAACCTCTGAAAGACGAATGTCTTTCGGCTGTTTCGCGAGCGTCGTGCCGCCCGCCGCGCCGACTTGCGAAACGACGAGAGCGGCTTCCTGCAAATTGCTCAGAAGGCGGCGAATCACCACCGGATTGGTGTTGACGCTGCCCGCGATGTAGTCGGACTTCACGCGTTCCTCGCCGCTTTTGGCGAGGATCGTTAAAACGTGAACCGCTACTGCAAATTGACTGTTAGCCGCCATAACTGTAATGAGTTTAGTTACAATTGAAATTTCTGTCAAGCCTAAAATGAAAAAAAATAATTAGCCGCGAAAGCACACGAAATTTCACGAAATTTTATTTAGATTTTTTCGTGTCCTTTTGTGTCGGTTCGCGGCTAAAAATACATTAAACGATCTGGCTCGGTTTGCGGCGCGGCTCGTCGATGGTAATATCGCCGTCTTCGTCGGGCGGTTCCTCGATCGCTGCCGGCATCGGTTCGGTCGGCGGCAGCGGAATGTTTTCCGTGTCGCTGCCGCTCGATTCGTTTTCGCGCTCGATGTCCGAATGATTGCCGAATTCGTCTTCGCGCTCGGTCGAATTGACGTCCGGGTTCGGGATGTTTTGGATGTCCTGCATTGCGTTTATCTCCAATTCTTCGCTTTTTCGGGAGATTGCTGAGCGCGGTCGAGGCGTTCGTCGTTGAGCGGTTTGATAATGATTTCCCTGGATTGTCTACTTATAATTTCAACGGTTTTATTTGCCGGAATCTTGTCATCCGCGTGCAACGTCGAATCATTGCCGTAAACTATGTCTTCGAGATTTTCTTCAAAAATATTGAAACTCACAGTTTTATACATCGCAATTCACCTCGACCGCAATTTGTCTGAAATACATGAACTGCAATCGACGTGCCGCAATAATCGGGCGCGATCTGCCGGATTTTCGATTTTTTTCGATCCGCGGGCGTAACGCTTCGAAACGTTTCCGATGAACGATAAGCGAACACGACTCGATTTTGGGTTTTAGATTTTGGGTTTTGGATTTACTGTCGCATTTAGGTAAAGCGATTCTTCGCGGAAACAGCCTCGCTCAAGAACCAACTTAAAAGTGGAACGCGTAAGTTAATCGACAAAACCGATCCGAAATCTAAAATCTAAAAGCAAAAATCAACCGAGCCGGGCGAGCTCGACGAGCGATTCCTCGGCGATCAGCGGAAAAACGCGAACGTTTTCGAGATCGGCGAGGTTTTTCGCGGTCAGCGAATCGCAGATCACCATCGACGATGAGTTCAAGCCCTTGCGCCAGTTCGCTTCGCGCGTCGAACGAATGATCAGGCTTTCCGGCTCGATGCGGACGGCGACGAGCATCGTTTTCGCGAGCACGAGAAAATCGTCCCAGCCCGAGACGACCGCGATCAGATCGTCGGCGGTCGGGCGCGTCTCGCCGGTCATCGACGCGGCGGCGGAATTGGCTTTGAGAAAAACGCAGTTTTTCTCCGCCGGCAGCCGCGCGCCGATTTTCGCCTTTTCGTCGAACATCGCGGCGAAAACGGCGCCGCGCACCGGCAGCACGCGTTCGAGGTCGGCGAGCGCGACGCCTTTGACTTCGAGGCTCGTCGCGGCGCGGATTTCTTCGACCAGGATTTCGCGCAGGGCGTGGTCGTTTTCGATGACGAACAAACGCGTCGAATGATGCGAATCGAAAAATCCGGCGAGCCGCCGCCTTATTTCATCGATCGAAAAACCGCCGGCCTGCGCCGTCGCAACGAACTGCGCGATCAGGCGATCGAGCGAGTTGTCGTGTCTTTCGTGATTCGCTTCGCGCACGTAAAAGCCACTGCCTTTGCGGAATTCGAGCCAGCCCTGTTCGGCGAGAATCTGGTAGGCGTTCGAGACCGTGTTCGAATGAATTTTGTAGCGCTGCGCGATTTCGCGCGTGCTCGGCAGACGCGCCCCGGTCGGCAAATCTCCGCTCGCGATGCCGAGCGTGATCTGCGTGACGAGCTGCTCGCGCACCGGCACTTCCGAGTTTTTCGAGAGCCAGATTTTCATAAGGATTTTAGCCGCGAACAAACACGCGCATTTCACAAAAAATCATTCAAGTTTATTTCGTGTTCTTTCGTGTTTGTTCGCGGCTAATTCAACGCGTGTTTCAAAGCGACCTCCAGATCGGGGAATTTGAATTCGAAGCCGGCGTCCTGCAGTTTTTTCGGCAGAACTTTTTGTCCTTCGAGCAGCAGCCTTTCGCCCATTTCGCCGAACAATAATTTGACGGCGAACTCGGGCACCGGCAAAACGGTCGGGCGATTGAGGACTGCGCCGAGCGTTTCGGTGAATTCGGCGTTCGTCACCGGATTCGGCGCGGTCGTGTTGACGGCGCCGCGCAGCCAGTCGTCGTCGAGCGCGAAATGATAAATGTCCAAAACGTCGTCGAGCGCGATCCACGAAAGGTATTGTTTGCCGGAGCCGACCGTGCCGCCGACGCCGAATTTGAACGGCGTCAGCATTTTTTCGAGCGCGCCGCCGTCTTTCGTCAGCACGACGCCGGTGCGCAGCAGCACGACGCGCGCGCCGAACTCTTCCGCATTTTTCGCTTCCTGTTCCCACTCGTCGCAGACGTCGGGCAGAAAACCGACACCTTTCGGGCTCTCCTCGGTCAAAGCCTCGGCGCCGCGGTCGCCGTAAAAGCCGGTCGCCGAGGCGGAAATGAAAACGCGCGGCGGATTCGTCGTTTTCTTCAGCGCGTCGACCAGAACGCGCGTGCCGAGCGTGCGGCTTTCGCGGATTTTCAGCTTTTTCTCCGGCGACCAGTTTTCCGACGCGATGTTGTCGCCGGCGAGATGAACGACGGCGTCGAAATTTTCGAGCTTCGCCTGTGCGGTTTCGGAAAAGCCCTTTTTCGCGTCCCACTGAATTTCGTTTGCCGCGCGCGGCGTTTTTCTGACCAATTTAAAGATTTCGTGCCCCTTCGCCTCGAGCGTCGGGATCAAATGCGAGCCGATCAACCCGCTCGCGCCGGAAATTAAGATTTTCATAATTTTCGATTGTCGGCGTTTTACTTGATGATTTCAAATTTATTTATCCCGAAAACTCCCGACGCGTCGATATTAAATGAATATCTGATCACGACTTTTTCAGGATAACCGAATTTTTGGTTGTATTCGGCTTCGATTACCCGGCCTTTTTCCAGTTCCTGCGCCAGAAAATCAAATGCCTTTTCGATGTTCTCCATCTTTTCAGCCGCGTAAAATTCTTTCGACGCAAATTCATCTGGAAATTTTTCCATCGAAAACAATTGTCCGTTTCTGACCTTTACCGAAGAGCCGGTCGAGTATCCTATCCCGCCGCCGATGTAATAAGTTTCGAAGTCGTAACTTTCGATTTTATTTTCGCGCCATAATCGGCGACTGCTTTCTATCTCGGCGAGCGTCGCTTCGTATTGGCTTTGCCACGTTTTTGTAAACTCGTCGGTCGGAAATATTTTGATGGTTTTAGATGAGCACGCGAACAAAACAAGCGTCGATAGAAATATTAAACAAAGATTTGTTCTGAACATTGAATTCCCCTTTGCCGGCGGTTTTGTAAATCAACTTGTGGAACGATGAAAAACAAAATCGCCCGCGTCGTAAATCACGATTTTCAACGCAAAGCCGCGAAGACGCAAAGCCGCCAAGCAAAGACTCTGAAAACCTCGGCGCCTTTGTATCTTTTCGCCTTTGCGTTAAATTTGTCCGTAACGATGAAAAAAGATGCGCTGCGAAAGAAACCGGCCGATGCGTTTTCATTGAGCCGCGAATTCGTCGAAGAATCGTTCGACCGCGTGACCGGCGCGGAACTGCTCACGGGCAACGAGATCAGATTGTTGAAAGACGCCGCGGAAAATTACCCGGCGTGGCTCGCGGCGATCGAAGCGGCGCGGCATTACGTTTTTTTTGAAAGCTACATCATTCACGAAGACGAGCAAGGGGCAATATTCGCCGACGCGCTCATCAAAAAAGCGAAAGAAGGCGTCAGCGTCAAACTCATCTACGACTGGATGGGCGGATTCGGCAAAACGAGCCGCAAATTTTGGCGGCGGCTGCGCGACGGCGGCGTCGACGTGCGCTGCTACAATCCGCCGAATCTTTTCGATCCCTTAATGATCCTGGTGCGCGACCACCGCAAAAGCCTGATCGTCGACGGAGCCGTCGCGTTCGTCACCGGCTTGTGCGTCGGGCAGGACTGGGTCGGGCGTCCCGAAAAGAACATGCCGGCGTGGCGCGACACCGGCGTCGAGCTGCGCGGTGCGGCGGTCGCGGCGGTCGAACGCGCTTTCGCCAATATCTGGGCGACGATGGGCGCGCCGCTCGATAAAAAACTGCTGACCGGACATAAAGACCGTTCAAAAGCCGGAAACGTCGCGCTGCGCGTCGTCGAAGGCGTGCCGTCGAGCTCGCATATTTACCGCATCGACCAGATTTTAGCCGCCGGCGCGCGCGGGTCGATGTGGCTCACCGACGCTTATTTCGTCGGCGTGCCCGCTTATCTGCAGTCGATCAAGGACGCCGCGCGCGACGGCGTCGACGTGCGGATTCTCGTGCCGCAGAGCACCGACATCGGTCTGATCCGCGACACGACGCGTTCGACTTACCGGGCGATGCTCGAAGCCGGCGTGCGCGTTTTCGAATGGAACGGCTCGATGGTGCACGCGAAAACCGCCGTGTTCGACGGCAGATTCTCGCGCGTCGGTTCGACGAATCTCAACGTCGCGAGCTGGTTCGGCAATTACGAGCTCGACGTGCTCGTCGAGGACGAGGATTTCGGCAGACAAATGCAGGAGATGTTTCTCGCCGATCTGGAAAATTCGACCGAAATCATTCTCACGGAAATGCACCGAACGCACCGCGTCGGAAGAAAACACCGTCTGCGCGGGCGCGGCGCGGGCAGCATGCGCAAAGCGACCGCCGGCGCGATCAACGCGGCGACTTCGATCGGCGCGGTCATCACCAAACAGGCTCCTCTGGGCGCGGCGGAAGCCAAACTTTTATTTCTCGTCGGCGCGGCGCTGCTCGCGCTCGCCCTGCTTTTAATATTTTTTCCGCGCATCGCATCCATTCCGCTCGTCATCATACTGCTCATGCTGGCTTTGCCGACTTTGATGAAGGCTTTGAGAAATTATCGCAATAATTAGTGCTCAGCGATCGGTGATCACAAAAGACAAAATACCGACCACCGATCACTGACCACTGACCACTATGAATAAAATTCGCATCGCGACTTACAACATCCATAAATGCGTCGGCATCGACCGGCGGTTTTCGCCGGAGCGAATCGCGGAAGTTTTGCAGGAAGTCGACGCGGACGTCGTCGCTTTGCAGGAAGTTTTGTGTCACCGGAACGCCGACAAACGCGATCATCAAGCCGAATTCATCGCCGAAGAACTGAAGATGGAATTTTATCTGGGCGAAAACCGGCAGATCAGGGGCGGGCTTTACGGCAACGCGGTCCTGAGCCGCCTGCCGGTCAAACATTCGCAGAATTTCGACATCAGCATCAGCAAATACGAGCCGCGCGGCTGCCTTTTGACCGAAATCAGTTTGGGCGGGCAAGATACGATGCAGTTTTTCAACGTGCATCTCGGCACGTCGTTTTTCGAGCGCCGCCGGCAGGTTCACAAACTTCTGCACGCGCATCTGCTCGAACACGCGAAATTTCACGGCAAACGGATCGTCGCCGGCGATTTCAACGAATGGACGAAAGGGCTGACGACGAAACTATTCAAAACGAAGTTTCAGGACGTCGACGCGAAAGCGCATCTCGGTCGCGCGCGTACGTTTCCGGGAATCCTGCCGATTTTTCATCTCGACCACATTTATTTCGACAAAAACTTCAGATTGGCGAACGCGTTCCTGCACAAAAGCCGCGCCGCGCTCGTCGCTTCCGACCATTTACCGATCGTCGCCGATTTCGAATTTTAGGAATTAGCCGCGAACGAACACGAAAATCGGCCTTTGATTATCCTGTTGAGAAAACATTTCGGCCAAAATTTGATTGGAGAGTCGCGCACAGATTTTATTTTTCGCGTTTGTTCGTGTTTGTTCGCGACTAATCCTCCTTCCCCTGCAGATCGCGGCGGATGAATTTAACGAGCCGCTTTATTTCGTCGTCGGTGAGCTGATTTTTGAAGGCGGGCATCAGCAGCTTGCCGTTACTGATCTGGTCGTAAATTTCGGCTTCCGTTTTATTCGCCGCATCGCCGTATCTCAAAGACGGGACCAAGCGCCCTTCGAGTTCTTTCCCGTCGGCTTCCTGCCCGTGGCAAATCGCGCAGTTCTGGCGAAAAAGCGAGGCTTCGTAAGATTTGCTGTCGGCGATGACGAAGCCTTTACGCCCTTTGGCGGTTTGCTGGCAGGCGATTGCCGCCGCAATGAATGATAAAACGATGATGATTTTCAAAAACTTCATTGCCGCCGATTCTAAATCCCCAAAACCGAAACCTTTTCGTGAGTCGTTAACTGGACTCTGAGCCAGGCGTTCAAGTCCGTAATCAATTTCAAAACGGCGAACCGCGATTCGTCGAAACGATCGAAAAAAAGCGTTTCGTACTTTCCGTAAAACCACATTTTTTCGCGCAGTTCCGACAGCGCCGAAGCCCTGACGAGCGTTTCTTTAAGCGCCTGAAACTCGTTTATTATCAGTTCCCAGTCGCTTCTCGAAATTTCATTGGGCGAATAGCGTCCGAAACCCGGAATCGTTTTTACGAACACCGGTTCGATCAATTCGAAAACCTCGTCGGAAAGATAAACCGAATCCTCTCGCCAGTGATTTCCGCTGAAACCGCCCGGCGCGAATTCGAAATACAAGGTGCCTGTAAATTCGCCCTCCCTGAGCAGTCTTATTTTTTCGATTTCCGAAGTACTCGAATTCATTTTTGCACGCGCGAAAGAAAATACTGTCTGTTGCGGTTCGCGTCTTCGAAGGCCGGATCGCTATTTGATCGCGCCTTCGATCGGGCTCGAAGCGGAAGCATAAAGCCGTTTCGGCATTCTGCCGGAAAGATACGCTAATCGCCCGGCCTGCACGGCGAGCTTCATCGCCGTCGCCATTTGCGCGGCGTCGCGCGATTCGGCGATCGCGGTGTTCATCAGAATCGCGTCCGCGCCGAGCTCCATCGCGATCGCCGCGTCCGACGGCACGCCGACGCCGGCGTCGACGATGATCGTCGCGTCGGGCAGCTGCTCGCGCATGATGCGCAAATTCGACGGATTCTGCACGCCCATGCCCGAACCGATCGGCGCGGCGAGCGGCATCACGGCCGGACAGCCCGCGTCGAGCAGCTTCTTCGCCATGATCAGATCGTCCGAGAAATACGGCAGCACGATGAAACCTTCCTTGATCAAAACCTTCGCGGCTTCCAGGGTCTGCTCGTTGTCCGGCAGCAGCGTCACCTGATCGCCGATCACTTCGAGTTTGATCCAGTCGGTTTCGAGCGCTTCGCGCGCGAGCCGCGCCGTGCGGATCGCGTGCTCGGCGTCGTAACACCCGGCGGTATTCGGCAGGATCTGCATGTCCGGCGCTAAATAATCGAGAAAAGACTCGGTCGCGCGGTCGAGCGGCACGCGGTTGACGGCGACCGTCACCATTTCGGCGCCCGAAGCCCTATGCGCCGCCTGCATTTCTTCGAACGTGCGGTATTTACCCGTCCCGATGATGAGGCGCGAATTAAATGTTTTTCCGGCTAATGTAAATGTGTCTGACATATAAACGATTCAAAATGCAAAATGCAAAATTTAAAGTTTGAGCTTTAAATTTCAAACTTTATTCTTCCAATCTTAACGAAATGCGCACGCAAAAGAAATTGCGGACCAAATTAGAAAATTTAATCCGCAATTTTTAATTTTGAATTTTTAACTTTGATTTCAACCGCCGCCGACGAAATGAACGATCTCGATTTTGTCGGCGTCGTTGACGAGAATGCTTTCCCAGTCCTTTTTGCGCACGACCTGTTCGTTCAATTCGATCGCGATGCGTTCCGACGGTAGAGAAAACTCCTGCAATAATTCCAGTAAATTGAACTGTCTGGCGATTTCCCTGGTTTCGCCGTTGATAAAAACCTTCATTCCATTATCATTCATCACTTACTACTGGCCAGTCAATCAAACGATCGGTGCCGAACGATCAAATGATAAATGATAAATGATAAATGAAATCAATTCTGCCTGACGATCTGGCGCAATTCGGCCTCCTCGCCGCCGCTGATCGCGCGCACGAGAATCGCGCCGCGACCCGAACGAAACTGCGGCAGTTGCAGATGCACGACCGCCTCGCCCCGCGCGTCGGTGCGCGCGTGAAAAATCAGCGGTCGAAAGCTCGAGCCGAGCACCTTGACGACGACCTGCGCGTCGCCGATAAAGTTTTCGCGCTTGCCGCGAAAGACGCGAATATTCAAGGTCTTGCGCTCGCCGGCTTTAAAGACCGACTCGTTCAGCTCGATTTCGAGGTGATCTTTTTTCCGTTTGACCGAATTGCCGAGATCCGGCAGAATCTCGACCGCGTCGGCCGCCAGAATCGTTTCGGCTTCGATGATTTGCCCGGCGTCGACGATCAGCTCGCCGTCGATGATTTCGAGCGGCAGATCCCACACCAATTCTTCTTTCGGCTTTGCAATCGCCGGAACGAAAGATTCCTTCGGCTGCGGAATCGCGGGCGGCACATTTTCGCCGACTTCGGCGGGCGCCGTCGCCGCTTCCTTTTTTGCCGGGACAGTTTTCGCGACCGGTTCGTCAGGCGACGCTGCCGGCGCGGCGTTTCCGGCTTCGCGCTTTTGTTCGTTCGGCGAAGTTTTCGAGGCGCCGTCGCCCGCCGCTTTCGCTTCTTTTTTGATCGCCGCCTCGCGCGCGGTCATTTGCTTCAGGTCTTCGATCCGCCCGGCGCGCACCGCCGCGCACATCAGTTTATGCTGTTTTTGCAGACGCTCGGCGAGCACCTGTTCATTAAATCCGTTCTGAACGAGATCGTTATAAGGCGAACGCTTGCTCGCGAGAATGGTGCCGCGATCATAGACGAGCGACAATATCAGCGGCGTTTCGACGCCTTTGTCCTCGGTTTGCACGTGATAGACCACGCCGTCATGTTCAATGTCTGTATTAAATCCGGTAATCACAATTGTAAGTATTAAAGAGGCGAGTTAAGGTGTAGATACAAGCACATTCGTGCCACTAATGAAATTACCACAGCCGCGCGCGCGCGGTCAATAAAAATCACCTCAACGATTTCGCCGGGACGCCGAAATCCGGCTTTTATTTCGCGACGGCATCGGCGACGCCGAAATCTCGAAAAACAACGCTCCTTGACACTCTTGAGGGCGTGGACTTACCATTTAATTTGTGCAATAATTCTCAAATTCGACAGGTATTATTTTCTCGTTAATTTTACAGCACAAAGCTAAGGAAAATTGAAAGTTCGATGAACAATTTCAGCATAATGGATTACGCCCCGATCGGCATCATGTTTCTGGTCGCCGTCGGTTTCGCCGTCAGCCAGCTTTTAGTCACGCAGCTTATCGGTCCGCGCAAGCGAACGGCAACGAAACTGATGCCTTACGAATGCGGCAAAGACCCGGTCGGCACGGCGCGCGATCGGTTTTCGATCAAGTTTTACACGGTCGCCGTCATTTTCCTGCTGTTCGATATCGAAGTTCTGTTCATGGTGCCGTTCGCCGTCGCGTTCAAATACCTGCTCGCGCAGCAGGGCGTCAGCGGCGCGATCGCCTACGGAACGATCGCGTTCGTCGAAATTTTGATTTTCATTACGACGCTGATCGTCGGATACATCTACGTCTGGAAAAAAGGCACGTTTGACTGGGGACTGCAAGCCCGCGCCGAAGCCCGCGCGGAGGCAAAAGCGATGGCAAACGCCCGCCGCGCCCAGGCATCTAACCTTCAAAAAGCAGCTTAAATATTATATTTTTAGGAGTTTATAATGGGTTTAGAGAATACACTTTTTGAATCGTTGCCGGACGTCATCACGGTCAAGCTCGACGCGGTCGTCAACTGGGCGCGCAAATCTTCATTGTGGCCCGCCACGTTCGGGCTCGCCTGCTGCGCGATCGAAATGATGAACACCGTTTCCTCGCGCCACGACCTGTCGAGATTCGGCGCGGAAACGTTTCGCGCCAGCCCGCGCCAGGCGGACGTGATGATCGTTTCGGGACGCGTTTCGCGCAAGATGGCGCCGGTGCTGCGCCGCATTTACGACCAGATGCCGGAACCGAAATGGGTCATTTCGATGGGCGCGTGCGCGACTTCGGGCGGCGTTTTCGACAATTACGCGATCGTTCAGGGCGTCGATAAAATCGTGCCGGTCGACATTTACGTGCCGGGCTGCCCGCCGCGCCCGGAAATGCTCGTGCACGCGATCATGATGCTGCAGGACAAGATCATGAACGAATCGGTCAAGGACCGCTACGATACGTTCGAGGAAGAATCGCGCCGCTCGATCGTGCCCGGCACACTGCCGGTGACCGAAGGCACGGCGCTCGAAAAGGAAACGGCGATCGAAGTCGAACAAAACAAAACTTCGCGTCCGTACACGATTCCCTCGCGTCACGAGCGACGTAAATCATCGTAAGATTTACCGGCGGTGAAGTAAAAAAATTCGCCGCCTTTTTATTAAAATATGGCTGATACAGCAGTTCTTTTGGAATACGTCGAAAAACTGAAGGCGGAAAACCGCGACTGGGTCGCGGATTTTAAGGAAACGTACGGCGAAGTGACGATCTACGTGCCGCGCGAAGCGATTTCCGGCGTCTGCGCGGTGCTCAAAACCGCGCACGGCTTTGATATGCTCGCCGATTTGTGCGGCGCCGACCGCGGTCCCGAAGAAGATCCGCGTTTCGAGATCAACTATCATCTGCTCGGCACGCGTCATCATCACCGTCTGCGTTTGAAAGTTTTGCTTTCGGAAGACGACGCGCGCGTCGAAACCGTGTCGAACGTCTGGAAAACCGCCAACTGGCACGAGCGCGAAACTTACGACATGTTCGGCGTGATGTTCGACAATCATCCGGATTTGCGGAGGATTTTGATGCCGTCGGATTTCGACGGGCACGCTCTGCGGAAAGACTTCCCGCTGCGCGGCTACGAGCCGTATAGTTTAAGTTAATTTCAGTGGCCGGCGGTCAGTTTTCAGAAAAGACGAAACCGACCACCGGCCACTGACCACTATTTTATGAGCACAGCAGTAGAAAATTTACCGGGCGAAGTCGAATTTCTCGACCAGCCTTTGGAATCGCAGATGACGCTGTCGATGGGTCCGCAGCACCCTTCGACGCACGGCGTTCTGCGACTCGATTTGCGGCTCGACGGCGAGCTCGTCATCAAAGCCATTCCCGACATCGGTTATCTCCATACGGGAATGGAGAAGCTTTTCGAGTATAAGAAATATCAGCAGGGCATCGTGATTACCGACCGCATGGATTATCTCAATCCGCTCGGCAATAACCTGGCGTACGTGATGGCGGCGGAAAAACTGCTCGAGCTCGAAATTCCCGAGCGCGCGCAGATCGTCCGCGTGCTTTTCTGCGAACTGCAGCGCATCGCGTCGCATATGGTCTGGCTCGGCACGAGCGCGCTCGACCTCGGCGCGATGAGCGTTTTCTTTTTCGCTTTTCGCCAGCGCGAAAAGATCCTGAATCTGATCGAAGCGGCGTCCGGCGGGCGCATGACGCCGTCGTATTTCCGCATCGGCGGTCTGATGATGGACCTGCCGGCCGGTTTCGATCGCCGCTGCCGTCAGTTTTTGGACGATTTTCCGGACGCGCTCGACACTTTCGAAACGCTCGTCACCGGCAACACGATCTGGCAGTCGCGCACGATGGGCATCGGCGTCATTTCGCGCGAGGAGGCGATCGACTGGGGGCTCACCGGGCCGTGCCTGCGCGGAAGCGGCGTCGATCTGGATTTGCGCCGCGATAATCCGTATTCGGGCTACGAAACTTACGATTTCGAAGTGCCGGTCGAGACCGACGGCGACGTTTGGTCGAGATTTCTCGTCCGAATGCGCGAGCTGCGCGAATCGTGGAAAATCGCGCGCCAGGCGCTCGACCGCCTCAAGCCGGGACCGATCAAGGCGGACGCGCCGAAGGTCGTGCTGCCCGACCGCGACGACATGCGCAAGCACATGGATTCGCTGATTCACCACTTTTTGATCGTCGCCGAAGGTTTCAACATTCCCGAAGGTGAAGTTTATCACGCGGTCGAAGGCTCGAAGGGCGAGCTCGGCGTTTATATGAAATCCGACGGGGGACCGAAACCGAGCCGCGTTCACGTGCGCGGCCCCAGCTTCATCAATTTGCAGGCGCTGCCCGTCATGAGCGAGGGCGAAATGGTCGCCGACGTCGTCGCGATCATCGGCTCGCTCGACATCGTGTTGGGAGAAATCGACAGATAAACAGCGATCGGCGGTCGGTGGTCAGTTGTCAGATAAGACAAAACACTGGTCACTGACCACCGATCACTGACTACTATAAAAAAATGGCAACATCAGTCGCAACAGATTTTACGAATCAGATCGTTTACACCGACGAAGTCGCGGAGTTTTCGCCCGAAGTCGTCGCCGAGATGCAGTCGCATCTCGCCAAATACCCGGAAGGCAGAAAGCGTTCGGCGCTGATTCCTTTGCTTTTCGTCGTGCAGCGCGAACGCGGCTGGATCGATAATCCGGGCGTCAATTTTCTCGCGCAGTTTCTCGATTTGAACCCGACCGACGTCTGGGAAACGGCGACGTTTTATTCGATGTTCAATCTGCGCCCGGTCGGACGCCACCATATTCAAATCTGCAAGACCTTGTCGTGCAGGATCATGGGCGAGCCGGAAATCACCGAGCATATCTGCGGCAAGCTCGGCATTCATCCCGGCGAGACGACCGCCGACGGCAAATACACGGTTTCGCTGGTCGAGTGTCTCGGCTCGTGCGGCACCGCGCCGATGATGCAGATCGGTTTTGATTACTACGAAGATTTGACGACCGAAAAGGTCGACCGGATCATGGATTCGCTGAAATAATTTTGAAAATTTAAAAACGCTTTTTATTTTTCATAAAAGCCACTTTTGCGCGACTTCGCGCATCGGATTTGGAAATGCGGCGCAAAAACCGTAAACTCTTCCCGCAGTTAATATCCAAATCAAAAAAAGAGGTAAATCATGAAAAAAGCGTTTTTGTTTTTAACGGCAATTATTTTGTTCTTTGTCAATTTAACGGCTTTCGCGCAGGAGCGGTCGAACGCTTCGACCTACGGCGGCGGCGAAACGAAACCGACGCTCGCGACCGGCGATTTGTTCATGCTCGAAGGGACGAAAGACGTCGCCGAATTTTATTTTCTCGAAGCGACCGTTTTGATGAACGTCAGGGCCGACGAGTACGTCGCGTCGTTCGGCGTCCAGGGCGACGGCAAAACGAGCCTCGAAAGCGAACAGGCGGTCGATGCGAAAATCGACTCCCTGAAATCGAAACTGGCGGCGCTCGGCATCACCGACACGTTTACCGATTTCATCAATCAGGCGCCGTATTTCGAGTACGATGCGTCCGGCAAGACGGCGACCGAAAAGCTGAAGGGCTACAAGACCGCGAAGAATATTCTGATTCGCTATAAAAACCGCAACGATCTGCGGCAGATCACGAATCTCGCGAACGCGCTCGACATCTACGACTTGATCAAGATCGATTTCGTCGTCAACGATTCTTCCGGCATTAAAAACCGGATGCTGACCGAAGCGGCGCGCATCATCAAAAGCAAGGAGCAGACTTACGCGGCGCTCGGAATTTCGATGAAACCGATCGGCGTGGTCGCCGAAAAATTTCGCACGTATTCGCCGGACGAGCTTTATCAGGATTATACCGCGTACGAATCAGGCTCGACGCAGGGGTATAAACGCGTCGTGCAGAAAGCGAAAGCGTCGACTTCGTTTTACAGCGGATTCGACGGCAAGGATTTCGATTTCGTGATCAATCAAAGCGGACTTGAACCGAACGTGCAAGCCGTGATGTACTTAAAGGTTAAATATCTGCCGGCGGTCAAGCCCGACGTCAAACCGAGCAGCGACGCGAAACCGCAGTAGCTTATGGAAGTCAGATTCGAAATTTTCCGCGGAACTTTGACGAGCTGGGACAAATTATTTCAGCAGGCGGCGGATTTCGCGAGCCGCATCGGCAAAGACCGTTTGATCGGAATTTCGCATTCGTGCGACAACAACGACGGCGTCGTCACGGTCTGGTACTGGTTTTAATAAAATGCGTGCTTTTATCGTCTGCGCAATTTTAGTTTTTTGTTTTTTGGCGATCGGCTGCAAAGGCTTTGCATTTAGAGTGCCGACGGAAAATATGCTTCCCACAATTAAAGTCGGTGAAACTTGTATTGTCGATCAATACAGCGAAATCGAAGTTAAGCGTTTTGATATCGTGATGTTTCAAGCACCTGAAGCGGCAAAAAAAATGACGCGTGAAACCGGCGACGTTAAATACATTTCGCGAATCGTCGGATTGCCGAACGAAAAGATTGAAATCAAAGACAACAAAGTTTACATAAACGATAAATTGTTGAATGAAAACTTTGAAAAAATTACTGATGACGAAGATCAAATGAAAGATTTTCCGGCCACAGTAATACCAGAGAAACAATATTTTATTTTAGGCGACAATCGTCCACAAAGTTTGGACAGCCGTTATTGGAAACCGTCGACGATAAAACAGGAAGAAATTTTGGGTAAGGTTGTAGAAATTCTTCCGATCGATGTGAAGAAATAGTTTATGGAAATCAAAGCAATCGGATGTGAACCTTTACAGCTGAAACTGATGCACGTGAAAGACGGGCATACGCTGAAGGTTTATCAGGACAACGGCGGCTATAAATCGCTTCGCAAAGCGATGGATATGTCGCAGGACGACATCATCAACGAAGTCAAAGCGTCTGCGCTGCGCGGGCGCGGCGGCGCGGGCTTTCCGACCGGCATGAAATGGTCGTTCGTGCCGCGCCAATCGCCGAAGCCGAAATACATCGTCTGCAACGCCGACGAATCCGAACCCGGAACGTTTAAGGACCGCTACCTGCTCGAACGCGACCCGCACGCGCTGATCGAGGGCATGCTGATCGCGGCCTTCGCATTGGGCGCGGAAACCTGCTACATCTATTACCGCGGCGAATACCGGTATCTGATCGACATCATGGATCGCGCGATCGAGGAAGCGCGCGCGGCGAATCTCGTCGGCGAAAATATCTTAGGCTCGAATTTCACGTGCAACGTCTTCACGCAAACCGGCGCCGGCGCTTACATCTGCGGCGAGGAAACCGCGCTTCTATCGAGCCTTGAAGGTTATCGCGGGCATCCGCGCATGAAGCCGCCGTTTCCGGCGGTCGAAGGGCTTTACGCCTGCCCGACGGTCGTCAACAACGTCGAAACTTTGACGAGCGTGCCGCAGATCATCGAAATGGGCGGCGAAGCGTGGAAAAACTTAGGCACCGAAAAATCGGGCGGCACGAAACTCTGGTCGGTTTCCGGTCACGTCAAAAAACCCGGCGTTTACGAGCTTCCGATGGGCTATCGCGACATGGAAAAGTTCATCATGGAAGACTGCGGCGGCATGCTGCGCGCGGATAAAAAATTAAAAGCCGTCATTCCGGGCGGCTCGTCCGTTTACATCATGAACGCCGAACAGATCGTCGGCAAAGGCATCACGATGGATTACGAAGGCTTGGTCGAAGGCGGCTCGATGGTCGGCTCGGGCGGTTTCATCGTGATGGACGAAACGGTCGACGTGATGGAATCGACGAAAAACCTGACGGAATTTTACAAGCACGAATCATGCGGCTGGTGCACGCCGTGCCGCGAAGGAACGGACTGGCTCGTGAAAATTTTCAACCGCATCTCGATCGGCGAAGGGCGTCCCGAAGACGCGCAATTGCTGCTCGACATTTGCGACAACATCGAAGGAAAATCGTTTTGCCCCTTGGGCGACGCGGCAGCCTGGCCGATTCAGAGCGCGATCAAACGTTTTCCGGAAGATTTCAAAAAATGGCTGTTAGCCAAAGCGAACGGTAACGGAATTACCGCGAATGTGTAAAAAGATTCAAGATTCAAGATTTAAGATCCGAAGACTCAGTTAAAATAATCTTGAATCTCAAATCTTAAATTCAAAATTTAATTAAGTGAGGTAAATAATTATGGGAAAAGGTGATAAAAGAACGAGACGCGGCAAAATTTTCGCCGGCAGCTTCGGCAAATCGCGTCCGAAATACAAAAAGAAAAACGCGGCGAACGTGAAACCGGCGGAAAACAAATCGGAAGAATAGATTCAGAGTTTTATCAAAAAAGTTAAAAATGTCAGAACTTATCAAAGTTACGATTAACGGACAGGAATTCGAGGTCGAAAAAGGCGCGCGATTAATCGACGTGTGCCACGAAAAAGGCTTCGGCATTCCGTCGTTTTGTTATTACAAAGACCTCGCACTTCAGGCGTCGTGCCGCATGTGTCTGGTGCGCATCGAGAAGATGCCGAAACTGCAGACCTCCTGCACGATCACCTGCACGGACGGTATGGTCGTGACGACGCAAAGCGAAGAAATCGAAAAGGCGCAGCGCTCGATGGGCGAATTCCTGCTCGCCAATCACCCGCTCGACTGCCCGGTCTGCGACCGCGGCGGCGAGTGCGAGCTGCAGGAAGTCATCTTCGACTGGGGCGACGTCGAGCAGCGTTTCACCGAAAAGAAAAACGCGCAGCCCGAAAAATACCTCTCGCCGATCGTCGCCAACGACCCGCAGCGCTGCATCGTCTGCAAACGCTGCACGCGCGTCTGCGACGAATGGATGGGCGAAGAAGCGATCGAAGCCGGCAACCGCGGCGTCAACACCGTGATCGGCACCTACGGGGGCTGGCTCGGCTGCTCGCAGTGCGGCAACTGCATCGAAGTCTGCCCGACCGGAACCCTGCTCGACGGCACGTATCGTCACGAAACGCGCCCGTGGGAACTCGATCAAACGATTTCGACCGACCCGTACGGCTCGGACGGCATGCAGATTTCGATCGGCTCGCGCGGCGGCTACGTGCACCGCATCGTCGCGCGCGACCGTTACGTGAACGGATTGAACGGCGAATTCCTGGACGTCAAAGCCCGTTTCGGCCACGGTTTCATTAACCATCCGGACAGAATCAAAACGCCGCTCATCCGCTACAAAAAGGGCGGCAAGCTGATCCCGGCGACGTGGGACAACGCGATCGCGTTCGTCGCGCAGAAATTAAAAGAAGCCGGCTCTTCGGTCGGCGTCGTCGCCACGCCGCGGCTGACCAACGAATCGATTTTCACCTTGAAGAGATTCGCTTCGGAAGTCGTCGGCTCGAACAATTACGCGGTCGCCGACGATTACGATCTGTCGGCGGCCTTCGACAATTTGTCCGCGCCGCTCGCGACGCACAAGGAAATCCGTCACGCGAAAACGATTCTCCTCGTCGGCGGCGAACCGGAAGAGGAACAGACCTTCACCGGCAAGCAAATTCGTCAGGCGGTCAGAAACGGCGGCGCGAAACTGATCGTCGTCAACGACACGCCGATCCGTCTCGCCGCGCAGGCGAGCCAGTTCATCCACGTCAATCCGAATTCGTACGACGCTTTCGCGCTCGCGTTTGCCGGCGCGATGACCGACGATTTAGCGACCAGGCTCGGCATCGAAGCGGACGAGTTCGACCAGATGCTGAAGACCATCGGCGAAACCGACGGCGATTTCGTCGTCATGTTCGGCGGCGACCTTTCGGAAGAAGCGCAGGCGGTTTTGACGAACGCGGTCGGCGGATTCCTTTCGGACGCCGGACGCATCCTGATTCATCCGCTGCCGCGCCACAACAATTCGGTCGGCGCGAACGACATGATGGCGGGCAAAAAGCCGCTGGCGGAAGTGTTGAAAACGTCGAAAGCTTTATTAATTGCCGGCAGTTTGCAGGAAAAAGACACCGAGCTTTTAGCGAACAAAGATTTTATCGTCGTGCAGGAATTGTTCGAAACGGCGACGACCGAGTACGCCGACGTCGTTCTTCCGGCGGCGAGTTTCGCCGAGGTCGACGGCACGTTCACGAACAACACCGGTTTCGTGCAGCGCGTCCGCCAGGCGATCGATCCGATGCACCAATCGAAAGCCGACTGGATGATCACCTCGATGATCGCGCGCGAAATGGGCGCGGATTTCGGCTACAACTTTTCGGCGACAATGGTTTTCAAGGCGATCGCCGACAGCGTGCCGGCTTACGCCGGACTGCGTTACCCGCAATTAAAAGACGAATCGCGTCCCGTGCAGGTCAAGCACGAGCTCGCGGCGAAGAAAGACCTGGCGCGGGAAACGGATGTTCTTAAAGCGAACGTCGAAAAACTTCCCGCCGAGATCGCCAAAAAGACCGAAACGCCGCGCGTCGGGCACAAACTGCACCGCGTGACGACGATGACCGGCAAAACCGCGCAGTTTCATCTGCTTGCCGCCGGCAATCCGAAACCGGAAAACCTGCTCGTTTCGCCGCTCGTCCAGTTCAATCTCGACGGCACGCCGCGCGCGGATGAATTGGCGGAAGCGGCGGCGGTCGGCGTCGGCGACCGGCTCGACGACAAGGAGACCGTGGCGAGCCGCACGGTGCTTAAATAGTTTGATTATTCAGCCTTTCGGGCTGAAAAAAGATTATAAAAAATTAGCGGCTCAAAGCCGTTTCGGGCAGGCAAAAGGTCTGCCCGCCGTATTGCTTTATGGAAAATGTATTAAAAACGGCATTTCCTTTTATAGTTTTCGCGGTCGGGATTCTATTGGCGTTTCAGGGCGTTTTGATGATCGTCGCCTACACGGTGCTGGCGGAACGCAAAGTTCTCGGCTGGATTCAGGGACGCATCGGACCGAACCGCGTCGGACCGTGGGGCGTTCTGCAGCCGTTCGCGGATCTGCTGAAATTCATCTTTAAGGAAGATCTCGTCCCGGATAAATCGACGAAATTCATCTATTTTCTCGCGCCGCTCGTCGCTTTGACCTGCGCGCTGCTGCCGATCGTCGTGTACCCGTTCGGACCGATCTTAAACGATCCGCTAAGTTGGCTCGTGCCGTATTTTTCCGAAACTTCGAGTCTCGGACAGGCCGTTGCCTGGATCGCCCAGCAAGCGAAGGGAATGCCCTTGACGATCGCGCGCATCGATGTCGGCGTGCTGTACGTTCTCGGCATCACGTCGGTGGGCGTTTACGGCATCGCGCTCGCGGGCTGGTCGTCGAACAATAAGTACAGCTTGATGGGCGGCCTTCGCTCGTCGGCGCAGATGATTTCGTACGAACTCGCGATGGGCGCGTCCGTCCTCGGCGTCGTGATGCTCGCCGGAACTTTGGATTTGGGCGGCATCATTCAGGCGCAGGTCACTTCGCCGTTCAAATGGTTCATCATCCCGCAGTTTATCGGGTTCATCGTCTTTTTGATCGCCGCATTCGCCGAAACGAACCGCGTGCCGTTCGATTTGCCGGAAGCCGAAACCGAGCTCGTCGCCGGTTTTCACACCGAATACTCGGCGCTCAAGTTCGCGCTCTTTTTCATGGCGGAATACGTCAACATGTTCACCGTTTCGGTGATGTGCACGGTTTTGTTCCTCGGCGGCTGGTACGTTCCGGGTCTGGGCAGGATTCTTGAGCCGGGCTCGATTCCCTACGCGCTCGTCAGTCACGTCGCGTTCATCGCGAAAATCTGCTTTTTCCTGTTTTTCTATATCTGGGTGCGCGGAACTTTGCCGCGTTTCCGCTTCGACCAGCTGATGAACTTCGGCTGGAAATTCCTTTTGCCGGTCGCGCTGGCGAACGTGATTTTGACGATCGTGATCGTTTTCTTTTTGAATAGTTAGGAGCAGTGGTCAGTGGTCGGTGGTCAGGGGACAGAATAAATCCAACTGACCACCGAACACTGACCACCGACCACTGAAACAATGGCTACAACAGTTTTATTTTTCCTTTTCGCCGGGCTCGCCATCGCGTGCGCGCTCTCGACCGTGTATCATCGCAATCCGCTCTACAGCGCGGTGTCCTTGATCGGCGTTTTCGTTTCGCTTTCGTGCATTTACGTGACGCTCGCCGCGCCGTTCATCGCCGCCGTGCAGATTCTGATCTACGCGGGCGCGATCATGGTGTTGGTGATTTTCGTCATCATGCTCCTTAATCTCGACGAGGAAAAACCGTACCGGCGCCTCAATTATTTATACGCGCTCGGCGGATTTTTGGGCATAGTTTTGCTGGCGCAGACGTTTTTCGTGTTCGTCGCCGTCAACAAAACGCCGAAACGAGAAGTCGTCAACGCGGACGAAACGGTCGGCAAAACGCTGAGCATCGGCGCGAACATGTACACCGAGTATCTGCTGCCGGTCGAGATCGTCGGGATTTTATTGCTGATGGCGATTATCGGCGGCGTGATTCTGTCCCGACGCCTGAGCCAGCCGGAATTGAAGCTGGTCGTCGACAACGAACTGGAGCGCCGCAACGAGGCGGGCGAAAAGGACGATTACCGTATTGCTCTTTAGAGCGGACAGTGATCGGCTGTCAGTGGTCAGAATAAAAACTGATTTTGCCGGCCGCCGACCACCGACAACCGAATTTATGGAACCGAGTTTAGCAAGTTATTTAGCACTTTCCGGAATTTTATTCGCGATCGGCGCGACGGGCGTGATCTTTAAGCGCAACGCGATCGGCATGTTCATGTGCATCGAGCTGATGCTCAACGCCGTCAATCTGACGTTCGTCGCCTTTTCGCGCTATTATTCGGACGTCACGGGACAGCTTTTCGTCTTTATGGTGATGTCGGTCGCGGCCGCCGAAGCGGCGGTCGGCCTGGGCATCATCATCGCGTTTTTCCGCAACCGCCTGTCGGTCGACGTCGACGACGCGAGCGTTTTAAAAAACTGATCCGATTTCGGATTTGGGAATTCGGATTTCGGATTTGAATATGTCCGTAAAAATTCGAAAGGCGAATCAAAACGACGGGCGGCGCGTGGCCGAGCTCGCCGTTAAGCTGGCGCGGCAGCATGAAGAGTACGACGCGCGCCGGTTCGCGCGGCTTTACTCCGAAGCGGACGCCGAATGGTATTACGGAAGCCGCAACGAGACCGCGGACGAAGCGGTTTTCGTCGCCGAAATTGACAACGAAATAGTCGGCTTCGCGTATCTTCAATACGAAGCGAAGAATTACCCGGCGCTGCTCGAAAACGCCGCGTGGCTGCACGACATTTACATCGAAGAATCGGCCCGCAAGACCGGTGCCGGAAGGCTTTTGATCGAAAAATCAGTCGAAGCCGCGCTTGAATTCGGCGCCGACAAATTGATTCTTTCGGTCGCCGCGAAAAACGAAGCGGCGCGCGCGTTTTTCGAACGGCGCGGTTTCCGCGAAACGATGATCGAGATGATGCTCGATTTGAACGAGAAGTAATGCTTGATGCCGATGTTTTGAGATTTCAGTAGTTCGCAGGGCACGAACGACGAAGATTTGATTTTTTCGCTATGCGTATCAAATATTCTTGGATTTATTGTTGTTTTTTTATTGTCCTCTTGGCTTTTCAAACGGCCTTTGGACAAAATGAAAATACTGATAAAACCATGCAAGACATTTCAGTTCGGCAAGGCGATGGGAGAATCGAAAACTTGATGAAACAGGTTCGGGAATTATTTGAAGCGTATGATAAAGCGGATTTTGATAAATTCGTCGAATTGTCGCATCCGAATATCTATAAAAAGACGGGAGTTTCTGAATTTTACGGCGAAGTGGAGTTAATCATAAATCAGCGCAGGTTCGGCGGCGATGAACTTCTTCCCTCGACGGTTGAAAGCCCGAGCGTATTATTTGAAGCGGATGAACGAATTTTTGGCGTCGTCACTTACAAATTAAATTCCGTAAGCAAGGATAAAAAAGATAAGCTTGCCGGAATGGGTTCGATGGTCGGAATTTCCGAAGACGGCGGAAAAACCTGGAAATTTGTCAAAGGAGTAGCGTTCTTCGATTCGTTTCCGAACGCGGCCGGAACGGTTCCGATCCCTTATCCGATTGAAAAGCGTATCGTTAACGGTATAGAACAATAATTTTTATAAAATGACTGAAAACAATTTTTTAAGTCTAATAATTTTCGCGCCGCTGCTCGGAGCGGTCATCAACTGGCTCGTCGGCGGGCGTTTGAAGAACGAGCTGTTCAGCGGCGTCGTCGCTTGTTCGGCGGTCGGCGTGGCGTGCGTCGTCGCGTTCATGATCGCGTTCGGCATCGGCACGGGTCAGGAAGGCGCGCTGCACGCGTCGCGACCGGTTCTCGACCAGATCTGGACGTGGATTCAGGTCGGCGGTTTCCGCGCCGATTTCGGGCTCGGCATGGACCGTTTGAGCGGCATCTACGTCTGCTTCATCACGTTCGTCGGCTTGCTGATTCATGTTTTCGCGACCGGCTACATGAAGGGCGATCCCGGATTTTACCGCTTTTTCGCGTACCTGAACCTGTTCATGTTCTCGATGCTGACGCTGATTTTGGCGGACAATTTCCTGCTGATGTTCGTCGGCTGGGAAGGCGTCGGTCTGTGCTCGTATCTGCTGATCGGTTACTACATCAAGCGCGACGAAGCGCGCCGCGCGGCGAAAAAAGCGTTCGTCATGAACCGCATCGGCGACTGGGGCGTTTTGATGGGCGTGTTTTTGGTCTTTACGCTGACCGGCTCGATCTCGTTTTACGACAAAGTCGTTGATGGAACGCAGGTTCAAAGCTCTCTGAATCTGATCGCGCAGATGGCGGCGGAACCGTTCACCGCCGGCGCGATCGTCGCGGGCGGCATCACCTCGATCGCCGTTTTGTTGTTTATCGGCGCGACGGGCAAATCCGCGCAGATTCCGCTTTTCACGTGGCTGCCGGACGCGATGGCGGGTCCGACGCCCGTTTCCGCCCTGATTCACGCCGCGACGATGGTCACGGCGGGCGTTTACATGGTCGTGCGCTGCAACGGCATTTATCAAAACGCGCCGACGGCGATGTTCATCGTCGCGATCATCGGCTGCGCGACCGCGATTTTCGCGGCGACGATCGGCCTGGCGCAGAACGACATCAAGAAAGTGCTCGCTTATTCGACCGTTTCGCAATTAGGCTATATGTTCTTGGCCTGCGGCATCGGCGCGTTCGTCGCGGCGATTTTCCACGTCATGACGCACGCGTTTTTCAAAGCGCTCTTGTTCCTCGGTTCGGGTTCGGTCATTCACGGCATGCACCACGAGCAGGACATGCGTAAAATGGGCAACCTGCGCAAATACATGCCGGTCACGTTCTGGACGATGGTCACGGGCTGGCTGGCGATCAGCGGCATCCCGATCTTCGCCGGATTTTTCTCGAAAGACGAAATCCTTTATAAAACCTTCGCGACGCACACTTCCGCTTACGACGCGATGCTGTTCGGCATCCACGTCAACAAAATTTTGTGGGTCATCGGTCTGATCACGGCGGTGCTGACCGCCGTATACATGACGCGCATGATGTGGATGACGTTTTTCGGCGAAGAAAGATTTCACCTCGCGCTGCCCGAAGGCGATCACGCTACGGACGCTTCGCACGCGGAAGAAAACGCGTTCGCCGAAGGCGACGCGACCGACGACGAAACGCATCACGGTCACGACGATCATCACGGTATTCACGCGCACGATGAACACGACGCCGGACACGACGACCACGACGACGACGAGCATCACCACGCGCTGCCGGCGGATTTCAAACCGCACGAATCGCCGTGGATGATGACCGTGCCGCTCGTCGTGCTCGCCGTTCTTTCGACGTTCGGCGGACTGATCGGCATTCCCTACGCATTAAGCGGCGGCGCGGTGCCGAACGTTTTCGAACACACGCTCGAACCGGTCATCATGCACAAAAGCGAGCATTCCGCGCCGGAACAGCCGTCGATGAACCCGGGAACGATCCCGGCAAGATCGACCGAGGTCAAACACTTCTTCGGCGAAGCCCCGTCGACGACCAAACCGGCGGCGACGAACGCCGAATCGCACGACGAACATTCGCCGGAAGAACTTTTCTATGAACGCGTGCTCGCGGGCGTGTCGGTCGTTCTGGCGCTCGCCGGAATCTTTACCGGCATCGCGCTGTTCGGGAAAACGCCCTTGCGCCGCTTGCCGAAGATTCTCGAGGACAAGTGGCGCGTGGACGAGCTTTACAACGGCTACATCGTCGATCCGCTGACGCGTTTTTCGGTGAAGGGCTTGTGGCAGGGCTTCGATCTCGGTTTCATCGACAACATCGTCAACGGCGCGGGCTACGCCGTCGCCGAGCTCGGCAACGCCGTGCGCCGCGTGCAGGTCGGGTTCGTGCGCTCGTACGCCGCGTTCATCCTGTTCGGCGCGCTGATCGTCATCGGGTATTTTATTTATTACGGGTTAAAGTTATTAAGGTAGTTTTCAGCGGTCGGTGGTCGGCGGTCAGAAAAGACAAAAACCCGACCGCCGATCATTGACCGCTGACCACTGAAAAAAATGGATTTCATCACAGAAAATCTTTTAACGATTCTGATTCTGCTTCCGGTCTTCGGCGCGATCGCCGTGCTCGGGCACGCGGCGTTCTGGAAACAGGAAAGCCACACGAAATGGCTGACGCTCGGCGTTACGCTCGTCAATTTTCTGGCGTCGCTCGCGCTGCTCGGCTCGCACGCGGCGTCGGCGAACGGCTTTCACTTCGAGAAAAACGTGCCGTGGATCAAGGCGATCAACACGAATTACCACGTCGGCGTCGACGGTTTGAGTTTGTGGCTCGTCCTTTTGACGACTTTTATCATGCCGATCGCCGTCATTTCGACCTGGCACGCGGTCGAAAAACGCCGCACCGCTTTTTACGTCTTCCTGCTGCTGCTCGAAAGCGCGATGATCGGCGTGTTCGTGTCGCTCGATCTGCTCGTCTTTTATCTTTTCTTCGAAGCGTCGCTCGTGCCGATGTTTTTCCTGATCGGCATCTGGGGCGGCGAAAACCGCATTTATTCGGCGGTCAAATTCTTTATCTTCACGGCGCTCGGCAGTCTTTTGATGCTCGTCGCGATCATCGCGCTCTATTATCTGCACGCGCAGCAGGCGGGCGTCGGCACGTTCGATTACGTGACGCTGCTCAATTCGATGAAAGCCGGCAATTTGATTCTCGGCGGAACCGGCGCGGCGCTGATCTTCTGGGCTTTCGCGCTCGCGTTTTCGATCAAGGTGCCGCTTTTCCCGGTTCATACCTGGCTGCCCGACGCGCACACGGACGCGCCGACCGCCGGTTCGGTAATCCTGGCGGCGGTGCTTTTGAAAATGGGCACGTACGGCCTGATGCGCTTTAACTTCGCGCTCTTCCCGGACGCTTCGCGCGAATACGCGTGGATTTTCATAATCCTGGCGATCGTCGGCATCATCTACGGCGCGCTCGTCGCGATGGTGCAGCCCGACATCAAACGGCTCGTCGCGTATTCGTCGGTCGCGCACATGGGCTTCGTCATTTTGGGCATGTTCTCGTTCACCGAATACGGCATGCAGGGCGCGCTTTACCAGATGCTCAACCACGGCGTTTCGACCGGCGCGCTCTTTCTGCTCGTCGGCTTTTTATACGAACGCCGCCACACGCGCCAGATCAAGGACTTCGGCGGCGTTGCGAACGTGATGCCGATTTACGCGACGATTTTCGTCTTCACGACGATGTCGTCGATCGGTCTGCCTTTCCTGAACGGTTTCGTGGGCGAATTTTTGATCATGCTCGGCATGTGGCAGTCGAGCGTTCTGCCGGCGACGAACGGCACCAACTGGAACTACATCGCGACGATGTTCGCCGGAACGGGCGTGATTTTCGCCGCCGTGTACCTGCTCTGGATGGTGCAGCGCGTGTTTTTCGGCAAGGTCGACAATCCGAAAAACAAACGCCTGACGGATTTGACCTGGCGCGAGCTCGGGCTGATCGCGCCGTTATTGTTTTTGATGGTTTACATGGGCGTTTACCCGAAACCGTTTTTGAATCGTTCGCGCGAAGCGGTCGTCGCGATTCAGGAACGGGTCATGGGGCAAGCCGGCGGCACGATCGACGCGCCCGCGGCGACGGCGCCGCATTCGGAACATTGATGAAGCGCGCCGCTTTGATAATTTTTCTGCTCGTTGCGTGCGCGCTGCTCGCGAACGCGCAGGAGTCGAACCGAACGGGCGACGTGCAGAGCTTTCGCGAAGCGCGCGACAAGGTTTTCCGTAATCCGCGCTTGACGCCCTTGGCGAACGAGGATTTTACGAACTTTAAGGGCTTGGAATATTTCGCCGAAAGCGAAAAATACGTCGTCAGGGCGCGGCTCGAAAAAACGTCGGACGCGCAGTTTTTCATGATGCCGACCTCGGTCGGCGCGCCGCGCAAGTATTTCAAATACGGCGTTTTGACGTTCGAGATCGACGGGCAAAGCTTTACGTTGAACGCGTACCAGTCGGAAGAGGCGGCACGGCGAAACGTTATGCTGTTCGTGCCGTTCAGGGATTTGACGAACGGCGCGGAAACATACGGCGCGGGCAGATATTTGGACATAAAAATTCCTTCGGAGAGCGAGATCGTGCTGAATTTCAACATCGCGTACAATCCGAGCTGCGCGTACAGCGACCGGTTCAGCTGCGCGATTCCGCCGAAGGAAAATTTTTTACAAACCGAGATCAGGGCGGGCGAGAAAATATTTCACGCGGCCGCCAAAAAGCAATAAAAGCGTTATTTAAAACAAGTAAAATGAACACGTTATTTTTACAGACACTACCGAATCCGAACGTCGATATTCAGGCGATTCTCCCGGAAACGATCGTCGCCGTGACGGGCATCATCGTGATGCTTTACGACAGCTTTTTCCCGAAACAGCGGCACGTGACGACCGGCATTTCCCTCCTCGGATTGGCTGCTTCGGCGTTCGTCCTCATTTCGATGTGGGGCGGCAGGCCCGAAACTTCGTGGAACGGCATGGTCACGAACGACAGCCTGCGGATGAGCTTTTCGATCGTCGCGCTGCTGACGACCGCCGCGACGCTGCTGCTATCTTCGGTGTGGGTCGACAACGAAAAAATCCCCGAAGGCGAATACCACGCGCTGCTGCTTTTCGCGACGTTCGGCATGATGTTCATGGCTTCCGGCTCGGATCTGGTCATCATGTTCCTCGGGCTAGAAACGCTTTCGATCGCGACTTACGTCATGGCGGGCTTGCGCAAATCCGATCTCAAGTCGAACGAATCGGCGATGAAATATTTTATTCTCGGCTCGTTCGCGTCCGCGTTCCTGCTTTACGGCATGGCTTTGATTTACGGCGCGACCGGTTCGACGAACGTCGCCGAAATCGCGACGCGCATCGCCGACCCGAATTTTCCGGCGCTGCTCTTGATCGGCGGCGCGATGCTGATGATCGGTTTCGGCTTCAAGGTCGCGACCGTGCCGTTTCACGTCTGGACGCCCGACGTTTACGAAGGCGCGCCGACGCCGATCACGGCGTTCATGGCGGTCGGCTCGAAATCGGCGGCGTTCGCTTCTTTCGTCCGCGTGTTCGTGCTCGGATTCCCGCTCGTCGCCGGTTCGCAGGCGTCGGCTTACCTGCACGAATCGTGGATTTCGGCGCTCGCCGTGATGGCGATGCTGACGATGATCGTCGGCAACGTCGCGGCGATCGTGCAGAACAACGTCAAACGAATGCTCGCCTACTCGTCGATCGCGCACGCCGGTTACGCGCTCGTCGGATTCATCGGCGCCGGCGTCGCCCAAACCGCGCAGGCGCGCGATGCGGCGATCGCTTCGGTCGCGTTTTACATGCTGACTTACGCGGTGACGAATTTGGGGGCGTTCGCGATCGTCACTCTGCTCGGACAGAAAAACGACCGCCGCACCGAGTTTGAAGATTACAACGGCATCGGCTTTAAATCGCCCGTGCTGGCGTTCACGCTTTCGCTTTTCATGCTTTCGCTTTTCGGCCTGCCGTTGACCGCCGGATTTATGGGCAAAGTGCTGGTTTTCCGTCCGGCGCTCGAATCGGGCAATCCGCTGCTCGCGCTCGTCGTAATCGTCGCCGTGATCGGTTCGGCGATTTCGGCTTATTATTACCTGCGCCTGATCGTCGTCATGTTCTTCCGCGAACGCACGACCGACTGGGCGCCGCCGCGCATTCCGGCGACGCTCGCGGCCGTGCTTCTGATCACCGTCGTCGGCGTGCTTTACTTCGGAATTTTCAGCAACGGCGTGATCGATAAATTCTCGCAGTCGAACGAGCCCGCCGTTCAATCGGCACAAGTCAAATAATTTAACGCAAAGCCGCAAAGAAATTAAAAAACTTTGCGGCTTTGCGCTAAAAGTAAAAATATGAAGCTCGTTGATGTTGAAGGGTGGAATCGCCGGGAGATTTACGAATACTTTAAAGACTACGCCGACCCGTTTTTCAATCTCACCGCCAATCTCGACGTCACCGAGCTTTCCCGCTTCTGCAAAGAAAAAAAGCTTTCCTTCTCGGTCGCCAATCTTTTTTACGCGCTGCAAACGCTCAACGAAATCCGCGAATTCAAAATCCGTCTGAAAGACGAACGGCTCGTCGAATTCGAGACAATCCACGCGACGATGACGATCGCTCAGGCGGACGAAACGTTTTCGTTCTGTTATTTCGAAATGCGCGATAACGTCTTCGATTTCAACGAAAACGGACGCGCGGCGATCGAAAAATACACGCGCCTGAAAACTCTCGACGTCGAGCGCGAACGCCTCGATTTGATTTACTGCTCGGTCATTCCGTGGGTTTCGTTTACGAGCTTCAAACACGCCGGACGATTCGACCGTAATTTCACGATCCCGCGGCTTGTCTGGGGCAAGTCGTTCGAATCGGAAGGCAGACAAAAACTGCCGCATTCGGTCGAAGTGCACCACGCGCTCGCCGACGGCTTTCACGTCGGCAAATATTTCGTTTCATTGCAGGAAAAACTCGATTCGATTCGGGATTTGTGATTTCGGATTTGTTCGCTTTATGAACTGTTTTGTTATTTTTTAATCGATCGGTCGGGCGCGAATGTTTTAAGGTGGAGGGTTAATTGTTAAAGCGGCGGCCGATCCGAAATCCTAAATCCGAAATCGAAATGTGTTAATCTGTAAGAGACATTGATGGAAACTGCAGTAGGGATACGAGAAAAATTGGGTGATGAATGGATTCCCGCCATTTACCGCGAGAAAGTTCGCTCGCAGCGGACGCGCGCGTATCATCTGAACATCACGCCGCGTGAGCACCGCGCCGAGATTCAGCACACGCTGCTCGGCATCGAGCTGAAAATCGGCAACAAACGATTCAGCTGCCCGGATTTATCGACCGCCCGTTATTTGCAGGTTTTCGCCCGCATCGGCTGCGCCGACGTCGCCGTGCCGTACGACATCACGAAAATTTCGACGCTCGCCGACGAGCTTGAAATCTCCTGGCACAAAACGCTTCTTTTGTTCGAAGATCTGACGGGCGACAAAATCGCGACGGCGAAAGGCCGCCTGCGTTCGGGTTTGATCAAGGAAATCCGCCAGGAAATCGAAGAAATCGGCGCCGGTTCCCTGATGCCGGAATTCAAACAATCGACCAAACAGCGGACGCGTTAGAAAATTCAGGGCAAATAATCACGATAAAACGCATCATATTTATGTCGTCTCGCGTTACGTTTTTCAAAAATGTTAAGATGACACCGGAAACAATATTTGTTTCAATAGAAAAGTTATGTTGGACGCAGGATTAACAATAACCAGAGAAACGGAAGAAGCGACCGGCTTGCCGTTTCCTTACAATAAACAGGCTTTTTGCCATTACGAACCGATCGAAAAACGCATCCCGCACGCGAAGGTTTTGATCGTCAACGATCTTCTGCGCTACGAAACGGATTTATCCGATCTCGCGCGCGAGGAATGGAACGGCACGACCGAAACGAAGCTGCGCTTCGAAAATAAAATTTCGGGGATGGCGTGCAACAACATCGCCAAAAACGTGATCCGTCTCGTCAAGCAGCCGAAGACGCTTACCGTGCATCTTTCGGAAGTCGGCGAAGCCGCCAAGCAGTTTCGTCCCGACGCGATCGTCATGAGCGGAACGCTCACGGATTTCGATTATTACAATCCGGCGCACCTGGAAAAATTCAGAAAATTCATCACGACGACCCGAATTCCGGTGCTCGCGATCTGCGGCGCGCACCAGCTCGTCGGCGTTTCGTTCGGCAACCGCCTGACGACGCTCGACAATCTCGCGCCGTCGGAAAAACGCTCCGACCGCGTCGTCGAGTACCAGTATCGCTTCATCAAGATCATCGACACGACCGACCCGATTTTCGAGGGCATCGCCAATACGGAAAGCGGAATCTGGCAGGAATACACGACGCAGGACGATATTTTAAGGGTCTGGCAGAACCACGGGCTGCAGGTCGAAGGCGTGCCTGACGGCTTTAAACTCTTGGCGACCGCTTATCTTTGCAAAAACCAGATGATGGTCAAGCGCAGCGAAGGGCAGATGATCTACGCCGTGCAGTTTCATCTGGAAAAATCATTCGAAGACTGGTCGAAAAACCCGACGCGCTGGCAGCACCCGATCGAATCGCGCGACGGTCGCATCCTTTTCGAGAACTTTTTGAAGCTGGCGCTCAAACACAATAAATAGCGAACCGGCGCGATCGCGAAAAAACGGGTAACTGACGTAAAAGATAAATCGTCAGTTACCCGTTTTTCGCATCGCCTTGTTAATATTGAAAATGAGCGAATCGGATTCGCGAAGGCAAAATACAAATTTTCAAGGAGGATTTTTATGGCAAACAACACGGAAGAACATTCGAGCGAACAGGATTTGTCTGAAGGCGAATTGGTCGATCAGGAACCGCTCGAAACGGTCGACGATCCGCCGGTGCGGCTCGCCGGCTACAATCAAATTCCCGACTTCGGCGCAGACACGAAAGGCACTTTGCAGGAAGAAAGCGAAAACGAATGATGCGCGGCACGGCGCTTGCTTTTATAGAAGCGTCCAATTAAAAGTGTATCAAAGGCATTTAGCCAAACACCGACGGACAGAACGAACAAGGGGAAGGTAAAGTGATTTAGAGTAGCGAGGGCTACTCTTTTTCATTTTCCCGCCGTTTTTCTTAGTCAAAACACTTTTCCGGCACGTTTTCCATCGTTCTTTCAATGAGCATGTCGACGACGGCGTTGAAGTCGCCGCCGGTTTCTTCGAACACGCGCAATTGTTCGTCGGCCGACGTGCCGCGTTCTAAAATCGTATGCACGTGTTCGATTTCGCTGCGCGAATCGAGATCGTCGACGACGTCGTCGACGAAATCGAGCAGCTCGCGGATCAAGTCCTTGACCGGCACTTCCTTTTGTTTGCCGAGATCGAGCAGCATTCCGTCCAAACCGTAACGAATCGCGCGCCATTTGTTTTCCTGAATCAAGCGACGGTGATAAAGCCGGAAGCCCCAGTTTTTATCGATCATGATCGTCAGTTTGGCGACGATCGCCTGAAAGAGCGCGGCGACGGCGATCGTGTCGTCGACGCGCGTCGGAATGTCGCAGATGCGGAATTCGAGCGTCGGGAATTTCGGATGCGGGCGAATGTCCCACCAGATTTTCGTCGCGTCCTGAATGCAGTTCATCTTGATCAGCAGATCGACGTACGATTGAAACTGCTGGAACGATTCGAAATGATCGGGAATGTCGGTGCGCGGGAATTTTTTAAAGACTTCCGAACGATACGACTTCAAGCCGGTATTGAAACCGAGCCAGAAGGGCGACGAGGTCGTCATCGCGAGAATGTGCGGCAAAAAATAACGCGCCGCGTTCATGATGTGAATGCGGCGGTCCAAATCCTCGATGCCGACGTGCACGTGGACGCCGAAGATCAAAAGCGAGCGCGCGACCATCTGCAGTTCGTCGACGAGCAGCTTATAGCGGTCGTGTTCGAAGATTTCCTGCTCGGACCATTTCGAAAACGGGTGCGTCGACGCGGCGACGATTTCGAGCCCTTTTCGTTTCGCCAAGCCGGAAATGATGCAGCGCAGTTTCGAGATGTCTTCGCGCGCTTCTCTGATGTTCGCGCAGACGCCCGTGCCGACTTCGATCATCGATTGAATCATCTCGGGCTTGACCTTTTCGCCCAGCAGCAGTTTGCCTTCGTCCAGAATTTCCGAAACGTGCGATTTAAGTTCGCGCGTCTGCGGATCAACAATTTGAAATTCTTCCTCAATACCGAGCGTGAATTGCTCAAACATAATTATTTTCGTCCGTCGTTCGTTGTTTGTTGTTCGTTGTTAATTACTCGTTTCTTTAAAGATACAACGAACGGCGAACCGCTGACAACGAATAAATTAAGCTAATTCCAATTCCTGCTCTAAAAGCCGGGCGTTTTCGGGCGAAACGTTTTGAAAACGCACGCCGACGCCCTGTCCGGGATCGGTGTAAACCACCGCGCCGTTGATCGATATTTCTTTTCCGCCGATGATGAGGCGCATTAAGATTTCGGTTCCGCTTTCGAGCTGCGCGCTGGTCGTCATGTACAATCCGCCGAGCCCGATGTCGCGCGTGTTGGCGATTCCGGTCGCGTCGCCGCCCTCGAAGTGGACGTCGACGATCAATTTCTTGCGATCGGCAGAGCGCCTTTCGAGCGGCGCGAGCACGCCTGCAAAGTTCTTTTCGGTCATATTTATATACCTTTTTTGTTTGGATTCGGTAAGAATCAGGAGAATTCAAGAGCATCTGCCCGTGCGGCAGAAACACGCTTTTCATTTTAACTCAAATCCCGGCAAATAAACAGACTTTTTTCAGTGGTCGGCGGACCGCGTTCGGTGATCAGATTTTGGCTTCGACTGCCCGCCGGCCGCCGTTCACTGATTGCTGCTTATTTGCTCATCTCGCGCGCCAGCTTCAGGAAAGATTTCGCGGCGTGCGACAGAACGGAATTTTTGCGGTAGATGATGTTGAGTTTGCGTTCGAGCTTCATTTCCTTGACGGCTAAAGCCTTTAACTGCCCGCTGTCGATCTCGCTCTGCGCGGTGAGCTTCGGCACGAGCGCGATGCCGATGCCGGTTTCGACGAGTTTTTTGATCGCTTCGAGCGACGGCAGTTCGACCGAAATATTCAGCTTCGTCTGGTATTTTTCGAAGGTCTCGATGACCTTTTCGCGGTACGGCGAAGGCGCGTTGTGCGCGATGAAGGTCTCGACGCCGAGGTCTCTCACGGAAACGGTCGATTTGCCGGCGAGCGGATGCGACGGCGCGACGATCAGCGCCAGTTCATCCGAAAACACGGTCGTCGAAACCACCGAATTGTCGTTCGGTTTGAAGGAAACGATGCCGAGTTCGGCTTCGCGCGCCATGATTTCCTTCGGGATGCGGCTCGCCACGCCGCGCTGCACTTCGACTTTGATGAGCGGGTAAAGCTTTCGGAATTCTTCGATCACGGGCAGGAGATAAAAAACCGTGTGTTCGTTCGCGCTGATCGTGACTTTGCCGTGGTGAAGGTCGCGCATCTCGCGGATCGCGTTGTGCGCCGTCTGCCGCAAGTTGAGCATCTGCCTGGCGTAATCGAGCAGCAGTTCGCCCGCCAAAGTCAGCGTTCCGTCCTTCGACGAACGGTCGAAAAGTTTTTCGCCGATTTCCTGTTCGAGCCGCCGGATCGCCTGGCTGACGGCCGGCTGCGTTCGATTTAAGACTTCCGCGGCGCGCGAAAAACTTTTTTCGCGCGCCACGGCGACCAAAACTTCCAGTTGATTTATGTCCATAGATTTAAGAGCCGATTGAGAATAAAAAAACCGAATATAGGAACTATCCGATATTTGCAACGAATTATCAAATTAAAATCAACATAAATAATACTTCTATAACTTCTTTTTTCTCTTTTCGCGATTTTTACCGTTTCCTGCATCATTCAAAGTTATGTTTTATCTTTTATGATAACCTTGACTTTTGAAAAATTAGTTTTTAGAGTATTCAAATCAAGCCCTTTTGGCACACGAAACCACTTTGAAAAAACGTTGGAGAGAGAATGAAACCCGAGAAAATTAGAATCTTTGACACGACTTTGCGTGACGGCGAGCAGTCGCCGGGCTGTTCGATGAACCTGCCGGAGAAAATCAGGATGGCGCGCCAGCTCGAAAGCCTGGGCGTCGACATCATCGAGGCCGGCTTCCCGATCGCGTCGGACGGCGACTTCGAAGCCGTCCGCGCCATTTCCGAGACCTGCGATACGGCGGTTGTCGCCGCGCTCGCCCGGACGACGGAAACCGACGTCGCGCGCGCCGCGGAAGCCCTGAAAAAAGCGCGCCGATCGAGAATCCACACGTTCGTCGCGACGAGCGACATTCATCTCGAATATAAACTGCAGAAAACGCGCGCCGAAGTTTTGGAAATGACGCGCCGCGCCGTGCGGCTCGCCAAAAACCACGCGGCGGAAGTCGAATTTTCGGCGGAAGACGCGACGCGCAGCGACGTCGATTTCGTCTGCGAGGTTTTCGCCGCGGCGGTCGAAGAAGGCGCGACCGTTTTGAACGTGCCCGACACGGTCGGCTACACTCTGCCGAACGAATATTCGAATTTGATCCGCACGGTCAAACAGCGCGTCGTCGGCGCGCGCGACGTGACGATCAGCGTGCATTGTCATAACGATTTGGGCTTGGCGGTCGCCAACAGCTTGGCGGCGGTCGAAGCGGGCGCGCGGCAGGTCGAATGCACGATCAACGGCATCGGCGAACGCGCCGGCAACGCTTCTTTGGAAGAGTTCGTCATGGCGCTCGTCGTTCGTTCCGATAAAATGCCGTTCGCGCACAGCATCGCAACGACGCAGCTTTATCCGACGAGCCAGCTTTTGTCGTCGATCATCAGCTTCGGCGTGCAGCCGAACAAGGCGATCGTCGGGCGCAACGCGTTCGCGCACGAAGCCGGCATACACCAGCACGGCGTTCTGAGCAATCCGCTCTGTTACGAGATCATGACGCCGCAGTCGGTCGGCGTGCCGTCGAACGACATCGTGCTCGGCAAGCATTCCGGCAGACACGCGCTTCTGGCGCGTTACAATGCGCTCGGCATCGAACTCAGCGGTGCTGAAATCAACGAAGTTTACCAAAAGTTCACCGCGCTCGCAGATAAGAAAAAGAACATTTACGATCAGGATTTGCTGGCGATTCTGCCGGCGCAGGCGCCCGCACTGATGGCCGCTTAATCGAAATTCAGCCACGAACGAACGCGAAAGAACACGAAAGATTTGTTAGGATCATTAAAAGCATTTCGTGAAATTTCGTGTTCTTTCGCGGCTCAAAAACCTTATGAAAATTACAGTTTTAGCAGGCGACGGGATCGGACCCGAAATCACTCGTGAAGCCGTCAAAGTTTTGCAGGCCGTCGGTAAAATTTACGAAATTGATTTTGAATTTACCCACGCGGCGATCGGCGGCGAAGCGATTCGCAAATTCGACACGCCCCTGCCGCAGGAAACGATAGACGTTTGTTTGGCTTGCGACGCGGTTTTGCTCGGCGCGGTCGGCGCGCCGGAGTTTGACCAAATTGCGCCCGAAAAACGTCCCGAACAAGGTCTTTTGAAAATTCGCAAAGCGCTCGGCGGGTTCGCCAACTTGCGTCCCGCGAAGATCTACAAAGCGTTAGCCGAAAGCTCGCCGCTGCGCCCGGAGATTTTGGGCGACGACACGGATTTCTTGATCGTTCGTGAGCTTTTGGGCGGTCTTTATTTCGGCGCGCCGCGAGGTTTCGAAGAAAACGAGGGCGACCGAAAGGCTTATAACACGATGCACTACACGGTTTCGGAAATCGAACGGGTCGCGCACATCGCCTTCCAAGCCGCGGGCAAACGCAAAAAAAGATTGGCGTCAGTCGATAAGGCGAATGTTTTGGAAACTTCGCGGTTGTGGCGTGAAACGGTCAACAAGGTCGCGAAAAATTATCCCGAAATCGAACTCGAACACTTCTACGTTGACGCGACGGCGATGATGCTCGTCACGAATCCGGATCATTTCGATGTGATTCTGACCGAAAATCTTTTCGGCGATATTTTGTCGGATGAAGCTTCGGTGTTGACCGGGAGCCTCGGAATGCTGCCGTCGGCGACGATCGGCGGGCAGGTCGGTATTTACGAGCCGATCCACGGTTCGGCGCCCGGTATTGCGGGACAAAACATCGCCAATCCCTGCGGTATGATCGCTTCGGCGGCAATGTTGCTGCGTTATTCATCGAATTACCAAGAAGCCGCCAACGCGATCGAAAGCGCCGTCGAAAAAGTTTTGGAAAAAGGACTCAGAACAAAAGACATCGCGCGCGGCGGCGATTTTGTTTCGACCGAAGAAATGGGCGATGCGATCGTTAAAGCATTGCAGGAAAACACGCTTTTGAGTTCATCGAAAGCAGTCTAAAATGGTTTTACAAAAAAATAAAACTGCCCGCTGATTTTCGCGAATAAAAGAATTTATTCGCGAAAATCAGCGGGCAAAATTAAAGAAAATGTCGAAAACGCTCTACGATAAAATTTGGGAATCGCATATCGTTCATCAGGAAGCGGGCAAACCGGCGCTGATCTATATCGATCTGCATCTCGTGCATGAAGTGACGAGCCCGCAGGCGTTCGAAGGCTTGCGGCTCGCCGGGCGGCGTGTTCGGCGTCCCGACCTGACCTTCGCGACGCTCGACCACGCGATTCCGACCATTAACCGCAATCTTCCCTTCAACGACCCGATCGCCGCGCAGCAGGTCGAAACTTTGCGCCGAAACACGCGGGAATTCGGCGTCCGGCTTTACGATTTAGACCGCATCGAACAGGGCATCATCCATGTTTTCGGACCCGAACAGGGCCTGACGCAGCCCGGTCAGACGATCGTCTGCGGAGATTCGCACACCTCGACGCACGGCGCGTTCGGCGCGCTCGCGTTCGGCATCGGAACATCGGAAGTCGAACACGTTCTCGCGACGCAGACATTGCCGCAGACGAAATCCAAAAACCTTTTGATTAAAGTCGAAGGCGAACTTCCCTTCGGCGTCACGGCGAAGGACGTGATCCTCGGCATCATCAACGAAATCGGCACCGACGGCGGCACCGGCTATGTCATCGAATACGCCGGCAACGCGATCCGCGGTCTTTCGATGGAGGGCAGAATGACGGTCTGCAACATGTCGATCGAAGGCGGCGCGCGCGCCGGTCTGATCGCGCCCGACGAAACCACGTTCGAGTATTTGAAAAACAAGCCGTTCGCGCCGAAAGGCGAAAACTGGGAAGCGGCGGTCGAGTATTGGAGCGCTTTGCGGACAGACGGCGGCGCGCGATTCGATAAAACCGTCGAGATCGAAGCCGAAAATTTGGAACCGTTCGTCACATGGGGCACGTCGCCCGGCATGTCGGTCAAAATCTCCGAAACCGTTCCCGAATTGTCGGCGGCGAAAGACGAGAACGAGCGCAAATCGTTCGAACGCGCGCTCTCTTATATGAATTTGGAGCCAGCGCAGAAAATCGAGGAAATCGGGATCGACCGCGCTTTCATCGGAAGCTGCACGAATTCGCGCATCGAAGATCTGCGCGAGGCGGCGCGGATCGCCAAAGGTTACAAAGTAAGCGGGAAGGTCAACGCGCTCGTCGTGCCCGGTTCGATGCAGATCAAAAAACAGGCGGAAGCGGAAGGTCTGGCGAAGATTTTCACGGAAGCCGGTTTCGAGTGGCGCGACGCGGGCTGTTCGATGTGCCTCGCGATGAACGAGGACACTTTGAACGAAGGCGAGCGCTGCGCGTCGACCTCGAACCGCAACTTCGAAGGGCGCCAGGGGCGCGGCGGCAGAACGCATCTCGTCTCGCCGTCGATGGCCGCCGCCGCGGCGATCGCCGGGCATTTCGTCGACGTGCGCAACTGGAAGTTTAAAGATTAGGTTTTCGGTTTTTGGTTTGATTATTTCGATAGCTCTTCGCTGAGTAATATTCAATCGAAAACCGAAAACCGAAAACCGAAAACCGAAAACCGAAAACCCAAATGAATAAATTTACAAAACATACCGGTCTGGCGGCTCCGCTTTACCAGCCGAACATCGACACCGACCAGATCATCCCGAAACAGTTCTTGAAACGCATCGAGCGCACCGGCTACGGCGAGTTTTTGTTTTACGACTGGCGTTTTAATGCGGACGGCAGCGCGAACGGCGATTTCGTTTTGAACCGGCCGCAATTTAAAGATGCGTCCGTGCTGATCGCCGGCGCGAATTTCGGGTGCGGTTCGTCGCGCGAGCACGCGCCGTGGAGTTTGACCGATTACGGATTCCGCGCCGTCGTCGCGCCGAGTTTCGCGGACATTTTTTATAATAATTCGCTGAAAAACGGGCTTTTGCCAATCGTGCTGAGCGAGAAACAGGTCGCCGCGCTCGCCGCGAAATCGCAAAACCGCGGGAATTACCGGTTGACGATCGACCTCGAAAACCAAATCGTTTCCGACGATGAAGGATTCCGGGCCGGTTTCGAACTCGACGAATTTCGCAAGTTCTGCCTTCTGAACGGCTTGGACGACATTGGTCTAACCATGCAGCACGAGGCGAAAATTTCCGAGTACGAAAATCGGAAAAGAAAATCTCACGGATTCGCGGCTTTTTAATTCATTTTTCCGGCAAATTTAAAAATTCTCTGTTTGCATTTTTGAATTCGGATAAGTTACCATAAATTCTCGTTAAAACAAGACTTTTATTAGCCTTAAACTCCGAAATAAGTTAAAATTAAAGGGCTTTGAAGATTCTTGCAGGACTTCGCGTTTCTATGGGCTTTTCAACGATTGCAATTCATGCGGGCAACGAACCAGACGCCGCGACCGGCGCGGTCAGCGTGCCGATTTATCAAACCTCAACCTACGCGCAGGACGCTTTCGGACAGCATAAAGGCTACGAATACGCGCGCACGCAAAACCCGACGCGCGCCGCGCTTGAAACAAACATCGCCGCGCTCGAAGGCGCGCGCTTCGGCTACGCTTTCGCTTCCGGCATGTCTGCGACAGACGCCGTTTTGAAATTGGTCAAAGCGGGCGAACACGTCATTCTCGGCGACAACACCTACGGCGGGACTTTCCGGCTTTTCAATAAAGTTTTGTCGAATTACGGCGTCGAATTCGACACGGTCGATACGACCGACGCGACGAATCTCGAACGAGCCTTCAAACCGAACACGAAAATGGTGTTCGTCGAAACTCCGACCAATCCCGTCATGTCGGTTACGGATTTAGCCGCCGTGTCGGAAATCGCGCACGCGCGCGGCGCGAAAGTGGTTTGCGACAACACGTTCATGTCGCCGTACCTGCAGCGCCCGATGGAATTCGGCGTCGACATCGTCGTGCATTCGACGACGAAATACTTAAATGGTCATTCGGATTCGATCGGCGGATTCGTCGCGCTCAACGACGAAAAGGACGCCGAATGGATTCAGTTCATTCAAAACTCGGTCGGCGCGATCCTGTCGCCGATGGATTCCTTCCTGGTACTGCGCGGCACGAAAACCCTCGCCGTCCGGATGCAGGCGCACGATCGAAACGGGCGGCAGGTCGCCAATTTTTTAGCCGAGCATCCGAAGGTTCAGAAAGTCTATTACCCCGGATTGGTTTCTCACCCGCAGCACGAATTAGCCAAAAAACAGCAGAAAGGCTTCGGCGGCATGGTTGCATTTGAAACGGGTTCGCTCGATAATGCAAAAAAGGTTTTGGAAAGCGTCAAACTTTGCATTTTGGGCGAAAGTTTGGGCGGCGTCGAATCTTTAATTTCGCATCCGGCGACCATGACGCACGCATCCGTTCCAACCGAGAAACGCGAACAATTAGGAATCACCGACGGGCTGGTGCGAATTTCCGTCGGTATTGAAGATGTCGAAGACATCATTGCAGATTTAGACCAGGCACTTAGTTAGTGGTCGGTGATCGGTGGTCGGTGGTCAGTTTAATTTTCGCTGACCGCCGATCACCGACCACTGACCACTCAGTTAAATATGTTGATTGTTGAAACACATGCTACGTCCCATATCGGGCGTGTCCGCAAGGGCAATGAGGACAATTATCTCTTGCTGAATATTTCCGCCGCCAAGGCGTGGATGAGCTCGCAGGATCCGGAAGAATTCGTCATCGAATCGCAGCGCTTCGAAGTCGATGAAAGCGGCGTGATTTTAGCCGTCTCCGACGGAATGGGCGGCGCGCTGGCGGGCGAAGTGGCGAGCCAGATGGCGGTCGAAACCGTCAGCCGCAAATTTTTGGACGACGATCCGGACCGCACGATGGCGCCGCTTGAAACCAACAATTCCTTAATCGGCAATCTTTACGAAGCAACTCTTTACGCGAACCACCTAATTCATCAGCAGGGACGCACCGACCCGCAGTATCAGGGCATGGGCGCCACTTTCACCGGCATCGGAATCACGCCGAACGCGGTCGATCTGATTCAAATCGGCGACAGCCGCGCGTATCTGGTCCGCAACAGCAACATTTACCAAATCACCAAAGATCAATCGCTCGTTCAGCAGCTGATCGACGCCAACCAGATTTCTCCCGAGGAAGCCGAAACGCACGCCCTGAAAAACGTCATTCTGCAGGCGCTCGGCGCGCAGAGCGAGATTTTTCCGGTCTCGGCGCGGCTGCTGCCGAACCGCAACGACATCATCATGATCTGCAGCGACGGCTTGTCGGGCAAAGTCGGCGGCGTCGAAATGCAGCGCATCATTCTCGAAAACGCCGATCATCTGGAAATGGCGTGCGCCGAACTCGTCAAAAAAGCCAACGAAAACGGCGGCGAGGATAATATCACGGTCATTTTGGCGAAAATCACGGGCGACGAGCTTCCCGAACCGGTCGAAGGCGAAGTCCGTCTCGAACTGCTCAATATCGGAAACATCCACGATACGGCGGATCAGGACACGGCGGAGATCATTTAATTAAAGATTCAAGATTAGAAATTCAAAAGCGTTTGATTTACGAAAAACTTCAGCAATCAAACGCTTTTTGAATCTTTAACCTTGAATCTTTAATCGTCCTGCCTTCTCCATTCCGGCAGTTCCTTTTCGGCGGCGATTTTGCGGACGTAAATCGAAGAGCCTCGGACCTGCACGACTTCGACCTTTTCGCCCTCAACGAGCGGCGTCCTTTCGTCGATCGGAAACGCCGTCCAGGTCGACCCGAAAACCTTGACCGCCGCTTCGTTGAGCGCTCCGCGGCTCGCCGCCGAAACCGTCCCGATCTGTCCGGGCAGCGCGTCGACGCCGGTCTTGATGTCTTCGCCGCCCGCGTGCGTAAAATAATTCGAAAAAATCGTCCGCGACATCGCCGTCAGAACGATCGAGACGAGCGCGAACGCCATAAACTGCCAGGCGAACCCGAACCCGGCGAACCCGACCAGCGCCGCGATGAACGCGCCGATGCCGAACCAGAACAAGACGAAGCCGAGCGTAAAAATCTCGGCGATAATCAGCCCGACGCCCAAAATCACCCACAAAATCCAAGCTAGTTGTTCCATTCTTTTGTCGAAGTTCCCGCCCCGCCCAAATCATAACACAAGCCGCCGGATTTGCGACATTTGACGCCCGCCGAAAAACTTTGTGCGGCGCTGATTTTGAGTTTATTTTTGCGGTGTGCTAATCTCTAAATTCGTTGCTTGGGTGGCGGAATAGGTAGACGCACAGGACTTAAAATCCTGTGTCCTTCGGGGCGTGCGGGTTCGATTCCCGCCCTAAGCACCATTTAGAACCGAGCGTTCTGAAAAGAACTGAAGCTTCCGTTTTGGAGGCTTCTTTTCCTTTAAAGGCTTTGGCGGGCGCTTTCGATTCGATGCTCCGCAAACGTGCCGTAATTTGAAATAACGCCGCAGAAAATGAGCCGCCCGAATACCGGAAACGCGATGAAACTTAAAATCAAGCTCCTGGCCCTGCTGTTGCTTTTCTTCCCGATTTCGACGTTGGCGCAGACCAGAACTCCGCACGGGAAATGGAGTTTCCAGACCCTGACCGAAAACGCGGAAGACATTCCTTTTTCCGGATTAAGCGAAGATCCTTACTTTGAGTTTGCCCGGAACGGCAGATTCTCTTCATCGATCGCCTGCAACAATATCGGCGGGAAATATCTTTTAAGGGCGAAGGGAAAAATTAAATTCAGCTCTTTGTTGATGACTGCCAAGGCTTGCTTCGGCGAAAAATTTAAAGCGGAACACGGCCTTAGCCGCGTCCTAAAGAAAATAACCAAATATCAAATCAAAGGCGGCGTTTTGACTTTACAGGATGAAAGCGGAATGAACGTCGTTGCTCTGACCAAATACGAGGAACCGTCGAACGAACCATAAGGCTTTTCATTTTACGGAAGAAGGAACCGCATTTTTCTTAAATCTCCTTAAAAACGTCTCCGTATTTCTATCGATCGTCGACCGAGACGGTCGCGAGCGGCTGCCCGGCCGTAACCGTTTGACCGCGTTTGACGCTGATGACGCGCACGCCGCCGGCGGACGGCACGCGCACCTGCACGATTTTTTCATCGGTCGGCTCGGCGCTCGCCCGATCGCCGACCGGCTGAGCGGGAAGGCTGTCGGTCGCTGCCCGTTTCTGCAGCTGCTCCAGGCGTTCCTGCGCTTTTTGGAAATCGGCGCGCGCGGCGTCGAGCTGGCTTTGCGGCGCGGCTTTCGAGGCGACGAGCTGTTCGACGCGCGAAATCTCGACCGACGTGCGTTCGACTTCCCTTTGCGCTTCGTCGACGGCGCTGCGCCGGTTTGGCGCGTTCGGTCGCGCTCCGTCGCGGTTCGCTTGATTCGTCGCCGCGGGGCGGACGGCGATCTCGACGATCGGCGCGCCTTCCGCGACGGCGATGTTTTCGCTCACTAAAACGCGCCGCACTTCGCCCGCGACCGGCGCGTTGACGACGATCAGCCCGGTCGGCGCGTTTGCCCCGCCGGCGTCTTTGTTTGCGCCGCACCCCGCGGCGAAGAATATGACGCCGATTGTGATGACCGAAAATAAGATTACACGCCGCATAATTTTATCGAACTCCCCGCTTCGCCTCACGGTCGCTCGTTCAGCGACGAAATCTCGGTTTTCTTTTCGTCGGTTTTCGCGCGCCGCTGAAGGCTCGAACGGATCGCCGCCGGCGTAAAATCGTCGCCGACCGGGGTCGTCATTCGCAGATTGCGCGACGACTCCGTGCCGATGTCGACGTTGTTCGCCTCGAAAGTGTTTCCGGTCGCCCTTTGAAAATTGGCGATCGATTTGTTCAATTCCGTCTGCGACTGCAGCTCGTTGCTGCGCGCGACGACGAGCTCCTGCTGGCGCTGCAGCACGACGAAAAGCGTCGATGTGCCGTTTTCGTAGCGGCGCTTCTCGCTTTCGTAAAGCTGCTCGCTCGAGGCGCGCGAAGCCGCCGCCGAGGCGAGCCGCGCTTCCGCCGAACGCAGCGCCTGCAGGGAAGTCTGCACTTCCAGCTTGATCTGCTGCTCGGTCTGATTGCGCTGCGTTGCGATGCGCGTGCCCTCCGCGAGCGATCTTCCCAAGTTGGCTTTCGCCGTGCGGTTGCCGAGCGGCAGGTCGATGCGCACGCCGACCTGATACGTCGGGTAATTAAACCCGGCGAGATTCTGCAGCGACTGCCCGTAACCGCCGACGAGGTTATTCGGAATTCCGCTGCCGGTCGTCGTCGGAAACTCGACGGGCGGTAGTCCGGCGCCCGTCGACAACACGTTCAAACGATCGATGAACGGTCCGAAACTAGAGGTCAAAGGATTCGCGCCCGAGCTCTGCACGAGGCTGCCCGCGAGCCCGCTGCTCGTCGCGCTGGCGACGAGATCGATCTGCGGTTTCGTCTGATCGCGGAAATAGCGCGCGTCGATCTCGTTGATTTCCCGGCTCGTCTGCAATTGCTGCAGTTCCGGCCGGTTCGCGTAGGCTGCCGTCAGCGCGTCCGTGAAACCGGCGCGCGGCGCTTCGCTCGTGACCGGCGTCGTCGGCACGAGCGCCCGCGACCAGAGCGGCGCGTTTTCGTCCGGAAGCAGCAAGGTTTTGAGCGTCGCTTCGGCGCGCGTGACCTGTTCCTGCGCCGTGTAAACGTTCTGCTCGAAATTCGTGACCTGCGTGTCGGCGGCCACGATGTCGATCGGCGCGAGCGTGCCTTCCTGCACTTTCCGGCGATTGCTTTCC
>DATCMK010000025.1:0-333703 GCA_036563455.1 Pyrinomonadaceae bacterium | reverse complement strand
ATCTGCCGCTCGTGGCGGAAACGGCGCAGATTGAATCCGGTGTCGGCGCCGTGTTTGACGAGCTTGATCGCGACCCGTTTGCGAAATTCGCCGTCGGCGCGCTCGGCCAGATAAACCGTGCCCATGCCGCCCGCGCCGAGCTTCCGCAAAACGCGGTACGCACCGAGCGACTGCCCGGCGAGCTCGTGCGTGCGGGGGGTTTCGTTTTCCGGCGCGTCGATAAAAACGTGATTCAGCGATTCGGGCACCATGACCGGCGATTCGATGAACGATTCCGCCCGCTCGTCGGCCGCCGCCATCGCGGCGATCTCGCGCCGCAAATCCTCGTCGCCCGCGCACAGCTCGCGCAGACGCCGTTCGCGCTCGCCGGGCGGCAAATCGGCGACCAGCGGAAAGATCTCGTCAATTTTTTGCCAGCGTGTTTTTTTCATCAAGTTCGCAGCGGTGAATGAATCGCTCTTTATGATACTCAAACTCCTGCTCCGGTTGCTTTTTTCGCTCCGATTAAATCTTTCGGTCGCACCGATTTGCGCGGGCGAGTTTTATAAAAAACGGTTAAATCGCCGTGAACGGAATCGACCGTTCACTGCGGTCAGGGAAATTATAAAGGAAACGTGCCCGGATCCGAAAGAAACCCGCGGCGGCGACAGGCAGCCCGCAGCGCGTCAGCTAAACTATTCTTCGCGCCGTTTGATTTCCGCGATTCTCGTCGGAAGAAGATTCGAAAAATTTCGCTTCCGACGAAGTTCGAACGCCGGTCTCCGAATTGGGCGGCGTCGCGCTCGAAGCGAAAAGCCTTCGGCGCGAAAAAGTCTCGCCGCCGGTCGCCGCGCCGACGCGCAATTTTTCAAAATTTTACAAAACCAGAAAAGTTGATAATATTTTAATGGTTTTGCCGGTTTTTTATGCAGGAATGGTTTGAAACGCAAATCCGCGTGCGTTACGCGGAAACCGATCAGATGGGCATCGTCCATCATTCGAATTACCTGGTCTGGTTCGAGCTCGGCAGAAGCGAATTTTGCCGCGCGCGCGGTTTCTCCTACAAGGAAATGGAGGAAAAGGACAACGCGCTGCTGGTCGTCGCCGAAGCTTACTGCCGCTATAAATCGCCCGCTTTTTACGAGGACGTGCTCACGCTCCGCACGAAAATCGCCGAACTGCGCAGCCGCAGCATCCGCTTTATCTACGAAATTTATCGCCCGTCGGACGCCGTGCTGGTCGCCGAGGGCGAAACGCTGCATCTCGTCACCGACGAAAACAAAAAAGTCCGCACGCTGCCGCAAAGTTACAAGGAAAAACTTTTAACCGAAATCGTCGAACCGCAAGCCTTTCCAGAAAACGAAGCGCCGCATTAGGATTTCGGATTTGGGATTAAAGCGCGCTTTTGGAAGCTCGTAGGTTAAGCGGAAACGTTTTTTATAAAAAACGTTTCCGCTTAACCGCGAATGAGTTTGTTTATAAATCCTTTTCAAAACCCAAAACCAAAAGCCCAAAACCGCTTTTTATTTTTTCTTCACGATCACGAGCGTGATGTCGTCGCCGGCGGGCGCGGTCTGCGTGAAGGAGGAAAGCGCCGATTCGACCTTGTCGCGCAAACCGGAAGCCGAAGCCGCGAGGTTTCGGTTGATGACCTGCGAAAGCCGGTCCATTCCGAATTCTTCGCCCTTCAGATTCGCGGCTTCCGAAACGCCGTCCGAATAAACGACGAGCGCTTCGCCGGAATCGAGCCGCGTTTCGCCGATTTCGTACTCGGCGAACGGCATGATGCCGAGGGGGAAACCGCCCGAGGCGAGCTGCTCGACCGCGCCGGTCGTGCGTCCGATGAGCGGCGGATTATGACCGGCGTTGATGTACCGCAAAGTTCCCTCGTGCGGGTCGAGCTCGGCGATAAACAGCGTCACGAAACGATTCGCCGGCGTGTTCTCGGAAAGGTATTCGTTGACGGCTTTGACGATTTCCGGCAAAGAGCTTTTCGCGGCGACCTGCGCGTGGATCGCCGCGTGCAGCGAGCTCATCAAAAGCGCGGCGGCGGTGCCTTTGCCGGACACGTCGCCGAGCGCGATCAGCATCTTTTTGTCGTGCGAACGAATGAAATCGTAATAATCGCCGCCGATTTCGTAACAGGAAAAAGAAATTCCCTGAAACTCGTAACCTTCCATCACCGGCGGCGCCGACGGCTGAAACCGCTGCTGAATTTCGGTCGCCAGTTCCAGCTCGCGTTCCATACGCTCGCGTTCGAAGCGCTCTTCGAGCAGCCGCGCGTTCTCGACGCGGATCGACGCGACCGACGCCAGCGTCGTCAGAATGTTCAGGTGTTCCTCGGAAAAAGTCGCCTCGTTGGTCGGCGAATCGGCGTAAATCAAGCCGAAAACCTCGTTTTCGTTGACGCTCAGCGGAACGGCCAAAACCGAACGGATTCCGAGCAGCGCGATCGTCTGGCTCGCGTACCGCGGATCGTGCTGCGCGTCCGCCGTCAGCACGGATTTACCGTTTTGCAGAACTTCTTCCATCACCGTGCGGCTGATGCGCACCTCTTCGAGCGTCTCGTCCCTGCCGCGCAGCCGCGCGACCGAAATTTTCATGCCGCCTTCCGCCGTTTCGTCGCGCAGCATGATCACGCAGCGCTCCGCCGGAACGGCTTCAAAAACGAGCGACGCGACCTGATTCAAGGTTTCGTCCAGACCGCTCGACGAGAGCAGCGCGATGCCGACCTTGCTGATCAAACCCAAAAGCTCGTTGCGCGTCGTAAACTGCGAATCGAGAAACTCGGCGGTCGGATTCGTTTTCGGCGCGAGCGCGATGGTTTTCGACGGATCGAGCGCTTCGGTGTGGTCGGCGATCAGCGTCGCGTTTTTGCTCTGCCGCAGCCGTTCGTCCTCGAACGTGATGACCGTTTCGCCGATCTGGATCTCCCCGCCCGAAATCAGCGGGATCGGCATCGAAACGACCGTCCCGTTGTAGCGCGTGCCGTTCGCCGAGCCGAGATCCTGCAGCCAGTAGGAATCGCCTTCCTTGCGGATCTCGGCGTGCAGGCGCGAAGCGAACGCGTCCGGAATACAGATGTCGCTGCGCGCCGACCGCCCGATCGTCGTGCGAAGGCGCGTCAGAAAGAATTTTTCGTTCTGAAAATCTGAATTTTTAATTATCAAGTGCGGCATAAATCATTCATCAACACTCAATTCATCAACGTATGAACACAGATTAACACAGATTTTGCGTTTTGATTTATCTGTGTGGGTCGGTGTTTACCTGTGGATAATTTTATTCCGTAATCTCCCGGGAAATTTTTTGCCTGCCGTAAATAACGACCGTGCCGCCGATTAAATCCTGCAGCGCGCGACCTTTTTGATTGACCGCCGAAAATAAAAATCCGAGACCGAAGGTCAGCGCCGTCAGCAAATATCCGATCGTGTGCCTCAAGAAAAGCTGCACGAAACCCGGCGGCGTGCCGTCTTTGCGCACGATCCGGATGCCGGTCAGCATCTTGCCGATGCTTTGTCCGCTGAACATCGGGAAAATCACGAAATTCGTCAAACCGAGCAGCAGCATGATCAGCCAGCCCGAATTGCTGAGCTCGCTGTTCAGCAATTTGACGCCGTCGACGCCGTAAAATCTGCCGAGCAAAAGCGCGAGGACCGGGACGCAGACGAGCAGGATGTAATCGATCAAAAACGCGCCGCAACGCAGCAGAAACGGCGCCCGGAGCCGTTCGGCGTCGAAATCGACGACGATCCGTTCGGGCTTGACCCGTTTGACAGCGATGTTTTTTTCCGCGTTTGCGCTCATAATATTTATTTTTCATCGAATCATCGATTCATTTGTTCATAAATTCAAAAGAAATCACTGATTGAAAAAATGAATCAATGAATCAATTCCGTCATCCGATCGTGAAATGCAGGGTTGTGTCGCCCAGTCTTATTTTATCGCCGTTGGTTAAAGTATGCGGCTGGTGCGGAAGAAGCCTCACCGAATCGCTCGCCGACGGCAGCAGCGTGGTGCCGTTCGAAGAGCCCAAATCCTCGACCAGAAACGAATTGCCCTCGCGCCAGATGCGCGCGTGACGGCGCGAGATTTTCGTTTGCGGGTCGAATTTCGACAAATCGACTTCCGGGAAGATATTCGACATCGGGTCGCGCCGGCCCAAGAGGTTGTCGTGTTTTTCGAGCCTGAAAGTCGACGGTTCGAGCTCGCCCGTCGCCTGGATGATGAGTTTCGCCGTCATCGGCTGCACGGCGACCGACGGGTGCGCCGCGCCCGCGCCCTGCTGCGCGATCGGCTGCTGAGCGCCGCAAAACGCGCAGAAAACGTCGGTCGCGACGATTTGTTTGCCGCAAAATCCGCAAAAAACCGCCTGTTCCGAAAAGGCGCGGTTCGACGGCGCGACCTTGACGCCGTAGGTGACTTTTCCGGTTTTCAGATTCTGCAGGTGATCCTGCAGCGCGTCGCGCATTTCGGCGGCGGAGGCGAATCTGGCTTCGGCGTTGTACTCGACCGCGCGCATGAGGATTTGTTCGATCTGATCGGAAAGCTGCGAACTGATCTGCCGCGGGCGCGGATTTTTCTGGAAATCGAAGATCAGCAGCGGGTTGCTCTGCGGATCGGCGCCGGTCAGCAGATGAAACATCGTCGAACCCAAACTGTAAATATCCGAACGCGGCTCGACGTTGCCGCTGAAAAGTTCCGGCGGCGCGTAGCCCATCGTGCCGACCGCCGTGACGCCTTTTTCTTCTTTGTTGACCCAGCGCGCGATTCCGAAATCGATCAGCATCACGCGCCCGGAATTGCCGTCGATCATCACGTTCGCCGGTTTCAGGTCGCGGTACACGATCGACGGTTCGTGATTATGCAGATAATCGAGCACGTCGGCGATCTGGATCGCCCACTCGGTGACGGTCTTTTCGTCGAGCCGGCCTTCGGGCGCGGCGCGCAAACGGCCCGCGAGATCGCCGCCCGAAATGTATTTCATGACGAGGTAAAATCGGCCTTCTTTTTCGTCGAGGAAATAATCGTAAATCGTCGGGATCGACTGGTGATCGAGCGAGGTCAGAAGCAGCGATTCGCGCTTGAAATCGGCGATCGCTTTTTCCTGCTGTTCCGATTCGATGTAGGACTGCACCATTTCCTTAACGGCGCGCAGCACGCCGCCCAGGTTTCGGTCGTTCGCCAGATACACCGCGCCCATGCCGCCGCCGCCGATTTTTCGGACGATTTCGTAACGCCCGTTGAGGATCGTTCCCTCGTCGAGCGGTTTGAGTTTCGCCGATTTGCGACCGTCCGTGTCGGAATTGCCGATGTTCGGCGTCGTCGACGAATGCGCGTCTTTATCTTCGCGGCGCGGTTCGGCCGCGGGAAAGTCCTTTTGCGCGGCGCTCGCATCCGACGCCAAAGATTTCGCTTTTTCCTCTTCGATCTCTTTCTTTTGAATGATCTGCACCGAATCGAATCTCGAAGCGGCGTCCTGATTTTCGAACTCGAACGGCGCGTCCGGCATCACGATCGGCGGCTCGTTCGGCGCGTTCTTCGCCGGCACGTCGAGCTTCAAGTTGCTCGGCACCAGCGTGTTGTTTTCGAAAAACTCGCGCGACTGGTCGGAAAAACGCTCGGAATTTTTGGCGATATTCGAGCGGGCGATTTCCGACGGCGTTTCATTGCGGTCGAAATCGTCGTCCTCCAGTTTTTCCTCGACCGGCGGATGCGGAATCGGTCCCGAATCCTGCACGCCCGGCGCGGAGAAATCGAACGGATTGTCAAAGGGTTTGGGCTCTTGCGTCCACTCGGGGGGGTCGGCCGGCGCCGCGCTTAACGAAGACGGCTGGTTGATCGGCGTTTCTTCAAAAGGATTGAAAGGCTTCGATTCCGGTTTTTGTTCCTGAATGATCGAGGGCGTCGGCGCGTTCCAGACATTCTCCGACTTTTCCGCAGATTCGCCTGGCGTTTCCTGATCGTTAAACGGCGAGGGCGGCGGCGCGTTTCGTAAATCTTCGAGCCGTTCGGCGGGGATTTCGACCGATTCGGTTTTCATCGCCCAATTTTCCGACGTGTCGCCGGCGACGAAACCGCTTGCGGTCGCCGGTTTCGTCGGGGTTTCCGCCGATCCGAATCCTTCGCTGACCGGCGGATTTTGAGTTTGGTTCGAAGGCCCGGCGGCGGTTTCCTGGTTGAAAGCGACCGGCGACTGCAGATCGACGATCGTGTCGGACATCGACGCGTCATCGACCGCCGTCAGCGGCTTCAGCGAAATTCCGCAAAAGGGGCAAAATACATCTTCTTGGGCGACTTTCTCGCCGCATTCAGGACAATAAGACATTTTTTTTAAATTTGTTTCAAAAACCGATTTCTTTTAATTTCTTTATTAATTGCTTATTTTAAACCGCAAAAATGTTTTTCCGACGATTATCTCGTCGCCGTCGTTCAGCGCGTTCGGGCTGCCCGGAATCAGGCGCCGACCGCGGTTGATATAAGTGCCGTTGGTCGAGCCGAGATCCTCGATCGAATATTTTCCGTGCTGGTAAATGATTCGGGCGTGGCGGCGCGAAACCTTCGCTTCCGGGTCGTGCGCGTCCAGATCGATATCGGGGAAAATTCCGTTGTCGGCGTCCCAGCGCCCGATATAAGATTCTTCCGCCGTCAGCGTAAATTGTTTGCCGACCGACGTTCCGCGCTCGATCGTCAACGTCGAGTGAGCGCCCTCGACTTTTCGCCCCGCGCCGTTTTCGACCGGCGTCGGTTCGACCTGTTCGATGATCGGTTCGATGCCGATCGACGTCACGCTCGCCACGTTGAAAGACGGCTCGGAAAGCGGCGCTTGAAAACTCTGCACTTTAAATTCGTTGTTATTATTGCCTGAGGACTGCAAGTTCTGTCCGCATTCATCGCAGAATTGCGAACCGTCCAGATTTTCCGTTCCGCAAGTTTGGCATTTTATCATGTTCTCTTTTTCCTTGACCTTGCGATTTAATTTTTATTTGTTGATAAATTATCTATGGCAAACTCATTTTAACCTTAAAATACGTGTTCGTAAATCGTAAATCAATCATCCGAAAGCGGAAAACGCATTTTATTTGCAACTTACCGAACGGGACTCCATCTAACCTTTGGTACAAATTTTTGAAACTATTCCGGTTATTTAGACGTAGTTACGCTTTGACGCGGGACAAGCGTATATTTGCGTTAAAATTCATACACCTAAAATAATCTTCGTTAAGAGAGGAAAAGAGAAACTATGGCAGTTAGCCGTAAAGGAAAAATCATCATCGGCGCGTCCGTTGGAGTCTTATTGTTAATCATCGTCGTCGCGAGCATTTTCGCGACCCGCAAGGACACGCCGGAAGTCACGGTCGTTAAGGTCGAACGCCGGAAAGAGCTCCGCTCGAACGTTACGGCGTCGGGCGAAATCCGCCCGATTCAGTTTATCAACCTGACGAGCGAGGTGCAGGGCAGAATCGAAGAAATTTACGTCACCGAAGGCGAACGCGTTTCGAAAGGCACGCCGCTCGTCAAACTCGACCCGACGCAGCTCGATTCGAGCGCCGACGCGCAGCTCGCCTCTCTGCAGGCTTCGCAGACCGACGCGCAGGTTTCCCGCTCGCAGGTCGTCGCCGCCCAGAATCAGTTTTCGCAGGCGCAGCAGGGCTTAATCGCCTCGCAGGCCTCGATCGACACGGCGATTCAGCAAGTCAACACCGCGCGCCAGAACGTCGTCGCCGCCGAGACGGAAGTCGATAAGGCGCGGGTCGAGCTCAATGCGGCGAATCGCGAGCTGCGCCGCTCCGAAGATTTGGTGGAAAAAGGCGTGATCTCGAAACTCGAATTCGACCAGGCCAAGGATCGCGTCTCGAACGCGGAGGTCGCCGTGCGCAACGCGCAGTCGCGGCTTAAATCGGCGCAGCTTTCGGTCAACGAAGCCGAAGCGCGCGTCAAGGAATCGCGCGCCCGCGCCAATCAGCAGCAGGTCGCCGTCAAAGACGCGCAGCGCGGCGTCGAAACCGCCAACTTGAGCGCCGAATCGAGCCAACAGCGATCACAGCAGCAAGCCGCTTTGTTTCGCGGCCAGCGCACGCAGCGCGACAAGACCCTCCAGGTCGCGCCGATCGACGGCGTGATCGCCGACATTCCCTCGAAAGTCGGAACTTTCGCGGTCGCCAATCTGTCCTCGACGCCGCTTTTGACGATCGCCGATATGTCGGCGATCAACGTCGAAGTGAAAGTCGACGAAACCGAAATCGACAAAGTCGAAGTCGGGCAGCCCGCGAAGATCAAGGTCGACGCGTTCGGCGAAAAGGAAATCACCGGCACCGTGAAATTGAAAAACCCGCTCGCGATCGGCAAATCGCAGACCTCGGGCGGACTTTCGACGAACATCAACACGCAGGAAGCCAAAGAATTCAAGGTCGTCATCGAATTGACCGACATTCCGCAGGAAATTCGCGACGGGCTGCGCCCCGGCATGAGCGCGACCGCCGTCATCACGACCAAAACCGCCGAAAACCTGATCGCCGTTCCGCTGCAGTCGGTCATCGAGAAAAAACCGGAAGCCGCCGCTTCGCCGACCATACAGGGCGACGTGCAGATGCCGACGGATAAACCGAAAACCATCAAGGGCGTTTACGTGATGGACGGCAACAAAGCCAAGTTCATCGAGGTGCAGACCGGCATCACCGGCGAATCCGACATCGAAATCACGGGCGGTCTCGACGAAGGCGCCGAAGTCATCACCGGACCGAGCCGCATTCTCAATACGCTGAAAGAAGGCGCGCCGATCAAAAAGCAGGAGAAAAAGGACGGCGACCCGAACGCTAACAAATCCTAATGATTCAAGATTCAAGGTTTAAGATTCGAAATTTACAAAATCCTAAATCTTGAATCTTAAACCTTGAATTCTAAAATTATGTATAAATTCATGGAAAACGAGAACGGCAAGGCGCCCGCGACGATGGCGGAGGATTTGCCGGCGGTCAGCGAATCGCTGATTTCGATGCGGAATATCTGGCGCACATACCAGATGGGAACCGAAGAGCTGCACGCGCTGCGCGGCGTTTCGTTCGACGTCAAAAAGGGCGAGTACGTGGCGATCATCGGCCCGTCCGGTTCGGGCAAATCGACTTTGATGAACCTGATCGGCTGCCTCGATTCGCCGTCGAAAGGCGAATACTGGATCAACGGTCACCAGGTCGCCGAAATGACCGACGACGAGCTCGCCAAAATCCGCAACAAGGAAATCGGTTTCGTTTTCCAGACCTTCAATCTTTTGTCGCGCGCCACCGCGCTGCACAACGTCGAGCTGCCGCTGATTTACGCGGGCATGCGCGCCGGCGAACGGCACGACAAGGCGCAGGCGGCGCTCGCGGCGGTCGAACTCGGCGACCGCGTCATGCATAAACCGAATGAGCTTTCCGGCGGACAGCGCCAGCGCGTCGCGATCGCGCGCGCGCTCGTCAATCACCCGTCGATTCTGCTCGCCGACGAACCGACCGGCGCGCTCGACACGAAAACGAGCTACGAAATCATGGCGCTTTTCGAAAAACTGCACGAAGAAGGCAACACGATCATTCTCGTCACGCACGAGCCGGACATCGCCGAACGCGCGCACCGCGTGATCACGATCCGCGACGGAGTGATCGAAAAAGACGAACGCATCAAATGATCGAAGACCTGCCGGCATACGTTTCGATAACCTTTATCCTGACGACGTTTTTGACGGTCGGGTTCCTGCTTTACGCCGTCAAACGAACCGTTTTCGAAACGGTCCCGGCGAAAATCCTCATCTTTCTGCTCGCCTTCTGGATAATTTTCACGGCGATGCTCGCGCTGAACGGCTTTTATGTCGACCACGAAGCCCGTCCGCCGCGCCTGCTCGCCTTCGGCGTCGCGCCCGCGCTGCTCGTCATCGTCGCGTATTTTTTATTCTTCCGGAAAAACTTCATCGAAAAACTGCCGCTCAAGACCCTGACGCTTTTGAGCGTGATCCGGTTCGCGGTCGAAATCGTTTTGATGTGGCTCCTTCACGCCGGACTGATTCCGGGAGCGATGACGTTCGAGGGCAGAAACTTCGATATTTTGTCGGGTCTGACGGCGCCGCTCGTTTATTTTCTCGCCTTTCGCGGCGCTTCCGTCAACCGCCCGCTGCTGATCGTCTGGAATCTCGCCGCGCTCTGTCTTTTAATAAACGTCGTCGCGACCGCGATTTTGGCTTTTCCGTCCGTCCGCCCGCAGCTGCCGATCGAGCTTCAAAACCGCGCGGTCGCTTACTTCCCGTTCATCTGGCTGCCGGCGGTCGTCGTGCCGATCGTCTTTTTCACGCACCTCGCAAGTCTCTGGAAACTTTTCAAAAATAACGACGCCTAAGGATTTTTTGAGTCGCGGCGTTGAACGAATCATGAAAATAAGCGCGCGAAGCGCTTATTTTTTTTATTTTTACGATTCTTTACACTCGGCAAACAAACCTTCGGCATCAAATTGCGTATAATTGATCTGTTTTCTTAAAATTAATTACAGATGAACTTTGCCGAAACCTTCAGACTTGCCTTCGATTCCATTTGGGCGCACAAGCTGCGTTCGTTTTTGACGCTGCTCGGGATGATCTTCGCGGTCACGGCATTCATGCTCGTGCTCTCGGTTTTGCAGGGTTTCAGCGCCTACGTCGACGAAAAGCTCGCCGGCATCGGCTCGAACGCGTTCACCATCCAGCGCTTCAATTTCGACGACTTCAAGGACACCGATTCGATCGCCGCCGCGCAGCGCCGAAACAAGGAACTGACGTTCGAAGAGCTCGATTTTATCCGCGAACGCGCGCAATTGATCGATAAGATCGGCGCGAAGGCGTATCCGAATACCCGCGAGGTCAAACGCGGGAGCCAAACGCTGCGCGACGTCAAGATTGACGGCGCCGAACCGGTCATCGCGGAAATCGAAAAGCTCGACATCGCGCAGGGGCGTTATTTTTCGCAGAGCGAGAACAACAACAAAATGCGCGTCTGCTACGTCGGGATGGACATCGCCAACAAACTTTTCCCGCAGGGCGACGCGCTCGGCGGCGAAATCACGATTTCCGGAATTCCGTATAAAATCATCGGCATACAAACCGCGAAGGGCACGGTTTTCGGGCAGCCGCAGGATAATTTCGTGCAGCTGCCGATCCAAACTTACGGCGCGAACTTCGGCGGCCTGCGATGGAGCCGCTCGCTTTATTTCGAGGCTTCGGCGAAATCCGATAAGCTGTTCGACGACGCGGTCGAGGAAGGACGCGCCCTGATGCGCATCAAACGCAAGCTCCCGTCCGGCGAAAAAGACACTTTCGGCATCGTCACGCCCGACGCGATTTCCGGTTTGATTAAAGGCATCACGGGACCGATCGCGACCGTCATTTTGATCGTTCCGACGATCGCGCTCGTCGTCGGCGCGATCGTCATCATGAACATCATGCTCGTCGCCGTCACGGAGCGCACGAAGGAGATCGGCATCCGCAAGAGTTTGGGCGCGCGGCAGGCCGATATCTTGCGGCAGTTTCTTTTCGAATCGGGAACGCTCGCGCTGTTCGGCGGCTTCGTCGGTTTGGTAATCGCCGAACTGCTCGCTTTCACGGTCACGGTGACGGTCGGGATTCCGACGAAAATCCCGATCTGGGCGATCGTGCTGGCGATCGGCGTTTCGGGCGGCATCGGCGTCCTCGCCGGGCTTTTTCCGGCGTGGAAAGCGGCGCGGCTCGATCCGATCGAGGCTTTGCGGCACGAGTAACGATTTGTGGATTCGAAATTTTAAGTTTATGAATTTTCTAACCAGTTCGTTTTACGAAAACCTGAAAATGGCGCTCGACACGTTGCGCACCAACAAGCTTCGCTCTTTTCTGACGATCATCGGCGTCGTGATCGGCGTGATCACGGTGATGCTGATTTCGTCGATCATCAGCGGCATCAACGTCGCCGTCACGAAACAGGTCGAATCTTTCGGAACGCGCTCGATTTTTCTGTACAAAATGGACATCGGCATCCGCACCAGCCAGCCGACGCGCGAAGAACGGATGCGCAAGCCGCTCACGATGGAAGACGCCGAGGCGATCGCGAAGCTGCCGTCGATCGAGGTCGCCATCCCGCGTCTCAACATCACGAACAACTGGTTCGGTCAAAAAATCAACGTGACCGGCAAAAACGGAAAAACCTCGACCGCCGTCCAGATGACCGGAACCTTGCCGGAGATGGAAAAAACGACGTCCGAAACCTTGCTCGACGGCAGATGGTTTTCGCAGTCCGAGTCGGACGAAAAAGCAAACGTTTGTCTGATCGGCGATTCGGTCAAGGAAAACTATTTTCCGTACGAAAACCCGCTCGGACAAACCATCGAAATCGGCGGCACGGAATTCAAAATCATCGGCGTCCTGCAAAAACGCGAACAGCTCTTCGGCGGCGGCAGCGGCAGCAACGACGCGTCGAATACGATTTACATGCCGATGGGCGCGGCGCTGAAGTTGAAGCCGAACGCCGAAGATTTGTTTATCCTCGCGGTCGCGCGCGAGGGGCAACTGGAAAAGGCGAAAGACGAAGTGCAGGATCTTTTGAGAATCCGCCGCAACGTCAAATACGGCGAGAAAAACAATTTCGCGATGGAAACCGCCGCCAGTTTGATCGACCAGTTCTCGTCGATCACTTTCGGCGTTTTCGCGGCGATGGTCGTCATCTCCTCGATCGGTCTATTGATCGGCGGCATCGGCGTCATGAACATCATGCTCGTTTCCGTCACCGAACGAACGCGCGAAATCGGCATCCGCAAGGCGATCGGCGCGAAACGCAGCGACATCCTGCTCCAATTTTTGATCGAAGCCGGAACGTTGACCGGTTTCGGCGGGCTCGTCGGGCTCGGCATCGGCTGGCTGCTGACGCTGCTCGTCAAACTGATCATGCCGTCTTACGTCCCGCTCTGGGCGCCGATCGCCGGTTTCTGCGTCAGCGTCGGCATCGGGCTCATCTTCGGGCTTTTTCCGGCGTGGAAGGCGGCGCGGCTCGATCCGATCGAATCTTTAAGATACGAATAACCTCTAATTACTCCGATGAACGAAAAAAGCCCGCGCTGATTTAACGCGGGCTTTTTGTTTATTCAAAGCCGGCCGCGCCTTATTTCATAAAGCCCGAAAACATGAACGACATGACGACCGAAAGCAGAACGCCGAGCATAAAGACCGTCAGCGTCGCCGTCCAGGCGATTGTCGAACTGACTTTTTCGCCGGTATTCTTTAACCCGTTCGCGCTGAGCCACAGCCAGTAAAACGCGAGCAGACTGAACATGCTCAAAAGCGTATACAAAACCGGGCTTTCCGACGGGTTGGCGAGAAAATTCAGATTGTCCTGAATGAGCGAGCCCTGCCCGAGAACCGGGTGAATGTCGATCGGGTCTTTGACGAACAAAAGCAGCATGTTCAGCGCGAAGCGGATCACGGCGACCGGAAAAGCCGCGTAAACGGCCGCCGAAAAAGCCTGCCAGTAATTGAGCCTGCCGCCCATCGCGAGCGCGAACAGAAAGAAAATCAGCGCGAAAAACGCGTACAGAAAAACCTGCCCGATAAAGCTGTTGACCGACTGACCCAATTTTAAGACCGGATTTTTATTGTCGGCGATCGCCTGCGCGCGGCTGGCTTCGATCTGCTGGCGCGCCTGTTCGTTGTTGGCGAGCATCGGCATTTCCAGCGTTTTATCGATCGTGTAGTTGGTGACTCTTTCGGGCGTCAGACGATACATGAACGCGTTCAGATAAATCGCGGAAAGCACGCTCATGATCAGCAGCGCGACCAGCCAGCGCGGGTGCCAGCGGAGATTTCGGAAAACCTCGGTCGGCGAGAAAAAAATATTGACGAGCGTCGAAGGCGTCGACATTTCCCCGCCGCCGTCGCCGTCGCCTTCCGGTTTCGGAACGAAACTGAGCCCGATCATCAATGCTCCGAGTAAAACCATAAAGACGCCGGTCGAAGTGGTCCCCGGAACGACTTTCAGGACGCTCAAAAGAGCCACCAACAAACCGATGATCGCGATGACGATTCCAGCTAAACGATTCATATTTTCCTCTGTTTTTGAAATAAAAAAGCCTAATGACCGTTACGCCGCCGCGCCGTCAATTGTTTCAGTTATTCGACTTTGGGCGCGGCGCCGTAGCCTTCGACGCGGATGCAGGCGACGGCGTGCCCTTTCGCGACCTCGCGCAGTTCGGGCACTTCGCGCGCGCAGTCGTCGATCGCCCACGGGCAGCGCGTCCGAAACCGGCAGCCCGACGGCGGATTGATCGGCGTCGGCACGTCGCCTTTCAGGATGATGCGTTCGCGCTTTTGTTTCGGATCGGGAATCGGAATCGCCGAAAGCAGCGCTTTCGTGTACGGGTGCAGCGGCTGTTCGTACAGTTCTTTGGCGGCGGCGATCTCGACGATTTTTCCGAGGTACATCACGGCGACGCGCTGCGAGATGTGTTCGACGACCGCGAGCCCGTGCGAAATGAAAAGATACGTCAAGCCGAATTCCGCCTGCAGATCCTGCAGAAGATTGACGACCTGCGCCTGCACGGAAACGTCCAGGGCGGAAACGGGTTCGTCGCAGATGATCAGCTTCGGATTGAGCGCGAGCGCGCGCGCGATTCCCAGACGCTGGCGCTGACCGCCCGAAAATTCGTGCGGGTAGCGGAACATGTAATTCGGGTCGAGCCCGACTTTCGACAATAGGTCGGCGACGCGGTCTTTTTGCTCGCTTTTGTTGCCGATGCCGTGAATCTTCAAGGGTTCGGAAACGATCGACAGGATGTTCAGGCGCGGATTGAGCGACGCGTACGGATCTTGAAAAATGATCTGCATCTCGCGCCGCAGCTTCTGCATTTCGCGGTTCGGCAAACCGGTTATGTCTTGATCTTCGAACCGGACTTCCCCGCTCGTCGGCTCATAAAGCCGCAAAAGGCAGCGCCCGACCGTCGATTTGCCGCAGCCCGATTCGCCGACCAGGCCCAAAGTTTCGCCCGCCAGAATATCGAACGAAACGTCATCGACCGCGCGCACCACGTCGTCGGAATTTTCGACCGGAAAATGCTTAACGAGATTTTTAATTTGAACGAGTGCTTGCTTTTGCGTCTGTGTTGCCGTCATTTTCAATTTTTGGTTTTCGTCGCTTTGATTTCCTCGATCAGGCTTTTTCCGGCGCGGCAGGCTTCGTCCCGGTCGCCGTTCTTGCAGGATTTGGATAATATTTTTAGCGCTTTTTCGGAATCCCGCGGAACGCCCGCCCCGAGATTCAGCACCGTCCCGAACATCGTGCAGCCCCACGGGTCGTCCGTATCGCAAGCCTTTTCGAAGGTGCCGGCGGCGCATTTTAATTTATTTTCGTCGCCGCGCGCCGTATTGAAAACGAAAGCCGCCCGGTTCGTACAACCCGAAACTATGCCGAGCCGGCACGACCGCAGAAATAAAGGTTCCGAATAGTCCTGATCCAACCCCTTTTTCTCCTGCACCAGCAACGCCAGCGAATAACAGGCGTTGCCTTCATTTTCCCGGCAATCGTTCAAACACCGTTCGGCGTTTTCCTCGCACGGCCCGGTCAGATATTTCAGCCGGATCGCCTGCTTCGGAAAAATTTCGAGCGGACAAATTTCCGAGTCGTCATAAAGCCATTTCGGCTTTTCCATCAAAGTCCGGAAAACCCGTTCGAATTTTGTTTCGGATGCGGTTTGAGTTTGGTTCGGCATTTGGGCGAGAGCCTTTCCGCCGATCGCCAAAATTACGATGAAAAGGAGCTTGATGTTGCGCATTTATTCTTTTCCTGTTTTCCAATCATTCGATAATTATCGCAAACCGCTCGTGGTCGCGCCAACGCCCGGCGATTTTCAAGTATTTGCGCGAAAATCCTTCGCGCGTAAATCCGCAGCGCTTCAAAACATTGATCGACGCCGCGTTTTCCGGCTGCACGTTGGCTTCCACGCGGTGCAGCTTCAAATCCCTGAACGCGAACCGCAAAACGAGTCCGACCGCTTCGGTCATATAACCTTTGCCGGTGTAACCGGCGAACAGGTAATAGCCGAGATAAGCGTTTTGAAAGGCTTTGCGGAAAATCTGCGAAAGGCTGACCGCGCCGCAGACCGCATCGTCCGAGTTCCGGCAGATCAAAAGATTTTCGTTCGCGTCGCTCTCGTTGCGCGCGACGAACTCTACAAAGCTTTTTAATTCCGTCGGCGGGCTGACCAAACCGCGATGCAGTTTGCGGCTTTTTTTGGCGGCGGCGGAAAACTCGGTGAAGTCCTCCAAAGCCGGATGCCGCAAATAAACGTTCGCGCCTTTAACCGGCGGCGGCGGATTTTTCTCGTTCATTTTCGTATAAAACGCAGCGCACCGCGACGCCGTTTCCGATTCGGTAAAGCGGAATTTCGCCGTGCGTGCATTTTTCCATCCGATACTCGCAGCGCGGCGCGAAATGGCAGCCGTCGGGCAGATTCGTCGGGCTCGGAACGGTGCCCTCGATCGTCTGCAGGCGCGAGACCTTTTCGAGCGCGTGCGCCGAAAGCTTCGGCACCGACTTTAAAAGCCCGCGCGTGTACGGGTGTTTCGGATTCTCGAAAATCTCGCCGACCGTCGATTCCTCGACGATTTTTCCGGTGTACATCACGCAGACGCGGTCGGCGACTTCGGCGACGACGCCGAGGTCATGCGTGATGAGCAAGACCGCGAGTTTTCTGGTCTGACGAAGCTCGTTCAATAATTCGAGGATCTGCGCCTGAATCGTCACGTCGAGCGCGGTCGTCGGCTCGTCGGCGATCAGGAGTTCGGGGTTGCAGGCGAGCGCCATCGCGATCATCACTCTCTGGCGCATCCCGCCCGAAAGCTGGTGCGGGTAATCCTTCACGCGCCGCGCGGGGTCGGGGATGGCGACTTCCTTCATCGCGTCGACCGCCGCGTCCCACGCGTCTTTTTTGCTCAGATTGCGGTGCAGCCGCAAGGCTTCGGCGATCTGTTCGCCGACCGTGTAGACCGGGTTCAGCGACGTCATCGGGTCCTGAAAGATCATCGAAATGTCGTCGCCGCGAATCTGGCGCATCCGTTCGGCGCTCGCGGCCGTCAGCTCCTCGCCCTTGAATTTGATCGAACCGCCGGCGATTTTTCCCGGCGAAGCAATTAAACGCATGATCGACAAGGCGGTGATCGATTTGCCGCAGCCCGATTCGCCGACCAGGCCCAAAAGCTCGCCCTCGTCGATGTGAAAGCTGACGTCGTTGACGGATTTGACCAATCCGGCGCGCGTCGGAAAATGAGTTTGTAAGTTTTTAACTTCGAGTAAATGAGACATTTTTAGTAAATCGTAAAAGTGTATTCGACCGGCTTCGACACCGAAAAACGCTCGCCGTTGCGCTGCCCCGGAATGAACACGATTTTGCGCGCGGCGGCAATCGCGGCTTCCGTCAGACCGCGCGGCAAACCGGAAATAACCGAGACGTCGCCGATCGCCCCGTTTGCCTGAAAGGTGACTCTTAAAACCACTTTTCCCTGTATCGAACCATTTCGCGCCGCCTCGGTATAGATGGCTCGCGTCTTCAAGATAACGGCAACACCTTTTTCCGTCCGATCGTTTATTTTCACCAGCATCTTTTTGACGGTTTCGGTTTTTCCGTCTTTTTCAACGCGCGCCTGTTCGATTATCGCCGAATCATCGCCGAAGACCCGTTCGGCGCCCGATCCGATCTCGATGCCGGTTTTGTCGGTGGCAAGCGAGTCGAGAAAATCCTTCGCCTTTTCATTCCTTTCGTCGGCGCCGTAAACGCTGAGCTCAAACCACCGTTTATTTTTGTAATCGTTAATGAGTTTTATAACTTTGACGGTTCCGGTCGTGCCGTTTAATTTGATTACGGAATCCGGCAAAATGTTGTTTCCGGTTTCCGACGCGTCCCTGATTTCGGTCTTAATTTCCGCGACTCTTTCGGCAAAACTGCTTTCATCGAATTTCTTCTTTTGCGTACAAAGTTCGAAGGTCTTTATTTTCGAGACGATTTTGACGACATACGCGACGCCGTCGTGATAGGCGGCGTAATTTTGGGCCGATTGACCAATACAGCCATTAACCTGCTCGTTCGATATCGGCAGCCGCGGCATCAAAAATGAAACTTTTTTATCGGTCGCCGAGTAATACTGCCAATTAGCCGCAACGGAATAGGAATCGGTTTGAGAAAAGCCGGCCACGGAAAAGAACAAGGAGGCTGTCAGCGCAAACAGATATAGAATCGAAGTCGGGAATTTTCGCATTTTGTTATAATCCTTTGTGCAACTAATTTTATCGCTTTTTCTTCAAACAGATGTTATCATTTTTTGTATAATTCGGCAGTAAATATCCAGGAGATTTTTATAGTGAAAAAACAAACGGCTTTGTTAGGCTTAATTCTTTCGACAACATTAGCTTTTTCAAACGTCCCCGCGCAGACCAATCCGACGGTTTCCAAAAATAATCCGAAAACGGTTACGGAAAACAAAGCCGTTACTTCCGGTAAAGTCGTGACGACCGAAACGATCGAATCGGATGTCGCCGAGGCGCTCAGCCTGATCGAGTCGAATCACGTCAACGGCAAATCGCTCGATTATAACGATCTCTTTAAAACATCGATCGATTCGATGCTGCACACGCTCGACCCGCACTCGAACTATTTCGACGCGAAGGAGTTCGAGCAGTTCCGCACCGATCAAAGTTCGAAATATTTCGGCATCGGCGCGACGATCGGCGACTTGGCGGACGCGGACGGCAAGGTTATCGCGACCTTTATCAAGGCGACTTTCGAAGGCGCGCCGGCGAACCGCGCGGGACTCGCCTACGGCGATAAGATCATCGAAGTCAACGGCGTTTCGATGCTCGGCAAACCGTTCAGCGAAGTCCGCACGCATCTGCGCGGACCGCGCGGCACGGTCGCTAAATTGACGGTCGAAAAATACGGCACCGGCAAACGCGAAACGGTCGACATCATCCGCGACGCGGTCGCGCAGCCGTCGATTTCCGAGGCCTACATGATGCGTCCCGGCGTCGGCTACATCAATATGTCGGGCGGTTTCAATCAAACGACGTACGCCGAGTTCCGGCAGGCGATGGCGGATTTGAAAGCGCAGGGCATGCAGCAGCTCGTCATCGATCTGCGCAACAACGGCGGCGGGCTCGTCAATCAGGCGTATTACGTCGCGAACACTTTCATCGGCAAGGGACAGACGATCTTCACGCAGAAGGGCAGGCTCGACGGCACGGCCGACACGTATCCCTCGACCAACGCGACGCCCGACGAAACGCCGCTCGTCGTTCTGGTCAACCGGAACTCGGCTTCGGCGTCGGAAATTTTAGCCGGCGCGCTGCAGGATCACGACCGCGCCCTGATCGTCGGCGAAAACTCGTTCGGAAAAGGCCTCGTGCAGAATCCGTTTCAGCTCGAATACGGCTCGATGCTGCTCCTGACGATCGCCAAGTATGAAACGCCTTCGGGACGCCTGATCCAGCGCGATTACTCGACCGGCGATCTTTACGATTACTATACGAAGGGCGGCACTTACCGCGAGGAAAACGGCAATCAGACGCCGACCGGACAGCAGACGAGAACCGATTCCGGCAGAATCGTCTACGGCGGCGGCGGCATCATGCCGGACGAAGTCGTCAAACCGCAAACCGTCAGCAACGAAAGCGTCAAAATCCAGCAGAAGCTGATCAATCCGCTCTTCGCCTTCTCGCTCGATCTCGCTTACGGAAAAATTCCCGGTTTCGATCCGTACAAGGTCGACAAACCGATCAAATTCGATTACGACATCAAGACGAAGGATTTTGAAATCACCGACAATGTCTACCAGGCTTTCAAGAGCTTCGCGGCGCAGAAATACAAAGTTCCGGCAGCGCAGATCGATAAGGAAAAGGAATTCGTGATCCGGAACCTGAGAACCGAACTCGTGACCGCCGCCTACGGCTCGCAGACTTCGTTCCAGGTCTTTAACGAGTACGACAATCAGCTGCTGCGCGCGATCGAATTATTGCCGCGAGCCAAACAGCTCGCGATCGAAGGCGCGAAAGCCAACGCGAAAAAGACGCAGTCGAGCCTGACGAATCGTTAATCGATCAGTACCAAAAAAGAAAAGGCGCGAATCGAATTCGATTCGCGCCTTTTGTCTTTGATCGATCGCAATTATCAGGCAATCAGCCAGCGGATAAGATAAAAAACTCCGACGCCCGCGCCGATTAAAACGAGCGTCAAAAAGAAAATCGCGGTTCCGACGATGATTTTGAATTTGCGGTAACGATTTTCGTCCGGCGGCGAAAGCTGATTTTGCGGAAAATACGGTGGCGGTCTGTTCATAACATTTAACATTTACCATTTATCATTGACCAAATCAACGAGCGGCAAATGTTAAATGTTAAATGCTGAATGAATCTAGCGCGGCAGCGGCTGTTCGAGGTTCGCGAGACCGTATGCGAGCACCGCCATCAGCGCGCAGTTTTCGGCTAATTCTTTCGGAACGACCTTGTCGAACGTGTCGGCGGCCGTGTGGTGATAATTGAAATAAGTCCGCGTATCGAACCACGGGCCGAACGACGGCACGCCCTTCGCGGTCAAAGTGCTGATGTCGGAACTCGCGCTCGGCTGCTGGCTGATCTGCCCGGCGCCCTGTTTGTTCAAAACGGCGGCGAGCGGCTGCAGAAACGGCACCGCCTCCGGCTTGCCGGCGAAAATAAACCCGATCGGGCGGCTCGCGCCGAGGTCGCCCTCGATGGCGGCGAAATGTTTCGCCGCGTCTTCTTCCGCGGCGTAGCGCGTCGCGCCGACGAAACCGTTTTCCTCGTTCATAAAGGCGACGACGCGGATCGTCCGGCGCGGCTTAAGGTTTAACCGTTTGATCGTATAAGCCGTCTGCATCGCCATCGCGACGCCGACCGCGTCGTCGAGCGCGCCGGTGCCGAGGTCCCATGAATCGAGATGCCCGCCGACGACGACGATCTCGTCCGGTTTATCCGTGCCCTTCAAATCCGCGATGACGTTATAGCTCGTCGTGTCGGGCAAGGTTTTCGGCGTCAGGGTGAGTTTCATCCGCACCTTCCCGTTCTTGGCGAGCGCGGCGATCGTCTCGGCGTCCTCGAACGGCACCGCCGCCGCCGGAATTTGTTTGACGCCCGGCAGGTAACGAAGCGAACCGGTATGCGGCAGACGGCTTTGCGAAGCGCCCGCCGAACGCACGAGCACCGCGACCGCGCCGAATTTGGCGGCTTCCGACGCGCCGACGCCGCGGTACGGACCGATTTGCCCGTAAGCGAGCAGCGCCTGGTTCATTTCCGCCAATGCGCGGTCGAATTTGACGTTGTAAAGCACGATCTTGCCTTCGATGTTTTTCGCGCCGAGCCGTTTCAGTTCGTCGAAGCTTTCGACGACGACCACTTCCGCGGCCAAGCCCTCCGGCGCGGTCGCGACGCTTCCGCCGAGCGCCGTCAGCACGATTTTCTGCGTCGTCGCCGGCGTCATGCCCGTCCATTCGACGAGCTCGCCGCGCTCCTCGCCGCGCACCCAGTGCGGCACGGTCAGTTTCTGCAGGCGCACTTCCAAACCGAGTTTGCGCATCTCGTCGGCGACGTATTCGACGGCGCGCGCGGCTTGCGGCGAGCCGCTGAGACGCGGTCCGATATTGTTCGAAAGATACTCGGTCTGCCGGTAAGCGTAATCGCCGGCGAGCGCCGACTGCTGGATCTGGGCCAGTTCCGAAAGCGTTTTTTCGCTGTACAGAAGCGGCGTCGGCGACGGGGTTTGGGCGAGAATCGAAACCGGGAAGAGCAGGAAGAAAAGAATTAATTTTTTCATAGAATTCGAAGTAAAGTATTTCGAATATGATAGCCGAGTTGGTTCAAACTTCCAAAATTCTGTGCCATAATAATCCTGCTTTTACCAATTCAAATCTGACCGGGAAATTTATGAAAAGATTATCTTTTGTGATCCTGATTTGCTTTTCGGCAATCGTCATCGTTTCTGCGCAAACGTTTACTTTCAACGATTTAGCCAAGCTGCGGCGCGTCGGCGACCCGCAGCTTTCGCCCGACGGCCGGACGCTTGCGTTCACGATCGGCGACGTCGACAAAGCCGCCAACCGCACTTTGACGCATATCTACACCGTGTCGGTCGACGGCACGAATCTGAAACAAATCACGAAGGGCGAGCGCTCGCATTCGAGCCCGCGCTGGTCGCCCGACGGCAAAAAAATCGCGTACGCCTCCGGCGGGCAAATCTGGACGATGGATCCGGACGGCGACGACCGCAAACAGATCACGAAAATTTCGACCGGCGCCGGCAATCCCGTCTGGTCGCCCGACGGTCGCTGGATCGCGTTCGGCTCCGAGGTTTACCCGGAATGCGGCGGCAACGACGAATGCAACGCCAAAGAGGACGCGGCGGTCGATGCGAACAAAGTCAAGGCGATCGTCACGGAACGGCTGCTGTACCGCCACTGGGTCGAATGGCGCGCGCGCAAACGCGCGCACGTGTTTATCATTCGCAGCGACGGCGACGGCAAAGCGGAAGACCTGACGCCGGGCGACTTCGACTCGCCGCCGTACGCCGCCTCGACCGGCGTCGATTACGCTTTTTCGCCCGATTCCAGGGAAGTCGCGGTGCTGCGAAATCCCGATAAAATCGAAGCCATCTCGACGAACAGCGATATTTATCTGATGCCGGTTCCGGGTTTCGAGAAAACGCGCTCCGAAGCGACGTGGACGAACCCGAATCTGAAAAACATCACGCTTTCGAACAAAGGCTACGACGTCGCGCCCGTTTACACTCCGGACGGCAAATACATTCTTTACCGCTCGCAGCAGCGCGCCGGCTTCGAAGCCGACCGCTGGCGCATCATGCGCTACAACCGCCAGACCGGCGAAACGGTCGAACTGACGCGCGGCTTCGACCAGCAGGTCGACGAAATGACGCTTTCCCCCGACGGCAAGACGATTTATTTCGTCGCCGGCACGCGCGGCAGAGCGCCGATCTACAGCGTGCCGCTCGAACCGGATTTCCGTCAGCGCCTCGCGACGCACGTCAAATTGCTGCGCGACGACGGCTTTTACGGCAGCCTCGCGCCTTTGCCGGACGGCCGAAGCTTTGTCGCGGTCGCCAGTTCGATGACCGCGCCGGCGGAAATTTACCGCGTTTCGTTGGACGGCGGCGCCGCTAATTTATCGAAAGCGAACGCCGCTTTGAATCTGCCAAAAGCCGAAGAAATCGAATGGCGCGGCGCGCTGAACGCGAATATTCACGGCTTTGTCGTGAAACCCGCGAATTTCGATGCTTCGCGAAAATACCCGCTTTTGGTTTTGATTCACGGCGGACCGCAAAGCGCGTGGAACGACAACTGGGGCTACCGCTGGAATCCGCAGATGTTCGCCGCGCAGGGTTACGTCGTCTTCATGCCGAACCCGCGCGGATCGACCGGTTACGGGCAGAAATTCGTCGACGACATCTCCGGCGACTGGGGCGGCAAAGCCTACACCGACATCATGAACGGCGTCGCCGAGGTCATCAAAGCGCCGTACGTCGACAAAACCAGAATCGGCGCCGCCGGAGCGAGTTACGGCGGCTACATGGTCGACTGGATTCTCGGGCACAACAACGATCCGCGCTTCAAATTCAAAGCTTTGGTTTCGCACGCCGGCGTCTACAATCTCGAATCGATGGCGGGCGCGACCGAGGAATTGTGGTTCGTCAACTGGGAATTCAAGGGCATGCCGTGGCAGAACAAAGTCAATTACGAAAAATGGTCGCCGCATAAATTCGCCGCCAATTTCAAAACGCCGACTTTGGTGACGGCGGGCGAACTCGATTACCGCGTTCCGGTCGATCAAAGTCTGCAATTGTTCACGGCGCTGCAATTAAACGGAACGCCCTCGAAACTCGTCATCATCCCGGACGAAGGGCACTGGATATTGAAACCGCAAAATTCGGAATTCTGGTACGGGCAGGTTTCGGATTGGCTGAATAAACATTTGAAACAGTAAAAAAAGTTCCGGCTTTAACGCCCAAAGTCCGAAGTCGGCAACCCGGCCGACTTCGGACTTTGGATTTTAGGCTTTGGATCACACCTTCATCAGCACCGGCTCGTTCGGAAGTTCGTCGAGCCAGCCCGTGACCAGTTCCTTCAAATCCTGGCGGCTGATGAAATCGCCGGTCGCCGGAAACGTCGTTTTGAGAAGGATCGAGGTCGGCAGGTTTTCGAAGGCTTTCTGCAGAATGACCAGCTCGGCGTTGCCGAGCAGAGGAATTTCGGTTCCGCGCTTAAAAATTTCGATCAAACGCTGCACCGCCGCCTTGTATTCGGCGTCCATCGGGCGGTTGCCGATATGCGCGAGGATCTGCGCGAGCGTGTCTTTGAGCGTTAAAAGGATTTTGCGGTAGCCGGCGCGCCCTTTTTCGATCGTTTCCTTGAGCGTTTGCGGCAGCCGCTGCCATTCGTCGATCTGGGCGAGATTAAACGAGCAGGCGCAGAACGGGTGCGTTTTCAGCATCTCGCGCACGCTGAACAGGCAGTCGAGCTCCCTGAGCTGACGGCAGATGCGTTTCGCGTCGCGGTAGTAAAGCCGCGGCGCGACCGGCAGGTGCGAAAGATTTTCGAATTCCCACCAATCGTTGCTGCGCATTATTTCGTCGAACTGTTCCTGCAGATGATGCGATTTCATGACCTGATCATGCTTGGTCGCGAAATGCTCGGAAAACCGCGCGTGAAAAGACTGCCAGACGTTTTCCATCTCGCGGTTCATCAGCTGGCTCGGATTGATCGTCGTTTCTTCGAGGATCTGGAACAGTTTTTCGCGCAGGAACTCGATTTTCTCGTCCTCGGTCGTTTCGCAGACCGCGAGGTACGTCCGGATCGCCTCGCGCCGGTTCGTGCCGCTGACGAAATCCTCCAGCACCACCAGTTCCTTCGCGCGCTCGAAAAACTCCTCCTCCGAATCGGAAAAGGCGTCGGCGATGCGGTGCAGCCCTTCTTCGAGCGTGATCGACTGATCGGTCACGCTCGCGACCGTTTTCGCGACCGAACCGAAGGTTTTTTCGGCGAGCACCGACAATCGCCAGATTTTCGTGTTGAGTATCTCGTCGGGCAGCTCGTCGAAGCGCTCCAGCAGGCGCGCTTTTTTCCAGTCCGAAAGCCACGTCTGCAGCGCTTTGACGGCGCGTTCGGCGTCTTCGGGCAAATCGACGGAATTGAAGGTGTCGGCGCTCGTCAGCACCTTCGCCCAGTGCGTCAGCCGTTCGCGCGAATAGCTCGTCGCCGTCGGCAGCGCGATGCCTTCGATGTCGTCCCAGATGATTTTCAGGTCGAGCGAACGGCGGCTGATGCGGTCGCCCTTCGTCGTCACGAATTCGATCTGGCGATTGGCGACGAGCGCCGTCAGGACGAGATGCTGCGCTTCGCGCACCAAACCGATCGGCTCGCGTTTGAGATGCCGGTAAACCGTCCGCAGCGAGACCATCGGCGGCGGCGATTTTTTGACGAGCGTTAAAACCTCCTGCGCGATCGGCAGTTTTAACAGATTTTCCTCGGTTTCGAGCACGAACGAATTTCCGCGCGGCGTGACCAGCCCGAGCGGCAGCGCGTAAAGCTCGGCGAAGCGCTGCACTTCCGCCAAATTTTGCCGCGTGCCGCTGAAAAGGTCGCTGATGAGCGTCGAAACTTCCGTCATCCCGAGCGGCTGCGTGAAGACCGGGTGCGTCGGGAACTTCATTTCGAACATCGATTCGAGCATGATCGAAAATATTTTCGAGAGGCTCTGGGCGTTGCGGGCTTCTTCCGTAAAATTGAAATCGAAACCGTCGATGACTAATTTCCCGTCGGTCAGAAACACGCGGTTCCAGATTTTTTCGATCGCGAGCGCGTGCGCCTGCCCGGCGGCGCGCAATTGATCGCCGAATTCCTCGCGCAGATTTTCGTCGTTGATCAGCACGTGATAGCGCAGCAGCGTCTGGATTTCGTCGCTCCGCAGCGGCGCGTGCTGCCAGAAGACGCGCGGCACGCCGTCGTCTTTCCGGACCGGCGGCAGACTCTGCTCGCCGCTGATGATCACCATCCAGTCCGTGATTTCGTTATTGGCGGGAATCTGCGCCGCGTCGGGCTCCTCGTTCTCGAGGTTCCAGCACACGCGCCCGCGCCGCAGACCGCCGCGCCAGACGATCTGCGAATCGGTCCAGTTCGCGCTTTTGCCGTCCGCGCCGTCGCCGAACGTCCAGTCGGAAAACCGGTCGCGCGCGATTTTCCTCAAAAGCTTCGGCACGATGTCGTTCGAAACCTTCGCGATCGCTTCGTTTAAAGAATTATTGAGGCTTTCCTTGATGCTGACCTTCAGGCTGTAGCGCACTTCCCTGCCTTCTTCCTCTTTGCGCAGAATCTGGTCGGGCAGCACGGCGGAGAATTTTTCGAGCAGGCTTTCGACCATCAGCAAACCGCTGTCCGGATTGTTTTCGTCGAAAATCATCATCGCCGCGCAGATTTCGCCGGCGGTCGCGCCGTCGCCGTCGAGCGACAAAAGCAGCAAGCCTTTGAGAATGAGTTTCGCCTGCAGGCGCTGCATCACCGGGATATTGCCGACGACCTCGGTGTTCAGGCGATCGTAGGCGGAAAACGCCTCCTGCAGCAGATTGATTTTTCTTAAAACGTGCTCGGTGCTGTCGAAGACCTCGTCGAGCGCGATCAGCGAATTCGCCGGACGCCCGAGAATCTTGTTGCCGGCTTCCGCCGCGAACGTCAAAAGCGCGAATTCGGGCGCGTAAAGGCGGACGAACGGCGCGTTTTCGAGGATGATCGGGTGCAGCGGGTAAAGCGCCCGGAAGCGCTGTTCGCTCCACCGGAACTGCGGCATCACTTCGCGGAAATAATTGTAAATGTCGTGAATCAGCGTTTCGGTCTGCCGAAGTTTCGGGAAAACGAACGCGTCGACGATTTTATAGAGATGTTCCTGATCGAGATAATCGATCAGGAACGTGCGGGCGATCGCGACGTTGATGCCGTCCGCGCCGGCGATGTCGTCGTCGAGCGCGACGCCGACGAAAACGTTCATTTCTTTGGCGGTTTCGGCGATTTCGCCGAGCATCGCGCCGTCGTCGCGCGCCACGCGCGACGTCCTTTCGAAAGTCGTGTCGATGATCAGGACGAACGGCATGTCGCCGGATTTTTCGACCGATTTTTTCAGCAGCTCCGCGATCGTGTCGCCGAGTTCCGTGGTCGGTATCGAAAAGGTGTGGGCGATCGCGTCCTTCAGCTCGGCGAGCAGCGTCGGGTGAATGCCGCGCCGGACGAAGGCGACCGGATAGCGCCGCCGTTTCAAGCGCTGCGTGCTGACGGTAACGTGCTGATCCGAAATTTTCGAACGCAGTTCGGGCTGCGCGACGATCGCCGCGAGCGCCGCGAGAAAATGGCTCTTTCCGACGCCGCGATAACCGGCGAGCGCCATCGCCTGGCCGTTCTCGTCGTCGACTTCCGAGATTTTATCGAGCCACTTCGACATCATGTCCGAGGTGTCATCGGTAAAATGGTAAGCGTCAAGCGTTTCCGCCGGGTCGGCGAGATAATCAAACAGGCTTTTATACGAACGAACTTCGATTAAATCCTTAACTTTTTCGTTGATGCGTTTCATTGTTAAATATGCTGGTTTTGATTTGCGCTGGAAAGAGTTTTTACGTGGTCGGAACGCCGAGGAAACCGCCGGCGAGTTTTATCTTACCAACTTTTCCCGGTAAAAAAAATAGTTTAAACGGGAATTCCGATTTTTTTTTGATATTTTTCGGCGACGCCGCGCCGCTTAACAACTTTCAGCCGGGTTGTTGCATCATAAAGGCGTTGATTTTACAATCCGGAAAAAGTTAGAATTTCTTAACTGACTGACTTCAAACTAGGAGACTTTTTAGATATGCGTAAAGGATTTGTTCGGCAACTCAGTGCATTTTTAGTGATGTCCGCTTTTTTGCTGAGCGTCACGGCGCTCGCGCCCTTAACGGTCGCGGCGCAAAAGACTGACGAAAAAAGCAAAAAGGCCGAAAAGAAAGACAAAACGACCAAACAGGAAAAAACGACCTCGACCGCGCAAACCGACGGCCGAAAAACCCTTTCGCCGAATGAAGACCCGAGCATGATCGGCAAACGCAACATCAACGGCGGCGGCGATAAATTGTGGGGCTGGCTCGGCGGCTCAAAAGAAAAAGAGATTCAGGTCGGCCGCCAGCTCGCGCTCGAAGTCGAGCAGCAGGCAAAGCTCGTCGAAGACGACGTCATTACCGAATACGTCAACCGCGTCGGTCAGAACATCGTGCTTCACTCCGACGCGAAAGTTCCCTTTACGATCAAGGTCATCGACACGGACGAAGTCAACGCCTTCGCGCTGCCCGGCGGATTTTTCTTCGTTAACCGCGGCTTGATTCTCGCCGCCGACAACGAATCGGAACTGGCCGGCGTGATGGCGCACGAAATCGCGCACGTCGCCGCGCGGCACGCGATGGAAAATCAGGGCAAAGCGCAGGCGATGAACTACGGCATGCTCGCCGGCATCATCTTCGGCGGCGGCATCGTCAGCACGGTTTTGCAGAACGGCGGCGGAATCCTCGGCGCGCTCGGCATGATGAAGTTCACGCGCGGCGCCGAAGAAGAAGCCGACCGGCTCGGCGTTCAATACCTGTACGCTTCGGGCTACGACCCGACCGGCATGGCGACGATGTTTGAAAAACTCGCGTCGCAGAACCGCAAAAAACCCGGCGCGATCGCCCGGCTCTTTTCCTCGCACCCGCAGTCGCTCGACCGCCGCGACGCCAGTTTGGCGCTCGTCGCGCGTTTCCCGGAAAAAGAAGAGTACGTCATCAGCACTTCCGAATTTCAACGCGTAAAAGCGCACCTGATGCGGCTTTCGAACGCCAAAGCCGGCGTGACGACCGACATCGACGATACGGAATCGAGCAAACCGACGCTGAAGCGCCGGCAGCCCGAATCGACGGACACGACGACCACGACGCCGAGCGACAGCACGAACGACAGCATCACCAAGGAACGCCCGCAGCTCAAACGCCGCAGCGAACCGTCGACGTCGCCGACGCCGGACAATTAAACCCGCAACATGTCGAACAATGAACGAGCAGAAGCTTAAAGGCTTCTGCTTTTTCTTTGCGAAAATTCCGCAGCAAATGAAAACCGAACGATCCGGAACAAGCGTGAGGTGGAAAGTAAAAAGTCATTGTTATTTTCATAAGTTTGTCGCGGAGCGGCGTTTGCTTCTTTCGGTTGCCATTCTGAATTTATAATTTGAAGAGCGGACTCAGGTTTTTTATATTTTTGAATATGATTCGTTATTTTCAAGTCCTTTTTTTCGTGCTTTTCGCCTGCAGCCAGGCGCCGTTCGCGGCGGCGCAGACGCCGCGGCAGCAATTCAACCGCACGCGCGCCTTCGACGCGCAGCATTACGTGATTCGAACGAGTTTTAACCGTCAGAACAAAAGCATTTCCGGCGAAACGACCGTGACGCTGAAGCCTCTCAAAAGCGGATTCAATCAGATCACGCTCGACGCCGCCGAGCTGAAGTTCGAATCGATCGTGCTCGAACCGGAAACGAACTTGAAGTTTAAGACCGAAGCAGACAAAGTCGTGATCGCGCTCGACAAAGATTACGCGCCGCGCGATTCGATCAAAATACGTCTGAAATACTCGGCGCGACCGCGCAAGGGCGTGTATTTCGTCGATGCGCGGCGCGACGGCGGAACGCTGCTGCACGACGCTCAGATCTGGTCGCAGGGCGAAGCTGAAGAGTCGCGTTTCTGGTTTCCCTCGTACGATTTTCCAGATGACAAAGCGACGACCGAGCAATATCTGACGGTCGGGCGGGACGAATCCGCGATCGCCAACGGCGAACTGCTCGAAACGCTGCCGAACGCGGACGGCACCCAGACCTTTCACTTCAAAATGTCGCAGCCGCATTCGGTTTACCTGACCTCTTTCGTCGTCGGAAATTACGTAAAATTCACCGATACGTACAGAAATATTCCGCTAAACGTTTATCTCTATCCGGGCAGAGAATACCTTTACAAACAGGTGTTCGCCGGCACGCGCGAGATGATGAAAACCTTCGAGGAATTGACCGGCGTCGCCTACCCTTTCAATAAATACGACCAGACGATCGTCGCCGAATTTAATCTCGGCGGCATGGAGAACGTCACGGCGACGACGCTTTCCGACCGCGATATTTTCTTCGCCGACCGCAACCGATTCGTCGTCGAGGACATTATCTCGCACGAGCTGGCGCATTCCTGGTTCGGAAATTTCGTGACCTGCCGCAACTGGGCGGAGTTGTGGCTGAACGAAGGTTTCGCGACGTTTATGGAAGCCGTCTGGCGGGAAAAAGCCTACGGACGCGACGATTACCTGCGCAAAATCGCCGACGACCGCGACGCTTATTTCGCCGAAGAAGCGCGCGCCGGGCGCAGGCACGGGCTTTTCAATCGATTGGCGCGTCCCGACGATTCGATTTTCGACGCGACCACCTATCAGAAAGGCGGGGCGGTCGTTCATACGCTGCGCGAAACGGTCGGCGACCAGACGTTTTGGCAGGCGATCAATATTTATTTGAACAAACATCGCCTCGGCAACGTCGAGACCGGCGATTTACAGGAAGTTTTCGAAAACGCGTCGAAAAGCGACCTCGACTGGTTTTTCAATCAATGGGTTTACGCGACCGGTTACCCGCGCCTGGAAATCAGGTATAAATACGATACGGAAAACAAACGGCTCGATTTGAAGGTCGCCCAGACTCAAAAAGCCGAAGACTCAACGCCGGCGGCTTTCGTCCTGCCGTTGGAGCTCGAGATCGCGACGCCGAACGGCGTCACGCGCGAACGCATTTCGATTACCAAACGCGAAGAGAATTTTTCGTTAAAATTAAACGAAGCCCCGACCGGCATCGCGTTCGACAAGGATTTGAAGATACCCTTAAAGACGCTGAAAGTGGTAAATGAATGAGCCGAAAGCAGACAAACAAAAAGTTCCGCCAACCGTGACGGAACTTTTTGTTTCTTTGAGAAGACCGGACGTCTTTGTTTGATTTGTTGAAAAATCAAAGGTACAAAGCACTAATAAATCGCACCTTAACAGGTTATAACTCTTTCGTAGCTTCTTCACCACACCTACGAGGTTAGCTGTCGGGCTAGGAAAGAAGAAGAATCCCCGCGTTCACGATGAACGCTTCGCCCCGTGTTTTGCAAATACAAAACTTTGGTTCCCCCGCGCCGCTAATCGAAAAACGGCTTCGGCGTTTCAATTTTCAACACTTAAAATTATAGTCAGATAAACCAATTAAATCAAGGAAAATTTAAACTTTTTTACTTTGCCGGAAATAGTTGATAAACAAACAGATAGACCAAAACGCCCGTGACGGACACGTACAGCCAGATCGGATAAGCGAAGCGCGCGATTTTTTTGTGCGCCGCAAATCGCCCGGTCGCGGCATAAAACATCGCCCGCAGCACGAGCGGCAAAACGACGAGCGAAAAAATGATATGAGTCGCGAGGATGAACAGGTACAGGCCCCGGATAAGGCCTTCGCCGTTGAATTTATTCGCCGGATTGGTCAGATGATAAATGACGTAGCAGACCAAAAATACACCGCCGAGGGCGAACGAGGCGCTCATCATCGCCCGATGATGATTTATCTTTTTGAGTTTTATGAAAACCAATCCGAGGATCAGGGCGGCGGTCGTTAAAGTATTGATCGCGCCGATCACGTGCGGCAGGCTGCGCGTCCACGCTCCGAGATCGAGTTTTGCCGGCAGACCGAGCAGAATCGCGACCACGAGCGGCACGACGATCGAGATCGTGTTGATAAAAACGTTCGATTTTTTCTGATCGTCGATCTTCCCGGCCGTGTCCATAGCCTATTTCCAAAACCCCAGCAACAGCAGCAGCACGAGCCAGAGCCCGCCCATGAAATGCCAGTACCAGCCGACCGCGCCAGCGATGTCGGTGCGGCGCTCGATTTCCTTTTCGGCGTCGGTTCGCACCCAGTTCTGAAGCACCACGTAGCCGAGCGCGATGATTCCGCCGAGCACGTGCACGGCATGCAGCGCCGTCATGATATAAAAAAACGCGCCATACGGATTTTCCCGCATATAAAAACCGCGGTTGACGAGCGCGAGCCACGCCAGAATCTGCGACGAGATAAACATCGCGCCGAGAACGGTCGTCGCGAGCAGCCATTTTTTCGCCTCTGGCGATTGGTTTTGTTTGATCGCACGCTGCGCCGTGTTGTACGTGTAACTGCTGACTAAAATTAAAACCGTGCTGATATAAACCTGAAACGGCAGACTGAACGGGCGCCATTCGAGAACGCCGTTCGTCGAAATCACGATGTAGGCGCCGATCAAACCGCCGAACGTCATCAGCACGACGATCAGCAGAAACCAGGTAAAGACTTTCGATTTGCTGTAGGATTTTTCGTAAAGCTCGGTCGAAGGATTGTCGAAGCCGTCATCGCCGCCGCCGTTTTTTCCGCCGCCGCCGCCGTTTCCGCCGCCGCCCTTTCCGGCGCCGCCGAAACCGCTCCGGCGCGGGCGTTTGATCAGCTTCTTATCCGGCTTGACATCAGTTTGCGCAGTTCCGACTTTCATAATTTTTAATGGTTGAAGACCATTAGAGCAAAAATTATCGGCAGATACAGTACGGAAACCAACAGAAGCTTCCGCGATTTTTCGACGGTTTTCGCGCGCGCCGCCTGGATGCTCGCCCACAAAAACCAGATTCCGAGAACGCTCGCGCCGACCAGATAATAAACGCCCGACATGCCGAGAAAAAACGGCGCGAGACTCACCGGCACCATCAAAACCGTAAACATGACGATCTGCCGCGCCGTGATTTTGCCGTCCTTTTCGAGCGTCGGCAGCATCTTGATGCCGGCTTTCGCGTATTGTTCCTTATACATCGAGGCGATCGCCAGAAAATGCGGAAACTGCCAGAGAAAAAGCAGCGCGAAAAGCGTCCAGGCACTCAGGTTGATGCCGTCGGCGGCGGACGTCCAGCCCATCAAAGGCGGCATCGCGCCGGGCAGCGCGCCGATCGCGGTCGAAGCCGAGGTGCGCGTTTTCAGCGGCGTGTAAAGCAGAACGTAGCCGACGATCACGATCAAACCCAGAAAGGCGGTCAGCCCGTTGACGAGAAATAACAGGTAAAGTTCGGCGACGGCGCACTGCACGAGACCGAAAATCAGGGCTTCGTTCGGCGTAACTTTGTTGGTCGGCAGCGGACGCCGGGCGGTGCGGGCCATCAGCGCGTCGGTTCCGCGCTCGATGTACTGATTGAGCGTCGCGACGCCGAACGCGAGCAGCGCGATGCCGATCATCGCATTCGTAAAAAGCGCAAAATTAAACCCCTCGCTGCTGCCGAGATAAAAGCCCGCCGCCGAGGTCAAAACCAGCATGAACGCGATGCGCGGTTTCGTCAGTTCGACGTACGCCGCGAGCTTTTCGCGCAAGCCGAGCGCTTTGGTTTCCTCAATTTCTGCCGTGATTATATCCATTCAATGTTTACCGAATAAAATGAAGTATTATTAAGAATAGCCTGTAAAAATCAATTTTCCAAACCACAGCATATAAACAAGTATATTTTTACTTAAAAGTTGAACTTATTTTTAAGTCAGGTGACAAATAAAATCGGCTAAGTTATGATTTTCTATAAAAGATGTCTGCAGTTGAAGAGTCTATAAAAACAAAAGAAATTTCCAAACCGAAAACCGCGCCGCTGCTGAATCGCGTTTTAGATTTTTTAAGCTCGGTGCGGTTCGGCGTCGTTTTGCTGTGCATCCTGGTTTTTCTCTCGGTGCTCGGAATGCTTTTCATCCAGCAGAACGTGCAGGGCTTCGAAGCGTCCTACGCGCTGCGGACGCCCGCCGAACGATACGTCTACGGGCTGCTCGGTCTGTTCGACATTTACCATTCCTGGTATTACATCCTTCTCCTGCTGCTGCTTTCGCTCAACATCATTCTGGCATCGATCGACCGTTTTCCGTCAGCCTGGAAATACATTTCCGAGCCGAAACTGACCGCGACGCGCGGCTGGCTGCTGAATCAAAAACCGCATGAGACCGTCCGCCTGACGGGCGCGAGCGGAATGGAAGTCGCCGCGAAAATCAGCGAAGCGTTCGAACAGAACGGGTTCAAACCGCGGACGACCGAGGAAACAACGAAAGTTTACGCCGTCGATGAAGACGGCAAAAAAGATTTCAGCCGGACCGAAATTCAAAAGTCGCTTTTCGTTTTCGGCGAGCGCGGCAAATGGAACCGGATGGGCGCGTACATCGTGCATGTCTTTTTGCTGACGCTCTTTTTAGGCCATTTCGTCGCGCTGCAGACCGGTTTCGACGCCGACATCCGCTTGACGCCGGACACGAACCCGGCGATCCTGCGAGATTTCAATCTGGCGCAGAAAACCGACGCGATCCAACTGATCGAGATCAATCTCGACCGGCAGGAACGCTATAACGTGCAGCTTCCGTTTACGATCACCTGCACCGAGATCGAGCAGAAACTGATCGACCCGAGCGGGTCGATCGAGATCAACAACACGCTCGACTGGCGGACGAGAATTCAAATCGACGATCCCGAATACGGGCGGACGGCCGCCGACGTCAGTCTGAACAACCCCTTTACTTACCGCGGTTACCGTTTCTTTCAGGCGAGCGCGATCACGATGGGCAGCGCGAGCTCGATGACGCTCGAATTAAAACCGGAAAACGGCGGCGCCCCCGTAAACGTCAAATTAAAACGCAACGATACCGCCGAGCTGCCAGACGGGACGAAAATCGCCTATTCGACGTTCGTGCCGGATTTCGTGATGCAGGGCGGGCAACCTTCGACGCGCAGCGGCGATTACAACAATCCGGCGGCGATTCTCGACGTCACGACGCCCGACGGCGCGACGCAGAAGGTTTACGCGTTCGCCAACCGGCTGCCCGACAACGCGCCGATCGCCGCGCCGAAGGCCGGTTACCGGTGGCATTTGGCGGGCTACGAAAAATCGCCGCTCGCGCACGTTTTGTCGATCAAGTACGACCCGTTCAACTCCGCGTTCATCGCCTGGTACGTCGGCGGGTTCGGTTTGATTTTCGCGCTCGTTTTCGTGTTTTTCATTTCGCACAAACGCGTCTGGGCGATGATCGAGAAAAAGGGCGAGCACGAATTCGAAGTGGTTTTCGCCGGCAACGCCAACCGCAACCAACTGGCGTTCGAAGATAAATTCAAAACGATCGTCGAGTCATTGACGACGGGCGCCAGGGACGGTTTTGAGTCCCGTCCTTAAGTGCCAATTCGTTACTTAACAGTTTTTTAATGAAGCCCTGAGCCGTCTGAAGGCGGGGCTTAAAACAGATAGAATTATGGAAGAAGTCAGCAGAATTCAAAACGAAGTTTTTCCGGCGCGCAAGCGGACGGCGAAATCACAAACTCCGGCGTGGAGGTCGTATTTGCCGGCGATTTTGGCGATCGGCGGCGCGTTCGCGATGTTGGGTTTGCGGCTGCAGATCGGTTCGAGCTTTATTTCCGACACGGCGCTGATGATGCTCGCGCTCGCCTGCTACATTTTAGCCGCGCTGTTTGAATTAACGAACCTTTACGCGCCGTCCGAGATGGCGAAAAAAATCGGTCTGTGGAGCGCCACGCTCGGAGTTTTCTTTAACCTCGCGAGCTGGCTCGTGCGCTGGGTCAACGCCTACGAATTCGAATTGATTCAACTGCAGGCGAGCGGCAACGATTCGAATCCGTGGATTTTCCGTTATATCCCGTTCGCCAATCTCTACGACCTGAGTCTCGCGTTCGCGTTCGGCGCCGGCATTACGACGCTTTTTCTGGCGCACCGGAGAAACTTTCAGTTTTTGAGCGCCTTCACGCTGCCGCTCGCGGCTTTGATTTTGACTTTAGCCCGCTTCATCGGCGGCGAACATTCGAATCTGATGCCGATTCTCGATTCGTACTGGCGACCGATTCACGTCGGCGTCGCGAGTTTGAGCTACGGCGTCGCGCTCGTCTGTTTCGCGATCGCGGTGGTTTACCTTTTGAAAGACCGCGTCAAGGTCGAAGCGATGGCGATTTTTTCGAGTCTTTTCGCGATTTCCGTGATCGCCTCGATCAGCGGCGCGTCGGTCGTCACGAACGCCGTTTACCGCGCCGGCACGTTCATGCCGAACCCGGCGGGCGGTAAGCCGTTCAACGCCTTTTTCCGTTTCGAACTTCCCTTCGTCGGCTGGACGCTCGCGCTTTCCGGAATTCTGCTGCTCGGCGTGATCGCCGCGTTTCTCGCGTATTTGTACCAGCAAAACGAAAAGGCGCGCCAGATCGGACACGCGCTGCTCAAAGCCGCCTTCATCGTGCAGATCGTCGCGGTCGGATTCTGGGTGACCGGCATCAAATCGACGACCGCGATCGAAGCGGGTCTGCAGTCGCAGCTCGAACGAAACCCGGCGCAGTACGTCGCCGTCGGCAAGGAGCTCGCCGCCAAACAACAGCTTTCCGTGCAGGAAATGGCGGCGATCACGCCCGCGCAGTTCGAGCAGGCGGGCAGGCAGTTTTTCCAGCAGAACTCGAACAAAATGTTTTTGAGTCTGAACACCAATCCGGTCGAATTCGCCGGGCTTTTGACGGCGCTCGCCGGCACGTTTTTCGTGATTCTGTTTTCGTTCAGGACCGAAGCTTTGCGCGAACGCCTGCCGTCGCTCGAATCGCTCGACAGTTTGATGTACAAAACGGCGTGTCTCGCTTTCGCCGGGCTCGCGATGCTGCTGATCACCGGCGCGATCTGGGCGAACGAATCGTGGGGCCGACCGTGGGGCTTCGACTCGAAGGAAACCGGCGCGCTCGTCGCGTGGCTGACTTACGCGGCTTTTCTGCACACGCGCATCTCGCGCGGTTGGAAGGGCAGAAGCTCGGCGTATTTCGCGATCATCGGTTTTCTGCTCGTGATTTTCACGTACTTGGGCGTCAGTTACCTGCTTCCGGGTCTGCACAGCTACGCGTAAATTTTTGGAACTTTTCCGGTCGGAATTTGTGATAAAATTCGGCTCGACGCCATTTCGACCGGAGAATTTTATGAAACACGCCGCTTATTTATTACTCGGATTTGGTCTTAGTCTTTTCGGCGCGCTCGGTTATTCATTTTTCAGTCAACCGACCGCCGCGCAGAAAGCCGCGGGCGTGCAGTGGGAATACGCCGCCGTTACCGCCGCCTTTTCGTTCAATCCGACGAAGGACCGGACGAACAAAATTCCCGGCATCGCCGTCATCTGTTATTTGCAAAACAACGGCTGCCGGCTGACGGAAGTAAAACACGAAGTCGATTACACGGGTTACTTGCAGGAGCGCCTGCTGCCTTTAGACGAAAACAATCAGGCGCGCGTCAACGCCGGCGTGCGCGCGAGCGAGATCGCGTTTCAAAAAGCGCTCGCGCAGCTCGGCGGCGAGGGTTGGGAAATCGTCAGCGATCCGCAGCTCGATTTTGAATTCGTCGACTACGACAATTACCTCAAATTCGAGGACCGATCGGTTTTCTTCAACCGGAAGAACACGAAAGCGGTTTACTTTAAACGCTTGAAAAAGTGAGTCGACGCGGGGTCGGCTGGGCCGTCGAAGCTCTGAAATCGGCTCGGCGCCGGTCAACCGTTCGCCGATTGCCAGTTAACTATCATGGGTAAATACATTTTAATCGGCGCGGGCTGTCTGGTCGTCGGGTTTTTCGCCGGATTTTTCGTTTCGAACAATCTCAACCGCGGCGCCGCGCTGCAGACTTCGTCCGGCGCGCAGAACCCGGCGAATCCGCCCTTCTTGAATCAGCAGACGCAGGTCGCGAGCGTGAAGGAGTCGACGAGCGGCGCGATGATGCCCGACGTCGCCCAGACGCTCGATCAGGCGAAGAACCAGCCGGAAAGCTTCGAAGCGCAAATGCGGGCGGGCGAGATGTATCAGAAAATCCAGAATTTCGAGAAAGCCGGCGTTTATTTCGATGCGGCGGCAATTCTCAAACCGACCGACCGCGCGCAGCAAGTGCGGCTCGGCAACGCGTTTTTCGACATTCGGCAATTCGAAAAAGCGGAAACCTTCTATGATCAGGCGCTCGAAAAGAAACCGGACGACATCGCCGTTCGCACCGATCTGGGCATCACGTTTCTCGAACGCCAAAATCCGGATTACGACCGCGCGATCAAAGAATTTCAGGAATCCTTGAAACTCAATCCGAAACACGAACCGACGCTTTACAACATTTCGGCGGCGTATTACCGCAAGGGCGATCAGGAGAACGCGCAGAAATACCTCGCCGAACTCGAACAGGCAAACCCGAAAAGCCCATTGATCGAGCGCTTAAAACAAACGATTTCGGCCAAATAAAACAGCTTTGGATTTTGAATGAACCGAACGGGACGCGGGTAAAAGCGGATTGAAAACGGATTTTCACGGATTCATTTTTAAGGTCGAACAATCCGCGAAAATCCGTTTTTATCGGAATTACCCGCATCCGGTTTTGCCATTTGATTTATTCGACCGTAATTTTCAGAATGTCGAGCATCGTGTAACGTCCGATATTGCCGTCCTTGGCGATTATCGTGAGAATTCCCTTATCGACGCCGAATCTTAGAATCTCATTGATCGGACGCTCGATCTTTCTGCCGTCCTTAAAATCAACGATCAGCCGGATATTCGTCAGCTCAGCCGGATCGACCGGCGCGATTTTGGCCGTTTTCTTTTCGCTCGGCGGCGCGGGCTTGGTTTCGGTTTCGACCGGAGTCTCCGTCCGGCTGCGGCGCGGATTCGTACGCCGGCGCGGCGTCCGAGTCGTTTTCGGCGCTTCGTTTTCGGCGATTTTTTCCTCGACCTTCGATTCCGGCTCGTTTCGTTTTTCGGGCAAATTGTCGGTCACGACGACTTCCGGACGGCGCTGGTCGCTGGTTTCTTCCGGTTCTTCGCGTTTCGCGGTTTCCGGCTTTTCGGTTTCGTTTTTTTCCGACCGCCTTTTCGGCTCCTCGTTTTCGGCGCGCGCGACCGCCGGCGTCGGCGTCGCTTTCGGCTTGACTTCGATGATCGTGCCGACCGAATTGACGCGCACGTCCGAGTCCTGATTGCTCGCCACTTCGGGCTGTTTCGGTTCCTCCGTCTCCGGAGTCGCGGCGACCGCCTGAAAACTGCCGGCGAATTTGATGCGGAAAGTCGCGGGTTCGTCGGTCGGCGTTCGACCTTCGACGCGCAGAATCAGCTTTAAGGGCTGGCGCAAATAAATCACGCGTCCCGTTTCGCCTTCCGGATTGTCGGAATAAACCCTGATTTTCGTCAGCGGGCGTAAGCCCTCGGCGGTAAAAACGTCGATGTCGCCGTCGAGATTCTTCGTTACGACGTTGATGAAAATATCGCCCTGCTGACCGTTGAAAGTGTAAAAATAAGTCGTCAGGCGCGCGTCGCCGACGTCGCGCGCGCGGATCGTGCCGCTGATTTCGTTCGAAGCGACGGCGGTCGGAAAACTCTGGTTGGTCGACTGCGCGAAAGCGGCGGAAACGCACAACGCCCAAAGCAAAATGCCAATTAAAAGCCGGAAATTTTGAATTTTGAATTTCGAATTTTTCATTTAGACCAGATCCTTGCGCAGATGAACGAGCCGCGACGTTTCTTCGTAACCGAGTTTTAGATGCGCGGCGAGGCTCAAATCGTTTCCAACCTCGGCGTCGGACGCCATTTCGGTGCAGCCTTTCTTCCGCGCCCAGCGTTCGGCTTCGCGCACCAGATCGCCGCCGATTCCGTAACGCCGGAAATCGGGTTCGACGAACCATCCTTCGAGGTAGCCGACGTGATCGGTGTGGCAGTCCTCGACGAACGGGCGAATGCTCGCTTCGAGAAAACCGACGAGGCGACCTTCTTTCTCGGCGACCAGCACGAGCTGCGAATCGGTGTGCGCGTAAATATCGAGCATTTCCTCGCGGTGTTCCGCTTCCGAGAGTTCGTCCCAGAGCCGGCGGCGCAGGCGAAACCATTCATCTAAATCGCCTTCCCGCACCGCGCGCACAATTACCTTGTATTCCGTCATTAGCAGTTGATTTTAACAGCCTTGTTTTCAGACAACAAACCCCGTAAAAAATTCGAAATTTATAATCGAAACCTCAAAATCGAAAGCGTCCCGAACCGTGAACAATTCCGATTCGGGACGCTTATTAAGTTTGAATTTCTAATTTTGCTGATTTATTCGCCCGCCTTCGCGGCGTTGGTTTTATCCTGCATGAGCTCGAGCGCTTTCTTCAGCTGCAGATCTTCCTGCACGACCGGTTTCTGCTCGACCTTCGGCGTCGGAGTCGGCGAAGCCTGCGGGTTCGTTTGCTGATCTTCGTTCTGATCGACGAGCTCTTCGACTTCGATCGGTTCCGGCGTATCCGGTTTCTTGACCTCGACCGTCGGTTTGACGCCCGAATTGTTGCGGTCTTCGCCGAGGAACGTTTTGCCCGTGGCGGAAGCCCATTTCTGCGTGGTCAGCAGAAGGCCGTCGCCGCCCTTTAAGGTGAATAACTGCTGTTCGGTGCCGGCGCCGAAGCTCCTTTCGCCGACGACTTCGCCGCGTTTGCGCTCGATCAGCGCCGAGGCGATCACCTCGCTCGCGCCCGCCGTGCCGAGGTCGATCAGCGCGGCGACCTTACCGTCGAAAATCGCTTTCGACGGATCGGCGTTAAACGTCTGCAGAACTTTGTTTTCGCGGCCGATGACCTGCGCCAGGGTGCCGTCCTTGATAAAAAGGTTCGCGACCGCGACGCCTTCGTCGATCTTGCCGGCGGCGACGCCGCGCAGATCGAGGATGATTTTCTGAACGCCCTGTTTCGTCAGGTTCTGCACCTGCGTTTTCACGTCGTTCGCTTCGCCGGCTTCGAGGCTGTAAACCTTGACGACGCCGACCTTGCCGGCTTCGACCCTCGATTCGGCGGGCGGGATTTTGTAGCTGCCGCGCGAGACGGTAATCGTTTGCGGTTTCGCGCCCGAACGCAGCACGCGCAGTTTCACGCCCGAGCCGGCTTCGCCCATAATCAATTGGCGCGCGTCGTAGAGCGAGATGTCGCGCGTCGCCTTGTTTTCGATGTATTCGATCACGTCGCCGGCTTTCAGCCCGGCTTTGTCGGCGGGCGAGTCTTTGACGACCGAAATCACGTAGAGATACGAAGAAACCTGCGAAAATTCCGCGCCGATGCCGGTCAGGGTGTTTTGTTTTTTCGCCTGGTAATCGCGCACCTGATCAGCCGTCAAATAAGACGAATACGGGTCGAGCCCGTAAGCCAGTCCGCGCAGCGCGCCGGCGCGAACTCTTTCCAGATTCGGCTCGTCGACGTAATCGTTCTGAATGTGCTGGAGAACGGATTCGAAAATTCTGAGCTGCGCGCCCGAATCGTTGATCGGCTGCTGCGCGTTGATGCTGAAAAAATTGCCCATGATGCCGCCCGTAATGGCGTAGAGCGCGATCAGCATCGAAATTGAAACAAGGATTAATTTACCGCGAAATGACATTTTTTACCTCTTAAAGTTTTTATTACGGCTCAACTTGCAATAATGTTTACGACGACAAACAATTATCTATCAAGTAATAATATTCGTGCAAGAGAAAGAAACAACTAATCAACCGGACTTTTTAGATGTTTTTGCGGTGCCCGCCGAAGGCAGACTCGTCGCGCTCGATCCGGGCACGAAGCGCTGCGGCGTCGCCGTTTCGGACGAGCTGCAGTTCACGGTCCGCCCGGTCAAGACCATCGAAAGAACCGGTTGGAAAAAATTCCTTTTGCAAATCAAAGAAATACTCGCGGACTTTGATGCCGTCGGCCTCGTGATTGGTTTGCCGTATAACTTCGACGGCACCGAGAGCGAGATGTCGCGGGAAGCACGCCGTTTGGCGCGCAATTTTTCGCTGTCCTTGGACATTCCGGTCGCTCTGCAGGACGAACGCGCCACCTCATACGAAGCGAAGGGGCGGCTCTGGAAAGAAGGCGTGTCGGAAAAGGAATTTCGGCGAAGGGTCGACAACGAAGCCGCCGCGATCATTTTGAGCGATTTTATCGCGCGAAGAAACGAAGCGAAAAAGATTTGAGTCCCGCTTTCGGGCGGCAAGCGATTCATAAAAAAAGATTTGCCGCCTGGAAGCGAAACTCAAAACGAATTACTCGACCGCCAAAAACACAATTTCCTTCGCCGCCTGCTCGACTGCCGCTTTCGTAAACGGGAAAAGCGCCGGCGCCCCGCTGCGCCAAGCTTCGAACTGGTCTTTCCAGTGCGGGCTATTCGGATCGCCGGATTGCCCGAGCGGGATGACGTGCCGCGTCGCGTCCCAGTTTCCGGGGCTCGCGATGAGCCGCATCGACACGTTGGCGCCGACGTTCGGCGTCACGCCGCTGCCGTTCACATCTGTAAACCTCGCGGCAAACTGCGCGCCGACGAGCGGCACGATCGCCAAAGGATGCTGAAAATTCGCGACGAAACTGCCGCCCCAGCGCCATTTCGTTTCGTCGGCGCCGAACCTTTTCGCGCTCGCCAGCGAAGCGCGCGATTCAAGATCGCAGGCTTTCAGCAAATCGGCGTAACTCGTGAACGCTTTCGGCAGCCAGCGCGCTGCTTTATCCCTGATCGCCCAGTACAAAACCCTTTCGCGGACGATGTAGCCCGGAACTTTGTTTTCCTCGCCGATTTTACTCGCCGCGCAATTGCGGATTTCGTTGACGAGCAGCGCGGCCTTCGAATCCGCCGTCATTTTGCCGTCCCAATTTTTCAAAGTCTCGACCGTTTCGGGCGAAGCCGCGTTCGCCGCGACGATTTCCTTCGCCAGTTCGGCATAAACGCCGCTGTAAACGTCGAGCTGCGCGTCGCGCACGTCGTCCATCGTGACGCGCGTTTTGTCTTTCAATAGATCGTAAATCCGCCGCGCGCGCCACGGGCTCGCCGCGTCGCGCGAAACGACGCCGAAATATTTGTAATCCGTGCCGACGATGCGCTGGTTCGCCGTGACGATCAAGCCGGACGGCGGATTGTAAAGACGCGGCAGCTCTTCGAACGGAATATAACCCGTCCAATCGCCGTCCGAAGTCGCGCCGTCGTACGGCAGCGCGCCGTCGCCCTTGCGGCGCAGAGGGATTTTTCCGGCGGCGATCCAGCCGATATTGCCCGATGCGTCGGCGTAAACGAAATTCTGCGTCGCGCCGCCGTAGGTTTTTAGGGCGTTCTGAAACTCCCGCCAGTTTTTCGCGCGGTTCAAAAGAAAAAAGGCTTCGAACTCCTGATTGCGCGGGTCGCGCGCCGTCCACTTTAAAGCCCATTTCTGTCCCGTCTCGTCCGTGATGATCGCGCCGTTGCGCGTTTCCTGCGTTTCGAGCACCTGCGTTTCCGTCGCCGGCGCAAGCGGATTGACGCGCACCTTTATTTCCTCGCGGCGCGTAACGGCTTTTTCCCAGCCGGCCGGCGTTTGGTATTCGCCCCGATCGTTGAAAGTTTCGCGGTATAAATCCTGCACGTCCGGTCCGACGTTCGTTGCGCCCCACGCGATATGTTCGTTATGCCCGAGCACGATGCCGGGAACGCCCGGAAACGTGACGCCCGAAACGCGCACGTTCGGCGCCGAAAGATGAGTCAGATACCAGATTCCCGGCGCGGCGGGCTGCAAATGCGGGTCGTTGGCGAGCAGCGGTTTGCCGTCCGCCGTCCGTTTGCCGGAGATCACCCAGTTGTTGCTCGCCGCCAAATCCTCGGCGTACAATCCGACGCGCGCGAGCGAATTTTCACGCAGCGCCGCGTCGCGTTCGGCAAACCGCAAGTCTCCGTTCGTGATTCGCATTTCATCTTTACCGGTTCGTTCCGCGGTTCGTTTTTGCGCGGCATCCGTGCCGAACAAAACGACGTCGAACGGCGTCACGTTGTTGGTCAAATCCGCGAGTTTGTCCTGCGGCAAATTTCGCAGCGACGCGCGGATCAGATCCAATCGATAAGTCGAGCTCAATCCTTCCGCCAAAATCTTGCCGAGGCAGATCGTGTCGGTCGGTTTCCACGGCGCCGGATGGTATTGCAGAATCCTGAACTCGATCGGCAGCGTTTCCTTGTCGAGCGTGGCGATGTAGGCGTTGACGCCGCGCGCGTAGTCTTCGAGCGCTTTTTTGAGCTGCGGGTTGAGCGTCGTCAGCGATTCTTCGGCGATGCGCGAAAAGCCGTAGCGACGCCAGCGTTCGTCTTCTTTAACGACCTGTTTGCCGAAAATTTCCGCGAGCTCGCCGCGCGCGACGCGGCGCAAAAGATCCATCTGCCAGAGCCGGTCGGACGCCGTCACGAAACCCTGCGCGAAGTACAGATCGGCGTCGTTCGCCGCTTCGATGTACGGGATCGCGCGCGCGTCGCGCCGCACCGTCGCCCGGGAAGTCAAACCGGAAACCGAAAGTTTTTTGGTCGCGACCTCCTGCGCCGGGCAAATCGACGAAACGAAAAGCAGAAATACGAAAAACATGAGCGGGCCGAGTTGCTTTTTCATCAAGACTGAACATACAAGATTTCGGAAAAGAGTTAAAGCCCGAACATGGAATTCGTCTATTAAACATTGCCGATTTAATTATTTAGCTGGTAGTCTGAAAACATGCGCCAACCCGTTTCGGGCGGCGTAAATTATACGAACAAGGGAGAACTTATGTACAAAAAATTGACGACTTTGTTTTTGGCGGCGGCTTCGATGGTGATTTTTTTGCCTTCGGAAAGTTTCGCTTCAACGACCGGCAACAAAACCGCGCCGGCGACGGAATACTCGGCGAGCAATTCCGCCGCGCCGCAAATCCGCATCAGAGTGGGCAACCAGCGCCGAAACCGGCGTTGGAACCGCAGTCGCCGCTGGAATAGTAACCGCCGTTGGAATAATAGCCGCCGCACGCGCGTCGTCCGGCAGGTTTACTACCGCAACGGTCGCCGTTACGTGCGCACGGTGCGCGTAAGATATTAATTCACCAAGACATAAAGCAGGTCAAGAAAGGCGCGGAAATTTGAAGTCTGCGCTTTTTTTATTTTTTCCGGGTTAAATCGCGGCGAATGAATTTATAAATCCGGTCTTTTTTTATACCTTTCAAGATTTTTGTTTTAATTTCCTCTTTCCTGATTTCATCTGAAAAGTTTTCGTCGAAGAATTTCCAGGCGGTTTCTTCCTGTCCGGCGTAAACATACGTCATAAAGATTTCCAAAAGCTTCGAGAATTTATTGCCGTTGATTTTATCCGGATTTTCCTTGAATTTTTGAATCCGCTCTTCTTGACCATCCAAAGAATATTCGGTAAAAATATGACTCGCCGGCAGATACTTACGCCTTACGGAATCGTATTTGAATACGACCCTTACCCATGGTCTATCAGACATGGCAAAACCGAAATCCGATTCAAAGCAGAATCTGCCGACCGTTATTTCCTTTTCTGCATCGCCATCGACGTCCAACACCATCAATTTATCGGCGCCGAAATCGGCGGTATCGAAAAGCACTTCAAATTTCGGCACTAAACCGACAATCCATTCGCGGTCGTATCTATTCGATTCGTCGACAATAAATGATTGTTTTTCTGAATTCCTTAAAAATTGATAAAGTCCGAATCCTAAACTATTGCCCAGCGGATTATAGGACCCTTCAAAACGGCGAACCGTTTTCCCGTTCTTGGTAACGATCAAATCGTAAATCTCGGCTTTCGGACTACCGAATTCATCGGATTTGGTGACTCCAACTCTTCTGACTATAAAGCCGTTATGTTCGATCGTCGGAGGAGTATCATTGTTCCTGAACCAGGCGAACTGCCCGGCAATGTCGAATTCTTCGTATTTTTCGGGAGAAACAGCCGGTTGCGGCGTTGAAATCAAAATTACTTCAGCAGGCTTTTCGTTCTCCGAAATCGGCGAGCTTTCAACATTTCTAGAGCAGGAAAAATTCAGCCACGCCGTCAAAATAACCAAACAACAAATCGCGGTTTTCATATTTTCGATACCCAAAGTTTTATGAATTCATCACGATCAAACGGATTTCGCTCATTTCTTCCATCGCGTAGCGGACGCCTTCGCGACCGAAACCGGATTCCTTGACGCCGCCGTACGGCATATTGTCGACGCGGAAGGTCGGCACGTCGTTGAAGACGACGCCGCCGTATTCGAGATAATCGGCGGCGTACTGCATATTCGCCAGATCGTTCGTGAAAACGCCCGCCTGCAGACCGTATTTCGTATTGTTCGCGAGATCGACGGCTTCCCCGAAATCGGCGAATCTTTCGACCGCCGCGACCGGGGCGAAGATTTCTTCCGACGCGACGCGCATTTCCGGGTTCGTATCGGTGACGACGGTCGCGTCGAGCAGCGCGCGTTCGCGCGCGTTGCCGCAGAGAATCCGGGCGCCGTTGGCGGCGGCTTCCGCCACCCAATTCTGGGCTTTTTCCGCCGCTTTTTCGTCGATCATCGCCGAAAACTCGGTCGCTTCGTCGAGCGGATCGCCCGGTTTCAAATTCCGCGCGTTTTCGATGAATCTTTCGGTCCAGCGGTCGAAGATTTTGTCGTGCACGAAAACCCTTTGCACGGAGATGCAGATTTGCCCGGCGTAAGTGAACGCGCCCATCGTCGTTTGTTTGAGCGCGCGTTCGAAATCCGCCGACTCGTCGACGATCACGGGAGCGTTGCCGCCGAGTTCGAGCGTCACCATTTTTTTGTTCGCTTTCGCCTTTATCTGCCAGCCGATTTCGGCGCTGCCCGTAAACGAGATCATTTTGACGCGCTCGTCCGTATAAACCGGTTCGATGTATTTCGTGTCCGTCGGCACGATCTGCAAAGCGCTTTTCGGCAGTCCGCTTTCGAGAAAGACCTCGCCGAGAAGCAGAGCCGTGAGCGGCGTGCGCTGGCTCGGCTTGATGACGATCGAATTGCCGGCGGCGAGCGCCGGCGCGACTTTATGCCCGACCAGATTGAGCGGGAAATTAAACGGCGTGATGCCGTAGATGACGCCGCGCGGAACGCGTTTCGTGTGCGCCGTTTTCCCTTTCCCGGTCGCGATCGTGTCGATCGGCACGATCTCGCCGGCGAATCTTTCGGCTTCGCCCGCCGCCCACGCGAATGTCGCGACGCCGCGCTCGACCTCGCCGAGCGCGGCCCTGATCGGTTTGGCGGCTTCAAGGGCGATCGTTTCGGCGAAATCGCGCTTGCGCCGTTCGATGCCGTCGGCGATTTTTCGCAAACCGCGCGCGATCTCGAAACGCGCCAACGCCCGCATTTCTTTCGCCGCGGTTTCGGCGAGCGCGATCGCCTCCTCGTTTTCGCGTTCGTTCGCCGCAAACACCTCGGCGAGCGGCTCGCCCGAAAAAGGATTCGAAACCGCGAAGCTTTCGCCCGCTGCCCGCCATTCGCCGCCGATCAGGATTTTTTTCCGTTCGCTCATAAATTTTGTCAAACCTCTTTTTCTAAGTTAAACTTTGTAAGTTTTGACAGCAAACTTTTGGGGGATGATCGATGAAATTTCTTAAATCCGGCGCGGTTTCAGCCGCGCTTGCGTTTTTTATTTTCGCCTGTTCGGAAAATAAAACCGCCGATTCGAACGCGGCGAACGTCGTCGTGACGAACGCCGGCACGGCCGCCGCCAACAACCAACCGAGCGCCGCGCCGGACGAGCTCGCCGCCGCGAAAAAGATTTATCTCAACACCTGCATCAAATGTCATAAGGAAGACGGCACGGGCGGCGAAACCGACCTCAACGGCAAGCGCATCAAAGCGCCGAATTTCACGTCCGAGCGCCTGAAAAAAGAATCGGACGCGGAATTTATCGAGGTCATCAAAAACGGCGAACCCGACGAAGGGATGCCCGCATTCAAGGACCGTCTCGGCGAGGAAGACATCAAAAATCTGGTCAAGCTGATCCGCACGGAATTCCAAAAACCGTGAGCTTAATTTTTAATGAAGCGGCGCTTGCAAATCGATTTGCGGCAATCTAAAATCAAAACTGCTTTGCACCTGTAGCTCAGCTGGATAGAGTATCTGGCTTCGAACCAGAGGGTCGCAGGTTCGAATCCTGCCGGGTGTACTAATAAAATCAAAGGTTTAGCGGCGTTATAAAATGCGTCGCTTTTCTATTGCCCCGAAACGTGCCGCAGAGGCGGAGGCCAAACGTGAACCAATTCCAAAAATCACGACTCTTTTTGTCGGGATCAAATGGTTAAATCGCTTCTCGACATCTCTTTACGGTTTCTTATGCGCCGCGCTTGTTCCAAATGACATGCGTTTGTTTCCAAACGCCGTTTTCGTCTCTTTTGCTGATCCACAAATAATTGAACGAATTTTCGACGCTTTCGCCGGTCGTCTTGTTTCTCAGCGTTTCTTTGGCGCTGCCTCGGTCGATGGCGACGTCGCCGGTGACGTCGACCGCTTCGCTTTCGTAAACGGTCGCGACGTCGAAGACGCTCCACATCCGCCGCATCAAATCCAGCGCGTTTTCTCTGCCCTCGATCGGCGGCATGCCGTCCGGAATCAATACCAACTCCGGCGCCGAATGCCGGCGCAGCGGTTCGACGTCGTTCGGCGCGTTTTCCGCTTCGGCGATCTCCGCTCTCATCCGGTCGATGTACGCGATGTCCTCATCTACAGATCGTTTCATATCATTTAATCCTTTTTGCCCGACGCGCCGGCGAATTCGTCTTTCATTGAAGAGCAAAAAACTGTCTCAATGCGGGTCGCTTGCGAAACAACCAGCATATTACCGCAGACGCTGCCGAAAGACCAGATTTTTGTTCGGCTTCGCTGTAATTGCGGCATAAACAGTGCCGGCCGAAAAGCGGCGGCCGGTTAAATGCCGATCGTCTCCGAAACGAAACCGAGGCCGAACCCGAATTCGAACCTCGTCCCGGTAAAGAAGAAAGCCGAGCGCTACTTCGATGAAATCCGGCGGAAATTCTCGTTGCGGTCGAAGGCTCTTAAGGGCTGTAAATTCATGCGAAACGGCGACGAAACGGAAATCGAGTAGACCTTCCGCGATCGAAGGATAACGATGGGTCATCCTGCCGGCGAACAAATCCTTTTGAAAATGCGTTAACACAATCGTAACTTTTACGGAAAATCCGTTATGGCAATCAAAAACGAAGGAGGTGTTTACCTAATGTCCAAAATTCCGACCTGGAGGCTGTATCTGTTGAGAGCCGGTTATTTGTTCATCGCCGTCGGCTTGGCGCTGATGATCTGGGGCGGCATTATTTTTCCGGGCGAAAACGTGCCGCACATGAACACGGTCGTGCGCAGCATGCTCGGCGCCGTATCCTTGCTCGCGCTGCTCGGGATTTTTTATCCGCTGCAAATGCTGCCGGTCATGCTCTTCGAATTTCTGTGGAAGCTGATCTGGCTCGTCGCGTTCGGACTGCCCTTCTGGTCTTCAGGCCATTCGGATGCCGGCATGTCGGGAACTTTGGGCGACAACCTCGTCGGCATCGTCATCGTCCTCGTCGTGACGCCGTGGGAGTACCTTTTCAAACATTATTTCCGATCTTCCCGGCAGCCGGAAAGCGCGATCGCCGCCGAAACCGCCCGAGGCCGAGCAACGTCGCCGAAGGCTTTAATATAACGAGAAACGGCGGCGAAGCGAAAATCGAACCGATTTTCGCGATCGAAGAACAAAATAACGCTTCGTATCAAGATTCGCTCTCCGCGCGCCCGAGAATCCGCGCCGATTCTCGGCAAAAGGCGGTGAGCATCCCTCACTTTTCATTAATTGATCCGCCGCGCAGCCCTCGATTAAATTTCAGCCAGCACGATCATCAGACCGAACAGCGTTATCAGAAAAATCGTTCCGGCGGCGGCCGCGATCGCCGCCTGCAGCGGCCGCCAGACGACGCGGTCGCACGTGCGGCACTTAAAATCGAGGGCGGACATCCGTCGCTCGCAGTATTTGCATTTCGCCGCCGAGCGGCGGTCGGTGAACATACGTGACATTACGCTCAACTCCTATGCATCAAACTCGTTTGATATTTTTGCCGTCCCGCCCGGAAAAGATCGGTTCGCCGAAAATTCCGGTCGCGCGAGCGCGGAACGATCCGGGCTTCGCGGAGAATCGCGGGGTGTTGAAGGGACTTACAATTATAAACCAAATCACGTGGCTTTTCGTCAACCGGTAAAAAGCGTTGATTAGATTTTTTGTCTATTTTATCATTGAGATGCCCTTCAAACGTTCTCATTTCGAGAACGAGGGGGATGTTGCGCGTTATGGCGGTCAAAGTGCTGCCGGTCGAGGACGATTCGGATTATAGAGAGGTCATTCACTTGAATTTGGAAATGCAGGGATTCGAAGTCGACGTCGCCGGCGAGGGCAAAGCGGCGGTCGAGATCGCGAAAACACAAAATCGGGCGTCGTCCTGATGGATCTGATGCTGCCGGTCGTCGGCGGCATCGACGCGAGGCGCGTCATGAAGAACGACGCCGCTACCGCCCGAATCCCGATCGTCGTCTTTTCCGCTTTCTGCCGGGATCTCGAAAAGAAACGAAAAGCCCTCCGCGCCGGCGCGGTTGAATGCCTCGACAAGCCGCTCGACTTCGACCGGCTGCACGCGCTGCTCGCCGAGATCGGCGGAACTGCGGAAAAGATGAAAAAACGGAATCGAGCTGATTTTTACAATCGATGAATAATATGAAAGACGTTTGGAACGACGGAAAAATCAACCCTCCGCAGAACGGTCAATATTATGCGGAATTCAAGCACTCGGTTAAGCATATCGTGTTTTATAAAGACGGACGATGGCTTGAGCCGGACGGCGGTGAGGAGCTGCGGGAAACCGCGGAACGACCGGAGCGCTGGCGCGAAATCACCGACGCGCAGCGGGATCATCCGAAATAAACGATTTATATTTGTCTTAACGGCCGCAGCGTTAAGCATGTCCGCGGCAGCGATCGGTTTTGTCTTTAAATGCGGCGAAAACGCGAAACGCGCCGTCGACCCGCGTCGGCGTTGAGCGGCTCAATGTTTTTGGTTAAATTCCAGGTAATCGAGAAACGCCGTGATCAGTCCGCCGATAAAGACCGTCGCCAAAAGAATCAAAAGAATAAAAAAAACCTTCATGAAATTTTCCTCCCTTTCGTCTTTCAACGCGTTGTTTCCGTTCCGTTTGGATAACCGATTTTCATTTTTCCCCGCGCCGCGCATCGACGACCGAATTCCCGGTGCGAAAAAGACCGGCTTTTTGAAAACTTTTTCGGCGGCGTCGCTGTAACGTAGAAGTCCCGCCCGGACTCCGAAAGTTTCGGGCGGATAAAAACGGGCGCGGGTTTCATCGAAGGGACTGCCGCGCTTTTTTCGTTCCGTATCAATTCCTTCAAAACAATTCATGCGAATGAACAGCGAGTTCAAAAAATCTTTCTTATTCGTTTTTTTTGAGCGCGGTTCGACCGTTTTCAAGCGCCTGCCTGTTGCCGGACCAGAATCGCTCTGACCGTGTTGAAAAGCCGGCTCGGAACGCGCGCAAAGAAAAAGAAGGCGCCTTAGGCGCCTTCTTTTTCTTTGCGGCATGCGAATTTATTCGGGCGTTTTTCGCCCGCTCGATTATTCGGATTTAAGCGACGCCATATCGATCGCGAAACGATACTTCACGTCCGATTTCAGCAAACGTTCGTAGGCTTCGTTGACCTTCTGAATCGGAATCACTTCGACGTCCGCCGTGATATTGTGCGCGCCGCAGAAATCGAGCATTTCCTGCGTCTCCGGCAGACCGCCGATCGGCGAACCCGACACGCTGCGGCGACCGAAAAGGAGCGGGAAAACGGCGATCTGCAGCGGCTTTTCCGGCGCGCCGACCATCGTCAAATTGCCGTCGATCTTGAGCAGGTTGATGTAGGCGTTGACGTCGTGTTCGGCGGAAACGGCGTCGAGGATGAAATCGAAGGTTCCGGCGTGTTTCTGCATTTCATCGGGATTAGTCGAAACGACGACTTCGTCGGCGCCTAAACGCAGCGCGTCTTCTTTTTTACCGGGCGAAGTCGTGAAAACGACCGTGTGCGCGCCGAACGCGTGCGCGAATTTAACCGCCATGTGCCCGAGCCCGCCCAGGCCGACGACGCCGACCTTTTTGCCCGGTCCGACCTTCCAGTGCCTGAGCGGCGAATAGGTCGTGATGCCCGCGCAGAGCAGCGGCGCGACGCCGGCCGGATCGAGGTTTTCGGGAACGCGGAGGACGAATCGCTCGTCGACGACGATGCTTTCGGAATAACCGCCGTACGTGACCCCGCCCGTGTGCTTGTCGGGCGAACCGTAAGTCAGCGTAAAATTAGGACAAAACTGTTCGAGTCCGGCTTCGCATTTCGGGCACGTGCGGTCCGAATCGACGAGGCAGCCGACCCCGACCAGGTCGCCCGTTTTGTATTTGGCGACTTCTGAACCGACCCCGCGGACGCGCCCGACGATTTCGTGCCCGGGCACGCACGGGTAGACGGTCGGCATCGCGTCGTGCCATTCGTCGCGCGCGTAATGCAGATCCGAATGGCAGATGCCGCAAAACAGAATCTCGATCTCGACGTCGCCCGCGGTCAATTCCCGCCGCGCGATCGTGTCCGCGGCGAGCGGCGCCGTCGCGGCGGCGGCCGAATAAGCTTTCACGTTTTTCATGAAAAAATTCTCCTTAAAATAAATAAAATATTTCCGTTTCGTTTTATTTTCAAATTCCCGCAGGTTTTACCAACAAAACCGCCCGGATTTTTCGGTTCGATCCTCTAAAGGGTTTTCGGTTCTTACGGGCATTCATTTTCGCCCTGTCCTGCTTAAGTTAAGATTATAAGCGCGCATTAAAGGGAGGCGTTATGACAATCCTCGCAAATATCCGGACAATCCTGCAAAATTCCGCGCGGCGGCGTGCCAACGACGAACAAAGCGTTTAAGATGACGATTATGAATGATCTGCAACCGGAACTGCACCGGCAAAGAATCGGGATCAACCGCGAGGAACTTATCGAAAGGACGCGCCGCGCCGTTTCCGACGGCGAATTCCGCGAAATTTTTCCGGGCGTTTTTCTGGCTCGCTCGTCCACACCGACGCTTCCGCTGCACTCGGTTTTTAAGCCCGCCTTCTGCGTCATCGCGCAGGGCAGCAAGGAAGTGCTCCTGAATGATGAAGTGTTTCGCTACGACCCGGGTCATTATTTAATCTCGTCGGTCGATCTGCCGATCATGAGCCAGGTCGTCGAGGCTTCCGAAGAAAAGCCTTACCTGAGTTTCCGCCTCGATCTTGAGCCGGCGGTCGTCGCGGCTGTGATGATGGAATCGGGCATCAAAATAAAGAAAGGCGACGGGCAGGTCAAAGCGATGAACGTCAGCCCGATCGACGCCGATCTGCTCGACGCGATCGTGAAATTGGCGCGGCTGCTCGACACGCCGGACGAGATGAAATTCCTCGCGCCGCTGATCGTGCGCGAAATCGTTTACCGGCTATTGAAAGGCGAACAGGGCGCGCGGCTCAGCCATCTCGTCGCCGTCGAGGGCGACGCGCGCCGCATTTCGAGAGCCGTCCGGCAGCTGCGCGAAAACATCGCCGAGCCGTTAAGAATCGAAAACATCGCCCGCGAACTCGGGATGAGCGTTTCGGGGTTTCATCATCACTTCAAATCGGTGACGGCGATGAGCCCGCTGCAGTTTCACAAACAACTGCGCCTGCAGGAAGCGCGCCGCCTGATGCTCGGCGAGGATCTGGACGTCGCGAGCGCGGGGCTGCAGGTCGGCTACGACGATCCTTCGTACTTCAGCCGCGAATATAAAAAGCTCTTCGGCGCGCCGCCGCAGCGCGACATCGCGCGCCTGCGCGGCAATTCGGCGGTTTGAACCGGAGGTATTTAACGCGAAGGGCGCGAAGATTTTTCAAGGAAAATCAAAAGTTCAGCTTTCCGGAAAAGTGAATTTTCTTCGCTATTTCCTGACGTTTCAAATAATCGTCGCGCCCTTCGCGTCGAAAAACGCCGCACCTACGCTTCTTTCGGCGTCGTACCGGCGACGTGTTGCCCCAGTCCTTGCTCGCCTGATGAAGATCCGAGTGACAGACGCCGCAGTATAAAATATCGAGCGCGACGTTCTGCGTCCGCGGCTCGCGGCGCTCGATTTCCATCGCTCCGAGATTTGTAAATGAATGTTTGTTTCCGTAGGCGATCGCGCTGACGCCCGTTTCCTTTTCGGCCGCTACTTTGGCCATTTTTTTTCCTCCCTTGCTCGTTGATGTTTTTGTTCCGCCTTGATCGTTTGATTTAAGCATGTTTGGCGCGGCGCTTTTTGGCGAATTTTACATTTCGTTTTTGAACGGCCTTTCCGCCGTCCTCAAACCGGCGCGCGCGTGACCGATGAAAGCTCCGCCGGCACGTCGAATTGTTTGACGGTCAGTTCCGCGACCGACGGGTGCGCGCGCAATTTCTCGATAAACGGTCCGTCGATGAATTTTTTCAGCGCCGCGGCGTCCTCGAACAGATACACGCCGCCCCCTTCCGCTTCCGTCTCATTTTTGAGCCAGATTTTCCAGCGCAGCCCCGCGACGCCGGCCAGCATCCGCGCGACGGGTTCCGCTTCGCGCAGAAAATCGGCGACGGCCGCATTCAGGCGGTAATTGATTTGCAGTATCTTCAGCATCGTTTTTTCCTTCCTTCCAAAATCAAATACGGGATTTTGAACGTCTCCCGTTTAATAAGACGCGGACGAAGCGCAAAACCGGACATGAAAAAATTCGTCGCGGCGATTCTTCTCGGAAAGAGTCGATCGATGGTTGAAATTCGCATCGGCAGGTGCCGCTTAATCGCCCCGCCACGGATCGGCGCCGCTCATGAGGATGCGGTGTTCGAGCGCGCCGCGTTTTTCTTCCGGCATCGGAAGAAACCGGATGCCGAAGCCGATCATTGGAAAAATGTACGACACTTTGCCTTCTAAATCGAGCCAGATGCCGTCCTCCACTTCCAGCTTGAAGGACACGATTTCGCCTTCAATAATCGGCATCAAGCAATCGATGAAGCAGCCGCCGAGACTGAGGTCGCTGATCCTCGCTTCCCGTCTGCCGGAGGAGCATTGCAAGATGACATTGATCGAGACAGGAATTCGATTCTGTTTTCTGGGCATAAAATATTGTGTGATTACTGTGCGCCTGAACGGGGACGGGCGGTGTTTTTTGATTTCACAAAACCGGAGGCGTTTGATTCGCCGTACGCCTTAAGCATAACAAGTTCGGAAATGCACCTGCAAGGATTTTCCGGACGAATTCGTCTTTCGGGAAAAAGTTTCGGCTCCGCCAAGCAGAATAAAACTGAAAAGCGGCGGAAAAGGTTAATTTTCCGCCGCTTTTGTTACTTTTCGCAAACTTCATGACCCGCCGCTAACGGAAACTTATTCGTCGGACACTTCCGTGCAGTCGCGGACTCGTTTCTTCAAATAAGTGTTTTCGTCCGCGAGCGTGAGAACCCATTCCCGATCGCCCGCCGCGTCTTCCGGCGCGTAAGCGACCTCGATCAGATTTTCGCCGTCGCGCGCGGCGATCGATTTATAATCCCACGCCGGCGGCGCGCCGTCCGCTTCGATCGCGATGCCGCCGCGTACGGCTGCCCGGGCGCGCGTCCCCGCGACGTTTCCCTGCTCGTCCGTAACCTCGGAAATCTGCACGGCGGGGATTTCCTCGTCCGCGAGGCGGCACGTATAAATCACCGTTTCGTAAGTTTTGCCGTCCGATTCGCGCGCCGTTTGCGCCGCGCCGCGCGCCCGTTCGCTTTCGGCTTCGAACGGATCGTTTTCGTTCCGCGGGCTTTGATTGAAAAGGAAAATGAGGCTGGCGGCGATGATCGCCAGCGCGAGTTTTCTTTGCGTCCCATGTTTCATGATAAAAAACCTCCAATTTCTAAAGCGTGCCGCCGCGATTTCCGCCGGGAAACTCTGTTTTCATTACGGACGCTTTTCTATCGCCGTTTGAGCTGCCGGTAATGTATAAAGCACAAATCGTGCCACTGACTTCGGAAAGCCGATTTTTTCTCGCGCAAAAATGTGTTTTGGAAGAAATCCGGCGGGAGATTTTTTTTTCGACCGCCCGTTTGATACAAAAATTTCATTTTCGGCGCGTTTCATTACGGGATTCCGCGCCGTCAGTCGGTGGAAGGGTAAAAAACAATCGATTCGGAATCCGCCGCCGATTCCGTTCTGTTTTCAAACAGTTCACCGCGCGCGGCGATTTCGCGGCTTTGACGATGCTAATAACTGCCCGGCGGCGCGCGCGGCTCGCCAGCCGTATAAAGGCAGTTTGAACACGAATTTGTTCGGAATTAGTTTAACTGTGAAAAAGTATTACGAAAGCGACGTCTCTTTTAAGCGGTCGAATTTCGAGTTGGAGTGAATTTATCGATGAAAAGTTTTTTGGTGGCGGTTGGCGCGGCGCTGTGCGGTCTCTCGGCGCTTTTCAGCGGCGGCGGGACGGTCCGACACGGCGGGCAAAATCTCGAGGCCGACATCGCGACGGCGATCTGCGCGATCGAGAACGGGAATTACGGCGCGGCGCGCGCCGTGCTCGCCGAGGTTCTAAAGAAAGAGCCGAAAAACATCTACGCGCAGCGGCTTCTGCCGGGCGTCGCGGCGCGGGAAATCAAGCGCGGCGATCAAACGCCGGAAAATATCGCGCTCGTCAGAAAAGCGATCGCGGCTTATGAAACCGCGCTTCTGAACCCGGATTTCAGAAACGAAAGCGCGGACATCAACCGCTTTATCATCGAGCTTTACGCGCAGCTCGGCGGCGAAGAAAAACGCGCCGGGCTGCTCAAAAAGGCGGAAAACGAAGCCGACACGCCGCCGCAGCGCGCCGCTTTTTACACTGCCCTCGCCGCCGACGATTACGCCTGCGCCAACGAAATCAGCGACGCCGCGCCGGTCAAATCGACGGTCAAAAGGGGCGGCAAAGATGTTTACGTCTTTCGAAAGCCGAAAAATCCGGCGACTTTCGAGCGGCTTCGAAAATGCGCCGCCGGCGGTTTCGATTTGAGCGGCAAAGCGCTCGCGCTCGACCCGGAATCCGACACGGCGTGGAGCTACCGCGCCAGCCTGCTCGCGCAGCTCGCGCGCATCGCGGAGATGGAAAACAAACCCGCCGAAAAGGCGCGGCTCATGCAGGAATACGACGCGGCGCGCGATAAATTTCTGGCGGCTTCGCGCCGCCGCACCGACGAACAGGCGCGGCTTTCCGAAGAAAGATTTTCCGAAAGCGCGAGCGCCGATCTGAATTTCTCGCCCGCCGACGTTTCCGCCGCCGAACTTAAGGAAATAAGTCAGGAATTGAAAGCCTACCGCGCCGCGCGCCCGCTCGCCGAAACGGTCGACCGCGTCGACATCCCCTTCGCGCTCTTCGACCCTTTTCCGTTCGAAGACGCGTCTCCGGCCGAACCGTCACGCACGCAGGCCGAACCGCCGCGGCGCGGCTGGCAGACGTTTTCGCCCGAAGGCGGTTTCAGCGCGCTTCTTCCCGCCGACGCCGCCGTCAGTTCGACCGCCGATTCGCGCATCTATACGGCGAGCGGCGACGGGCTCGCGTTTTTCATTCTCGAAACCACGCGCTCGGTCGAATTGTCGGAAAACGAGCAGGACGCGGCGCTCAACATCAGCGCGTGGATCCTGACGAAATACGTCGGCAACAGTTTGATCGGCGGGAGCGGCCGGAACGCGCGTTTCGAATCGGATTTGACGAGAAAAGACAAATTCGCCGACCGCCCGGCGCGGTTTTACGCCTACCGCATGATCTCGTGCCGGGAGACGCGGGAAGGCACGATGCTGTTCGTGCTCGGCAAGCGAAAAAACTACGCGATCGACATTCGCGGCGCTTCGGAAACCGACGAACGCGTTCGGAAATTTTTGAATTCGCTGAAACTGGATTGATCCGGGTCCGGAAAATCGGCTGTTTGAATTTTCACTAAAACAGCCGGTGTTCGGCGCACGAAAATTCAGTTAATGAAGCGGTTTATTTTCTTGGCCCGCTAATTTTTATTTGAACCTAGCCGGAATTCAAATAAAATTTCGGGCGCGCTTTGAACGATTGTTCTTAACGGCGCTTTGGACTTTAATCGAGTCTAAATATTTCAAATACTCGGCGTCGGTGCGCGGACCGAAAAAGAATTCGAAGACCCTTCCGATTTCGAACAGGGTTTTCAAAATTATGAACGGCAAAATGAAACTGCCGAACAGGAACGCGCAGAAAACTCCAACGAAGACTCCGAAAAACTGGACGATCATGATCCTTCCGAGGCTTTTCCGGATCAGTCTTTCGGCGCCGACCAAGGACATCGGGCGAAGAAAAACCAAGTCGATCACGAAACCGACGAGCTGCAGAACGACGATCCATTTCAGCGCCGCGAAGACTTCCGGCAAGGAAGCCTTTTCCGGCAGTATCCCGAATGAAAAAAACGCGATAAAAATCGAGGTCGCCAGGCAAAAGCCGTAACCGACCAGGGCGAAACCCTGCAGCAGAACTTTGCGGCTCCGGTATTCTTTCGGAACCTTATCGTCGTAACGCGGAGCCAGCAGCCGGACCAGAATCAGCGCCAGCGTCAGCATCACGAAGTTTTCCAGCGCGTACAAAACCATCGCTTCGGCGCCCGAGAAATCGTCGGAAAGCCACATTTCCAGGGGTATGAAATTAATGCCGAGAGCCGTCAGGATGCTCAGTGCGAATCCGGCAATAGATTTAATGTTCAAGCGCGCTCAATCCTCCCCGCGGAACGTTAATCTTTCAAGGCGTGTCGAAACCGTCGCCGCGTTCCCTTCCTGACGGCACGAAATATTATTTTTTGCCGGTCGCGAACCGATCTTTCCCGCTGCCGGGCTTACGGCGCGCGCCTCGATTCTTTCGTTTCCGGAGGCATAATTACAAAACGGCGCACTCGATTTTTTCTCAGCGCGGGCGGGCGAACGTCCGGCAAAATCCTGGCCCGCACCGCGTTCGCGCGGCCGGCTCGGCTCTTGAAATCGGCGCCGGCATTATGAGATAATGTTTCATGGATGAAACAAAAAAAATCTTTGTTTCGAATGAAAAGGAATATAAATTTATGGTCAATAATTTCGAATTAAAAATCGTCAATCAGCAACCTCATGTTTTCGATTCCGAAATGCTGTGTTTGACCGACCGCAAGCAGGAATTCAAACAGGCGTCGGAACGCGCGGAAAAATCGGAATTGTACGTTTTCTGCGACGCGCCGGACCGGTACGGCGTCGTCAACGGCGAATCGAAGGAAAATTACGGCGTTAATCTTAAAACCAGGAAGGGACGCATTTACGCCGACTGCGAGTGCGCCGATTTCGTTTACCGGAAGCGTTTATGCAAACACATCGCGGCGGTCATCGACGAAATCCTCTTCGGGTGAAAACGCGCCGCGAGGTATCGACGCGTCCGATGCGCGTTGCATAAAGGGTTTAAGAACGGTGCGCGTTCCTTTATAATCGGGCGGCGGAAGCATTGAAAATGCGGTATTCGTTGCCGTAAAATGCGGTTTCAGGCGCGAACCCGCTCGGTCAAACCGGCTCGCCGCTTTCGGAAACGACTTCCTGCCATTGTTTTTCGCGCACCTTGAACTCTTCGACGTCGATCAACCCCAAATATTTTCTGATCAGTTCCTCGTCGAATTCCGCCAGACGGTTCATTTCATTGAGTCGTTTTCGCTGCCGCTCGAGCATTTCGAGATAAATCGCCTGAAAACTCCGCAGCGGGTTTTCGGGTTCGGCGCCGCCCGACTCGAGCGCCTGGCTGAAATAACTGAGGTCGAGCCGCAGCCGGGCGATCAGATTGTCCAAATGTTGGTTTTGCGCGCGCCGGTCGCCGTATTTTTCTTCGAGGAACTCGATCGAAGCGAGCGCGATTTTCTTTTGCAGAATTAGTTCCTGCTGCCGCTCGGGAATTATTTCGTACCGGTCCTCCGGCTTTATCCAGCGAATCAGCCACGGCAGCGTCAGGCCCTGAAAAACCAGCGTCACCAGAATTACGACGAACGTGATAAAGAGAATCAGATCGCGGTACGGAAAAGCCGCGCCCTCACCGATCATCAGCGGGATCGAGAGGGCGGCCGCCAGCGAAACGACGCCGCGCATGCCCGCCCAGCCGAGAATCAGCGGATTGCGCCAGCCCGGATGCGCGTCGGCGACCGTGATGAAACGGCTCATGAAAGTGGTGAAAACCGATGTTCCGAGCGTGCACAAGAGCCGCGTGACGATCAGCACTAATGAAATCGCCAGTCCGTACCCGACGGCGCTCACCAGGCCGATTTCGCCGAGCTGCGCGGTGATCGACGGCAATTGCAGACCGATGAGCAGAAAGACCAGCCCGTTGAGCACGAAAACGAGGCTGCTCCAGACATTGACGGATTCGAGCCGGCTGCGGTAGGAAAGCAGGCTCTGGCGTCTGCTCGATAAAAAAAGCCCGCCGCAAACGACCGCCAGCACGCCCGAAAAATGAAAATGCTCGGCGGAGTAGTACATGCTGTACGGCGCGACCAAGGTCAAAACGATGTCGATGCCGGTCGTCGTCGGCAGCCAACGATGAATCGCGTAAAAAATCGCGCCGACCAGCAGCCCGCACAAAATTCCCATGACGACCACGATCATGAAGGTCGTCACCGCCTCCTGCAGATGAAACTGTCCGGTGACGATCGCCGCCAGCGCGAAGCGCACGATTATCAGCGACGAGGCGTCGTTCAAAAGGCTTTCGCCCTCGGCGATGCTGACGAGCGATTTCGGCACGTCGACGCGGCGCATGATCGTGGTCGCCGAGACGGCGTCGGGCGGCGAAATGATCCCGCCGAGCAGAAAGCCGAGCGCCAAGGTGAAACCGGGAATCAGCCAGCTCGAAAAAACGGCGATCACGCACGACGTCAGAAACACGATCGGAAAAGCAAAGCCGGTGATCACGCGCCGCCACTTCCAGAATTCCTTCCAGGAAACCTGCCACGCAGCTTCATAAAGCAGCGGCGGCAGAAAGATAAAGAAAACCAAATCCGGGTTGATGCCGATATTCGAAAACCAGCCGGTAAAGCTCAAAACCAATCCGCCGACGACCAGCACGAGCGGATAGGCGAGCCGCAAACGGTTTGCCAGCATCACCAGCGCGAGAATAATCAGGATCAGAAAAACGTACTCGAAAAAAACTCCCTGCATCCGTTGATTATCATAAAAAAACGCCGGAAAACCCAAATCAGGGCTTTCCGGCGTTTCGAAAGATGTTTACCGGATTTCCGATTTTGCCGGCTCGGCTTCGAGACCGACGAAACGGCGGAAATTGCCGGAGAACAGTTTTTCCGCGTCGCGCTCGATTTCACGGCGCGTGATCTGCCGCCCGCTGCGCCAGAGATTCGCGTAAGACTCGGTCAGCGCGTCGGCGATCGCTGTGCGCGAGTGATCCCATTTATAAATGAGCTGTTCGAGGATGCGCGCGTCCGAATGCTGCGGAATGAAGCTCGTGCCCAAAAGCTCGAAGCGTTCGCGCGTGATTTCGGCGATGATCGACGGGTTATTCAAAAACCACCAGCAGCCGAACGGCATCAGGTTCGAGAATTTGCGCGCCGCCACGCACAGCTCGTGCTGGTTTTCGCGCGACAGAAACGTCGCCAAAAATCCGACTTCCGGGTTTTCCGCGCAGAGCCTTTCGACGGCCCCGACGTCGGCGCGGCCGACCCCGTCGCCGGCGAGCCTGATCGCCGGATTGACGCGCCGCCGCACGCCGATCATCAGCGCGAGCGTAATTTTACGTTCTTTGCAAACCGGCAGAACGACGTCGCGCAGCAGCGCGCCGCGCGCCGAGTCTTCCGGATACAGAAAATCGTCGGGCAGCGAGACGCCGAGGTACAGCGGATTCATGCGCCCGATCCAATTTTCAAGAAAACGCCGCGTTTCGTTTTTGGCGCGCTCGTCGAGCGCCCCGGAAACGTCGTAATCTTGCGCGGCGATTTTCGGCGCCGCTCTCGTCCAGTCGTTTAAAATCCGGTCGAGACGCAGCGCCGCGTGAAAACGCCGGTCGAGCGCTTCTCCGCCGTTCCAGACTTCGGTTTCCGTTTCGTCCAAAGGGTCGTTGGTCATCGCGACGTCGCTGACGCCGGCGATTCGCAAAACGTCTTCGAGATGCCGGGCCGATTCCCGCGACGAAAAATATTCGCGCGCCTCCCGCAGATCATTTGCGCCGGGATCCAAGCCGAGCGCGGATAAAATCGTGACGACGCCGCGCGTCGCTTCCGAAAGCGGCGTATTTTCGACGAACAGCGTTCGCCAGATAAGGTCGGCCTGCGTCCTTTTTTCGAGCCGCCAAAATTCTTCGGGCGGCGTCGCGCTCGAACGAAAAAATTCGGCGATCAAATAGTGGTAATTCAGTATTTCGTCGATGCCGCGCAGATCGAGTTCCGAAAATTGCGGCGCGTAAAGATGCGTGTGCAGGTCGAAAACGGGCGTCGCCGCGATAACGGATTTAACGATTTCGGCTAAGTTGTCGAGGCTGATTTCTGAATCGCGGGCGCCGCGCGCGGTCGCGGCGACGCTTTCGTTAAATTGTTCTTCCATATTTTTTTAACATCCGTGTTTTTCTATATTTTTGCCGGCTCGAGCTTCGGCGTCAACACGTGAATGATAAGTAATGCGATGAGATACGCCGAGGCGGCGATCGCGAAAATCGGCACGTAGCTGCCCGTCTTTTCGAGAATCTGTCCGACGACCAGCGAAATCAGCATGCCGCCGACCGCGCCCGCCATGCCGCCGATGCCGACGACCGATCCGACCGCGCGCCGCGGAAACATATCGGAGGTCAACGTGAAAATGTTCGCCGACCAGCCCTGGTGCGCCGCCGCGGCGATGCCGATCAAAAACACGGCGACCCACAAATTCGAAGTGATCGACGCGAACACGATCGGCACGACCGCGAGCGCGCAGATCAGCATCGCCGTTTTGCGCCCTTTATTAATCGACCAGCCGCGTTTGATCAGCGCCGACGAGAGCCAGCCGCCGCCGACCGAACCGACGTCGGCGATGATGTAGATGATCGCCACCGGAACGCCGAACGTTTTCAGATCGAGCCCGTGCTGTTTGTTGAGAAAATCCGGCAGCCAGAACAGGTAAACCCACCAGATCGGGTCGGTCAGGAATTTGCCGATCGCGAACGCCCACGTCTGCCGGTGCGGAAAAAGCCGCGCCCACGGAATGCGTTCGGTCGACTCTTCCGGGTCGGAACGAATGTATTCGAGTTCCGCCTTCGAAAGTCGTGCGTCTTCTCCCGGTTTGCGGTAGATCAAAAGCCAGAAAAAGAGCCAGATAAAGCCGATCGCGCCGGTCATGATAAAGGCTTCCTGCCAACCGTAAGTGAGCGCGAGCCACGGCACGACGAGCGGCGTCGCGAGCGCGCCGACGTTCGTGCCGGCGTTAAAAATGCCGGTCGCGAGCGCGCGTTCCTTTTTCGGAAACCATTCGGAAACGGTTTTGATCGCGCCGGGGAAATACCCCGCTTCGCCGATGCCGAGCGCGAAACGCGCGGCGGCAAAGCCCGTCACCGAGCTCGCGGCGGCGTGCGCGACCGCCGCGATGCTCCACACGGTGATCGAGAGCGCCGAACCGACGCGCGTGCCGATCTTGTCCATCAAATTGCCGACGAACAGCATCCCGACCGCGTAGGCGGTTTGAAACGAAAAAACGATCCAGCTGTACTCGGTTTCCGACCAGCCGATTTCGGTCTGCAGCGTCGGTTTTAAGATCCCGATGACCTGCCGGTCGATATAATTGATCGTCGCGGCGAAGAAAAGCAGCGCGCAGATCAGCCAGCGCCGCCGGCCGATGCGTTCGTTAACTTCTCCGAGCGCCGCCACCGCCGCGCCCGTAACGCTTCTGCCGGCGGCCTGCGGCGGATCGACCTCCGACGCCGATTTCGGAGCCGCGGTCTTTTCGACCGTATCGCGTATTTCACTCATTTTTTCACCTCACTCGCACGAGTCCGTTTCCTTACAACTTTAAAAGTAAGACTTTCGAACCGGCGGTAAAACAACATCCCGGGCGGCGCGCAATGGTTGGATAAATTTTGCGTCGCGACCTTTACCGCGATAAATTCGCCGCGACTTAAGCCAGTTTGGGGGCCGCGAAAGCCGGCGCCGTGACGAGCGCGACCGCGCCGCGCAGACGCGGATTTTCGCTCGCCGGCACGATCTGGACGGGCGTCGCGGCGAGCTCCGCCGTCAGCGTCCTTTCCCCGATCGCGTTGCGCACGTGCAGCTCGATCAAGTCCCAGGCCTCCGTGATTTCGCCGCCGATATAAACCAGCGACGGACCGAGCGCGTTGATGATCGAAGCCAAACCGAGACCCAAATAACGCGCCGTCGAAAACAAAGCGGTCAGGGCGCGGCTGTCGCCCGCCCGCGCGCGCGCCATTAAATTTTCGATCGACAATTCGACGATTTCGCCGGAACCGGGCTGCCGCGCCGGCGAGCCGCTCCCCGTGTAACGCGCGATCGTCGCCGGATTGGAGATGTAAGCTTCGAGGCAGCCGTTCAAACCGCAGGAACACGGCGGGCCGTCGATGCTGAGCGGCAGATGGCCGAATTCGCCCGCCGAATTATGACGCCCGCGAACCAGTTCGCCGCCGATCACGATGCCGACGCCGACGCCGTCCGAAACCGAAACGAAGACGAGGTCGTTGACCGCCGCGCCGCCGCCGCGCTTCATCCAGACCTGCGCCAGCGCGCAGGCTTTCGCGGAATTTTCGAGATGGATTTCGACGCCGTCGAATTCCGCCCGCAGCAGCGCGAGCAGATTAACGTCGTGCCAGCCCAGGGTCGGCGCGTTGATGACGACGCCCGACGCCGGATCGAGCATGCCCGGAACGACGATTCCGAGGCCTTCGCAGTCCGCCGCTTCGATGCCGCGGCGGAGCATGTCGCCGACGCGCCGGCTCAATGTTTTAACGAATCGCGCGGGATCGGCTTCGGTCGCGAAATTGTCGATTTCGGCGAGCGGCGCGCCGAGCGCATCGGTGATCATCAAAAAAGTCCGGCTGGCGCGCACGTCGACCGCGACCGCGTAGCTTTTTTCCGAATTCAAATAAAGGAAGGTCGGTTTGCGCCCGCGAATCTTTTCGCTTCCCTGCGCGCCTTCGCGCACCAGATTTTCTTCGAGCAGTTTATTGACGAGCAGCGTCACGTTCGAACGGTTCGTTTCCATCAAACGCGCCAATTCGGCGCGCGAAACGGGTTGGTGCGCGCGAATCAGCGAGAGCGCGATCTGCCGGTTGATCTCGCGCGAAGTGCGTCGCGTCGCCATCGTAAAATCTTTCGGATTTATTTTTCGCAATGTTTTTTGTTTAAAGATTGAACCATTTTCCCGCCTCCGGCGGCGCAAACATAAAATTTCTTTTATTAATTGCCGGTTCGGCGGTCGGTATTCGCCTCCTTTTCGGGAATTTAGCGCCGGAGATTCGTATTTTGTTCAGACATTGTACATAATACGAATCCGCACGCGGCTTCGTCAAATAATTTATGAATTTATTTTTCGCCGGAGAATCTCATTGTCCGATTCCGGGTCTTCGGCGTTTGTCTTGATACCGGACACACCTCTTATAAAGCCGCCGACAAAAAAAGGAACGATGCCCCCGCTAAACTTAGTATCGAACCGCGTTTTGCGTTTTTGGCGCTCAAATTGCTTGGCAAGTTGAGAACGGTCGAATTGTGTCTTAAATCGTAGCGGACGGGTTATTTAGTATGTCAAAAGTCATTCTTGTGGTTGAAGATTATGAAGATATCAGAAGTTTCCTGAAATATCTTCTGGAAGAGAAAGGTTATCAGGTCTGCGAGGCGAGAGACGGCATCGAGGCTTTCGACCGGTTCAAACAGATGCATCCGGACCTTATTTTGATGGACATTTCGCTGCCGGAAGTCGACGGGCTCACCGCCACGAAAGCGATTCGCGCGCTCGAAGTAGACGGCGAAAACATCCCGATCATCGCCGTGACGGCGTTCGGCAAACTGTATTATAAAAAAGCGATGGAAGCCGGTTGCAACGAACTGATCGATAAGCCGGTCGATTTCGACGAACTAGTGCCGGTCATCAATCAATACCTCGAAAGATAGTTTTCGCGTCCTGCTTAACAAAACGAATTTGGTAAAAAGTAAAAGCCAATCAAATATTTATTTGATTGGCTTCGCCGTATTTCAGCTGATTAAGCCTGAATTTCGTGTTTTTCCCTGATTAAGTGTTGCCTTGGTTCGCCGAACGTCTTTTTTCCAGACTGATCACGGTTTCGTCATCGTCTTCGAAAGCGTCGGTGCGGTTGTCGGCTGGAAGATTGTTTTCCATCCGCGCCGATTCGAGGCGTTCCTTTAAATCATGCTGCCTTTTTTCTATTTCCTGCTCGGCGTCGACGTATTTGCCGAAGTTTTCCGCGTCGCCCGCGTTCAGAAAATCCGATTCGTAAGTATTGTGTATTTCGCCGGTGTAACTGCGCCGGGCGGTTTGCCGGCGGTTATTGATGAGATACATCAAAGCCGCGCCGGAGCCCAAGCCGATCAGCAGCGGTAACAGGCTGTTGCCGCTCGGTAAAGCCTGCCGGCTGAGATATGACCGGTAATTTTGCCCGCCGCCGTAATTCGCGCCGCGGCCTCTCGACGGACCGGATTCGGAAATCTCGCGGATCACGCGATTCGTCCGAATCGGATTGACGCCCGACTGCACGATGTCCGCCTGCGCGACGATGCCCGTGCATCTGCCGCGCTCGTCGACCACCAAGACTCGCCGGATTTCGCGGTCTTCCATCACGTCGAAACATTCTTCGAGCGTCATTTCCGGCGTCACGGTCGCGATGTCCGAAGTCATGATTTCCGACGCCTTCATGTTCATCGGGTTTTGATTCGCGCCCAAAGTGCGGATCGTGATGTCGCGGTCGGTGATCGTGCCGACCGGTTTCATGTCGCTCATGCTGTTGACGACCGGAATGCAGCCGCAGTCGTTTTCGCGCATCATCCGCGCAACTTCCTGCAGATTGGAATCGGGCGTGCAGCACGCCGGATTCGATGTCATAATTTCTCTGATGTTCATAAAAACCTCCCTTGAATTTATTTGTGAAGCGTACCCGTACGCTTTTTCCCGAAAATAAAGAGAAACGCAACTGCCATTCCTTTCGAATCGCCGCCTGCCCGGCGAAAAGAACGTCGGCGGCGGGAAATTCGCTAAACCCTTATTCCGCAAAAGAAAAAAGGCCTCAAAATTTTGAAGCCTTTTTCTTTCTCGCCGCGGGCGCCTTTAAACGCTCGAGTTATTTCGCAGCATCGCCCGCCGCAGTTCTGCGCGAAGCATTTCAAGTCGCCGCTCATCGCTTTTTTTCCGTTCGGCGGCCGCGTCGCGCCGCTCGCCGGGCTCCTCGCCCGTTTTTCTTTTCGGAAAGTTCGCGATCGTATTGAGCGAAACGGTTTCGTCGATGATGTCGCTGCTTTTGTAATTGTGCACGACCGACGTCTGCAACGATTTGATGAGCCGTTCGATTTCGCGGCGCGTTTCCTCGTCGAGCGGCGCGGACTTTTTTTGCGCGGCCGTTTTCGGCGGCGCGGCGGATTGACCGTCCGGCTCATTCTTTACCGCGGTTTCCGCCGCGGCGATCACTGACGTCACCGCGCTGCTCAAAGCCGCCGCCATCAAAACGTCGTCGATGATCGTTTCGGTCGCGGTCACGCTCTGCAAAACGTCCTCCGCTTTTTCGAGCGAAGTTTCGAACTGCGCCGGATCAGGGTCGGCAACTTCGATCAGGTCCGACAAACTGTTGATCAGCGCCGCCAGGTCGATTGAAAAGATTCCTAAACTCATACCGATTTTGGATTTGGGAATTCGGATTTCGGTTGTGTCGATCGTCGGGCATCCGCTCGCTCATCCGAGGTCTTCATTCGCAAACCGGTTTGCCGCCCGAAGGCGAAACTAAAATTTTATAATTCCAAGCCGCTGTTGGTGATTTTAACTTGGCCGACCTGCACGCCGAGCAGTTTTTCCAAGCCCTGTCTGGCGAGCTGCCGCGCCTGTTCGGTCAGTTGCTCGTCGCCGTCGCCGACGCCTTGCATATAACCGGCGAAATTGACGCCGAACATGATCGCGAGCAGCTCGGCGGCTTCCTGCTTCTGGGCGTCGGTCATTTTCTGAATTTCCGGGTTGGCGGCAAGCACTTCGCGAAACTGGTTGTAAATCGCTCGTTCCTGAGCGATCGAGACCTGCAGCAGCTTTTTGTCGTTCAGAATCTGAATGCGCTCGAAACCGTCCCTCGCTTTTTTGGCGCGCGGGTCTTTGTCGGCCGGCAGATCGATCAGATCATGATAAATCAGATAATTATTAACGACGAAATACTCGAAAGCGTAGGCGAGATCGTTGGCCGGAAAGCCGTCTTTTTGCGCGGTTTGCTTGTAAAGACTGACGAACCCGTCGAGCAGCCGCTCGGTTTCGGGCTTATTGGCGGATTGTCCGGCGAGTTTGGCGGGCAGAAAATTGCCCGGCGCCGACCTGAAAGCCGTATGGTCGATCGCCGGTTTGTTCGTGTTTTTTCCCGCCGTCTGCCGGCTGCGGCTCGCGCCGCGGCGGAGCATCGAATTGGCGACGACGCCGTTAAAAACGCGCGTCGAATAAATCTGGTTGTTGATGTACCACTGACCCGGATTCGACATGATCTGCGCCGCCGTCGACACGGTAAAAAAACAGCTCGCAAAGACAGCACCGAAAATAATTCTCTTCATAAACACCTCCGAAGATTCAAACGCTTTTCGATTCATCGACATTTGAAACTTTAAATCTCGAATCTGAAATTTCAAAGCCATTGAAATAAAAACCGGAGGAATCTGGCTTATCATCCAAACACCTCCGGTTTCCATTATCAGCGGACCGAAGTCCGCCGCTAAAGATTAACATCCCCCTTTTTATTAACCCTTAGCGTTGTTGATAATATTCATTTTTGCGTCGTGCGCGTTTTTAATCGTATTGCTGAGCATCGAAATGGCTTCCTGCTGCTTCGCCTGCTCTTGCTGAATCCTCATCATCTGCATGCTGCTCGCCAGATTTTCTGCGTTCAAACGCCGCTGTTCGTCAAATATTGCCTGCTGTTCTGCCGGAACCTGTGTTGCGCCTTGTACTGCCATATCTTTTCTCCTTCTTTATGATTAATTTATTTTTTCCGTCGCTAAATCGATATTTTCCAGATTTTCATCGGATTTGATGACCTGGTAAATGCCCAAAACCATCGCCCGCGCGCGGTTCGCTCCCGCGTCCCGTTCCTGCGGGTCGAGCTCGATCGCTTTTTTCAGATTCGCGACCGCCGCTTCGATGTCCTGCCGGCGGATGTAAATCTCGCCCAGATTAACGTACGGCGCGATTTGTGAAGGATTTAGTTGAACCGCCCGGGTTAAGTGCTCGACGGCCTTTTCGTCGTCTTGCTGCAAAGTCAGCAATCCCCCTAAAGCTGAATGTGCATTCGCACTTTCCGGGTCAAGCTCAACTAATCCTTCAAAAATCGTACGCGCCTTCTCAAAGTTGCCCTGCTGGTAATACATCGCTCCGACGCGTCCCATCTCCGCGAATTCCTGCGGGGAGATGTTCAGTTTTTCTCGTACCGTCTGCGTTTTACCAGCCATCACTACCCTTCCTAAACCTGTATGTTCGTGTACTGCGAAATCGACAAGCGATTCGTGTACAGCTGATTGTTGCCGAACGCGTCGCTCAATGTCCGGAAGGCGTTGAAAATTCTGCTCAAGCCGCCGAGATCGTTGCCGCGTCTGCCGTCCGAAAGATTTCCGAAGCCTCTGAACAGATCGCTCAGGCCGCGCAGTAAATCCGACAGCCGGTTTTGATTGAGCGAATTGCGGTTTTCGGCCGCGAAATTGTTCACCGGGTTTTCAAAGCCGCCGAGCGGCGGCAGCTGCGACGCGTTGTTCTGGAAATTTCCCTTGAAATTCGAGACCAGACTGAAAACATCCTGCGCGACGCCGAGCCAGTTTCCGGTCAGAGCGTTCAGACCCATTTTGACAAACGGCGCGATTCCGCCCAATCCGATTTTGTCTAAAAGACCGCCCGCCACATTACCCAACAATTTTCCGATTCCGAACATTTCTAATTTCCTCCAGATTTTCCGTTTGATTATTCAGTTAAATTAGAATTGCCACTGGCTTGACCGCTAACGTCGCGTTTTTAACTTGTCTGGCTATATTATCGGAGCGGTTTCCGAAATGTTTCCTGTTTTTTGAAAAATTTTTCGAAAATTTTCAAAATTTAATTTCACTCAATAAAAATCAGTATTCGGAGAGAGAAAAAACTTCCTTGGCAGATGACACGGACGTAAATTTAAGTTAGTTTTGGAAATAGGTTAAACGGTTTCAGACTTCGGATTTCAAAAAATGGCAAATCCAAAATCTAAAATTTAAAATCCAAAATCGAGATGGTACAGTTCGAACAGGAATGGATCAACGGCAACGCTTCGCTCGGCGCGGCTGCAGGTTGGGCGGCGGACGAGATCCGGCTCGTCTCCGAGCTCGGTTTCGCGCTCGCCGAACAGGGGCGCAACCACGAAGCGATCACGATCTTCGAAGGCTTGATCGCGCTCGCGCCGGCGACCACTTATTTCGAAGTCGCGCTCGGCGCGCTCTGGCTGCGCGAAAACAATCCCGCGAAAGCGCTGCCGCATTTGAACGCGGCGCTCGCCGCCGACCCGAACGACATTCCGACGCGCGTCAACCGCGGCGAGGTTTTTCTGCGGCTCGAAAATTTCGAGAGCGCGAAAAAGGATCTCAGGTTCGTCCTGCGCCGCCGCGAAAAAGTCCTGACCAATAACCTGCTCGAACAATGCTTCACGCGCGCCCGCGCGCTTCTCACGACAATCGAACGACTCTCCAAAACCGTCTGAAAATCACACGAATATTTTTTGAAAAAATCAGGAAACTCTTTGCGTTTTCTGCCGAAAACAGTTGATAAGCAACAACTGTATTTTGGAAAATTACACATTCCTTAAGGAGCAGCCAAAATGAGTGACATGATTTCCGGCGTCGCCGGTCAGCTTTTTCAAAAGATTCTCGAAAATCAAGGGTTAAATCAGCAATCGCAAACGCAAACCAACCGTTCCTTCGAAAGTTACATGCAGCAGGACCTGAAGGCCCAAACGGACGATAAAACGACGACTCAATCGGTCGAAAAATCACCGGAGCCGACGACCTCCGGGGCCGAAATGCAGAAAAAGCTCGACCAGATGGAAGCCGAGCTCGCCGCGAAATTCAAACAAACCAATCAAAATCAAAGCAATTTCAACCAGCTGCTGCCCGAGCTGGTCGACGGCAAGACGCGGCTCGGCATGCTTCGCGAAGCGTACAGCAAAATCGGCGACACGTCGAAGGTGACGAGCGATCTGAGCGGGCGTTTCGTGCAGGTCGAAAACGAATTCAAACAGGTCGAGGCAATCATGAAATCGGACAAAAATCTCTCGACCGGCGAGCTTTTGGCATTGCAGGCGCGGCTTTACCAAGTCGGGCAGCACATCGAGGTGATGAGCAAGGTCGTCGACCAGATGGCGGGCGGCATCAAAACGGTTTTGAATACGAATGTTTAGGGATCAGCGGTCGGTGGTCGGCGGTCAGTTGTCAGTTTAAGGCAATTTCCGACCGCCGACCGCCGATCACCGACCACCAAAGTTATGGGCGATAATCTTAGAATTCAGAATCCGATCGTCCCGCTCGTTCAGCGGAACGATGAAAAAAACACGGCGCGCACGCGGAATCAGAAATCGTTCGAGATCGGACGGGCGGAGATTCCCTTCGACCGGCGCGAGGATTATTCGAATTCGGAGACGGAAGAATTTCGTCCCGCACTTTCGGAAGAAAACTGGCTGCGCGAGCGCACGCTCGAAGAATTGAAAACGCTCGTCAAAGCGATCCAAATCGGCGCGACCGATCCGTGGGCATTGACGGACATGATTTTCTACGCCCGCCACCCGGAAATGAAGGGCGTGCCGCTGACCGCCGAGCACCAGGCGCTGCTCGACGAGTGGAATTCGATCAGCGCGCTGCTCGTGCACCCGACGCTGAACGAAATCAAGGACGTGATCGGCGCGAGCGAGCTGAACGGTCTGGTCAACGACCGGAACGATTTGTCCGCGGCGTTCGCCGCCGCCAGTCGTTTCAAGATCAATGCCGGCAATCTCGATAATTACACGACCCGCTACGACAATATCATCGCTTCGGCGGTCGAATGGTGTCCGGGGCTTTCGCCGGCGATTCTGAAAAGCCTGCTCGCGCAGGAATCCAACTTTCATCCGACCGTCATCAATCAGTACGGTTACGCCGGCATCGCGCAGTTCGGTCGCCCGGCGGCGCGCGAAGTCGGTTTGCAGGTCGGCGTCGCCGGTTCGGCGAGCGACGAACGGCTCGACCCGTCGAAGGCGATTCCCGGCGCGGCAAGGCTTTTAAATATCAAGGCGAAGCGGCTCGGCGAGATCGCGTTTTCGCGCTACGGGCAGCCGGACGGCGTCGAGTTCTGGAAATTCGTGACCGCCGCGTACAACGGCGGCGAGGGCACGGTCGCGCTCGCGATGGGCAACGCCTACCGCATCGGTCTGGCGGAAGCGCGCGGGCGCGGCATGGTCGGAACGGAAGCGGTCAGTTTCGCGCGCCGGTACGCGTCGCAGTGGGAAAACCTGAAGGCGGGCGGCGCGAATTCGCCGCTCGGTCTCGCCGCGGCGCGGTATTTTCCGAATTTGGCGGTGCAGAAATATCAGGAAATCGGCAATTACCCGACGCAGATCATGGCGCGCGTCGCCGGTAAATTTAAGTAAGCAATAATTTTAGAATTTTTTTCGGTTTCGGCTTTGAACTTTTCGTTATTTTCTTGTTAAATATATAACCGAGACGTGAAGTTTTAACCCCTGACAAAAATTAAATATTCATACAAAAGAGATTTTGTTTTATCGACATCAAATATGTCGTTAGAGATTTTGTTTATCGACATCAGATATGTCGTTTAGGCTAGGTATATTCTTCGGGATCGAAAAAAACCTTCAGTTGTCCAGTCCAATAAAACTCCCCTTCATACGTAATCATCATTCATTTATATCCGCCAGTTCACCTGTCGATCCCGAAGAATATACCAACAACTCGATTTCGAATTTTTAATTTAAATTTTAGATTTTGGATTCGCCGCCGCATTTGGAAACCGGATTCTTACCAAAATCTTCCCGCTTAACAATCGATTTAAAGCCAAACGGGTAATTTTCCCTGTAAAACCAGTCCGAAATCCAAAATCCGAAATCCAAAATCTAACATCGGCATCACTGGTACATTTTCCCGAAAAACTGAATCATAAACTCGAACGCGCGGAACGATTCTTCGAAATAATGCCGGAAACGCTCGACCAGAAACGGCAGCATCAGCGCGACGACGAAAATCCCGATCCACATTTTAACCGGCATGCTGAGAAAAAATACGTTGACCTGCGGCGCGACGCGGTTGATCAAACCGAAAAACAAATCCGTCAGCAGCAGCGTGATGATGATCGGCACGGCGAGCTGAACGCCGATGCTCAAAACGCTTCCCGTGATCATCGTCATAAACTCGGCGGCGGGCGTCCAGCCGCCCTGAATGTGAGGAAATTTGAGCGCCGGGATGAATTCGAAACTTCTAACCAGCGCGCTGATGAAAAAGCGGTGCGCGCCGGTCGTCAGAAAAATAACGATCGCGAGCTGAAGTTTGAATTGTCCGAGTTCCGATACTCTTTCCTGCAGCTGCGGCGCGAAAAGCTCGCTCATCGTCGAACCGCGCTGAAAATCCGCGATCCGGCCGGCGACCTGCACGGCTTCGAAAACCAGGGACGCCACGAAACCGAGCGTGAAACCGACGAAAACCTCCTTGGCGAGCATGCCGACGAACCCGACCGCGCCGAACGGCAGCGGACCGCCGCCGGGCGGCAGTTCGGCGAGCAGCGACGGGTAAGTGATGATGACGAGCGCCGTCGCCGTCGCGACTTTGACCTGCGACGGCACGACCGCGCCGCCGAAAAAAGGAACGATCGTGATAAAGGAAATGAACCGCGCGAACGATAAGCCGAACAGGACGAGGAAAGACTGCGGGCTCTGCCCGACCTCGAAGGTCTGCAGAACGACTTCCAAAAGTTTGAGAAACTCTTCCATCTTCTTTCATTTATCATTTGTCATTTACCGTCACGATTTGATTAACGGTAAATGGCAAATGATAAATGTTTAACGCACCACGCTGATCTGCAGCATCATCTCGAACGCCCGGATGGTGAACTCGCGCAAAGTGTCCATCATCCAGCCGGCGGTGATCATGATGACCAGAATCGTCGCGATGATTTTCGGAACGAACGTTAAAGTCTGTTCCTGAATTTGCGTCAGAGCCTGAAAGAGACTGACGACGAGCCCGACCACCAAACTCGCCAGCAGCGGCAGCAGCGACAAAATCAGGATCAGCCACAAACCTTCATTCGCGAGACGCGTAAACATGTCCATAATTTGATTTTGGATTTCGGATTTTGGATTTCGGATTGGTTACTTTTATAAACCGATTCGTTTCTGATTGAAATCGATCGTTATCGAACCGTTATTTGGATTAGAAAAGCGTCGGTAAACGCGTCAGTAAATCCAAAATCCTAAACCCAAACCGCGAAATCATCATATATATCCCAGCACCAGATTCTTGATCAGTACTTCCCAGCCGTCGATCAGCACGAACAGCAGCAGCTTAAACGGCAGCGAAATGATCGTCGGCGAAAGCATGAACATGCCCATCGCCTGCAGGATGTTCGCGACGACCATGTCGATGATCAGAAACGGAACGAACAGTATAAAGCCGATCTGAAAGGCTTCCGTCAGCTGGCTCGTGACGAACGCCGGAACGACGACGCGAAAATCCTCGACCTTGATCTCGTTCGGGTCGTTGCCGTTGCGCTGCGCCATCTGCTGCGCGAGATCGAAAAACATCTTGCGGTGTTTCTCGTCGGCGTAGCGGATGAGAAACTGCCGGAGCGGTTCCTTTCCCTTTTTCGAGGCCTCGAACAGCGTTTTGACCGACACTTCCGAGAAGATCGCCTCGGTGTTCTGAATCGTGCCGGCTTCCGAATACATTTTTTCGGCGACCGGCGACATGATGAAAATCGTTAGAATCAGCGAAATGCCGGTAATCACTTGGTTCGGCGGCACCTGCTGCGTGCCGAGCGCGTTGCGAAGGATCGACAGCACGACCGCGATTTTGACGAACGACGTCAGCATGATCAGCCCGAACGGCGCGAGCGCGAGCGCGCCGACGACGATGATCAAAACGACCGGATTCGCCGTATCCGCCGGCTGCGGCGCCGGCGCTTCCTGCGCGAAATTCAGGATCGGCAGGATTACGATGAAAATTAATGCGTAAAACAAACCGGCGATTCGGCGTTTCATGATTTCCCTCCCGTTTTCCCGCGGCTGATGACCTCGTTCAACTTGTCGGCGAAGGATTTTCCGAAAGCGCCGTTGGCGGGCAGCTGGCGATTTTTCAGAATTTCCTCTTCCGCCAGTTTCGCGCTCGCCGCGTCGAGCTCGGCGATCAGCTGCACGCCGCTCTCGCTCGAGGCGACGAGCATCCATTTTCCGGCGACCTCGATCACGTACAGGCTTTTACGGGCGTCGAGCCCGATGCGGTCGACGACGCGCATCATGCTGCTGGCGCCGTAATTGACGGCGAGGCGCGGCAGGATGACGCGAAAAATCAAGTACGCGAGCCCGCACACCAGCGCCAGCGCAAAAATCGTCTGCACCAGCATCCACAAAAAACTTAAAGAATTAGCCATAAACGATTTCGGATTTTAGATTTTGGATTTTGGATTTTCCGGCTTTCGATCTTCGATCATCGCTTTAAAAAATTTCACTCAAAATTTGCAAAGGTCAAAAATCAAAGATCAATTTCGATCCAAAATCTAAAATCCAGAATCCGTTAAATAAAAACTTTTGTCAGCCGCACGCCGAGCTTTCCTTCGATTTCGACGAGCTCGCCGGTCGCGACCGGTTCCTCGGTGTTGTCGGTGACGAGCCTGACCGGATCGGTCGGGCTGACGCCGAGCGCGATGATCTGTCCGGCGCGGAGCGCCTGCAGCTCGCGCAAACTTATTTTGCTGCCCGCGATCTCGACGCGCAGCGCGACCTGTATATTTTCCAGCGACGACGTGATTTGCTCGTCTAACGCCTCTTCGTCGGTATTTTCGGTCTCCGGCGAATCGTTTTCGAATTCGCTTTCCTCCGCCGCGACCATTTCTTTTTCGTCCATTTTAAATTTTGCGGGCGGCACACGACGCCGCGCCTCCTCGCTGATAATTTCTTCGATTCTGAAATTCAGGTGACCGCTGACGGCGTCGCTGGCGGCGCTTCCGCGGATCCGAAAACTGCGGCTGCGACCGGCGAAAATCTGCATGTTGCCCCCGAAATCCCCGTTCTGAAAATCGAACAGCGGCTGTTCGATCAGAACGACGTCCTCCGGTTCAAGAAATAAAAGACTGTCGGCGTCGAGCAGAGTCGCGCCGATCTGCAGACTCAAATCCACCGCCGGCGCGAATTTCTCGAAGGCGCGCAGATTTTTCCGGTCGTTTTTTTTGACCGTCAGCGAAGGCCGCGCCGAATCGAGCGCTTTGAGAAACCGATGCGGCGCTAAAACATCGATGACGCCGTTCAAATTGCCGGCTTGAAAAACGATCACCGCCGAGGCGCCGCGTTCGAAAGCGTCGAAACTTTCGATCGGCGCGGCGCTGACGCCGTTCAAAAAAAGCCGCGCATCGTCCGTCGATTCATTGATTTCGCGCAGGACGGCGGCGGCAATATACTCGACGATCGTCGTTTCGATCGGCGACAATTCGCGCCGGCTGCCCGGCGCCGTGCCGCCGCCGAGCATCGAATCGATCAGCGCGGCGGCGAATTCGACGTCGAGCGCGATCCACGCCGCCGCGTTTTCCGCCCGGCTGCCGACCGAAACGTAAACCCGCGGCGCTTCGTTTAGTTTCGAAAGCGTCTGTTGAAGATTGACCTCGCTGACCGCCGCGACGTTAAACGAGACGTTTTCGCTTGATTGAAAAGCGTAGCGCGCGACCGTTTCGGCGATGACGCGCGCGGCTCGATCGGTAAAATTTTCCGGCAGATTCGCCAGTAAATTGGAGAATTCCGCTTCCGCGTGCGAGATTCGCGGCAGTTTTTTGGACCAATCGGATTTTTTCGCCCGCCGTTGAATCCTTTTTTCGAAAACGACCTTTTCATCGAAAAGTTCTTCGTCTTCCTCGGCGGCGGCCGCCGAACCGCCGAAAAAATCGACGGCGAACGGGTCGCGCGGCGCGCCGGACGAATGAATCGCGCTGTCGGTATCGCCAATTTGATTCGGAATCGCCATGCGTTATTTTACCCCTGCGTAAATGTTCCGATCTGGCTGATCGTGTAATCCTGCATCGCCAGCATTTCGTCCAAGATATTCAGCATCCGCGCCGCCTTTTCGAGCTCGACCGTCGCGCGCGTCAGTTTCGCGCGGTCCAGTTCGACCGGTTCGTTGAGCACTTCCAGGAAACTTTCGTTTTCGCCCGCGCCGCGTTCGTCGCCCGCATTTTCGTCGCGCCGGTCGCGCAGGTAACGCGCGAGCCGCCGCATTCTTTCGCGTTGTTTGTTGAGCATTTTCCGCATGATCGTGCGGCGCGTCTGCGGCGAAAGGTGGCGCAGAAACTCGGCGTTGCCGGGCGGCGCCGACAAAACGCCGGTCATCGTCGGGCGCAGATCGAGCCCGAGCAGCCGGTCGGTCGCCGACACGCCGCCGAGCGAGCTGAGCTGTTTGGCGGCTTCGAGCTGCGAAGGCTCGCGCCCGACCGTCACGTCGTTGAAAATCTTTTGTCCGGGCTCGAGCGCCGCGTCGTTCGGCAGTCGCGCTTCGCCCGGCTGACCGACCGGCAGCTGCGTTTGATTGGCTTTCGCGCCCGACTGCGGAACGCGCGGCGCGTCGGCGTCGGTGATTTGATTGCCCGTCAAATTATTGATCTCGTTGCCGCCGCTGCGATTGACGTTTTTAATATCAGCCATATTTTTGAATTTAAGATTCAAGATTTAAGATTAAAGATTTTGGTCGGATTCGATCTTGAATCTTAAATCTTGGGTCTTGGATTACACTTCCGCGCGCTCTTCCGCCATCGCGTAAACCCACTGCAGAACGACGGCGACCGCCTCGTATAAATCCTCTGGGATTTCCTGATCGACTTCGAGCTCGTAAAGCGCGCGCGCCAGCGGAACGTCACGTTTGACCGGCACGCCCGACTCGCGCGCGATTTCGCGAATCTGCGCCGCCATGATGTCCGCGCCCTTCGCCGTAATGATCGGCGCGCTCGATTTGCCGCGTTCGTACTTGAGAGCGACCGCGACGTGCGTCGGGTTCGCCATCACGACGTCGGCGTCTCTGACGGCTGCCGCCAAGCTCTGCGACAAGATCTCGCGGTGCAGCGCGCGGCGCTGCGCTTTGATCAGCGGGTTTCCTTCGGTTTCCTTATACTCTTCCTTGACCTCGTGTTTGGTCATTTTCATTTCCTGCCGGTGCAAAAATCTCTGCAGAAAATAATCGGCGCCGCCCAAAATTAAAAAGGCGATCCCGATTTTTAAGCTGATTTCCAATACCAGAGAAAACGTGTAGGCGGCGACGATGTCGGGCGGTTTGGCGATCAACCGCACGATGTCTTCGCGCGCCGCCCACAGCACGTAGCCGGCGACCGCCGCCGTGATCGCCATTTTGAAAATCGTCTTCGCGAGCTCGATGTAAGCGCGCGATTTCAGGAATTTTTGCTTAAAACCTTCGACCGGGTTGAGTTTCTCGGGTTTCGGCGCGATCGCTTCGGCGGAAAAAATCGTCCCGATCTGCAGATAGTTGCCCAGAAAGGCAAACACCGTCACGACGATAAACAGCGGCGTCAAAACCCAGAACATCGCGCTCATGCCGCGCCACAGCACTTCGTACGCCGTCTCGCTCGTGAAATCGCCTTTGAAGGTCGCGGCGAATTCGATCTGTTCTTTGACCGAGCCCTGCAAAACGCCGCCGATGTAGCCGCCGATCAGCCAGACGACCGCGACCGCCGCGATCAAAAGCAGCGCGCTCGTCAAATCCTGACTTTTGGCGACCTGACCCTTTTTCCGGGCGTCCCGCAGCCGCTTGTCGGTCGGTTGTTCGGTTTTCTCTCCTGTTCCAGAAGACATTTCGATTTTGGATTTTAGATTCTGGATTTTGGATTCGTCTTTGAATAAAGCCCAATCTCAAATCGGAAATCTTGAATCGTTCGTCCGCCCGCGGCGAAACTCAAAAATAAAAAGAAAATATCAACCGCAAAAACGAATGGATTTTACCGCTATTTACGATTGATTTATTTTACTATTTCGGGTTTTGTTTTTACAAACTTTATAATTTTGCCGATCTTACAATTCGACGTGATAATGATCGCCTTCATTCAGAATCGAGCCGCCCAAACCGTGCACGATTTCGCGCAGCACGCCGAAATCCGCGTTCGTGCCGATGTCGAGCGCGCGGCTTCGCAGGTGGTCGGAAACGTACACGCCGTGACCGACCTGATTGTCGATCGCCCGCGTCATCGCGGCGACCGCTTCGGCGCGGCTGCCGGAATTGTTGCGATACGCCCTTAAAATCTGGTCGACCGCCGTTTTATTCGCGTAGAGGTCGCGCACGTAGCCGGTTCCGTTTCGCTGGATCAGATCGTACATCGCCGCCGCCTGCCGCTCGGGCGGACGGTAACCGCTCGTGATGCGCAGGTTCTCGCCGGTGCGCTGGTGATAACGGTCGGCGAGCGTCTGCAATGAGGGACGCAGTCCGTCGGTGATCAAAATGCCCGGGTTGACCGTGTAATTTCTGCCGTTCGTCGCGACCGAGTAACCGACGGCGGTTTCGCCGCCCGATCCGGCGCGCCGCGCGTTTTCCGCGAACAACGTGCGGTACGTCAGTTCGCCGACGCGCCCCGTCTGCTCGATTCCGTTGCGCGATTGAAACGCTTTGACGGCGTTTTCAGTCTGCGGCCCGAACGTGCCGTAGCCGGTATCGACCTGCCGGCGCGTCATAAAGCCGAGTTCGACGAGACGGTCCTGTATGCCTCGCGTGACGTTTTCGTTCCTGACGGTCGCCGTGCGCCCCAGACCGAGCTCGATCTCGCGCATCGCGCGCTGCGTCGGCGCGTCGAGTCTGCCGGTCACGGCGAGATCGGCGCGGCGCTGAAAATTCTTCAAAGCCGTTTCAGTGCGCGGACCGAAAATGCCCGCGCCGGTCGCCTTCTGCGCTTCGGTCATCAGCCCGAGCCGAATCAAATTGTCCTGAAGTCGTTCGACCGCCGCGCCGCGGCTGCCGCGGCGCAGATCGCCCGCCGTGCCCCCGTCGTTCGGCGCGTTCGGCGTGGTCGGCGCGCTGCCGAGCCCGAACAAAAGCCGGCCGGTCCGATCGTCGAGCAGGCCGGTCGCGGAAAGGTCGTTGGCGGCCTGAAACCGGCGGACCGCCGCCGCGCTGTTGCCGCCCCAGGCGCCGTCGGCGAAATTTCGCTGCTGGTTTTCCGGCACGAAACCGGCGTCGACCAATCTTTGCTGCACGGCGCGGACGCCGCCGAACATGCGCGCCGCGACGGGCGTGACGGCTTCGCCCGCCGTAATCCGCCCGTCGTTGTTCCAATCCAAAGGGTTTTGTTCATAGGCGCGCGTGCCGCGCGTGAATAGCACATCGTCGCTGTTCTGCCGCGCCCTGCCCGATAAAACGGCGGTGTATAAACCTTCCAGAGTGCCGAGCCGCCCGCGAAAATTCGGCTGGTCGAAATATTTTTCGACGTAGCGGAGCTGCTCGACCGACGACATGCGCGCGAGCTCGGCGGTCGAAGTGCCTAAATTCCGCGCCGTTTCGGGCAAAAACTGGATCAAGCCGGTCGCGCCGATCGAGTTGCGCTCGGCCGGATTGAAAGTCCCGCCGGTTTCGAAGCTCATCACCGATAATATGTATTCGGGACGCGTGCCCAAACGCTGCGCCATGTTTTCGACGCCGCTTAAAAACTCCTGCGTCACGAAACGATTGCCCCGCACGCCCTGAATCTGGTTGTAGTCGAAGCGCCGGGCGCTGCTCGCGGCAAAGGCGTTGTTCAAACCGGTCTGCAGGATGCGGTCGCGGTCGATCAAATTTCTTTCGATCGCCGAAGCGTCGTTCGGCGCGGCTTTTTCATCCGCCTTAAAGAACGAAAGTTCGTTTGTTTTCGCACCGCCGCCGTCCGTTTCAAGTTTTGACGTCCGGATGTTGCTTTCCGTCGAAGCGTTCGAGCCGACCTTCATTGTTTTTCCCCCGATTTTTTTTCTTAAAACTTGTCGAGAATTATCGGTCGAAAAGCCGCAGAGTTTCCCGATTTTTACTGATTTCAACATTTAAAGCCGAAAAACCGCCCTCCGGTTCAATTCCGGAGGGCGGTTTTTACGATTTTCCCCGTGCTTTGTAAAATTATTTCAATCTTTGCAGAATGCCGAGGATTTTGCGGTGCATGAACGGGTCTTTGGAAATATAATTGCTCAAATCGTCGGAGATTTTTTTGCCCTGTTCGGAATCGCGCATGCCGTCTTTGAGGCGCGAATTGACGAGAAAACGCGCCGATTCCTTGACGGCGGTCATCGCGCCTTCGGGCGAGTCGAGGTTGGCGCTCGACGCGATCTGCTGAAAAGCCGTGCGCACCGCGCCGTCGCTTTTTTCGCTGCCGGCGGCCTGCTCGATCTGCCCGGCGACTTCGGCGAGCGCCGCTTCGAAATTTTTATCGACCTTGCCGCCGCGCTGTAAATTGTCCTTTCCGCCGAGCGGATCGAGCGACTCGGCGCCGCTGCTGAGAGGTGAACCTGTTTTCTTAATCGCCATCTTTATTTCCCCAAAAGGTTTTTAGCGAAATTATATTTGAAAATCGCCCGTTTGTTAACCCCGAAATCTTAAACGCTCAAAATTTCACGCCCATCGAGGTTATCGGCATAAACCGGTAATAGTTTCTTCTATTTAATGACGCTCCCGCCCGTGATTCGCGCCGCGCCCGCCGACGCGCCGGACCGTGAGACCGGGAATCCGGAGATTTTTTCGGGAAACATTTCCGGAAACGCGTCGAAAACTTATTTCAAGGAAGATAATTTTTTGGAGGGACGCTCGGATGGGGGTAAGTTTGAAGAGCATCGCGGCGGACATCGGCAGGAGTCTCATAAAGCCGCTCGAAACGGCCGATTCGTTGAAAGAGACCGTGCGGAACGAGATTTCGCAGCAGGCCGCCGGAATCGGTAACTTTGTCGAAAACACGACCGGCAGTTTAAGCGAGGCGTTCGCTTCGCGGACCGGGCTTTCGACCGCGCTCAACCCGCTCGCTCTGCGTTTCAAAAGACCGGCGGAAACGCCCGACGATAAAGAATTCGACGGTCATTTCGTCGGCGTCGGCGGACGGACGTTCGCGCCCGGCACACCGCTTTCGGAAATTCCGGCGACGACGCCCGCCGGCGGCGTCCGCAACGACGAAACATTAATTTACGTCAACGGCATCCGCACGAACGTCGAAGGTCAATCGAACAGTTTGCAGGCGATCGCCGATCAGACCGGCTCGCGCGTCGTCGGCGTGCACAACGCGACCGAAGGCTTCGGCGCGGACGTTTTGCAATCTTTGGGCGACAAGCTCGACATCGGCAGCAATCCGGCGGTCGATACGCTCGCCGACACGGTTTACGAAGAGCTGCGCGCCGGTCGCGACGTGCATTTAATGGCGCATTCGCAGGGGGCGCTCGTGACGAGCCGCGCGCTGCAGGACGTCAAAAATCGCCTGATGCTCGAAGACGGTTTATCGCGGCGCGACGCGGAAATGCTGATGAGCAATATCAAGGTCGAAACGTTCGGCGGCGCTTCGCGCAGGTTTACGGACGGTCCGCAGTACGTGCATTACGTCAACCGCAACGACGGCGTGCCGCAGGCGTTCGGGCTGCGCTCGTGGCTCAATCCGTTCGCGCATGCCGGCGAGGGCGCGGTGACGCATTATTTCCGGAGCGGCAATCCGGTGGTTTCGCACGGGTTCGAGGAATTTTATCTGCCCGAAAGAGTATCCTTCGAACAGGCGCGGCAGGGAAATTTTATTTGAAGTGGAATCGTTGCATGACCCGAGAAGAAGCGAAACAGCAGATCGAGGCTTTTTTCCGCCGTTTGGGCGAAAGACGAGCCTCTTTTTTTACCGAAAAAAGCCACGTCGAAGCGCGCCTCGGCGAAAGCCTGCTCGGTTTCGAATACGACGAGGACGAGCAGATTTTATCGGCGCAGGCTTTGATATACCGTTTTCGCTCAGCTCCGCGCGACGAAGTGCTCGACGCGGTTTTCGCCGAGGAAACCGAAGCGAACAGCGGCGGCGGCAGGCTGGTTTTCAACAGCGAAAACTCCGCGTTTTACCTGCAGCGGGATTTCCGCGAAAAAATCGGCGACAACGTATTTTACGAGGGCGTCAACCGGCTCGCGCAGGCGTCGCTGCGCTGGCACACCGAAATTCTCGCCGTCGCCGCCGAAAAAGCTGGTTGAACAGTGGTCGGTGGTCAGTGGACAGTGGTCAGTTAAAAGCCGGAGAAGTTTTCTGAACACCGAGCGCCGACCACTGACCGCTGCCATTTTTAAGGAAACTTTTCCCTTTTTCCGCCGATAATCTAAGCATATTCAAATCTTTTACAATCTAAATTCGATCGGAGGGTAAAATGGTCTACAAAGTCGACGGCACGAGCGCGGCGAATACGCGGCGGGAAGAACCGGTCGTGAGAAAGCCGGAAGTGAAACCACAAACGACGCGCACGGAAAACGCGGAAACGAACGCCGCGGTTTACGCCAACCGCAGCGCGACCACGAACCAGGCGAACGTTTTGCGCATTAAATTAAACGCTTCGTTCGCCGTCGAGCCGGCGCGCCGAACGCCGACGATCACCACCACCGAAGCCGCCCGGCGCGCCGACGAAATCATCCGCGACAACGGCGGCAAAGACGATCTCGACACCGAAGGCGTCGGGCGCGATTTAGCGGAAATCGCGCGCGCGAATCCGGCGGACGCCCGCGCCGTCGCCGAGGCGATGCTCGGCGATTCGATCGATCAGGACGATCAAGGAAAAATCAAAGAAGAAGACAAAGACGAGATCGCGCAGAGTTTTACGAACAACCTGAGCGATTCGGACCTCGACCGCGCGGCGCGCGACGAAAGCGGCAGAGCCATGCTCGAACGCATGCAGCGCCACCTCATCGCGGGCAGCGTCCACTCCGACGAAACCGAAACGGCGGAACGCATTCAGGGCGCGATCGGCAAATACCAAACCTTTTTCGAACACAATCAGGGCATCGACCGGCTTTCCGAAATCGCGATGACCACGTCTTACGGCGCGGCTTTCGATCCGCATTCGACGCCGGAAGAAGCCGCCGCGGCGTTGAAATCTCCGTATCGACCGAGTTATGACATTCAATCCGACGTGCAGGCGTTCACCGACCAGCTCGACGCGCACAAGGACGATCCCGCCTGGCTGCAGAGCTACTACGCCGCGCTCGGTTCGGAAAAAACCGCCGAGATCATCGGTAACGCGGCGACCTCGTCCGGTTATTCGACGTATCTATACGGCGGCGGCGGAAGCCGTGACGCCGCCGAAATGTATAACCGGAACATGGACATCATCGGCGATTCGCTCGAAACCCTGCGCGCGGGCGGCAAATTGAGCCAGACCGACATGAACAATCTGGTCGGCGCGATGAAAGACAATTTCAATCCGTCAATCGCCGTCGATATGTTCGGCAGAGCCTCCGAAGGCGTGCAGGAATTGTTCGTCGGCGCGACGATCGCCAACGGCGACGACACGCTCGAAGCCGCCGGCTCGTCCGTTTTAGCGCAGCTGCCGGGAGACAAACAGGCGCGAATTTTGGGCGGTTTAGACCAAACGAAGCTCGACGATTTCATCCGGGGCGCGATGGCCGGACAAACCGAAGCGATCGATCTGAGCAATTACCTGGAAACCGGTATCGCCGATAAACAGGTAACGCTGGGCGGCGTCGAAAAGCTCGCGGCGAACGCCGCCGGACAGACGTTTCAGTATTATCCGTATTCGTACCAGCCGTATTCGACCGATCTCCAAAACCGACTTTTCGCGTCGATCACGAAGGGCTTGAACAGTTCCGAAGCGTTCGACAATTTCCGCGAAAATCCGGCGTTTAAGGATTCGCTGTCGCGGCTTTTCATGCGCAGCGGCGCGGAGATTTTGAAAGAACAGGCTCCGGACGGCGCTTTCCAGGACGCGGATTTCATCCCCGGCATGACGAAATTTTTCGAGCTGGCGCTTTTTTCGCCCAAAGGCGGCGAACTGCGCGACGAACTGATGGCGAGCGTCGTGCAGACGATGGGCGACGTCGGCGACGCTTCTAAAAATCCGCCGCTCTCGCAGAGCGAATATGAAAACCTGCACAACGGCTGGTCGCAGCAGGATCACACGGAAGTGATGGGCGGGCTGCTCGGCATGGTCTGGCAGGCGGCGGAAAATCAGAAGGACTTCATTCAGAACGAGATCATGCGGGACGCCGCGCGCAAGAAGGAAATGGTCGGTTTCTTCGTCGGCATGGCGTTTTCGTTCGTTCCCGGCGCGGGCGACGTGTTCGGCAAGATCGCGGGCGAAGGCGCTTCGTTCCTGCAGCAGATTCCCGACAAGATCGTCAATTTCGCGTGGGATCAAAGCAAGGATCAATTGAAAAACGGCTCGCAGGAATTTCTTTTGAATCTTTTGAAAGGCAGTTCGAACGCCGACGCGCTCGCGAACGTCGAAGTGCTGACCGACAATTTCCGCGAAATCATCGTCGCGACCAACGCCGCGCTGCCGAACGGCGAACAGGGCGAGCTTAATTTGCGCGCCGCATTCCAATCGGCGTTCAGTTTTTATCACGAATTGGTCGAATTAAATTAACCGGTTCGATAAAAACCCTACGCCGCTGGAGCCGCTGGATTCGTTCGGCGGCTTTTCTCATACATTTTAGCCACGAACAAACACGAACGAACACGAAAAATAATTTAAAAAACCTTTCGTGAAATTCCGTGAAATTTCGTGGCTAAAATAATTGAATCAGACGCTGAATCGCCATTTCCGACGGCATCTGTTCGTGGGTGCCCTGCTTCAGGAATTTATTGACGGCGTCGATTTTCGAGATCGCGAAATCGGTTTTCGGGTCGCTTCCCTTTTTATACGCGCCGATCAGAATCAAATCGCGCTGCGCTTCGTAAGTCGCGAGCACTTCGCGCAGCTTGCCCGCCGATTCGAGGTGCCGGTTTTGCGCGATCGCGCTCATCACGCGCGAGACCGATTCGTTGATGTCGATCGCCGGGTAATGATTCATCGCCGCCAATTTTCGCGATAAAACGATGTGACCGTCGAGGATCGAGCGCGTTTCGTCGGCGATCGGCTCGGTCATGTCGTCGCCTTCGACGAGCACCGTATAAAACGCCGTGATCGAGCCGCGATCCGAATTTCCCGTGCGTTCCAAAAGGCGCGGCAGCTCCGAGAAAACCGACGGCGGAAATCCGGAACGCGCCGGCGGTTCGCCCGCCGCCAGCCCCACTTCGCGCAGCGCGCGCGCGAAACGCGTCACCGAATCCATCAAAAACAAAACGCGCTTTCCCTGATCGCGAAAATATTCGGCGATCGCGGTCGCCACATACGCCGCCTTCATGCGGATTAAGGACGGCTCGTTCGACGTCGCGACGATGACGACCGAATTTTTCAAGCCTTCCTCGCCTAAATCCTGCTCCAGAAAATCGCGCACCTCGCGCCCGCGCTCGCCGATCAGCGCGATGACGTTGACTTCCGCTTCCGTATTGCGCGCGAGCATTCCGAGAGTCGTCGATTTGCCGACGCCGGCGGCGGCGAAAATTCCGATGCGCTGACCTTCGCCGACCGTTAAAAGTCCGTCGAGCGCGCGAATGCCGGTTTTTAATTGCCTCGTCACGCGCTGGCGTTTCATCGGGTCGGGCGGACGCGCGGCGACCGTTTTTTCGACCGCGTCTTCGATCGCGCCCTTGCCGTCGAGCGGTTCGCCCAGACCGTCGAGCACGCGGCCGAGCAAATCCTCGCCGACGCGGATCGTCAGCGAGGTTCCGGTCGGCACGACTTCCGCGCCCATCGCGACGTCCGAAACGTCGCCGAGCGGCATCAAAATCACTTCCGAGCCGCGAAAACCGACGACCTCCGCGCGCAAAACCTTCGCGCGGTGCGGCGAATGAATCAGGCACAATTCGCCGACGCGCGCCCCCGGCACGGCGGCGCGAATCAAAAGCCCGATCAACTCGGTCACGCGCCCGCGCACTTCGACCGACGAGATCCAGTCGACGGCGGAAATGTAAGGTTGAAGATCGATCATTTTGTTTTTTGGATTAAATTTTACAACCGCGCGAAATTTCAGCGCCCGATTTCAAGTCTGTCTTTCTTCCGTATCGGCAATGCATAAAGGCGTTTGCCCCGAACGTGCAATTCGATCCGATCCGCCTCTTCGGTTTCTAAATCGATCACGACTTCAAAATTTTCGTATTTGCGGAACCGGAAGTAATTTTTCAGATTTTTTATTCTGGTTCGCGCTAAAGCATAATTTTCGGCATTTTTCATTTCGACGATCACAATAAGATTCGATTTATCCGAATCCGCTTTCACAACCGCGTCGTCGATATATCTTAAAATGAGTTCGTAGTTTGCAAAATCCCAAACCGGCGAAAGCAAATTATTTCGGGACACCGGTTCACAATTCGTTTGCCCGTCAACGGCCGACGGGATTAGTGCAAATACCAAAAATAAAAAACCAACCACTGAAAACTTCGCGCTCATATTTCACGGCAAAAGAGTTTCAAAAAAAATTCGGCCCAAGATCGATAAGCGATTCCTGCGCGTCGTTGGATTTATTCAAATTTATCCTCTCCTTCGGATTGCGAAAGCAGCGCCCGTTCCAAAACTCTGAGCTGCGTTTCGAGACGCGCGTCGATCGTGCCGACCTCGGATTCGATCATGCAGCCCGAACTCGCGACGCGCGGGTCGGCGACGAAATCGATGAACCGGATTCTGCCCGAGGCGAACCGTTCGGTTTGTTTCTCGATCGCCGGCAGATCTTTCGGGTTGACGCGCACGGTCAGCTTTTCCTGCTGGCGGGCGTTCTGCAGCGCGGTCGAAACGATCTCGACGGTCGCCTGGTCGTCCTTTTCGATCTCGCGCCCGACGATCCTTTCGGCGAGCCGGACGGCGAGCCGCAGCAAGTCCTTTTCCGTCTCGCGCCAGACTTTTTCGCGGATTTCGCGCGATTCGATCAGGTTTCGTTCGAATTCGGTGAGCGCGTTTTCCGTGCCTTCGCGAAACGCCTGCGCCTTTAGATTTTCCGCCGCCGCGATCGATTCGCGGCCGATCGCGACGGCGAATTCCTCGGCTTCCTCGATGATGCGCGCCGCTTCGCGCCGGGCGGAAACGATCTGATTTTTGACGACTTTCGGCTTCACGCCCGAACCGCCGTTGCGCTTGCGCGCGACCGTTTTGATTAAATTTCCGTGTCCTTGAGTTTCCTGATTCACTTTACAATTTTCCCGTTTCCGCAAACTTGACCGCCAGGCGTTCGACGGTGCGCCGCCGTTTGTCGAGCCGCAGCCGCTCGTCTTCGTCCGCCGCCGAATACTTCTTTTTGCCGACGCGCACGAGGCGCTGCCAGTTTTTCACTTCCCGAAACGGCATTTTCTGCGCCGCGTAATCGGATTTCGCTTCGTCGCGCTCGATGAAGCCGCTCGCCAGCAGCTGCAAGCCGATTTTTTTGACGACTTTCGCCGGCGGCAAATCGGCGCTCCAGCTTTTCCGCACCAAAGCGTCGGCCTGCGCGACCCAAAACGGGCGAATTTTATCGAGTTCCGTTAAATAAAGCGCGATTTCGCGCGCGTCTTCCTCGTCGAAACGATTCAAAAACGCCGCCAGCGTTTCCTTTGAATTGATGCCGCGGCAGGCGATCGCGATTTCGCGTAAACCGAGCTGACGGATAAAATTTTCGAGCTCGTTGATCGAAAGCCGGTCCACTTCGTCCGGCTCGTAAAGGTCTTCGAGCGCGATGAAATTCGCCAGGAATTTCCGCCGAACGAGCGCCACGAGATCTTCGCCGATGGAAGCGGAACTTTTAACGTTCGGCGATTCAGGCAGAAAATTCAGATCCAGATAAAGCGAGATGCGGCGGCTCAAATCGGCGGGAAGATTCCTCAAAATCAGAAATTGGATCGCCCGCGGCTCGCGGCTCAAAATCTCGACGACGTGCGACGGATTAATGTTTTCGTCGAGTCTCGACGCCATTCCGCGCCCGCGAATTTTTTCGAAACGCCGTTCGCGCCAGGTTTCGCGGTCCGCCGCCGGCAGCGCGTCGAGCGCCGCGGCGCGCGCCCGCAAGGCCTCGCCGTCCTCGTCGCTTAACGCGCCGCGAATCGCCTCCGCCAATTCGAGCGGCGGGGGCGGCGCGGCGCTTCCCGCCGCCGCTGCGGATTTTGACTCGAACGTCATCGCCAGCGCCAGCAGAATGTCGGTTTTTTCAGCTTTCGAGATCGTTTTCATCCGGTCGTTTTAGCGCACGATTCCCTCATCCTCGTCGTCCTCGTCGAAATCATAACGCTCATCGAGCAGCGCCTTCTCCCGCGGGTTTTCCGGCTCGGCATTTTCGTACGGTTCCTCTTCGTCCGTCAGCCCGCGCCGTTTTTTCCGCAGGACGAAGACGATCGACACGAACGCCAAAATCGTCGCCAGCCCGATGCCCGAAACCAGTGCGATGCGCGCGAAATTATAGGCGATTTTATTGTCGGGCAGCGGGCGCAGCGGTTTGGCCGAAAGCACGACGCTCACGTTTTCCGGCTGCAGCGCCGGGATGCTGCCGATGACGAGGCTCGCGACTTCCTCCTTCGTGTGCGCGAAAGTCGGCGTTTTGTAATTGATCAGTACCGAGGCTTTCGACGGGTACGGATTGATCGCCAGCGAGCGGTCTTCGGGCTGCACGAAATTCACTTCGACGCACGTCACGCCGGGAAGTTTTCTGAGCTGCGATTCGATGCTGAGTTTCGTACGTCGCTGCTCGCGGGCCTTTTCGACTTCGACCGACGTGATCACCGCGCCGCCTTCCGGTTCGGGCGGGTCGGGTCGCCCGAGACAATGATCTTCCATCAGCTGGATCGCCGACGCGACCGTTTCATCGCCGCCGTCCACGTAAATCTCGTAGGACCGCCGTTCGCCTTCGCCGACCTCGTTTTTCCGCGCGCGTATTCCGTTTTCGCCGAGCACGTCGATGATCTGGTTGGCTTCCGCCTCGATTTTGACGGTCTGCAGCTTGCGGGCGCTGCAGCCCGCCAGCAGAAGCGCCGTGAGCAGGAAAAATAAAAAGCTTTTTGACTTTATCGGAACGAAATTTTTCAACATTAATCAATATCAAGTAAAATGACGGCCGCTCTAATGTGACCGATGGCAGACGAGCATCAAGCCCTCATCCATACTCGGGCGAGCGTCGCGTTCTAGTTGCTCAGCTGCTCGATCGAAGCCGGCATCAAGCCTTCGGGCAGATCGGCGAATTCATTTTCGAAGTTCGCGAAATCGTTGTTCACCGTACGCATCGAGATTCGACCGATCGGTTGAATATTGAGCTCCGGCGTCAGTTCCTGATACGACAAAACGGCGAGATTCGAAAATTCGAGTTCGACCATTTTCCTCACAAAACGGCGCAGTTCCATGTCGGTGACGATGACCGGCTGCTGCGCGGTCGGCGGTCGGTCGGCGATTTCGCGCCGGACCGCGTCTAAAATATCGTGCGCGATCGTCGGGTCGAGCGACAGAAACGACCCGGTCGAAGTGCGCCGGATCGCGCCGCGAATCACGTCCTCGATCTCCGGATCGAGCAGATAAACGAACAGCGTGTCGCTGCCGAGCGCGTACCGGAACGAGATATAACGGCGCATCGCCGCGCGGATATGCTCGGTCAGCATGACCGGGTCTTTTTCGATTCGGCCCCATTCGCTCAGGGCGTCGAGAATCGATTTCGTATCGCGAATCGAGATGCCTTCCTGCACAAGGCGCTGCAGAACGTCGGTGAATTGATGAATCGTGACGACTTTGCCGATCGTCTCTTCGACCAGTTTCGGCATCGCGCGCGAAACGAAATCGAGATAGCCCTGCGCTTCCTGAATGCCGATAAAATCGTGCGCGTAACGCCGCATGATGCGCGACAGGTGCAGCAGAATGACGTCCGCCGGTTCCCAGACCTTCAGACCGGCGGTTTCGGCGATGTGCCGCTGTTCGGCCGGAATCCATGCGCCCGGGCGCAAGTCCGCCGGATTATTGACGTTTTCGCCCTCGATGCCGAAAACGCGAATATTTTCCGCCGAATCGTTGACGTAAACGCAGCCCGGCCGCAGACTGCCCGTGCCGACCGGCACTTCCTTGACGGCGATGTAATACTCGTTCGGCGAAATCGGCGCGTCGCCGCCGACGTAACAGAACGGCACCATCACGCCGAGATCGTAGTAGAGCGCGTTGCGCAGTTTCGGAATTTCGGCGCGAAAACGCATCCCCTCGGCCGTATTTTTATCGACCAGATAAGTCAGCTCGCGGCTCACGACGACCGCCATCGGCACCGTGAAGCTCATCTGCAGCTCGTCCGAGTCGCCCGCCGGCTGCGACATATCGGGCAGATGCCCGGCCTCGATCAGCTTTTGCTGGCGGCGATAGAGAAAATACCCGACGCCGATCGTCGCCAAACCGACCGGCGCGAAAATCAGAAAACTCGCAAAACTCCACGGCGAAAGCAGCAGCAAAATGCCGCCGGCGATGAAGACCGGTTTCGGGGACACGAAAATCTGTTCGATGATGTCGGTGCCGACGTTCGAAGCCTCGTCGTGCGAGGAGACGCGCGTCACGACGATGCCGGCGGACAGCGTTACGAGCAACGACGAGATGATCGCCGCGAGGCCGTCGCCGAACGTCGCGATCGTGTATTTATGCGCCGCTTCGGCGAATCCGAGATTATGCACGGCGACGCCGGTCGCGAGGCCCGCGACGATGTTCACGAGCGCGATGATGATCGTGCAGATCGCGTCGCCTTTGACGAACTTCATCGCGCCGTCCATCGCGCCGTGCAATTGCGATTCCTTGCCGAGCTCGCCGCGCATCGCGCGCGCTTGTTCCTGCGTGATGAGACCCGACCGGAGATCGGCGTCGATCGCCATCTGTTTGCCGGGCATCGCGTCCAGCGTAAAGCGCGCGGCGACTTCCGCGACGCGTTCCGAACCTTTGCTGACGACGATGAACTGCACGACGAGGATGATGATGAACAGCACCGCGCCGGTGATCAGGCTGCCTTCGGCCGTGATTTCGCCGAGAAATTTGATGACCGAGCCCGGATCGCCGTGCGTCAGAATGTTGCGCGTCACCGAAACGCTCAACGTCAGACGAAAGATCGTGGTCAGCAGCAGAATCGTCGGGTAGGCAGTCAATTGAACCGGCGAATTGATGAAGAACGCCGTCACCAGAATCGTGATCGAAATCGCGAGATTGACGACGATCAGGACCGAAACCGCTTCCGCCGGCAGCGGCACGAAAAGCGCTCCGACCGCTAAGAGCATCGTCACCGGCAGCAGCAAGTCCTTGTACCTCGCCATCACTGCCGTGAGCCCGCCCGGTCCGAAAAGCGAGTCGAAATTCAGCGCGTTGCCGATTGCTTTCATTTTTTTATTGCGTGTCCCCTTGGTTACTTAAATCAGGCTAATTTTAACAGTATTTACACGAATATTGAAGCGTTTTGTTCCCGAAGATGATTCGATTTCGGATCGGATCAATTTAATCATTCAGTCATCGATCCGTTTAGTCATCGATTCATGGATTTATTTCATTCCCAAAATGAACAAATCAACAAATGAACAAATCAACAAACGATCAAATCACTAACAATCCAAAATCGGGCTGACTCACGGCCGCGTTTCGATTTTTTTCTCAGTACAATTCCAGAATCAGAAATATTATCGCGGCGGTGATCACCGTGCCGACCGCCATGATGATGATTTCGGTGATCGTAAAATAACCGAAAATGTTTCCTTTGCGCGGCGGGCGGGCGGCAGAAACGGCGGGCATCCGGCTCGTGTGAATCAAATCGTGCTCGTCCGGTTCCCGGGCGCGGGCGTCCGCCGCCGTTTCGTCGAGCAGAATCGGCGGCGGGAGCTCCTTCGGCAGAATCGAGTCGAGGATCAGAAGTGCGGTCGGTTCGTGAAATTTGACCACCGTTTCGAGCGCGAGCCGCGCGCCGTCTTTGCCCTGCAAAAATATTTTATCGTCGTTTTTCAAACGGCGCGGTTCGCTCAGCGTTTCGTCGTTGAGCCAGACGGCGCCACTTTTCAGCGGGTATAAAACGACGCCGCTCCAGTCTTTACGGATCCGCGCGCGCGCCGCGGCGACGTCTTCGCCGTCCGCCGAAATCGCGCACTCGCCGGTCGCCGCCCAGCCGAGCCACATTTCTTCCGTTTCGACGTAGACGCGCCGGTCGCGATTACCCGATTCCCTGATCAGGAAATAAAATTTCTCTTCCGAACGGAGATTTTCCAAAACGTCGCTCAGGCTGCGCTCGCTTTTTTCCGGCGCGACGGCGGGCGGATTCGCCGCCGGCGGCGGCTGAAGATCGATTGAATAAGCGATCGTTTCGGGTGAATTCGAGGTCTCGAAACCCCGCGGCGCGTCGTCGGACTCGGGCGTTAAAGTGTAGCCGTCGATTTTGATCTCGTCGCCGAACTGCAGGTGATGAAGCGCGCCCTGCGGCAGGAATTCGCCGTTGACCGCCGTCCCGTCGACGCGGCAAAGCAACGTCATCGCGCCTTCCTCGCAAACGATCACGAATTGTTCGGGCGCGATTTTCTCGTCTTTCAGTTCGATGGTCGCCGAGGCATCATTCCCGACGGTGATGATGCCGTTGAGGGGAATTTCCTGGGTGAGTTCGGAAAGAATCTCCTTCCGTTTTTTGACCTTTAACCTTTTAACCATTCAAAATTATCGAAACCTTTGACAAATAATTCTGTTATAAAAGATAGTATCATAAGGCGTCTGATGGCAGGCAACAACGGCCTTTGAAGGGGGTTCGAATCCTGGTTATTTTACTCTAAAACTATGGAAAACCAAAAGCATCTAAATGATTTAGCCGCCGCCGGGCAATTCCCGGACGAGCTCGCCAAATTGTTCGATTACCCGTCGGTCGGCGAACTGTTCAGCCGCCACGATTCGCGCCGCTTCGACGAGTTCCGCGCGCGTCTGACGGCGACGCGCGAGAATTTGGAAAGAATCATCCGCTACGGCACGCGCGAGGAAGCCGAACGCGCCGCGCGCGCCGTCAAAGCCGTCGACACGACGCTCGAATTTCTCGAAAGCCTGCAGAAAATGCGGCAGAACGCGCAAAAATAAAAAAACTTTCAAAAATCAGGAAACAATTCGGTAAACGCGCCGATAATGGGGTTTAAGTGAGAAAACTTTTGACTTTTAACCTTTAGGCGTATTGTTTTTAAATCTTTGGAGTTGAGGTAATTTGATTATGCCAGACGATACATTGATCACTCCGGCGCGCACCGAAACGCTTCCGCCGGTCACCACCGTTTACCCAGAAATCGATGTCCAGCAGAAAACGCGCGAGCCGAACAAGTTCTTAAAGGTTTTGGGCGGCGTCGCGAGCACCGCCCTGAGTTTCGTCGCGCCCGGATTGGGCGGCATTCTCGGCAACGTCATCGGCGGCGGCGGTTCCGCGTTCGGCTCCTACGGCGCGCTCATGGAACAGCAGCGCCAGTTTGAAGAGATGCAGCGCTACAATCAGATTTCGAGCGCGCTGCAGCAGCGCCAGCAGAACCAGATGATGAACCAGCAGCAGCAGAATTCGATGCAGCTCATCAGCGTGCAGCATCGCGTCGGCATGCAGGCGCAGGAATTTACGACCGTTTCGAACTTGATGAAGACCCGGCACGACTCTGAAATGTCGGCGGTCAACAACATCAAGTCGTAGATCCATTGAAAATTTTTTAACGAGTTTCGGCAAAAGTTTTTTGTTCAAAAAACAAAAAAATCAAACAATGCCATTTCGTCTTAGCTTTTGCCGAATCATTTTTATATGACGATCAAGGAAATTTCCGTCAGCGACGAAGAACTGCGCATCATGCTCGAAACGGGCTACATACTGCGCGAAGCCGCCCGCTTCAACGAGGCGGAGGCGATTTTTCGCGGCATGATGGAATTTCTTCCCGAATCGGACGTTCCGCAGGTCGGTTTGGGCACGGTTTTTTTGCAGAAAGGCGATTTTTCCGCCGCCGAGGAGATTTGCGAAAAGGCGCTCGTCGCGCACCCGGAAAGCCTTTACGCGCGCGTGCATTACGCCGAGGCGCTGCTTTTCTCGCGCCAGCGCGAACGGGCGGAAAACGAATTGCGGGAAATCATCGGCAGCGCGCCCGACTCGCCGCACAGCCAGACGGCGCAGGCGCTGCTCGAAGCGGCCGATCTGATTTCGCCGAAACAGGATTCTTCTACAAACTTCATGTGACTCTAGTGCTTCTCTTCATTCGGCGGGATTTCTCGGTTTCATGGGAATCCCGCCCTTTTTTTTTCGGATCGATCGGAACTTTGATCTTTGATTTTCGATCTTTATACCTTGAAATAAATCAAAAATCCAAGATCAAAATTCAAAGAGCGAAAATCAATCGGGTTAGCGTAATTCCCTCAAAACCTTTGATTTGGTCGGCGATTCGTCGAGGATTCCGAGTACTTTAAAGAGCCAGGCGCGGGCGGCGAGGTTTTCGGCGGGCGGATAAAAACTGCTGCCGAGCTCGCCGAGCGCCCGGTCCAATTCGGTTTCGTCGAGCGAAAGCGCCAGCAGTTCTTCAAGTTCGAGCCGCACGCGGCTGATCGTCGGCGGCGGGTTGACGGCCTTAAAGTGGCGAACGACCGCCGCCGAATCCGGTTTGGCGTTTTCCCAACGGTAATCCGCCGACCAGCCCTGATAAAAATAGCCGCCGAAAAATTGATACAGCTCCGGAAATTTGAAACGGTAATTGTTCAATGTTCAAATTGCGAACCAAATATTTTTGCACGGAATCAAACACCGAAATAATCGAAAATTGAAATTGTTAATTTGATAAACGGCGCCGCTTCATCGGGCTGTTTACCAGTTATCAAATATCAATTGTCAGATATTTTAGTAGTTTGTTTCGTTTTATGAGTTCATTTTACCAGAAAAGATTTGAGGAAGTGCCAGCCCTGCACCGAAGAGTCGCGCACGAGCACGAAGCGCGCGGTGTTCGCCGTGAAAACCGAGTCGTTGCCGCGCTCGACGACGACGCCGACCGGCTTGTCGAAATCGATTTCCTTGACGAAGCGATGCTTTCCGCTTTCGAGCCATTCGGCGATATCGTTGTGGTAAAGGTCGATGAAATCCTTCTGCGCCTGCCGGGCGTCCTCGGGGTTGTTGAACGCTGAAGTCGAGTTGTCGTAAACGAATGCCGGGTTAAATTCTAAAAACTGGCGCAAGGAGCCCGCCGCTTCGCCGGCGTGCGTTTTGGCCGGCAGGATTTTCGATTCGTCGAAATCCTCGACCGTCGAAACGGCGTCGGCGGCGAAGATGTTCCGTTCCTTTTGCACGAAGTTTTTTTCCGCCGCCGTTTCCTTCAAAGCCTTTTCGCCCGCCTGGACCAACTGATTGATGAGCTCGTAAATCTGCGCGAGCGCGAGCGAACGGCTGACGAGCCCGCCCTGATTCTGCGACTGCGCCGCCAAAGTGATCGTCGCCAGCAGGACGCCGAGTTCATTATTCGCGAGCAGAATTTTGACGAATTTCTGCACCGCTAGATCGAGATTCGCCGTCGTTTTCGCGGCCGCGGTATCGGCGATCAAAGTTTTGACGAGCTGCCCGACGTCGCGCAGCGCGGTCATCGAAACCTCCGCCGGCAGCACGCTCGATTTGGCGGCGACCAGATTGCGCACTTCGACCGCCCGTTCGCTCGGAACGATCAAACCGCGCGCCAAAAGCAATCCGTCCAGAACTTCCGGCGCTTTATGATGCAGCAATGGTTCGACCGCTTTGGCCGGCAGGTGCTGCGGCAACAGTTCGACGGCGACGTGCATTTTTTCCCGGACGTTCAGCTGCTTGAAATCGAGCGCACCGAGGTCGGTGTTTTTCAGGATTTGCTGTCTGACGGTTTGCATGTTGTCGCGCAGCTGGTGCGCGATTTCTTTCGAAAGCTGATGAATCAGCTTTTGATTGTGATGCGAATTGTCGAGCAGCGACAAAACCTGTCTGCCGACGGTTTGGATAAAATTATCTACTTCGCGCGGCAACGCGATCCGCGTTTGCGAAAAAGTGCCGGTCGATGTCTGAAAAGTCTGGTTGTTGATCAAACGGTTGATCGTATTGTGACTCAGATAAACGTCGTTTCGTTGCAGAACCTGCGTGACCGCCTGCCGGATCAAACCGAACGGCTGATTGCCGTCCGCGCGCAAATTCAGGCTCACCGAGTAATTGACGCCCAAATTCGGATGATTGTTCGACGGGTTGATTTGCCGATTCGCGCTGCCGTTCGCGGTGACGGGCGCCGAAAGCTGCCCGTTTTTGTATTGACCGAAATGGTTGCCGTTATCGTGCGCGGTCGCCTGCAAAACAACGGGCGAATTTAGACGGGCGCTGACGCTTGATTGAACATTAAGTGTTGTACCGGTTTGGGGATTAGTCTGCGCCGCAATCGTTTGCTGATTAAGCGGCTGATCGGTCGGCAGAATCAGAATCGAGGGACCGGTCGGCGTCTGCGCGGGCGGCGGATTTTGACCTTGATTTCCTTGTTTATGATGTCCCTGACCGTTTAATATCCCCTGCGACGACGGTTTCGGCTGACCGTTCTCGCCGCGCGCCGGGCGGTTGAGCAGCGCCGCGTCCCCTCCGACCTCGACATCGTCGGGCGACATTTTTCGGGTGACGACGCGCGGCACGTCGTTCGCCCGGTCTTCGTTCGCTACCGGCGGCGCGTCGTTCTGGGCGGGCGGCGCGTCGGCTTTCGGTTTGTCCTTTCCGGTGTGCTTTCCCTGATTATTTTGGCCGCCGGCGCGCGCGTGCTGCGGATTTTTCGTGTAATTTTCGTTGACGTTCTGAAAAATCCCCTTGCTTTGATTTTCCGAGACCCGCGCCTTTTCGCCGATACTGACGTTCACCTTGACCGCGCCGCCGACGTTGACCTCGGCGTTAATGCCGTTATTATTGACGCGGTTTGCCATGTTTTCTCCTCAACGAAAAAGTCCCGTCATCCATAATCCGATCCGCGTTCGATCTTTGAATGACGGAGCCCGAATTTATCCCGCCGCCTGTTTTTTGCCCGCCGCCTGCCTGAGCGAAAGCAGCAGCGCGCGGGCGCGGAGGCCCGACGGGTGCGTTCCCTCCCGGTCGTTTTCGAGCGCGGCGCGCAAATCTTCGATGCCTTTTTTCAGCTCGCCTTTCAGAATATTGAGTTCGCCGCGCCCGGCGAGCGCGTCGACGTTGGCGACGTTCAGGCGGATCGCGGCGTCGTATTCTTCAAGGGCGCGGTCGAGTTTTCCCATCCGGAAATGAACCGCGCCGAGATGACAGTGAAAAACGCTGTCGTACGGGTCGGCGGCGACCAGCCCGGCGTAAATCTGGCGCGCTTCTTCTAATTTTCCGGAATTCAAAAGTTGGTAACCGCGCTGCGCGATCGCGTAGAGCTGTTTGCGGCTGATGCCGGCCGCTTCGGCGATCGTCATTTGTCCGATCGCCAGTTTTTCCTGCACTTCGCGTTTTTTCGGATCGATCTGATTCATTTCCATTCCCTTTGTTATCGCCTGCGAAAAGACGCGAAACGGCGCGTGAACATTTTTTATAAATTTTCGCGTCTTTTCGCGCGTTTCGCGGGGGAAAATTTTTACGCGTAAAGCGCGCGGCTGCGGAAAGCCGACATCTGATCGTTCAGGCTCGCGAGCCGCGCGAGCACGCCGAACAATTCGCCGAACAGACGGAAAGCCTGCCGCAGCTGATTCTGGTGCTGCGGGCGATTGTAATTGCCGCCTTCCCACAAATCGTTGCCGCTCGACAAATTATTGTAATACGGATTCTGACCGATTCGATTCGGGCGCCATTCCCGATTCCAGTCGTTCATGAGATCGTTGACGAAATTGTGAATCAATTGATTGAAATCGAAATTGCCTTCCCACAGATTATCGTTGTTCGCGCCGCCCGCGGCTAATCGATCGCCGAGCTTAAAAGATTCGCCGCCGTTGTGGCTGCCGACGATTTCCCGGCCCTGAAACGACCAATCGTCGGTTTCTCCGCCCATCACGAAAACGTCGTTGCCGCCGAAGGTGTTCGCATGCGCGTAACCGTCCGCCGTGACCTGCCCGACGACGCCCATGCCCTTGTCGATGCCGGAAACCGTCACGCGGTCGTTGCCGCTGATGATTTCCAAACCGGAAGTGACCGTCATCCCGTTATTGCCGTACGGCGCCGTCGAAACGTTGATGCGCGTGCCGTCGCCGAGCACGAACGTCGAATTGCGTTTGAAGTCCCACGTGCCGCCGTCGCCTTCCGCGACGTGCGGGTCGCCCCAGACGCGCGTCGTTTTACCGTCCGGACCGGTGATTTTCCATTCGAATTGTCCGGTCGCCTCGATCTTGTAGCCGCCCGGCGTCGTGATGACGCTGCCGTCGGTTTTCAGACTGCCCTGCGGGTGCGAGCTCTCGAAAGGCGACGGCGGCACGACGCAGCCGCCCGCCGCGATCGACTGACCGCCCGTGAAATTATTTCCGACCGCGTCGAAAGCTTCAGCGAAATCGCTGAAGATGTCGGCTAAAATGTCGTTCACGCCCGAAAGCTGACTCGGGTTGATGCCGGCAAAAAGATCCGCCTGAATGCCGGGCGAATTGAAATTGAAAATATTCACGTTTACGCTCATCTTTCTTCTCCTTCCGAAATTTTATTTGATTAGCGATCGATTGGTTTTAAAAGCTTTTCCAACAATGATTTCTCGCCTGTTGTTGAAATTATCGGCGGATGCGGGAAAAAGTTTCCTAAGAGAACCGAAATTTTAAAGATAGCCGCGAACAAACACGAAAATTCACGAAATAAATCAATATTTTCGTGAATTTTCGTGTTTGTTCGCGGCTGATTTTTTCGAAATTCGAAATATGAAATTACTGCTGGTTGGAAAGCACGCCGAGCATCGCGAGGCGCTGGCGCAGGCGGTTGACCGCTTTCGAATGGAGGCGCGAGACCCAGGATTTGTTGACGCCCATTTTTTTGGCGAGCTCGGTCGTCGAAAGATGCCGGAAATACAGCGATTCGATGATTTCGCGCTCTTTTTCGGGCAGTTCGCGAACGGTTTCGCGCACGAGTTTCAGGGTTTCCGTAAATTCGACGGAAATGTTCGGCAGATCGCGCGAATCGGCGACGTCCGGCGCGTTTTCTTCGCTCAAAGACAATAAATACGCGGGAATCAGCGAATCGACGAATTTTTCGACCGCGCCGATTTCATCATCGACCGTGCCCGCCGGCGTTTCCATCTCGTCGTCGGACGCGGTCTGCACGAGGTCGCTCAAAACCGATTCGCGCCGCACCCACGCGTCGTTCGGCGTGCGCGTCAAAATGCCCATCTGGCGGAGACCGTCGAAAATCGCGCCCTTAATGCGGTAGTAGGAAAAAGTGACGAACGAAACTTTGCGGCGCGGGTCGTAACGCTCGGCGGCTTCGAGCAGACCGACCATGCCGTAGCCGACGAGCTCTTCGAAATCGATCCGCACCGGAAAACTGTTCGAGACTTGTTTGGCGATCGAGTAAACGTAAGGTCGGTAGCGCTCGACCAGTTCGTCGCGATCGGCAAACGCCGCCTGCACGGCGCTCGGGTTTTCGGAGTTTTGCTCAGCCATTTATAAAATTAAGAATTAAAAATCAGGAATCGTCGCGGTTCGTTCTCGATCCTCGATTTTTAATTCAATTTAACGGTAACTCATTTGTGCCGGAAAATTCAAAAATGGAAGTTCACGAAATCATTTTGCTATAATGAACCATTAAAGATTTCCGGCAACTAATTAAAATGTTATTAACATCTGTAGATCATAATAACCGAAAACAAACATAATTCTAACCGGTTCGGTTGAGGCGAATTTAATGAAGGCAAAAAAATACCGCTTGGAAACGGTCCTCGGAATCCGTCAACGAACGCGCGACGAAGCGGCGCGCCAGGTCGCGCTGCGCCTTCAGCTGTTGCAGGCGGCCGAAGAGGAATTGACGATTCGGCAGCGTCGCCTGCAGGGCTGTTACGAGCAGCAAAACAAAGCGCAGACCGCGATGTCCGAAGAACTGAACCGCGGCATCCAAGCGCGCGGCGTGCTCGCGCACCAGAATTTTCTGAACGACCTGCGCGCGCTCGAAACGCAGCTGCAGGCGGACGTCGAACGGCAGATTCAGGCGGTCGCGAAAGCGGAAAAAGAACTCGAAGCGGCGCGCGCCAAGCTCATCGAGACGGCGCGCGAATTGAAATCGATCGAAGCGCATAAGGAAAACTGGCAGGCTTCGCAGACGAAGGAGCACAATCGGCGCGAGCAAAAGATCAGCGACGAAATCGGCACGATTCTTTACGGGCGGCGCGAGAATTCCTGAGCGGCGTCCGCCGCTGTTAAAAATCGTTTGCCCTTCCGGTTCGTTAAATATTATTATTGTTACAACAGGATACAAATTGCGCTGTGACTCGTGCCGGTAACAAACCAGAATATTTTCCGACTCATCCTGCTCGCTTGAGCGCGTCGCGCGGCAGAATGAAATTTTCAAGATTGTTATGACCGAGAAAAAAGAACAGATAATTCAAACCGCGCCGCTCGCGACCGCGCCGGACGAGCTGCGGCTTTTGCCGTTCGCCGTCGCCGGTCTGGTCTGTTTTACGATCGCCGTCGTGCTCGGCACCGGCAGCTGGCTGGTTTTCGGTTCGCGCGCGGGCTCGAAAATTCAAGCCGCCGCGGAAACGAATTTTCCGATCGTCGCGGCGGATAAACCGGAAATGCCCGCGAGCAGCGAACCGTCGCCGAATTCGCCGGCGAGCGCGATCGAAACCGCTCCGGCGATCGAAAAATCTCTGCCCGAAGGCGTCGTCGCGGTCGCGGGCAGCGAGATCGCGATCGGCGGCGGCGCGACGAAAATGCCGCTCGAACGCGTCATCGTGCCGGATTTCGCGATCGCCGAAACCGAGGTCACGAACGCGCAGTACGCCGAATTCATAAAGGAAACGAACCGTCCGGCGCCGGCCAACTGGCCGGACGGCGCGCCGCCCGCGGGCAGAGAGAATTACCCGGTAACGAGCGTTTCCTTTAAGGACACGCAGGACTTTTGCGCGTGGCTTTCGCGTAAAACCGGCCTGCCGGTGCGGCTGCCTTCGGAAGCCGAATGGGAACTGGCCGCGCGCGGCACGACGGCGAACAAATACCCGTGGGGCAACGAATGGAAAAAGGATGCCGCCAGCTCCGAAGAGACCGGCGGCAGGGTTTCCGCGGTCAAAAGCTTCGCGCTGAACCGTTCGCCGTTCGGCGCCTACGACATGGCGGGCAACGTCTGGGAATGGACGCAGGATAAGGTTTCGAAATCCGACGCGGTGCTCGATCCGCGCGTCAAGCAGGCGCTCGAAAACGGCGAGGTGCTGCGGATCGTCAAAGGCGGTTCGGCCTTCGAAAAATCCGATCTCATCACCGTCCAGTCGAGATACGAAATTCCCCAATCGACGAAAGACGTTTGGGTTGGTTTTAGATATGTCATTGAACGAAAACAAAATCCGTAATTGCGGGCAAGTTTTTCAGAAACAGAGCCAGAAGGAGGAAATCCGATCCGATGTTTAATTCAGCCGTATTCACCAAAACCGCCGATAAATTCATCCCATTCTTGTGTTTAGCGCTGCTTCCGGCGGTTTTCGCGGCGTTCGGCGGCGCTCGTTCGGCGGCTTTCGGACAGCCGAAACTGGGTGATTCCGTTTATAAAAAACAAAAAAGCGCGGACGACGACAAACAACGGCCTTCCAAAAAGAAAACGAAACCGAACGTCGCCAAAAACAACGCCGCGCCCGCCGTTAAACCCGCCGCGAACCGGCGAACGGCGCCGAAGACCTACCTCGACGTGACGTTCATCGCCAAAGAACCGGCGGTCGAGGTTTATCTGAACGAAAGAAACATCGGTCAGACCGACGATACTTTTCAGCTCTCGAAGCGTCTCACGCCCGGCGAATATCTGGTCATGGCGAAAAACAAACGCCGCGTTTTGATGACGACGAGAAAAGTCACGATCAGCCCCGAACAAACGACCGTCAGATTGTTTGACGAAATCGTTCCGAAACCGACGCCGGTCGTCGTCGAACCGGTCGAGAGCAAGGAAAAATCCGAAGCCGAAATCGCGCTCGAAATCAGCGGAAAAGTCAAAAAAGTTCTGGAAAATTACGGCAACCCGGCGACGACCGATACGGTCACGACCGACGACTGGCAGATGGTTTTTCAAGCCGCGCAGCTCGGGCAATTGCAGGGCTACACGGCGGTGCAGATCGAAGCGCAGCGCTGGTTCGCTTCGGGCCAGATCGAGCTCGCGAAAGGGGATTACACGAACGCTTTTACGGCGTTTAACAAAGCGCAGGAATTCATGCCGACCTCGGCGCTGCCGTTTTACGCGCTCGGCAACACGTATTTCGCCAATCAGAAGTACCCGGACGCCCTGAAGCTTTATCAGAAGGCGCTGCAGGTCGATCCGAAGCTGGCGGTCGGCTACAAAAAGCTCGGCGACACGCAGCGGCTTTTGGGCCGGGAAAAAGAAGCGATCGCGGCTTATAAAAACGCGGTGCGGTTCGGCTACAAGACGCTCGAAACGCGCTTCTGGCTCGGCACTTTGATGCTCGGCACCAAGCAAATCGAAGAGGCCATCAAGGAGCTCGAAGAAGTCGCGAAGGAAATGCCGAAAGCCGAAGTCTTCATCAGCATCGGCAACGGTTACGAGAAAATGAAACGCGACGTCAGCGCGATCGAGGCCTACCAGAAAGCGATCGACGCCGATCCGAATTCGGCGCTCGCCTATTCGAAACTGGCGGACGTTTACCAAAGCCAGCGCGAGTACACGAAAGCCAAGGAGGCTTACGAAAAAGCGCTCGCGCTCGACGCGGAAGGCAAAGCGGTCAACAAAACCGAAATACAGAAAAAATTGAAGGAAGCGTCCGACAAACTCAATAAATAAAAGGAGGTTTCAGGCGGCATGAAAATCGATGCGTCAAAAAATCACCCGGGCGAGAGAAAGGAATCGAAAAACGTCTTTAAAGCCGAAACTTCGGTTTTTCAGACCGCGACGCCGCCGAAACCTCCGCCGGCGTCGACCGGCGCCTTCGCCAAAATCCTCGAAGAAACGCGCCGCGACCAGGAAAGGAACGATCCGTCGCCGGTCAAAAACGATGCGCCGGAAGCCGATTCGAAAACTTCCGAAACCGAAAAAAACAAGGAGATGAGCCGCGCCGCCGACGAGCCGCAGGAATCCGAAGAAAGAAATTCGGAAGGCGGCGACGGCGACGGCGCACCGAACGGCGATGAAAATTATACGCCGCAAACGGGGCTCGCCAATTTGCCGCCGCGGGCGGCGACAAGCGCCGAAACCGCTCCGGCGGCGCGTTCGATTCTGCACGTCGCCGATCTCGAAAGAATCGTTTCGTACATTCGCACCGAAAATTTTCAGAATCGAAAACAGGTCACGATCGCGCTCAAAAACTCCGTGCTGCAGGGCCTGCAGATCCGGCTTACGATCACCGAAAACGGCAAGCTCAAGGCCGAATTTTTGGCGCTCGACCGGCAAATCAAGAGCAAATTAGAAAAACGCAGAAAGGAGCTTTCGGAAATCCTCAAAAATCGCTCGCCGCTTTTTTCGGAAATCGCGATTTCTTCGCACGAATAAAAACGGGACGCGGATTTGGCGGGTAAAAGCCGATTTACGCGGCCTTGATTGACTTTAAGGAATTAAAGATTCCGCAAATAACCGCATAAATCCGTCAAATCCGCGCCCCGTTTCTTTTTTCCGCAGCCCGCTTGCGTTCTCGCTCCTTGCTTTGCTTTAATTACTGCAGTTTATGTCGATCCTGATAGCCGAAGACAATGCCGTGCAGCGTCGTTATCTGAGCGAGATTCTGACGCGCGAGTTTCCGTCGCACGCGCCGATCATCGAAGCCGAAAACGGCGACGCGGCGATCCGTTCCGCGCTCGAACAGCGCCCGTCGCTCTGCATTCTGGACATTCAAATGCCGGAAACTTCCGGCGTGAAAGCCGCGCGGGCGATCTGGCGCGAATTTCCCGAAGCGCGCATCATTTTCTGGACGCAGTTTCCGCACGAGGTTTACATCAACGAAATCCGCAAGATCATCCGGAACCTCAAACCGCAGCCGGCGTACGGCTTCATTCATAAGAACAACCCGGAATCGCGTTTTCTGAGGTTCGTCGCGACCGTGCTCGAAGACGGCGCGGACATGATCGACCCGTCGTTTAAGGACGCTTTCAAACGACCGCTTTTAACCGAATTCGAATCCGAAGCGCTTCGTTATCTCGCGCTCGGTCTTTCGAACTGGGCGATCGCCCGCAAATGCTCGCTGTCGATGCGCGGCGTCGAAAGCCGGCTGGCGAATCTGTACGAAAAGCTCTTCGTCAGCCTGTCCGAAGGCACGGCGCAGGAGAATTACGATAAACTCGCCTTCAACGTCCGCACGCGCGCGTTCTTCGAAGCGCTGCGGCGCGGGCTCATCAACAGCGAAGAGCTCGATGCGGCGGAAAAGGAGTTAAAAACATGGCTCGAACGCGACCGGAACCGCTTTCAGGAAGAACAGAAAAAATAGTTTTGCGTCGCGCCTTCAGCCGGCTTTCGCCCGCACAAACAGACCGCGTTAAGGACGATTAAAAGCCCTGCAAGGCGGAGCTCAAAACACTTTAAGCATGAAGAACTCCATAATAAAGCGCCGTTTTTTGATTGGAAACCTTCTGTTGTGCTTTATTTTTTCATTTCTGATTTTTCCCCAAAACCGCCCCAAACCCGAAAATCAAACGCCGCCCGACCCGGAAGACACGGAAACGATGCTGACCCTGCTGCTTTCCGACAAAACCCGCAACCTGCATCAATGGAGCGCGATCAGCCAGTTTCACGGGCTGCCTTCGGAACGCGTCAACGCCATCGAACAAACGCCCGACGGCATCATGTGGTTCGGCACGGATTCGGGCTTGGCGATATTCGACGGGCGGCGCGTGCAGTCGGTCGCGCCCGAACATTTCTCTAATAAAAGGATTCTTTCGCTGAAAACCGATCAAAACGGCGCGCTCTGGATCGGCACGGAAAAAGGCGCGTTTCGGTTTTACAACAACTCGTTTGTCTCCGTTGCGCAAACCTCCGATTACGCCTTCAAATCGATCATCGTTTACGAAGTCAACCGGATTTTGCTGATCGCCGAGGGCGAACCGAAATGGACGTCGAGATACATCGAAATCACCGCCAATCCCGAAAACGATCTGAAGGCCGAATTTCTCTCCGCCCCGCCGCCCGTGATGCCTGAAACGCTCTCCGCGGCGGCGGTTCCGGCTGAGGCCGGGCTCGAAACGACGGCGAAGACCACGGATAACGACCGGAATTTATGGGTCGGCACGAAAGCGGGCGGCGTCTATCTTTATCGCGCGGGCGAGCAAATCGCGCGGTACACGCTCGAAAACACGGCGGGCGGTCTGCGCTCGAACGAGATTCTCGCGATCTTCGTCGACCGCGAAAACGTCGTCTGGTTCGGCACCGTCAAGGGCATTTCCCGATTCGACCCGAATTCGCCACTGAGCGAGCAGTTCGCCGTCGGCACGAGCAGCAATTTCATCCGCACGATTTACCAGACGAAAGACGGAAAAATTTACGCCGGCACGCAGCGCGGCTTGTTCGTCAGCGAAACGGTCGGCAAATGGCGCGCGGTCGAGGGTTTCGAAAGGCGGCGCATTTACGCGATCCACGAAGACGAGGCGGGCAGACTCGTACTCGGCACTTCGCGCGGACTGTTTTTCTATCCGCCGATTCAGAGCGGCGCGGGCGCGCCGGCGAAAGTTTCTGAAAACCTCGCGAACGAATCGGAAAACCAAACGCCGACGGGCAGCATCCGCGCCCTTCAGAGCTTTCAAAACCATATTTTTCTGGGCGTTTTCGGCCAGGGCCTCGCGCGGCTCGAAAACGCCGGCTTCCAAACGGTCTCAAACGTCCCGCCGGAAATTTTAAATGTCACTTCGCTCAAGGCGGACGGCGCGCGGCTCTGGCTCGGCACGGCGGAAAACGGCGCGTTTTATTTCGACGGCGCGAAATTCTCGCACGAACCGGCGCTCGACGCCCTGCGGCAAAAAGCGATCTGGGCGATCGAAGGCAGCGCCGAAGACGGTCTCTGGTTCGGCACCGAAAAAGGTCTTTTTCTTTACCGCGCCGGCGTGTTGACCGAGGTCAGCAACGAATACGACGTGCGCGCCGTCGCGGTCGCGGCGGACGGCAACGGCGTCTGGTGCGCGACCGAAAAAAACGGCTTGGTGCGCTTTGCGCGCGACGCCGTTTTCGAATGGATCAGTTCGCGGCTCGACGTCGAACAGGGCTTGCCGTCGCAGAAGGTCTTCAGCGTTTTCCCTCTCACCAACGACACCTTTTTGATCGGCACGACGCGCGGGGTGGTGCGTTACAAAACGCCGCGCACCAAACCGCTCGTCGTGCCGACGCGCATTTTAAGCCGCCGGCTGCACGCGCCCGAAGAATTAAAGTCGCAGATCGTCCTCGAATACCCGCAGAACACCTTGACGGCGGAAGTTTCCGCGATCAACAGCCGCACGTTTCCCGAGCAGTTCCAATACGCGTACCTTTTAACGAACGGCAAAAACGAAATCGTCGGCAAAAAATTCGGCTCCGATGCGCAATATACGATGGAAAATCTGGCGGCGGGCGATTACCGCGTGGAAATCCGCGCGTTCGACAAAAATCTGATCGCCTCCGAACCGCTCGTTTTCGCCTTCAAGGTCGAAAAAGCGCCGTTCCCGTGGATCACGCTGGCGCTCACGATTTTGCTGCTTTTGACCTTGATCGCGCTCGTCTGGGCGGTGTTGTCGCAGCGCAAAATCTTCCAGAAAAGCTCGGAGCTCAAGCTCGCGAACCGCGAACTCAGCCACGCGCGGATGGACCTCGCCAACGAGGCCGAACGCGAGCGGCGGCGCATCTCGCGCGATTTGCACGACCAGACGCTCGCCGATCTTCGGCATTTGCAGCTGCTGACCGACAAGATTCAGGACGCGGACAAGGCGGCGGAAAACTCGCAGTTTATTCGCCGCGAGATCGAAAACGTTTCCAAGGAAATCCGCCGCATCTGCGAAGATTTAAGCCCGTCGGTTCTGGAAAACATCGGTTTCGGGGCGGCGCTCGAATGGGCGCTGAGCAATTACCTGCAGACCGACGCGTCCGGTGAAAATATCGAATACGAATTCGTCGGCGGCGAAAGCCTCGAAGAGGATTTGAAGCTTTCGCCCGCCGAGCAGATACAGATTTACCGCATCGCGCAGGAAGTTTTGAGCAATATCGCGAGGCACGCGGCAGCGACGCGCGTGAGGATGACGGTCGGCAAAAGGGCTGCCGATGAATTTTTACTGACCATCGAGGACGACGGCAGTTATTTCGATTTCCGAAACGGCGCGAATCGCCGCGGGCGCGGGCTTACGAACATCAAATCACGCGCCGATCTGATCGAAGCCGAATTTTCCTTCACCGCATCCGCCGCCGGCGGAACGATTTTCACGCTCAAAAAATAGCACGTTACGGGATTTATTGTCCCGAACACCAACAACAGGATATGTTTCAAAACGCCCGTGAATGAACGCTAAATTTCGCGGGGTAATGAGTTTATAAACGGCGCTTATTCGCGAAAATCAGCGGGCGTTTTCGCGCTTCGCGCAGCTTCCGAACTCTTTTTTTTGTCGATGGCGCGACAAATCTATATAATTTAATCCATGAACAAGGCGGGACGAACGTTGAAAAGAGTGTTTTTGGTGCTTTATTTGCTCGGAGTGCACGCGCTCGCAGGCTTTTACGTTTACGAGCGGTTCGTCGCGCCGCGCATTTGGACGAACGACGCTTTTACGGCGGACGTGAAATCGCCGACCGGCGAAACGCCGGTTCCGACCATTATTCCCGCGATCGAAAACGAAACCGCGAATTCACCGGAAAACACTGCGAACTCTGCGGTTAACACGAACCAGAATTTCAATTCAAACTACAATCAAAGTACGGCGCCGATATCTCCCGCCGATCCCGGCGCCCTGATTATTCCGGTCGCCGGCGTCAATCCCGCGCAGCTGGCCGACACTTTTTCCGACGCCCGTTCCGACAACCGCGTGCACGACGCGATCGACATCATGGCGCCCGCCGGCACGCCCGTTCTGGCGGTCGGCGACGGCGAAATCGCGAAGTTTTTCGACAGCGAGCGCGGCGGCATCACGATTTATCAGTACAGCGCCGATAAAAAATACGTTTACTACTACGCGCATCTTCAAAAACGCGCCGACGACGTGGCGGAAAACCAGTACGTCGCACGCGGCAGGATCATCGGCTACGTCGGCGACACCGGCAATGCCGGACCGGGAAATTATCACCTGCATTTTTCGATCGCGCTGCTGAGAGACCCGAAACGATATTGGGAAGGCGAATACATCAATCCGTTCCCGCTGCTCAAAAACGGCGGGGCCGCCCGCTGAACCTATTTTTCCGGACTGTAATCCGCGGTTTCGAGGCACACCAGAGGAATGACTTTTGCTTAAAGGGTTTTGAGCGGAATTTTCGTGTATTAAAACAAAACGCGCTTTCACAGGAGATACGGAATGTCATTTTTCAGAGAATCGAATCGAAAAAATCTATATTTATTGGTTCCGGTCGTCGCGCTGCTCGCTTTTGCGGGCTGCGTGCCGCCCGAAAACACCTCGACCGGAAACACGAACGCCGCGCCGAATCCGGCCAACACGAACGCGAATACCGCCCGCCCGCCCGCCTCTCCCGAAAACAGACAGGCGAGCCTCGCGATGCCGGTCACTCTGCCGGTGCTCGACGCGATGTTCGCCGACGAACAGTTTACCGGCGAATTAAAAACGAAACTGCAGCTCACCGACGAACAAATCAACCGCCTGAAGGAAATTTCCGGCGCGGCGGTCGGCAATTTGAGCGACGACGAAGCAGAGAATTACAGCGGTTCGACGCGCGCTTCCGCCGACCGCGCCGGCAATGAGATCCGCCAGGTCATCGGTGAAGAAAAGACGAATCAGCTGTTCGAACTCGTCCGCGCGCGCTGGCAGGGGGGAGCCGATTCGGCGGCGGCGAACGCCAACCCGGGGGCGCTGCCGACCGACACGCGCATCGTCGTCAACGCGCCGGCCTACCGGATGGACGTTTTTCAGGACGGAAAGCTCGTCAAGACCTATAAAGTCGGCATCGGATACCCGGAATTTCCGCTGCCGTCGGGAACGCGCAAAGCCGACACGATCATTTTCAATCCGACCTGGACGCCGCCCGACGAGCCGTGGGTGAAGGGCAAAGTGCAGCCCGGCAAAACGGTCGAAGCCGGCAGCAAGCTCAATCCGCTCGGACCGATCAAAATTCCGATCGGTCTGCCGTCGCTGATTCACGGCGGGAAAGCGCCGTCGCGCCTCGGCACGTTCGCCTCGCACGGCTGCGTCGGGCTGACCGATTCGCAGATCAAGGATTTTTCGCTCGAACTCGCGAAGATCAGCGGCACCGAGATCACCGCCGAAGACGTCGCCGGTTACGGCAAAAACAAGACGGAAACGAAAAACGTCAAACTGCAGAGCGCCGTCCCGGTCGAACTGCGTTACGAAACGATTGTCGTCGAAAACGGCGTCCTGAAAATCTTCCGCGACGTTTACGAACGCGGCACGAACACGGAAGAAAATCTGCGCCGCGTGCTCGAAGTTTACGGCGTCTCGCTCGACAATCTGCAGCCCGCCGACCGCGATAAAATTTTGCAGGGCTTAAAACAGATGGCGTTCGACGCGTCCGGCAATCCGGTCGACCAAAACGTAACCGCCAATGCGAACGCGAATGCAAACGCGAATTCGAATAAGGACAAAAATAAAAATTCGAACGCGAACGACGACCGCGTGACGAAAAACATCAAGGGCAAAAAGGAAGTTTCCTTCCAGCTCGCCGAGCTTCAGGGCAAAGGCTACCCGGCGCCGGTCAACGCCGTCAATCAGTAAACAATCAGCCGCCAATCGAAAAGCCCGCGAAAGCAGAAAGCTTTCGCGGGCTTTTCGATTGAAGGGCAGACGTTTTTTATATATTCGGGATCCAGAATTTCTGGCCGCTGACTTCGACCGGTTTGAGCCCCTTCGCGGTCAGCTCGGATTCGGAGACGCCGAGATACGTGAAATGCGGCAGATCGCTTTGAATCGTCTGAAACCAGCCGTTTTTCGCCAAAATCTCGCGCACCGATTTGTCGGCGTACTGCTCGACGTCGAGGGCGAGCATGAAAATATGCTGCGACGAGCCCGGCGCGGCGACCGAATAAAGTATCGATTTACTGAAATCTTTCGAAAAATACACGCCGCGCGCTTCGAGTTTCAGGATTTCCGGCACCTGTTCGGACGGCGCGAGCGCTTTGATGCGCGCCGCGTCGGACGACGTTATTTTTCCTTTCGAAACCCAGTAATCGAGACCCGGATTGACGCGACTCGCCCAGTTTTCGACCGTCTGCCGGTAGCTTCTTTTCGCGGCGTCGGCGTTGCGCGGCGTGATGTTTTTGCCCGCCGCCCGCGCTTCGGCGATCGCTTTTTTCAGCGCGTCCATCGCCGCCGACTGCAGTTCGACGTTAAATCCGCCGATGTTTTCGCTGGATTTGGCGAGCCGCGATTGAAAAGCGGATACGTCCGCTTCGTCGCGGAAAAAAATCTTGTCCGGCGCGGTCGCGCCGCCCGCCGCGACGCACATCGAACCGTATTCGCTCAAAAGCTTGAGCCCGACTTCATCGGTCGGCATCTGAAAGTTCGGCGGCAGGCTCGCGCGGAATCCGCCGGTTTTCGGCTTCGCGTCCGGAGTGGCCGTCGAGGGCGTCGCGGTGGTTTTATTCTCCATACTTGAATTTTTCGAAGTCGAAACCGGCGTGGCGGTCGTCGTCGGCGAATCGTCGTTCGCGCGCGGGCGCGTCGCGGTAACTTCTTTCGCCGACCAGCAGGCGGAGTTCAAAACAATCTGCGTGATTAAAATAAAAAGTATAAAAGCGTTGAATTTCATAACGAATACCACCTGGGGAAAAAGCTCGACGATTCGTCGAATAAGCGCTTTTTCATCAAAAATCATTCTCGTCGTTTCCCTCTTCCGGAACCGAATTCTCATCCGGCCCGCTGCCAGTTCGAATGACGAAAAAAATCGTTTTTATTTGCTCTAACGATCGAGCGCCGCGGAAATCGCCCTCATCCCGCCGCGGAAAGGCTCGAAAAATCCGCTTCCGGAAGTAAAAATCATCTCATTTTCGGAATCCAGAATTTCTGACCGCCGATGAATTTAGCTTCGAGCCCCAGTTCCGGAAGCTCGTCCTCGTCGACGCCGAGGTACGTAAAATGCGGCGCGTCGCTCAAAACGGTCTGAAACCAGCCGTGTTCGGCTAAAATTTTCCGCACGCGCGGATTGGCGTACTGCTCGACGTCGAGCGCGAGCATGAAAATATGCTGGGAAGCGCCCGGCGCGGCGACCGAATACAAAATCGATTTGCTCAGATCCTTGCTGAACCAGAGATTTTTGTCTTCCCAGGCGAGCACCCGTTTGACCTGTTCCTGAATGCCGAACGTCTTCGCGGATTCCGATTCGCGGCGCGATATGCGCCCTTTGCCGACCCAGAAATCGAGCGCCGGCAAAAATCTCGAATTCCAGAGCCGCACCGTGTCCTGGTACGAACGCTTGGCGGCGATCGATCCGCCGCGCGGCGTGATCTGCAAACCTTGTTTTTTCGCGTCCTCGATCGCGTCGAAAAGCGCCGCCATCGCGTCCTCGCGGAGCTCGATCGGCGTGCCGCCGACGGTCGCGGATTTCGTCCGGATGCTCGTCTGGTACGAGCTGACTTCGCGCTCGTCCTGAAAGACGCAGTTGACGAAAAATTTTATCTTATCGTCGCCGTTGATGAGCCGAAAACCCGCGAAAACCTCGTCCCTGCCGACGAACATAGCGCCGTATTCGCGAAACACGCGGTTCGCGACCGGCTCGTTCAAATCGCAGATTTCGCTTAGGGAAATGCCCTTTTTGATGGTTTTGCCGCCGTCTTTGAGCTGAATGCCGGCGAGCTTCCGCGCGAGATGAGTTTTGATGTCGGTCGCTTGCGCGGCGATCGAATAATTCAGCGAAACGGCGAGCGCAAAAACGAAACAGGAAATTCGGATTTTTCGGTAAAACATAGAACTTATGCGCGGTCAGCGAACTTTCGCATTATAACTCTTTCCGCGCGCAAAACAAATAAATCAGCGGTAATTGCGTTCTTCGAGCGTTATTTCGTAATTTTCGTCGATCGCGACGAGGCTCGAAGAGCGCGTTCCGTAAACCGGCGTTTCGATGAAAATCGGCGATAAAAGTTTTTCGCGTTCGCGACCGATGCCCGTTTCGGGCAATTCCGCGTCGGCGGCGAGCGTATCGTCGCGCAGGATTTCAAAAAAGCCGTCCCGTTCAAAGACGCCGCTTTCGAGAAGTTTTGCGAGCCGTTCTTTACCGCGCTCGACTTTGCGCCACGGCGTATCGAGCAGATGATTGCTCAAGCCGTAAACGCCGGGCGCGAGGAGTTTTATCTGGCCTTCGCGGTTCGAGTAGTAACCGACCGCATCGCCGCGCCGGGCGATCTCGCCGACGAGCAAATTGAAGCCCGAAAAATCGCCGGCGCGCATTTGAATTTCCGTTAAATATTCTTTGACCGAAACGTCGCGCTTCAAAAAATCCGCCGCCAGCTCGCCGCGCGAAAACTCACCCGCCGGCGCGGCCGGGTCGCGGTAATTCGTGACGGCGGCGAACCGTCCCGGATTCGAAATTCCGAGCCACGTTCCGCCGCGCACGAGATCGCGCCCGGCGAAAACATTCGGCGAATCCTCCCAAGCGTGCGCCCGCGCCGTCGGACGCGCATAAAACTCGTCGCGGTTGGCGAGCAAAATCAATGGATACTCACGAAGTTGCCGGTAAGCGAAAAAAATAACGCACATTTCAATTTCGGATTTCGGATTTCGGATTTCGGATTTGTCCGCCGAGAAAGAGTTTTATCAAATCCACGAATCGCGTCGATCGCGCGCCGCGCTTTCGGTTTTCGGCGCCGATTTCGAAGGCGATGCGCCATTGTCGGAATAACGCGCGGTAAGCGTCGAGCAGCGAAAAACGCGGATCGAAAAATCGGGTCGCGTCGGTCGCGATGCCGTTCAGTTCGATAATTTTGAAGTTTTGCGCCTGCTTCAGATCGTCGAACGACCGTGCGCGCACGTCGAACCGTCCGAAATAAAAGCCTTCGAAACGGCGGCAAATTTCGTCGATTTTATCTTCCAGGGCTTTTGTTTTGAGCCGTTCGCCGTCGAGATAAAGCGCGCCGCGCGCGTGATTGCCGAGTTCGGCGAGCGCCACCGACGCGCCTTCCGGCGGCACCCATTCGAGTCGTTCCGCATTGTTTTCGAAATATTTTTCAGCCAGACAAACCGCGTCTTTATCGCGAAGAATCAAATCTTCGAGCGTCGTCGCGCCGTCGCCCGTCACAAACGGAAACCGCTTTTCGGTGATCGCCAAAAGCCTCCCCTTTTCGGCCGTCGGGTAGCGGCAGTAAAAAACGCTCGCTTCCGCGCCGGCGGCGAATTCCTGCAGAATCTGATCGTCGCCGGCGCTCAGCTTTTCGTCGAGCGCCGCCGGCGAATCAATCACGAAAACGCCGCGCCCGCGCGCGCCGCGATCGGGTTTTAAGACGATCGGAAACGATAAATCGTTTGCCGCCATAAAATCCGCCGCGCGCCGCCGCTTTTCGCTCGACGAGATTTCGACGTTCATGTAAAGATGCTTCAGCGTAAACGGCGCCGACGCTTTCGATTCGGAAAGGCTTTCGAGAATTTTCGTTTTCGACTCGCCCAAAAAACCGCCCGCCCGCAGAACCGGATTCGCGCAGGTAAAAACCGTCAGGCTGCGGTGTTTGAGCATTAAATAAGCGACATAGACGACGAGCGGCGCGGCGATGAAACGCAGCGACCAGAATTCGCGGCGGAAGCGGCGCTGCACTCTGCCCGACAAAAGGCGCCTCCCCTTCCACGTCAAGAGCTGCTGCGCGTATCTGAATAAAACGTAAAAAACCGCGACGAGCGCGAGCAGCCCGAGCCACAGATTTTGATTGAAAAACGAGGTCTTGACGGCCTGCGCGCCGATTTTGTAAGTGAGGATGACGACGATCGGCGTCCAGACCGCGACCGCCAGCGAGAAATAAAGCGCGAACCGCCAGAAGGAAGTTTTCAGCACGCCGGCGCCGAAATAAAGCGGCAGCCGCATGCCGAAAATGAACCGGCTGATAAAAACCGTCTTCATGCCCTGGCGCTCCAGCCAGCGCGAGCTTTTTTCGACCGCCTTCTCCGACAGAAAATAGCTCGTGATCTTCCACTTCAAAGCCCTTCGACCGAGAATGCGGCCGGCGAGAAAGGTCGCCGCGTCGCCGATGAAAATCCCGACCGCGCACGCCAGAATGGCGGGCAAAAGCGGAATTTTCCCCTGCGAGGCGAGCACGCCGGCGGCGATGCACGCCAAATCTTCGCTGATTAAGGTCGCGGCGATCAGCAGAAAAAACACGGCGATTGGCGAAAAGCCCTCGAAATCAGCGTTTTTGAGATTCGTCAAAAAGCCTTCGAGCGCCGCGAAATTTTCGATTCGGTGAAGATCGAGCGCGAGATAAAACGCGGCGAACAGAATCGCCGACGCGCCGGCGATCAGCAGCCAGCGGCGTTTGTCCAAAATTTGCCGGAAAAAGGTGATCATCGCGGATTCGGGCTAAAACGCCGGCGGCGCGCGCAACCGGAACTTTTCAGCAAAGCTCGCCGACCAGCGATTTGACGGCCTCGATGTGCGGCGCCATCAGCGTGTCTTCTTCGATGAACGGCACGCGCGCCCGGATTTTTTCGTAAACCGGCTGCGTTTTTTTGCCGAGCCGTTTGTCCGCGCCGATTTCGCGCCGCCGAAAATCGACGCCCTGCGCGGCGCAGAAAAGTTCGAGCGATAAAATCTGCCTTAAATTTTCGGCGACGTCGCGCAATTTCAGCGCCGACGTGACGCCCATCGAAACGTGATCTTCGACGTTCGCCGACGACGGGATCGTGTCGGCGGAAGCCGGGTGCGACAAAACCTTGTTTTCCGTCGCGAGCGCGGCGGCGGTGTACTGCACGATCATGAACCCGGAATTGAGCCCGCTGTGTTCGGTCAGAAACGGCGGCAGCACGTGCCCGTTCGAATCGGCATCGACGAGGCGCATGATGCGGCGTTCGGCCATGTTGCCGATTTCGGTCAGGGCGAGCGCCAGATAATCCATCGAGAGCGCGAGCGGTTCGCCGTGAAAATTGCCGCCCGAGACGATTTCCGGCTTGCCGGCGTCGTCGAAGAAAATCAGCGGATTGTCCGTGACGGCGTTGAGCTCGTTCGTCATCACCCATTCGACGTAATCGATCGCGTCGCGCGCCGCGCCGTAAACCTGCGGCATGCAGCGCAGAGTATAGGCGTCCTGAATGTTTTTCGGGTCTTTCGCGCGCACGAACTCGCTGCCTTCCAAAATCGCGCGCAGATTTTCGGCGCAGCGGATCTGGCGCGGGTGCGGGCGCAGCGCGTGGATGCGGGCGTCGAACGCCGCGTCGGTGCCGTTCAGGGCTTCGAGGGCGAGGCAGCCCGCGATTTCGGCGACGTCGGCGAGCTTTTGCGCTTTGAACGCCTGAATGACTCCGATCGCGGTCATCACGGTCGTGCCGTTCGTCAGCGCCAGCCCTTCTTTCGCGGCGAGCGTGACGGGCTTCAAACCGTTTTTTCCCAGAACTTCCCGGCTGCTCGCGATTGCGCCTTCGAATTCGACTTCGCCCTCGCCGATCAGCGGCAGCGCCATGTGCGCGAGCGGCGCGAGATCGCCCGACGCGCCCAAACTTCCCTTTTCGGGAATGCGCGGGTGGATGCCGCGATTCAGGAATTCGATCAAAAGCTCCAAAGTTTCGAGCCTGATGCCGGAGAACCCGCGCGCGAGCGTGTTGGCGCGGATCAGCATGATCGCGCGCGTCGTCGGCGCGTCGAACGCGTCGCCGACGCCGACGGCGTGGCTCAAAACGATGTTGCGCTGCAATTTTTCGACTTCGTCGAGCGGAATGATCACGTCCTTGAGCGCGCCGAAGCCGGTCGTGATGCCGTAGGCGATCTCGCCCCTTTCGAGCAGCTCCTGCACGGCACGCGCCGCGCGTTTGACTTTTTCCCGCGCGTTTTCGCCTAAAACGATGCGCGGCGCGTTCGGTTTGCCGTGCGCCGCGCGGCAGACCTGTTCAAAAGTGAGGCTTTCGCCGTCTAAAATAATTTCGTTCATCAATTAATAATTTTGCCCTTTTTGACGATTTTTTCAATGAGATTGCCGCCGAACTCGTACGCGATCTCGCGGTAATCCTTCGCGTCGAAAATCAAAACGTCGGCTTGTTTTCCGGCTTCGAGCGAACCGATTTCCGCCCCCTTGGCGACGGCGAACGCGGCGTTGACGGTCGCGGCGTTGAAGGCTTCGGCCGGCAGCAGTTTTTGGTAACGGCAGGCGATCGCCATCGCGTTCGGCAATGAAGGACACGGCGCGCTGCCCGGATTGAAATCGGTCGAAAGCGCGACGGCGCACGCCGCGTCGATCAGTTTTCGGGCGTCGGCGAATTCCTTCGCTCCGAAATTGAAATTGACGGTCGGCGTCACGACGCCGATCGTTTCGGCATTCGCTAAAAGTTTTATCTCTTCGTCGGAAATCGCGTCGAGGTGATCGATCGACGTCGCGCCGAGCTCGATCGCCATGCGCGCGCCGCCCAAATTTGTAAACTCGTCGACGTGCGCTTTGAGTTTGAAGCCCAAAGATTTCGCGGTTTCCAGCACGCGGCGCGACTGTTCGAGATCGAAGGCGTTCTTTTCGCAGAAAACGTCGACGAAAAACGGTTTGTTTCGCGTGTAATCGAAATTGACGCGGTCGACGTCGACGTAACAATAATCGCGCCATTCGCGCAGTTTCGGCAGCATCTCGCCGCAGATCAAATCGACGTATTCATCCGGATTGCCCTTAAATTCCGGCGGGACGGCGTGCGCCGGCAGAAACGTCGGCAGCAATTCGATCGGGTGAAGCCGGTCGAGTTCGATTATCGCTTCGAGCATTTTGAATTCCGTTTCCGTATCGAGCCCGTAGCCGGTTTTGGCTTCCGCCGTGGTGACGCCGAGCGCGAGCATTTTATCCAGACGCTTTCGGCTTTGTGCGATCAAACTTTCAAAGCCCGCCGCGCGCGTCTGCCGCACGGTCGAGATGATGCCGCCGCCCGCTTTGAGGATTTCCATGTAATCGGCGCCCTTTATTTTCAGCTCGAACTCGTTCAAACGGTCGCCGGCGAAAACGACGTGCGTGTGGCATTCGACGAAACCGGGCGCGACGACTTTCCCCCGCGCGTCGATCATGTTTTCGCTTTCGCAGGCGCGCAGAACCTCGTCGGATTTCCCGATCGCGGCGATTTTTCCAGCCCGAATCGCCACCGCGCCGTCCTCGATCAATCCGACGTCCTGCATTTGTGCGAGGCGTTTCGGCTTTCCGCCCGCAGCGCAGGTCACGAGTTGTCCCGCGTTATAAATTATTAAATCGGCTTTCATTACCTGAGAAAAATTTTAATTCTATCCGTTGTTTCGGCCAAAGTCGATAAAAGGCAAGGCTCGTTTTTCAAGCCGGGCGACTTCGCTTCGCGGCTTGGCGCCTTTGCGGGAAACATTTTTCTCCCGCAAAGGCGCCAGGCCGCTAAGAAATAATTTTATGAAACCGAATCAACCGGGCTTGGCCTGATCGCGGCCGACGCCCAAAGCATCGGCGACGCGGTTGATGTAGTTGAACCACGAGGCGATCAGCGTGATCTGCAGGATGGCTCGATCGTCGAAGCCGTTGGCGCGCAATTTTTCGTGATAGCCGGGATGAATCTTCGTCGCGTCGCGCGTGAGCTGCACGACGTATTCGCACATCGCTCGTTCGGCGTCCGTGATCGGCGCGTTTTTATAATCGGCGCGCAGCGCGGCGATCAATTCATCGTCCAAAGTGACCCGACGCAGAAACTCCGCGTGCGATTCCAGTCAGTAAAAGCAGTCGTTCGTCGCCGAAACCATCGTCGCGATCATCTCGTGCTGCCGGCGCGCGAGCGGCAAGTCCGGCGACATCAGCACGGAAAACTCCGCGAACGCGTGATACATCGCCTGCGGAATCAAGGTGTGCGATTCGATGATCGATTCCTCCGTGCCGGTCACGGAAGCGGTCGATTCGGCGTATTCGGACGGGTAGGTTTTTCGTAAATCCGTTAAAAGCTCCCGCAGACTTTCGTCCGCTTCGCCAAACGGAATCGTTTTGATCCAAGCCATATTTCTATTTCGATTTCGGATTCGGGATTTCGGATTTCGGATTCATTTCCTTGAACGAAATCCCGGCATCTTTACGGATACAATTTCAAATTACAGATTTCGAATTACAGATTACAGACATTTTGAAATTAGTAATCTGTAATCGGTAATCTTCGCACCGCTAAGCTAGTGCGCGGGCGCGGTGTTTCCGCCGCCGATCGCCTCGCTGACGGCGTGATGCGCGTCCGGCAAAAAGTAAAACAGAATCCCGAGAATCGCGTACACCGAAAGCAGCTGCAAGCCTTCGACCCAGTTGCTTTCGCCGTCCGAACAGATTTGCTGAACGATCAGGATCGAGCCGAACACGGCGACGACTTCCGGAATCGTGAATTCCAGATTCATCGGTCTGCCGAACAAATAAGACGCGAAAATCAGTATCGGCGCCACGAACAAAGCGATTTGCAAACTGGAACCGAGCGCGATGCCCAACGATAAATCCATTTTGTTGCGCATCGCCATCAGCACGGCGGACGAATGCTCGGCGGCGTTGCCGATGATCGCGACGACGATCACGCCGACGAAAACCTCCGTAAATCCGAGCGCGCCGCGGGCGTCCTCGACCGCGCCGACCAAAAATTCGGAAATCAGCGCGACGAACGCGGTCGCGATCAGCAAAACCGTAATCGATTTGCCTTTCGACCAATGGTCGCCCGATTCTTCCTCTTCGTGCCCGACTTCCTGCGCCGCGCCCTGCATCGCTTCGCCGACGAATAAATCCTTGTGGGTAACGAGCGAGAAATAAAGCGTTCCGATGTAGGTCACGAAAAGCACGATCGCGATCGCGAGGCTTAAGTTTTGCTCTTTCGCGGCCGTCCAGCCGCCCTGCGCGACCGGCACCTGCGCGGCGACGAGATGGAAGATCGTCGGAATCAGCAGGGCGATCGCCGCCAAAGTCAGCGCCGTCGCGGACGTGCCGGCGGCGGTCCGGTCAAATTTCTGCGTTTTAAATTTCGCGCCGCCGGCGACGAGCGAAAGTCCGAGAACAAGCAGCAAGTTGCCGATGATCGAACCGGTGATCGAGGCTTTGACGACGCCTTCCAAACCTTTGTGGAGCGCGAAAAGCGCGATGATCAACTCCGCCGCGTTGCCGAACGTCGCGTTCAAAAGCCCGCCGATGCCCTGTCCGAGGTGTTCCGCCAGATGTTCGGTCGCTTTCCCCATCCAGCCGGCGAGCGGAATGATCGCCAGACAGGAACAAAGAAAAAGAAAAGTCGGGTTTTCGAGCGCCGGGATAAAGCGCAGCATGATCGCGATCGGCACGAAAACCAGCAGCCAATCAAGCGACGGCTTGAGAAAAGTCGATTTTTTTGATTTAGACATAATTCTTTTATTAATGAGCTATCGTTTCGACCGCCGTCTGAACGTCCGGCAGAAAATAAAACAGAATCGCCAAAACGGCGTAAACCGAAAGCAGTTGCACGCCCTCGATCCAGTTGCTTTCGCCGTCGGACGAAATCTGCTGGACGATGACGATCGCGATAATCACCGCGAAAACCTCCGGCAGCGTAAATTCCAAATTCATCGGTTTGCCGAAAAGATACGAAGCGAAAACCAAAACCGGCGCGACGAACAGCGCGATCTGCAGGCTCGAGCCGAGCGAGATGCCGAGGCTCAAGTCCATCTTGTTGCGCAAAGCCATCAGGATCGCCGAAGAATTCTCGGCCGCGTTGCCGATGATCGCGACGACGATCACGCCGACGAAAACTTCGGTCAATCCCAGAGTTTTGCCGGCTTCTTCAACCGCGCCGACCAGAAATTCGGCGATCAAAACCACGAATGCGGTTGCCGTCAGCAATACCGTCAGCGCCCTTTTCTTCGACCAATGCTCTCCGGAATGTTCCAGTTCCGCGCCGATGTCTTCCATCGCGTGCATCGGTTCCGCTGTTTTCAGATTGGCGTGCGTGACGAGCGAGAAGATGAGCGTCAGCAGATATGTGATAATCAGCACGACCGCGATCGCCAAACTTAGGCTTTGCTCCTTCGCCGGCGTCCAGCCGCCCGCCGCCACCGGGACGCGCTCGGCGGCCGCGTGAAAAACCGTCGGCACGAGCAGCGCGGCCGCGGCGAGCGTCAGGGCCGTCGCCGACATGCTCGAGGACGTTCGATTAAAGGTTTGTCTTTTGAATTTCAAACCGCCCGACAACAGCGAAAGTCCAAGCACGAGCAGCAGATTTCCGAGAATCGAGCCGGTGATCGAAGCTTTAACCACGCCCTCCAAACCCTTCGAAAGCGCGAACAGGGCGATGATCAATTCAGCCGCGTTGCCGAACGTCGCGCTCAAAAGCCCGCCCGCGCCCGGTCCGAGGTGTTCCGCCAGATGTTCGGTGCCTTTCCCCATCCAGCCGGCGAGCGGAATCACCGCGATGCAGGACACGATAAAAAGCACGGTCGGATTTTCGAGCGCGTCAATAAATCGGAAAGCGCAGGCGATCGGAACAAAGACCAACAGCCAGTCAAGCGACGGCTTGAGCCAGGATGATTTATTTTCTGCCATATTTTAGTTGACTAAAAAAACGAAAAACTTCTAATTTATGTTTTGTTTACCGCCTAGAATCAAATAATAAACGGGCAGGCCCGACAAGACAACCGCCGCGCCGAGGAAACTTCGGAGCGGGTCTTTCAACGCGATGAGCAGCAGAACGAAACCCGTGATGAGCAGAAAGAAAACCGGCGTCAGCGGGTAGAGAAACGTTTTGTAGCCGGAAAATTCCCGCTCGTGAATCCGAAAAATTCCGGCAACCGTCAGCGCGATGAAAAACACGACGATGAAGAAGAAATAGGAAATGATCTGCTCGAAAGTTCCCGAAAGTATCAGCATGGCGGCAAAAACCATCTGAATGATTGTGGCGCGATGCGGCGTTTCGAAACGCGGGTGCAGCTCGCCGAACGCGCGAAAAAACAAACCGTCCTTCGCCATCGCGTAATAAACGCGCGGCGCGAACATCAAATAGGCGAGCAGCGTGGCGAGCACCGAAACGATCACGATCGCGGCGAAGACGACGCCGCCGGTTTTGCCGAACAAAACTTCGCCCGCCTGCGCCGCGAAAGTTTCGTTGTCGGTAACGTTCGCGAGCGGCACGAGATAAAAGAAGACGGCGCTCGTCAAGATGTAAATCAGCGTGATCGACAAAACGCCGAGCGCGAGCGCTTTCGGCAGATTGACGTTCGGATTTTCGACCTCGCCGGCGATCCGCGTCACTTCCCACCAGCCCGCGAACGCGAAAAACGCGGCGACGACGCCGCCCGCCAGCGCGCCGAAGGCGTCGTCCGGCACGTCGTAAAACGGCGTGAAATTACGCCAGTCGCCGAAGCCGCCCAGAAAGCCGTAAGCGATGATGAAAATCAATGTGCCGATTTTCAGAACGGTCAAAACTTTGAGGAAATTCGCGCCGACCTTCGCGCCCAGAATATTGATCAAGCCCAGAATCATCACGACCGAAACGGCAAACGCGGTTTCTCCGGGCGCGGAGAGCGGCACGAGATAAACGAAATATTTCGTCAGACCGACCGCGAACGTCGCCGTCAGCCCCGGATCGAGGACGAGCAGGCACATCCAGCCGTAAAGAAACGCGAGCGGTCTTCCCCAGACTTCGCGCAGGTAAACGTAACTTCCGCCGGCTTCGGGAAAACGCGCGGCGAGCTCGCCGTAACAAAGCGCGCCGCTCAAAGTCATCGCGCCCATCAAAACCCAGATCGCCAGCACCCAAAACGGCGACCCGACCGATTTCGCCATTCCGGCCGGGGTGAGGAAAATGCCGACCGCGATCGACTGTCCGACCAGTAAAGCGATCGCCGTCCACAATCCGAATTGCCTTTTAAGCTGCATAATTTTTTTTCAGCCACGAACAAACACAAACAAACACTAAACGAAATTCAACTTAAAATAAAATTTCGTGGCAAATTCGTGTTTGTTCGTAGCTAAAATTAGAAACTGAACCGTGCGGCGAACTGGAACGCGCGCGGGCCGCCCGAGCCGAAAACGCCGCCGGCGGTCGTCACCGGTCGACCGAAGTTTTCCGCGCCGAGAACGTTTCCGAAACCCGAGTAATTCGTGTTTGAAACGCCCAGGAAATTATTCGTGTTGAAAACATTGAAAACCTCGACGATCGGCTCCAAACGAAATCTTTCCTTGAAGGTGAAAACTTTCGACAGGCGCAGGTCGAGCGATTTGAAATCGTCGTTAAAGCGCGCGTCCGCGGGCGCGAGCGGCAGAAGATTGCCGCGCACGCCGCCGGCGCTGTTGATCTGCCGGATTACGGAATTGAGCTCGCCCGCATTTTTGATGATTCTGCCGCCGGCGTTCCGCTGCAGCTGCGGAATCCGGGTCGTGCCGTCGGGCAGGCTGACGAGAATGTCCATCGGCACGCCGGACGCCAAAGTCAAAATCGGCGACAGGCGAAAACCGTACGGCAGGTCGACCGTCCCCGCAAAGGTAAAGCGATGCCGCTGATCGTTCGGCGTCGGCCCGTATTCGAGCTGCAGATTGCTCGAATCGACCGGACCGTTCGAAAACGGAATCTGGTCGTCGTTCGCGTAATTGAAAGCCTTCGCAAGCGTATAATTGGCGCGAAAACCGAAGCGGTCGGCGAAGCGCTTTTCGACGCTCAAAAGCAGCGCGTCGTATTTGAATTTGACGCTCGATTCGAGATTGACCACGCGGTCGGGCCCGCCGACGACCGGATTGTTGACGACGCCGATGTTGCGCCCGATGATGAAATGCGTTCCGAAATTATGCAGATAATCGGCGCGCAGAACGAAATTTCGCGCAAACTCCCACTGCAGACCGAGATTCGACTGCTGCACCATCGGGTTCTGCAGGCGGTTGTCGATGATGTTGATGCCGGAAGCGCCCGCCCCGGGCAGAATGAAGCCGCTGAACGGAGCGGCGACGGTCGGCGCGCCCGGCACGAATCTGCCGTTCTGGTCGAGAAAGATCGGCGCGCCGTTCGGAGCGGTCAGCGCGTTGCCGGCGCGCACCGCGACGGGCAGCGCGCGGCCGTCGAGCCCGCGTTCGAGCGTGATGAGCTGCAAGGTGACGCGGTCGTAATAAATCCCGTAGCCGCCGCGGAAACTTAATTTGCCGCCGAAGGTCGAGTAATTGAAACCGACGCGCGGCGCGAAGTTGTTGCGGTCGGCTTTCCTTTCGCCGCGATAAAATCCGGCGACGAGCGAGTTGATTTCGTCGTAACCGGAATTGTTCTTGACGTCCGTATCGACTTCGTAACGCAAGCCGAGATTGAGCGTCAGATTCGGCGTCACGCGCCAGTCGTCCTGCGCGAAAAACGCGAAAAAGTCGTTGTCGACGTCGTCCAGAAACAAATCGCGATCGGGCAGCGCGCTTCGCAGCGTGACGGCGAATAATAGATCGAGGTCGTTGATCTGCCCGTCGCCGTTGCGGTCGACTTCCGCGAAATTCTCGACGAACTCGATTCTGCCCTGCCGGAAAACGCCGAGGAATAAACTCGAATCGACGCGCTGAAACTCGCCGCCGAACTTTAAAGTGTGACTGCCCGTAGTTGCGGTAAAGGCATCGCTGAACTGCAGGCGGCGCTGCGTCGTGCCCTGCGGCACGCGGAACGACGAACCGTCGAGGATGCTCGGGAATGTGTACTGCACGCCGGTCGCGGTCGGGTCGGTCGCGTTTTCGAAGTCGTTGACGCTGAAGCTGAAGTTATTGACCATACGCGGCGAGAGCACGTGCGACCAGTTCGCCATGAAGGAATGAAAACGGTTCTGCAGATTTTGCCGGTAGGAAGCGGATCCGATCGGGCGGTCGAGCTTCGACGAATCGGTCGCGTCGACGTCTTCGAACGAATACCGGAAATTGAAGCCGTTTCGATCGTCGGCGAGATAATCGAGGCGGCCGTTCAAGAGCCAGTCTTTGAGCGGCGCGGCGGCGAAACCGCTCGTGAGGCGCCGGTTCGCGACGTCGCGGATGCCGACCAAAACCGCGCCGTTTTGATCGCGGTATTCGAGCGCGCCGAACGCGAAAAGCTTGTCCTTGACGAGCGGCCCGCCCAAGGTGAACGAATACTGCTGGCGGTCGAACGGCGGCGCCGGATTGCGGCGGTCGAACGTCGCGGGCAGCGCCTGCAATTTTTTATCGCGCTCGAAAAACGCGAGCGAGCCGCGCAGATTGTTCGTGCCGGATTTCGTGACGACGTTGATGACCGACGAAGCCGAACGCCCGTATTCGGCGGAAAAACGATTCGTCGCGACCTGAAATTCGCGCACCGCGTCCTGCGAGATGTTGATCAGCGCGCCGCCGACCACGTCGTCGTTGTTGTCGGTGCCGTCGATCATCACGTTGCCGCCGCGCCCCAATCCGCCGGCCGAAGAAATGACGACCGTGTTCGTTTTCGTCGGATCGAAATTCGGCGCGGGCGCGTTGCCGGGCGTCAAAAGCGCGAGTTCGAGAAAATTGCGCCCGTTGAGCGGCAGATTTTCGATTTCCTTGTCGTTGATAACGGCGTCGATTTTCGAGGTCTGCGTTTCAACCAGCGGCGTGCCGTTCGTGTCGTCGATCGTGATGATTGTGTCGAGCGTAATAACCTCTAATTGGCGATCCCGCGTCACCGTTTGTCCGACCTCTAACGCGACATTGATAATTTTGGTTTTTGTAAAGCCGGCGGCGTCGATCGAGATCTCGTACCTTCCGACCGGCAGATCGGGGAAATTATACGCGCCGTTGTCGTTCGTCGCGACGGTTCTTGAAAGATTGGTGGCGGAATTGGTCACCGTCACGCTCGCTCCGGTGATGACCGCGCCGTTCGGGTCGGTCAGGACGCCGGTTAAAGTCGCGGTCGGCTGCTGGGCAAACGTGGAAAGCGCGCCGCACAAAACGAGCGCGAAAAAAGTTAAAATCAGGGGTGTTTTGTTCATATTTTTACTTCTTCTCGGGTTGTTTTTCGAAGGTCGAAGAAGATTGTAATTTAATTTATGAGAACTGTCGAGAAAGTGACGCGAAGACGGCGACGGCGGCTTGAATATTTTTTAATAAAAAATTCGCGCGTTTGTTTTTCGCGCGGATTTGCCTTATTTTACAAACAATTGTTTTTTAAAGGAGATAAAAATGAACCAAACAGCCCCCTTGACGCCCGATTTATTATGGGAAACGATGACCGGCTTTCAGCGTTCGGCGGCGCTTAAAGCCGCGGTCGAGCTCGAAGTTTTCACGAAAATCGCGGAAGGCAGGAAAACCGCGCGCGAAATCGCCGAAGCGTGCGGCGCGCATGAACGCAGCACGCGGATTTTGTGCGATTCGCTGACCGTGATGGGATTTACGACAAAATCCGGCGACCGGTACGACTTGACGGAAGCCACGGCCGCGTTTCTCGATAAAAATTCGCCGATGTACCTCGGCGGAATGGTCGAGTTCATCATGTCGCCGACGCAGAAACGCGGCTTTGAAAGTTTGACCGACGCGGTTCGCAAAGGCGGGACGGTTGTCACCGGCGATGGCTCCGTCGATCCGGAAAGCGAAATGTGGGTCACGTTCGCGCGCGGCATGGCGAACATGATGATGATGCCCGCGCAGGCGATCGCGGCGAATCTCGGTTTCGAACCGGATCGAAAACTAAAGGTCCTCGACATCGCCGCCGGTCACGGCATTTTCGGCATCGCCGTCGCGCAGCATTATGTAAACGCCGAAATACACGCCGTCGACTGGGCGAACGTTTTGCGGGTCGCGACCGAAAACGCCCGGAAATTCGGCGTCGCCGACCGTCACCACCTGATCGAGGGCAGCGCGTTCGACGTCGAATTCGGCGACGGCTACGACGTCGTGCTTTTAACTAACTTCCTGCATCATTTCGACGCGGAAACCAACACGAATCTGCTGCGCAAAACCCGCCGCGCGCTCAACGACGACGGCAAGGTGGTGACGCTCGAATTCATCCCGAACGACGACCGCGTGTCGCCGCCTTCGGAAGCGATGTTCAGCCTCGTCATGCTCGCGGCGACGCCGGCGGGCGACGCCTACACTTTCGCCGAGCTGAAAGCGATGTTCGAAAACGCCGGTTTTTCGAAAAACGAGCACGTTCCGCTCGCGCCGACGCCGCAGCATCTCGTCGTTTCCATGAAGTAAATTTTCAAATTGTCTTTTACAGTTTGAATTTTGTATTCTATAAACTGCTTATTATCAAGATTAAGGTGGGATATGACAAAAAAGGTTTTGATTGCAGAGGATTACGCGGACACTCGCACAATGATGCGGTATCTGCTGCAGCACTTCGGCTATGAGGTTTTAGAGGCGGCTGACGGACAGGAAGCCGTCGACAAAACAAAAGCCAACGAGCCTGACCTTATTTTAATGGACATCTCGATGCCGGTCATGGACGGACTGACGGCGACGCAGCAGATCCGGCGGCTCGACGGTTTTCGAAAGATTCCGATCATCGCGGTCACCGCCTACGGCAAATCGTATTACCGGCAGGCGATCGAAGCCGGCTGCGACGATTTGATCAACAAGCCGCTCGATTTCGATAACCTGCAGCCGATTCTCGAGCAGTATTTGGCTTAAAAGCAATAGATTTTACCCCTTCGGGCGCGCCACGCACGGGCGCCGCAAAAACTTAACATTCGGTCGAGACGAACACGCCGCAAAAACGCGGCTCGGATTTTTTCGCGCCGTTAAAAATTTCCGTGTTCGAGCCAGACGAGCCCGATCGAGATCAGACTCAGAAAATACATGAGCGGGTGAATTTCGCGAAACCGCCCGGCGACGAGATAAAGCGCGGTGTGCGAGATAAAACCCCACAAGAGCCCCTGCGTGATCGAGGACGTGAGCGGAATCAGAATGACGGTTAGAAATGCCGGCAGCGCGTCTTCCAATTTTTCGAGCGATAAATCCTTCACGCTGCGAAACATAAACAATCCGATCAAAAGCAGCACGACCGCCGTCGCGTAGGGCGGCACGATCGCCGCGAGCGGCGCGATGAAAAGGCACGGCAGAAAACAAAGCGCGGCGAAAACGGCGGTCCAGCCGGTGCGTCCGCCCATCTCGATGCCGGCGACGCTTTCGATGTACGCCGTGCCCGACGAAGAACCGAAAAGCCCCGCGCCGAACGTCGCGAACGAATCGACGATCAAGCCCTTTTGCAGATTTTTCGGTTCGCCGTTTTCGTCCAGCAGCCCGGCGGCGTGCGAAACGCCCATGAAAGTCGAGAGCGAATCGAACAAATCCGTGAACATGATCGAGACGATCGCCGGCAACAGGGATAATTTCAGAGCGCCCCAAACGTCGAGCCGTAAAAACGCGCTCTCGAAATCCGGCAGGCTGAAAATCCGTTCGGGCAGCGCGACCCAGCCGCACGCGAGCGCGATCAGCGTCACGAACACGATGCCGCCGAGAAACGCGAGCGAGCTTTTGCGGCTCAAAAGATAAACGGTCAGCAATATTCCCGCGAGCGACGCGAGCGACGTCCAGCCGAAAGAACCGAATCTGACCAGCGTGTACGGGTCGGAAACGATGAAGCCGGCGTTTTTCAGGCCGATAAACGTGAGAAAGATCCCGATCCCGGCAGCCGCCGCGATGCGCAGGTTCGGCGGGATCGCCCGCGCGACGGCGACTCTGACCGGCGTGAGCGAAATCGCCAAAAACAAAACGCCCGCCCAAAACACGATTCCGAGCGCGGTCCGCCACGGCACGCCCTGCCCCAAAATCACGGTGTACGTAAAAAATGCATTGATGCCCATGCCGGGCGCGACGGCGAACGGCAGTTTGGCGTAAAGCCCCATTAAAAGCGTCATCGACACGCACACCAGCACGGTCGCCGTCAACGCGCCGCTCGTCGAAATCCCCGTGCCCGGGGTCGAAAGAATCGCCGGGTTGACGACGACGATATAAGCCATCGTCAAAAAAGTCGTCAACCCGGCGATCGCTTCGGTTCGGAGATTGATTGAATCTGTTGCTGCCGACGCTTTTTCTTCCATTGGATTCCGCCTGTCCCCGGTCTTTTTAAGCAACGCCATTATCCCACAAAAAGCGCGGCGTCGGAAAATTTCGCCTTGAGTGCCGAAAAGAAAAAGCGGCTTTACTGTAAAGCCGCTTTTTCTTTTATTGGATAGTTTATGCTTCGTTTGAACGAAAGATAAAGCTTCGTTTTAGTAGCTACCGATGTTCAGAATGCCCGACAGTATACTTCCCAAAATGTTCAAACCGCCGTTCGAACGATACCCGTACTGGTAGCGGCTGTTGTAGCCGTCCTCGTAACCGCGCTGGAAACCCTGCTGGAAGTAATAGCGGTAAGCGCTCGAATTCACGTAGCTGTTGTAGCCGTAGCTGCCGTTGCGATACGCCGACAAATTATCATAACCGTAACGATTAGATCGTCTGCCGGTCTGTCCGGCGTAATAACCCTGCTGATAGCCGCGATTCACCGCGTCGCGCAGGATCTGAATGCCGCGGTCGTCCGTCTGGTAACCGTTATAAACACGATACATTCTGCGTTCGTACTGACGTTGCGCGCGCTGCACCTGTCTTTGCTGCCGCTGCTGGCGCTGAATGCGGCGCTGTTCTCTTTCCCAATCACGATCCCATTGAGCGTTTGCAACTTCGGCGGTGCCGAGTAGCGCGACGACGCCTAACGCCGCGGTTGCCGTTAATTTTTTTAAGTTTGTAAGTCTCATAATTTTCTCCCCTTTTCATGCCCTTATCTGTAACGATTAAAAAAATCAAAAGAGCGAATTTTTCATTGGTGTCGCTGTTTCAAATTAAGTCGATCACCTTGCCCTGTATAATGGCAAACACCGTGCCAAAACCCGCCGTATAAGGGTTAAATATATGAGAATAAAAGACTTTACAAATCATATTTTTGGGCGGCGGAAAACCCGCCGGTTATCCGATATGGATTGAACCGTTACCATTTCCTACACGAATCGTGTCCGATTACTTTCCGCAGCACCGGCATCTTTTATCCGGCGCGCGCCAGTCGATCGCCGCGAATTTTTCTTCGTTCGCGGCGCGGATCGGCTCGCGTTCGTTCGAATCGAAATAATCGTTGATTTCCTCGACCAGACGCAACTTTTCTTTTGCCGAAAGGTTCAAAAACCCGCGGAAAACGAGCGTGACATTTTCTTCCATAACGAGTTTCAAGATTAAACGTTTTGCCGCCGCGCGCCAAACCGGACCGCCCCGAACTTGCCGTTTGCGGCGTTTTTTCTGGTATGATAAAAAATGTCTGCGAGGTGCTGATGATGGAAAAAGAAAAAAGTAAAGCGATCGGTCATTTCACGGTGCTGGCGGGATTGTGGTTCGTCAATATTCTGATCGTGATTTTCGGGATGCCTTTTATCGTTTTCAACAAAGCGCGCGAAAAATTCACGAAAAGCGCCAAAAAATCACTCCCGAAAACCGCCGCGGAAACCGAATCGACGCACTACTTCCCGTGTCAAAACTGACCGCGCGGTAATAGCAGCCGCCGATTTTTCACAAAAGCCTACCGGTTCGCGAGCATTTCCTGAACCTGATTGACGTCCTTATCGCCGCGCCCCGAAAGATTGCAGACGATCGTCTGCGCGGGCGACATTTCCGGCGCGAGCTTCAATAAATAAGCGATCGCGTGCGAAGATTCGAGCGCCGGAATGATGCCTTCCGTCTGCGACAAAGTTTGAAACGCCTGCAGAGCTTCCTCGTCGGACGCCGTAACGTATTCGGCGCGCTTCGCGTCGTGCAGAAAAGCGTGCTCGGGTCCGATCGAGGCGTAATCCAGACCGGCGGAAACCGAATGCGTCAGGGCGATCTGCCCGTTTTCGTCCTGCAGAAGGTAGCTTTTCGTGCCCTGCAAAACGCCGATTCGCCCGCCGCCCGCTTCGCTGAAACGCGCCGCGTGCTCGCCGAGACTAGTGCCCTTGCCGCCGGCTTCGACGCCGATCATCCGCACGGTTTCGTCCCGCAGAAACGGGTGAAACAAGCCGATCGCGTTCGAGCCGCCGCCGACGCACGCGACCAGACAATCCGGCAGACTGCCGGTTTTTTCGATGATCTGCTCGCGAGCTTCGCGGCCGATGACCGATTGAAAGTCCCTGACCATCAGCGGATACGGGTGCGGTCCGAGCGCCGACCCCAAAAGATAATAAGTCGAATCGACGTTCGTCACCCAATCGCGCAGCGCCTCGTTGATCGCGTCCTTCAAAGTTTTCGATCCGGAATCGACGCCGCGCACCTCCGCGCCGAGAAGCTGCATCCGAAAAACATTAAGGGATTGCCGCCGCATGTCTTCCGTGCCCATGTAAACGACGCATTCCAATCCGAACAGCGCGCAAACGGTGGCGGTCGCGACGCCGTGCTGACCCGCGCCGGTTTCGGCGATTACGCGCTTTTTGCCCATCTTTCGGGCGAGTAAAACCTGCCCGATCGCGTTGTTGATTTTATGCGAGCCGGTATGCCCCAGATCCTCGCGTTTGAGATAAATCTGCGCGCCGCCGAGCCTTTCGGAAAGCCTTTGCGCATGAAAAAGCGGCGTCGGGCGACCGGAAAAATCTTTTAATAACTGCAGGTATTCCGCCTGAAATCCGGCGTCGTCGCGCACCGAAAAATAAGTGTTCGTCAATTCTTCGAGCGGATACATCAAGGTTTCGGGCACGAACCTTCCGCCAAAGTTTCCCCAGTAGCCGCGTTCGTCTGGCTGGTAATTATTCATTGTGTAAATCTTCTTTTTCTAACTTAAATTCTTTAAAAAGTGCGAAGAAAAAATCAAAGGACTTTTCCTCTTCGTTATCGTGTTCCTGCAAAATAATGCTTCTCCAATTATTTGGCGTCGGCAATGATAATTCAAAATGTTGCGCGACGTAATCCGTAAAACTCGAAAAATTTTTCCAATCAACCTCGGATTTTCCAAATTGTAATCCTGTTTTGAAGCTGTGAAGAAATAAATCTAAATTGCTAATGGATTTTTCGCCAAGCCACATTGCCGGTTTCAATTCAATCAAAAACAACAAATCAAATATATTTTTAACTTGGCAACCGTTGTTTTTTTACGACCGATATAAATTTAAAAACCTCTTTTTTATCCTTCTTACCCTTTTGCTTCTCAAGCAAACTGCAAGAATCAACGGCAAAAGGCTGAACTCGCTTAATTGCTAAATCTACGTTTCGAGAATCCAAACCGCCCGCAAGATATAATTTTGAAACAATCTGTTTTGTCTTGAAAGCGATTTTCCAGTCGAAAGTCTCGCCCGTACCACCGTGTTCGTATCGTGAGTAAGCGTCGAACAGGACCGCGTCCGTTTCGTATTTCAAAACGTTTTCCGGCTTAAAACCCGGCGAAACGCGAAAAGCCTTGATGATTTCGAGTCCGGTTTTCGTTTTAAGAGCGCGCGCGAAGTCCGGCGTTTCCTCGCCGTGCAGTTGAATTGCTTCGAGTTTTGCCGCGGCGGCGATTTCAATAATTTTCTCTAAAGTTTCGTTGACGAAAACGCCGACCTTTAAAATTTCCGGCGGCAGTTGTTCGATGATTTCACGCGCCTTTTCGGGCGAAATATATCGCGGGCTTTTCGCGTAAAAATTAAAGCCGAGCGCGTCCGCGCCGAATTTCGCCGACAAAAGCGCGTCTTCCAGATTTGTGATGCCGCAGATTTTAACCTTCGTCATATTTTTTAAGCCGCGGACGAACACGAAAAAGCACGAAAAATTTCTTTTTATTTTTGTGAATTTTCGTGTTCGTCCGCGGCTAATTTTCTTAAATCTTCCTCAATATTCCCGCTGCGCATCAAGGTTTCGCCGATCAAAAACCCCGAAAACCCGAGCGCGCGCAGTTCATCGATCTCCGCTTTCGTCGAAATTCCGCTTTCTGTGATCAGCAGCGCGTCGGCGGGGGCGCGTTCGACGAGCTCGCGCGACGTGTCGAGCGAAACTTTGAAAGTGTGCAGATCGCGATTGTTGACGCCGATGATTTTCGCGTTCGTTTTTTTGACGCGTTCGAGTTCATCGAGCGTATGGACTTCGACGAGCGCGTCGAGCCCCAATTCTTCTTCGGCGAGCGCGTGAAGTTTACGCAACGCCGCATCGTCGAGCATCGCGGCGATCAGCAAAATCACGTCCGCGCCGGCTTCCGCCCCTTCATAGATTTGAAACTCGTCGAAAATAAAATCCTTGCGCAGAATCGGCACGTCGACCGCGCGGCGCACCGTCCGCAAATCGTGCAGGCTGCCGCGAAATTTGTCCTCTTCGGTCAAAACGGAAATCGCCGCCGCGCCGCCTTTTTCATAAGCGCGCGCGATTTCGGCGACGTCGATCCGGTCGTTGATGAGGCCCTTCGACGGCGACGCGCGTTTGATCTCGGCGATGACGTTGATTCGATCGCGTTTTAATTGCGCGCGCAAGCGGTGACTGTCGGCCGTTTCGCGAATTTTTAGAGCATTTTTCTTCAATTCCGCGAAATCCCGATTCGCTTTGGCGTTTGCGAGCCGTTTACTCTTCAATTCGATGATTTCGGTTAGAAACATTTTAATTAGTCGAAAACGGAAAACGGGAAAAATGGAAAATTTCAAAATCATTTTCCATTTTCGATTTTCCGTTTTTCGTTCACTCTTTCGTTTTCGCTTTCAAAATTTCCAGTTTTTCCAAGGCTTTGCCGCTTTCCAGACTTTCCGCCGCCAATTTTGCCGCCGACTTTAAGTTTTCCGCTTTCCCGCCGACGAAAAGCGCCGCCGCCGCGTTCATCAAAACCAGCGCCCGCGCCGCACCGCCGCGTTTGTTTTCGAGCACGTCCCTGATGATCTGCGCGTTTCGCGCCGCGTCGCCGCCGCGCAGAGATTCGATGTTATCGACCGTTTCGAAACCGAAATCTTCGGGCGCGATTTCGTAAAACTTGATGTAATCGGGCGTGATTTCGGCAGCCGACGTGCGGGCGGAAATCGTGATTTCGTCGAGCCCGTCGAGCCCGTGCACGACGAGCGCGCGTTTCGTGCCCAGACTGCGCAGCGTTTCGGCGATCGGCGCGACCAGATCCTTGTGCCAGACGCCCATGATCTGAAACGGCGCGCCCGCCGGGTTCGTCATCGGTCCCAAAAGATTAAACGTCGTGTGCACGCCGAGCTCGCGCCGCACGGCGGCGACGCGTTTCGTCGAAGCGTGATAAAGCGGCGCGAACATAAAGCAGATGCCGATTTCGTTCAAATTTTTCTCCGACGTTTCGCGGCTCGCGGCGACGTTGACGCCGAGCGCGGCTAAAACGTCGGCGCTGCCGGATTTCGAGGTCGCCGCGCGGCTGCCGTGCTTGGCGACCGCGAGCCCCGCGCCGGCGATCACGAACGCGGCGGCGGTCGAAACGTTAAAGGTTTTGACGCGGCTCGATCCCGTGCCGGCGGTGTCGATGAATTCGCGGTGGACGGCATCGATTTTCGTCGAGTTTTCGCGCATCGCCTCCGCCATGCCGGCGAGCTCCTCGGTCGTCTCGCCTTTGATGGCGAGCGCGACGAGCGCGGCGGCGATCTGCGCGTCGGTCGCCTCGCCCTGCAAAAGCTGATTTAAGAGAAAACGCGCCTCGCCGCGCGAAAGATTTTTGCCCTGCATCAGACGCAGCAGCAGATCGCGCAAGCCTTCGACGGGCGGCTCGTCGAGGCGGTGCGGCAAAAGCCACGCCGGACGACTCAGATTGTAATTTTGAAAAAATGTCATAAAACGAAAAAACCCGCTGTTTTACGAATCGAGCAGCGGGCTTTCTAAACTTTCGATTTGACGGCTTAATTTCAGGCCGGCTTAGAAAACCGCGGGCGATGCCGCCAATGAAGGGTCGGGTAAATTTTGCCGCTCGAAGTTTTCATAAATATTTTGCTATCATTGTTTATAACTTAACGAATTTCTTTTCGCAAATTTATGAACGAATCTTTCCAGAATCTGACTCCGGCAGATGAAAAACTGTTTTTTCGCAAAAACGATCGAAACGACCTTCGCCTCGGCGAGATCGTGCCGCAGACGAAATACGAACAGGCGCATATCGTCATCATCGGCTGCCCGCAGGACGAAGGCGTCAAAAGAAACGGCGGGCGCGAAGGCGCGGCCTTCGCGCCCGCCGCGATCCGGCAGGAATTTTATCGCTTGACGCCGTTCGGAATTCATCACCGCATCTGCGATCTCGGCGACGTCGCTTTAAATGGCTCGCTTGAAGAAACGCACGATCGCCTGACGGCGGTCGTCAAAAGGGCGCTCGAAGACCGGAAAAAAGTCATCGTGCTCGGCGGCGGCAACGATATTTCCTACGCCGACGGGCGCGCGATGAGCGAGATCTTCGGCGCCGGAAACTGGCTCGGGGTGAACATCGACGCGTATTTCGACGTTCACGCGCGCGACGAGCGTTCGAGCGGCACGCCGTACCGCCAGCTGCTCGAAGAGAAACTGATCCGCCACGATTATCTGTACGAAATCGCTTATCAGCCGCAGCTCGTTTCGCCGGTTTATTACCGTTACCTACAGAATCTCGGCGTGAATATGGTGAGCGTCGACCAGCTGCGGTCGCGCGAAACCGCCGATTTGGAGCTGCGCGAGCTGATGCGTCAGAAATTCATCCGCCACAGCGAATCGCTGACGGCGCTTTTCGCCTTCGATCTGCACGCCGTCCGCTCTTCGGACGCGCCGGGAACTTCCGCGCCGAGCCCGATCGGTCTGCGTTCGGGCGAATTCCTAAACCTCGTTCAATTCGCCGCCAAATTGGTGAACACGAAAATCATCGAATTCACCGAAGTCAACCCGAAGTTCGACGTCGACGGCAGAACCGCCAAGCTCGTCGCGGTCGCGATGCATCGCTTTTGCAGTTCGCAGCCGAAAATAGGGAGCTGATTCCCGCGCGGAACCGACTCCCTATTTCGGATTTTCCATTTTTTTAAGCGAAAATTAAACCGTCACTCTTCTGCCGGTTGCGAGTCGGTAAAGCGCAAGCACGACGATCGCGCCGATGATCGAGAAAATAAAACTCGGAATGCTGCCGCCGATATTGTCGAACGAGCTGACCATCGGATAACCGAAAAGGCTGCCGACGAAGCCGCCGACGACCGCGCCGACGATTCCCAAAATCGTTGTCAGGATTACGCCGCCGCCGTCCGGTCCGGGCATGATTGCTTTTGCCAAAAATCCAACGACAAAACCTAATACTAACCAAATTAATAATGAAATCATCTTTTTTCTCCTTTTTGTTTCCTTTTTCCTTTTTAAGGCACTGCCTTCAAAGAGGATTAAAACAAACCACGTGCCAAAAACGATTTCACTTTAAAAATCAAATATTTAGAGTTCGTAACCTCAGCGGTTTGCTAAACTTCCCAGGACAACTGCATCGTTTTGATGCGTTCTACTTTTAGTCTTTTTCGGCGCCGGTCGGTGAAAAAACCCGTTCGTAATTCGCGTAGATTTCGCCGATGTCCGCGTACACTTCGAAGCAGCCTCTTTCCATGAGCTTTTCGCGCGACCAGCCGCCGCTTTTCACGCCGACGATTTTGAGCCGCGCTTTTTTGGACGCTTCGGCGTCGTAAGGCGTATCGCCGACGACGAGCGCTTCCCGATTTTCGATTTCTTTCAATTTACCCAACGCGGCTTGAAAAATGTCCGGGTCGGGCTTGGACTCTTCGGCGTCGTCGGACGAAGTTTCCTCGTCGAGAAGATCGTCGATCTTTAATATTTCGTGATATTTTTCGAGTTCCTCGGCGCTCGCCGAACTCGCCAGCGCGAGCCGTACTCCGTCTTCGTTCAACTTTTCGAGCAGCTGGCGCATTTTCGGAAAGACTTTCAATTCCGGCAGGTAATCTTTCAGAAAAATCTTTTTCCGGTATTCGGTCAAATCTTCGCCGAAATCGGAAATTTCCCTTTTCGTCAGGTATTTTTCGAGAATTTTGTCGGCGCCCATCCCGATCAGCCATTTCAGTTCGACGAACGGCACGGTTTTACCGAACTTCTGAAAGGCGTGCACGAACGACTCGGCGTGCGCGTCGTTCGAATCGATCAAGGTTCCGTCGATGTCAAAAATCACGGCTTTTATGTTATTTCCCCGCTTGTTCATAAATTCCACTCTAACAGACCTCAGACTTGCTGTTAACCAATGAAGCCTCTCCTTTTCACTCCCTTGTATAAATCCCTCGTTAAAATCCGAAAAATTGTTGATTATTGTTGTTTTGCGAGGACTGCGGCAGCTGTCCCGATTTAAAGTTCAAATTGCGAATTGTTATCAGCCCAGGTTAGGTTACCGCTTCCCGCCGAAAACTTTTGAACGATCCGAAGCTCCTAAGGAAATTGCGGTTTAGAAGCTTTTTAGAGTTTAAGTAAAATGAATTTACGCTTGCAATCGGACACTAAAAAGCGCATTTTATTCTTATTCGTTCTTCTCTCGCATCAAGGTTGGTGCGCTCGTCCAAAACGGTTTTACTCACGAGTTCGAGAGACGGATTGGTTTTTAACTTAAAATTCCCGATTCGGGAAAGGGTATATAATTTTATGTCAGCGAAACTATACGTGGGAAATCTTTCCTTCAACACGTCAACACAAGATTTAGAAGAAATGTTCGGTCAATTCGGTACGGTTCAATCGGTCAACATTATTGAAGACCGCGAAACGGGACGTTCGCGCGGATTCGCGTTCGTTGAAATGGCGAGCAATGAAGACGCGCAAAATGCCATTTCCGCCCTGAACGGCAAAGAACTCGGCGGACGATCATTAACGGTCAATGAAGCCAGAGCGCGTGAAGAGGGCGGCGGCGGCGGGCGCGGCGGCTACGGCGGCGGACGAGGCGGCGGCGGCGGTAGTCGCGGCGGCGGCGGTAATCGCGGCGGAAGCCGTGGCGGCGGCGGCTACGGCGGCGAATCTCGTTGGTAAGTATCAACCGCTAAATTGGAAATGATTAAACTAAGAGCGCCTTCGGTTAGAGATTGGCCGAAGGCGCTTTTAGTTTGGCGAATAATCGTCGATCTGGTTCGAAACGAACTAACTGAAAAATTTTGTATTGCAAAAAAGCCGAAAGAAGAAAAGCCGCCTGGTTTTTAAGCCAAGCGGACTTTTCTTTCGTCAAGCGGTTGTGAACTAACTAAGTAACTAACTATCTAACTAACTAAGCAAGTAACTATCGAAATAGTTACCATCTAACTAACTAAGTAACTAACTATCTAACTAACAAACAACCACCGACTATTGATGATTATACTGAAGCGGGCAATTCACCGCAAGTAAAAATCGTTTTGCCCGCTTATTTTTTTGAATTTGAAACTAAAGTAGCGAATTTCGGTTTTTGATAGAAGTTTGGGCTTGGGAAAACGCGATAAAAGATAATTTTTGTCGCTTTGCGCCAAAGTCCGTTCTGCTTCAATTTTGCTTAAGTTTGTCTCAAAAGCGTTCGACTTGGTAGAATGCAGGTATGAATCATCTGTATAACTTGAATTCATTTCATACCGTTCAATCCCTGTTCGAACAAATCGAACAGGATTATATTATTTCGGATAGTGATCAGCCGACGATATGGAAACTTCTGAATGAATATTTTTGGATGAAAGAAAACGAGGTGCCGTCAGTATTGTCTGCTAAATGGTCTGAAATCAGTAAATTATTAGACACTTTGGATATGAAGGTTAAGATATAAACGTATCCGAAACATTTGAGCGAGGAAAAGACCGTCGAAAATAATGTTTTTTTTCTTTATAAAGCCAATTATCTCAAAACCGCGTAATTTCACCTCGAAATCGAACGTTCGGGTATCAACGAACAGAATTGATGCGCCAAAGGTCCCGACTCGCACCTTCTGTGCTTAAAGCGGTTCAAGAATTGCTCAAGATCAACGGGCTAAAGTGGTATTCATACGGACAACTTAAAAACGCGCTCGGAGAAGAGCAAACGCGGAAAAAGGGCTTCTTTCAGAAGAAGCCCTTTTTAATTTTATGATGAAACCCACAAATCGAATCAGGCGGTTTGCTTTTCCTGAATGAGTTTATTGACCGTCTCGGTCAATTTGCTGAAATCCATCGGCTTTACAAGAAAGGCGTCGGCGCAGTGTTCCATCGCTTTTTGGATTTCCGATTTTCTGGCTTCGCCGCTGTAAAAGATGATGGGCGTCTTGCAGCTGTGCGAACGAATTTCTTCGCACACTTCAAGGCTGTTTTGACTTCCCATATAATAGTCTAAAACGATCGCTGAAAATTGATTTTTCTTAACCTCCTCTAAGCAGTCGTCCAAATTATCGCAGGCGGTGACCTGAAAATCTTCACTCTCGAACAGGTATTTCATAACTTCGAGATTGTCTTTGTCATCTTCGACGCAAAGAATCGGCGGTTTGATAAATTTCATAATTAACCTTTAGGACTAACCAATTGTATTATTTTGAAAACGGATTCGGTCAATTAAATATAGCACGAACGTGGGTGCATTTTGTCCCGTATAAAACAACCGGCAGATTTTTCGCACGCGTTAAGGTTCTTAGGAGACAAAGGCGACTTTTAACGCAAAGCCGAATTCGTCGGGGACAAAACGCTTTCGAAACCAAAACGACTTGTAACTTAATCGCAGAAATTACCGCAGGTATTGATCGCGCAGCGGTTCGAGATTTTCGAAATCAGGCGGTTTGCAAATCGCGTCGTTGAAACCGACCTCTTTTGCCCTTTCAAAACAGGCGCTGCCGTAGGCGGTCCCGGCTAAAATCGGCGTTTGTTTCAAGTCCACTACTTCTCTGATGATTCGCGTCGCGGTAAAACCGTCCGTCATCGGCATCATCAGATCCATCAGAATAAAGTCGGGATAAAATTCTTTCGCTTTTTCTATCGCTTGGTAATCGTAAGATTCAAGCAGAATCTACATCATCAATCCGGCGTCGAACACGTCTTCGACTATTAAAACCCTTTTTGACATAAACTGACCCTTGTTCGCTGCTTTGTCGTTCATGCTACAAAACAAATATATTATGTCGATGAATTTTGCGAGAAATCGAATGCGGCGGGTTTATTATAGAGGCTCGCTCCCTGGGTTCTAAAAAAAGGCGCATCGAATATTTTAATCCGATGCGCCTTTCGAAACAGAACCAATGTCAGACAAAAAGCATTTGGAAGGATTTTGGCCAAAGCAAAAATCTTATACAACCGAAGATATCTGCGATTGCCGTTCCGAATTTAGCGCGATTGCAGGTAATGATTCAGCAAAGGCTGTAATCTATCGAGGTTCAGCGGCTTTGTGATGACCGCGTCGCAACCCGCGTTTATGGCTTTTTTCCGATAGATATCGTTATAAGCCGTCAGCGCGATTATCGGAATTTCGTTTTTACCTTCGATATTTCGGATAATCGAGGTCGCCATCACGCCGTCAAGGACCGGCATCATCAAATCCATTAAAATCAGGTCTGGTCGATTCTCTCTGACTTTCTCGATCGCTTCGTAACCGTCGTCGGCCGTGACCGCCTCATAACCGTACGCCTCCACCAAAATCTTCATCATCGCCCTGACATCCGCCACGTCTTCAACAATTAGAACTTTCTTTTTCATAACAGTTTTGAGACATTGAACCGCATTTTTTAGAGATTTGATTCAATGCTGTTAAGGGGGAAAGTTTTCAACTCTTTTATAAATATTAAAACCGAAACCGAAAAACTTGTTCCGAAAAAATACAAATCGGTTTTTCTACCGTCGAGTAAAGCAATCGCTATTCCAAAAATTCAAACATCGATTCTTCGAGATTGAAGATTTGAAGATACGTAAAGCCTGACCGAGGTTTCTCCGCTCATAAATAAACCTTTTCGGTCCCGTTTTGAAAAGGCGTATCGGATGGAAAATCGAAAAATTCGGCAATTTGAGAGAAATAAAGATTTTTACTAAATATTCGGCCGTCCTTAATTATCTTCAGGTTTATTAAAGAAAATCGCTTTCCGCTCCAACAAACCGCGCGAAAACTTGACAGCGTGTGAAACTTTTCGCTAATCTTGTAATTCGCTTTTCTTGTTGAGCGATTTATATAGTCAGTTAGCTCAGTGGTAGAGCACTACCTTGACACGGTAGGGGTCAGCAGTTCAAATCTGCTACTGACTATTCTTTTTTATTTTTTGATAAGATGCTATCGAAGAACTTTGCATTTTACACGACAACTACTACGACGCGTTTCTAAACGGCGCGTTTTTCGCGTTTCGTTCGGAAACGCACGGCAAAGTCGCTCTTATCAAATCAAATCTATTTTAGTGGTAGTTAATTGTTAATCGTCAATAGTTAATTGATTTCTTGATTTGGAGCGATTTTGTTAAATCGAGGAACTTCCGTGCGAAGAAAACAATTTACAATTTACAGTTAACAAAGTTATGCAGATAAAATACGGCGAACAATTGAGGGATTTTTCCGAACCGGTTTCCGTTTTGGAGGCGATCAAGGCGTTTGACCGCGACGTTTTAAAGAAAACCGTCGCGGCGAAGGTGAACGGCGAAGAAGTCGATCTGTCCAAACGGCTCGCTTCGACGGACGAGGTTTTGTCAATCGAGCCGATTCAGACCGACACGCGCGACGGGCTTGAAGTGATCCGGCATTCGACCGCGCACCTTTTGGCGGCGGCGGTTTTGGATTTGTTTCCCGGCACGCAGCTCGGCGTCGGTCCCGCTTTGATGGACGACCCGCGGTACGGTTTTTATTACGACATGATCGCGCCGCGCCAATTAACCGAAGCCGATTTGCCGGTGATCGAAAAGAAAATGCGCGAGATGGCGAAGAAAAATCTCGCCTACCGGCGCGACGAAATCGCCAAATCGGAAGTTCTCGGCATTTTCAAAGAGCGCCAAGAACCTTTGAAATGCGAGCTGATCGACGAAAAAGTTTCGTCGGAAACCGCGAGCATTTACTACATCGACGGCTCGCCGTTCATCGATTTCTGTCTGGGGCCGCACGTCGGTCACACCGGAAAATTAAAAGCCTTTAAATTGCTCGCGCTCTCCGGCGCGTACTGGAAGGGCGATGCGCAGAATCAGCAGATGCAGCGCATTTACGGCACCGCGTTCGCGACGCAGGAAGAACTCGACGCGTGGCTCAAGCAGCGCGAAGAAGCCGAAAAACGCGATCACCGCCGTCTGGGCAAGGAACTCGATCTCTTTTCGATTCAGGACGAATACGGACAGGGCCTGATTCTCTGGCATCCGAAAGGCGCCCGCATCCGCATGGAGATGGAAAATCTTCTGAAGGAGGAATTGCAGAGACGCGGTTACAGCTTCGTTTTCACGCCGCACATCGCGAAACGCGACCTCTGGAAGATTTCCGGACACGAGGAGAACTACGCCGATTCGATGTTCGCGCCGACTCATATCGAGGGCGACGACGACACGGAATTTCGCCTGAAGCCGATGAACTGCCCGTTTCATATCGGCATTTATAAATCGAGTCAGCGTTCGTACCGCGATCTGCCGCAAAGATATTCGGAAATGGGCACGGTTTACCGCGCGGAACTTTCGGGAACTCTGCACGGCTTGATGCGCGTGCGCGGTTTCACGGTCGACGACGCGCATCTTTTCGTGCGTCCCGATCAGGTGCGCGAGGAAGTCGCCGACTGTCTCGATTTCGCAATCAAGGTCTTTGAAACTTACGGCTTTGAGAAAGTGAAATTCGAGCTTTCCGTGCGCGGCGACGCCGAAAATAAAATCTATCTCGGCGCCGACGAGGAATGGGAAAACGCCGAAAACGCGCTCGCCAACGCGCTCAAGGAACGCGGCATCTCGTACGAACGCATCGAGGGCGAAGCGGCGTTTTACGGTCCGAAGATCGACATCAAGATCGAGGACGCGATCGGCCGCATCTGGCAGCTCGGAACGATCCAGCTCGACTGGAATCTGCCGGAAAGATTCGGGCTCGAATACACCGGCGAAGACGGTCAGAAACACCGCCCGATCATGGTGCACCGCGCGCTGTTCGGTTCGATCGAAAGATTTTTCGGCGTATTGGTCGAGCACTACGCCGGCGCTTTTCCGTTCTGGCTCGCGCCCGTGCAGATCGTGGTTTTGCCGATCACCGACCGCGTCAACGATTACGCGACCGAAATCGGCGACGAATTGAAAAATTCGGGTTTCCGCGTCGAAGTGAACTTGAAATCCGATAAAATCGGTGCAAAAATTCGTGATGCGCAATTGCAGAAAGTTCCGTTCATGCTCGTTTTGGGCGACAAGGAGCTCGAAGAAAAACGCGTTGCGGTTCGTGAAAAAGTAAAGGGCGACATCGGACAGATGACGCTCGAAGAATTCAAAGAAATGGCGCGCCGGCTCAAAGAAACGCGCGCTTTGACAAATGGATAGTTCAAGGTTTTTGATAAACGGGCTTTGGACATTAACAAAGGAGGAGATTTATCGCTAATAATTTCAGAGGTCGCGGACGTTTTGATAATCGTCGCCAGCCGCTGCACCGCACGAACGAGCGGATTCGCGTGCCGGCGGTGCGCGTCGTCGGCGAGGGCGGCGAAGCGCTCGGGGTAATGGATACGCGCGATGCGATTCAAAGAGCGCGCGAGCAGGGATTGGATCTGGTCGAAATCGCGCCGAACGCGCAGCCGCCCGTGTGCCGCATCATCGATTACGGAAAGTTTCTGTACGAACAGAAAAAGAAACAGCACGAAGCCAAGAAAAAACAGGTCACCGTGCAGGTCAAAGAAATCAAATTCCGCCCGGCGACCGACGATCACGATTACGGTTATCGCATGGAACGCGCGCGCGGCTGGCTCGGCGAGGGCGACAAGGTGCGCGCGACGATCGCCTTCCGCGGTCGCGAAATGACGCACCGCGAGCTCGGCGCCGCGATCCTGGCGAAACTGCGCGACGATCTGGCCGACGTCGCCGACGTCGAGGTCTCGCCGAAAATGGAAGGCTATCAGATGTTCGCCATTTTCGTGCCGAAAAAGACCGGAAAATAGATTTTGTATTGCGGCCTTTGATCTTTGATCTTTGATTTTAGTTATAAATCGAAGATCAAAAATCAAAAATCAAAGGTCAATTGATGGAGTAAATTATGCCAAAACTTAAGACACATAAAGGCGCGGCGAAGCGTTTCCGTTCGACGGCGAGCGGCAAGTTCAAACGCGGGCACAGCCACGCGCGCCATATTTTGACGAAAAAAACCAATAAGCGTAAACGTAATTTGGATATCGACACATTGGTATCGGAAGGCGATCAGAAGCGCGTTGAGAAAATGCTGCCGTACGGACGCGATTAAGAATTTAAGATTAGAGATTCAAGATTCAAGATTTTCCACGCGAATGATCTTTGATTTTAATATTAAATCTTGAATTTCACGACTGGAAGGAGTGAGAAAATGCCTAGAGCAAAACGTGGTAATAAGCGCACCGAGAAGCGCAAAAAGATATTAGCCTTGGCTAAGGGCTATCGTGGAACGAAATCGAAACTTTATCGTTCGGCCAAAGAGTCGGTCGAACGCGCACTGAATTTCGCCTATACGGGCAGAAAGCTGAAAAAACGCGACTTTCGCAAACTCTGGATCGTCCGCATCAACGCGGCGTGCCGTCTGAACGAAATGAAATATTCGCAGTTCATGCACGGGCTGAAATTAGCCGGCGTCGAACTCGACCGCAAAGTCCTCGCCGATATGGCGGTCAAGCAGCCCGAATCTTTCGCGGCTTTGGCGGGACAGGCGAGAGACGCGATCGGCAAACAGGCGAACGCCTAAATTTGAAAAAAATTAGCCGCAGATGAGCACGGATCGCACGGATTAAAAATCTGTTCATTTGTGTGAATCTGTGGTTTAATTTTTTGGGATGAAAACGAAAAAAATTGTAGAGCTCTTGATTTGTTTGACTTTATTTTCAGTTAGTATTTTCGCCTGCACGATCCCGGCCGGTTCAAATTCAAATATAATAGAGGAGAACAGATCCGTAATTTCTGTATTTATAGCAATTTCTATAATTTTTTGGTTCGGCACGATTGCTTTTCTTTTATCGGAAAAACAAATTAATCGAATGCCTTTTTTCATAAGCTCGGCTGTGCTCGTATTTTATTTGATTTCGATCAGCGTAAGTAATGGTGATTGCGGTGAAGGCTCAGTTTATTTTACTAAAATTGGGGTTGCCGTGAGTTTTGTCTGTTTTTTAGCCCAAGTTACCATCTGGTTATTATTTAGAAAAAAGAGTTACGCGGAATTGTCTTAGATTTTTATGTCAGACGAAAAGAAACAGGTTGAACAAATCCGCGAAGCGTTCGAGAGTGAATTCGGACGCTTCGTCGATTTACGCAATAAGATTAACAGTTTGGGACTCGCGGCAGCCGAAACCTTGCAGCGCGAGATTTCGGAATTCAAGACCAAACACACCGGTAAAAAATCAGAGATCGCGAACGCCAAGAAATTGATCGGTCGCGTCGCGCCGGAAGAACGCGGGAGTTTCGGGCAGTTCGTGCAATCGGTCGAAAAGAAGATCACGAGCGCGATCGAGGACGCGGAAACGAGTCTCAGCGAATACATATCGGAAGCGAAAACCGAGCGCGAACGATTGGACGTCACTTTGCCGGGACGCCGCCCGCGCGTCGGGCATCTGCATCTTTTGACGATTCTTCGCCAGCAGATCGAGGACATTTTCGTCTCGATGGGCTACGCGATCGAGGACGACCGCGAGATCGAAACCGATTATTACAATTTCGACGCGCTCAACATCCCCGAAGGTCATCCGGCCCGCGAATCGCAGGACACGTTTTACACGACCGGCGGGTTCGCGCTGCGTTCGCAGACTTCGACCGTCCAGATCCGCGCGATGGAACGCCGCGGCGCGCCGCTTCGCATCATCGCGCCCGGAAAAGTGTTCCGCCGCGACACGCCCGACATGACGCACGTTCCGATGTTCCACCAAATCGAAGGCTTGTGCGTCGATAAGGGCATCACGATGGCGCACCTGAAAGGCACGGTCAAAGAATGGCTGCGGCGGCTTTTCGGCAAAGATACGGTTATCAGATTGCGCCCCAGTTACTTCCCTTTCACCGAACCGAGCGCGGAATTCGATTTCTCGTGCTTCAAGTGCGGCGGCACGGGAACGTTCGAAGGCGAACGCTGCCGCCCGTGCAAGGGTTCGGGCTGGATCGAGCTCGGCGGCTCGGGCATGGTGCATCCGAACGTTTTGCGGGCGTGCAACGTCGACCCGCAAATCTATTCGGGCTTCGCGTTCGGCTTCGGTCTGGAAAGAATGTGCGCGCTGATGTATTCCTTGGACGACATCCGCCTGATGTTCGAAAACGACGTGAGGTTTTTAGAACAATTCCGCTAATATAGAAATATGTTGGTAGTTTTTTTGTTCTTCTTCTTTCTCGCATTTTTCCTGGTCGGCGGTTTCGCTTTGAAAATCATCGTTGATTCGGTCAAACGCAAAGGCGAACTTGGCGTTAATCTGCGCCCCGTAATTTGCCCGCGATGCGGCGTCAAAGCCGAATTATTTCGCACGCCGGATTTAATCAGCAAACCGACCTGGGGCGGCGGCGCATGTTCCAACTGCGGCTGTGAAATGGACAAATGGGGCAACGAAATCGCGGAGAACAAGGAAGTCCCACATCAGTTGGAACCGTCGAAAACACATCCTTTTACAACTTTTGACGAGCAAGGGAAAACGCCTCTGGAAAGAGTTTTCGACGAGAAGTAAGAATAAAGATTGGCTGGGCGACGGCATACATTGCGAAACCAAAGTCAGGCGAAAAGGTTTCGCCCGCGCGGGCATTCGATGAAGGGTAAGATCGACTCGGGACAGCTTAGCACGGTCGAGCCCGTCGAGGATTTTGAAAGTTTGCGGAAAGGCGACATCGTTTGGTGAAGTGGACGGCGCGGAATATTTGCATTTGATCAAAGCGATTCAGGGCGCGCGGTTTCAGATCGGCAACAATCGCGGGCGCATCAACGGCTGGATCGGCACGAACGCGATTTACGGCAAATGCGTTAAAATCGAAGACTAAGCGGGGTAAAAAATGAAGATTCTCGTCACGGGCGCGACAGGCTATATCGGCGGGCGGCTGATTCCGAAGCTTTTGGAAAAAGGTCACCGGGTGCGCGTTCTCGTGCGGGACGCGCGGCGGCTCGAAGGTCGCCGGTGGTTTGAAAAAATCGAAGTCGCGACCGGCGATCTCGAAAACCGCGAGGAAATTTCGCGCGCGATGCGGGACGTCGACGCCGCTTATTTTCTCGTTCATTCGATGAACGAAGGCGGCGATTTCGCCGAGCGCGAACGCGCGATCGCCGAAAATTTCGCGCGCGCCGCCGAACGGGTCGAAAAGATCGTTTACCTCGGCGGGCTTCTGCCGGAAGGCAATGTTTCCGAGCATTTGAAAAGCCGCGCGGCGGTCGGCGAGATTTTGCGCGCGGGCGGGCGGGCGACCGAGTTCCGCGCCGGTCCGATCATCGGATCGGGTTCGGCGTCGTTCGAAATGGTGCGTTATCTGACCGAAAGAATTCCGGTGATGATCGTCCCGCGCTGGGTCAAAAACGAAGTGCAGCCGATCGCCGTGCGCAACGTAATCGAATATCTCGTCGCGGCGCTCGATAAAAAACCGCTCGGCGTCGTCGACATCGGCGCGGACGTTTTGCCGTTTCGCGGCATGATGGGAATTTTCGCCGAAGTGCGCGGTTTGAAACGAATCATAATTCCGGTGCCGGTTTTGACGCCGCTGCTGTCGGGCTTGTGGGTCGGGCTGATCACGCCGATCCCGAATTCGCTCGCCGTGCCGATCGTCAAAGGAATCATCCATCCGGTGCTCGCGGACACGTCAAAAGCCGCGGCGAACTTCCCGGAAATCGAACCGCTCGAGTACCGCGAAGCCGTCACGCTGGCGCTTGAAAAGATCGACGACCGCGCGGTCGAAACGCGTTGGAGCGGAGCTTACGGCGAAGACGAAACGACTTATCGAATGACCGACCGCGAAGGCGTTTTCAAAGAAGTGCGGACGGTCATGACCAAAGCTTCGCCGGAATCGGTTTTTCGGAGCTTCACTTCGATCGGCGGCGACAATGGCTGGCTCGCGTGGGGCTGGGCGTGGAAACTGCGCGGTTTGATGGACAAGATCGTCGGCGGTCCGGGGCTTTCGCGCGGTCGGCGTCATCCGACCGAATTGCTGATCGGCGAGGAGTTGGATTTCTGGCGCGTCGAGGATTTGAAGAAAAGCGAACTGCTGCTCCTGCGCGCCGAAATGAAAGTGCCGGGCAAAGCGTGGCTGCAGTTCGAAGCCGTTCCGAAAGACGGCAGGACGCAGCTCATTCAAACAGCGATCTTCGCGCCGAAAGGCTTGTTCGGATTTCTTTACTGGTACTCTTCGTACCCGGCGCATTACTTTATCTTTGAACGAATGGCGCAGAAGATCGCTGAGGGCGCGGAGGTTCTGGAAGGCGAAAAAAATTTCGGAAAGATGCCCGAAACAATTTAAGCATTTCGTCAAACGAAAATTGCGGAGCCGTAAAACCCCGGCGTTGAGATGATTACGATGCGCGGAAAATATTTTAAGAATTGGAAATTAAAGTTTTTTTGAAAAATCAATTTATCGACTCGGAGATTCTTATGAATTCGACCACGAAGGGTTTGTTATTTATAGTGTTTGGCGTTTTGTCGCTGCTGTGGTTCGCTTACGACGTCATCGGTTATTTGTCGCGCGGCGGCGTCGCGCCCGGCGATAATCCCGCGCTTGAGTTTGGCATGACCGGCTTAAAGCTCGTGATGGTGATCTCGTTCTTCGTTTCCGCGATAAGTGCTTTTAGAAAAAAAGGATAGCTTTATAGATTAATTTGTTTTTATGAATATCAGTTACAACTGGCTGAAAGATTTGGTCGAAACGAGTCTGACGCCCGACGAAATGGCGAAAAAACTGACGGACGCCGGCCTCGCCGTCGAAGGCGTTCACGCGAGCGGCGACGATTTCGTGTTCGATATCGATTTGACGTCGAACCGCGGCGATTGTTTGTCGCACTTGGGCGTCGCGCGCGAAATCAGCGTGATCGCGGATTGCGGATTACGGATTGCGGATTTAAACGAAAACCCGAGACCGAAAAGCGAAGACCGAAATTTGGTGACGATCGAGGACGCCGATCTGTGTCATCGCTTCACGGCGCGCGTGATTCGCGGCGTGAAGATCGGTCCGTCGCCCGAATGGCTCGTGAAAAGACTCGAAGCGGTCGGCGAGCGCTCGATCAACAACGTCGCCGACATCACGAATTTCGTCATGCACGAGCTCGGCAATCCGATGCACTCGTTCGATTTCAATAAGCTCGCCGGCAACCGCATCGTCGTCCGCCGCGCGCGCGCGGGCGAAACCATCAAGACGCTCGACGAGGTCGAGCGCACGCCCGACGAATCGATGCTGATGATCTGCGACGCCGAAAAACCGGTCGCGATCGGCGGCGTGATGGGCGGTTTCGATTCGTCGATCACCGAGGAAACGACCGACGTTTTGCTGGAAGTCGCCTATTTCAAACGCGATTCGATCCGGCAGACGTCGCGCAATCTCAAGCTTTCGACCGAGGCGAGCCACCGTTTCGAACGCGGCGTCGACATCGAAAATTTGATGCGCGCTTCGGACCGCGCGACGGAATTGATCTGTAAACTCGCGGGCGGCACGGCGGGCGAATTCGTCGACGTTTACCCGACCCGGTACGTTTCGCCGGAAATCGAGTCGCGCGACATTCAGTTCGCGCTCAAAAGACTGACCGGACTGGACGTCAAATTCGAAGAAATCCTGCGCATTTTGACCGCGCTCGGTGTGGAATCGAAAATCGCGCCCGAAGCACGGATTTACGCCGCGCCGACCTGGCGGCACGATTTGCACATCGAAGAAGATCTGGTCGAAGAAGTGGCGCGCATCGTCGGTTACGACCGAATCGGCGAGGAATTGCCGCCCGCTTTCGGCGCGGGCGAATACCAGCCGCACGAAGTTCGCAAATTTCATCTGCGCCAGACTTTGTCGAATCTCGGTTTCGACGAAGCGATCTCCTACAGTTTCATCGATTCGAAATACGACGAAACCTTCGCGCTGATTCCCGGATTCGTGCACGAAAATCTGGACGAAAAATTCGTCACGTTGAAGGATTCGATCATCGAGGGCGCGGTGCGGATGCGCCCGAGCCTACTTTCGGGCTTGCTCGACGCCGTCCGGACGAATCTCAATTTCCAGAACCGCAATCTGCGGCTTTTCGAGATCGGCAAGGTTTTTTCGGCTTCGCCGAACGAAAACGAGCTGCCGAACGAGCGCGAGCTTTTCGCGCTCGTCGTGACGGGCGGCGAATCGCTGGCAAACCGGGCGCTCGCCGGGCGCGAATTCGATTTTTACGACGCGAAAGGCGCGCTCGAAAGCGCGCTCGACGCTGTTCACGCGCCGCAGGTTATCTTTAAAGCCGCCGACGTCAAACATCTCCGCAAAGGACAGGCGGCGGAAATCCTGCTGAACGAAAAAACGGTCGGCACGATCGGTCGCCTCGCAGACGAAATTGCGCAGGCTTATAAATTCCGCCAGCCGGTTTTTGTCGCGGAAATCGATTTGCAAACTGTTTTGGCGGAAAAAGAGCCGCCGGTGCTTTATCGCCCGCTGCCGGTTTACCCGTCGATCGAGCGCGACGTTTCGCTGCTCGTGAAACGGAACGTTTCGTTCGCCGAAATCAAACGGTCGATCGAAAAACAGGGCTTCGAGCTTTTAAGAAGGATCGAATTCGTCGACGTTTACGAAGGCAAAGGCGTCGCGGACGACGAACGCTCGCTGACGATCCGGCTCGTTTACCGCAGCGGCGAGCGCACGCTGATCGAATCCGAAGTCGAACCGGTTCATAATCGGATTCTCGAAACGCTCGAAGAAAATTTCCGAGCCCGGCAAAGATTCTGAGTCGGTGGTCGGAGGCCGGTAGTCAGTGGTCAGCTCAAACCGCGACTTTTTCTGATCACTGCCCACCGGCCGCCGACCGCCGCTCAAAAATAGTTCACCAAAAGCTTGAAGTTTTCGTCAAAAATAAACATAATCAATTGCACTTATCAAAAAATCTTTGGAGAAAGCAATGAACGGTCTTGCAGGAATGGAAAAATTCTCGCATCTTGAAGATAAAATTTACCTGACAATCGAAAACGTCAAAAAGATGCGCGAAGAAAAGGAAAGGCTCGAACGCGAACTTTCGAGTCTGCGGCACGAAGTCAGCAGCCTTTTAGGCGAAAAAAATCGGCTCGAGGAAAAAATCGAAGATCTATTGTCCGAGCGCGACGCAATACAGTTAAAAGTCGAGGCGATGCTCGATGCGATCACCATCATCGAGCCGGACGTCGCCGAGGCTTTGGGAAGATAAAAGATGTTTGGAACCAGAGGGAAAGCAGACATGGCGGAACAATCGATCAGAGTTGAAATTTACAACCAGACCTACAATATACGTTCCGACGGCGACAACGAATATATCATGCGGCTTGCCGAATACGTCGACGGCAAAATGCGCGAAATTTCTTCCGGCACTTTGACCGTCGATTCGCTGAAAGTCGCGATCCTCGCCGCCCTGCATATCGCCGACGAATACCACCAGCTCAAAAGCCAGCAGGAGCAGACCGACGCGCAGCTCGCATCGCGCAGCGCCGAGATGACCGAGATGCTCGACATTATCTTCAAACAAAAAGACCAGCAGGCGGCGCAGGAATTCGAGACGGAACAATAAGCGAAAAGAGTATCAAAGGAATCGAGCGCCGAGGAGATTTTGTCGACAAAATCTCCTCTTTTTTTCGAGACGAAGCTTTGGAAATTTTGTCCCCGGCTCAGCTGATTTTCAACCGCTCTTCTTTTTCCGTCTGATTAATCTTTACAAAATATTTCGTCTTCAATTCTCGGTTTCTCCTCTTCTCCCCTTCTTTTTCAAAGGGCGGTTTGCTACAATACAAACCAGGCGGAAGAACTTTACTGCGAAGTTCGTGACCAGACGATATCATAATTGAGCCAACACTAATTGAACGGGAGGCTGATGCCGCAGTTCAGTGCTACCTTTCACAGTTAAAGGTGTGCCGGAGAACGCGGCTCTGATGCGGGGCAACCCGCAGAAAGCCGCCCACCTGTTGAGATACAGGTTCAATTTTTACGTTTGAACGGCTTATGCGGTTCTCTTCTGCTAATCAAAAGTTTAGACGACAGTTTATATCACCGCCGGGGCGCTTTTTCTAACTTTTCGAAAGCCCCCGCGCGGTGATTTTTTTGTCTTTGGTCGGCGGGGCGCAAAGCAGCCAACCAGCTGCCCTTGTCGGATGCCCCCGACTTTTTTATCATAAACATATGAAAATCCTGATGATAGCCGACGTCGTCGCGCGCCCCGGAAGACGCGCGGTCCTGGATAAGATCAAAGATTTGCGCGAAAAATACGAAATCGACGTCGCGACGATGAACGCCGAGAACGTGGCGGGCGGCTTTTCGATCACGCCGGCGATCGCCGACGAGTTTTTCGCCGCCGGCATCGACCTGATGACCTCGGGCAATCATATTTTCGACAAACACGAAATAATCCCGTATCTCGAAAAAAACCCGCGGCTGCTGCGTCCCGCCAATTATCCGCCGACCGCCGCCGGAAAGGGACTTTTCGTCGGCGAAATCAACGGCTTCAAGATCGCCGCCATCAATCTGCTCGGCAGGGTTTTCATGCCGCCGGTCGACGATCCGTTCCGCGCGGCGGAAGAATGTCTGAAGCAAATTCCCGATGACGTCAGGGTGCGGCTCGTTGATATGCACTGCGAGGCGACGAGCGAGAAATACGCGATGGGCTGGTTTTTAAGCGGCAGGGTTTCGGCGGTTGTCGGTTCGCACACGCACGTGCCGACCGCCGACGAAAGGATTCTCGACGGCGGCACGGCTTACATCACCGACATCGGCATGACCGGCTCCTACGCGGGCGTGATCGGGATGGAAAAATCCCAGGTGATCGAGCGTTTCACGAAAATCCCCGCGCCGCGCGCCGAGCATTCGAAAGGCGACGTCTGGATCTGCGCGGTCGTCATCGAGATCGACGAGCAGACCGGCAAAGCGTTGAAAATCGAGCGTTTGAAAATCGAACATTCGTTCGGGTGAGAAGGGATAGACGGTGGTCGGCAGACGGTAGAAAGTAGACATTAGCCGGTAGTAAGTTGTTGAACTTTAACATCAAAACCGCGGTTTTTAGGTTTTGCACTCTTTTTCTATCTATTGTCTACCGACTGCTTTTTACCGGCTACTGTCTACTGTCTACCAACTACTTCCTGCTAATCCCCTTTCTCCAATTCCTTTCTGATTTCTTCTTCCATGCGCGCCGATTCGAGCGCGAGCGGAAGCTCGGAGGTGCGCGCGGACAGTTTTTTCAGGGCGAGTTCGGTTTCGGCAAAATTCGAGCCGTGCCGGGCGGCGGTTTCGATCTGATGCATCCGGTTTTCGGCTTCGATCAGCATTTTTTCGGCTTCCTTTTGAATCTGCGAAACTTTTTCGTAATCCCGATCGAGTTCCTCCTGAAAAGAAGCGCTGTTTTCCGCTTTCGAATATTTTAATTTGCTCTGTCGGCGTTTGATCAAAGCGAGCTCCTGTTTGGCGGATTTCTGGATGCGCGTCGCCGTCAGGCGCGCCGCCAGCGAGTCGCGCAGCGCGTCGCCGAGCAGCAGGTTTTTCGCTTCGACCTCCTGCAGCGAACGGCGTTCGGCGGCGGTCAGCTCGTGTTTGAACCATTCGACTTCCTCGGCTTTGATGCCGTCGACCGCGAGACGTTCGCGGACGTTCGCCAGCCAGCGCGAACGATAAAGCATTAAGCCGCCCGAAATGATCAATCCGAGGATAAAACCGCCGATTAGAGAGATCAGAATCAGGCTTCCCCAGACGGCCGCCTGCGGGGTCGTGGTCGCGAGCATGAACAGAAAAAAGAAAATCGCCGCGGGCACGACGGGAATCGCAAAGGGCAGGCTCCACGCGCCGATTTTCAGCATTTTGTCCTTCGCGACGTCTCTCCGCGTAATCTCGTATCCGGGCTGTAATTCTTTCATTCTATATCGCTTTACTCTACCCACTGTGTAAACTTTATTCAACCTTGCGGCATCAAAAACTTAGCTTTTACCGCTTTTTCGTATTATTATTGAGATTGCTCTTTTGGGGCAATTTGTCCGAGCCGAAAATCTATGTCAATGAGCCGCTTTTCAATACTCGCCGCCGCTTTTTTATTCGCCTGCTTTTGCCTGCTCCCGGCTTTCGCGCAGGACAAGAAACAAAAAAAGGACAATCAGCCGAAGGTGCGGACGATGACGATCCCGGTTTCGATTTTTACGAAAGAGGAATTAAGGGAAAATCAAGCGGGCGAGTACATCGAGGCGGGCGAAATTATCGTCCGCGAGGATAACGACGAACAAACGATTCTTTCGATCCGCAGCGTGACGAACACGCCGCTCCACATCGCCGTTTTGATTCAGGACAATCTTTCGACGAACGTTAATCTGCAGCTCGCCGACATCAAGAACTTTATTAAGAAACTGCCGCCCGATTCGCGCGTGATGGTCGCTTACCTGCGCTCGGGAACCACGCAGATCACCCAGAAATTCACGACCGACCTCGAAAAAGCCGCCGGCTCGATCCGCGCCGTCATCGGCAGTTCTTCGGTCGCGCCGAACAGTCCGTACGACGGCGTCGAAGAAGTGCTGGCGCGGTTCGACGCGCTGCCGACCGGGCGCCGGGCGATTCTGCTCGTTTCCGACGGGCTCGATTTATCGAACCCTTCGCCGACGCAGAGCCTCGAACTCGACCAGGCGATTCTCAAAGCGCAGCGCCGCGGCGTCGCGATTTATTCCTTTTATTCCGCGGCGACGCTGACCGAGGGCGGAAATTCGAGCCTCGTGCTCAACGCGCAGGGCTCGCTCAATCGGCTCTCGGAAGAAACCGGCGGGCGCGCTTTTTTTCAGGGCACGATCTCGCCGATCAGCTTTCAGCCGTTTTTCCGCGACCTGAACCAGGCGCTGACCAGGCAGTTCGCGCTGACTTATCTTTCGACGCACCTGAAAAAGGGCTACCACAAAGTGCAGGTCGTCAGCACCAATCCCGAAATCCGGATCGAACATCCGAAAGGCTATTATTACCGGGGCGGCAATTAGATTCTAACGGTATTTGAAGTTGCAGACCGGACACGTTCTGACTTCTTCCTTGATGAAGAATCCGATCCAGAAAAGCGGAAAAAACGTAATCAGCAAAACGGCGAAAACGATCCAGCCGGCGGTTGAAATCTGCCTCGTAACGCGCGGGTAAAGCTGGCTGCTGCAGCGCGGGCAGTGAAAGTTCTGACCGACCGCCGCCGGTTGAAAAGGCTGCATTCCCGCATCCGTCGGCGCGGCGGGCGGAAATTGCGGCAACGGCTGCACGCGGTTGATCGTTTTGCCTTTCGGCGCTTCGGGAATCTGAAACTCGTCGGTTTTCCACGAATAAGGACGCGGCGGCGCGGTTTCATAACTCGCCGGCGCCGGGTTCGGCTGCGGGTAGTAATTGTTTCCGCCGTTCGTATAATGCATTGCCGTCAGCTTCGTCCCGCAAAAACGGCAAAAGTTGCTGGTCTGCGTATTTGTCTGTCCACAGTTTTGGCAATGCATCATAATTATTTTCCTCGCCGCTTACCAACGTTTTCCGGGCGCATGCCCCGATTTTTCTTACGAACGGTTTTTATAAAAAGTTCGTTCACTCGAACCTTATTTTCTCGCCCGTCCTAATCGCTTCATAAACCGACTCGACGAGCTCGACCGATTTGTAGCCGTCGAGCGCCGAAACGACCGGTTCCGTGCCGTCTAAAATCGAATCGATGAACGCGCGGTCTTCCTGCAGGTAGCCCCACTTCTCGAATTTTTCGAGCATGTGACACGAATAAGTTTCGACGTTCTGCGTCTTATGGTCGTAGCCTTTCGAATCGAAAAGCCGCTCCATCTCTTCGGTCAGAATCGTGCGGTGGTGACAAAAAACCTCGATGCGCTCGAACGGAAAATGCCAGCTCGCGTCCGAGCTCGAAGCGAACGTGCAGTGAAAGCCGTTCTTGAATTTCAGAATGACGGAAAACTCGTCTAGTTCCGGGTATTCGTGCTGCGAGCCGTACGCGGCGAGCTCCGCGATTTCGCCGAACTGAAAACGCATCATGTCGAAAAGGTGAATCGTCGTTTCGTACAGAAACCCGCCCGTCACGTTCACGTCGCCCGTCCAGACGGGATTTTTCAGCTCGCCGCGGTTCATTTTGATATGCGCCGAATGCGGCGCGTCGTTTGAGACCAGTTCCTTGAGCCGGGCGTAAACGGGCGCGAAGCGGCGATTATGACCGACCTGAAAAACCTTGTCCGAGCCGCTCGCCGTGGCGAGCAAGGATTTTGCGTTTTCGAGTCCGAGCGCGAACGGCTTCTCGCAGAACACGTGTTTGCCTTCCGCGACGGCGTGCGCGGCGATCTCCGGATGCGTTTTGTTCGGCGCGCAGACCAGCACCGCGTCGCAGTTTTCCATCAGTTCGTCGCGCGACGCGCAGACTTTCCCGCCGATCGCGCGCGCCGTGCGCGCGGCGCGTTCGGGCACGATGTCGAAAAGCGCCGAGATTTCCGCGCGCGCGTCCTGCGAGTAAATCTGCCCGTGAAGATTGCCGACGTAACCGGTGCCGACGATTCCGATTCTGACTTTTTCCATAATTATTTTTGCCACGAACAAACACGATCGAACACGAAAATTAAACCGTAATTTTCAAAATGCTTTGAAACTTTCGTGAAGTTTCGTGTTTGTTCGTGGCTAATTTTCTATGCCGTCGCTCCCTTCGGCGTGATTCCCAAAACCTTTTCGGTCGCTTCTTTGGCTTTGCGCGCGACTTCGAACGGGTCTTCGTTCCAGTATTCGGGACGGAAAATTTCGATCGAGACCATGCGGTCGTAGCCGATTTTGTCGAAATGCGCTTTGATTTCTTTGATCGGCAAAATTCCGATACCCGGGTAAAGCCGGTGCGCGTCCGTCAAGGTTTCTTTCGGCAGATCTTCGGCGTCGTTGATGTGAAAAATAAACAGTTTTTCGGGCTTCATCCGGTCGATCGCTTCGAACGTCGAATCGCCGGCGTAAAAATGAAACGTGTCGATCACGTTGCCGACCGACGCGCGGTTGACCTCTTCGACGATTTTATTGCACAGATCGAGCGTCTGCACCGAGCAATCGGTCTGCCCCAGAAACTCGAACGCCAAACCGACATTATGTTTTTCGGCGATGTCGGCGAGCTCGTTCAAAACGCGCACCGATTCATCGATGATTTCCTCTTCGGCCGCGTTTTCGGGCAGTTTGCCGGGGACGACGACAACGTACGGGCAATTGATTTCGCCGGCGATCGAAGTCAGTTCTTCCGTTTCCGCCTTGATCGCGGCGTACTCTTCCGCGCTGCGAAACGTGATGTGCTCGATCGAATTGATCGAATACGGCTGCAGATTGTTCTCCGCCAGCAAATTCTTCAAATCGGCAATCGTTCCGGTTTTCAAAAACTCGCGCAGCTTCGCCGCCCAGATTTCGATCAGTTCGAATCCGGCGCGGCTCGCCGCCTCGATGTCGGTTTCCAAATCGGCGTGCATCGTCGTCGCGCCGTTTAATGCTATTTTCATTGTTTTACTCCAAGATTAATGGGTTTGGTAGATTGTATCACGAGCGAAAGAACCGGAGAAATATTCATGCCGCTAATCAAGAAATGCAATATTTATTAAAAATACTAAACATATGTTAGTTTTTAACCATTCGAAGTCATTTATATATGAGTACCTCAAAATCTCGTTTAATTCGTCGGTTATAAATTAAATGGGAAAAACGGAAGTCTTAATTACCTCAAGTATTTTCTATCTTCACATGCCAGTCTAATTTGAAAGGAACGGGACTTGTTGTTTAAGTCCCGTTCCCCCCTTCAATAAACAAATTTCATAAATCCTTGAATTTATCGCCGGCTTTGTAAAGCAGATCGATTTTCTTTTCGCCGAAGCGCGCGACGACGAGATTCGCCTGCTGCGGATAGCTTTCGAAGAAAATCGTGTTCTGCAGCTTCCCGCCCTCTAAAGATTCGGCGAACGGGATTTCGACGAACACGTGAACGACGTCGTTTTCGAATTCCCTGCCGACCCACCGCAGTTTTTGCGGCTCGCCTTGATTGTTTTGAAAAACGAATGTTTCGCTCAAATATTTGAGCATCTCGGCGTCGACGCCCGCCGTTTTTTCGATGTCCACCCGCTTTTTCAGGCGTCTTTCGAGCATCGGCACGGCGTCGTGGATGAAAAGCTGGATCGAGATTTCGATGTTTTTATCCCGCGCGTTGTAATCCATCCGCGTCAGGCTCGTGTGATACGTGTGCGCCTCCGCGCACAGGAAGGCGAAAGGCAAAAGTAAAAAGGCAAAAATAAAACCCCGCTTCAGCCTTAAACCCGTATTTTTCCTAACTGCATTCATAATATTTCACCTTTCGCCCTTTGTCTTTTATCTTCCTCTCTGCTGCTGTTGTTTGAAGACCTGAAAGCGCGTCGGCACGAAACGACGCGGGAAGAAATTGTTGTTCAGATCCGTGTCGGCCGTCTCCAAATTCGGATCGAGCACGATCGCCTTCGCTTCTTTCCGCGTGATGATCAGTTTGGAAACGTCCGTGTTGTTGTAGCGCCAGATTTCCGCCGGGATGCGGATTTCCTCGGAACTGCCGTCGGCGTATTCGACCTTGAAGATCAGCGGCATGACCAGCCCGCCGACGTTTTTCAGATCGACGACGTAGAAAAAGTAGTTGCCGCTCAAAAGCGCTTTTTCGCGGTCGGTCAGACTCGCCAGGAAAGTCTGATACGCGGCTTTGTCCTTTTCGGTCACCTCGTACCGGTCGAAGTCGTTGTAATAATCCCTCAGCGAGGGATACTGGTCGAGGCGTTTCGGCAAAGCCTCGTTGCGCTGCTGCGAGAGCGTGCGCGGCTGATTATTCGCCTGCCGGCGCTGGATTTCCTTTTCGACGTCCGGGTTCTGCGTGTTGATCTGGTAAAGCCGGACGTTTTCGATCGCGATGTCGACGTGGTCGGTCGAATAAAACCAGCCGCGCCAGAACCAATCGAGATCCGTCCCGGAAGCGTCCTCCATCGTGCGGAAAAAGTCCGCCGGTTCGGGGCGCTTGAACTGCCAGCGGCGCGCGTATTCCTTGAACGCGAAATCGAACAATTCCCTTCCCAATACGGTTTCGCGCAGAATGTTGAGCGCCGTCGCGGGTTTCGCGTAAGCGTTGTTGCCGAACTGCAGCAGCGAATCGCTTTGCGTCATGATCGGCACCTGATTTTCGCTCGCCATGTAATCGGTGATATTCTGCGGTTCGCCGCGCCGCGACGGGTAGTTTTTCTCCCATTCCTGCTCGGCTAAAAACTGCGTGAAGGTGTTTAAGCCCTCGTCCATCCACGTCCAGTCGCGCTCGTCGGAATTGACGATCATCGGAAAATAATTGTGCCCGACTTCGTGAATGACGACCGAGATCAAACCGTATTTCGTCTGCGCCGAATAGCTGCCGTCGGGCAAAGGGCGCGGACCGTTGAAGCAGATCATCGGATATTCCATGCCGCCGACCGGCCCGTTGATGCTCTGCGCGACCGGGTACGGGTATTTGAAAGTGTAGCGCGAGTAAACGTTGAGCGTATGGATGATCGCGTGCGTCGAATATTTTTCCCAGAGCGGATTTCCCTCGTTCGGGTAAAACGACATCGCCGTCACTTTATTGCCCTCGACCGAATGCCCCTGCGCGTCCCAGATGAATTTGCGCGACGACGCGAACGCGAAATCGCGCACGTTTTCGGCTTTGAAAATCCAGGTCTTTTTGCCGGTCGGCTTGCTCGACTCGTTCGCTTTCGCTTCCTCGTTGGTGATGATTTTGAGCGGCTCTTTCGCCGTATCGGCCTGCCGGAGCCGCGCGATCCATTCGGGTTTCAGCGCCTCGCGCTGATTCTGCAGGACGCCGGTCGCGGCGACGACGTGATCGTTCGGCGCGGTGATTCTGACCGTGTAATCGCCGAACTCCAGCGTGAATTCGCCCGCGCCCAAAAACTGCGTGTGCTGCCAGCCCTGGTAATCGGTGTAGGCCGCCATCCGCGGGAACCACTGCGCGATTTCGTACAGGTAGTTGCCGTCGCGCGGGAAAAATTCGTAACCGCCGCGCCCGCCGAAAATTCTCTGGTTGTTGATCGCGTAATTCCACGCGACGTTAAAGGTGAACGTGCCGCCCGGCACGAGCGGCGTCGGCAGATCGACGCGCATCATCGTCCGGTTGATCGTGTAGCGCAGCGGCGCTTTTTTCGCGTCCGAAACTTCCGTGACGTTCACGCGCCCGTCGTATTCGCGCGCCGCCGCCTGTTCGACCGCCGAAATCGGAAAGCCGCCCTCGGCGTTGAAATCCGGCGCTTGTTGAGTTTTCTGCGCGTCCGAATCCTTCGCGAAAAGATTCTGGTCGAGCTGCAGCCAGATGTAATTCAGCGTGTCGGGCGAAGCGTTTTTGTAAGTCACGGTTTCCCGGCCCGCAATGCGCTGGTTCGCGTCGTCGAGTTCGACGTCGATCGCGTAATCGGCGCGGTTCTGCCAGTATTTATTGCCCGGCGCGCCCGACGCCGTGCGGTATTCGTTCGGCGTCGGCAGATCTTCGTCGAGTTGTTTGAATTTGTCGGACGGCTTCGATTTCGATTGCCCGAAGGCGCACGCCGCGACTATGAAAATAAATAGAACGGCGGAAAATTGACGGAAAAATATTTTCAATTTGGTGTTCCCCATGTTTATTTTTTAGATTGTTGCCGTGAAATTACGCGTAAAGCACTTTCCCGCGAGCTTTCGGCACAGATTTTTAAGTATTATAGCAAATCCCGTGCGCGCATGCGGGACAACGCCGCGGCATTTTTATCTCGTCTAAAAATCGGTTATGCTGAAAAGCGCAAGCCGTTTTCCCCGAAACAACGCCTATGAAAAAATCGATTCTTTTATTCGCAATGCTCTTCGTTCTCTCGAATTTCGCCTTCGCCCAGTCGGACGCGGCGCTGCGCCTCGTCGCCGCGAAAGACCGGACGAGCCGCGACGCGCAGGGCAAACTCCAGACTTTGACGGTCGGCGAGCATCTCTACCGCGCCGACGTTTACATGGCGAACCGCCATTTCCCCGAAGCGCGCGAGCACTGGCAGAAAATCCTCGAAAATTATCCGGCGGACGCGAACGCGATGCCGAAAGCGTTGTTCGGCATGGGACGCTCGAACATGTGGGAGCGGCGTTACGACAAAGCGGTCGAATGGTTCGATAAACTGACGAAGGATTACGCGTCGACCAAAGACGGGCGCGAAGGCTTGGCGCAAAAGGGCGCGAGTTACGTGCGCCTCGGCAAAAACATGGAAGCCGCGAAGACCTACGAGCAGTACATCGTCATGTTCCCGACCGGCGAAAAAATCGAATCGGCGCATCTGAACCTGATCGACGCGCTGCGCGAGGCGGGAAAATACCAGGACGCCAACAACTGGGTCGATAAGACGCGCGCGCGTTTTCCCGGTCAGGCGGTCGAAACCAACGCGCTGCACGCGCGCCTCAGGATGGAAATTTACCGGCAGAACTGGGCGGAAGCCGCGCGCGCGGCCGACGATCTGCTGCTTCGCAACAAGTTCGCGGGCGCGATGGTCACGAGCGACGAGGTCAAATACTTAAAGGGCATCGCGTTCGAAAGGCTCGGTCGCAAAACCGAAGCGCTCGCCGCTTACGCGTCCGTCAAAGACAGCATCGCGTCGTACTACGGCGCGCTCGCGGCCGAAAAACTGCGGCAGCTCGGCGGCGGCGGCAATCAAGTGCAGAACACGGCTTCCGTTTCGGCGAGCCTCGCCCGCGATTATCCGGTCATGTACCGCGCCGAACTGCTGCGCTCGGCAAAGCCTTTGAAAATCGATCCGCGTTTCCTGCTCGCGATCATGAAACAGGAAAGCAGTTTCCGCGCCAACGCCAAATCGCCCGCCGCCGCGCGCGGGCTGCTGCAGCTCGTTCAGGACACGGCGCTTAAATACAACAAAAAAGCCGGTTACGCGAACCTCGAACCGGACGATCTGTACCAGCCGGCGGTCAATATCGCGATCGGCGCGGCGTACATCGCGGATTTGAAGGACCAGTTCGGCGGGCTTTACGAAGCGATCGCGGCGAGCTACAACGGCGGCGAAGACAACGCCGCGCGCTGGCTCAACCGTTCGAAACCGAAAGACGCCGGAATTTTCACGGCCGAGGTCGGATTCGCGGAAACGAAAAATTACGTCTACAAAGTGATGAGCAACTACCGCGTCTACCGCGAGCTTTACACGGAGGATTTGGTGAGAAAATAGCTAAAGATTAGAAATTCAAAAGTAATAAAGCGTCTTGAACGACAACAGAAATTCGTTCAAGACGCTTTATTACTTTTAAGTTTTGAACTTTAAATTTTTAATTCTTAATTCTTAGCTCCGAATTCCTACTCTTCCCAATCGCCGACGCCCTCGCGCTCGACGTGGTAATTGGCTTTTTCGAGGTGTTTCACGACCTCGCGGCTGTGCGCCTCGTCGCGGACTTCAAGCAGCATTTCGATGCCGACCGACCCCAAGGGGGCGAGCCACATCGCGCGGCGGTGAAAGACTTCGATCACGTTTGCGCCCGATTCGCCGACGTGCTGCAAAAGCCGCGCGAGCATTCCGGGGCGATCCGGCACGAGCAGTTTGAGCATGATGTAGCGGCCCTGCGCGACGAGCACCTGTTCGAGCACGCGCGATAAAAGATTCGCGTCGATGTTGCCGCCGCACAGGACGGTGCAGACCGTGTCCTGAGGATCGACCTTTATTTTTTTCGCGAGCAGCGCCGCGACGCCCGCCGCGCCGGCGCCCTCGACGACCAGATGATTGTTCTGCACGCAGTGAAAAATGCCGCGCGCGATTTCCTCTTCCGTGACCGTCACGATTTCGTCGACGTATTTTTCGATGATCGGCAGAGTCTTTTCGCCCGGGCGCTTGACGGCGATGCCGTCGGCGATCGTCGGCTGGTAAGCGAGCGGTTCGAGCGGCTTGCCTTCTTTTAGGGAATGAATGACCGACGAGCAGTTCGCCGACTGCACGCCGACGACGCGCACGTTCGGCAGCAGATTTTTGACGGCGATCGCGATGCCCGAAATGATGCCGCCCCCGCCGATCGGCACGACGACGAGCGTCGTTTCCGGCAGATTGTCGGCGATTTCCCAGCCGATCGTGCCCTGCCCGGCGATGATGTCGTAATCGTCGAACGCGTTAACGTATACCCAGCCTTTTTCCTCGCCGAGTTTTTTCCCGTGCGCGACCGCTTCGTCGAACGTCGTGCCGTGCAGAATCACGTCCGCGCCCTGCGCTTTCGTCGCCATGACTTTCGTGAGCGGCGCGAAAACCGGCAGCACGACCGTCGCTTTGATATTCTGCAGCCGCGCGGCGAGCGCGACGCCCTGCGCGTGATTGCCGGCTGAGGCGGTGATGACGCCGCGCTTTTTTTCGGCGTTCGAGAGCCGCGAGATTTTGTTGTACGCGCCGCGCATCTTGAACGAACCGGCGCGCTGCAGCGATTCCGCCTTCAAAAACGCGTTCGCGCCGATTTCGTTCGAAAGCTTTTCGTCCGAGAGGATCGGCGTCGGAATGATAATGCCCTGCAAAACTTTGCGGGCTTCCTGAATGTCGGTTAATTTAACTGTCATTTCGATTTTGGATTTTAGACTGTTGAATTTGGGTTGGGTTTGATTTTAACGCAAAGGCGCGAAGACGCAAAACGATAACGGAACTGGGATTTTGCGGGTTCATGCGGATCAGATCCAGGCAATCAAGAAAAATCAGCGGCGATCCGGTTTTTATCCGCTTGAATCCGCGTCCTGTTTTATTGTTTATCTGTTGGGTTCGGGCCGGAATTTATTTAAAAATCGAAACGGAGCGCGAAAGAGGCTTGGGTATGAATAAAGATAAGACAACTGCGGATATTATGTAGATAAAAGAAATGATAACTGGCTCTCGCTCGCGCTCCGTTTCGGTTTTCAAATAAATTTAATTACTTTGTTCGATAACTAAATTATCTTTTGTTTGACTTTCGCTCCCGCTCTTTTTGCGTAACTTTTTTCAAACTTTCGCGGCGAACTTTTTTCGCCTTCACCCTCTAACGCGCGGAAAAACTCAAAAATGTATCACGGCGCGCGTTTTTTTTTCGTTTTTTTTCGCCTTTTTTGAATTCGCGCCGGTCACGGCGATTTTTCGGCGGAGTTTTCGGGCGAAATCAGTTCGACCAGCACCTTGTCGATCCGGTTTTGTTCCATCGAAACGACTTCGAAACGATATTTGTCCCACGCGAAGGTCTCGCCGATCGCCGGCACTTTGCCGAGCCGGAAAAGGATGAAGCCGGCGAGCGTCTGGTAAAAATCCTGTTCGTCGTCCGGTAAATTCTTCAGTTCCAGAACGTCTTTGAAATCGAGCACCGGCAGCCGTCCGTCGAGCACGAAAGCGCCGTCGTGGCGCCGCGAAACGCCGTGTTCCGGCAGCACGTGCTGGCTGTTCGGCAGCTCGCCGACGATCGCTTCGAGCACGTCGTTGATCGTCACGAGCCCCTCGACGCCGCCGAATTCGTCGACGACGATCGCGAAATGCGTGTGCGATTCGCGGAATTGTTCTAAAAGTTCGAGGATCGTCAGCGTTTCCGGCACGTAAAACGGCGCGCGCAGCACCGGCTGCAGGTCGAGTTCGCCCTTTTCGATGAAATGCCCGAGCAGGGCCTTGGCGGTCGCGTAGCCGACGATATTGTCGATCCGGCCGCGGGCGACCGGCAGGCGCGAAAACCGGCTGCCGACGAGTTCGCCACGTATTTCTTCGGGCGAATCGTCGAGGTCGAGCCAAGCTATTTTCGTGCGCGGCGTCATCACCGACGTGACGCGCTGGTCGCCGAGCCCGATCACGCTTTCGATCAGATCTTTTTCGGACTTTTCAAAGACGCCCGCCTTCGTGCCGGCGTCGATCAAGCCCTTTATTTCCTCGTCGGTCACGGGCGGCTCGACCGTCGCGCGCACTCTGAAGATTTTCAGCACGAACGAGGTCGGCACACTCAACAGCCAGACGAACGGCGCGGCGACCGAAGAAATGAGCCGCATCGGCCGCGCGACGACCGACGCGATTTTCTCGGGCGAGTTGAGCGCGAGGCTTTTCGGAATCAGCTCGCCGATGACGATCGAAAAATAGGTGATGACGGCGACGACGAGCGCGAAGGCGATCGTCGCGGCGTACGGCGCGACGACCGGCACGGATTTCAGAAAATCGCCGAGAATGCCGGCGATCGTCGCGCCGCCGAACGCGCCCGCTAAAATGCCGACGAGCGTAATGCCGATCTGCACGGTCGAGAGGAAATTGCTCGGATTTTCCGCCAGTTCGAGCGCCGCCAGCGCGCCGCGATCGCCCTTTTCCGCCTGCTGCTGCAATCTGATGCGCCGCGCCGAAACGACGGCGAGCTCCGACATCGAAAAGACGCCGTTCACGATCAGCAGCGCAAAAATCAAAAGAACTTCCAATAAGATTAATTCCATAATGTTTCGCGTATGATTCATCAATCTTACAACATCCGCGCGCCCCGCCCGAATGCCGCCGAATTTCGTCTCCCGAAACCGAACCTGCTATAATGCAAGTCGTTCACTTCGTTTTGCTTGTCACCGAAAAAAGATTATATTTGTCTCAATATATTGGAGGATAACAATGGAACTCGGTATCGCAGCAGTTGTATTTTTTGCGTTTATTGGCATTGCGCTGCTGATCGCGGCGGCGAAAACCATCAAAATCGTGCCGCAGTCGTCGGTTTTGCTGATCGAACGGCTCGGAAAATTCAACCGCGTCGCGGCGAGCGGCTTGAATATCATCGTTCCGTTTCTCGACAGCCCGCGCGGCGTCTACTGGGCGAACGTGCGACCGGGCACGACCTCGATCGATCTGCGCGAACAGTTCATCGATCTGCCGCCGCAGCCCGTCATCACGCGCGACAACGTGACGATCAACGTCGATTCGGTCGTTTACTGGCAGATCACGGACCCGATCAAGGCGGTCTACGAAGTCGCCGACCTGATCGGCGGCATCGTGCAGCTCACGATCACCGGCATGCGCTCGGTGATGGGCGAAATGGATTTGGACCACACCTTGAGCTCGCGCGACCAGATCAACAACAAACTGCGCATCATCCTTGACGAAGCGACCGACAAATGGGGCGTGAAAGTGACGCGCGTCGACGTCAAAAACATCAACCCGCCGGAAGACGTGCGCATCACGATGGAAAAGCAGATGACCGCCGAACGCAACCGCCGCGCGTTGATCCTGCAAGCCGAAGGCGACCGCCAAGCCGCCATCACGCGCGCCGAGGGCGAAAAGCAAGCCGCCATCACGCGCTCGGAAGGACTGAAGGAATCCGCTATTCTCGAGGCCGAAGGCGCCGCGCAGGCGCGCCTTCGCGCCGCGCAGGCGGAATCGCAGGCGATCGCGCAGATCTCGCAGACGATCGGCAGTCCCGAGCAGACCGCGCAGTATTTAATCACCGCCCGCTACATCGAATCTTTGCGCGACATGTCGCGCTCGAACAATTCGAAGGTCGTCTTTATGCCGATGGAAACTTCGAGCATGCTCTCGACGATCGGCGCGTTCAAGGAAGTTTTCGCCGAAACCGGCGACCGGCAGGAAAAACAGGAAAAACTGCCGCCGCCGCCGCGCTCGCCGCGCGAACTCGGGAAATGATTTTTTTTTCAGGCACGGACAAACGCGAAACTTCACGAAAATTTGATTTAGATTATTTCGTGAGATTCCGCGTTTGTTCGCGGCTGATTATTTTTTAGGAGCGTTTATGAAAAAAATCGGTTTGATTCTGTTTACTTTATTCATCGCCGCCGGCTGTCTGATGAGCGACGCCGCGCCGTCCGCCGAGCTTAAAAATAAATCGGTGCTCGATTTTCAAATGAAGGACATCGACGGCAAGGACGTGAAATTGAAAAAGTATAAAGGCAACGTGCTGCTCGTCGTGAACACAGCGAGCAAATGCGGTTTCACGCCGCAGTACGAAAGCCTGCAGGCGACTTACGACAAATACAAAGCCGAAGGGTTTTACGTGCTCGGTTTTCCGGCCAACAATTTCGGCGGGCAGGAACCCGGAACGGAAGCCGAAATCAAGGAATTCTGCACGACCAAATACAAAGTCACGTTCCCGATGTTCGCCAAAATCTCGGTCAAAGGTGAAGATCAGGACCCGCTTTATAAATTCCTGACCGGCAAGGAAACGAATCCGCAGTTCGCGGGCGACATCAAATGGAATTTCAACAAGTTCCTGATCGACCGCCGAGGCAACGTCGTCGCGCGTTTCGATTCGAAGGATAAACCCGACGGCGAAGCCGTCACCGCCGCGATCGAAAAATATTTGAAGGAAAATAAATAGTTTATTCGAAAACGTGTTTCGAAACGACCGAATAGACCGAGCCGGTCGGCAGCAGTTTACTTTCGTAAATCACAATCTCCGAAATTTCAACCCCGACCGGCTCGAATTTCGTTCCGAGATGCGCCCGCGCTAAATCTTTCGCGCGGTTCGGCTCGCGCACGCGTCCGATCGTGAGATGCGGAACGTACTTTCGTTTTTCCCTTTCAAAACCGATTTTTTCACACGCCGCTTCGAGGCGATCGTTGATCCGCGCCAAATTTCCGGCCTCGTCCTTCACGTTGATCCACAAAACGCGCGGGCTTCGCGCGTTCGGGAAAATTCCCGTTTCGCCGATTCGCAGTTTGAAGCGCGCGGTTTCGGCGGCGATGCCGGCGACGATGTTTTCGACTTCCTTGATTTGCGCATCGTCGCTGTTTCCGAGAAATTTCAGCGTCAGATGCAGCTTTTCCGGTTTGTCCCAACCGACCCGCACCTGTCGAAATTCGCCGCGCAGTTCTTCGATATAAGCCGCCGCTCTGCGCCGCGCTTCGTCGGAAATATCTGCCGCCACAAAAATTCTTTTCATAATCGAGCTAAGTAATTTTAACGCAAAGGCGCGAAGTCCCGGAAGGCGCGCGGGATTTTTGAGCGATTGATCGGGATTGCGGACTCAAAATTTTCGGCGGCGGCTCGCCGGCTTAAAAAAAATTCGCGACTCCGCCGCTTCGAGTCTTTGCGTTAAAATACATTCTGGCATCGAATATATTTTATCTGTTAAACTTTTTCATCGATGAAATTCGTCAAAATTCTTTTTATTCTCTTTATCGTTTCCGCCGCCGCGCTCGGCGCGGTCGTTTACTGGATTTACAGCGCGGTCAACACGCCGCAAACGCACACCAAGTCAAACCAGTTCATCGCCATCCCGAAAGGCTCGAGCCCGACCGAAATCATCGAAAAGCTCGCCGCCGAAGGCGTCATCAAAAGTTCTTTCCCGACGCTCGTTTATCTGCGGACTTTCGGCGATCCCGGCAAATTAAAGGCGGGCGATTACCAGTTCAATTCGCCGATCACGCCGCTGCAGGTCTTAAAGGAGCTCGAAAAGGGCGAGGAGCGCACGATCAAATTGACGATCCCCGAGGGCTTTACGCGCTTCGACATCGCCAAACGCCTGGCGGAAAAATTCCCGACCGTTCCGCCGACCGACGAAAAAGCGATTCTCGCGATGATGGACGACACGAGCCTCATCAAAGACCTTTCGCCGTCCGCCAAAAATCTCGAAGGCTATATGTATCCGAGCACGTACAGCTTTCCGATCGGCACGAAGCCGCAGGAAGCGATCAAAAAAATGGTCGAGCAGTTCAGAAAAATTTGGAAGCCGGAATGGACCGATAAGGCGAAATCTTTAGGCAGGACGCCGCAGGAAATCGTGACGATCGCGAGCCTCATCGAAACCGAGTCGAAAGTCGACGAGGAACGCTCGGTCGTCGCCTCGGTGATCTATAACCGGCTCAACAAAAACATGGCGCTCGGCATCGACCAAACGGCGGTTTACATCGCCAAGATGGAAAACCGCTGGGACGGCACGATCAACAAAAGCGACCTCGAATCGAATTCGCCCTACAACACGCGCAAATTCGCCGGCATTCCGCCCGGACCGATTTCATCGCCGAGCGAGTCGGCGATCGAAGCCGCCGTCAACCCGCGACCGACCGATTATCTTTTTTACGTGCTGAACGTCGAGAAAAACGACGGCTCGCACAATTTTTACGCGTCGGCCGCCGAGTTCGAGCGCGGCAAAGCCGCTTATCAGATCTGGCTCGAACAGCAGCGCCAGAAAAAACGCGAGCAGGAAGCGAGCAATCAGTAATCCGACCGAAAACCTATAAACCCGGTTTTCATTGGCCGATGATTGCCCGCAAATCGGAAACCAGCCAGAGCCCGAGGCTCTTATCGGCGAACCGCGCGCCGCCTTCGTGAAATTTTTCGTTGATGAGTTTCAGAGGCGCGCCGAAATTAAACGGCGGGCGCTCGAAATTTAACGGGCGCCATTCGCCGGTTTGGATGTCGGCATTCGCCTTTTTTTCCGGAAAGGTCGTCATCAGTAAATATTTTGCGCCGTTCGCGGCGAAATTGCGGAGCGCCGCGAAAACGTCCTCGAACGAAAGATGAACCGTTAAATCGCGGCACAAAACCAACTCGGCGGCGGGCAGAACATCGCGCCGCACGTCGGCGACGAAAAATCGCCGGCGCTCGTTTTCGTACTTTCGGCGGTTCGCTTCGATCAGCGACGGGACGACGTCGACGCCCCAGTGTTTTTCCGCTCTGAGATCGAGCGCCGACTGCCAGTTGAAGTCGCCGCAGCGCGCGTCCAGAATGGATTTCACGTCGAGCGAGGCGACGAGCAGCGGCAGCGCGCGTCGGATTTCGGCGGTCGACTTCAGCGAACAGCCCGGACCGGCGAGCGATTCCAGTTTTTGCCGCGCATGCTCTTCGGTCGCGCGGCGGAAAACCGCGGCGAATTCGTCGCCGCCGCGTCGCCCGATATTTTTCGGATCGGCGTCGCTCAAAAGCACGGCGACCGCATTTTCCGATTGACGCCGCGCCGCGATCCGGGCGGCGTTCGCGGTCAGAAAATCCAGCAGATCGCGCTCGCTCCCGGTCGGCGGCCGGCCGTTTTCGGCGCGGCGGAAATTGAGCAGCGCGTAATCGGCGATTTTTAACGCGCCCGCGAGCGTTTCCGCCCGCTGAGAATTGCCGTTGCGCGTCAAATAATCACCCAAAATCAGCAGGTCTTTTTTATCGTCGATCTGCGCGACGCGTTCGGCGAATCTCCCGCAGTGCAGCCGGTCGTAAAAAGCGCGCAGAAATTCCGCGTTTTCCGGCTCACTTTCGACGAGCGCTTCGATGTCGAGCGGCGCGTCCGCTGCCGGTCCGAAATAATCGCGCAGCAAAATCGCCCAACGCCCCGAACCGACGTCGGCGTCGAGCACTTTGCGCGGCGCGATTTTCGCCATCATTTCGAGGTAAAAATTGAGTTCCGTGAGACGATTTTCGCCGCCCGCCGCGTGGTATTCCCGCTTTTTCGCGCGGTCGCCGGATTCCGGCGAATTCTGACCGAGCGCGCGGCGCACGACGTAGCTGAAAAAAGTATTCTCCGCCGTCAGCTCGGCGTCCGGATGTTTGCGCTGGTAGTTGATGACGGCGCCGTTCGAAAGCATGTAGCAAAACGCGTCCGCGTCGTAGTTCAGGGCGTGGCGGGCGTCGCTGCCGATCGCGAAAAATTTTTCGGGCTGGCTCCAGCAGACCGGCTGCACCCGCTCGCATTCGAGTTCGAGAAACGGCGCGGCGGTCGCGTGCAGAATGTCGGTCAGGGGCTTACTGCCGATTTCGAGCCAGCTGATGCGGCTGCCGGCGCGCAGGAATTCGCAGATTCGCCGGTAAAACTCGCCGGCGATGCGGCTCTCCTTTTTCGCGCCGATCAAACAGTTCGCGAAAATGCCGCTGCGTTCGCGGTGCGCGATAAAATCGAATTCTCCGAGCCGTTCGAGCAAAAAACCTAAGTTTACGACGGGCACGCAGTCGGCGTCGATCCACAAACCGCCGAATTTCGCGAGCAGGTAGGCGCGGATGTAATCGGCGCGGTGCGCCACATAAAGCCCGGACAAATCGATGTCGCGGTCTTCCGTCCAGAGCGGCGCGAAGCTTTCCGGCGTTAGAAAACGCGCGTTCGGCGCGTTGGCGAGGATCGCCCGGTGACACATTTCGATCCAGCGCGGGCGCTTCCCTTCCCAGTAAAACCAGATCGGCAGGCGCGCGCCGCCGCTTGCCGCCGACGCGCTCGTCGCCCGGCGCTTTCGCCGGTTGAGCACAATCGAAAGCGGCTGGGCGAGCGCGCGCGCCGGATTTTGCGGCTCGAACTTCCAGAGCGCGGTCTGCGGAACCGCGCTTATCAGTTCGGCGAATTTTTCTTCGTCTCGAGTTAAAACCGCGCCGATTTCCGCCAGTTTCGGTGTTTCCGGCGGCGGTAAATCGTCGTTTTCGAGAGCCAGCAAAATCGTTTTTTCGATCAGCGGCGAAAAAAATTCGCGCGCGAGAAATTCACGCGCCGTCCGCTGCCCGAAAAACACGACCGCGTCCGCGCAAGCGTTCAATTCCCGTTCGGCGGCGGGCGCGTCGATGATTTTGGCTTCGATGCCGAACTTTTCGGCTAAAGCCTTCTGCAAACTTTGGATCGACGAAAGGTTTTCCGCTTCCCGGTCGGCGATGAAAAGCACTCGCCGCCGCGAATCGCACAAACGAACTTTTTCGGGCGGGTATCGCCGCAGAAACTCTTCCGGGTCGGAAACGCGCGCGATTTTTGCGAGCGCCGCGACGTTTTTCGCGTACCGCGGATTCGCTTTGATATGGACGTCGCCGCCGTTGCCGCCCGATAAGGCGTGATAGAGATGAAAAACCGTTTTTTGCGAGTCGGTGCGCGCGGTTTTGCCGAGCAGTTTCGTTTTGCGCATCCAGGCGTTGTCCTCGCCGCCCCAGCCCCGAAAACCGCCCGGAATGCCGCCGAAACGCCGCAGAAAATCGGCGCGCACCAGTCCCGCGCCGCCGTCGGTCATCCGGTTCGTGTAAACTTTGATCGGCGCGGCGTCGCGCGGATCGAGCGTGCCGTCCATGACCATTTCGCTGTCGGCGAACGAAAGATATTTTATTTCGGAAAAAGGCAGCAGGAAATCGAGATTTCCGCGGCGCATTTCCGCGACCGCCGAGCATAAGAAATCCTCCGGCACGAGCAGATCGTTGTCGAGCCAGAGCACGAACTCGCATTCGGCGAACGCGCTGCCCGCGTTGATCGCGCGCGCCCTTTCGAACGATTCGTTTTTTTCGATAAAAACGTATTTGTCCGCCCAGCGGCGCGCCGTTTCGAGCGCGTGCGGATCTTCGTCCATCTCGGCGACGATCACTTCGCCGACCGCGGCGCACTGCCGCAGATTGGCGAGCGACGCCCGCAAATGCGGCAGGCGGTATTTTCCGCCGTGCGGCACGACGACGCTGACGCCTTCCCGGTATTTTTCCATCGCTGATTTCCCGACCTCCTCGGATGTAATTTCGGCGCGTTTCCAAAACCGTTTGAAAGCGGGACGCGGCTTGGCCCGCGACATGGATTTTTCGAGCGCCGGCCGCCAGAATTTTTCCCACTGAGCGGAAAAATCCCAGTGTTTTTCCATCCAGACGCGGTTCGCGGCGCCCGCCTTCAACAGCTTTCCCTGTCCGCTCGCGATCAGCTCGGTCAAAACCTCTTCGAGATTTTCGAGCGTCGCCGCGACGAACGGCAAACGGCGCGCGCCCGGCGCGCAAACGCGCAAAACGTCCGCCACTTCCGGCATGATTCCGAGACCGTTGACGACGACCGCGCCGCACGCCAAGCCTTCGAGGCTGTTGCGATGATAACTGCCCGTCACGCACTCGTCGATGACGATGTGCGCGCGGCGCTTCATAGCCAGCGATTCGGCGTGCGAAATCTGCCGGTCGCCGACGATTTCGAGCCTGATCGGAAAACGCCGGGCGAGCCGCCGCAATATTTTGACGGTCGTTTCGTAGCCTTTCGAATGCCAGTAAAGCCGGTGCGATTTCGGGTATCGCTCGTGCTTGCCCGAAGGCGTGTAGCAGATCGTGAGCGCCGCGTTTTTTTCCGCCGGCCGAAAGCATGTTTCCCAGAGCGGAATCGGATTCGGCACGACCGACCAGCCGCGGAACTCGTCGAGCGCCGCCTGATACTGCCCGACGACGACGCCCGCGAAGCCCTTTTTGACGAAGCGGTCGTCGACGTTCCAGAGGTAGTTGTGCGCCATCGTGACGACCGGTTTGCCCGCGAGATACTTCTCATGCGCGGCGGCCACCTTGCCGTTATGCGCGACGATCAAATCGGCTTCCGCCAGTAAATTTTCGGCCGTTTGCGGCGCCTTCTCCCACTCGACGTCGCCCGCGAAATCGACCCCGTTGCCGTAACCGTTCGTCAGCCAGACGCAGCGCGCCGAATGCTCGGTTCGGGCATCGATGCAGCGCGCGAGGATCGCCGGCACGCCCGCGACCGGCGTCGTCGCGTAGGAAACGATTTTGAGCGGCGGCGAATCGGCGGAATTATGCTTTTTGGTCTTCGGCGAGCCGCGGTTTTCAGCGGCAAAATCAGCCGCCGAGATTTTCGGAAAAGCCGTCAGGCGGCTCCGGCGGCTGAGATTGAAAATCTCGACGCCGCGCGCTTTCGCCGCCTCCGCCATTTTGCGGTACTGCGAATCGATCGCCGCGAACCGCGCGGCGAGCGGGTGCGCGCCGGTGCGCGCGAAAAAATGATGCTCGGTGAAATCGACGCCGATCAGCCCGACGCGCCGCGCGCCCATCAAAATCGCCAGATTGAGCGCGATGTACGGCGAATTGTTCGTGTAATGCAGCACGTCCGGTTCCGAAAAGTCCGTGCCGCCGAAGCTGCCGAGCCGGAATTTGACGACGTGCGGGTGGCGGACGCCGAGCTCGAGCTGCGTGAATAAATACGCGGCGCGCGAGTTTTCGACGAAACGGAAGCGGTCGCCCGCGAACTGCTCGCGCGGATTGACGACGACCAGATAATCGGGCGTAAAGCGTCTGCCGACGTCGTTCACGCCGACCGTGACAAAACGTTCCGGCTGCGTCAGTTCGTTCAAGGATTCGCCGCAGCCGCAGACGATCAGCGTTTGATCTTGATGATAATTTTGGAACGAGGCCAGCCGTCGCATCTCTTTACCTTTTCGCTACTCAACCAAAGCTCTTAACTGTGGGATTTGCCGGTATTTTTTTTCGGGATCCGCAAGGTCGAAAAAACAGCTTTCAGCTATTTGTTCGGCTAATCGCCGCTCCCGCAAAAGTCGCTCTTCCATTTCACCGGGAACAATCGGCTCATCGAGCACGATCGCCGTCTGACCTTCGTCGAGCGGATAAGTTTTGACGTGCGGCAGGCGGTCGAAAGTTTCACGACCGAAGGCGCTCGCCAGTTCGTGCCCGAAAATGTTGAGCCAGTAAAACCCCGGCAGATACCGACCGAATTCTTTGATCGAAACGCCCGCCCAGCCGGTGACTCGACCGCCGCCGGGTAAATTTCTCACCGTCTGATGTTTCGCGTTATATTCTAGTATCGAACAGCCGAATCCGAACACGACGGGCAGTCTGCCGCACCAGTCAAAGATCCATTTTCGCCATTTTTCCGCCCTCGCGCCTTTCAGATCGGCAAGCGGAATGTAAAAATCCCAGGTCGCAAGTTTCCCGGTTTGGCGGTTGAAGGCGGCTAAAATTCCGGATTTTTTCGCCGTCACGAAAAGCACGCCCTCCGTTTCGAAAAGCAGGGCGGCGGCATTGTGTTCATCGGTCGAAAAAGGAATTCGCGCGTCTTCGACCGAATCGTAAAACCGGGCGTCGAAAATCGGTTCGGCGAGTTTCTCCCAGCCGATGCGCGCGGTTTCCGCTTTCCCGAAGTCCTGCGTCGTGTATAAACCGAAGCGAAACAATTTGCTCATAATTCTTATAAAACCTCGTAAATCTGCCCGCCCGTCGAAGCGATCGCCGTTTTCAGATTTTCAGAAACGTGCGTGCCCTCGGTCGTCGAGTCCTTCGGCGCGCGGACGACCAGATCGAAACGGCATTTTCCGGTGATCAGCGTCGTCTTTCCGCGAACCCTGACGCGGTCGGCCTTCGCGATTCGGAGATTGTCTTTCATCTGCGCGTCGAAGCTCTGCGTTTTGACATCTTTCACATCGCCGACGACAACTCCCTCGGAAAAGAAATCGGGTATCCGGTCGCGGTCGACCGAATAACCCGTGCCTCTCCGGCGCAGCATCTCGATTGTCTTATTATTCTTCGCGCTGACCGCGCCGCCGGCGGCGGCATAAGCGGCTAAGCCCGGTTTTTCTTTCACCCGTCCGAGTTTGCGAGCCGCGCGGTGTTCGACATATGTTACGACGTCCTTATACTTGGTTCCTTTATATTTTTTATATTCCGAAACATACCGCACCGAAACGCCTTCTTCGTGTTCTTTCTCCAGTTTATCCAGATTCGGCGTCGATTTGCCTTCGAGTTCCGGAGGTCGCTTCGTTTCGGCTTCGACCGTTTCATCCGTCGTCGGATTCATTTCGGCGTGGACTTTCCATTTTTTTCCGGCAAGCGTCGCCGACAGAACCTTAAATTTGTATTTTTTCTTGATCGGGTCGAGCGCCGATTTTATCTCGTCGCTCGAATACGGGTCTTTCTTCGAGCGGGTCACCAGCGCCTTCACGGCTTTCATGCCGTCGGTCCAGCGTTTCTGCACTTCGGGATCGTCGGATTTGTCCCTTTCCTTTTTATCCGTTCCCTTTAACTTACCGAACAGTTTTTTCACCACGCCGACGATTTTCGCGAGCGCCTTGTCGATCGCTTTATCGACTTTGTCCTGCACTTTCGTGATGAATTCCCTGACCTTTTTGCTGATGCCGCCCAGACCGATCAGCCTGGCGAGGAAGCCGATGACGAGCGGGATCATGCGCGCGAGCGATTGTTCGATCCAGTTCGCGGCGGTCGAGACCGCGCCCTTCGCGATCGAGGAAACCGACTCGATCACGGCTTCGACGAACGACATGATCTTCGCGGCGTTCTCGATGATGAAGACGACCGTGTTGTAAATCGCGAGGATCGCCTGAATGAACGCGCCCGCCGGGTTGAAGAAAGAAAGCAGCTTGATCGTCGCCTGTTTGACGATCGTGTCGATCAGCCAGCTCTGAATCGCGTCGATGACCATCGCGTAGAGATCGCCGATGTCGGCTTTCACTTGTTCCCACAGCTTCGCCGGGCCGCCCTCGATCAGTGCCTTGACGTATTCGACGAGCTTTTCGATCACGGCGACCGCCGTCGGACCGAGCATCTTCACGGCTTTCTGGCGCATGCGGGCGTACGTGATGCCGAGCACGCCCATCACGAGCTTAAAGATCGAAACGAGCGAGAGATCGGTCGGCAGCTCGATGCCGGCGTCGGCGAGCGAGCCCATCAGCCACTTGATGAAGCCGGCTTTGAGATGCGTCCAGATGTTGTCGACGAACTGGCCGACGCCTTTTTTGATCGCGCCGATCAGGTTGCCGAGAAAACCGATCGGATCGTCGAGAATCAGCTCGATCGCGTCCGCCGCCTTTTTCAGCAGCGCGAGCAGCTTGTCCTTGAATTCGAGGATGATCTTGATGACCTCGCCGATCGCGTCCGCCAGTTTCTTGAAAGCGCCCTTGTTTTCCTCCTCGATCTTCTTGGCGAGCTCGTTCGCCTGATCGTGCGCTTCCTTGTATTTCTGCGCGAGCTTTTGCGCGAGGTCGTTTTTCTTCGACTCGACGCCGTCGCGCATCTCGTTAAAGCGCGACTCCATCGCCTTTTCGGCTTCTTTGCCGACCGCCTGCAAATCTTTCGGCAGCGCGGCGACGAACGCCCTTATTTTCGCCTGCCCGGCGTCGATGTCGGTTTTCGCCCGACCGAGGCGTTTGTCGACGAACGCGGCGACGCGCACGGCGAGCGCGTCCATCGCGGCGGTGAACCGGACCAGATTTTCCCGGATGATCTGCTTGACGCGCGGCGGCGTGTCCTTGAATTTATCGGCGATCCAGTCGAGCTTGCCGCCGATGCCGCTGTAGCGTTCTTCGTAAAATTTATCGATTTCGCGGTTCGTGTTCGCCTTGAACGCGGCGATCGCCGACGAGCAGCCCGGGTCGAAAATCGCCATCACGTCGCGTTCGAGCGCGTTAAGGTTCGTGTCGACCTCGATCTTCGTTTCGGTGTAGATCGCCTCGATCCGGTCGGTGACGGCTTTGCGGCGCTCTTCGTCCTTTTTCCGCTGCGCGTCCTGGCGCGATTTGACCGCCGATTTCGATTTGTTTTTGACCGTACTGAGCGCGGTCATGCCGGTTTTCGCCGAAAGGTTCGCCTGCGCGGCGGCTTTACCGAGCGTTTGTTTTTCGCCGGCGCGGTATTTGCCCGGCGCGGCGTCGGCGGTTCGGTCGACGTTGCCCTTTTCGGCTTTGACCTTATCGAACGCCGGATGCTTGTTTTCGATGCGTTTGCCTTCGAGCCGATTTTCCTTGATCGCCGTCTGCGCGTCGGCTTTCGTCTGCTTTTCCGAAATCTCCGCTTCCGGTTTCGGCGCCGGCATGCCCGCGCCGCCGTCGACCGGGGCGACCGGCACGTTCGGGTCGGGCGGCACTTCCGTGACCGATTTCGCCGCGACCGCGCCTTCGTTCGGCGGCTTGTCGGAGGCTTTCTTCAGATCGCCGGAAGCCGCGTCTTTCTGGTCTTTGACGTTGCCGCCGACCGCGCCCTTCATCTCGGATTCCGCGCCGCCGCCCATGAAATCGTCGGCGTCCTCGATGTTCGACGGCATCACTTTCTGAATTTCGGCGCGCAGCACCGTCAGAAAACTGTCCGGCGGCGGCGTTTCGGTTTTCGTGTCTTTCAGCGCGTCGACCTGTTTGGCTTTCGCGCCCGCCGCCTTTTCGTTCGGCGGACCTTTCGCGGCTTTCGCGGCTTCGTTCGATTTTTGTTTCGCGGGCGGGTGTTTTTTAAGCTGAACGGCTTTTTGCGCGACCTTTTCCCTGACGGCTTTAAAACGCGGATCGGCCTGCGGGTCGGCAGGTTTCAAAACGAACCTTTTTGTGCGCACGGCAGCCGGCATTTTTATTCATCCGGGAACGATTTTTTAACGTTCCGCGTCACCATCGGTCATTTATCAGGTCTAAATCTCCATCCTCGCGCAGCGGGCAGATCGCGCCCGTTTTTCGGTATTCGCGGCGCACCGCCGGTTCGACGTGTTCGCGACCGAGCGGTTTCCCGGCGCCGAGCGCGAGCGCCGCGGCGTGCAGCGCGACATTGCGGATCTGCCCGCCCGAAAGACGGCAGCGCCCGACGATTTCCTCGAAAAAATCCGGCGGCAGATCGTTCGTTTCCGGCAGGTGCAGTCGCCAGATGCGGCGGCGCTCGGCCGCTTCCGGCGCGGCGAATTCGACGATCGTGTCCATCCGGCGCGCGAAAGCCGAATCGATCCGGTCGCTCGCGTTCGTCGTCACGATCAAAATGCCTTCGAACGTTTCGAGCCGCTGCAAAAGATAATTGGTTTCGAGATTCGCGTACCGGTCGTTGGCGTTCGCGACGCCCGTCCGCGCCGTGAGCAGCGAATCGCCCTCGTCGAGCAGCAGGATGACGTCCAATTCTTCGACGAACGCGAAGACGCGCGCCAGATTTTTTTCGGTTTCGCCGATGTATTTGTTGATGATCGCCGAAAGATCGAGCCGGTAGATGTCTTTTTCCAAAGCGCCGGCGAGCAGCCGCGCCGCGTAGGTTTTCCCCGTGCCGCTCGCGCCGTTAAACAGCGCCCGAACGCCCGCCTGAAGCTGTCCGCGCAGACCTTTGCCGACGAAATCGCCCAAATTTTCGCGCACCCGGCAGCGGCTTTCGAGCTGGCGCAGCTCGCTCAGGGTCTCCTCCCGCACGGCGAGCAAATTCCAATCCGCCGCGAGCGGTTCCAGATAATTCGCGAGCGTGTCGAGCGATTGCCGGTTCAAGGCGCGCGTCGCCTGCCGGACGTCGGCGATCGATACGCGACGCCGGTTCGCGAGCGCCGCGAACGAGCGCGCGAGCGCCGCGGCGCGGCGGATGTTTCCGCCCGAAAGCCGGAAACGCCGGCTGATTTCGTCGATTTCCGGCAATTGCGCCGGTTCCGCGCAATCGCGCCAGTGCGCGCGGCGCGCGGCTTCGTCCGGCAGCGGGACGGTCAAAGTGATCGCCTTTTCGATCGCCGCGCCGCCGACGCCGCCCTGTTTGCCGAGCGTGACGCCGCAGGCTTCGATCGCCGGTAAAAGCCCCGGCAGTTCGATCGTTTCGCCCGGCGCGGCGTCGAGCGCCAGAACCGGCATCGCGCGGCGCAGAACCGCGAGCGTATTGACGATTTTCCAGCGCTCGTCCGGCCCGATCGCGCCGGGTTTGATTTCGAGCAGACCGAGACCGAGCGAACCGGCGAGCGCGCCGAGGATTGTTCGGCGGCTGTTGCGGCGCGCGCCGCGGACGATCACGGTCCTGATCATTTCGGATTCGAAAAGCGCCGGCAGCCGCGCGATTTCGCGCTTCAAACTTTCGCCGAGAATCAAATCGCCCGCGGCCGGAAGATTTTCGGCGGCGGTTATTTGCAGCCAATCGGCCGGCAAAAACAGTTTCTCGCCGCGCAGCGCGTCCCACAAAAGCGGCTCGACCGCCAGCGTCCATTCCGAACGGGGATTCTCGACGCCGCCGAATCGCAGCAAGCCCAGCCCGTGCAGTTCGAAAAGCGAATCGGGCGCCGCCTGACCGTCGTTTTTCAGCCAGCAGTTTAAAGTGCCGTAAGTCGGGCGCTTTTCGGTCGAAAACTCGTTCAGCGTTTCGAAAATCGCGCCGAAGCGCGCGTCCTCTTCGATCAAGCCGACGGTCAAAAGGATTACAACCGCCGCGAAACCGAGCCCGAGTTTTTCGCGCAGACGGCGCAGCGGCAGCTCTTCGGGACCGTTTTTTTCCCACGCGAGCAGATTTTTTTCCCACCAATCGGCGGCATCGTCGTCCGCCAGGCAGTCCGGCTCGCGCCCGGCGAGTCGTTCGTCGTAAATCCGCAGAAAAGGGTATTCGTCGTAAACCGCTTCGCGCGTGCCGAAAACGGGCGTCAAGCGACGGACGAGCGCCGCCGTCGCCGCGAGGAAATACAAATCGAAATGCGACGCCGGCGTCGCCGGAATATCGCCGAACGGCGGTCCTTGGGCGACGCCCGAACCGGCCGCCGCAAAACCGTTGCCGTCCGAATTCGCCAGTTGTTTTTTTGACGCCCTCATTTTTTAATTCAGTTTCGTGTTGAACCAGACGATGCACTGCCAGCCGCCCTCGCGCCGCACGAAAACCCGCAGGTTTTGAAATTCTTTATCCAGAGCCGCGACGATCACCGAAACCAGCGCCGTTTTTCCGTCCCCGTGCAAAGTCACCTGCAGGGCTCTCGATTTTCGCTCGAACCGGTTGTTCGGCAAATCCGCCAGAAATTCGTCTTTCGTCACGATTTTTCCGCTCGCTCTTCGGAAGACGAGCTCGTCCGCCAGCGCGCGGCGCAAAAAACCTGCGTCGGCGTTTTGCTCGGCGTCGCCGATCCGTTCGTTGATTTCGATCAATTCCGCTTCGTCCATCCCTGCTCCTTCAAACGTAATGAAAATAAACGTATTTGCCCGCCGCCGGAATCCACGCCGGATCGCGGTCGATGCCGGCGAGACGCACCTCGAACGGCAAATCGGCGAGCGCGAACGTGATTTCCAGATGCGTCGCCGAAACCGAAACAGACGCGTTTCGCTCGAACAGGATTTTGTTCAAATCGTCCGGATTTTGCGCGTTCAGCGCGCGGTACAGCCGTTCCCGCAAATATTCCGCGAGGTTCTTCAGCCAGGCCTTCGGCTTGACCGAAACGTCGCTTTTCGGCGCCGCTTCGACGAGCCGCGAAAAATTGCGCCGGTAGATTTCGAGTTCGTTCTCCAGCTGCCGGTCGGCATCGCCGCGCCGGGCGACGTCGAGCACGCTGAATCCGTCGGCGTGCCGCACGACGAGTCGTTCGGCGGTCTTCGCCCAGCGCCACTCCCCGCCGGCGGAAAACGCCGCGAGCCAGTCCAAAGACGCGCGCCAATCTCGAAAGGAATTGAATTCACGCCCGAATTCGTGATCGGTTTCGCGCGCCGCCGCGCGGCGCAGAAAATCCCACACCGCGTCGCTCTTTATTCGCTCGCCCAAAAATTCCGAGCTTAAAAGCGCGACGAAATCCCAGACGTCGAGATCGATTTCCGTCCGCAAAGACTCGGTGAAATCGCGGTAAAGCCCGAGGAATAAGCCCAAATTCAAAAGGTAAAACACGCCGCCGAAACGGGTCTCAAAAACGAACTCGGCCGGTTCTTCCGCCGGTTCGGAAAGGCTTTCGCCGGACGGTTCCCGGTACGCAGCGGCGCTGAGGACATCAGCCTTTCGCCGCGCTTTGGGCGCGTGTTTTTCGATTGCCGGTTCCGCCGGCGCGGCTTCGAATTCCATATTTAACGCGGCGGAGCTTCGGCGTTTTTTTCCGGGGGCGGGCGAAATTTCCGCCGACGCGGCGGGCGATTCCTGAGAATTGGTTGCCGCCTCGCCGGCGAATTCGTCGAATTTTTCGCTTTTTCGGACGTCGGGCGACGGCGGCGGCTTTTCCCAGGGCGGCTTGACCGGGCGGCGCTCTTTCGGCAAACTGCCGGTTTCCGGTTTCGGCGTCCGTTTAAAGCCTTTCGGCGTTTCATTTTCGGCGATCACGTAAAACGCCTCGGGCGCGGCGGCGGCTTTTCCCGCTGCGGTTTCGAGGCGAAGGATTTTGAGGCGGCCGGCAAACGCCGACGCGCGCGCAAGGCGCGGCGCGCGCGCCAGCAGTAAGCCGGTTTCGAGCAGACAGCGCTGTTCGAAACTCAGTTCCGCGAAATTTACGTCTGAAAATAAAGCGGGGAACGGCGCATGCGCGCGGCTTTCCGGCGCGATCGCTCCGGCCGCCCGCCGGCGGCTGCTTTCGGCTTTACCGCGCGGCGTCCGAACCGTTTGCGGCGACGGCTTTTCGAGCCGCTCGAAAAGCGCCGAGTGCAATTTATCGAGCGCGAAAATAACGATCATTTCGCGCAGCAATTCGCGAACTTCACCGGGCGCGAGCCTGCGGACGAACTTTTCGACGTCGCCGGTTTTCGCTAAAATCTCGAGCGCGGACGGCGCGTATTCCGCGGCGGCGAGCCAGATTTTCGCCGCCGTCTGGGCATGCCCGAAATGCGGGAAAAGCGCGCGCCACCACCATTTTTCAGCGAACTCGCCGCCGAGCCAATCGTTCGCGAGCGCCGCCAGCATTTCCGCCCTGCCTTCGAAAACCACGCAGGCGGCGTGCGGCGGAACCGTTTCGCGCGCCGGACGATACGCGCCGCGCGCCAGATTTTCGACCGCGCGCCGCACGCCGGTTTCCCAAACGGCAACCGGATTTCCCGTAAACGATCCGGCGCGGCGAATTTCGAGCGGCGCGCGAAGTTTGCGGACGCAGACGACCGCGCGCGGCGAAATTCCGGGCGGGTGAAAATCGGCGGCGGAAAAAACGCGCTCGAAAAACAGCCGCGCCGCGAGCGCGTCGCCGCCTTTTCCGGCGATTTTGAGCCGCGCAATGTACGAACCGTTTTCGCGCCAATTTTCCATCGGGCCTGTCTCTTCAAACGATGCAGTAAATCTGCACCGAATCGATTTCGAATTTTCCGGCCGCCGTGTCGTCGCTCGCCAGGAATTCGGCGGTTACGAAGTACACCCACTTTTCGTTGCTGACGGCTTTGCGCTTGCTGACCGTGATGCCGGTCGTGCTTTCGTCATCGTCGAAAGCCGCCAGCTCGTCGTCCGAGAGCTGCACGGTGTCCTTTTCTTCGAACGCGCCTTCTTTGACGTCCGTCAAATCCATCGAAACAAGCGTCTGCGCCGCGCCGCCCGGCGCGAGTTTTTTGCGATTGAGCGCGACCCGGAAGCCCTTCGGATTCGGCGCTCCGGCGGCGCGCGCGCCGCGCACGATCATCTGGTAAATCGTCGCGCCGTCGGGCAATTGAACGACCAGACCGCCGGCGACCGTCCTTCCGAGCTCGGCGGCACTGATCGCGGGGGTCGCCGCGCGTTCGAGCGTCACGTTCCAGGTCAGATTCGGCGCTTCGGCGGTTTTCGCCTGCATTGGCAGAAAATTCGGCGCGAACGTCAGGATTCTGAATTCGGCGGTCGGGTTGACGCTCAAACCGATGCGGCTCGCCAGACCGCGGACGGCGTCGCGCAGCGCGTTGTGGTACTCGCTGCGGATGACCGCGCCCGGTTCGGCGATCGGGATCGTGCTGATCAAAAGCTGCAGGCGCGTGTCGATTTCGAAATTCGTCGCCGGCTCCGCGGGCTCGACCGGCGCCGGATTCGTCGGGTTGCCCGTCGCGCCGCCGCCGAGGTTCGGGTCAAAAACCGTGTCGATGTCGTGGATGTTCCCGGCGACGCCGGTTTTTAAAGCCAGTTTTTTGAGTTCGGCGCGGAACTGCGGATCTTTTTTGACGACCGTTATCAGGTTTTCGAAATTTATCGGTTGCTCCTCCGGCTCGACCGTCAAACGCTTGCCGCCCAAAATATTAAATTTATTTGCCATTTGATTTTTCTCCTTGATAAAACTTTCGGTTACGCGAAACGGCTCGAATCCCAATCCGCCAGATCGAAGCGCGCCGTTCCGTAATACGGCAGATTCCGTTTCGCGAATACCGCCGCGATTTGTTTGACCTGCCCGGCTTGCGCCGCGAGAAAATTTTCCCGGACGAGGTAAATCCGGATTTTCTCGTCCGTTCGCAGGCTGATCGGTTCGTGCGTCGCCGCTTCGCGCAGCAGCGGCCGAAGCGAATCGCCGTCGAGCAGCGCGACGTCCGCGAGCATTTTCTCGCCGAAAAAACTGTCGAGATCGAAGCCGTTCTTCCCGCCGGCGGCGAGCGGCAAAATTCCGATCGGCGGCAGAAAAAAGAAATGATCGACCGCTCTCACCTCGCGGAAGTCGTTTTCGTCCGGCGCTTCCCCGGCGATGTGGTCGGCGAACTGCTCGATCATCGCTTCGGTTTCGCTCGCACGGCGGTCGCCGATCAGCTGCGTCCAGCCGGCAGCGTCGCTGCGCTTCGCCACGCGCCGCCTGACGGCCCACATCTCGACGAATTCCAAACCGTTCGCCGTCCAGCTGACGAGCGCGAGCGGCACGTCGTTGTCCGACAAAGTTTTGCCGCGCATCTCGTCGAGCAAGCCGTAATTTTCGAGCGCGAAGCCGTAGGGATCTTCAAACAGCCGCTGCGTTCGATCGACGCCGAAACAGCGGTAAGCCAGGTAATTTCTGAGATGATCGGAGCCGGGCAGCGAGTCGTTCGCAAGGAACGGATCGACCGGCAGCAGGCGAAACTGAACCGCTTCCAAAATCACGTCCGAACCGCACGCGGCGAAGGAATTTTTGAGTCCGCCGACCGGCGCGCTGCCCTGTTTGGTCATGACCGGCGAGAGCACGAGCAGGTACAGACCGAAACCGGCGGCGTAGGTGCCGGTCGCTGCCGCCGCCGGGCAGCGCGAGAAACCGATCGATTCGCGCTCGACCGAGCCGATTCGCTCGGCGAGATCGACGATCGTTTCCTCGTAAAGACCGAGCGCCTGCCCGCAGCGGTTGAGCGCGCGACCGGGCGAAACGGCGACGAGCGGGTTCGTTTCGGCGGGCGAAACGATTTTCACGCGCAGGCCTTCGGCGATGCCTTCGCCGATTGTTTCGCCGAGGCGGCTCACGCTCTCGCGGCGCGCGGTCTGTTCGCGCGTCAGATCGGCGCCGGTGACGAGCCGCCCGTTAAAAAAATTCGTGTTCGGCAGGCTGCCCTGCGTGACGGCCTGCTGGAGTTTAACGCTCATCCCTTTTCCCTCCGTTTTATCCTGAAATTCCCGACCCGCGCACGAAAACCGTGACCATTCTGCCTTCGAGGAAGCCGGCGAAACCGATGTTGTTTTTTTCCGCGTATTCGAACAACGGCATCGATTCGACGTTGCCGTCGGCGGTCGTCACCTCGACGCCGATTTCCCGTATATCGAAATTAAACCGCATCCGGTCCGGTTCGCGCTGATCGCCCGGCGGGATCAGGCTGGCGATAAAAACGTTTCTGATGCGCGGTTGGATGCGGCACCGGACCGGCGTCGTAAACGGCGAAGGACCGTCCGTTTCGTCGAGGATTCTAAGGTTCGCCTCCCGGAACCGGACGACGCTCGCTAAGTTCCCCGGCGCGTCGATATTGAACCAGATTTCATAATTGTTGTTGTCGATTCGGGTGATTGTCGCGAGCGGCAAAATCAGCTTCGGCTTATTTTCATTCGGCGTCGGTATTTGCGGCTGCGCCTGCGGCGACCAGGACGCGCCGTTCCAGACGAGCATGTCGCCGGCGTTCGGCGCGCCGGCTTGCAGCGGGTTGCCCTGCAGCAGGCTGATCGTCGGATTCGGGTACGCGCCGGTCAGATCGCCGCCCGCCGCGTCGCCGTTTTTGACCGCCTGCTGGAAAATCACCGCCTGATCGTCGGCGGTCGCGGCGGACAAATTCGTGATCTGCCCGCCGCCGAGATTCAGATTTCCGCTCATCGCGCGCGCGCCGTCGATCAAAAGATACTGCGGATGATCGTCGTCGCCGAGCCCGCTTAAGTTTCCGTGGTCGGTGACGCCGCCGGTCGTCGGCGCGGCCGGCAGATCGGCGGCAATCCAGCGATCCGTGCGAAACGTCAAAACCTGCCCGTCCGACGGATTCGCGTCAACGTTGACGCCCGCCAGTTTACTGACCGTCGGGTTCGGGTATTTACCCGACAAATCGCCGCCGGCGTCGTCGCCCCGTTTGATCGCCTGCTCGAACGTGACCGCTTCGCCGTTCGCTTCCGCCGGTTTCAGATTGACGACCGCAAAGCCGCCGGCATCGAGAGTGCCCTGCATGGCCCGCGCGCCGTCGGCGAGAAAATACTGCGCGTGATCGTCGTCGGCAAGCCCGGAGAGCTCGCCGTGATCGGTCACGCCGGTGCCCGCGCCGCCGGTTTCCGGCCTTTTATTGATCCATTTGCCGCCCTCGAAAACCAGCGCCTGCCCGTCTTCGGTCGCGTTCACGATCTCGACGTCGGTTAAATCGTCGAGCGCGAGCGGGGTCGTAGGCGCCGGCGGCGGACTCGTGACGGGCGTTGAGGAAAGATTCGAAAAATCGCCGAACAACCATTCCTGAAGCATCCGCAGGTGCAGCAGCAACGGGCGTTTTTCCTCGTCGATCGAAACGTCTTCCGAATCGCTTACTTTGACGCCGGTCGATACCGTCACGAGCGGCACTCGCAGCGCGGCTAAAAGCACGCAGTCTTCGATGCCTTCGCCGCCCGTCATTTCGACCGCGCAGCCGGTTTTTCTGCCCGTCAAAACGCTTCTCAGCTCCGTCGTCCACAAACGAAAAGCCGTCCGCAGATACTCGACCGCGTCGGCGGCGTTGATCTGCAGATCGAGCGGCGGCGAAACGATTAACGGCGGGCTCGTGGGCGCGCTCGCGGGCGGCGTCCACCGCGCCCGCAGCGCCGCTTTAAAGTCGTCGAGCGGCGTCGACGCGCCGGTTTCGACCACTTTTATTTCCCTGAGCCACACCGCGAATTCGCGCACCGCGTCTTCTTCCGGCTGCGGCGGCGCGGCGAGCCGCAGTTCGAGCGAAAAATCGTCCTGAATCCGCGAGGGCGCCATCAGTTCTTCCTCGCTCCGACACGGCTCGCCCGGGATCGGCACCTGATCGACCGGGCAATCGCGGTAGCAGAGCACGACGTACAGCGTCACTTCATCGCCGAGCGGCGGCGAAGTGATCGGCGGGCTCGTCAGCACCGTATCGGTCGACTCCGCGAGCTCGTCCCGGTTCGCCGCCAGCCATTCGTTTAAATACGCGCACTGCGCCGTCGAAACGCAGATCAAATGACCGCGCGGGCTGAGCGCGGTGCCCGGCAGAACCATCACGCGCGCGCCCTTGCCGCCTTCCACGTCGATTTGCACCCTGAGCCCCGAAACCGTTCCGTAACCGAGCGCGTCGCGCGCCAGCCAGCGGTCGCGCCCGGCCAGGTAAGCGAATTCCTGCGTGAAATCGTCGACGCCGAGGATCATGCCGGACGTGTAATTGACGTGTTTCGTCAGATCCGGATCGGCGTTGACATCGACGGTCGAAACTTTGTTAAAACAGCTCATAGTTTTCCATCCTGTTTTTTATTTATCCAAAAATTCACTTCCCAGAACGTACCGTTCCGCGTATTTTTCCGGCTCCGACACGCCGAGCCGGCTTTCGCCGAGAAAGCTTTCGCCGGCGATCAGCAGGGGGTTGAGCAGCGGGTCGCGGCTGCCCAAACCGAGCAGCGTGTCGAAGCCGAGACGCACTTCGTCGAGACGAAATAAATTCCAGTAAAACCGGAAATCGACGATCGTGTGCGCGGGCTTTTCGAGCTCGACGACGCGGCGCGCGAGCGCGAGACGGCGGTTCTGCTCGGCGATGCTCTCCGCCCGGCCGTCGCCGACGAGCGCCGGGATCATCACCGTGAAACGGTGCGCGGCGCGGTGCATTGGCAAAACGCCGCCTTCGAACTGCAGCCAGTCCGCGATCTGTTTTTCGTAAAACGGCAGCCGGTCGAACAGCGAAACCGCGGCGAACGAGTCCCAATTCGTTTCGTAAGTTTCGTTTAACCGCCCCGTGCGGCGGTACCGCCGCGCGAGAAAGTCCTGCCACAATTTCCGCGCGCCGCTCGCGGGGCGCGTTTTTTCGACGAACTTGCGCCAATCGTCTTTCAACGCGGCGCTCGTTTCGGTTCCGCGCGGCAGCCGAATTTCCTCGAAGCTTCGATATCCGGCATCGTGCGCGCGGTTGAGGTCCGAAAGGCTGCCAAGGTGTTCGTCGCGCAAAAATCCCTGCCAGAGCCGCCGCTCGGCGAGCGCCGCATCGGACGGCACGAATCCGAGCGCTTCGCGCGCGAATCTCTCCCACACGGCAGCTTCCTGCGCGTCCGAAGGCGGCGTGAGCGGAAATTCCGGTTTCGGCTCGCCGGCGAATTTTTCGCCGTAAAGCCGGTGCAGCGCGGCAGCGCCCTGATTCGGCTGCCATTTTTCGCCCTTTTGAACGAGGCGCGGCAGATTCTGAAATTCCGGCGGCGCGTCCGCCGGAATGATTTCGGGCGTCCGGCGCGTTTGAAAACCCTCGACGATGCGAACGGGATCGCGCCGTCTCCGCTCGTCGGTCTGATGCTCGAAAATGCTTTCGTCGGCGCAGGCGTCGAGCGCGAGCCGCAAAGCGATGCGGATGCCGCGCGCCGTTCCGCGATACCGGAAAAAATCGACCGCCCGGCTGATAAAAAGGCGGCGTTTATCCTCCGACCAAGCGGGGTCGAGCGCCGCGCCGAGCCAATCCGCGAGCCATTCGAGCGCGTCGGGCGGCGCGCTGCGCACGTCGAACAGCATCTCGGCGGCCGCGATGCGGTCTTCGATCGCGGTGTAAAACCCCTCGATGTTCGACAAAAATCCGTCGAGAAAAAACGCCGACGGCTCGTCTTCGCGGTAGATCGCCGGCAGATAATTTTCGAGATAGGAAAAACGCGGGTAATAAACCCTCAGCGCCGAAACGCGCGGCGTGCGCTGGCCGTTGCCGCGAAAGACGAGCCGCAGCTGAAGGAAACGCTTTTGCGCGCGCTGCAACAGCAGTTCCCACGTTCCGGCGCCCTTTTCCTTCGAGGTCGCGCCGGCGGCGAACGGCAGTTCCGAACCGTCGCCGCGCAGGTAAAGCGGCGGCTCGGCGTCCCAATCGTCGACGAGCAGCTCCTTTTCGGTTTCGCCGGCGCGGCTGAAGACCTCGATCGTCGTTTCGGGCGGCAGACACGCGTCGAGCAGCAGGCGATGCCAGACGCAATGCGGTTCTTGGCCGTCGAAAATTTCGGTTTCGAGCGTCCCGAGCGTTTCGAAGCGCGGGCGGTTCTGCTTTTTCAGGGCGAGCCAGCGCGCGCCGAAATCGTAATAAACTTCCCCGCCCGCCGCCGTCAGGCCTTTGCCAGAGAAAAGCCGCAGCGGGTAATATTCGGCGATCGGCTCGAGTTCGAAATGCCGGGCGACGACGCACGCCGGCAGGGGCGGCGACGTCGAAGCCGGCGAATCGGCGCGGCAGCGCAGGCGGAACGAAAAAGCCTGATTGCCTTCCTCGGCGACGATGAAAAGACGATCGTCGGCGGTTTCCGGCTCGCCCGCCGAGCCGGCTTCGAGAAAAGCCATGTCGAAACCGCGCAGGCGAAACCGTTCGGGCGGCGAATGAATCGGGCGCGCATTTTCATCGACCGGCGCGACCATATCCGGTAATTCCAGTTTGTCGAGCAAATGCCCGCGGTAATAACGGCAAACAATCGAAAACGCGTTTTTTTCCGGCGGAAGATCAAGAATCAAAAACGTATCGTCCGGCAAAGCCTCGATCGCGATCGGGTCCGCCGTCTCGGGCAACGCGGAAAAATAATCGGTCGCGCGCGTCCGCCCGAAGGTTTTCCGTTCTTCCCGCGCGTCGACCGGCTGAAAGGCTTCCGTATTTTCTTTCGTATCGTTCCGCCCGGCGGCGAGCGCGCCGAAATTCCGGTCGAGCGTCCAGCAGGATTTGTTCGCGCGGTCGAGCACGAAAACGCCGCCCGCGCGGCGCGCCGCGATGTCGAACGGCGAAAACGGCGCGCCTTCACGCCACGAAATGCGACGCGGCGCGCCGCCCGCGAATAAATCGAAGACCAGTAAACCGGCGGGCGCGATCGTCCCGGCGACGAGGAAATGATCGATCGTGACGCATAAACCGCGCAGCTCAACGGTTCGTAAAACGTTTTTTTCGAGCGGCCGAAACGCGCCCGGTCTGATTTCGGCGGCGGGCGTTTCGGGCGACGGGTAAAAATCGGTAACGGTCTGCGAACCGCGCGAAAAAACCTTTATTTTGGAGCTGTCCGGTTCGATCCAATACCAGTTTCCGTAACGATCGCGCGCCGCGCCGCGCCGGCCCTCGAGCGCCGGCTTTTCGTCTTTCGGCGCCGCCGTGAATTTGAAAATCCGCTTCGGCAGCGTGATTCCGGGCGCGTTTTCGTCCCAGTCGAATTTCCCTTCCGCTTCGCCGCCGCGCCGCCAGAATTCGCTTAAAAGTTCATTTTTCCGCCCGGCGCGGCAGCGCGCCCAATCGTCGCGCGTCAGAAGAAGATGATATTTTGTTCCGTTAACGTCCATCAGATTGATTTCGGATTTCAGATTTCAGTTCTCAGGTTTAATTTCGTCTCCGCATCCCTTTTATTTTCGTTTTCATTATTTTCCGGCGCGTGCTCCCGAAATCAGCAGTTTTCGGGAATTACCGGCACCGGCACGATCCGTCGCGGGCGGCTCACGCCGGTCGCCTCGCGCGCCGCGCCGCGCAGCTGCGCGAGCGGCAGCGCGTCGCCGACCGCGACCGATATGCCCATCACGCGCGGCAGTTCGAGACCGTTCATCGCGATTTGTTCGCTCGCCGCCGCGTCGCCTTCGGCGAGAAAAACGTCGTTGACGAACATGACGCCGGCCACGCGGCTCGCGACCGCCAGCAGTTCTTTCGCGGCGACCGGCTTGCGCAGCCGCCAGCCGTTCGATCTTCCGCCCGAATCTTCCGCCAAAAGATCGAAATCGGGATCGAGCGGCGCGAGGAAATCGAGCAGCGCCCGTTTGACCGCCTCGCGCACTTCCGGCACCGACTTTTCGGCGACGACGTTGATCCCGACCGAAATCCAGACCGGTTTATAAACCGCGCCGCGCAAAAAAACCTCGGTCGTGATCAACCGCCGTTCGTCGAGGTGCCGGCAAATCGTGTCGAGAAACAGCCGGTCGGGCACCGGCGCGGCGGGCTGTTTCGCGTCGTATTTCGGAATCACCAGGATCGTCACCGCGCCCGGCGCGTCGCCCGGTTCGTTCGGGGAAAAATCCGGATGAAACGCCGGAATCACCTCGACGCGCCCGATCAGAACGCCGGGCGTGCGCAGCGTGACGATCTTAAAATCCCCGGCCGTGACGAGCCGTTCCTGATGGCGCAGATAACTTTTGATCTGCCGCTCGCCGTCGAGCACGTTTTCCGAATCCGCCCCGCCCCACGTCCGCACCGGGTTCGAAACCTTCAAACCGGCGGGCAAAGCGGCGCCCGCGTCGATCGCGCCGACACCGACGTTGCCCGCGAGCCCCGCGCCGTAATCGTAGGAAACGCTGAGGCGCGCCGCGCGCGGCGGCCGCTGACCGTGCACGCCGTCGCCGAAACGGATCGCACCCGCTTCGTGATCGACCGTGAAAACCTTCGCCGGTTTCGTCTTCGTTTTTCGCCCGCCCGGCGGCTCGCGCAGATCCGGCTTGGCGACTTCCGAACCGGCGGCGAGCAGATCGTCGATTTCGCTCCATTCTTCGGTCGCGTCGCCGCTCGAAACGAACAGGCGCACCGAGCCGGGCACGACCGGCGAACGCGAAATCTTGAAGACCTGGTCGATCTCGCCGCTGCCTTCACCGAGGATTTCGTTCGCCGCGCGCGCGCGCTGCGAAACGGTCGCGGCGTTGATGCCGATCCACATCAGCCGCGACTTGATCGCCGTCGCGCTGCCGCCGACGCGCAGCCACGTGATGAGCCGCGCCGCGAGCTTCGTGTCTTCGAGCGTCGGCGGAAAATCGTCCGCGCCGAGTTCGAGCGGTTCGAGATTTTCCCAAAATTCGAGTCCTTCTTTCGGCGGCAGCGCGATTTCGACGATGCCCGGCGCGGTCAATATGTCGGTCGTCGGATTCGCGGCGAGCGCTTTGTATTCCGGTTTGCGCAGCTCGCCGTCGTTCGGCAGCCGGTTGCCGGGCGGCAGCTTCGGAATCTCGTAACTCAGCCACGAGGAAATCTCGTTGTTCGCCTGCTGACCGCCCGCCGGCATCGCGGCCGCCGCCGCGTCGAGCGCCGGCACGACGCCCAAACTTAAGGTTTTGTTGGCGATTTCCTCGCGCGCGAGCCGCGGGTCTTCGTTTTCGCGCGCGAGCAGCGCGATCCAGATCGAATTGTCGATCGTGTCGTCGCCGAGCGAGACGCCGCGCTCGTCGCCGCCGTCGAGCAGTGCCGTTTCGTAGAGTTTCAGTTCGACTTCATCGGCGAGCGTCGCGCCTTCGAACGACGCGTAAAGCTGCCGGTAATATTCTTCCGTCGCGGGTGCGGCGTCGCTCACCGGCCGCTTGAAATAAACTCTGCCTTCGATCGGCAGAACGTCGAGCGCGCGTTCGGTGCGAAACGGCACTTCGCCCGCCGCAACCTCCAAACCGGCGTCGAGCGTCACGGTTTTCTGCGGTCCGCGCTCGTTCGAAAAAGTCACCAACCCGCGCGCCGAAGTCGCCGGATTCAGCGGAATGCCGAGCAGCTGAAGGAATTTTTTGCGGTTGCGTTCGGGAATCAGATTGGCGCGGTAAAGCAGGCTTTCCGTCATGAACGCGAAAAGCTCGATCAGCGTCACGCCCGGATCGCTGCGGTTGAAGTTCGTCCATTCGGGATTATGCACCGGGATGCGGTTTAAGGCTTCGTCGAGTAAATCCTGATAGCGTCGGTCATCAATTTTCGGAATTTGCAGCGGCATAATTTTTAAAGTTCAATGTTTAGTGTTTCAAGCCCCGAGGTTCCAAGTTCCCGGTTCAAATCCGGCGCGGCGGTTCGGGGCTTTCGTAACTTTTTACTTTGCACGCAATCAACCTCCCAAAGTCACGCTCAAAGTGACGCGTTCGGCGGTTTGCGTCGCGACGAGCCGGTAATGGATCGTCGCGATCGCCGCCTGCTCGTCCTGCGCGTCCGGTTCGACCGCGACCGATTCGACCGCGATGCGCGGCTCCCACTGCGCGAGCGCTTTCGTGATGCGGTCGCGGATCAGCTGGCGCGTCGTCGCCGTGTTCGGCTCGAACAAAAAGCGGTTCAGACCGCCGCCGAATTCCGGCAGCCGCAGTCTTTCGTTGAGTTCGGTCAGTAATATCACCTTGATCGACTCGCGGACGTTCGTTTCCCCCTCCGACCACGCGACGCGCCCGTCCGCGCCGATCCGCGGCGGAAAACCGATGCCCTTTCCGAATATTCTTCCGGCGTTACTCATCTTCTTTCGCTTTCAATCCCGGCAGCGGGAAACAAAAAATCAAAAACGGCAGCCACTTGAAAATAAAATCGAGCAGCGCGACGATGATCATCAATAAAATAAGCGCGCAGATCGTGATGATCGGGATCGACAGCGAGCACATCATGCCGATCGAAAGCCCGCCGTCCTTGCAGCCGCCCGTGTCCGGCGCGTCGAGGCTTTTATGAAACGGAAACGGCAGCACCGACAAAACCAAATCCATGAACGTGATGCCCTTCATCCGGTTGACCTGCCCGCACAGCAGATCCGACATCATGAACGCCGTGTTGCGGTCGAATTTCCGCAAGCCGGCGGGCGTCGTGTCGACCGGCAGCGCGATGCGGATCGGGCGCGCCGGCGCGTCCGGGTCGAAAAACCCGGCGATTTGGAAGGCGCGCGTCGGCTGGCTCAAAACCGGCGGGTCGATCGCGCCGCACAGCGGGCGCTCGTAAACGCAGCGGATGACGAACCAGCCCTCGCGCATGTCCATCGGCTTCTGCGCGGCGAGCGGCGGCATCTGCCGCGGCTGATTCGCCGGCGCGGGCGGCAGCGCCGCTTCGGCGAGCTGCGCGATCCGGTTGACGTAGTCTTCGCCGTCCCTGATCTTATTGGCTTCTGACCTCGTTTCATTGAGCTCGGTTTTATTAAAGTTCGTCGGCGAAATCGAAACGCCGGCGCCGTCGAGCACGGTTTCGAGCAGAAAATCCGGTTTGTCCTTGACGAGCGCCTGCGGGTCGAATCCGGGATCGGCGAGCGGGAACAAAAATTTCGGGTAAAGCGCGTCCGGCGCGGCGCGGTCGTAGGATTTGACGACCCGTTCGAGATTTTTTTCGATGCTCGCGGCGGTTTGTTCGTTCAATGGTTTCACGGCGGCGAGCGCGGCTTTCAGCGAAGCGCTGACCTCGGTATAATTCGTGCCGCGCCGCAGGTCGGCGGCGAAATCGCCGTCGAGCGTCGTGTTTTCGAGCGCGTCGAAGAGCGCCCTTTCGGCCGCGTTCAATGAACGGGACGAAGCCTGCGCGTGGACGGCGTTCCAGACGCGCGGCAAATGCTCGTGCAGGTAATTGGCGAAATCGAGCAGAATGAGCCACGAAACGGTCTGAATCTGCTCGCGCGCGGTTTTCACGATGTTCTCCTGCGCGCTCCTGATTTTCTGCGCGTTCTCGCCCGAAACTTCCGAGGCGGCGGCGGCTTTTTTCGCGTGCGCCGCCGTTTGCAGCAAATTTCGCCACGGGTCGCGAAACTGCGCGCGCATCAGATAAACGCGCGCGTCGAGCGGCGCGTTCGGGTCGGCCGCGCGGCCGGAAGCGTTCGCTTTTTCGGCGAATTTTCCGGCGGCGATGTACGCTTCGCGCCGCCCGGTCGGGATGACGCCCGCGAAGATCTTGCGCCGCCGGTTATCGTCTTCGAGAATATCCACCGAAAAAAGCGGCTGCAGCTCTTCGTCCGGTTCGAGCGCGTGCGGCGCGGCGACCTTCTTCCAGCGCGCGCCCTGATCGGTCATCACGTACGCGTATTCTTCGAAATCCGCGTCGGGCGGTGGCAGCGGTTTGTTCGGCGCTTTGTCGACTCTCGGAAAAAGGCGGCGGATCACGTAGGAAACCTTTTCCTCGCGCCCGGCGTTCGGAATTTTGTCGGGAAGGCCGGGCCGCTCGCACACCAGGCACGCCGAAATCATATAAAAACGCTGGTGCGCCGGCTGATAAAGCTTGAGCGGTTTCGCGCCGGCCGCCGAGTTCGCGAACGCCGCGAACTTGTCGGCCGTTTGCGTCAAACCGTCTCTTTTCGCTTTTTTGCGCGCCGCGATCAAACCGAGCCGCTCGAAATTTCGGGCGAACGCCGGCGCGGGATTCAAGGCGTCCGGCATCGGCGCGATGCCGCGCCACGTTTCGGGCAGCGCGACGAACTGGCTGAGCTTTCGCGGGTCGCGTTCGGCGACGCGCAGAAAATCGTCCATAAACGAATCGGTCGCGAAACGGAATATCGCCGGACGATTCAGCGCCGCGCGGCGCTCTTGCGCCGTGTTTTTGGAAATCGCCGTTTCCCAGAGCGGCGACGGGACTGTCCATTGCACAAAATCCTTCATAAACTCCCCAATCAGAACGAAAAACCTTTTTGTGAGCCCGATTCATCAATTTCCGAATCTCAAAATCTCAATCACTCATCAAATCTGAAAGCGCCTCAAAAACTTATGAATTAATTGATAATCGATATTTTGAAGTTGATAAACAAAGCGCTGTATGTCACCAGATATTTCCCGCGCCCGGCGTGTACGACGCGCTGATGACGCTGTTGCTGATGACCGTGTCGGCCTGCACGACGCCGCTGAATTTCGACATGCCGGCGTTGACCGTCACCATGCCGGCGCTGACTTCGACCTGCGATGCGCTGATCGTGACTTTCGCCGACGCCGTGACGCTCACGCCGCCGGTTTCGAGCTTCACGGAATTGCCGTTGCCGTCGACGATCTCGATCGCGCCGGGACCGTCTTTTAGAGTGATTTTCTGCCCGCCCGGCGTCTCCAGAATCATTTTTTCCTGCCCGTCGGAATCGTCGAGCGTGATCTGCACGCCGTTGCGCGAGCGCAGGACTTTTTTGTTGTTCTTGTCGTCCATGCTCGCGGGCGGTTGGTCGCTGCCGTTCCACAGCCCGCCGACGACGTACGGGCGGCGCGGATTGCCGGCTTCGAAGGCGACGAGCACTTCGTCGTTCACGTCCGGCACGAACCAGCTGCCGCGATTGTTGCCGCCCATCAGCGTCGCGAGCCGCGCCCACGTTTCGAACTTCGCGCCGCCGGTATCGGGCGCCCACGGCAGCGAAATTTTCACTCTGCCCTGCCCGTCCGGGTCTTTGATGTCGGTCACGAGCGCCGGAAAGACGCCGTACCAGCGCCCGCCCAAGCCGTAAGCCAGCCGTTCCGTTGCAATTGTTTCGATCGTGGTTGTGTCAAACATAATTTATTTTTGGTTTCGGGAAACGCCTTCAGGCGAAGCCTTTCGGGATTAAAAATACAGATCGCAAATCACAAACGAATTCGAAATCCGAATTCGAACTCCTCGATTCCTGATTTCAGGTTTTCCCGATGCCCGTCCTTTCGGCGCGAAATTCGGTGCGCAAGCCCTTCCGGCTGTCGAAAATATGCGCGATCTCCGCCACGTAGTATTTGCCGCTGAACATTTTTCCGAGCCCGTCGAGTTCGACCAACGCGCCGACGCGCAGTTTCGCGTTCGGCTCGGCCGCGCCGCGCGCCGTGACGAACTGCCGCGCCGCGCGCTTCAAATGACTTTCGGCGATCGCCTGCGCCTCGGAACCGGTGAGCGGCACGCCGTGCGCGAGCAGTTCTTTGCGGACCCCGAATTTTTCGCGCAAGATGCCGATGCCGCTCGCGTCTTCGCCGAGTTCGCCGCTTAAAACCGATTCGGTCGCTTCCTTTTTGATTTCTTTTTTCGCGGCGACGTCCCAGCCCGAGGCCAGCACGCTCGTCCGCTGGTTCGCCAAATCGGCGACTACTTTGAACTCGCGCAGATTTCCCTGGTATTGCAGCCGCACCTTTTCGCGTCCCCGTTCGGCGCGCGGCTTGACGCTGAGTTCTTTGTCGTTTACCCAAATTTCCGCGTCGAGCGCGCGCGCCCGTTCGCGCATGAACGCCAGATCGCTCTGGTTGACCTGCGCGAGCGATTTGTGCGCCGCGCCGCTCAAGCTGATGTTGGCCGTCAAATTGTGTTCGCCCGCGATCTTGCGAAAAACATCGGCGTCCGACATATTTTCAAAGGCGCGCGTCCGCCTCGTCATCCGCAGATTCTGCAGCGCGTCCTCGGCGAGCGCCGTGATTTCGGGCGGTCTGCCTTCGGGGAAATCGGCTTCGAGCGCCGTGATTTTTCCCTTGAAAATCTCGTCCTGCCCGAGCCTGACCTGAAATTCTTTGCCGAAATCCAGGGTTTTGCGGTCGAAATAAAGAAAATCCGTCGCGTCGTCTTTCGGCCCCCAGTTTCCGAACCGTGCTTCGCAGCGGTACAGCCCGTCCGTTCTTTCGGCGATTAAAAGATACACCAACCCGCCGGCGAGCGACGCGTCTTCCCGCCCGTCGATCAGGATCGTCGGTCGCGCGATGTTCAGTCCGGTCGAATCTAAAGGCATATTTCGATTTTGGATTTTAGATTTCGGATTACGGATTTGCTTTGTTGAATCTGAAATCTAAAACTCGATATTTGAAATCATCAGTGCGCCGAAATTCTTTCCGACCTTTCCATTCGGCGTTCGAGCATTTGTTTGATTTCGTAGTCGTTCGGCGGCTGATCCGGCGCGCCGCTTTTTTCGTTTTGTTTTTTGGCTTCAATCGCCGAATTGTCGCCGCGCGGCGGTTCGGGCATCACTTCAAATTCATTAATTACAACTGCCATAATCACTTACTCCGTTTCGAAAGCGCGGCGCGCCGAGATATTCGCGGTCGCGCCCGCTCCGCCGACGAGCGGCACGCCGCCCGAAACACCGATTTGCGCGTCCATGTCGAGCAGCATTCCCGCCTGCAGCCGCCGCGGATTTTCGATGCCGTTGGCGGCGGCGACCGACTGCCAATCGTCGCCCTTGCCGGCGCTTGCGGCGAGGCTCTGCGCGGTCGCGCTCTTCGCGACCGGCGTCAGCGGGCGCGTGCCCGGCAGCGGTTTGCCGGCCGGCGCCTTCGCCGGGAATTTATAAGTGTCGATTTTCTGCTGCGTCAGGTTGAGCGTCATGCTGGCGCGCAGCGGAATGCCCTCGCTCGAAAAAAATTCGAGCGATTCTTCGAGCGATTCCATGACGCCGTCGAATTGGAACGAGCCCCAAATGAAGCGCACGCCGGGCGGGATGAATTTTTTCTTGTCCTTTTTATCCGGCGCGGGCGTGATGAAATACGTGACCTTTTCGGTCATTTTCCGCACGTCGTCGGCTTTTTCGCCTTCCTGCGCGGCGTTGACGTCGAACCAGAGTTGCAGCGCCAGTTTGGTCGTGCCGGCGCCGACGAATTGCCGCGCCGCGCCGCCGCGCTGGTCGCCCGAACCGCCTTCGGGCGTTTGAATCTGATTGGCGAAGCTGACCTTCAAGGTCTCGGGATTGAACTGCACCGGCACCTTTTTCTTCGGCGCGGCTTCCGGTTTCGCGAGATCGATCTCCTGCAGTTCGGCTTTCACTAATTTGACGGATTCGGGCATTTTTTCTCCTCTCTTAATCGAATTTCATCCTCAAAGATTCGTAGGCGAGCTGCAGTTCTTCGATCGCGACGCCGCCGTCTCTGGCGTTGAGCGGCGGCGCTTTCAGCTTCACCGGCAGGCAGCGCGACAACAAAAATTTCGCCTTCACGCGTTTGTCGGGCGAGAACACGACGACTTCGGCGTTCGCGCGCGTTTCGGGATTGGTCTGCATCAGCTCGACCCATTTCCATAAATCGAACGTTTCCGTCATGCCGCGCTTTAAGGTCAGCGACGCGTAATTGATCGGCCCGGTCAGGCGAATCTGCGCGCCGTTGTTGCCGCCCTCGCGGATCGTTTTGACGTCCATCGTCATTTCCAGTCCGTCGCACTCGGCGAAAGCCGCGTCGCAGATCTGCATCGCGACGCCCTCGACCTTGATTTCGACGGCGAAATTGAACGCCGTAAACGGGTATTTCAATCTTTTTTCTTCTTCGGTCGGCGGATCCGGCATAAATTTTTCACCTTCCTGCGGTTCGGCGTTTTCGCGAACTCGCGCTATTCAAAAAGCCTCCGCGACGAGGCTGCGACCGCCGGCCTGCACGAGCCGCACGGTCACGAATTTCAGCGGCAGCGACGGCGCGACGCGCAGCTCGACGATGAAACGTCCCGCTTCGCGGCTTTGAAAATCGTTCGGCGACACGCTGACGACGACCTGATAAGAATTCGCCGGCGTCGTCCCGGCGAACGCGCCGCGCGTAAACATCAAATCGAGCAGCTCGTCGAAACCGCGCTGCACCTGCCGGCGAAAGCTTTCGTTATTCGGTTCGAAGACGTATTCCGCGCCGTGTTTGATCGCCAGGCGGCGCAACAGATTCAGCAGCCGCCGGACGTTTAGCGGGCGCAATTCCGCCGCGTCCGCCAAAGTGTCGGACGCGAGCACGAGAAAACCGCGCGGTTCCTGCCGGACGAGATTGATCGAATTGTCCTGAAAGTTCGTGAAAAGCCCGCGCCGGAATTCTCGGGCTAGGCCCAGAACGTCGTGCAGCGTTTCGTTGGCGGGCGCGATCCACGCGCCGCGAGTCACGGCGCGCTTGGCGAACGTGCCGAGAATCGCGCCGTCCGGCGGCACGTTTCGGAAGTCTTTGAAATCTTCGCCGCGCGTTAAAAGCCACGGATGATAAACGGCGCCGAAACTCAGAACCTTCGTTTCGTCGGCGCTGAACGGTTCGACGCCGGCGGTCGCGCTGGCGAAGCCGCGCGTCGCCTTCAGCGTCGCGACGTGGGCGAAAGCCTCGCGTTCGTCGAAATGCTCGGGCAGGTTCAAAATCGCGAACAAATCGCCGCGCGCGGCGCACATCCGCAACAGCGCGCGCTGCACGGCGAGCAGCACGTCCGGTTCGAACTTTTCACTGACCGCGTAATCGACCGGCGGCGGGACTCTGACCGCAAGGCCCTCCGACCAGTCGCTGAAAGCGCGCCCGATTTCGGCGCGCACGCGATAAAAATACGTGCCCGCCGCGCGTCCCGTGATTTCGAAATTCGCGGCCGCGCCGCGAAAGATTTCCTGCGGAAATTCAAACGCCGGCGAGGTCGCCTCTTCGAGCACGAACGTCGTTTCGGCGTCGATTTCGGCCGAGCGCCAGTCGAGCGTGTATTTTCCCGCCGTAAAATCGCCCGCGCGCAATTGCAGGTCTTCCGGCGCTTCGACGAAACGGATCCCGCAATCGAGAAATTTCCCGCCGGGCGGACGGCGAACGGCTTTCGGCTCCCGGTTCCGGCAATCCTGAAAGCGCCACCATTCGGGACGAACGGGCGGCGGAAAAACGAGCGGCGGAAAAACGGGCGGCGATAAAACGTTTTCGCCCTTCGTGTTTTTCGACCATCCGCGATGCGCGGCGTCCGGCACGGCGACGAGCGTGCACTCTTCGAGCGAGCAATTCGTGAAGGCGGGATTGGCCGGCGCGCTTTCGGTCGCGATTTTCGAGATCGTTTCCGGCACGAGCGCGTGGTGAATTCCCCGCAGGCTGCGCGGTCGCGGCGCGAGGTAACGAATGAACTCAGCGTCGTTCAGAAGATTCGCCGCGCCGGTGTTTTTCAACTGCGGGTCGAGAAACAGTTCGGCGTCGAATCGTTCGAGCCCGTCGCGCTGCAGTTTCGTGCCGGGCAAAGAAACCGCGCCGAGATAATTTTCGGACTGCGCCGCGCCGGCGAAGAGCGGAAAATAGAAACCGTCGACCGCGTCGGCGCTGCCGGCGAGCGGGAAATTTTCGGTTTCGGCGTTTTGCGTCCAGGCGGGCGGATTTTCGCCGCTTTCATTGAAAAAACGGTACCATTCTTCGTCGGTCGGCAAACCGCCCCAAAAGCGGCGGTGTCCGGCATTGAACGCGAGATCGCGGAGCCGGATAACCGAGCGGCGGTCTTTTTCGATCCGCAATTCGAACGTCAAACGCTCCGACCGTAAAACCGCGCCGACCGGTTCGACGTTTCGGCGACAGTTCACCGCATGGCAGTCGAGTTCGATTTCTTCCGTGTTTTCGGCGTCGGCGAAAGATATTTCACGCACCTGCAGCCCGATCAGATCGCGGTTCAGTTCCGCGAACAGCAGGCTGCCGGCGGGCGGCGCGTCGGACGCCCTCAGATTCGAAAATTTTAATTTAACCGGCGCCGGCGAGCTTTCGTTTAGCTGCGCTTCGAGAGTAAAAACGGCGGCGTGTTCGGATAAAAACGCGTCCGCCGACGTTTCTGAGGTCGGCGTTCGCCGACGCGCCCACATTTTGACCCGCACTTTATATTCTTTGCCGGGCAACGTTTTCTCCGACAGATTCGTTAGCCAGAGAAAGCGTTTCGATGTCACCGCGACGACGCGTTTGCCGAACGCCGGAAGGTTTTCGCCGCCGGTTCCGCCCGCGGCGTTTTCGATTTCGTCGATTGCCGCGAGCAGAACCGGCTTTTCGCCCGCCGCGCCTTCGAAGGTAAATTTCAGCAAATCGCCGTTCGAAAGCGACTCGTTCGCGCCGATTTCGAGCGCGATCCGCGGCGCGTCGTCCGTTCCGCTCAGCTCAAGCAGCCGCACGGCGCTCGAAAGCACCGCCGTGCCGACGCGCAGGTCGTCCGACCAGCTTCCCTTCGAACGCGCGCGCGCGAACGCCGGCGCGAGCCGCTCGATCTTGTTTCCGGCGAAATCGGCGCGCGCGAACGCTTCGAGCGGGAAAAAATTGTAAACGGCGCGGTTGAGCGGGTTTTCGGCGCTCGCTTCGAGCCGCGCGACGCGCAGAATCCAGCAGCGCGCGCCGCCGTTGCGGAAAAACGCGCGCACGGTCGGCGCTAAATGGGCGCGCAGCATCTCGCCCTTCGCGCCGTCCCAGACGAGCGGCAAATCGGCGCCGAAAATCGCCGCGAACTGCTCGGCCGATTCGACGGCGACCGGCGTCCCGATCGGACCGGTCGCCGCGAAACCGACGAAGAGCGCAACGTCCATGCGCGGCAAAACGTCTTCGCGCGCCGGCGCGAACGCTTCGAAGCGAAAGCCGGGCAGACGTCGATTTTTTTGATTTATCGCGAGCATTTGTTTTGCGTTTTGAGTCCCGCTTCCGAGGCGGCATTCGCGGCCTGAGCTTCAAGTTTCGAATTCAATTCGAAGCGTTTTCAGTCGCCTGAAAGCGGGACTCGTAACTTTTTATTCCATTTCGAGCCGCTCGTAGGAGAGCGTCAGTTCTTCCATCGCGATGTCGGTGCCTTTCGCGTTCATCGGCCCGCCCACGTATTTGATGATGCGCGCGTTCAAAAGCCGCCACGTCAAAACCGGCGACGTGTTGGTTTTGTCCTCGCTCATCAGATTGATCGTCACGTTGCGAACGCCGTTCGTCGTGCCGTTGCGGATGTCGTTCAGCCAGCCGTATAAATCCAGAACGCCGATCGCGCCGCGTTTCAAGGTCACGTCGCTCGCTTTGTTGAGCCCCGTGATTTTGCGGACGTTGTTGGTCGGGTCGTTGCCGTTGCGGTATTCGACGACCGTCATTTCCATCCCGATATTGCTGCATTCCTGAAAACCGGCGCGGATGCCCTGCCCCAAATCGACCGTGAAATTGAACTGCGGGTACGGATTAGCTCGTTCGGTTGCCATAATTTCTCCTTTATTATTTCCCGCGAAAGGACGCGAAAGGACGCGAAAAGAAAACACAAATATTATTTTTTTATCGTTTTTCGCGTATTTCGCGGGAAAAATCCTTCCAAAATCTCCTTAAATCTTTCGATCGGCAGTCCATTGACCGATGCGGAAGATGACGAATTCGGCGGGTTTGACGACCGCGACGCCGACGAGGCAAACGAGGCGCCCGTTGTCGAGATCGTTCTGCGTCATCGTCGAACGGTCGCATTTGACGAAATACGCCTTTTCCGGCTTTTCGCCCAAAAGCGCGCCCGAAACCCATTCGTTATACAGAAAATCCTGAATCGTCTGCCGGACGTTCGCCCACAGCGCTTCGCCGTTCGGCTCGAACACCGCCCACTGCGTGCCGCGGTCGATCGAGCGTTCGAGGTACGCGAAATAACGGCGCAGGTTGACGTATTTCCATTCCGGGTCGGAGCTCGTCGTGCGCGCGCCCCAGAGCCGGAAACCACGCCCTTCGAAGAAGCGGAAACAATTGATGCCTTCCGGATTTAAAACTTCCTGCTGCGCTTTATTGAGCGTTTTTTCGAATCCGATCGCGAGCCGCACGACTTCGTTCGCCGGGGCTTTGTAAACGGCGCGTTCGACGTCGTTGCGCGCGTAGATGCCGGCGACGAAACCCGACGGCGGAAGATGAATTTCCTCCTGCGTGACCGGGTCGAGGATCTTCACCCACGGGTAATAGAACGCCGCGTATTTCGAATCGATCTTCGCCTTCATCGCGCGCACGTCGGCGATCGTCTGGCGGTCGCCGCTGTCGATCACAGCGATCCGGTAGCGCATCCGCTCGGCGTGCGAGATCAGCAGGTTGATGATCGTCGGCGCCTGCCGCGCGTAGCCGTTCGAATAACCGTAGGTCGAACCGGGCGCGGCGACGATCGAGATGTCTTCGACGTCTTCGAAAGCCTTCAGACCGTATTTAAAGGGCTCGTCTTCCTCCGCTTTCCCTTCATATTCGCCGGCGGTCGGGCGTTCGCCGTCGTTTCCGCCGTCGAGCAGCATTTCGATCGAGCGCTCGTCGTCTTTCGAGCCGTTATCGAGGATTTTCCCGCGCAGTTCGCTTTTCGCCGCGAACAGGAAACTCAAAACGTCGGAACCGGTTTCAAAGCCGTTGTTTTCGATGACGATCGGCAGCCGACGCGCTTCGGAAACGCTCGCCGGTTCTTCGGCGAATTTCGCGAACACCGAATCCGGCGCGCCGAAGCTTTTGTGCTGCGGGTCGAGCGCCAGAGAGTCCCACGTGTTCGGAACCGCGTCCGGGTCTTCGAACGCGAGCGTCGTCACCGCCAGATTGAGAATGCGGATCTCGTCTTCCTCGTCGGCGTCGAAATCTTCCAAACCGACGGTCTCGCGCGGGGACGCCGAGTCGATGTTGTCGAACTTCCAGCGCGGCTCGCCGGTGCGCGCGTCGCGCTCGATGCGGGCTTGATAAAAGTCGTAATCGGTCGGCGGCGGCGGCGAAACGGGCGGCGAGGTGACGGTTTTATTGCCGATCAGGACGATGTCGTTTTCGGATATTCCGGCGAGCGTCGGCCTGTTCTTTTCGTCCTTGCCGAGAATGCTCTGCCCGAGGCGCAACGTCAGCCAGACGCGCATTTTGCCGGCGTCGCCCGGAAAGCGCGCGCTGACGCGCAGGTAATCGCCCGCATCGGGCGCGGTCTGCACGACGCCGCCGGTCGTCAGAAAAGCGTCGGCGCGACCGTCCGGCGATTCGCCCTTCGCTAAATCTTCTTTCTTTTTCGGTCTGAAAACGCGCACGACGTAAAGCCGTTTGCCGCCTTCCTCGAAAAACGCGCGGGCGGCATGCCATATGAAATTATGCATTTTGTCCTTGCCGTATTTGAATTGCTGGCGGTCGCCGTAAACCCTTTCGTACTCGGCGAGGCTGGTAATGACGTCGGGCTCGAGATCGACCGGCCCGAAACGCGTCGGACCGATAAAACCGGTCGTCGTCGTTCCGACTCCCTCGATCGATTTGGAGCGGTACGAAACTTCTTCGATATAAACACCGGGCGCAAGATATTCGGGCATTGATTCTTCTCCTTTTTCTCGCGGCTCTTTTAAGCCGGACTGACAAACACACAGGGCTCGAAACCCGCCTCCTCTTCCGGCGCGGGCCGACCCGGCGGCGCGTGGCGCGAACGCAGAATCAGTTCCCGCCCGAACTCGAGGACGGCGGTCGTTAAAATTTCGTTTTTCGCGGCGGTCGCCCAGAGCGTGCCGTTCGCCTGCGCGAGCGCGAGCCGCAGGTCGGGCAGAAATTCGGGCGCGTCATCGATCGCGGTCGGCGGCGAGGTTTGAAAAACGCGCGGCTCGTATTTCAGCGTCAAATCGAGAGTCCAGCGCTGCTCGGCGAGCGCGATGCGCGTCGCGTCGGAGGGCGGCGAGGCGATCGGATTGTTCGACGGCGCCGGCGCGGGAAACACCAGTAGCATTTGCCCGGCGCGGTCGGCAATGCCGCGCGCGACGAGAACGCCGTTCAGCCGCGCTTCCAAAACCGCGAACGCCGCCGCTTTGTCCGGATTTTCCCTGAATTCGGCGCGTATCGACGCCATGCCGCCCGTTATCTTTCGCGCCGGCGCCGAATAAAGCGGAACGCTCTCCAGACCGTTCGCGGGCGATGTCGGCGGCGCGTTCCGCCAGCGGTAAATTCCTTTGACGGGCAGTTCGAGCGCGAAGCGAAACGGCAAAAAACGCCCTTCGCGATCGACGACTTCCGCAATGAAGTTCCTTTTTTGATCGAGGATTTTTTCCCACCATGCGGCGTCGCCCGCGCCGCGCGTGAACTCCGCGAACCCGGCGGCGCGATGCAAAACGTAAACGCCCGACCGGTTCGGCAGCGCCGCCGCGCGTTTGTTCCGCCTATCGTTCGAAGCCGGGAAAACCGACACCGCGAGCCCGTCCGCGATTCTTTCGCCGGTCGCCGCGTCGTGAAAACACAGTCCGAGCGGTGCGACGAGCGAAAGTTTTTCGATGATTGAAACGGGCGACATAATTATTTACAACATTTTTGGCTGTTTAACCTTTGGCGAAATCAAACTCGCGCGTCTGCACGGGCACGGCTCCTTCCGCTGGGATCGTCGAATCGAGCCCGACGACGCGCGCCAGATAAGCGACCGAAGTCGGCACGCCGAGCTTGAATCCGCTCCAGAGATTCGACATATCCTGCAAGGAGAGCGAATTGAAAATTATTTCGACCTTTTCGTGCGGCTCGAAGACGTCGCGTTCGGTCCCGAAATGATTGAGCCGGCCGGCCGACAGAACGGGCGCGTCTTCGAGCGTGCGCATCGCCCAGCCGAGAATTCTCTGCTGTTTGACGGTGTCTTTCGCCCAAACCGAGAGCAGATAATGCAGATCGAGCGGCAGCGGCGGGCGGCGGACAACGCCGTCCAGGCCGGTCTTGGCGGGTAAATTGCGCAGCGCGGAATTTATTTCGACCCGGTAGAGAAAAAGCGAGATGCCTTCTTCCATCGGCGCGGAAAAACTGGCGGTCTGGTAGAGCTCGAAGCGGGCGTTCGTAAACTCCGACTTCGGGATGTTATCAGCCAGAAGACCCAAGATTGTTTGTCCGGTTACGGCGATTGCCTGCGCTTTTGCCACAAATACTACTCCTGTCGGGGGACCAAATAATAAATTTGTTAGCTATTGATTCTGCAGCCGAAACGGTGTGCCCGACCTCAAAAATCATGGACAATTGAAATGGTTGCTGCCGCGAAAATTGTTTGAAAATTTCCGGTCAACGACGAAAGAAAAACCTGCCTGGTAAGTTATAACGGGGATGATACACCCGCCGCGAAGGGCTTGTCAATATTTTTTTCTAATTTATAAACAGAAAACAAAATTGTTAACATAATTATTTTTTATTTTTAACATTTGTTTTACGGTTTTATCGGGGAATTTTATAAAAAGATGCCGCCGATCGCGGCTTTGACGAATTTTTCGGATGCTTTGCCAAACCGGCGAATCGAGCTAAAATTTCATTAATGATAAAACTGCTCGCGCTCGATTTAGACGGAACTCTGCTCAACTCGCGCGGTGTAATTTCCGAAGAGAATAAAACGGCGATTCGCCGAGCCGAAGAAAAGGGCGTGCTCGTGACGATCGCGACCGGCCGGCGGTTTCGCGACGCGCGTCCCGTGGCGCTCGAAATCGGTTTCAACGCGCCGATCGTGACGCATAACGGCGCGCTTTTGAAGTTCGCCGAATCTTTGAAAACCGTCGAATTTTCGCTGCTCGCCGACGAAACGGTGCGCGAAATCCTGCGCGTCGGCAAAGAGACGGGCGGCGACGCGCTCGTTTCCGCCGACCCGCACGGTCAGGGCACTTTGCTTTACGACCGCGTTTCGGACGAAAACCTGCCGCTCAAAAAATACATCGCCTGGGCGCAGACGCTGCACGGCGACGAAGCCGAGGAATCGGTGCGCCACGTCGCGGACCTCGAAAAAATCGTCGAGCAGGTCGAAGTGGTTCACGTTTCGTTTTCCGGCGGCTGCCGCTCGATGGCGCAGATGCAGCGCATTCTCGAATCCGAACTGCAGAGCACGGTCAATATCTTAGCGACGATTTACCCGCGGCTCGATTTCACGCTGCTCGACATTCTGCCGCCGGACGCGTCGAAGGGCGTCGGCGTCGAAAAGCTCGCGGCGCGGCACGGTTTCGGGCGCGAGAACGTGATGGTCTGCGGCGACAATTTCAACGATCTCGAAATGCTCGAATTCGCCGGCACGCCGGTCGTGATGGGGAACGCCGCGCCGGAACTGTTGGAGCGGGCGGGCTTTCACGCGACTTTGAGCAACGACGAAAACGGCGTCGCCGCGGCGATCGAAAAATTTATCTTGAGTTCGGATTAGGGCGAATTTTTATTTATCTTCGCTTGTGCTAATCTGTGTTTTTATCATTTTTAAGGAGATTTTTAATGGCTAACAGAATCGCAGTTATCGAAACGAACAAGGGCACGATCAAATTCGAACTTTTAGAAGAAGACGCGCCGAAAACGACCGAGAATTTTCGGCTGCTGGCGGAAAAAGGTTATTACGACGGCGTGATTTTTCACCGCGTGATCAAGAATTTCATGATTCAGGGCGGCGACCCTTTGGGCGAAGGCTACGGCGGCGAATCGGCGTGGGGCGGCAAATTCGAGGACGAAATCAATAAAACTTCGCCGCTTTACCAGGGCGGCTACGACAAGGGAACGGTCGCGATGGCGAACGCCGGTCCGAACACGAACGGCTCGCAGTTTTTCATCATGCACATCGATTACCCGCTGCCGCCGAGCTACACGAAATTCGGCAAAGTAATCGAAGGGCAGGAAATCGTCAACGCGATCGCCGAAGTCCAGACCAATCACCGCGACAAACCGCTCGAACCGGTCGTCATGGAGAAAGTTTACATCGAAGAGTAACGAAAAATGGGAAACGGAAAACGGAAAATCTTTAAATTATTTTAATCGAGAGTAAATCTGAAGCAACGAGCTTTATCAATTGCCGATTATCAATTTTCAATTAAATTTCAGGCGGCGAAGCGCTTTCAATCCTTTACTTTAACGGGTTAATTGATAATGTTGATGGGACGAGCGTTTTATTGGACAAAACACTCTGCAGTTTTATTTCAGCTCTCGATTTGCAAAAAATATTTTCCGTTTCCCGTTTCCCGTTTTCCATTTTTTATGCGCGCAGTAATTCAGCGGGTTTCCCGCGCGAAGGTAACGGTCGGCGGCGAAACGACGGGCGAAATCGGGCGCGGAATTTTGGTTCTGCTCGGCGTCGCGCGCGAAGACGCGGAAAAGGAAGCGCTTTATTTGCTCGATAAAACGCTCAATCTGCGGATCTTCGAAGACGCGGAAGGCAAAATGAATCTATCGCTCATCGACATCGCCGGCGAGCTTTTGGTGGTATCGCAGTTCACGCTCTACGGCGACGCGCGAAGGGGCCGCCGCCCGTCGTTTATCGACGCCGCCGCGCCGGACGAAGCCAACCGTTTATACGAATTTTTCGTCGCCGCGGCTCGCAAACAAATCGCGCGCGTCGGCACCGGGCGTTTTCAGGCGATGATGGACGTCGAGCTCATCAACGACGGTCCGGTGACGATTCTGCTCGACAGCGCCAAAAATTTCTAGAAAATCTTTCTTTATCATCAACCTATGATCAAAAATCTTTTCTTTTTTCTCGTGTTCTCTGCGCTCGCTTTCGCGCTTTCGTGCGACAACAAATCGGTTTCGTCGAACCGTCCGGCGGCGAACGCCGAAGTCAAACGCGGCGTCGCGCCGGTTGCGGACCCGGAAGTGGCCGTCATCGACACCGATTACGGCGCGATCAAGATCGAGCTTTATTCGAACGTCGCGCCGAAAGCCGTCGCGCGATTCAAGGAACTCGCCCGCGAAGGCGTCTACAACGGCACGACGTTTCACCGCATCAACGAATCGGTCGTGCAGGGCGGCGACCCGCTCTCGAAAGACGACAATCCGATGAACGACGGCACCGGAAAATCCGACAAGCCGGACGTGCCGGCGGAGTTTTCCGATATTCCGTACGACACCGGCATCGTCGGCGCGGCGCGCAGCCAGGACGTCAATTCGGCGAATTCGCAGTTTTTCATCACGCTTCGCCGCGTGCCGGACTTCGACACCAGATACACGATCTTCGGCAAAGTGATCGAAGGCATGAACAACGTGATGGTCATCTCCGGCGTGCAGCGCGAACGCGAACGCCCGATCGACGCCGTAAAAATAAAATCCGTCACGATTCAGCCAAAATAGATTTTTTTTGCTATAATCTTTTTCGACATGCTCGCGTAGCTCAGTGGATAGAGCGCTTCCCTCCGGAGGAAGAAGTCGCAGGTTCGACTCCTGCCGCGAGTATTTTTTCATTTTAAATCCTTCAGCGAATGCCAAAAATCACGAGCCGCGAAAACGCCAAGCTAAAACTCGCCCGCAAAGCGCGCGAAGGGCGCGAGAAAGATTCGATTTTCGTTGAAGGTTTGCGGCTCGCCGAAGAAGTTCTCCGTTCCGGCATCACCGTCAAAGAAATTTTTCTGACCGAAGATTTCGGCGATAACGAGCGCGCCGCGCGGCTCGTCGAAGCGCTGGAATCGAGAAACCATTCGATCAACGAGGTTGCGGGTAAATTATTCGCCTCGATCGCCGACACGAAAACGTCGCAGGGCGTGATTTTGATCTGCGAAAAACCGGCGACCGACCGGCGCCGGTTCGAAGCCCGTTTCGTCGCCGCCGACCACAGGCTGCCGGTCGTTATTTTCCTCAACGAGATCAATAATCCATCGAATCTGGGCGCGATTTTGCGCACGGCGGAAGCGGTCGACGCGGCGGGCGTCGTCATTTCCAAAAACTCGGCGGACGTTTTTTCGCCGAAATCCGTGCGCGCCTCGATGGGCGCCGCCTTCAGACTAAATATCTGGACGAACGCCGATTTCGAGACGGTCTTAAACTGGGCCGGGGAAAAAAAATTCGTCTCGACGGCGGCGGACGTCAATGCCGAAAAAAGCTATTCGGAGATCGACTGGAGGCGTTCGCGGCTGCTGATTTTCGGGTCGGAAGCGCACGGATTAACCCCGGAAGAATTCGGCGAAATCGAGGAAACCTTGATCATTCCGATGGAAAACGGCGTCGAAAGCTTAAATCTGGCGGTGTCGTGCGGAATCGTTTTGTTCGAAGCCAAACGACAAATGGAAAAGCGGCGCGAAAGTTCACGTTGAACCTTTCGCGCCGCTTTTCCATTGAGTTCTCCCGATTTACCGGTTTGAATTCGCCGCGCCCGCCGGCTCCGGACCGTTCAGAACGTTCGATTCCCTTTCGAACGCGATCTGCGCCGCTTTATCCTGCGCGATCGTCAAACCCTGCGCGATGTCGGTCTCCAAAATCGCCTTCGTTTGGGCATCGCCGACATCTTTGAGATTGTTTCTCGCCAAAATAAAATTCTTTTTCGCTTCTTCGTAATTTTTTAATTTAAGATGCGCTCTGCCGAGAAGATAAAATTCGGAAGCGTCGCCGGGCAGCGCGGTTTGGTATTGTTTAATGAATTCATGCGGATTGGTTTCGGCGTTAGTTCGGGATTTATTCATTTCCGCTTTCTGGATATCGTTGCTTTGCGGCGTCAGCGCCGGAACTTCGGGCGGCTTGGCGCTCATCATCTGCCACGCGTAAACCGCCGCGCCGCCGAGTATTAAGCCGAGCGCGAGCCAGATCAGGCCGGACAGGAATCTTCCGCCGGCGCCGCTCGTTTTCTCCGGCGTTTCGTAGGAACTGAAGGCGCCGGGCGATTCGAACGGTTTCGCCGTGCGCTGGCGCGGCGCTTCCCGGACGGCGTTCGACGCGTCAGCCGCCGCTGCCGCCCGCGCTTTTTCCGATGCGGCGGGCGCCGCTTCCGGAGCGCTTTCCGCCATCAAATACGATTCGTCGTCTTCTTCGAAAGCGAAATTCTGGGGCGCCGGAGCCGCCTCCTTCGGCGCCGCTGCAGGCGGCTGCATCGACGCCGGCATTTCGAGCGCGCGCGTCGGGATTTCGTTGTCGTCGGGATTGAGATCGACCGGCGCGGGCGGGCTCGCGAACTGCCGCGCGGCGGCGACGGTCGCTTCTTCGTCCGGGTGCGGCATAACGGTCGGCAAATCCTGGATGTTTTCTTCCGCGGTCCGGAAAATATTGACGATCACCGCCGTCAGATTGTCCTCCGCGCCGCGCGAATAACAGATTTCCTTCATTTTCGCGCAGATTTCCGACGGTTCGGCATTGAGCAGCAACAGCTCGCGCAGTTCGAAATCGTTGATGTGCCGCGTGATGCCGTCCGAGCAGAGCAAAAATTTCGTGTTGCCGTCGAACATGATCGTTTTCATTTCGACGTCGACGCTGCCTTCCGCGCCGAGCGCGCGGGAAATGACGTTGCGCGACGGGTGATTGGCGGCTTGGGCGGCGGTCATGCGTCCGGCGCGCACTTCCTCTTCGACGACCGAATGATCCTGCGTTTCGCGGTAAAGGCTGCCTTTGCCGTCGAGCCGGTACAAACGCGAATCGCCGACGTGCCCGATCGTCGCGATGTTTCCGTCGACGTGCAGCGCGACGATCGTCGTCGCCATCGTCGAGAGCTGCGGCAGATCGTTCGACATCTGGAAGATCGCCGCGTTCGCGCGCTCGATCGCGATTTTCATTTTCTCCTCGGCGTCGCCGTTCGACTGCAGATTGAAAAACGCTTCGCCGAGGATCTCCATCGCCATCTGCGAGGCCACGTCGCCGGCTTGCGCGCCGCCGACGCCGTCGGCGACCGCGAACAGCCCGAGGTTTTTCATTTCGAGAAACGAATCCTCGTTCTGAGGACGTTTTTCACTTAAACCGCGGTCGGAAACCGCCGCCGAATGAATCTGAAAATTGTTATCCGTCATTTTTTTCTCCGCGCTCTTATTTTAGTCCGAACTCGCAGGTTTCGAGCCCCGAGTCAGAATATTTACAACTCGGCGCTCGAAACCCGGAACTCGGAATCAAGTTTTGAAATCGGGTAAAACTTATTTGAAATCTTCGGGCAATTGGTCAACCTGGCGGTCGATCGCGTTGCGATGCGAAAACGCCATCAGCATGCCGAGCATGACGAAGCTCGTGATCAGCGAAAATCCGCCGTGGCTGACGAACGGCAGCGTGATGCCGGTCATCGGCAGCGCGCGCGTGATGCCGCCCATATTGACGAGCGCCTGAAAACCGATGAACGCCGCTAAGCCCGCCGAGCACAGCTTACTGAACATATCCCTTGAATCTAAAGCGGTTCGGACGCCGGCGCTGACGAAAACGATCAGCGCCAAGATTACCAGCAATCCGCCGAAAAGTCCAAGTTCTTCGCCGAGCGCCGCGTAGATGTAATCGGAATCGGAAACCGGGATCAGCTCGACATACCCCAGCCCCAAACCGCGCCCGGTCGTGCCGCCCGATGCCAAACCGAACGTCGCCTGCGCCGGCTGAAAGGCGAGCACGTCGAACCAAGCGTCGACGTTGATCGATTTCTGCAGATTCGGGTCTTCTTCCAAAAGCCGCGGCAGATTCGGGTCTTTTTTGACCAAATCCTTGTAATAATCGTCGTAATCGTCCTTCCACCAGTCGGTTTCGGGCGTCGGCGGGTTGAAACCGTCGAGCCACAGGTGGAAGCGCTGCTGAATGCGGTCGGGCAGAATCTTTTTGACGGGTTTCGCGAGCGTCGGCAGCAGCGGAATTTTTTCCTGCGTGTTTTCCGGCAAAGCGCCGACGACCAAAATTCCGACGAGAAAAAGCACGCTGCCGATCAACACGAAGCGCTGCGAAAAACGCCGCACGGCGATCACGAACAGCGTCGCATACACGGACGAGAAAACCATCATTTGCCCGAAATCTTTGAGCACGAAGAACGGGAAAAACGGCATCATCGCCATCACGACGAGCGGCAGCACGTCTTTCGCGCGCGGAACTCCCCAGTAAGTGCGCGCGAGATTTTTATAAAGCACCGCGAGGATCGCCGCGAAACCGATCAAAAACGGGATCTTCGCCGGCTCCCACGGCGTCATGTTGCCGATCGATTTGCCGGCGCGCGAGGTGACCGCCGCCAGCAGCAGCGGCACGAGCGTCAGCAGGACCAGCAGGAAACCGTTATTTTGCAACAACCGTAAAACGTCGTCGCGCCGCACGAGCCAGATCGCGCCGATCATGCAGAAAATCGCGAAGAGCGGAATCAGCGTTCTGCCCGAAAACAAAACGCCGAACAAAGTGTCGTTCACGGGGCGCGGCGTTTCCTTCGAGAGATCGACCGGTTCGGGCGGGGTCGGCGGCAAGCCCATCATCTGCTTCTTTTCGGGCGAATAATTCTCCTGAATGTAGTGCATCTGCGCGGTCTTGATCTTCGCCTGCCGGGCTTCCGCCTTTCTGTCTTTCTGGACGTATTCGGGATCGCTGAACAGACGATACTGCACCGTCAGACCGATCGAAAAAAGCAAAACGGCGGACGTGTAAAGCGTCCAGTTGCCCTGAAACCGAAAGACGCGCGCGAGGACGACCGGCAGAAAGGCGAGCACCGTCAGCAGTCCGAGATTTCTGCCGGCGGTCAGAAAACTCGTTTCATACCCGCGAATCAGCGCGCCGTAATACACGGCGTAATGCGAGAGTGCCGTCAGAAAGACGATCAAAATCAAAATCAAAAAATGCGACGAGGCTCTGCTTTTCATTGCTTCAAATCCGTTGTTATTGCGGGTGTAACTCCCTCTATCTGCCCTTTTTCTTAACCGGCGCGGCGGGCGGCTCCGGTTTGTATTTATCGCCGAGCAGTCCGAGCTCGCGCGCTTTCAGGATCAGGTCCGCGGCGATCGGCGCGGCGGTCGTGCCGCCGAAGCCCGATCCGCCGATGTCCTCGACGACGACGGCGATCGCGACCTGCGGATTTTCGAGCGGCGCGATGCACAGAAACCAGCCGTCCCAGCGCGTGTATTTCACCGGTTCGTCGTATTCGACCCACTCGCCGTTCTCGTTTTTCTTGCGGCGTTTCTCGGTCTTTTTCGTGCCGTCCTTGTTGTAAACCTGCACGCCGTCCCGGTCGGCGGTGCCGGTCTTGCCGCCGGTTTCGATGCCGGTGCCGAGCAGCTTCGCGCGGACGATGCCGCCCGTGCCGCCGACCTCTTCGGTGACGGTCGACATGATGTCGCGAATCACCGCCGCCTGTTCGGGCGTCAAAACCTGCGAATACATCTGCGGCGGCAGATCGGCTTCGATCTTCGGCTTCATCAGTTTGCCTTCGAGGTTCGCCGGCGCGGCGGCGATCAAAGCCATCTGCAGCGGCGTCATCTGTCCCGCCATGCCCTGCCCCATGCCCTCGACGCCGAAATCGTAGGCGGTGATCTCCTTGCCGGTCACGATCGTCGAGCGCGCCGGCGAAATCGCGTTCGCGATGCGGCGGTTGCTCGCGTTCCAGATGTCGGCGTAAAACCCTTGCGAGAGCGCGTCTTTCGGCGTTTCGGTCGCGGCGATGCCGAGCAGGTTCGCGGTTTCGCCCATCCGGTCGCGACCGAGATCGTTCGCCATCTGCGCGAAGTACTGGTTGCTCGAAACCTTAAAAGCTTCCTTCATGTTGACGTCGCCGCAGGCGTGGCAGCTGCCGCCGGCGTCGCAGATCGGTTTCGAGCCGCGAAACGGCGTGTAGCATTCCGGCGCGGGTTTGCCGGGAAAGGTCGTGTTCTGCTTGCCGGCGCGAAAGGCGGAAATCATCGTGAACGTCTTGAAGGTCGAGCCCGGAATATAAAATTCGCGCGTCGCCCTGTTCAGGAGCGGCTGGTCTTTTTTGTTGGCTTCGAGCTTTAAAAATCCGTCGAGCGATTCGGCTTCGTTGAGGCTGTAAGTCGGGTTCGAATACATCGCGAGCACGTCGCCGGTCTGCGGATTCAGAACAACGATGCCGCCGGTTTTGCCTTCGAGGCGTTTGGCGGCGTACGCCTGCAGATCGCGGTCGATCGTGATGCGGACGTCCTTGTTTTCCGGTTCCGGTTTTTTGTATTTCGTCAGGATTTCCCACGACTCGGGCATCGGATCGGCTTCGCGCGTGTAGAGCGTGCGTTCCAAACCGGGCGTGCCGCGTTCCGTTCCGAGCAGGTGCGCCATTTCCCTTTCGAGCGGGAAGGTGCGGTCGATCGTGCCGTCCTTATCGACCTTGTAATACGCGAGCGAGTTGCCCAATTTTCCCGAACGGTCGAGCATCCAGCCGCGCAGACTTGAAGCGGTCGTCCGCCGATTGCGCAGATCCTTGTAACTTAAAGCCTGAAACTGCTCGTTGGCGTCGCCGGCGTAATAAGTCCAGTAAACGTGAAAACCGTAAACCGTAAAAGCGAGCAGCACGAAAACGATCTGCCACAAACGAAGGCTCCGGTTCGTGAGCGTCGAGCTGAGTTTTTTGACGACTTCTTTCGGCAGGTTTTGTTCGAAATTGAATTTCGGGCGGCGGAAATTCCCGTAAAAACTGACGACGAGGAACCAGATCAAAACCAGCATTCCGATCAGGTAAACGATGCTCAAGCCCGCCGGCGTGCGTTCCAGAACCTGCCCGCCGAAGATGTTTTCGGGGCGCAGCTTTTCGAGTTGCAAAAGAAACAGCAAAATCATTTTTTCGGTTATTCCTCGTTTGAAAAATCGTAGTTGATGCGCTCGCCCGTGAGCGAGGAATTGGTCCCCGCCTTTTCCTTCAATTCCGGTTTCGCTTCCGGCTTGATCTGGATGAATCTCGTTTCCGGCAGTTTTTCCGGCGGACCCGCGCCGGCATTCGTCGATTGTTCGGGTAAATATTCGGTTTTCACCGGAACTTCCTCGTTTGAATTGAAAGCGACGGTCTGAATGTCGCGCTGGCTCGCGGAAAAGTTTTCGGTTCGCGGCTGGTTCATCATAACTTCCTGATGGACGACGTTTTCGTCACGGGGCGCGACACGCTCAAAGGCGACTTCGATGTTGCCGAATTTCACTTTATCGGCGTCCGAAATCGGAAAAGCGCGCCCGTATGCAATACGCTGGTCGTTGACAAATGTTCCGTTCGTCGAACCGGTGTCGGCGACCAGCAGCAGCTTTTCGGAGTTCATCACGAGCGCCGCATGAATCTTCGAAACGCTGCCGTCCTCGATCGCCAAATCGTTTTCCTTCGTCCGCCCGACGCTGCGGCGCTGTTTCGGTTTGAAGGACAGTTCGATTCTTCTGGCTTTGCCGTTCAGGTCAAAAACGGCGATGTAGGTTTCGGCTTCCGGTTCGGGCGCCGCTTCGGGCGGCAGTTCCGGCAAGTAATCGCCGACTTTGATCTGCGGCACCGTCACGTTGACCGCCGCCTCGCGCTTTTCCTCGTCGAATTTATCGAAGGTGACGAGCAATTTGACGCCTTCAGTGAAGTAATCCGGCGTGATTTCGAGATGAATCGGCGCGTAAGTGTGATAACGGTTGTCGTTGATATGATCGATCGCCGCGATTTTCAGCTCGTTTTCGAGCCGCCGGATCGCGTCTTCGGCATCGGTCGAAAACTTATCCCACTGCATTTTGAGCTTGATATTGTGCGGCACGAACTTGCCTTTCGCGCCCAAATCCTTGACTTCCAGATCGAGCAGTTTTTTCAGTTTTTCAATCAGCTCGCTCGTCGCGAGGCTGCTCGAAGGCGTCCAACGGCGTCCGGTCAAACGGTCGAGAGTGTCGCCGAACTTAGTGAGCACGCCGCGCATCAGCCATTCGATCGATATCTTTTTCTTTGACGAGTTATTTTCTTCGGTCATTTCGAGACTTTGGCGGAACAAATTATTTCCGGATTGCCGTCATTTTAGCCGAAACCCGTTGTAAATGAAAGTGAATTTGCCCGGAAAATTTTTTGTTCGCCGCCGAGCCTAAATATTTTTTGGAAACTGTTTTACATTGTTTATCTTTTCATAATAAGTCAATTTGAAAAGAATTCATTCATCGATTCAGTCAATTTGAACGACGCATCACAAAATCTTCGTTAAAGCCCGTTGGGCGGACAGCCTCAATTTTATTTCAGAAACTGAGAAGGAAGGATTTATGTCACGTGGATTTTCGTTGGTCGAACTGTTGATAGTTCTATCAGTCATTACAATTTTGCTGGGAATTTCCCTGTTTTACCTGTCGGGTCACGAAAACCTTTACCGACCGGACGAGCAGGCGCTGAAAATAATCGACGCCCTTCAGGAAGCGCGCCAGCGTTCGCTGACGCAGCGCGAAGTGATGCGCGTCGAGATCGACCTGACGGACAATCAGGTGCGGCTGATCGAAGAAAACGAGTCGTCCACCGCCGACGACGACCGTCTCGTCCGGAATTTCGTTCTGGCGCCGCGGTCGCAGGTTCGGGTGGATTCGCGCCCGTCCGATATCAATACCAACCCGTCGGAAATCCTGCCCGTCCCGCCCGCGCAGTTCAGAACGAGCGTGCATCCGTTGAGCGCCGGGCACGACGTCTGCACTTTCCGGTTCCTGCGCAACGGCACGGTCGTCAACGAAGGCACCAACGCGACCGGTTCGAACGCCACCACCGCCGGATTGACGCTGTTCGTCTGGTCGCCGAAAACATCCGATCAAAACGCGTCCGACATCGCCCGCGCCGTGACAATCATCGGCGGCACCGGTTCGGTCAGGTTATGGGAATATAACCGCAATCTGACCGGCACCAATAAATGGCAGGATTCGCGCCGCAGGGGCGTTTCCGGCGGCTCGATTTCAGGCACGGAAAATTGACTTTCCGCTGCTCCCAAAAACAAACAAAAATGACATACAAATCAGAGGAAAGCGGCTTTTCTTATATCGACGTCATGATCGCGCTCGTCATTCTGATGGTCGGGCTTCTGGCTTCCACCGCGGCCTTGACGGCGAATCTGGTGCGGTCGTACGAAACCGAAAAACAGATCGTCGCCAAACAGCTCGCGCTCTCGACGATCGAATCGATATTTTCGGCGCGCGATATCGCCGATCCCGATGCGATCAAAGGCTGGGACTCGATCGGCAATACCGGCAGCAACCCGGACGCGGACGGCGAGCCGCAGGGCGCGTTTCTCACCGACTTCCGTCCGATTCGCGTCGGCCTCGGAGGAGACGGCGTCGCCGGCACCGCGGACGACGCCTGCGCCGCGGGCGTCGCCTGTCAGGCGGCGGGCGGCGACTCCAATACGAGTCCCGTGGTGGACGGTTTTGAGCGGCGGATCGTCATCACCGACATGCAGGATTCGGAACGCCCGTCGCCGCCGCATTCGATCACGCGCCGGCGCATCGACGTGACGGTTCGGTATTACGTCAAGAGCCTCCTGCGCGAACAGACCGTCTCGACCATTATTACGAATTACGCGGAGTAAAAAACGGATGAAAAGATACAGACACGCGGCCCGGCTGTCAGCCGAGAGCGGTTTTACGTTGATTGAAATGATGGTCTCGCTGGTCGTTTTCACGACCATCGTCGGAACGATTTACGGGATGCTGCAAATCGGTTTGATCGACCGCAACCGCGCCAGCCGCCACGCGGACGTTCTGAAAAACGCCCGGGCGGCGCTCTACCTAATCAGCCGCGACGCGTTCAACGCCGGGCTCAGCTATAACAAGAACGGCGCGGTCGTGCCGGATGATTTTATTTCCGACCGGCTCGAACTGCCCGCCGACGCCGACGCCGAGCGCGACGTGCTGACGGCGGTGATCGGCGGCGACGATCTGTTTTTCAACATCCTGCATCCGGACACGAACGCGCGCACCGACCTGCTTTCATTCGCTTACCGCGATACCGATTTTAATGAAGGCGAGGTCATTTCGCTGAACGACGCCGCGGACGTCGCCGACGCGCCGTCGAGCGTGCGGCTGCAAACCGCCGCGAACGGGGCGCGCAACGCCGAAACTTACGATCTGTATCTGGTCGAATCGGACAGTTCGCAGGTCGCGGTGATGGCGACCGCGGTGCCGTCGCCGACCTCGATCGACATCGCCCCGGGCGACCCGCTCGGCATCAATCTGCCGTTCGACGGCGGCGGCACCGGCGGCAGCCTCCTGCGCAAATGCGGAGAAGACATCAAGGAAAACTGCACGACTTACGCCGCGTCGGTCAAAAGGTTTTTCTGGGTCGCCTACAAAGTCAAAAGCGACGGCACGCTCGTGCGGATGACTTTCGGCAACAATTCCGGCGCGGAAGCGGCCGACCAAATCCAGGAACTGCCGGTCGCCTTCAATATCGAGGATTTCCAGGTCACGTACGTTTTGGAAGACGGCAGCACGAGCGACAATCCGGCCGCCGGCGACGACGAAATCGCCGGCACGGCCGACGACAACCCGGCGAATTTCAATCTCGTGCGGCAAATCACCGTCACGATAAAAGTTCAGGCGACCGAATCGGACGAACAGCTCGGCGAACCGACGACCGTTACTTTGACCGGCACTTTCAGCACGCGAAATTTGCAGTACGACGCCGGCTAACCGGTTTCGACCCGCGCCTTTTTTGAATCCCCGAATGCGGGACTTTCGATTGACGAACGAGAAAGAGGAATCAGAAATATGAAGAAAAGCTTTTGGAGAAATGAAGACGGTTCGGCGATGGTCATCGCGCTGTTGATTTTGACGCTGCTCGGGGCGTTCGTCGCCCTGGCCGTCACGCGCACTTCGAACGAGACCGCGGCGGCGTCGAACGACGCGGCGGAATCGCGCGCCTTCGCGGCGGCGCAGGGCAGTCTGGAAATCATGACGCGCAATTTCGATAAAATTTTCGAAGAAAAATTATCGCCCGCGCCGGCCGACCTGGCGCACGTCGAATCGCAGGTTCCGCCCGGGTTCGAGGACGATTACGATTTCGCGCAGCGCATCACGCAGACCGAGGAGACGCGCACGGTCGTCATGAGCGGTCAGCTTCTGCAGGGCCTGAACGCCCTGCGCGACGAATGGCAGGTCGAAACGACCGCGACCGACCGCACGAACGGCGTCGAGGTCGCGCTGCGCCGCAAGTTTTACAACAACCGCGTCCCGATCTTTCAGTTCGGCATTTTTTACGACGACGATCTGGAGTTTCATCCCGGACCGCGTTTCGATTTCGGCGGTCGCGTCCATTCCAACGCCAACATGTTCATGATGGCGAACACGGGGCTTTATTTTTCCTCGCGCGTTTCCGCCGCCGGTCACATTCTGACCGACGTTTCGCGAAACGGGCGTTCCTACACGAACTGGGGCGAAAACGTCTTTATCAAAAACGGCTCGGGCACCTACGTCAAACTGACGCACGCGATGGGCAGCGCGCTGAAATCGCCCAGCAACGGCGATCCGGTTTTTACGAGCAGCGACATGCCGAAGGTTTACAAAAACAACGATTGGGAAGACAGCCGGAAACTGTTTCAGGGCAACCTGCTATCCGAGCAAAAATCGCTCAACCTGCCGCTCAAGATCGCGAGCAAGATCGCCGGCGCGCCGCTCGATTACATCGAGCTCGTCAAGCGCGGCAAAAACGTCGGCGATCTGCAAAACGACGGCGTCGGCGTGGCGCCCGTCAAGGCGGGCGACGCGGATTCGGTAACGACGAGCAAAGAACGTTATTTCAATAAAAAAGGCATCCGCATTTCGCTATCCGACAGCAAAGCCAAACTTCCCGGCTGCGCCGCCGGTTCCGGAACGCAGGCGGTGAGCGCGCCGTGCGGCATCCGGCTCGACGGCGCGCCGAGCGGCGACGGCAGCGAGCCGCCGCTCGGCGAAGCGCGCGGCTATCGTCCCCTGACTATGCTCGACGGCTACGCGGCGACGCGTTTGAACGGCGAAAGGTTCTTCAATTCGGGCAGACAAATGTGGATCAAAATCGAATTGGTCGGCATCGACTCGGCGGACAATTCGATTCAGACGCGCGACGTGACCGCCGACATACTGAGTCTCGGCGTGACCGAGCGCGCGCCCTTCAATCTGGCGGGCTACGGCAGCGCCGACACCCGTTCGATCGTCAAACTGCAGAGGTTCGCCATTCCCGGCGTTCAACTGACCGCCAGCGACACGTCTTTTATGTCCTACCCGAACATCGGCGGCACGAATTACAACGTCGTCGTGGCGAACGACCGCCCGACCAACGCCTCGGGCGTTCCGACCGGTTCCGGAAACTGGACGCAGCGCGACAACGGCGGCGTCATCGACAATCAGGCGCATTATAAAACTATTCCGCCGACGGTCGGCGCGCCGGGCGTCGAACAGCGCGTCGTGCCCTTTCCGATCGAAATGTTCGATACGCGCGAAGGGCTTTACAACGACGGCATCAACGTCGGCAGCGTCGGCAGCGTTTATCCGGGCGGAAACGTTCCGTGGGCGGGCGTGATGAGCATGGTCGACATCGACGTGACGAATCTGAGAGCCTTTCTCGACGGGCAGCACAATTCCGTTATGCCGAAGACCGGAACGGCTTTTGCGAACGCCAACGGAAGGGGTTTGAGAAATTCTGACGTCCCGGAAGCGAACGGCTGGGTCTTATACGTTTCGGACCGCCGCGGCGACGGCGATTTCGACGGCGAGTACGACATGGAAGACATCTACGGCAACAATGACGGCGGGCAGCCGCAGCCGGGCGAAGACATCAACAACAACAAACGGCTCGACGCGGACTACATCAACGAAGCGGTCCGCTACACCGGCACCGGCACGCACGTCTCGCCGGCGCTCGCCGCCGCGGTCGATCATCCGTACTACCGGCGCGGCGTGCGGTTGATTCGCGGCGAGCGGCTGCCGGGCATTTTCGATGCGGCCGATCCGCTCAATACGAAAGGGTTTACGGTCGCCTCCGAAAACGGAATTTACGTGTTCGGAAATTATAACGCGACCGGCATCAGCTCGGTCGGCAACCCGACGCCGGCATCCGGTTACAATCCGCAAAACACGGCGGCGCACGTTCCGGCATCGATCGTCGGCGACGCCGTGACGATTCTTTCCAACATCTGGAGCGACGCGCGCAGTTTTCGTTATCCGTTCGATTCGGCGCAGCGCGTCGCGAGCGAAACGCACGTCCGCTTCGCGCTGCTGTCGGGCGATTCGCGAAGCAGCATCGAGGGCACGCCGAACCAGGGCGGCGGCGACCCGCGGATGTGCGGCGGCGTTCATAACTTCAAGCGCTTTCTCGAACGGTGGAACGGCATCCGGCTCAATTATGTCGGCTCGATCATCAATCTCTTCAACGCGCACAACAACAACGGTTCTTACAAGAATACGACGAAAGTTTACGAGCCGCCCAACCGCAACTGGGTTTTCGACTCGTCGTTCCTCGACCCGACGAGACTGCCGCCCGGCACGCCTTTTTTTCAGCACATTCAATTGACGGGATTTCAAAGGGTCAATTAGCGACCCGGAAGCCGTCCCGAAAATCGTCGCCGGACCGAAAGCCTCCGCCCGATCGGGCGGAGGCTTTCGCGTTTTCGTCTTCGAAGCGCGAACTTTGAAAAAATTCTTTCGTATCACTTTTATTGGTGAAATCGAGCGTTTTGAGATAGCATCTAAGTGACCGAATGATAAGAGAACTTTCGCTAATAAACAGCCGCCTCGACGGACGCTACGACATTAAAGAGCTCCTCGGCCGCGGCAGTTACGCCGAAATATACGTGGCGCACGACAACGTCGCCGCTCCGCAATCGGCGCACCGGAAAGTCGTCATCAAAGCTCTCAACGTCTTCATGCAGAACGATTTGGACGCCGATCTGGAACGCACGCTCGTCGAGAATTTTCAAAACGAAGCGATCGCGCTCGACCGCGTGCGGCATCCGAACATCATCAGCCGCCTCGGGCACGGCACGGCGCGCGATCTGCGCGGCATGGTCTTTCATTACCTGGTGCTCGAATATCTGCCGGGCGGCGATCTCTCGAAAGCATGCCGCGAGAAAACGCTCTCGTTCCGCAAATCGTTCGGTTATCTCGAACAAGTCTGCGCCGGACTCGCGCACGCGCACAACAACGGCGTCATTCACCGCGACATCAAGCCGCAGAACCTGCTTTTAACCGCCGACCGCGAAACGGTCAAAATCGCCGATTTCGGCGTCGCGCGGTTTTCCGCCTCGGATTCGCCGATCACGCGCGTCGGCACGAACATTTACGCGCCGCCCGAACACAGCCCGATGCTCGCCGAAGACGGCAAACACTTCGAGGTCGCGGAACTGACGCCGGCGGCTGATATTTATTCGCTCGCGAAAACAGCGTACGTGCTTTTCACGTGCGAATCGCCGCGTTTTTTCTCGAACCAGCCGATCAGGGAGCTGCCCTTCGCCTCGAGACAGGAGCCGTGGGCGAGCGAGCTGCTCGAAGTTCTGCAGAAAGCGACGCGGAACAATCCGAAAGACCGCCATCAGGACATCTACGAATTCTGGAAGGATTTCGGGCGGCTGAAAGCTTACGCGACCGAGGACGGCGAAGTGAAAACGGAAGTCGCTGCGCGCTCGGCCGGCACGCCGAAGGCCCACGTTTCGCGCGGCTACACGCCGCTCGCGCCGCAGCAGCCGCGATTCAACACTTCGCGCGAATTAAAATTTGAAAACAACCAGGTTTCGAAAAACCCGGCGCTCGTCGTGAAGGTCGGCAACGCCGCCCAATTGAACGAGTTTCAGAATCATTCGCTCAACCATATCCCGGCCGGGCAGCCGCCGGTCGCCGCGCCGAACGGCGAGCTCGTTTTTCAGGAGGAAATCGAGAAACCGAAAAGGCCCCGAAACTTGATGCGCCGCGCGGCGACTTTTCTGGTCGTGATCTGTCTTTTCACCGGCATTCTCTACGCGACGCATAGTTTCCTGCGCGGCGCCGGCGTTCTGCCCGAATTCAAAAATCCGTTCGCGCAACCGAACGGCACCGCCAACACCGACGCGAATCTGCGCACGGGCGGCGACCCGAACAGTCAAATCGTCGGGATGGTGCCGAAAAATTCCCGCGTGCGGATTGTAAATTCGAAAGATAACTGGTATGAAGTTGATATAATCGAATACGGGCGTCCGAAAAAAAACCAGACGGACTCCGATCACGGCTGGGTTTACAAACCTTTAATTGATGTACAGGAGTAAGTTGAACTTTTGATTTTCGGTTTTCGATCGTTGCCTTTACTTAAAATCCGAAATCCAAAATCCAAAATCCAAAATCGAAATGAGCGTACTTGATAAAGTTAGAAGATGGATCGACGGCGAAACGAGCGAACTCGTTTTGGAGGAAGCGGCGCGCGACGCGCAGGTCAAACCGCGCAGCGCAGCGGAAGAATTCATCGTTAAAATCGCGCGCGAAGTCGAAGCCGTGATGCAGAACGAGATGGTGCCGCTGCCGCAGGGCACGACGATCATCCCGACCGAATACACGATTTTCCTGTCGGACGAGGACGATAAAAACTGGCAGGGCGCGAAACGCCGCGGGCTCGAACAGGGCCTGTATCATATCCTCGCCGAACGCGCCAAAGAAATCGCCGGCAAAAAGAAGCTCGAAACGCAGAGCTTCGCCGTGCAGCTGCGCGTCGACGGCACGCTCGAGACCGGCGACATTCGCGTGCAGCACAGCTGGGAAGATCCGAACGCCAACAAAACGAGCGTGCTCGCGCGGATGAAACCGAACGTCGACATTTCGCCGAAACCGGCGCCGCCAAACAACGCGCCGCCGAATTTCACGCAGAATCAACCGGTCGCGCAGAACCAGCCGGTCGTGCAGAATCAGACGATTTCGTCGGGCAATCCGCCGCCGACGATGCCGCCGGGAAGTTTTCAACCGCCGGTTGCGGCGAATTATCAGGCGCCGCAACCGCCGACGATGCCGCCCGCCGAAGATACCGGCGAAGAAATGACGCACGTTCAAAAGCGCGGGCCCGCCGAGCTTTACAAGCTCGAAATCTGGCGCGCCGGCGTGCGCCAGAACGTCGTTCCCGTTTACCAAAACCAAATCAGCATCGGACGCGGCTCGAAATCCAAACCCGTCGATATTTCGCTGCAGGGCGACCCGGAAATCAGCCGCCGGCACCTGACTTTTATGACCGACGGCAAGGGCAATTTTTCGATGATCAACGAGGGGCGAAACCCCGCGATCATCAATAATTACGAGCTTCCGATCGGTCAGCAGATTTCGATTTCGCCCGGCGTTCCGATTACGGTCTGCACTTATATGCTGCGGATTCAGCCGAAGCAGGGTTGAAGTGAAGGGAAGAGTAAAAAAGAAGGGGAGGCGAGATTGATTTCTCGCCTCCCCTTCTTTTTTACTCCGCTTTTTTGTTTACGGCTTCAGTTTCATCGTCGGATCGCCGAGCAATGCCCATGACAGGCGGACGTCGCGACCGCCGACGACGTTTTGTTTGGCGTCTTTGACCAAATCGCCGAAGCGGTTCATCGTGCCGACGTTCAGCTGATTATAAAAACGCGCTGCCATCACTTCCTGCACGTCCGGCGTGGTTTTGCCGGTCGAAGCCCAGACCGCCACGGCGCCGCCGTTCTGCGATTTCAATAAGGCTTCCGCCAAACTGTCGAAGTTGGTGCGCAGAAAATACCCGTTCGCGCAGGTCAGCATATTAAAGACCGTGTAATTCGGCGCGTTGGTCATAAACTGCGGATCGCCGAGCACCATCCAATTCCCGTTCCAGCTGCCGGCGGCGCCGTGACCGGAATAATTGACCATGTAACGCCCCTGATTAATATCGGCGATCATCAAATTCCGGTTAGTGGCGTCGCGGGTAATAAAGGTTTGCGGGATGGCCGGCGGAAGCTGCTGCCCGAGTCGCTGGCTTAACCCGGCGAAATCATAACCCTCGGGCTGATCGCTGGCGAAAAGGATTCCGCGGCTGTAAGCGGTCGCCAAATTCGCTTCGAAGGTCACCATTTTGTTCATCATCAGAATAGCCTGCGCGGAGGTGCGGGCAGGAATTCTGCCGATCGAGATTTCCGCGAGACCGTCGTTGTCGAAATCACACAGAGCCTCGTCGCTGCCGGTTTCCTCGTAAATCGTATCGACGCGTTTGGTCGGGATAAAGTTCTGGAACGCTCGATTTTCATAATTTCGCGGATCATAACTCATGTCGCCGATCAAAAGGATGTAATTCGGCGGCGTTTGCCAGTTGGCTTCGGCGAATTTGAAAAACTCCGTCATGCCCGCGGAGTTCGTCGTTCCGTAGCTGAATTCGTCCGAAACGTCCTCGATGTCGACGACTTCGACCGTCAAACCCTGCGCGCGGCGGTAGTTCGCCCAGTCGTTCGCCTGCTGCATGAATGTTCGGTAAGCGACGATGATCAATTCGCCGTTGTGCGCCGCCGTCGAGAGCGTCGAGGGCGCGTTCGAGGTCACCGAGCTCGGCGCTAATATCGCCGAATCCTCGACGGCGTAGAACGGGCGGCGCTGGCTCGCGGGAATAGTCGCGCGGTAGTTGCCGGAATTATTGGCGATGCCGACGTTCGACAGAACCGACGGATTGTCCGGAAAAGTCAGGTCGAAGATTCTGATGTTCGCCGACTGGAAACCGCCGATCGCGGTTTGCCGGTAGTTATTCGTGTAAGCGGAGAGACGATTTTGAATCGCTTCGTACCTTCGGTTGTAGCTGACGCTGATCGAATGAAACAAGCCGTTCGCGCCGGCGCCGCCGAGGCTTTGCAGCTGCAGCGTGTTGGCGCCTTCGCGCAGCGCGGAGGTCGGAACCTGATAAGTTCCCTTCATCAAAACGAACCCGTTCCCGCCGACCGGATTGAGCGCGACGCCGTTGAAATTTATCGCAAACTGGTGCGGCGTGCCGGTAATGCCCTGAACTCCGACTTCGACGACCGCATTCGAGCTGTTGAAATCGACGCCGGTTAAATTGAAATTCACGGTTATCGTCCCGGGCGTGGTCGGCGCGTTGGCCCCCAGTATGAGCGTATTGCTGAAGAAGTTTTCCTCCTCGCCGTTCAGAATGTCCGGCGACAGGTAAACGAGCCGGTCGCGGCGCGTGAACGTCTGGAAGTAATTCGTTCCCTGAATGTTTCCCGAAAGCGGGCGCACGAAATTCGTCGCCATCCGCAAACCGTTCTGCGCGCCGACGAGCAGGTAATAAACCCTCGTATCGGATTCGGGCGTGTCGATTCCCTGACCGTAAAATTCGATGTACGAACCGTCCGGCGCGACGATGATCGACTGCTGTTTGCCGTCGGCGTAAAGCTGCCACAAATCGCTCGACGCGTTGACGTCGAAACCGGCGTTCTGGAGATCGGTGCGCGACACGCGGTAAATTCCTTCCTGCTTGACGGCGATCTTAACGCCCGGCTGCGACGCGACCCAGCGCTGCATGACGATGTCCGGCGCGGCGTTGTTCGTTTCGTACTGCGTCTGCAGTTCGAGCGGCAAAACCGCCCTGCTTTCGCCCGCCAGACGGCTGACCGTTTCTTCGCGCTTCCTTTTTAATTCTTTGGAGGAGGTGCCGGTCAGCGAAATCAGATCGTCGACCGGCGTCGTCGAGACCTGCCCGATGATGTTTCGATTCCCGTTCGATTGGATGCTTTCGATATAGTAAATGCTTGAGGCGTCGCCGCGCTCGTCGAAATACGAATAGTTTTCGCCGTAGACGACGTCTTCGCTCGAAAACGTCCGTCCGCCCGGAATAAATCCGTCGCTGACGAGCTCGGGGCCGTTGGCGCCGACGCGGTACAAATAAAAACCCAGGTTTTTGTTTTCATGCTCGGTTTGCCAGCGCACGTAAACGCCCTCGCCTTCGCTGTAGGCGGCGACGCTTTTCAAGCTAACGTCTGAGGGGACGTTGCCGGGCATTTGATTTTTGGTCGGTTTTTGTTGTTTGGTTAATGGGGTTTTGGTGATACTTCTGTTTTTTTGTGAGAAAACCTGAATGTTTGTCAGCGGGCACAGCATGACCATGACAAAAAAACTGATTAATTTTTTCATACTACAGCACTCCTCTCCGAAAAATTTGATCAACCGTTCGGAAATCAAAATTATTTGTTGAATTGATCAAGTGATTTTGTAAATAACAATTTAACCTATTTCAAATTAAAGTCAAAGAAATTTGTTAGTTAAATACGATTAATAAAGCCGAAACTTTAAAAAAGAACTTGATTTTTGAAAAATTGCCGATTTTTCCGTAAGGTTAAAGAAAAATCACTTTATTCCTGTTTCCTTTTATGAAAAACATCAACCGACAAATTTCCCTTTTCGTTTTATTCCTTTTATTTCTTCATTTATTCCCGCTGTCGGCCGACACGCTCGGCGCATGGCGCGAACCCGTCCGGGCGAAACGCGGCATGGTCGCTTCGCAGCACGAATTGGCTTCGAAAATCGGCGTCGAGGTCATGAAAAAAGGCGGCAACGCGGTCGATGCGGCGATCGCCGTCGCGCTGGCGCTCGCCGTCGTTTATCCGGAAGCCGGAAATCTGGGCGGCGGCGGTTTTATGCTGATTCGTTTTAAGGACGGCAAAACGGCGGCGATCGATTACCGCGAGATGGCTCCGGCAGCCGCGACGCGCGACGTTTTCGTCGATAAAGACGGCAATTTGATTCGCGGCGAAGGCGGCTCGACGGTCGGTTACCGCGCTTCCGGCGTGCCGGGAACGCCCGCCGGACTCGATTTAGCATATCAAAAATACGGCTCGAAGAAAATGCTCTGGAAGGATTTGGTCGAACCGGCGCGGCGGCTCGCGCAGGACGGCTACGTTTTAAGCTACCGTTTGGCGGAGCTTTTCAAATCCTACAAATCGACGCTCGAGAAATACGAGGACAGTAAAAAGATTTTCCTGAACGGCGGAAAGATGTTCGAGGAAGGCGACGTGCTCAAACAGCCCGAACTGGCCGCCACGCTCGAAAGGATGCAAAAGCAGGGCGCGCGCGAGTTTTACACCGGGCGCACGGCCGAGCTGATCGCCGCCGACATGAAGCGCAACAACGGTCTGATCACGCTCGAAGACCTGAAAAATTACGTCGCCAAAGAACGCACGCCCTTGCGCGGAAATTACCGCGGCCACGAAATCATCACGATGCCGCCGCCCTCGTCGGGCGGAGTCGTCATGCTGCAGGTCCTGAACATGCTCGAAAGCTACGATCTGCGCGGAATGGGCTACAATTCGGCGCAGAAGTATCATCTTTTGACCGAAGCGATGCGCCGGGCCTTCGCCGACCGCGCCGAGTTTATGGGCGATCCCGATTTCGCGAAGGTTCCGACCGCGCAGCTGATCGACAAAAATTACGCCAAAAAACGCGCCGAATCGATCAGCCCGACGCGGGCGACGAGCAGCGCGGACGTCAAAGCCGGCGCGGTCGCTTTCGCGGAAGGCACGGAAACGACGCATTTCACGGTCGTCGACTCCGACGGCACCGTCGTTTCGAACACCTACACGATCAACGACCTGTACGGCTCGCGCGTGACGGCGAAAGGAACGGGCGTGCTGCTCAACGACGAAATGGACGATTTTGCGGCGCGCCCCGGAAAACCGAACATGTTCGGTTTGATTCAGGGCGAGAACAATGCGGTGCAGCCCGCTAAACGCCCCTTGTCTTCGATGACGCCGACGATCGTTTTAAGAAAAGACGGTTCGGTTTGGTTTGCCGTCGGCGCGCGCGGCGGGCCGCGCATCATCACCGCGGTGCTGCAAACGGTCGTCAATATGATCGATTACGACATGAACATTCAGGAAGCGATCGACGCGCCGCGCGTTCATCAGCAGTGGTACCCGGACGAAGTGCTTTACGAACCGATGGGCATGTCGCCCGACACGCTCAAAATTCTTGAAAGTTTCGGACAGAAATTCGCCGCCAAACCCGCCAACATCGCATCGGCGACCGGCATCGCGATCGAGGAAAAAACCGGCGTCAAGTTCGGCGCGATCGATTCGCGCAGCGACGGCGAAGCGATCGGTTACTAAAGCGAAACTTAAATCAGCAGCCTGATGGTTGTAAAGAACCCGCGCGACGGAGCGCAAATAACAATCAACGAAAGGCGAAAAATTAAGGTTGAAATCCTTAATTTTTCGCCTTTCGTTTTTCGCTTTCGGTGAATATTTTGACGACGCGTTTTCGGGATCAGCGATCTTTTTCCAGAAGCTTCGTCGTCGGATCGGTCACGCTCGACGGCTCCAGATCGTTCGTCTCGCGCCATTTCCCCTGAACCGGCGGCATGTAAGAAGATGCCGGCATCGACTGCGACGGCGGCAGTGCGTTCTGTTCACGGTTTCCGCCCAAAATGTTCGCCGCGGTTTGATAAACCGAATGATCGGCCGTTTTACCGAGCGGCTCGCTCGATTCGAACATCAGCGCGTAGACCATCCGCAGAATCCCGCCGACAAAAAGGATTATCGAGGCGATGGCGACTCCGAACGGTTCGGCGCCGACCATGATCGTTAAAATCGAAACGATCGGAACGACGAGGAACGTCAGCAAAAAAATAAACAGGCCTTTTTTGATTCCGCGCCGGCGCGGCGAATCGATTCTCGCCGGCGCGCTGACCGTGATTTTGCCGTCGTTCGCGACGAGCTCGCCGACGCCGGTCATCAAAAACCCGCAGCGCGAGCAATACCGCGTTTCGTTTGAAATTTGTTCCTGACCGCAGCGCGGACAATACATAGCCTCGTTTCCTTATCGTTCTTTATTGTTGAGTAATTTGGTCGTCGAATCGGTCACGCTCGACGGCTCCAAATCGGAAGTGTCGCGCCAGTTCGCGGCGCGCGGCGGCGCGTAGGAATCGACCGGGATTGATTGCTGCGGCGGAAGCTGGCCGGCCTGCGGATTCTTATTGAGCAGTTTCTGCGCCGTTTGATAAACGTTTTCCTCGATCGTTTTATCCTGCGGATTGCCCGATTCGAAAACCAGCGCGAAGATCATCCGCACGATGCCGCCGAGAAAGAAAACGACCGCCGCCAAACCGACGATTTCGTCCTTAAAGTTTAAGATCTCCGACAAAATGCCCAAAATCGGAACCAGCACGACGCCGAGCAGAAACCACGCGCCGCCCTGTTTCAAGCCGCGCCGGCGCGGCGTCGCCGGTTTCGGCGCGTTCGGCATCGACTGCTGCGGAATGCCGCCGTTGAGGACGACCTCGGCCAAACCGTTCATCAAAAAGCCGCAGCGCGAGCAGAACCGGACTTCCGCCGTGATCTGCTCCTGACCGCATCTCGGACAATAAACCTTCATAATCCTTCCCTCAAAATTATTCATCTTTTTTCAGCAATTTCGTCGTCCCTTCGGTGACGCTGCGCGGCACGAGCTCGCCCGTCTCCGGCGCTTTCCACGAGCCGGCGGCCGGCGGCGCGTAATCCGAGACCGGCCGGCTGGCCGACGGCGGCAAAGCCGTGTTCCGGTTTCCGCGCAGATGCTGCGGCGCGACAAAGTCGTTCGGCGAATCGTTTTGTCCGGGCGAAACCTTCGGCGCGTTTCTCAGAAATAAAAACGAAACGACCGTTAACAGCAGCGCGCCGCAAAAGCCGACGACCGCCAGAAAGGCGACCAGCTCGCCCGGCGCGTCGGCGATCGCCGTGAGCGGCACGAGGATAAAATCGAGCAGTAAAAACCAGACGAGCGAGATTTTCAGACCCAGATTGCGCGTCAAACGCTTGTTGCCCGGTTGATGCAATTCGGCTAACTGCGGAAGTGAACCGCCGTGCGCGAGAATCTCGGCGACGAGCCCGAGCGGAAAGCCGCACCGCGAACAAAATTTTATCTCTTCCGAAACCTGTTGTTGACCACAACGCGGACAGTGCATTTATTTTCTCCCAAATTGTCGGAAAAATCCGTAAGACTCAAGCCTTAACGAATTTTTACACGAAAAAGTTCGGATTGCAACGAAGTCCGAAATGCGCCGCCCGAACGCCGAAGTTATATTTTTTTCCGGCTTCGGACGTTCGGGTTCGCGCCTCCGATTCAAGCGAGACGCGGCAGTTTTTCGTCTGAAAACGTCCGGAAAACCGCGAACGCGCGACCCTGAAAATGCTCGGCGCGCGCCAGCGTATCGAGCAGGATCTGAAAAATCGACCGCAATCTTTCGGGCGCCGGAATTTCGCGCCGCAGATCTTCGTCGGAGGCGAAAAAGCCGAAGCCTTTGCGCCGCGTCTCCTCGGTTTCGTCGAGGTAATTCAAGATCAAATCGCCGGTCGAAAGCGCTTCCGGCAAAGTCCATTCGAACGGATCGTCCCAGAGCCGGGTCATGATGCCGCCGAAGGTTTGTTCGATCGCCGCGGCCGACCGCAGAATGTATTCGCCGCAGGAATTGACGGGAAAAAGCGCGTCCTTGGCGCGCGGTTGCCAGTAGAGCTTTTCGTTCGGCACGCGTTCGATGAATTCGCGGGAGCGCTCGTGAAGTTTGAGAAATTGTTGATCGAACGTTTCGATGAAATTTTTCATAAAAAAAGGGAACGACAAGATTTTATCCCGCCGTTTCCCCGTTTGTCATTTCCCGAAAAAGGTTTATCTTTTACGAAACTTGCGGTCTTTCTCGATGATCATCAGACCGTAGTTTTTGCCCCTGATGACGGCGCCCGTCTGCAGAACGCCTTTGACGCGCACCTGCGTGCCCTTGACCGGAACGCCGCGCTCGGTGCAGACCCAGATCGAACCGGTTCCGTCGTCGATTTTATAACAGCCGCCGCTGACGCCGAGCAGCGGAATATTGACGCCGTCCGCGTCGCGCACCACGCCCGTTATTTTGACGGTTTTGTTCTGGTACTTCGATAAATTCGATTCGAGATCGGCGATGCTCTTGTCGCCGGCGCGCGCGTCGACCGCGGCGGCGGTCGCCAAAATCAACCCGACCAGTAATAGGAATACTTTCTGTTTCATCTAAATTTCCTCTCTGTTTAATTTAAAGCTCCGGAGAGAGTCGTTTGCACTTTTTAAGAGATTCAATTCGGCGGCAAAAGTTTGCCAAATTTTTCAAATTTTGCGATGCTTTAGTTGCTCTATTTCCAAACCCCTTCCGAAAAGGTAAGCGATCATGACGACGGCACAAACCCTGCGTGAAAAGTTTTCGTTCACATCGAGCGTGGCGGCGGACGTCTGGTCGCCGAAACGAAACGCGAAGGCTTACGAATGGTGGTATTTCGACGCCTTGAGCGACGACGGGCGCGACGCGGTCGTCATTATTTTTCTCGATAATTTCATCTTCTCGCCGCGCTATAACCGGAAAAGCGAAGAAACGGAGCGGAAAACGGCCGATCATTCAAAAACCCGAAATCCGAAAACCGAAATCCCGATCCCGAAATCGAACATTCCGGCGGTCGCTTTCACGTACTACCGCGACGGGAAACCGATCTACCGCGCGATCAACGAATTTAACGCCGCGGAATTTACCGCTTCCGAAAGCTCGCCCGAATGCCGAATCGGGGAAAACTTCTTTAAATACGAGTCCGCGCCCTACGGCTCCGGCTATTTTATCTCGGTCAAAGCGGCTTTGCGAAAAAACCTCGCGCTCGAAGCGCAGTTCGAATGGCTCGCGATCGAAAGCGACTTTCGCTCCGAAAAGCCGGTCGGCGCGGCGGACGCGCACGTCTGGAATCTGGTCGTTTCGCGCGCCGACGTTTCGGGCAGGATCGTCGTTAAAGACGAAACCGGCAAGGAACTGAACGCCCTGCATTTCCGCGGGACGGGCTATCACGATCACAATTACGACGACCGCTGGCTGCCCGAAACCGTGCAGGATTGGCAGTGGGGCAGAGCGCATTTTACGGATTGTTCGGCGGTTTTCTACCGTTACCGGGAATGCCGCGCGGGCGACGGCGGCGCGACGAAGCTTTTTACGATCCGCAACGGCGAGCTTTCCGAGTCGGAAGCCGAATACGACGAACAGCAGTTCGGGCGCGACATTTTCGGCATTCGTTACCCGCAGCGGCTGACCTTTCTGACCGAGGACAATCTGCGCCTGCGCGTCAAGCAGACCAAGATCATCGACGCGAGCTTTTTTTACCTTCGTTTCCTTTCGGAAATGACGCTCACGATGCGCGACGGCAAACCGCGCAAAGCCGTCGGCATCACCGAATACCTCAATCCGAAAGCGCTCAAATACCGCTGGCTCGACTGGCTCGTCAACATGCGCATCGGCCGCAACGGCAAAGGCTCGTTCCTGCCATAACCGGATTATCAAAAGATTTTCAATCCTATTCGCCTTCGCCTTTTGGCGGAAGAAAATGTGTTTCAGTTCTCCTGAAAGCGACGGAACGCTGAGTTTTTATGAAATTTGAACCGAAGGACAGCAATTTCGCGGAAAAGGTGCGCGAATCATTCGCGCTGCAGCCCGTCATGTCGCTGATCGGCGCGGAACTATTGCGGATCGAACCGGGCGAGGTCGATATTTTTCTGCCCTACCGCGCCGATCTGACGCAGCAAAACGGCTTTCTGCACGCCGGCATCACGGCCGCGATCGTCGATTCGGCGTGCGGTTACGCCGCCTTTTCGCTGATGCCGGTCGAGACGGAGGTTTTGACCGCCGAATTCAAGATCAATCTTTTATCGCCGGCGATCGGCGATTATTTCGTCGCCGAAGCGCGGGTTCTGAAACCCGGCAAAACCCTGAGCGCCGTGCGCGGCGACGTTTACGCGTTTCGCGGCGAGGAAGACAAAAAGCTGATCGCCGCGATGCTCGCGACCGTCGTCGGCGTTCGGAAGAGGTAGAAGGCGAATCATTTTTTATCCGCTAATTTGACGGCGGTGCCGTACGCGAGCACTTCGGTCGTGCCCTGCGAGAATTCCGTCGCGTCGTAACGCATGCCGATGATCGCGTCGGCGTTCATCTGCCGCGCGTGCTGCACCATCCGCGAGAACGCTTCCTGGCGCGCCGCTTCGCAAACGCGCGTGAATTCTTCGATGTTTCCGCCGGCTAAAGACTTCAAACCGCCGATAAACCCCGCGCCGATGCTCGTCGCGCGCACGACGATGCCGCGCACGACTCCCAAATACTCCACGATTTTCGCGCCCTCAACGTCGTTCCCGGTCGTGACGATCATTATTTGAAATTCTCCTTTGATTACTGGTCTGAAGATTACGCTCGCAAGTTGGATTTGTTTTCAAATACGGGTCGAACAAATTGAACTGAAAATTCATCCACTTTAAAGCATTGTAGAAGAGCAACGGACGCGAAAAGGAAGAAATCCCGCGCCCGTCGAACTGTCGATTCATCCTACTGCTGAATCGAAATGTTCGAGTGATAAACGACCAGCCAATTTTTACCGCGTTTGACCCACACGGTCGTCGCCCGCATATTTTCCGAAGCCGTTTTCCCGTCCGGCATAGTTATATCCGCCTTAACATTGTAAGTCACGAGCGCATTACCGGCATCGAGCATTTTGACTTTCACGTCCGTGACGGTCGCCGCGGTAAAAGGTATCTCTTTTACCGCGGCGACTTCCGACGCTTTGGTCGTGACCGCGCTCGCGTAAACGCCCTCGTAATCGTCGGCGAACATGCTCGCGAAATCATCGTATTTTTTATCGACCAGATTTTTCCAGGCCATGTGTTCCTTATCAGTCAGGGCTTTTTCGACCGCCGCGTTTTTCTGCGCCGAAGCTGAAATCACCAACATCGAAGCAATCGCGATAAACAATAAAATTTTGGTCTTCATCCGTTTAGTCTCCTTTTCGCTTTTTATTTATGAAAGCATTTTGAATTTGACCAAAAGAGTCGATTTTTTCAACCGCTCCATTTTATACACGATCACTCGACGAAACCTTCTTTTTGGATCTGCCAAAATATTAGCCGCATAAAAGCATTTTGTAAACACTTTTTGCGGCTTCCTTTATTTATTTGGCTCCGGTAATTTTATTCGTACCGCAAAGCCTCGATCGGGTTCAGGCGGCTCGCGCGAAACGCCGGCAAAACGCCGGCGAGAAAAGCGACCAGACAGATCAGCGCGACGATAAAAAGCAGCGAAAACGGTTTGAAGGCGATCAGATTATAGCCTTCGAACGATTCGAGATAATATTTCGACGCGTAGGAATTCGCCGCCGACCCGAGCAGCATCGCGCCGCCGATGCCGAGGACCGCGCCCCAGAAACCGATCAAAACCGATTCGAGCGAAAAGAGAAAGAAAATCCGCGCGCGTCCCATGCCCAACGCTTTCTGCAGACCGATTTCCTTCGTGCGCTCCATGACGGCGATGACGAGCGTGTTGATGATGCCGAACGAAGCGGCGAGCAGCGCGACGAGCGCGAAAAGATTCATCCCGACCTGAAAAACGCTGATCGCGTCGTAAGTGCGCTTCGAACGATCCGCCATCGTGTCCGCCCGGAAACCCTTTTCGTCGAGCCGCTTTTTGACGCTTTCGATCGCCGCGCGGTCGCCGTTCGCGATTTCGAACGAAAAGTTCAAAACCTTGCCGTATTCGGGCGAACCGGCGCGCTGCGCGTCGTAGATTCGCTTTTCGGTCGCGAAATCGACGGTCGAAAACTGCGACGCCATGAAGCCTTTCGTCGCGACGCCGACGATTTTCAATTCGGTCGTCTGCATGAGCGGCGGATTTCCGGCTTTGTAGCCGATCGTGACTTCTTTGCCGATCAGGGAACCGAAATCCTTCGTCAAAGCCTTCGCGATGTCGAATTGCAGGATGATCTGATTTTCGCCGTCGATCTGGCGTCCGGCTTCGAGTTTCTGCGTCACGCCGCGCGCGATCGCGTTGATCTGAATCTTATATTTTTTGCCGCTCTCTCCGAGCGTCAAGTACTCGGATCTGATTTGGTAATCGGGCGAAAACGCCCTGACCTCCGGAAATTCGCGGGCGAGGCGCGCGACCTGTTCTTCGGTTACTGAAATCGTATTCGGGTCGAACCCTCCTTCGTCTTCTTCCCGGTATTCGGCGGGTCCGTTTTTTGATCGACCTTCGGGCAGTTCGATTTTTTTCTGGATGAATAAAACGTTATTGCCCTCGTAATTTTTGACCTGCGTTTCGATGTAATCCTTCATCGCGTCGCCCAAACCGTTCGTCAGTGTCAGCGTAAACGCGCCGACGAAGATCGCCAGCACGGTCAGAAGCGTCCGCAGCTTATTGCGGAAAAGATTCCGGTTGGCGGTGATTATTAAGTCCGTCAGTTTCATATTTTTACGTTTCAACGGGACGCGGAAGGGCACGGGCGGGACGGATTTTCACGGATTTTCGCGGATTTTTCCGCTTTACTACTTTACTAAATGATCGGCGAAAATCCGCTTTTACCGGCGTTCACCCGCGTCCCGTTTCTCCTATCCCTCCGAAATGATTTCCCCGTCCTTAAGTTCGATCCGGCGCGTGCATTTACCGGCCAATTCGTCGTCGTGCGTGACGATCACGACGGCGATGCCCTGTTCGCGGTTGAGACGGAAAAGGGTTTCGACGACCATCGCGCCGGTCACCGAATCGAGGTTTCCGGTCGGTTCGTCGGCGAAAATCACACGCGGTTCGCTCGCGAGCGCGCGCGCGATGCAGACGCGCTGGCGTTCGCCGCCCGAAAGGTCTTTCGCCGCCTTGAATGCTTTGTCTGCAAGCCCGACCGCGCGCAGGTATTCGAGCGCCTTTTCGCGCCGCGCCGCGCCCGAAAGCCCGCGAATTTTGAGCGGCAAGACGACGTTTTCGAGCACCGAATCGCGTCCGTTTAAGAAAAACTGCTGAAAAACGAACCCGAAAGTCTCGTTGCGGAAACGATTCAGACGGCTTTGCGAAAAAGTCGTGACGTCCTCGCCGTTGAAGGTTATCCGGCCGCTCGTCGGCGAATCGAGGCAGGCGAGCAGATGCATCAAAGTCGATTTTCCGCTGCCGGATTTTCCGACGATCGCCAGAAGATCGTCGTCCGCGACCTCGACCGTGACGCCGCTCAGCGCGCGGTACTCGTCGCCGCCCGATTTGTACGTTTTTGATAATTCGATTGCTCTTAACATTTAATAAAAAGTTGCTTCGGTTAAATTTGCCCGTGAACGCCGGCAAGTCTTACGTCGTTAAATTTTAAAATGTTTCCGCAAATTCCGCGGTCACACGCAGGCGGTAATTTCTTCGATTTCGAACCGGTAAATTTTATTTATTTCGAAAGCAGGCGGGGAAAATTTATTTGGTTTGACCAATAAAAAATGTTTAAAAAAATCTTGGCAATCCTTGACAAAGTGTGCTAACATGAAAATCCAAATCTAGAAAATAAGGGAGAAAGTTGTTTATGAAATGTTGGCACTGTGATAATGATCTCGTGTTAAATTTTACGACCGATAATTACGAAAAATACTACCATTGCGCGATTTGCGAAAAATGGTACGAAATGTCGAAAGACAAAGTCAAAATCAACGGGGCAGTCCCGATCAGATTTGTTGAATTAGATGCGCGCCCGCAAATTCCGGCAGCTGCGAACAGATTGGCGATATAGCTTATTGCGATTTGTTATAGAAGTTTTTGAAGTCAGGCAACAAGAAGCGCCTGACTTCTTTGTTTTTAAATGCGCGTTTATATTTGTTTGATCCACGCCGGCAGCTCGCGCATGGTTTCGATGCGACCGAAATCTTTGCCGGCGAGTTCTTCGTCGGTGACGCGTTCGTGAAACCACTCCGTTTCGTACGGCACGAAGACCGCGCGGGCGCCGGCTTCGACCACCGGCAGAATGTCGGATTTCAGAGAGTTTCCGACCATCACGAATTCTTCCGGCGCAATGCCGTGACGGCGCATCACGTACTTGTAAATCTTCGCGTCCTTGCGCGGCACGATCTCGAAGGCGTCGAAAAAATCGCCCAGGCCCGAGCGCGCCAGCTTCGTTTCCTGATCGAGCAGATCGCCCTTCGTGATCACCATCAGCCGGTAATCTTTCGAAAGCTCCTCGATCGTTTCGCGCACGCCTTCGAGCACGTCGATCGGCGCGGCGAGCATTTCCTTGGCGAAACCGATGATTTCTTTGATTTTGTCGCCGGTGATGCGCCCATCCGTCAGCTCGCACGCGGTTTCGATCATCGACAGCGTGAAGCCTTTCACGCCGTAGCCGAAATGCTGGATGTTTTTCGTTTCGGTCGCGTCCAGGTGACGTTCGATATAAATGTAATCGTGGTAATCGGCGAGCAGCGCCGCAAATCTTTCCTTCGTCGAAATAAAAATGCGCTCCGTATGCCAGAGCGTATCGTCGGCGTCGAAAGCGATGGTTTTAATCATGTTTGCAAATACCGCCCGCGAAAAGGCGCGAAAAGGCGCGAAAATAAAACAAAATTTACAATGTTTTATTTTTAGCGTCTTTCGCGTCTTTCGCGGGCAAGAAAAATTCAGGCGCTCAAAAGTTGGCGCAAAACGTACGGGAGAATGCCGCCGGCTTTGTAATACTCGACTTCGATCGGCGTATCGATGCGCAGGGTCAGCGGGATTTGCTCGCTCGAACCGTCGGCGCGATTGATCGTCAAAGCGACGTCCTGGCGCGGCTGGATTTCGCCCGCTTCGAGCCCCGTCAGATCGAACGTTTCCGAACCGTCGAGATTCAGGCTCTGCGCGTTCTGACCTTCCTTGAACTGCAGCGGCAAAACGCCCATGCCGACCAGATTCGAGCGGTGAATGCGCTCGAAACTTTGCGTGATGACGGCCTTCACGCCCATCAGGCGCGTGCCCTTCGCCGCCCAGTCGCGCGACGAGCCGGTGCCGTATTCCTGACCGCCGAAAATCACGGTCGGAACATTGTTTTCCTTATATTTCATCGCCGCGTCGTAGATCGTCGCGTCTTCGCCGTCCGGCTGGTATTTCGTAAAACCGCCTTCCACGGGGGCGACCATCTGGTTTTTGATGCGCACGTTCGCGAACGTTCCGCGCAGCATCACGCGGTCGTTGCCGCGCCGCGAGCCGTAGGAGTTGAAGTCTTCGACCGGCACGCCGAGTTCCTGCAAATAAAGTCCGGCGGGCGAGCTCGGTTTGATCGCGCCGGCGGGCGAGATGTGGTCGGTCGTCACCGAATCGCCGAAAATCGCGAGCGCCCGCGCGCCCTTCACGTCGGAAAACCTGCCGGTTTCCATCGAAAAGCCCTCGAAATACGGCGGTTCCTGAATGTACGTCGATTTTCGGTCCCATTCGTAAACCGCGCCCGTCGAGGACGGAATATCGTTCCACAGCGGATTCTGTTCGGCGAATTCGCTGTAAAGTTTTTTGTACGTTTCCGCGTCGAACGCCGCCTCGAGATGTCCCTTGACCTCGTCGAGCGACGCCCAGATGTCGCGCAGAAAAACGTCGTTGCCGTCTTTGTCCTGACCGATCGGCTGCAGGTAAACGTCCTTTAGAACCGTCCCGGCCAGCGCGTAGGCGACGACCAGCGGCGGCGACATCAGGAAGTTCGCTTTGATGTTCTGGTGCACGCGCGCTTCGAAATTGCGGTTGCCCGACAAAACCGACGCGGCGATCAGATCGTGCTCGACGATCGCTTCTTCGATGCCCGGATCGAGCGGACCGGAGTTGCCGATACACGTCGTGCAGCCGTAGCCGACGAGGTTGAAACCGATCTCGTCCAGATAAGGCTGCAAGCCGGTTTTGTTCAAGTATTCGGTCACCACGCGCGAACCCGGCGCGAGGCTGGTCTTCACGTACGAAGGCACCTTCAATCCCTTTTCCGCCGCTTTTTTGGCGACGATCCCGGCGGCGATCATCACCGACGGGTTCGACGTGTTCGTGCAGCTCGTGATCGCCGCGATCAAAACGTCGCCGTTGCCGACGGCGGTCGTCTGCGTCGGAATCGTTTCGTCCAAATCCTCGACGCGGTCGGGCGTCGGGCGATTGTTCATCATTTCGACCTCGGTCGAAACGTTCGTGTTTTTCGTCGAAACCCAATCGCTGATGACCGGCAGCGGAATCGATTTCGGCGATTGCTCGCCGCCGCCCGCCGCGACCTGCGCGTGTTTAACGCCCATCGTCACCATGTAGCGTTTTTCCAAATCGTCCGTCGTTTTTCCGTAGCCGCCGTCGCCGGTCGGTTTGGTGAACAATTCGATGAAACGATCGTCGAGATTCGACAATTCGATGCGGTCCTGCGGCCGTTTCGGACCGGCGACCGACGGCGTGATGGTTTCGAGATCGAGATTCAGAACGGTCGAATAATCGACTTCGCCCTGCTGCGGGATGCCGAACATGCCCTGCGCCGTGTAGTAATTGCGGATCGTTTCGATCTGCGCCTCGCTTCGACCGGTCGAGCGGAAATAATCGAGCGTCTTTTCGTCCGTGCCGAAAAAGCCCATCGTCGCGCCGTACTCGGGCGCCATGTTGGCGATCGTCGCGCGGTCGGTCGCGTTGATCGAGCTCGCGCCCTCGCCGAAAAACTCGACGAATTTGCCGACGACGCCCGCTTTGCGAAGCATTTCCGTGATGCGCAGCACGAGGTCGGTCGCCGTCGTGCCCTGCGGCAGCGCGCCCGAAAGATGCACGCCGACGACGTCCGGCGTCAGGAAATAAACCGGCTGCCCGAGCATTCCGGCTTCCGCCTCGATGCCGCCGACGCCCCAGCCGACGATGCCGAGACCGTTGATCATCGTCGTGTGCGAATCGGTGCCGACCAATGAATCCGGGTAATAAACGCCGTCTTTTTCGAAAACGCCCTTCGCGAGGTATTCGAGATTGACCTGGTGGACGATGCCGATTCCCGGCGGCACGACGCGGAAGCCGCTGAACGCCTGCGTGCCCCATTTCAAAAAGCGGTAGCGCTGCTCGTTGCGCCGGAACTCGATCTCCATGTTGCGCCGGTAGGCTGTTTCCGAACCGGCGTAATCGACCTGCACCGAGTGGTCGATCACCAGATCGACCGGCACGAGCGGCTCGATGACGCCTACGTCCCTGCCCATCCGCGCGACCGCCGAACGCATCGCCGCCAGATCGACGAGGAGCGGAACGCCGGTAAAATCCTGCAGGATAACGCGCGCGACCGTGAACGGGATTTCTTCTTTTCGTTCCTGCGTCGCCTGCCAGCCGGCGAGTTCGCGGACGTTCGCCTCGGAAACTTTTTTGCCGTCGTCGAAATTTCTCAAAACCGATTCCAGAACGATCCGAACCGAGATCGGGAGCCGCGAAATCGCGCCGACGCCTTCCTTTTCGAGCTGCGGCAGCGAATAGTAAATCCCCTCGTTCCCGTCGCCGGTTTTGAATGTTTGCCGTGTGTTAAAAAGATTGTGTGTCATATTAGTTTAATAAATCAAAAACCTCAAAAAACATCAGGTAAATCCTGGTTTTAGTTTAAAATCCGCCCCCCGAAAATTCAAGCGTTTATTAGCTTTAGTAATTTTTTTCATTTAGCCGTCCGTGCTGATTTCCGTAGCTTATAATTTTGTTTTTCGAAAGATTTTCGGCGCCGCGACGCCGAGTCGCCAAGTCGCGAATTTCTTTGTAAGAATTTAATGAATTCGGCTATCTTTCCGAAACCCGATTCGATGGTTTGGGGTTCGTGAAAATTCCTGGCGCCTTTGCTTCTCCCGCGTCTTTGCGCTGAAAAAAACTGGTGTAAAATGCTTGTGCGGTTAAATGTTCCCCGAGTTCACCGACAATTTCGGCAATTTATGATTTCAACGGGTCAGAAATCGGTCGTTTTTTTTCTCGCCTGGCTGTGCGGCGCGATTTTCGCCGCGCCGCTTTTCGCCGAACGCCTGCCCGTCAGGATTTATACTTCCGCCGACGGTTTGGGCAGCAGCTTCGTCGATTACCTGATGCGCGATGCGCGCGGTTTTATGTGGTTCTGCACGCGCGACGGGCTTTCGCGCTTCGACGGCTCGCGCTTCATCACGTACCAAATCGGCAGCGAAGCCTCGCCGCCCGGCATCGAGACGATCTATCAGACGCGCGACGGCGCGTACTGGATTTCGACAACCGGCGGCAGCTACCGGTTCGATTTAAGCGAGGTCGTCAAACCGAACGCCGCCAAACCGCGCATCGACGCCGAGTTCGTGACGAACGGGCGCGGGCAGTTTTTCGAAGATTCGGCGGGCAATCTTTACCTGACGGCGGGCGCGCTCTCGCGCATCGAGAAAAGGGACGGTAAATACCAGATCGAACCGGTCGCGCTCGATCTGCCGAGAAATTACGACGCGAATCTCGCCGTCAGCGACGTCGGCGAAACGAGCGACGGTTCGCTTTGGCTCAACTCCAATTACGGTCTGATTCGCCGGCTCCCCGATTTCCGGCTCGTTCATTACCCGTTCGACGGCTCACTGAGCGGCGGCAATTCCTCGATGATCGTCGACAAAAGCGGTCGCATCTGGCTTTCGAGCACGAACCGCCTGTTCGTCCTCAAACCGGAACCGGCGGAAACGTTTACGGAGTCCGAAAAAATCATCGTCCGGCCGTTTCAAACGAATTCTGTGATCGACCTCAAATCGAAACAAACGTTCGCGTTGCCGCGCGCCGGCGGCGAGATCTTCCAGTTCACGAGCGACACGATCAACAATTTCGTCGAAAATTCCTACGCGAAAAGGATTTTTCAAACTTCGGACGGCGACGTCTGGATCACGGCCGAGGACAAGCTGATGCAGTTTTCGAACGGCGTTTTTCAGCTGCACAGCCGCGCCGAAGGTCTGCCGAACGTGATGGCGCGCATGGCGGAAGATTCCGCCGGCAACCTCTGGATCGGCGGGCACGCCGGGCTCGCGCGGCTCGACCGCCAGGGGCTCGTGACTTTCGGCGTCGCCGACGGCACCGACTCGGCGCGTTTTTTCGCGATCAACGAGGACGCCGACGGCACGATTTACGTCGTCGGGCGCGATTACTTCCTGAACCGCTTCGACGGCGAAAAATTTCAGTCCGTGCAGCCCGCGATCGACCCGGATTCGCAGTTTCTCTGGACTTCGCGCTTCGGGATGCGCACGTCGGCCGGCGACTGGTGGATTTTGACGAACAAAAAACTGTATCGCTTCGCCGCCGTCGACGATTTCTCGCAGCTCGACGGGCGGGCGCCGACGCAGACCTTTACGAGCGCCGACGGGCTGCGCGCCGACGGAATGTTTCAAATTTATGAGGATTCGGAAGGCAGCATCTGGGTTTCGACCCGCGGGCGCACGCCGGGCGGCAACAGCGTCGCGCGGCTCAAAAAAGGCGAATCGAGGTTCGAGGCTTTCACGCCGGCGGACGGACTGCCCGAAGGAAAATCCGCTTCGAGCTTCGCGACCGACAACTTCGGCAACCTGTGGCTCGGCTTTTACGAAGGCGGACTCGCGAAATTCGACGGCGAGCGCTTCGAATTTTTCGACGAAAAATCCGGGCTGCCGCCGGGCGTCGTCACCGACCTGCACGTCGACGGCAAAGGGCGTTTATGGATCGCTTCGTCGATTTCCGGGCTTTTGCGCGTCGACGATACAAGCGCGAACGCGCCGGTTTTTAATGATCTGACGATTGCCGACGGGTTGACGAGCAATAACGTGCGCACGATCACCGAAGACCGTTTCGGCAGAATTTACATCGGCACGGCGAGCGGCGTCGACCGCGTCGCGCCCGACACGGGGCGCGTCAAACACTACTCGGTCAACGACGGGCTGGCGGCGGATTTCGTGGTCGATTCGCGCTGCGATAAAAACGGCAATTTGTGGTTCGCGACCAACGACGGCTTGTCGCGGCTCGTGCCGCTGCCGGACGAACGGGCGAGCGCGCCGCAGATTTTTATCGGCGGACTGCGCATCGCCGGCGTCGAACAGCCGATCTCGCAGCTCGGCAATCAGACGCTCGAAAAGGGCGAACTCAGGTACACCGAGAACAATTTTCAGATCGACTTTTTCGGGCTCGACTTTCGCGCCGGCGAAACGCTGCGCTATCAATATAAACTCGAAGGCGCGGACGCCGATTGGAGCCCGCCGACCGAACTGCGTACCGTGACTTTCGCCAATCTGCAGCCGGCGGATTACCGTTTTCTGGTGCGCGCGATCAATTCCGACGGCACGGCGAGCGAAAATCCGGCGGCGGTTTCGTTCAAAATTCTGCCGCCCGTCTGGGCGCGCTGGTGGTTCGTGATGCTCGCGGCGCTGCTCGTCGCCGGCGTCATCATCCTGCTTTACCGCTACCGCGTCGCGAATCTGCGCGCCCTCAACGCGGCGCTGACCGAAGCGAAGAAAGCGGAGGAAAATTTACGCAAATCCCGCGAGGAACGCCTCGCCGAACTCGAACGCGTGCGCGCGCGCATCGCGACCGATCTGCACGACGACATCGGCGCGTCGCTGACGCAGATCGCGGTGCTTTCGGAAGTCGCGCAGGCGCAGAGCAGGGGCAACGGCGCGAGCGAATCGCTGACGCGCATTTCGAACGTTTCGAACGAGCTCGTCGAAGCCATGTCCGACATCGTCTGGTCGATCAACCCGGCGAAAGACCATCTGTCGGATTTGACGCAGAGGATGCGCCGTTTCGCGGCGGACGTGCTGGCGGCGCGCGGCATCGCGTTTCACTTTAACGCGCCCGAGGCGAGCGACGAGATCATCGTCAACACGAATCTGCGCCGCGAGGTATTCTTATTTTTCAAGGAATCGGTCAACAACATCGTCAAACATTCGGAAGCCAATAAAGTCCGGATCGATTTAATGATCTCCGGCGGCAGCCTGGAACTGACGATTGCGGACGACGGCAAGGGCTTCGACGTGCCCGCGAACGGCGCCGCCGGCCGCCCGGACGATTACGGCGGCAACGGAATTTTGAGCATGAAGAAACGCGCCGCCGAAATGGACGGCAAAGTCGAGATCGATTCGACTCCGGGCGGCGGAACGACGATCCGGCTGAACCTGCCGCTCGAACAATTTTCGGCAATCTAGAAAACGTTACTACCCATACGGGTAGCGACAAACCGGGCGGGCATTTCTTAGAATCAAAATGGAAGTCGAAAACCAAACAGCGCGGCGGCTTTTGACGAAAAAAATTATGCCGAAGTCTTTTCGTCAAAACCGCCGCGTTTTTTTTATTTTCTGCAGCCCGCTTGCTCAGCTTGATTAATGGAAACCGCAGCCAACAGCATCATCAGGACGGCGATCGTCGAAGACATGCGCGATATCCGCGAAGGTCTTTCGACGCTGATCAATTTCACCGAGGGTTTTTCCTGCACGGGCGGTTATCGTTCGATGGAAGAAGCGATTCCGCGCATCAGCCAGTCCGTTCCCGACGTGCTGCTCTCGGACATCGGGCTGCCCGGCATGAGCGGCATCGAAGGCATCCGCATTTTGAAGGAAAAATTTCCGCAGATGACCGTGCTGATGCTCACCGTCTACGACGACGACGACCGCATCTTCGACGCGATCTGCGCCGGCGCGAGCGGCTATCTTTTAAAACGCACGCCGCCCGCCAAACTGCTCGAAAACATCCGCGAAGCCGTCTCGGGCGGCGCGCCGATGTCGCCGGAAGTCGCGATGCGCGTCATCAAATTGTTCCGCGAGGTGCGCCCGCCCGAAAAGGTCGATTACGATCTGACGCCGCACGAATCGCGGCTTCTGAAACTGCTCGTCGAAGGTCATAATTACACGACCGCCGCCGAAGAACTCAAAGTCAGCTACAACACGATCAAATTTCACATGCGGCATATTTACGAAAAGCTCCAGGTGCATTCGAAATCGGAAGCCGTCGCCAAGGCGCTGCAGAACCGGATCGTCTAAGGGTTTGAGATTCAAAAATAAAGATTCAAGGTTCGTGCGCTTCGAATTTCGAAGCGGAAATCCTGAATCTCGAATTTCTGCCCAAACGGACGGGGCGCTACCTATTTACGTAGGTTACCTTTGCCGTACCGTTCGCATCGGCGGGCGATTTTCAGACATTTTTAATAATATCGGGAGCTTTTATAAAATGATTTTTAAAACGGACGAAGAAGTAATTTTACTGGCGAGAGCCTTTGAAGAAAGAACGCTGCCGAAATCCGATTGGACGCACGCGGCGCATCTCGTCGTCGGGCTTTATTATTGTTATCACAATCCATTCGGCGTCGCGAAAAACCTGATGAGCGACGGCATCTGCTGGCTCAACGACGCGCACGGTACGCCGAACACCGAAACGAGCGGCTATCACGAAACGATCACGGTTTTCTGGCTGCGCGCGATCGATGAATACCTCGAAACGGCGGGGCGCGACGCCGGTCTCGCGGCGCTCGCCAACGGGTTGCTCGCCGCGCTCGGCGATCCCGCATTGCCGCTCAAATTTTACAGCCGCGAAAGATTGTTTTCGACCGAGGCGCGCCTCAATTACGCCGAATCGGATCTGCGGATTTTTGCGCTTGCCATCGACGATCCGGTTACAGTCTGAATTTATGCATTTTAGACTTTAGCCCCTTGATGCCCGACAAATTCGCCCGATGATTCCTTTATTCATTGAATCGTTTTCATTCCGCCAATGAATCAATGAAGCGATGTCCGAATGAATGGATTTATTCATTTTCGAAATCGACGATCCCGCCTTTGCTTATTTCAATAAAGAGGCTTATATTCAATTTTCGGTTCAATTTATTGAACCCCAACGACCAACATGATAGACGGCGACAGTAGCAGTAGAAATGCCATTTCCGCGAATTTTACCGACCAGATTTGTGCAGAAATTCGCGCGTTTCCCCTCGCGTGTCCGCCGCAGTCTGCCTAATTACCGCTTTTTCACCTACCTCACCGTTTTGGGCCCCGGCATCATCGCCGCCAACGCCGGCAACGACGCGAGCGGCATCGCGACTTACTCGACCGTCGGCGCGGCTTACGGCTACGGGCTCCTTTGGGTTTTTTTGCCGATGATGGTCTCTTTGATCGTCGTGCAGGAGATGTGCGTGCGGATGGGCGTCGTGACCGGTCAGGGCTTGGCGGATCTGATCCGCGAGCGGTTCGGCGTGCGCTGGACGACGCTCGTCATGCTGTCGCTGCTGGTCGCCAATACGGGCGTCATCATTTCGGAATTCGTCGGCATCGCGCAGGCGTCGGAGCTGTTCGGCATCCCGCGCTTTCTGACCGTGCCCTTGACGGCGTTTCTGATCTGGTGGCTGGTCGTTAAGGGCTCGCAGAAGCGGGTCGAGCGCGTTTTCCTGGCGATGTCGCTCGTTTTTTTCGGCTACGTCATCTCGGCTTTTCTCGCCCGCCCCGACTGGTCGCAGGTCGCCGTCGAGCTCGTCGAGCCGAATTTCCAGTTCCATCCGGGCTACCTGTTCACGGTGATGGCCTTGATCGGCACGACGATCACGCCGTTCATGCAGGTTTACGTGCAGTCGTCGGTCGTCGAAAAGGGCATGGACGAGGAGGATTTGTCGCTCGTGCGCGCGGACGCGATCGTCGGGACGATTTTCGCCTGTCTGATCGCCGCGTTCATCGTCATTTCGACCGCCGCCACGCTGCACGTGCAGGGCATCACGGAAATCGATTCCGCCGCGACCGCCGCCGATTCCCTGGCGCCGATCGCCGGCGTTTACGCCAAATATTTGTTCGGCGTCGGTCTGTTCGGCGCGGCGATGCTCGCGATGGGCGTCCTGCCGCTCGCGACCGCCTACAGTCTGAGCGAGGCTTTGGGATTTGAAAAAGGCTTGTCGCGTTCTTTCCGCGAAGCGCCGATCTTCATCGGAATTTTCACCGCCCTGATCGCGCTCGGCACGATCGTCGCGCTGATCCCCGGCATCCCGCAAATCAAATTGCTGCTTTTTACGCAGTCGGTCAACGGCATCCTGCTGCCCGTCCTGCTGATCGCGATCGTTTCCCTTTCGTCGAATAAGGAAATCATGGGCGAGCACGCCAACGGCCTTTTTTTCAAAATCTTCGCGTGGTTTATCACAATTATCGTTTCGACGCTTTCGCTGCTGTTGATTGGAAATACGATTGTTGATATGTTTTAACCGATTTTGATTTTGCCGGCTTCCGAACTTCGATCTTCGACCCATGATTTTTTTACAAATTTTTCAAAGGTCGAAGATCGAAGTTCGATTCCGATCCGAAATCGGAAATCCGAAATCCGAAATCCGCTTATGGCTATTTCCGAACTGCGCAAAAAGACCGTTTTTTTTCTGATCTCGACGGGAATAATCACCGTTATTTTGCTGCTGATCCCGGTCGTCGAAAATTCGCTCAGGGATTCGCTGATGACGTATCTCGGACTCGCCTTCACGCCCGACGGAAATCCCGTCAACTCCGACAATTCGGCGCCTTCGCAGGTCGGCGCGACGACGCTCAGCCTGTTGATAAACTTTTTTCACCTCGTCAAAATAATTCTTTGGATGGCGGCGGTCATCATCGCCGTGCGCTTCGTCAACTTTCTTGTTTTTCACGTCGCGCTCCGCAATTCTTCGCAAACCGAAATCACCTCGCTGATCCGGACGATCCTGTCGGTCATCGTCTGCATCGTCGCCTTTTTCATTATTTTCCAGTCGCAGTACCCGACCGTGCAGCTCGCGCCGCTGTTTACCGGTTCGACGATCCTCGGCATCGTCGTCGGTCTCGCGCTGCAGGACACTCTGGGAAATCTGTTCGCCGGCATCGCGCTGCAAGCCGATCAGCCGTTTCAGATCGGCGACGTGATAAACATTCAAAACAATCGCTTTACGGGCGTCGTCGAGCAGGTTTCGTGGCGCGGCGTCAAACTGCGGACCTTTCAAAACAAGATCGTCGTGATCAGCAACGCCAGTCTCGGCAAGGAGTTCATCGAAGTTTCGCCGCGCGACAACCTCAACGCGCGGCTCGTTTTTTTTTCCACGATTTACTCGGTTTCGCCGTCGCGCACGATTCAGCTGATCCGCGAAGCCGTGCGGCACGTCGAAAACGTCTCGCCGAAAATCCGTCCGATCGTGCGCATCCGCAATCTCGGCGAGAGCGGCATCGAGTTCGAAGTCAAATACTGGCTCGAAGACTACACGAAATATAACGACACCGACGCGCTGATCCGGCAGCGCATCTGGTACGCCTTCCAGCGCGAAAACATTCATTTCGCCTTTCCGACGCGGACGATTTACCACGAAAAACAGGACATCGAGCCGAATTTCACCGAATCGACCGTCGAGATTTTCGAGCGTTTGAGCGAGGTGCCGCTGTTCGCGCCGCTTTCGGACGAAGAAACGCAGCAGATCGCCGAGACGGTCGAAGCGAAAATATTTTCGGCGGGCGAAAAGATCGTGCGGCGCGGGCAGGAAGGCAATTCGATGTTCGTGATCCACCGCGGTTCGGTGAAAGTGCAGATCAACGAGAACGGGCGCATCAAGGTTTTGCGAACCTTGAACGAAGGCGAGTTTTTCGGCGAAATGGGGCTTTTCACGGGCGAGCCGCGCACGGCGACGGTCGTCGCGCAGGAGGAAACCGAAGTCCTCGAAATCAAGCACACCTGCCTGAAACCGGTGCTCGAAGAAAACCCCGATCTGGTCGAAAGATTCGGCGACATCATCGAAGAGCGCCGCGCCAGGCTCTCGGAAATCAACGACGTGCACGTGACCGACGCGCAGGCGATCAAATCCGGCATGTTCGATTCGATCCGCAAATTTTTCGGACTGGGAAGCTGACCGAAAGTTGATCCGATTCGACCGAATTTCGCTGAAGGCAGACCGGGTAAAATCAGTGATTTTTTGAACTCGGCCAGCTCGCCGAACCCCGTCAACATTCAATCAACTCAAAATCTGCGCGGCGAGCAGCGGGATCATTATTTCGTGGTGCCCGGTGATCGAAAAACCGCGCCCCGCGCCGCCGGCGGTCGGGCGGCGCACGACGTTGGTCAAGGGTCGGTAATGCTGGATGAAATCGAAATTCGCGGTCGTAAAATCCTGCAATTCGTAACCCAAATTCCGCACGACCGTCACGGCTTTCAAAAAAATTTCGGGCATCGTGACGGCGGAGCCGAGGTTCAAGTAAACGCCGCCGCCGCCCATTTCCCTGACGATCGAACAGAAAAGCTTAAAGTCGGTGTGCGACGCGGCGCCGAGCGCGGCGCCGTCCGAGGAGGCGTGAAAATGCCCGATGTCGGCGCCGATCGTCAAATGCGCGGTGAACGGAATTTTATTCGAATAAGTTTGGCAAAGCAGCGATTTGTCGGCGTGCGGCGGATTCTGCGCGGCGACTTCCCGGCCCATCGCTTCGCCGAGTCCGAGCCGATCGCGCGCGCCGCTTTGCGCCGCCCGGTTAAGGATTTCGCCGGTCTCGCGCGCCGCGCCGAAATCGCCCTTGCCGAGGGTCGCGTCGACGTCTTCCGAGGTAAAACCGACGAGCGCGATTTCCGCGTCGTGGACGAGCACCGAACCGTTCGCGGCGATCGCCGACACGAACCCGCGCCGCATCAGATCGATCAGGACGGGAGCGAGCCCGGTTTTGACGACGTGCCCGCCGATGCCCCAGACGACCGGCCTGCCGAGTTCGCACGCGCGCCGGACCTGCGCGGCGATTTCCCGCAGGTTCTTAACGGCCAGGATATCCGGCAGACTCGCGAGAAAATCATTCAGCGAAGCGCCCTGTTCGACGGCGCGCGCGAAATGCTCGACCGTCACCTTGCTCGGCCGCGAAGCGAGCTCGTACGTCTGGATGTTTTCTAAATCTATCGGTTCGAAATTTTTGTAAACGGACATTTTTTTGCGCCCCTCCGGTAAAAGAATCTACTTTAACGCATCCGGCGAGCACAAAACAAAAAGAGGAAAGGTTTTGCGGGGAAACCTTTCCTCTTTTTCCAGATGAATGCCTTTAAGACATTCTTATTGCGGCAGATACCCCGCGGCGATCGGGAAATCGCCGTTCTGACCCCATACCAGAGAGAAGTATGAAAGGTTCGAACTGCGCAGGACGTACCATTCGCCGGTCGACGGACGGAAGATCGCGTAATCCGTCGTGCCGTCGCGGTCGTAATCGGCCGGAACCGGAATGTCGCCGGCCGTTCCCCAGGTAACGACGCTCGCAGTTCCGGTCAGGGAGTTGAGCGTCCAGAACTGCCCGTCGCGGAAGATGGCGACGTCGTATCTTCCGTCGCCGTCGAAATCGCCCGAAACGGGTTTATCCGTCGGCAGACCGAAGTTTTGAATGGCGACCGAACCGTTCGAGCTCAGCAGCATGTACCAAGTCCCGTCGCGGTAAACCGCCACGTCGGTCTTGAAGTCGCCGTCGTAATCGCCCTGCACCGGACGGTCCGTGCTGACGCCGAAGGTCACGGTGAAAGCGCCGCCGCCGGCGCTTCTCGTAATCCACCATTCGCCGGTCGACGGACGGTAGATGGCGATATCCGTTTTCCCGTCGCCGTCATAGTCGCCCTGCACCGGTTTGTCGCCGGCTCCGCCCCAGGTCGTGATCTGAACCGAAGCGTCGGAGCTGTTGATGATGTACCAGACTCCTTCGGAAGCGCGGTAGACCGCCACGTCGGTTTTACCGTCGCCGTCGTAATCTCCGGGAACCGGTCGATCGGCGTTGGTTCCGAAGGCCAGGATGTTCGGTTCCGAGCTCGAAGACTGGACGATATACCAGCCGCCGATTTCGCCCGGACGGAAGATGCCGAGATCGGAATACCAATCGCGGTCGAAGTCCGAAGTGTACGTGCGGTCTTCGTCGACGATGATTCCGACGCCCTGACTGTCCGCGAGCACCGCATTGACGGGATTGCTCAGGTTCAGGTAGAACGTTTCGTTGGCTTCCTTGAGCGTCTTGCCGACGATCGCGACCGATACCGTCCGGGTCGTGCCCGTATCGAAGGTCAGGGTTCCGCTCGTCGGCAGGTAATCGAGATTCGCCGTCGCCGTGCCGTTCGCCGTCGCGTACTGAACGGAAGCCGACGCCGGATTGACGCCGGTGTAGGTGACCGTGAAGGTCGCCACGGCTCCGCCCGTATTGCCCTCGGCGACGCGCACGTCGCTGACGGTGATCGTTCCCGGCGGCGCCGGGTCCTTGCTTTCGATGGTCACGGTTGCCGGATTATTCGCTCCGATCGTCGCTCCGCCGGTCACGCCGGAAAGCGTCGCCGTGAACGTTTCCGCCAACTCGTAAACCGAATCGTTGCAGATTGTTACGTTAAAGGTCTTCGCCGCCGTGTCGTCCGCCGCCCAGTTGAGCGTGCCGGAAGCATTGACGAAGTCGACTCCCGCCCCGCAGCTCGCGCCGCCGGTCGCCGTGCCGTTTGCCGTCGCGTAGTTGACCGATACCGCACCCGCGCTGCCGCCCGTTCTGGTCACGGTCAACGTCACCGTGCCGCCCGCTTCATTGACCGAGTAATCGTCCGCGCTGAACTGAATGATGCCCGGCGTCGATGCCGCCGGAAGTTCGTCCGCACCGATCTCCGGCGGAGTGTCGCGCGTTTGACCGTCGATGTCGGTCGTCACGCCCGTTCCGCCCGCGCCCGCTCCGACCAGCGGACTCGCAGGCTGGATATGCAGATCGGTCGGCGAGACGAAGAGCGGATCGACCGCTTTCGAATTCGCGTCCTGACCGGTCGCCGCCTGCCAATCGGTAAGCGTCGGGCGGACGGTGCCGCCGAGCGAGCCGACGTTCTGCGCGAAGTAATCGTTGAAATCGATCGTCGAGAACACGTTCGCCGGCGCCGCCGAGAAGACCGCGAACGGAGTCGCGCCCGAGGTCTGCGGATTGGCGAGTATATTATTTCTCAGATCGATCGCGCCGGCGGCGACCACGGCGTTCGTAACGTTCAACGCCGCCGTCGTGCCGCTCGACTGGTTGGTGTTCAGATTGACCGAGTTGTGGTAAATCTTATAGCCGCCCGCCGTGGCGGCGCCATTGACCGTAATGCCGTGCCCGTTAAAGGCGACGGTTGTCGATCCGACCGCCTGAATGTCCCAAATGAAATTATTCGCAATCAGGATGTTCGTCGTCACCGCCGTCGGCTGCGCCGCGGACGGACCCGCCGAAAGCTGCAGACCGAAAGCGCCGGAACCGCCTGTGCTCAGGTTGTGAACGTTCGAAATTCGGTTGTTTGTCACCGTACCGTTGGTCACGGAGAAGGCAAGGTGAATCCCGGAATTCGCGCCGGTCGTGCCGTCAAAATTCGTAACGCCGAGCACCGTGTTGCCGCTGATGACGAAGTTGTTGGCGTTCCCCATCAACATGCCGCGGAACCGGTTTTTGTCCGCTTCCGTAGTCGAACCGAACTCGTTATTGGTTATCGTCCAGTTCTGGTCGAAACCGGTATTGCCCTGGTTATAAATCGAGTTCTGAACACGGTAGATGTGGTTATTCGTGATCGTGTTGCCGTTATTCGGCGCTTCGGCCGGACCGCCGATGGTGGCGCCGCTGCCCGCCAGAATACCGGCGGTGGTTTGTACGGTCGTCGATCCTGCGCCGTTGATAATAGTATTTTTGATCGTATTATCGTTGGCGCCGTTGGCAGCCGAAGCGCTCCGAATCCAAATCACGGTCGAAGTGCCCGTTTGAGTATTCGTGATCGTCAGACTGCGGTCGGTGCCGCCCGAGAGCGAACCGTCGATCACCACCCGGTCCGCGCCGTTCAGGATGATCAAACCGGTACTCGCCGGCGACAGACCGGAAATCGTGCGCGGCGCGCCCGACGGTTTGATCGTCAGCGTGTAACCGCCCGCGCCGGTTTCCGTTAACTGATTGAGCGCCACCGCGCCGGTTTCAGCCGTCAGATCCGACGTGATGTTGATGGTTAAGTCGCCGGTCAATTCCGTCCTGTTGAGGGCGGCAAAGAGACCGCCCGCATTGGTCAACGAGGTAAAGATTTCTCCGGCACCGACATTGAGCGTTCCGCTCAGGGGCGGCGGATCGTCGCCGATCGTCAGCGTCGCCGGATTGTTGGCTCCGATCGTGGTTCCGCCGGTCGGGTTCGACAGCGTTAAGATCACTGTTTCGCCCGGCTCGAGCGTCGTGTCGGCGCACAACTGAATCGTGAACGATTGAAGCGACACGCCGTTGCCGAAGGTCAGCGTCTGCGGACCCGGATTGATATAATCGACGCCCGCCGCGCACGAAGCGCCGCCGGTCGCGGTGCCGTCCGTGACGGTCGCCGTAACTCCGACGGTGCCGTCGGTTCCGGCCGAGCGGATGACGTTGATCGTAGCAGTCGTTCCTTCCTCTCCGCTGAAGCCTACAGTGCCGAACTGCACGGTTCCCGGACCGGCGACGGTGATTTCGTCCGCCCCGATGTCGGGAGCCGCGGGACGGGTTTGGCCGTCGATGTCGTTGGTGACGCCGACATTGACGCCCCTGGTTTCCGCTAAAGAAGTCGGTTGAATATGCAGATCGGTATCGGAAACGAACTGCGGATTGACCTTCAAGCTGGCATTGTCGTTCGTTCCGGCGGCGTTCAGCGTGCTCGAATAAGCTCTGAAATTCGTCGCCGGCGTGGTCGTCGACGGATCGAAGTCCGCCGCCTGAAATTCGCCCGCGCCGAACGTCGCGCCGACCTGCGCCAAACGATTGTTCGGATCGGTGCCGACGAAGTAGATGTTGTTGTTCAGCGTCAGGTTCATCGCCGACGTTCCGCCGGACGGCAGCATGATCGCGACGTTTCTGGTGCCGTTCGGATTTCCGCCGGTGATCTGGTTGGAAAAGATGTTGTTGCGAACATCAAGTCCGGTTTGTCCCGTTCCGACGATCAGAAATGCCGCCGTGACGTTCGTGTTGGCGACGCCGGGCATCACGCCGTACAGATTGACCGAATTATGATAAATCAAGTGTCCCGTACCGGAAGCGACGCGGATGCCGTACGCCCCGAAGGTCGTGCCGAAAGCGCCGGTGCCGCCCGTCTGGCTGTTGATGACGCCCGAAACGAAATTGTTGCGGACCGTATGGGCGCTCGCGGCGATGCCCGCGACGTTGATGCCGTAAGCCGACCACGATTGAAGATCGTTGTTGCGGACGCGATTGACTCGATTTCGCTCGATCACCGCGCCGGTCGTGTTCGTGCTGTTGACGCCGACGTTGATGCCGTGCGTCGCCGCGCTCGAACGGACGAAACCTTCGACGTAGACGGTGTTACCGGCAATGACGGGATTGACCGCGCCGTTGACCGTAATGCCGATGGACGTCACCTGATCGGCATCCCCGGCTGCCGGATTGCCGATCGAGTTATTGTTGACCTGCAGTCCGGTGTGAACGGTCGTCGCCGCGCCGTTGATGGAAATCGCGCGCGCCGCGACGGTGACGTTGTTATTGTCGACGATCAGATTCGTCACCGTCGCGCCGGCCGCGACGCCGGTCGAAACCGAGCTGACCTGTCCCGGAACGGCGGTCGCGCCGGCCGCGCCCGGACCCGAGAAAATGCCGAAGGTGGTGTTTTCCGGACCGGTCGTGCTGGTCGCCGTGTCGGTGTTTCTGCCGGCCGCGCTGCCGACGATATTCAGGTTTCTGAACGCGTTGTCGTTCGCGCTCGTGACGTCGGTCGTATTGAGGGCGATGCGAATAACGGACGTGAAATTGACCGTGTTCGCCGCCGTGTTCCGAAGCGTTAAATTGCGGTTCGTGCCGCCGGAATTCGGGTTGTCGCCGTCGATCGTCACGTTGTCCGCGCCGTTCAGCTCGATCAATCCGCGCCCGACCGTCGAAGCGCCCGAAACCGTCAAACCGTCGGCGGTCGGACGAATCAAAAGCGAGGTGTAGCTCGCCGCGCCCGCGCCGCTGCCGTTGACGACGACGCTTCCCGGTTCGGTCGTGCTTTGATTGATGTTGATGACGACCGCGCCCTGGTGCGTTCCGGCGTTGACCGCCGCGACTGCTTCGGTCAACGTGGCGTAGGTGCCCGCGGTTGTGCCGGCGCTCGCCGTCACGGTAACCGCGCCGCCGACGACATCGTCGTCGGTGATCGTCACGGTCGCCGACGCCGGCGTGCCGAGCGTCGCGCCGCCCGTCGCGTTCGACAGCGTGACGTTGAAAGTTTCGTTGCTTTCGACTTCCGTATCGCCGCAGACGACGACGTTGAACGATTTGCTCGTTTCGCCGTTCGCGAAGGAAACGGTGCCGCCCGTGTTGACGTAATCGACGCCCGCGCCGCACGCCGCGCCGCCAATCGCCGAACCGCCGCCGAGGGCGTAATCGATTGTCACCGCGCCGTCGGTGCCGCCGGTGCGATTGACGGTGATCGAAACGGTGCCCGCGCTTTCATTCGCCGAGTAGGTCGCGCCGCTTAACTGCAGCGTGCCCGGCGAAACGACGGGCGTGTTTTCGGCGAGCGTCCAATCCGAGAACGAGGTCACGCCGGTGATGGTCGCCGTGTTCGCCGCCGCATTGACCGTGCCGCCCGGGAAAGTGACCGCGCCGTCGTATTTTGCGATGGCTAAATTGGCCTCCGTCGCCGTGACCGGCACGTCCTCGTCAAGGTAATTGAACGTCAAATCGGAAGTGATGCCCGAGCCCGCCAATTTCCAGTAACGCGAAATCGCTTTCGCGGGATTCGGCATGTTCGGCTGCACGGCATCGATCGCCGCCGCCGTCAGACTGCCGGTTCCGGCGGTGACGTTCGCCGCCAAAGGCGAATAACCGTTGTCGCCGACGTGGTAGGTGTACGCGCCGATCGCCGTGTAATCGCGCGCCAGCGGTCCGTCGACGTAGCCGTTCGTGCGCGTCGCCGCGCCGTTGTGCTTCAGGACGTTCGAATCGCTCGTGACGATCACGCCGTTGGTCAGCGCCAGAGCGCCCGTCACCGTCAGATTGCCGCCCGCGACGGTCAGCGTGCGTCCCGGCGCGTTATCGTCGTACGTTAAATTCGTGATCGTCCGGCTCGCCGGAATTTCCGGTCCGGTCGCGCGCGAAGATTCGGTTCTCAGGATGGAGAAGATGATTCCGCCCGTCCCCGCATTGAAGTTCGGCGTCGAGTCGAACGTTCCGGCGGCGGTCGGCGTCGTCGTGTTGCCGATCTGGATGATCGCGCTCGTCGCGCCGCCGTTTCCGATCGTGATCTTGCCGGCGTTGGTGATGTTGCCGGCGAACAACCGGACGGCGTTCGTGGCAAAGCCCGGACTCGAAGCGTCGATCGTGAAGCCCTGCGTCGACTGCACCGCGAAATTGCTCAAAGGAACCGTCACGGTGCCTGATCCCGTATAAGTGACGGGCGCGTAATCGGTGAAAATGACCGTGTTCGAGCTCGCGCCGTTATGCGTCAAAGTACCGTTGTTGGTGAGCGTCGTTCCGTAGAACAAAAAGACGACGTTGCCGAGATTGAGGGTCGTTCCCGGATTGATCGTGATGTTGCGCGAGATGTTGTTGTAGTTGGCGAGCGTCGTGCTCCACGAGGCGCTGTGCCCGGCCGACGCGTTGTTCAATTCCAGATTCGGCACGACGCCGCGAATGACGAACGATTTCGCCGCGCCCGAATTGGCATTGCCGAGCTGCAGCGTGCCGCCCGTCACGCCCGTAATTCCGGTGCCGGCCTGGTTGCGGTAGTCGATCTGTGTGGCGCCGGTGCCGGCGAGCTGCACGACGATCGTGCCGCCGGAAATCGAGATGTTCGACGCGACCGAAGTGCCGAGGTCGAAACCGCCGAGCGTCGTCGAAGCGTTCCCCGCGGTCTGCACCGTGACGGTGCCGCCCGACTGCGTGTAACTGATCGCGTTGCCCGCCGCGGAAACGCCGAATCTGCCGGCGGCATTGACCGCGCCGCCTTCGACGATGACCGTGCTGCCGGTCGCGAAGCCCATCGAATTGCCGGTCGAGGTTCCGATATTGAACGTGCCCTGCGTGATGCGCAGCAGACCGCTTAAGATCGGCGAGCCGTTCTGTCCGGCGACCGTAAAGTTCGGATTGTTCAGCCACACGCCGCCGGTCGAAGGAATCGAGTACGCGGCGCTCTGGAAGACGGTATCGCTGAAGGCGTTCGTGCCCGAGAATTTGACGATGCCGTTAAAGGCGGCGGTGTTCAAAAAGCCGCTCGTACCGCCCGAAGCGGCGCCGCGCACGCTCAAGTTGGAAAGATTGATGTCGAGCGTCGGGCTCGTCGCGCTGACCGCACCCGTCCCCTTTTGAATCGTTAAAATGCGCAGGTCGGCGCTGCCCGTCCCGGCGAACGAATTATTCGCCGCTCCGGTAAACCGCAATTCCGCGCCGGCGGTGTTGCCGTTCGTGCTCAGATCGAGCGTTCCGTTATTGACGAAATCGCCGCCGACGCTCAAAACGTGCGTCGTGACCGTTCCGCCCGGGCTCGACTGGATCGTCCCGTTGTTCGTTAAGTTCGTCGTCACCGTTAAGGTCCGCGCCGTTCCGGATTCGAATTCCAGACCGGCGCCGCTGCCGATCGTGAGACTCAACGCGGCGGCGTCGGTATTGACCGAGACCGCACAACCGGTGCCGATCGTGACGTTGTCGCCGGCGCCGGGCACGACTCCGCCGACCCAGGTCGAGGTCGAACCCCAGGGTCCGCCCGGTCCGTTGCAGGCGATATTGCCGGCCGGGCCGGTCGCCTGACTTCCGGAAACCGCCCCGCTTAAAGCGCCTTCCGAGACCGCCTGAACGCGGTAGGAATAAGTCGTTCCGGGGACAAGATTCTGATCGTTGAACGAAACCGCGTCCGCCGCCGTCTGCGTCAAAAACGTAAAATTCGCGCCGTCGGTCGAACGATAAATGGCGTAGCCGATCTCGCCCGTCGCATTATCCGTCCAGTTCAGCTGAACGCTCGTCTGCGTGACGGGCGAAAAAGCGAGCCCGCTCGGCGCGTTCGGAACGTTCGGCGTGAAGGCGTAGCTTTTGCCCGCCGCGATGCCCGCCGCGTTCGAGCCGTCGTGCGTCGCGTAGGAAACCGAATCGTTCGACGCCGTCACGGAAGCGAAGTTCGTTGCCGAGCCGGACTGCAGACCGATCGAAGCGCCGCCGTCGGCCGTCGCCGAAGCGACGATGCCGTTTCCGTAAACGAATTGAATTTTGCCCGGCGCGCTCGCCGCGCCCGATTCGGTCAGCCACAGCTGAAAAGTGCCGCCGCCCGCGCCCGCGCAGCCCGTGCCGCGCGTGATCTGCATGTTCTGAAACTCGACGACGAGCTTACGGTTCGGCGCGCCGCCGATCACTTTGTAATGAACCCTGCCGTTCGTGCCCGTGCAAAGATCTTCAAAAAAGGGCGCGATTTTCGGGGCGTTGGTCGTGGTGGGAAACCCGGCGGTCGCGCTCGTGTTGTTAAAATCGGTGGTGACGCCGGTGCCGCCTAAACGGCAAACGCCGTTCGCATTACAGGAAAACTGCGTGAAACGCACGCCGTCGTACCAGAAATCGAAACCGATGTTTGTAATTGCCGAGGCCGTATCGTCCTGGCCGGCGGCGATGATCTGGGTCGTGCCGCCCGACATGTCCTCGAGCGCCAGACCGCTCTGCGATGAAAAAGCATAAGTCGCGGCGCTGATCAGCTGCCCCGCGTCGCCCGGAATCAGAAAGTTTTCCAAAGGCGTATAATTTTCGAGCAATCTATCGTCCGACAGGTATTTGTTCGTGATCAACCTGTCGCTTTTGATCGCTTCCTGAGTTTGTGCAAACACACTAATCGCACAAACCAGCATTAAAATTACTGGTAAACCGGTATTTCTTAACAGATTCATAGCCCTCCTCAAAGTTATTCTCTGTATTAAATTGAATTTGTCACAGATTGCGCGCCGTGCCGAGCGGGCAAAATGGATCGGTAAATTTCAAGTACTGGCAATAACCGTGAATAAACTAGATCATCATTTGACCTACCTTTTCGGTGTGCCAAACCGCAGGTGGAAGCAATTTATTCATGATTATTAGGGTGAAATTGCATCAAGCCGAGAGCGAAATTCAAATGGCTGAATTATTTAAGCGGAACGTTTCAATGCAATTATAATTTTTTAATTAGTGCACAAGTAAGTTAGTGCATGATGCTTCTTCTTGTCAAGACGATGAATCTATCGTCTAGAGAATTGTAATTAAACCGGACGAACGCGGCGCGGGTCGCAAACGTGCGGTGCCAAGCGCGCAATAAGCGGGAAACGAACAGCAAAAAGCCTCTGCCGGGGAGCCCTGACAGAGGCTTTTCAACAAGATCGGAAGAAATCTCGCCTATTTGTCTTCCGCCTCAAAATCGGCGTCGAGGATGTTGTCCCCGACGTTCAGAACAATCGACGACGGCGAGAAATTATAGCGTTTCGCGGCGACCGAAACAACATAAATTTCCCCCGCCTTCAGGCCGTTAAAGGTATATCGACCGAAGCTGTTGGTTTTGACGGTGAGCGGCGTCACGAGATCGCCGCCGTAAATCGTCACCGCCGCGCCGCCGACCGGCAAACCGGCGCCGCGCACCTGTCCGGAAACGGAAACGCCGGCGGCGGTCGTCGGAATGAATTGCAGTCCCCAGCCGCCGCGTACGACGCCGTCGGCGCCTAACGGACGAAAGGCGTTGTCATCGTCGCGAATGTACAGCGTCCACGTGCCGTTCGCGTTCGCGCCGCCGAACACGGACCCCAGCGACGCCGCGCCGCCGACCGCGCTGCCCGGTTCGCTGTACGGGGCGGGCGGCGCCGGAGCCGGCAGACTCGTCTGGCCCGCTTCCCACGTGGTCGGCTCGTACCTGCCGGTCATGATCGGCAGATTATCGGGCAGGACCCGTCCCGCCTGATCGTCGAAAGTGACGGTCGCGGTCTCGGCGAGTCCATCGGCGCCGCCCGCATCGCCCATCAGCAGCAACTTTTGCCCCTGCGGTCCGACCAGCAAAACGTCCAGGTCATCCGCGTTGATGTGTTCGAAATCGTAGAGCGTGACGCGCATCGAGCCGATGCTCGTCGGCGCGCCGCTGACCTGAATGCTCGAACCGTAAGCCTCGCCGCCGGTTTCGATAAATACCGGATTGGGATTGAGGAATTGGTTTGCCGTGTCGTTGATGAAAACCTGGGCGGTCTGGATGCTGCCGAGCGAGCCGTTCGTCGGATTCGATAATGAAACGATAAAAAACTCGCCGGCTTCCGATATGATGTCGCCGCAGATCGGGACCTGGAACTCCTTAAACTCTTCCTCGGCGGCGAAAGTCAGCGTGCCGCTGCGGTTGATATAATCGACGCCGGCGGCGCCGCACGCCGCGCCGCGGGTCGCGGTCGACCCGGCGGTCTGCGTCGCGTAATTGACGGTCATCGGGCTGCTCAAATCGCCGAAACGCTCGACCGTCACGACCGCCGACTGCGATTCGTCTTCGGCGAAGCTCTGCGAAATGAACTCGACCGTCGTCGACAAATTACTGCCCGTTAATTTGATATCGTCAATCCGGTACTGCGTCGTGGTGCCGGTGTTCGCAAACCGAATTCGTAAATTCGAAGTCGACGGGATCGCTCCGGCGGCCGTCCTCAAAACCCAGGCGGACGTTCCCGCGCCGGTCGGCAGCGCCGGAACCGTCAGATTCGTGTAATTCGCGCCGTCGTCGCTGACCTGCACGACGAGATCCGAGCCGTTCGCAGTGGTCGTGGTTTTGAAGACTCCGAAGGATAATGTCAGGGAGGAATACCCGGTCGTATTGACGCCCGCGATTTGAAAATTCGCGCCGCCCGAATTCGTTAGAAAAACGTTCCCCATGCCCGACGCGCCCGCATAACCGCCCGACGACGAGGTCGAACGAACGTCGCCGGTGCCGGTAAACGTGAACCCCGTACTGCTCCAGCCGGCATACGAACCGATCGCGGTCGTTCCCGCCGGATTGCCGACCGTTTCGTCTAGAATCGTCGTCTGCGCGAAAGCCGAGGCGCTCAAAGTCAAATAACCGAGCATGGCAAAAGCCAACACAATCAATCTCTTCATAATCTCTCTCCAATTTTTCGTTAAATATATAGTGACAAGCCGACCGAGCGCGGAAGCGGCTTGAATTATGCGAGAAATACCGGACGAACGGGCAAATTACTGTCGGCGCGCAACCGACGATTGCCGTTTCTTCGATACTTCAAATTGTACGGAGGTTTTCGAGTGCGAACAGTGACGTTGAAGGAGCCTGTTCGATCGCTCGAAAGGATGCTCAATTATAAAAAAATCGGCGGCATTAAACAAGCGAATTTTCGAAAAACTTGTAAAAAAATCCTTCGAAACGCTAAATTATCTGGAATAACTTTTGCATTCGACGTTAGCACCGGACAAATTCGCCTAAATGTGTGTGCAAAACATACAGCCACCGGCGGAATTTGTATCAATTCATTCAGCAGGGAGAAAACGGGATGTTGGCAAAGCAAGTTTCTCGGGACAAAGAAATTTATTGCACGGCGGAAACGCCACTGCCCGAGGTTTTCAATAAAATGACGGCGATCGGCTGCGTCTGTATGCCGGTTCTCGAAAGTTCTGCGCACCGCAACATTATCGGCACGATCACCGAACGCGACATCTGTCAGAAAATCATCAACGGCGGGCTCAATCCGCAGCGCAGCCGCGCCGGACGCGTCCTGAACGGCGATTTTACGACCGTCAGCGGCGAAGCGACCCTCGAAGAATGCTTCGATCGGCTCAAGCTTTCCGGCGCCGAAAGGCTTTTCGTCGTCGACGAAAACGGCGCTTTTCTCGGCATTTTGACCGCAACGGATTTGCTGCCGGCGAAAACGGTCGTCAATCTCGAAACCGTCATTACCGACTTTTCGGTGTCGTCGGTTTCGCCGCAGCAAATTCAGCTCTCTCATTGAAATTTACAGAGTTTATAAGGAGAAAGTAATTATGCAGGTAAGAGAAATCATGACGGCCAGCCCGGCCTACGCGACGCCGGGCACGAATTTACACGTAATCGCGCAGTTGATGGTCGAACACGACTGCGGCTGCATCCCGATCATCGAGGGCGGCGATTCGCGGAGCCCGATCGGGATGCTCACCGACCGCGACATCGTCGTGCGCACGGTTGCCGAAAACCGCAACCCGCTCGATCTGCTGGCGGAAGACATTATGACGGGCGGCATCGTGACGGTCACTCCCGAAACGAGCATCGAAGAATGCTGCAATTTGATGGAAAGCAAACAAATTCGCCGCGTCGCCGTCGTCGACGATAACGGCGATTTATGCGGCATGGTCGCGCAAGCGGACATCGCGATGAACGCGCCGACCGACAAAACGGCGGAGGTCGTGCAGGAAGTTTCGAAAGGCGCTTCGAACGGTTAAAACAAAAAAAGCCGCGAACAAACACGAACGGACACGAAATTTAAATAATTTTTCGTGTCCGTTCGTGTTTGTTCGCGGCTTTTTAGCCTTTATCTTCCGCCGGCTAGTGAAAGTCGCGCCTGCGCTCTTTCGAGGCGTTCCCGTTCGGCTTCGAATTCCGCTTCGCTGCCGCTGAACGCCGACCCCAAAACCTGCTGCGCGGCGTCGCGCTCGGCGCGGGCGGCTTCGACGTCGATCTCGTCGGCGCGTTCGGCGACGTCCGTCAAGACCGAAACCTTGTTCGTGCTGACTTCGACGAATCCGCCCGAAACGACGAACCGCTCGCTCGCGCCGCGGTTCGCGTACGATAAAATGCCCGATCTGAGCGACGAAATGAGCGGCGCGTGATTCGGCAAAATCCCGACCTCGCCCGTCGCCGTCGGCACCGTCACCGATTCGACCGTTTCGTCAAAAACCTTCCTTTCCGGAGTAACGATCTCCAATTTGATTTCTGCCATAACTGTTGTCATTTATCATTCACCGTTTATCATTTACCGAATTCGGTAAATGATAAACGGTGAATGTTCAATGTTAAGCTCCCGCCGCCATTTTCTTGGCTTTTTCGCGGGCTTGCTCGATCGTGCCGACCATGTAGAAGGCCTGTTCGGGCATATCGTCGCAGTTGCCGTCGAGAATTTCCTTAAAGCCCTGAATGGTGTCCTGAATCTTCACGTACTGGCCCGGCAAACCGGTGAATTTTTCGCCGACGAAGAACGGCTGCGAGAAGAAGCGCTGAACTTTACGGGCGCGCGCGACCGTCAGTTTGTCGTCTTCGGAAAGTTCGTCGAGACCCAAGATCGCGATGATGTCCTGCAAGTCTTTATAACGCTGCAGGATGCGTTTGACCGACTGCGCGACGTTGTAGTGCTCGTCGCCGACGATCTGCGGGTCGAGAATGCGCGAGTTCGAAGCGAGCGGGTCGACCGCCGGATAAATTCCGAGCTCGACGATCTGACGCGAAAGCGCCGTCACCGCGTCGAGGTGCGCGAAGGTCGTCGCCGGCGCCGGGTCGGTGTAGTCGTCCGCCGGCACGTAAACCGCCTGAATCGACGTGATCGCTCCCGTTTTGGTCGACGTGATGCGCTCCTGCATCTCGCCCATTTCGGTCGCGAGGTTCGGCTGGTAGCCGACCGCCGACGGCATGCGCCCGAGCAGCGCCGACACTTCCGAACCGGCCTGCGTGAAGCGGAAAATGTTGTCGACGAAAAACAGCACGTCGTTTCCCTGATCGCGGAAATATTCGGCGACCGTCAAGCCGGTCAGAGCGACGCGCAGGCGCGCTCCCGGCGGTTCGGTCATCTGTCCGAAAATCAGCGCCACTTTCGAATCCGTCAGTCGCGATTTATCGACTTTGGAAAGATCGAATTCGCCGGTCGCTTCGTACGATTCCATGAAGCCCTTGCCGTAGGTGATGACTTCCGATTCGACGAATTCACGAAGCAGGTCGTTTCCTTCGCGCGTGCGCTCGCCGACGCCCGCGAACACCGAATAGCCCGAGTGCGCTTTCGCGACGTTGTTGATGAGTTCCTGAATCAGAACCGTCTTGCCGACGCCCGCGCCGCCGAAGAGACCGATTTTTCCGCCGCGCAAAAACGGCTGGATCAAATCGATGACCTTGATGCCGGTTTCGAACATTTCGAGCCGGGTCGACTGCTCGTCGAACGAAGGCGCGTGACGGTGAATTCCATATTTCGTTTCCGCGACGACCGCGCCGAGTTCGTCGACCGATTCGCCGATGACGTTCATCACGCGTCCGAGCGTCGGCACACCGACCGGCACCGAGATCGGCCCGCCGAGGTCCAAAACCTTCATGCCGCGCACCATGCCGTCGGTCGGCAGCATCGAAACCGCGCGCACGCGACCTTCGCCGAGGTGCTGCTGAACTTCCGCGACGACGTCGACCGGCGCTTCGACGTCGAAGCCTTCGCTCGTGATTCTTAAAGCCTGGTAAATAGGTGGTAAATAATTGTCTGAAAATTCTACGTCAACGACCGGACCGATGATCTGCACGACCTGTCCGATTTGTCCGTTTCCTTCATTAGCCATTTTTTAATAAATACTCCTCTTATAGAAAAGAAAAAGGGTTAGATTACAAAGGAGTAAGGTTACCATAACGGAGCGGCGAAAGGCAAAGCGGTTTGTGAAAAAATGAACGCCCTTTTTGCGGCGATTTCAGATTTCAGATTTCAGATTTGCGTCTAAAAGCGATAACGGATCGCGGAATCCAAACAAAAAATTCCGTGATCCGTAATTTGAAATTCTGCGAAGCGAACTTATTCGGCCTTTAATACCTTGAGCGTCTTTAACTGATCGTCGCAGATGTGCAGTTCGGTCGGCGCATTGTTAAAAACGTTTTCCGAAATGTCCCCGGCGAACGGTTCCAAAAGCGCGAGCGTGGCTTCGTCATTTTGTTTCTCCTTCTGCACCACCATTTTGAACTGGTAAGTCGCGCCGGATTTATCGAGCTGGACGGTGATTTTTTTGCCGCCGAAAAAACCGTTTTCGACGAGATACTGACCGAGCTTTTTAGCCTCGGCTTCGGTCACATTGTCCGTGTAATACAATTCGCCGCCGTTAAAATCGAGTTTCGTGCCGTAGCCCGTGCACGCGAGACCGACCGCCAGCAAAACCGCCAAAACCAAAAACGTCGTTATAAAATTTTTCTTGATCATGATTACCTTCTCTTTTTTATAAATTCGCGTGAGAAATTTCTCATCCGCAACATAACGCGCGGTTTTCGAAAAAAAAGGTTCATCAAAAAAAATGGAATTCAACGCGAAGGCGCGAAGAGATATTTTGAATATCCCTTCGCGCCCTCGCGCCTTCGCGTTAAAAATTCTTACGCCGCGCGGGTTTCGCCGCCGAGCAGCGTTAAGATCTCGCCGGAAATGTAGCTCGAATCGGCGTCGGACGCGAAAAAGACGAACGCCGGCGCGACTTCTTCCGGCTGACCGGGGCGCTTCATCGGCGTGTCGGCGCCGTGTTGGGCGACTTCTTCGGCTTCCTTATCGGCGACGTTGAGCGGCGTCCAGATCGGACCCGGCGAAACGCAGTTGACGCGGATGTTGCGCTCGACCAATTGCTGCGCGAGCGATTTCGTGAACGCGTGAATCGCGCCTTTCGTCGCCGAGTAATCGAGCAGCTCCTTGTTGCCTTCGAGCCCGGTGATCGAGCCGGTGTTGACGATCGCGCCGCCTTCTTTGAGGTGCTTGAGCGCCGCGCGCGCCATGTAAAAATAGCCGAAAATGTTCGTCCGGAACGTTTTTTCGAACTGCTCGTCCGTGATTTCTTCGGGCGATTTCTGATGCTGCTGAAACGCCGCGTTGTTGACGAGCACGTCCAGTTTGCCGAATTCTTTGACCGTTTTTTCGATCGCTTCCGCGCAGAATTTCGAATCTTTCACGTCGCCCGGAATGAGCAGGCATTTGCCTCCCTCGTTTTCGACGTGCCGCGCCGTCTCCTTCGCGTCGACCTCTTCCTCGGGCAGATAAACGATCGCGACGTTCGCTCCTTCTCTCGCGTACAAAACCGCGACCGCGCGCCCGATGCCCGAATCGCCGCCCGTAACGATCGCCGCCTTGCCTTCGAGTTTGCCGGAGCCTTTATATTTCGGCGCTAAAAATTCCGGCTTCGGGTCCATTTTCGCTTCGATTCCCGGTTTCGGCTGTTTCTGCGCGGGCATCGGCGATTTCGGCTGTTCTTCCTGCTGCGGTTTTTGCTCTGATTTCTTTGCTTTTGCCATTTCTCCTCCAGTGGTCGGTGGTCGGTGGTCGGTGGTCAGATGGCCTTTTTTCTGATCACCGACCACCGACCACTGACCACCGTTCTATCCGTTCGCGGTCGCGTTGATGTTGTAACGCAGGATCGCGCCGACGCCGCCGGCTTCTTTGAGCAGCGATTCGTCCTCGATAAAATGAACCTTCGCCGCCGAATTGATCGCGCGCACGAGAAGCTCGTCGGCGAGCTGGCCGGCGTCCTTCGCGTCCGGCAGTTCATCGGTCGAAGAATTGTCGTCGCCCGGCGCGTAGTTTTTGAGCACTTTCTTGACCTTTTTCGGGCTGTACTGCAAAACGCCGAAATCCGAGCTGATCAAAAGGTCTTCGACCTGCCCGTTCGAGAGCGCTTCCAAAGTCTTTTCGACGCCGAAAGTGCCGAGCCCGGCGGAGGATTTCGCCGCGTTGAACATCCTTTCGACGATTTCCTTGTCGCGCACGGCGTTGTCGACGTGCATCACCTCCGCGGTCTTTTCGCGGATTTCGTCTTCCGACGCGTACTGGTTCAGATTCAAAGTGGAAACGACCTTTTCCTCGATGATCTTCGAAAACTGCTCGTTCAGTAGCGGAATCACGCCCGTTTCGTCGCCGCACAACACGAGATACTCGATTTTCGCGTCGCGCATCAATTTTTCGACCTCTTCGACGGTTTCTTTGGCGTGCTGGAGGTGGAAATTTTCGATGCGCCGCTGAAAACGCTGCTGCGACCAGCCGCCGGCCTGCGAGCGCCGCGTTTCGGTGTTTTTGATCGACTCGACTTTCGCCTGCGTGTCGGTTTCGACGTTGATCGTATTTTCGCCGCCGAAAACGTAAATGTCGGCTTTATTCGTGTCAGCCCAGAGCACGCAGTATTTCGGATTCTGGTCGATCATACGGACGAGCGGAAAAATGTGCGGGCGGTCTAAAACAAACATCTGATTTTCGGGAAACGCGACGTCGAGCTGCGCGGTTTCGAAAAAATCGCCGCCGACCTCCGCGAAAACCGCGATGCCGTCGGCTTCGTCGGCCGCCCCGTCCAGAAACGCGTTGAGGCGCTCGATCGTTGCGGCAAAGGCTTGCCCTTCTTCGCTTTCTTCGTCGTAATTTTCGGATTCATCGCGAATCGAATTCTTGAGCCACGTCCGGTAGGCGTCGCGCCCGTTCGCGCCGGGTTCGGCATTTAAATAAAGACTGATAAAAGGCGCGCCCGAAGGCTCGAAGGTGGCCAGTTTTTCCACTAAACTGTTTAATTTCATATATTTCTATTCCCTCTGTTCGTAAAATATAATAGTCGCCTGCCGGAAAATTTATGTCCGCCGGAAAACAAAAAGACGGCACATGAAGCTACGCGCGCCGCCTTCAAATGCTAAAATCGCCCTTCTCATAAAATAACCCTGTACGGTTTTAATACCTTCCTAACAAGCCTTTTTAGCAATTGCAATTTGTGTTCCCGTGACCGGGAATTTTCGGTTATTTTTTCATCTATTTCTCTTTCGGGTGATTCTTGCGCCCCGCGCCGCTTTTGTTTCCGCCGCCGTCCTGTTTGTTGACCGTCGCCCACGCGCGGCGTTCGGCTTCGTCCTCGGAAAGACCGCGCTTTTCGTAACCTTCCTCGATATGTTCCGCCTGTCGTTTTTGTTTGTCGGTGTATTTGTCCTTATCGCCTCTCGGCATAAATTTCCCCTCGCTGATTTTTTTTACAAAATACTGCGCGAGCGTTTGCGCAGCGATTTCTTTAATCTCGTAAAGCGTTCGCGTGCGGCGACCGCGCGAGCTTCCGTGACGATCGTTTCCTCGATCTTACCGACGGCGTTCGCCTCGACGGAAACTCTCTCTTGGTGCGGTTTCACCGGAAAAATAGCCGGTTCGGTCATCAAGACCTCGATTTTCCCATTCATACCTACTTCTGCCTCCCTTGAAATAAAGCCCTTGTTATTTTGGCAAAGTAAATTTTACTTTTTGCGCTGCCTTTTCGGATGTATTCAGGATTACATAAATCGCCCGTTTCGCAAAGATTTTTTTTGCGGAAGGATGTTAAATTTCCGAGAAATTTTCGTTGACAGTCGATAAGCCTTTTAGTAGCCTCAAGATATACTGAAAAGAAATTTCACGCAAAGGATTTTATAATTTGAGTAACTTAAGAAAATTGGAACTTCCGCCGCAGGGTTTGAAAACTCTGTTCGGCGTTCAGGATCAAAACATCAAGTACCTTGAATCGCTGCTCGACGTCTCGATCGGCGCGCGCGGCAACGAGATCATGATCGACGGCAATCCGAAAGACATCGAAACCGTCGAAAATATTCTGCTCGATTTCGCCGACCTTTACGACGAAGGCAATCAGTTCACCGACAAGGAGCTGCGCGACGCGTTCAAACAGATCGCCGAGGACACGGCGTACAGTTTAAAGGATTATTTCACGCGCGCGCGTTTTAACCCGTCCGGCAAAAAAGCGGTCGGTCCGAAAACCGCGAACCAGCGCAAATACATCGACGCGATCACGAACCGGGATTTAACGTTCGGCATCGGTCCCGCCGGGACGGGAAAATCGTTTCTGGCGGTCGCGATGGCGGTGCAGGCGCTGTTTTCCAAACAGGTCAACCGCATCATCCTCACGCGCCCGGCGGTCGAAGCGGGCGAAAAACTCGGCTTTCTGCCCGGCGACCTGCAGGACAAGGTCGACCCGTACCTGCGCCCGCTCTACGACGCGCTGTTCGATCTCGTCGACACCGAGCGCGTCACGAAGATGCTCGAAAAGCGCATCATCGAAATCGCGCCGCTCGCTTTCATGCGCGGTCGCACGCTTAACGACGCGTTCATTATCCTTGACGAGGCGCAGAACACGACCGGCGAGCAGATGAAGATGTTTCTGACGCGCATCGGGTTCGGCTCGAAAGTCGTCGTCACCGGCGACATCACGCAGATCGATCTGCCGCGCGGCGCAACGAGCGGGCTGCGCGAAGCCGAACGCGTGTTAAAGGACATTCCCGAAATCGAGTTCGTCTATTTCGGGAAAAAAGACGTCGTGCGTCACCGGCTCGTGCAGCTGATCGTCGAGGCTTACGAGGAACAAACCCCGGATAATCAGCCGACTAAACCGAATGACCGAAATAATCAACAATCAGCGGAAAATAAAGCTTGATTGGCGGAGTTTTCAGGCGTTTGCGGAAAACGCGATCGACAGGATCGACGAAACGCGGCATAAGGCGGCGACGATCGCCTTTGTTTCCGACCGCCGGATGCGCGCGTTGAATAAAGAATTTCGCGGAAAAGACAAAACGACCGACGTTTTGTCTTTTCCTTTTGAAGCGGACGAATTCGACGCCGAACAAAACTTTTTGGGCGACATCGTCATCTCGCTCGAGCAAGCCGGAAAACAGGCGGCTGAAAACGGGTTAGAGATCGAAACCGAGGTCAAACAGCTCATCCTGCACGGCATTCTGCATCTTTGCGGCTACGACCACGAAACCGACACGGGCGAGATGAACCGCCGCGAACTCGAACTGCGCGAAGATTTGGGGATTTAGCCACGAGCGGGCACGAAAAACCACGAAAAACATTTAATTTATTATTCGTGAAATTTTGTGTTTGTTCGTGGCTGATTATTTTCTGTGATAATCTGTGATTTCAAAAACTTATGAGCGAAACCATTAAACAATCCGACCCGTGCACGATGATCATTTTCGGCGCGACCGGCGATCTGACGAAACGCAAACTTTTTCCGGCGCTTTACAATCTCGCGAAGGACAAATTTCTGCCCGATAATTTCGCGATCGTCGGGGTCGGGCGGCAGGAAATGACGAGCGCCGATTTTCGCAGTCAGATCCGCGGCAATCTCGTCGAATTCGTCGGCAAGGAAGCCGATAAAGGCCTGCTCAAATGGTTCGAAGAGCGCACGCATTACACGGGCGGCGATTTCGCGGCGAAAAGGACCTTTTCCGAGCTTAAGAAACTGCTCAAGGATCTGGACAAACAGTTCGACATTCCCGAAAACTACTTTTTTTATCTCGCGACGCCGCCGTCGCTCTTCGGTCTGGTGACGCAAAAGGTCGCGGAAATCGGTTTGACGGACGAGACGGACGGCTGGCGGCGCTTTATTTTCGAAAAGCCGTTCGGGCACGATCTGGAGTCGGCGAAAGCCTTAAACGCCGAATTAAAGGGGCTGCTCAAAGAATCGCAGATTTACCGCATCGACCATTACCTCGGCAAGGAAACCGTCCAGAACATATTGGTTTTCCGCTTCGGCAATTCGATTTTCGAGCCGATCTGGAACCGCAATTACATCGACAGCGTGCAGATCACGGTCGCCGAAAAACTCGGCGTCGAAACGCGCGGCGGCTATTACGACACGGCGGGCGCGCTGCGCGACATGATTCCGAATCACATCTTTCAGCTCGTCACCTTAACGGCGATGGAACCGCCGATTTCGTTCGAGGCGGACGCCGTGCGCGACGAGCAGTCGAAAATTCTCTGCGCGATCCAGCCGTTTTCGCCCGAGGACGTGCTGCATAAAACCGTGCGCGGGCAATATTCGGACGGCGCGATCGACAACAAAAAAGTTCCCGGCTACCGGCACGAATCCAGCGTCAAGCCGCACTCGAACACCGAGACGTTCGCCGCCTTAAAACTTTCGATCGACAACTGGCGCTGGGCGGGCGTGCCGTTTTACGTACGCACCGGCAAACGCATGGCGGCGAAGCATTCGGAAATCGTCATTCAATTTAAAAAAGCCCCGTTCATGCTGTTTCGCGAAACCGGCGTCGAAAAACTGACGACGAACCGGATCATCGTCCACATTCAGCCCGATGAAGGCATCACCCTGCATTTCGGCGCGAAAATTCCCGGCCCGATCGTCAACATGGGGCCGGTCGATATGGATTTTAACTACCTCGACCATTTCGGCGACCAGATTTCGACCGGCTACGAACGCCTGCTTTTCGACTGCATGATCGGCGACGCGACGCTCTTTCAGCGCGCCGACATGGTCGAAGCGAGCTGGGCGATCGTCTCGCCGGTGATCGACGTCTGGCAGGCGATTCCGGCGCGCGATTTCCCGAACTACGAATCCGGCTCGTGGGGACCGGACGAATCCGAAGAGCTGCTCGCGCAGGACGGCAGAAAGTGGAAAAACACGGTCGAGTAAGGTTTCAGGTAAAGTTTCGAGTCCCGCCTCCGGGCGGCAAAACGTTTGCCAGCCAAGTTGTGTAAATCGAAGAAATTACCGCCTGAAGGCGGGACTCGAAACAAATGGTTTATGAGCAAACAAATCAAGGTTTTCGCTAATATTGAGGAGTTAAATAATTTTGCGGCCGAAAAATTTATCGAAATCGGCAATGAAGCGATAAAAAAACGGGCCGCTTTTACCGTTGCTTTAGCCGGCGGTTCGACCCCGAAAGCGCTTTACCGGCTGCTCGCCGCCGAACCGTTCAGTAAGCGAATCGATTGGTCGCGGATTTATTTCTTTCTCGGCGACGAACGAAACGTTCCCGCCGACGACGCGGAAAGCAATTTTCGGATGATCAGCGAAAGCCTTTTCGAACCGCTTCGGATTCCGCAAACCAATATTTTCCCTTGGCGCGCCGGCGAAAAACCGCCCGAAGAAACCGCCAAAGAGTATGAGATCGCGATGTCGTGGATATTCGTCGAGGACGAGCAAGAAAAAACCCGCCCGGTTTTCGACCTGATCCTGCTCGGAATGGGCGCCGACGGTCACACAGCGTCGCTTTTTCCGTACACCGAGGCTTTGAGCGTTTCGGATCGGTTTGCCGTCGCCAATCCGGTCGAAAAACTCTGCGCGACGCGGCTGACTTTGACTTATCCTGTCATCAACTACGCCGCAAACGTCATTTTTCTCGTCGCCGGCGCAGAAAAGGCCGAAACCTTGAAGGCTGTTTTAGAAGGCGACTTCGCGCCCGAAAAATATCCCTCGCAAAACGTTTTGCCCCGGAACGGCAATCTTTTCTGGCTCGTCGACGGCGGAGCCGCTTCGCTTTTGAATCTACCCGAATCGCGGCCGCAGACCTGAGAACCGCGCCGGCCGTTCGAGCCGAAAAACCCGCCAGCTTTTCGGCCGGCGAGCGTGCTCCGCGCCCGAAGGCATCACTCTAAACTTTTCTGTCATAAAATTTTAACCGAAAAAAAATTCCATGTAGTGACCATTTTTTCATTTTTTTTGCGCGTTAGCAGGTGGGCGAAACCGTCGCCCGTTTGAAAACCGTAAAATGATGACGACGCAGGACAACCGACAACTCAGAATCGCCACGCCGCTCGGCGACGATTACTTGCTTTTACAAAAAATCACTTTCGCCGAAGGTCTCTCGAAACTTTTCGAGGGCGAGCTCGAACTGTGGCACGACGAGGGCGTCGCCGAAACGCCGACCTTTATCAATCCGGAAAAAATTCTCGGCAAAGCCGTGACGGTCGGCATCGAGCAGCGCGACGGCACGACGCGCTATTTCTGCGGCATCGTCAACGAATTCGAACAGGGCGAATGCGACCAGCGCTTTTCGGTCTACCACGCGCGCCTCGTGCCGCACGTCTGGATGCTCACGCAGAATTTGCAAAGCCGCATCTTTCAGAACATTTCCGTGCCGGACATTCTGCGCAAGCTTTTAAGCGGCTTCGAGTGCAGTTTCGAACTTCAGCACGCCTACGAGCCGCGCAATTACTGCGTGCAGTATCAGGAGACGGATTTTGCGTTCATCTCGCGGCTGATGGAAGAAGAAGGCATTTATTATTATTTCGAGCACTCGGAAAAAACGCACAAAATGATCGTCGCCGACACTCCGCAGTCGCACCGCTTCTGCCCGTCGAAATCGGCGATCGAGTACCACGATCAGAAATTCGTGACCGAGGACGGCGTCGCGAGCGCGATCCGCGGCTGGCGCTGGCGCAACCGCTGGCGCACGGGGCGCGTCCGGCTCTGGGATTACAATTTTCAATTGCCGACCAACAAGCTCGACGCCGAACAGCCGTCGCTGTTTCTGAACGGCAACAAAGACCTCGAAATTTACGAGTTCCCTGCCGGTTACGCGCGCAAACTCGACGGCATCGCGGCGGGCGGCGGCGAGCAGTCCGGGAAACTGCAGAAGATTTTCGAAGACCGCGAGCGCACGGCGAAAGTGCGCATGGAAGAAATCGACGGGCGCTTCCGCACGGCGAGCGGCGCGGGCGACTGCGCGAGCCTGACCGCCGGTTTCCGCTTCGAGCTCAAAGCGCATCCGGTCGCGGCGAACAACGGGCATTACGTTCTGACGAACGTCCTTCACGAAGCCGTCCAAACGCCGGCTTACGAAACCGAAGCGCCGATCGGACAGGCTTACACGAACAAATTCGAGTGCATCGCGTACGGCGCCGGGCAGGCTCCGTTTCGTCCGGAGCGCGTGACGCCGAAACCGATCGTGCGCGGCAGCCAGACGGCGACCGTCGTCGGACCGGCCGGCGAGGAGATCTTCACCGACAAATACGGGCGCGTGAAAGTGCAGTTTCACTGGGACCGCGAGGGCAAGTACAACGAAGCTTCGTCGTGCTGGATCCGCGTCGGCCAGCTCTGGGCGGGCCGCAAATGGGGCGCGATGTTCATTCCCCGGATCGGCATGGAAGTGATCGTCGATTTTATCGAAGGCGACCCGGATCAGCCGATCATCACCGGCACGGTTTACAACCCCGAAACGATGCCGCCCTACACTTTGCCGGACGAAAAAACGAAATCCGGCGTCAAGACCGATTCGACGAAAGGCGGCAACGGCTTCAACGAACTGCGGTTCGAGGACAAAAAGGGCGAAGAGCAGATCTTCATTCACGGCGAAAAAAACATGGACGTGCGCGTCAAGAACGATTCGCTCGAACACGTCGGTCGCGACCGCCATTTGATCGTCAAAAACAACCAGCTCGAAAAGGTTGAAAAGGACAAGCATTTGAAGGTCGGCGGCGACCGCAACGAACAGGTCGACGGTTCCGTTTCCTTAAAAGTCGGCACGGACGAGGACATCAAGGTCGGCGCGAAATTCGCGGTCGACGCGGGCAACGAGATTCATCTCAAATCCGGCGCGAATCTGGTCATCGAAACCGGCGCCAATTTAACCTTAAAGGTCGGCGGGAATTTCATCAACATCAACGCCGGCGGCATTTTCATCAAGGGCACGATGGTCATGCTCAACTCGGGCGGCGCCGCCGGCTCGGGTTCGGGCGCGACGCCCGACGCGCCGAAAGAAGCCAAGGAAGCCGACAAGGCGAAAGCGGGCGAGCGCATCAAACCGCCGAAAACGCTGCCGCCGGTCAAGCCTTTGAAATACAGCCAGGCGGCGATGGTTCTAAAGAAAGCCGCCAAGGAAGGCAACGCCTTCTGCGAAGTGTGTTCGCGCAACAAGTAAGCTTATATGAGAGAGAAACTGGAGAAATTTTTGTTTGAAGAACGCGCGCGCGCCTTCGCCGTTTTGGACGGCGCGTCGGTTCCCGATCTGCCGACGAAGATTTACGAAATGCAGCCGCACGCGGTGTGTCTTTACCGCGGCGAATTGGAGCCGGACATGGCGGAAGTCGCGCCGTATCTGGTCGAACTTTTCCCCGACACGACCTTCACCGACTGGCTTTTGTCGGAGGGCCTTGGCGGGAAACACTGGGGGATTTTCGCGCGCAGCCCGTTTTCCTTGACCGAACTGCGCAAACATTTCCGCAAGTTTTTGACCGTTTACGACGAAACCGGCAATCCGCTGCTGTTTCGCTATTACGATCCGCGCGTGCTGGTTAAATTTTTGCCGACCTGCGATCAGGAAAGCCTCGACAAGCTGTTCGGACGCGTCACCGAATACGCGGCGGAAGACGGAACGGAAAATTTTATGCGTTTCGAACTGCAGAACGGAAAACTAAATTCAGAAACGATTTAAATATACCGGATTGAGGATTTCGGGCGGCAGATTAAAACCACAATCCGAAATCCGAAACCTAAAATCCAAAATCGAAGCGATGTTTAAAGTAAAACCCGAACAAATCAGAATGTTTCAGCCCGACGCCGAGGAAGCGTTCGTCGGGCGCGTGATGGAATATTTGCGCGAAAACCACGCCGAGGCGAAGGTTCAGATGCCCGAAGAAACGACGCCGGTTTCCGCGCTTTCCGACGAAATCCTGCGCGAATTGGTGCGCGGCGGCCTGAATCGCGCGCGCAATCACGGCGTCGAGTGGAAATCGACCCTGCTTTCGTTCGTCGTTTTGATGTTCGTCGTCGCGCCGAATTTCGACCGTCACCCGAAAGCGCGGCGGTTTTTCCGCGAGCGCGAGACGATCGACGACGCGGCGCTCGAAACGCTGATGGACGAAATGACGGACGAGGACTGGACGGCGATCGAAAACCGTTACGACCAGCGCGCGTGGACGCTGCCGGTCGATTTAGGAGTAAGCGAATGAGTGGAAAATCCGAGTATTTAAAGCAACTTATCGACAACGCGAGCCGGTCGGAACAGCAGCAGTGCGTGAGCGCCGTGCAGTCGTGCCCGAATAAAAACTGGGTCGAGCTCGTTTATAAATACAACAGCAACCGCGCGGTCAGCGGCGCGGCGTTCGAAGTTTTCGACGCCGCGACCAATCAGAGCTTGAAAAAGGGCGTGCTCGACCCGATGGGCTACGCCAAAGTTCCCGGCCTGCCGGACAACGTCAAGAACGTCTATTTCACGTTTTACGACGATCCGAAACCGTTCGAGATTTTCGACAAATACAAGCCGAAACCGCACAATCTGACGCCCGAGGTCAAGGAAATCAAGGAAGAAGACGGCACGGTCATGTCGGTCCTCAAATGGATCGGCACGGCGCTCGCCGGCGATTTCGCCGAGGATCAGTCGTTCGGTCAAATCGCCTTCGGCACGGTCGTCACGCTGATCCCGGTCGTCGATCAGGTCGGCGACGTGCGCGACATCGTCGCGAACCTGCATAAACTGATCTGGAAGGGCAAGCACAAAGATTTCGGAACCTGGTTCAGCCTGGTCGTCACGATCATCGGCTGCGTGCCGGAAGTCGGCAGCGTCGTCAAGGGCATCGCCAAAGCGGTCTACAAACTCGTGCAGCGAACCGCGAAAAAACTGCCGCTGACGCGCCTTATCCGGATGCTCAATTCGGTCGGCGAGGGCAACGTGATCCGCTTCCTGCGCATGATGGCGGATAAGCTCACGGCGTGGGGCGAAAAAGCCGGCGAGACGATCGTCAGGCTTCTGGAAAATCTGCGCGGCAAGCTGCAGGCGGCGCGCAAATGGGCGTTTTCAAAGGCCGAAGAACTGCTCGACCTGGCTTTAAAACGCTTCGACGAACTGATCAAGCTCGCGCCGGAAATGGCTAAACAGGTCGCCGAATATCTGGTCGGGCATCTCAAAAAAGCGCTCAAGGACGTCGGCAACTTCGTCATGAAGGGCGTCACGCGCGCGCGCAACGGCGCGAAACAGCTCGAAGAAAAGTTTTTGCGCCTGACCGGACTGGAGCTTCGCAAGCTCGCCAAAAGCGCCGGCATGAAACCCGAACAAATCGAAAAGCTCGCCGAGCATTGTCAGAAAACCGGCCGGATGACGGTCATCCGGTTCACCAACCCGGACAGCCTTAAATACCAGGGCAAAAAGCACTGGTTCAACGGCTTCGAAAAAGATTATTTGCCGAAGCCGCTGCCGGTCAAGCTCAAGACGGCGAAAGACGGCGATTACGCCGGGCTCGTCACTTACCCGCGCAAGCCGAAGGACTGGGACGCGAAAAATCCGGGCAAGGAATGGAAAATGGAAAAATGGGAAGAAGACAATATCGCAGACCTTAAGAAAGAAGGTTACTTTTTCGACCAGAACGGACTATTGCACGACAAGCACGGCAACGCGTTTCACGGCGACTACGACGTGCAGAGCGTACACCGCCGGGTCGAAATGGAAAATCCGGACGGCACGAAAGGCGAGGTCTATCTGAACGAACTTTCGAATCCGGAGGATAAGGTTTCGACGATCGAAGACATGAACCGCAGCGTGATGGGCGACATTCCCGAAGAAAAGCGCGTCTTCCAGCACGGCGCCGAAGGCGATTACCGCGTTCGGGTCGATGAAAACGGCGATATCGCCACGAAAGGACATAAACCGATCCCGGTCAGCTCCGACGAAATGAACGCCGGCGGAAAGGGCGGTAAACAGATGCAAGCCGGTAAGGATTACAAGCTCGGGCGCGAGCACGGCGACGACGAAAAATACCTAGTCGTCGACGCCGACGGAAATTACAAAGTCATCGATAGCCCGAAGAAACTGAAAGAGCTTTACGACAACGCCGGTCTGCCGTGGGAATACAGCTCGACGTTCGCGAGCGCTCCGGCGAACGCGATGGCTGCCGGAGCCGGCAAGTAGATTTCGATGTTTTCGGATTCCAACTTTGGTTGGAACAAAGTCAGCGCCGTCGGTCTCGAATCGTCGGGCAAATCGATCTCGGATTTGAGATTAAACGGATGACGGATTTGTCGGTTAATCAGATTTTCAAATCCGCGTTCGAAAATCGCAAATCTTCCGCCCTCGGGCCGGCGGCGCTGACAATTTTTTTGTTAAAAAGGAGTAAATATTTATGCCAACCGGACCAGCCGCCCGCATCACCGACAACGTCGCGCATCCTTTGCCGCCGGTTTTAACGCCCGGACCGGGCAGCGTCAATGTTTTGATCGGCTTTCTGCCGGCGTGGCGCGGCATTCCGCTCGCCGCCGCCGCCGCGCTGCAAACCGCGAAAACCGCCGCCGACACAGCGGTGCAGGCGGCGGTCGCCGCGACCGCCGCCGCCGCCGGAACGCCCGGCGCGCCCGCCGCTTACGCCGCCGAACAGGCGACGAAAACCGCCGCTCTGTCGTCGATGTCGAGCGCCATCACCTCGGCCGCCGCCGGCGCCGACATACATATGTGCGCGACGCCTTCGCCGGTTCCGCCGCACGGTCCGGGCGTCGTCATCAACGGCTCGGCGACCGTCATGATCAACAACCTGCCGGCGTGCCGCCTCGGCGACACGATCATGGAGGCGCTCGGTCCGCCGAACACGATCGTCAAGGGCGAAACGACCGTCATCATCGGCGGATGACGAGGGGATGAATTGATTGATTCATTGCTTCATTTATTCATCGATTCATTTTCGGCCCGAAAATACGTCAACGAACGTCTGAATCGATGAATAAATGAAGCAATCGCAATCCTAATCCCCAATCCCAAATCGACTTTTCGGCGGTGACTGTTTTACCATAAAATCCTGTTTGTATGGAAATTGAAATAGCCATCGCCGCGTTGATTCTGATCGCGCTCGTTTTCCTGGCGACGATCGACATGGCTTTTTCGCAGCTTTCCGACGTGTCGCTGCGCCGGCTGACGAGCGACACGGAAGAAGACGCGCGCGTCAACACGCCGTTCATGCGCGAGATCCTCGGCGACCGCCCGCGTTTTCGGTTCGCGCTCTCGGCGACGATCCAGATTCTGCTCATCATTTTCTCGGTGCTCGTGACGATCGTCGTTTATAATTTCTACCAAAACCCGCTCGAACTGCTCGGCATTTCCCTATTGATCGGGCTCACCTTGTCCGGAATTTTCCGCCAGTTCATCCCGCGTTTCATCACCTGGAACAACCCGGAAGATAAATTACTGTTTCTGTTGCCGGTCGTGCGTCCGATCTACAAGGTGATGTCGTTTCTCGCCGACCCGTTCGAGCGGCTCGTGCGTTCGAAAGAACAGCAAAAGCTCGAATCGACCGTCACGCCCGACCTGACGGATGAAAAGGACGACGACGGCGGCGGCAGCAACGCCGAAGACATTCAGGCGCTGATCGAAGTCGGCGAAGCCGAGGGCATCATCGAGGAAAAAGAGCGCGAATTGATCGAAACGATGGTCGAATTTTCCGAAACGAAATCCGGCGAGATCATGACGCCGCGCACCGAAATCTGCGCGCTGCCGATCGAAGCGACCGTCGAACAGGCGCGCGATTTGATCATCAACGAAAAATACTCGCGCCTGCCGGTCTTTAAGGAAAACATCGACAACATCGAAGGCATCCTCTACGTGCGCGATCTGCTCAACGCGTGGTCGGAGGGCAAAGAGGACGAGAAGATTTCGAAGCTGCTGCGCCCCGCGTTTTTCATTCCCGAAACGAAATCCGCCGCCGAGCTGCTCAAAAACATGCAGTCGAACCACGTCCAAATCGCGATCGTGATCGACGAATACGGCGGCGTCGCGGGCGTCGTCACGGTCGAGGACATCATCGAAGAGATCGTCGGCGAAATCGAGGACGAGGACATCGAAGCCGAGGAGATCATCGAAATCATCGAGGGCGAAGGCGGCTATTACGACGTGCTCGGCTCGACCGAAATCGGCAAGGTCGAACGGCTTTTCGATATGGAAATCGAGGACGACGATTTTACGACCATCGCCGGGCTCGTCACGAGCGAAGTTGGGTACGTTCCGAAAGAACAGGAGCAGCTTGCGATCCGCGGGCTCGACATCGAAATCCTCAAGGCGGACGAAAAACGCATCCATCTGCTTCGTCTGCGCAAAGCCGAACCGGAAATCGCCGACGGGCTGCCGGACGAATCTTAATTTTTTTTATTTTACCTACCCAAACGGGTAGTGAAAACAAACCGAAACTCGCCTATCATCCTTGCAATCGAAAGAAAACTGATTCTTTTCGGTTTGTTTTTCTAAAATTTTTTGTGAGGAATCTAATGAGTAATTTGAAAGTAAGACTTTTTATGCTGACCGCGCTCGTTTGCGGCGTTTTCTTTTTAACCAACTGCACCAGCACCCCGGCGACCAACAGCAACACGGCGGTCGTCACGAATAAACCGGCCGACGCGCCGAAAAACACATCGACGACCACCACGACAAACACGACGACCGAAACGACCAAAACCGGAACGGCCGACAAGATCGGCGTGCCCGAATGCGACGAATACATCGAAAAATGGGAAGCGTGCGTGAACAGCAAAGTGCCGGAAGCGCAGCGCGCGACCTTCAAATCGTCGTTCGAAACGCTCCGCAAGTCATGGAAAGACGCCGCCGCGCAGCCGCAGGGCAAAGCCGGTTTGTCGGTCGGCTGCAAACAGGCGCTCGACACCGCCAAACAAACCTATTCGGCTTACAGCTGCTCATGGTAATTTTTCAACCTGACTGATTCTCTTTTTCTTCTTCTTCTCTGAACCTCTCGAAAGCCGGCTTCGTTTCGGATAAAACGAAGCCGGCTTTTTTGTTTTTCGCGCGCGAAAGTTTGCTCGCTTTCGGCTAGAATTAATAAAACTTCGCGATTTTTGGTGATGGCTGAAAAAATTTTGGAAAACCCTGCGGAAAAAACCTGCGAAGCGTGCGGCGCGCGATTCTCGTGCGGCGCCGGAAGCGATAAATGCTGGTGTTTCGAAGTCAGTCTCAAGACCGAAACGCTCCGCGACCTCAATCGACGCTACGGGCATTGCCTGTGCCCGGCGTGCCTTCGCCGCTTATCGTCGGAAGGCGCGAATGAACGATCCGAACTTGTTCAAAGCTGAATCTTCTATTAATTTAAAAGTTTATGAATCAAGCAATCTCATCGGTTCTCAGCAAAGCGGCGCTCTCGATTTTCGCCCTCGTTTTTTTAACTTTTCATGCCGGTTCCGCACTCGCGCAAAAACAGCCGCCGGTGCAGAAACAACCGCCCGCGATGTCGGCGGATTATTTTCCCGAGCGGTGGAAGGAATTTTCTTACCCGCAGGACGGCTTTAAGATTCGGTTTCCGAAAGAACCGACGATCACCACCGTCGCCGGGCAAAAGGGCGAAACGACGACAATCTATAAACACGCGTCCTTCGTCCCGTTGGAAATTCGCGTGACTACTTTTCCGGTCAATCTCGAAGAACGCATTTCCGCCAAAACGATTCTCGAAGAGATGAAAAAGATCGGGTTTGAGGGCACTAAAGAACTCGCCCCGAAAATCATCAAGGAAACGGACATCGCGGCAAACGGGAAAACCGGCAAATTCATTCACACCGAGGCGAGCACCGGCGAAGTTCTGCGGATGAAGTTTTTCGTCTCCGGCGCCCGCGTCTATTATATGTTCGCCGGCAGTAAAAAAGGCGACAAGCACGGCGTCAACTGGGAAAACGATTTCGAAAAAGTGGCGATGGGCTTTTTGGATTCATTTAAGGTTTTGTAATTTGGTTTGATTTTTTAAATGGGATATGGCGAAAAATAAAAGTAAATTTTTGAGCGGCAAACGCATCGATCCGGCGCCGATCGACCGAAATACGGCGCTCGCGGACTTGATCGACGAATCTTTTATGGCTTACAACGCCGCGCGTCTGCGCGAAGCGTGTCAGCTCTTTACGAAAAAAATGTTGGAGCCGGACGTCACGATCGGCGTGACCTTGACGGGCGCTTTGACGCCGGCGGGCCTGGGCATCTCGGCGCTGATTCCGCTGATCAAAGCCGGCTTTATCGACTGGATCATCTCGACCGGCGCGAATCTTTATCACGACACGCATTTCGGCATCGGGCTCGAATTGCGGCAGGGCGACGCGAAAATCGACGACCGCGTCCTGCGCGACGAGGAAGTCGTGCGCATTTTCGATATTTTCTTCGATTACTCCGTCCTGCTCGATACGGACGAGTTTTTCCGCCGCCTGATCGAGCACGAAGAATTTCAAAGAACGATGTCGAGCGCGGAATTTCACTACCTGTGCGGCAAATATATCCTGGAACGCGGTAAAAAACTCGGCATCGAAAACAAATCGCTGCTCGCGGTCGCCTACGAGTACGGCGTGCCGGTTTACACTTCCTCGCCCGGCGATTCGTCGATCGGCATGAACATCGCCGCGATGGAGCTGCAGGGCGGAAAGCTCGTTTTGAATCCGAATTCGGACGTCAACGAAACCGCGTCGATCGTGCTCGCCGCCAAACGCGGCACGATCGCTCGCGCCTCCGAAGGAAAGTCCGCGATCTTCATCCTCGGCGGCGGCAGCCCGAAAAACTTCGCGCTCCAGACCGAGCCGCAGATTCAGGAAGTGCTCGGGATCGACGAAAAAGGACACGATTACTTTTTGCAGGTCACGGACGCGCGTCCCGACACGGGCGGATTATCGGGCGCGACGCCGGCGGAGGCGGTTTCGTGGGGCAAGGTCGATCCCGACAAACTGCCCGACGCGGTCGTCGCCTACGTCGATTCGACCGTCGCGCTGCCGCTTTTGACGGCTTACGCGCTCGCGCGCCACGAACCGCGCGAGCCGAAACGCCTGTACGACCGGCGCGAGGAGTTTATGACGCTGCTGCAGAAGGAATACGAGAATTCCACTAGAAAATAGCGGTCAGTGCTCGGTGGTCGGAAATAAATCTGGCTTTTCACTGACCACCGACCACTGACCGCCGACCACTGTTATGAAACTGAATGCCGAACTTGGCGGCGAAAAACACGAAATCGAGATCACGCGCACCGGCGACACCGTATTCGCGCGCGTCGGCGAGCGCGAATACGAGCTCGAAGCCTCTGAAGTCGAGCCGAACGTTTATCTCTTCAAATACGACAACCGTGTTTTCGAGCTTTACGTCGCGCCGAACGGGATCGTCAATTTGGGCAATCACCAGCTCGAAATCGCCGTCGTCGATCCGAAACGGCTGCGCGGCTCGAAAGCCTCAGGCGGCGCGGCAGACGGCATCGCCGAGATCAAAACCGCGATGCCCGGCAAGCTCGTTCGCGTGCTCGTTTCCGAAGGCGCGGAAATCAAACAGGGCGAAGGCGTGCTCGTCGTCGAAGCCATGAAAATGCAGAACGAGATGAAATCGCCGAAAGACGGCGTCGTTAAGGAAATCCGGTTCGCCGAGGGCGCGACCGTCAACGCCGGCGACGTTCTCGCCGTGATCGAATAAAATGCACGACACTCAAAAAATCGAAGACCAAAGATCGAAAATCGAAAATCAGGACCTCCGCATTCTCCTGTGGGACATCGACGGAACCCTGCTGCGCTCGACCGTGCAGGGCGGCTACAAAAAATATTTTTCCGAGACGATGCGGCAGATTTACGGCAGCGCGGGCAATCTCGAAAACCTGATCCCGTCCGGCATGACCGACACGCAGATCATGTACGAGGCGCTGCGCGACAGCGGTTTTACGCCCGAACAAATTTTCGCGCGCAAAGACGATTTGCTGCGCGTTTTCCGGACCGAGATGAAAAAAGTGCTCGACGCGAACGGCGAGCCGTACGAAGCGCTCGCCGGCGTGCGCGAGATTCTGGCGGAAACCGACCGAAATCCGCGTTTCGTCAACGCGCTTTTGACCGGCAATTTATCGGTCGCGGCGGAAATCAAACTCCGCGCGGTCGATCTCTGGCATTATTTCGAAAACGCGCCGAACGCGTTCGGCGAGGTTTCGCATCAACGCAACGATCTCGCCGTCGAAGCCGGCAGGCTTTTCAACGCGCGCTACGATTTCGAATTCGAGCCGGCGCAGTTCATCGTCATCGGCGACACGCCGAACGACATCGCCTGCGCCCGCGCGTTCGGCGCGAAGGTCGTCGCGGTCAAAACCGGCCGGGGGCAATCGAGCGAAAAACTGGGTGAATACGGGCCGGATTGCCTGCTCGAAGATTTGAGCGACACGGCGAAAGTTCTCGAAATCCTCCGGACTTTATAAAATTTCGCCGCGAACGAACACGAAAATCCACGAAAAATAAAACCGAATTCGTTTCGTGTTTTTCGTGTTCGTTCGCGGCTGATTTTCCCTACAATTTCGCCGAACAATATTTGCAAAAAACCGCGTCCGCGTCGTGATCCTGCGAGTGGCATTCGGGACAAACCTGCGTCGAGAGCTGTTTCGATTTGCGGGTCAGTTCCGCCGTCACGATGCCGGTCGGCACGGCGATGATGGCGTAACCCAAAATCATGACGATCGAAGCGATCGTTTTGCCGAGCGGGGTTTTCGGCGACAAATCGCCGTAACCGACCGTCGTAAGCGTCACGACCGCCCAGTACACGCTCGTCGGGATGCTCGTAAAACCGTTTTCCTCGCCTTCGACGACGTACATCGTCGCGCCGAAAATCGTGATGATCGCCGACACCGACGCCAGAAAAACGCTGATCTTGCGGCGGCTCGCGATCAGCGCCGACGTGATCACCTTTCCCTCGCTGATATATTCGGACAGCTTCAGGAGGCGAAATATCCGCAGCAGGCGCAGCACGCGGATCGATAAAAGATAATGCGTGCCGGGAACGAAAAAGCTCAGATAAGTCGGCAGAATCGCCAGCAAATCGACCAGCCCGAAGAAACTGAGCGCGTACTTCAAAGGATTTCTGACCGCCAGCAGCCGCAGAACGTATTCGACCGAAAACAGAATCGTCAAAGATATTTCGACGCCGAACAATGCTTTGCCGTACTGCTCCCGAATCTCGCGCACGCTTTCCAAAGAGACGACCAGCAGGCTCAGCAGGATCATCCAGATCACGAGCCAGTCGAAGACGCGCCCGGCGAGCGTTTCCGATTCGAAAACGATTTCGTGCAGGCGATCGCGCCAGGCCGACGCCGGATGCTCTTTGTTTTCGACGAACATAGCATTTTATTTTTTCAAAGAACGCGCCCGAAGAGCAAACAAAAAACGGCGAAAGACCGGAAATTATAAGATTTAGCGGGCATTAGACGCAGATTTCCGGTTCGCGCGCCACAGCGACGCGGCGCAACGGCGCGCGAAGGTTTTTCATCAGCTCGGCGAAGCCTTCGAAGGTCAGCTGCTGCGCGCTGTCGGAAAGCGCCCGTTCGGGCCGCGGGTGAACTTCGACGATCACGCCGTCCGCGCCGACCGCGAGCGCCGCTTTCGCGGTCGCCGAAATCAGGCTGCGCTTGCCGGTCGCGTGCGACGGGTCGACGATCACCGGCAGATGCGTCATTTCTTTGACGAGCGCGACCGACGCGAGATCGAGCGTGTTTCGTAAAGCCGTGTCGAACGATTTGATCCCGCGCTCGCAAAGCACGATTCGCTCGTTGCCGCCGTGCAGCAGATATTCCGCCGCCGCGAGCCATTCTTTGACGGTCGCCGCCGCGCCGCGTTTCAGCAAAATCGGTTTATCGGTCTTGGCGATCTTTCGCAGCAGCGCGAAATTCTGCATGTTCCGCGCGCCGATCTGTAACATGTCGGCGTGGCCGCAGATGATTTCGACGTCCTCCTCGCTCATCACCTCCGTGACGACCGGCAAATCGGCGATTTCGCCGGCTTCGCGCAAAAACCTCAAGCCTTCGCGCCCGAGACCCTGAAAATCGTACGGCGACGTGCGCGGTTTGTACGCGCCGCCGCGCAGAACGAGCGCGCCCGATTTTTTGACGGCGAGCGCGGTCGCGATGACCTGCCCGCGCGATTCGACCGAACAGGGCCCCGCCATGACGACCGCCGCGTCGCTGCCGATCGCGGCGCCTTTGACGCGCACGACCGAGTTTCTTCGCGCGGCGCGCGAAATTAGCGGCAGCCCGTTTTTATCGTGTGAATTATCCTGTTTTGCAGTCTTTCCCGTGAATCCGTCCAACATAAATTTGCACCTCAAAAATTATTTTCATGAAACCGTTTCGCCCGCGCCGATTTTCGATAAAATTTCGGTTTGAACGATTCGCGATTCGCGAAGCACGGCGCGGAAAACACCGACGACGGCTTCGCTCCCCGACGCGCCGCGTCCGCGCCGCGCCGCCCTTCGCAAAACCTCGGCTTCGCGCTTCCGGTCGACGACCGGCAATCCCGTCGCCGCTTTCAATACGCCGATTTTCCGCGCGATTTCCAAGCGCCGCGCGATCAATTCGACGAGCTTCGCGTCGACCGCATCGATCTCCTTTCGCCAATCTTCCAGTTTCATCACTTTTTCTCCCAAAACAAAAAAGCCGTGAATTTTCGATATTCACGGCCTTCTCGTTCGATTTTTCGCTAAAAATTTTATTTTATCGCAAACCGCACTCCAGCCGTTTCACCGTAATAGTAAAAGTAAAAATAGCTGAAGCTGAAAAAGTTCGCGGTTCGCATTCTATAAAACAGATTTATCAATCCATAGATAAGATAAAATTTTGTTTCGTCCGCTGTCAAGCGTTTTTTCCGAGTTTTTTCTCGCCGACGATTTTCGCGAGTTTGTCGGAAGCGGCTCGCAGCGATTCGGTTTTCTCCGCGTACCACGCTTCGTCGCGCGTTTGCGCTTCCCTTTCGACTTCGAGCGCGCGCCTTGTTTCTTCCGGCGCCGGCCCGCCGTAAACGGTGCGCACGGCGACGAAGTTTTCGGGCGAGAGCGTTTTTTCGAGTTCCGTTTCGGTCATCGAGATTTCGCGCCCGAGAATTTCGCGGCACGCGCTCTGCAAAAGTTCGTGCGTGATTTCGCCGCCGTTCCCGTAAGCCGCTTTGACGCAGTAGCCGACGATTTTGTGCGCGACGCGAAACGGAAGATTTTCCTTCCGGACGATCGTGTCGGCTAATTCCGTGACGGTGATGAAATTTTCGCCGGCGCGGCGCCGCAGCGTTTCGAGATTGAACGTCGCCGAAGCGAGCGTCGCGGCGAACAGCGAAACGGCGCGGTTCGCGTCGCGCATCGCCGCGTAGATCAGCGGCTGCAGATCGTCCTCGACGTCGTTGATGTCGCCGAACGGCGTGTTGTGCACCGCCGTCAAGACGCCGAGGCTTTGCCCGAGCGCCTTGCTGCCGATCGCGCGGATGTGTTCGAGCGCGACCGGGTTGCGTTTCTGCGGCATGATCGAAGAGCCCTGCACGAAACCGTCCGGCAGGCGAATGACGTTGAATTCCATCATCGCCATCAGCAAAAATTCCTGCGCGAATTTGCCGACGTTCACGAGCATCGCCGAAACCGCGCCGAGCGTTTCCGTGAAATAATCGATCGAGGCGATCGACCCGTAGGAATTAACGGTCGGCGCGGTGAAACCGAGCAATTCGGCGACGCGGTGCCGGTCGATCGGAAAACCGGTCGTCGTGATCGCGCCCGCGCCCAACGGGCAGTAATTCATGTTCTCGAAAGCGCGCTCGAGACGCCGCACGTCGCGCCCGACGTTTTCCGCCATCGCCAGGAGGAAATGCGCGAGCGTCGAGGGCTGCGCGGGCTGCGTGTGCGTGTAGGCCGGTATCAGCGTTTCGTGATGCTGCGCCGCGAGATCGAGAAAAACCCGGTGCAGATTCATCGCCGAATCGATCAATTTCAGCGCCGCGCGCCGCAGATAAAGCCGGTAGATCGTCACGTCGATGTCGTTGCGGCTGCGCGCCGTGTGCAGTTTCCCGGCGGTGTCCGGGTCGCAGTTTTTCGTGATCTCGCGCTGCAGGTAATAAAACAGATCCTCGAAACTGCCGTCGTACTGCGCCGCGCGGATCGACGTTTTATCGAGCTTTCCGAGCGCCGCGAGCAGTTCCTGAAGTTCGTCTTCGGTGATGATTCCCTGTTCGGCGAGCATCACGGCGTGCGCCAGATCGACGTCGAGGTACGCTTCTAAAAAATATTTTTTCGCGTCGTCGAAGCAGTCGGCGAGTACGTTTTCCTTGTAATTCTGCGCGGGAAATTTTTCTTCACTCATAATTTTATATTTCCTGCCGAAGAGCGAACGCGGATTGTTCGGTTAACTCAAAAAACCGCGCCCGCTCTTCGGCCAATTGTTACTTCCTCGCCGAAGCTTTCGGAAGGCTCAGCATATTCGCGAAAATCCGGTAGGCGCCGACGTTGCCGACCGGCAGCTGGCGGAACCACGAATACGAGGTGTAAATGTATTTGCCCTTGCCGACCTCCGCGTAAACCATTCCGCCGTTGGCTTCCGGCTCGCCCTCGTCGTGCGCTTCGAGCAGCGGCGTGTACTTCTCGTCGAACGTCGAAAATGAGTACAGATTGCGTTCCTGAATCCAGTTTTCCCAATCGGACGCGCCGATTTTGTTCGGGTAATTGAAAACCGGATGCGCGGGCGCGAGGATTTTGACCGGCGCGTTCTCGTCCGTCACGCGCACGTTCGAGATGCGCTGCGTGCCGTTGATGACCGCTTCCATTTTCGCCGGATACGGAGCGAGGTTCTTCTGGATGTATTCCTGCTGCTGGTACTGCACGATCAGCGTGCCGCCGTTGCGGACGAAATCGAGCAGCCTGCCGTTATTCGCGACGAAGTCGGGACGCACCTGCGAGGCGCGGATGCCGACGACGATCGTGTCGAATTTCGACAAATCGCCGGTCGAAAGGTCTTTTTCTTCGAGCATCGCGACGTTTAAGCCGAGCCGTTGAATCGCTTCCGGCACGCGATCGCCGCTGCCCATAATGTAGCCGACGCGCACCGGCGCGATCTTCAGGTCGACGACCTTCGCCGAAACGTCGGACGGCAGGTAACGGCGGTGCGTTTGAATGTGCGGATAGGCGATTTCCTGCATCATCCGGTCGTACGTTTTGCCGTTGACGACCGCGACGGGCGTGATTTGATAATCGTTCGCCCTGGCGTTCGCCGGAATCGTCACGTCGAACGAAACGGCGGTTTTTTCGCCTCTGGACTTGAGCGTGAAATCGCTCGTCGCCGGCGTCACCGTCCAGCCCGCCGGCACGTTCAGTTTAAGCGCGCCGTTCGTTTCGCGCGGCGCGTTGTTCGTCACCGAAACGACGAGCTTATGACGGCTCGGTTTGGCGGCGACCGGCGAAATCAAAAGGTTCGAGTCCGGCGCGACGCTGACCAGCGGCACGACCTGCACGTCGCGGCGGATCTCGCCGCGGATGTCGTCCGCGAAACGATACTGCACGTCTTTCGACACCGGGATTTCGACGCCGTCGACGTCGATTTTGACCTGCGCTTTTAAGAGGGCCGGCTGAAACGGCATGTTTTTCGCCGCGTCTTCCGCCGACCAGTCGAAAGTGAAATTCTTGCTGCGCGGTTTTTCGAGCCAGTAGGGCTGCGTCGCGCCGGCGTCGGCGGACGCCGTCACCGTGAAGAACGAAGCGTTGAAAGCGTTTTCGCGGCGCGGCCGGAAAACCGATTCCTGCTGGATCGGTTCCGGCGCGGGGCTCGCCGTCCAATTCTGCGGCACCATCAATTCGACCTGTTTTACCTTGACGCTCGTATTTTCCGGCGCGAAGACGCGCACCGCGACGTTCGCCTGATCGCCGGCGACGATCGTTTCCGCGTCGCTCAGCGCGTCGACGACGACGCCTGCCGCCAGCTGCAGCGCCTGCGCGAATTCCTCCTGCTTGCGGCGCAGCATTTCCTTCGATTCGGGATTGCGCGTCGACATTTCGGCCTCGGACGCCTGCTTGTAGCCCTTCGCGAGAATCGGGATCAATTTTTCCGGCGCGTAGACGTCATATTCCTTCAGCGCGCGGTTCGCCGTTTCCTGCAGATCGTCGAGTTTTTTGGCGAACGGCTCCTCGGAGTTGTTCGTTAAGGCGGCGATGCCCTTGATCGACGTGTCGATGCCGTCAAAAACGCTCGCTTCCTTCTCGCGTTTTTCGATCGCGCTCTCCAGCAGCCGCACGCCGGACGTCATTTTCCCGCGCAGTTCGAGCGTGCCCATTTCCTGCGTTTTGTGCTGACTTCTGCCCTCCATCGCGATCTCGAAATACGAGCGACCGAGCAGCGGGTCGAACTCGCCGGTGTTCATGACGAGCGTCGGCACGTTCTGCGCGTTCTGCACAAAGCTCTGCGAAACGTAAAGCTTTTTCGCCTGCCACGGACGCAGCCCCTCGCGGATTTGTTCGGGGAACTGGTTCGGGTCAGCCGCCGCTTTGAAGGCGAGCGGCGTCAAATAACCGGACAATTGGTGCTGCCCGTGACCGTCCGCCGGCGTGCCGGTGAAGCGCGCGATGACGACGAGCGGGCGAAACATGCGGATCGCGCGCACCATGTCGGCGAGCGTGTGTTCTTCGCCCCAGATGCGGGCGGCTTCGGCGCGCGTCTTCGAGAAGCCGTAATCCATGACGCTCGTGAAAAGCTGCTGCCCGCCGTCGAGCCGCCGCGCCTGCAGGAGCTCTTCGGCGCGAATCACGCCGAGCGGCTCGAACAATTCGGTGCCGATCACGTTCTGCCCGCCCTCGCCGCGATTGAGCGACAAGTAAACCGTGCGCGCCATTTCCTTACGCGCCAGGTAAGCGAGCAAGCCCGAATCTTCGTCGTCCGGATGCGCGCCGGTGTGCATCGCGCTCGCAGTCGTCGGCAGGCGCTTTAAAGCCTGCGCCAAACCGCCCGCGCCGCTGTCGTAAATCGGGCGCACCTGCGCGCGCGATTGGGTCAGGTTCGAACCGATCAATAGAAACAATAAGAAAAGAGACGTTATTTTTTTAATTTGCAGCTGCATTATCTTCCCCACTGACTGTTAGACTTATCAAATAACCCGCAATCACCGTTACCAAACAACCGATGACGTTAAACCATAAAAATTCGATGTCCGTGTAATGGCTCGCGACCCAGACCGACGCGATGCCGAACAGCAGACCGAAAAACGCGCCGCGCGCGCGCGCCCTTTTGACCGCGAACGCGAGCACGAAGACGCCGAGCAAGGACCCGTAAAAGAACGAGCCGAATTTGTTGACGACCTCGATCAAAGACCCGAGCGACGTCGCCTGCGTCGCGACGATGCAGGCGAAAATGCCCCACACGAGCGTCGCGATCCTGCCGAACAGGACGTATTGTTTATCGCTCGCGTCCTTCGCGAAATGACGTTTGTAAAAATCGATCGTCGTCGCCGTCGCGAGCGCGTTCAATTCGGCGGAAATCGAACTCATCGCCGCCGCGAAAATCGCCGCGATGATCAAGCCGATCACGCCGATCGGCATATTCTGGATGACGAACGTCGGAAAAACGTAATTGACGTCGTTGAAGGAACTGTTGCCGGTTTCGGTCTTGACGAATTCGGTCGCGTTTTTGCGCGCCGCGCTGAACTCCTTGTCGGCTTCGACGTACGCCGCTTTGTTCTGTTCGCTCTGGTCTTTGACCATGGAGAGCGCCGCCGCTTCGCGCTTCTGGTGCGCCGCCTCGTAGGAGGTTTCCAGGGTCTGGTACTGCGCCGCGTTCTGCACCTTCGCCGTTTCGACCGAATTGAAAATCATCGGCGGCGTGACGAATTGATAGAACACGAACACGAGCACGCCGATCAGCAGGATCATGAACTGCATCGGGATTTTCAAAAAGGCGCTCATCAAAAGCGACGTCCGACCTTCCGAAACCGATTTCGCCGTCAAAAACCGCTGCACCTGCGACTGATCGCAGCCGAAATACGACAAAAACAAAAACAGCGCCGCGATCGTGCCCGACCAGATCGTGTATTTTTCACGGAGATCGAGGCTCGTTTCGACCGTGTTCAATTTGCCGACCGCGCCCGCCAGATGAAGCCCGTCGAACATCGACACTCCTTCCGGAAATTTGCCGACGATCACGAAAAGGCAGACGAAAAGACCGAAAAAGATGACGATCATCTGTTTCACGTCCGTCCACGTGACCGCCTGCACGCCGCCGACCATCGTGTAAAAGGTCGTCGAAAGCCCCATCACGAAAATCGTCGTGATTTCGTTCCAGCCGAGCACGATCGACAGGATCACCGACGGCGCGGCGATGATCACGCCGACGCCTAAGCCCCGCGAGATCAGAAAAAAGAAGCTCGTCAGCGTGCGCGTTTTCAGATCGAAACGCTTTTCCAAATATTCGTAAGCCGTAAATACGCGCGCGCGGTAGAAAAACGGCACCGCCGTCACGCATAAAATGACCATCGCCAGCGGCAATCCGTAATAAAACTGGATGAACCGCATGCCGTCCGTATACGCCTGCCCGGTCGTGCCGACGAGCGTGATCGCCGAAAGCTGAGTCGCCATCACGGAAAGACCGACCGCCCACCAGGGCAAACTCCTGTTCGCCAGAAAATACCCGTCCACGCCGCTCGCGTGTTTGGTCATCCTGATCCCGTCATAGATCATGAACGCCAGATACGCGACGACGATCGCCCAATCTAGATATGACATTTTATTTTAATGATGTTCCCGATTTGCTCGTTTAAGAAAAGTAGCGCGTAAAACCCCACAGCGCCGCGATGACCAGCACGGTCATTATCATCACCGCCAGGTAAACGCGATGCCACCATTCGTCCGGCAATTCCTCGGTCTCGACGTTTTTGTTTTGTTCGTTATGTACCACTTTTGTTTTTTTTTGTGGGATGCGGAAGTTCGAAATTCGAGCTTCCGCATCCTTCAAAGATTACCTGTTTAGAAGATAAACTTGACGCCTAACTGCCCCTGCCGGCTTTCCTGCGCCGACCGCGCGAAGAAGTTGGTGTACAGGCTTTCGACCGGCACGAGCAACTCTCCGGTTGCGGGATTGAAGCGTTGGATTCCGGTGTTCGTGAGCGTGGAGTTGGTGTAGCTCACGGTGCTGTTGATGTTGAAAATATTCGTCGCTTCCGCGAAAAGTTCGACTCTGAATCTTTCGGTGATCGGAATGACGCGCGAATATCTCGCATCGACGTTGAAGAATCCCGGCGCGCGACCGGCGTTTCTTTCGAGCCCGACCGGAATGTCGTTGCCGATGCCGTCGCCGTTCAAGTCGGCGTTCGTCGTGATCGGGAACGTTTCGCCGCTGCCGCCGAGCATGAAGAAACTGAGCTGGTTGTTGTTGAGCAGGTAACGCACCAGTTTATTGCCGAAGTTGAAATTCGGGCGGGCAACGAAACTGCCCGAAAAGGTGTGCCGCTGATCCGCGATGCCGTACGCCCAATCGAATTCGCGGTTCGACGGATCGGTCAGTGAAGCCGCGCCGACGCCCTGCAGGTTTCTTTCCGGCGCGTTGTCGCGCGCGCGCGACAGCGTGTAGTTCAGGCTGAACTGATAGCCCTGCGAAAAACGTTTATTCAGCTGCAAGGTGAACGCGTCGTAGCGCGAGTTGCCGCCGGATTCGACGATTTCGATGCGGGCGAAGTTCGGATTGATTCTGAAAGCCGCCGCCGATGAGTAGATCGGTCTGTTGTCGGCTAAACGTCCGCTCGTCGGCAAATAGTTGATCGACCGGTAAACCGGCAGATGACGCCCTTCCGAGTGAATGTAGCCGGCGGTGATCGAGATGTCGTTCGTGATCGCCTGCTCGACCTGCGTCTGGAAGTGCATCGCGTACATGTTCTCGAAATCCGAGGCGACGATCTGCGCATCCTGCGGAATGCCGAGCGAGGCGAGCGTCGCGTTCGCCGGAATCACGTTCGGGTACAGCGGCGATGTCGCGACCTGTGCGTTAATGGTCGGGTTGCGCGAAACGCTCAGGTATCTGCCCGTGCCGTTGCCCTGGATGGCGTTTTCGTACATCGCCAAGTAAACGGTGTCGTAATAAACGCCGAAACTGCCGCGCACGACCGTCGGACGATTGCCTTCGCGCAACGCGTAGACGACGCCGAGACGCGGCGCGAAATTGTTTTTGTCGGTCTTGAACCGGCGACCTTCCGCGAACGGCGAGTTGCTGTCGCCTTCCGGCAACGTGTAGAGATCGTAGCGCACGCCGTAATTGAGCTTCAATTTGCGCGTCGCCTTCCAGTCGTCCTGCGCGAAAAAGTTCCAGAACGCCGAGTTGTATTCGATTTCGGCGTTGCCGAGCGTCTGCGCGAACGAGGTGTAGCAACGCGCCGCCGCCAGATTAGCCGGGCAGGTATTGCCGGTCTGCAGCACGCCGGTCCGTGCCGATAAGAAATTAGCGACCGACGCGAACGTGTACTGCGCGTTGATGTCGTTGCGGCGATAGTCGTAGATGCGGTTCACGCCGCCCCCGAATTTCATCGAGTGATCGCCGCGCGTCCAGGTCAGATTGTTCTGAAACTGGTTCATCGTTTCGATCGGCGAAACCGTCCCGACGTTCGTCGCCGGACCGAAGGCGGCAACGCCGGTAATCAGCACCGAAGGAACGCCGTCGGGCGTGTACTGCGTCGGCAAAAACTGCGAGTTGCGGTGCGCGCGCTGATAACGGAACTCGTTAAAGACCGTCGGCGAGAAGATCGTCGCCAGCTGGATCGCCAGCGAATCCGATTTATCGTCCAGATCGACGGTGCGCTGAAGCGTGTTCGGCGTCGTGCCGGTCACGCCGCCGACGTTGTTCGGCGAGAAGTTCGTGAATTTGATGTATCTGCCCGTCAGCCGATTCGCCTTGTTAATCTGCGCGTCGGTGCGGAAAATAAAAAAGTTGACCTTCTGCGAAGCCGGGATCGAAGCGACCACGACGTCCGCCGGAATGACGCCGGCGTCGATCAGTCTCTGTCGCTGGGCCGCGTTCGCCGTCGTGATGGTCGCCTGCTGCGCCGGTCTGCCGGAAAAATCGCGCTTGACCCACTCGTAGCCGCCGTAAAAATGCCAGCGGTCTTTGATGATCGGACCGCCGATGGCGACCGTGAAATCGTCGACCGGCGTCGGCGGCTTCGGCGCGGTCGGCGACAGGTTGAAGGGGCGCGACGACATCCACGTGCGGCGGAAGCGGTAGCTCGTCGAGCCGTGGAAACCGTTCGTGCCCGACGGCGTGATGTTGTTCATGACAAGTCCGGGCGTGTTGCCGAACTCGGCGGAAAAGCCGTTCGTGACGAGCTGCACTTCGCTGATAAAGGTTTCGGAAATCGGCACGAGGCGTAAGCCCGCCTGGTTCGCCTGCGTGTTGGCGTTGCCGTCGAGCTGAAAATTCGTGCGGCGCGCGTAGCCGTTGGCGCTCACGCGCGGCACGCCGAACTCGGTGTTCGGGCGTCCGACGACGTTCGCCTGCAGCAGCGAAAAATTGTAAGGGTTGCGCGAAACGAGCGGCAGATCCTGCACCTCGCGCGTGTTGATGACGCGGCCGAGATCGATTTTGCCGGGATCGGCGATCGGCGCGTCCGAAGTGATCGTCACCGAAGCGTTGACGTCGCCGGCTTCGAGCCCCATATCGATCGTCGCCGTCTGACCGGCGGCGAGCGTGATGCCTTCACGAATCAGCCGTTTAAAGTTCGCGGCTTCGACCGTCACCGTGTATCTGCCGAGCGGCAGCAGCGGCAGACGATAAAATCCGCTTTCGTCGGTCGTGACGTTGCGTTCCGCGCCGGTGTCGAGATTCTTGGCGGTTACGCTCGCGCTCGGGACCGCGCCGCCGTTCGGGTCGGTGACGGCGCCTTCGATTTGTCCGTTTAGAGCCTGTGACTGGGCTTTTACTTGAGACACGTCGCCCGCTAAAAGGGCGAGAAACAGCAATATTATCGACAGATGCCTTGTCAAAACAAGCGTCTTGTACATTTATGTTTTTCTCCAGATTTTCGTACTTAAAACTTCAGGGATGTCGGTTCACTTTATTATTACAAAACTGTTAAGAAATAATCAACATAAAGACATATAGAAATCTATCTTTTTACATGTATTTAAAAGTTTCTTTACAATTCTTTACGTTCGGTGAAAGCCGCGCTCGATGTCCTTCATGGTCAGACGCAGGATCACGGGGCGTCCGTGAGGGCACGTCGTCGGCGACGAAGTCGTTAAAAGGCGGTCGATCAGCCACTGCATTTTCTCGGGCGTCAGCTTCATGTTGATTTTAACCGCCGCCTTGCACGCGAGGCTCGCCGCGATCTCGTCTCTTAAACTCGCCTTCGCCGCGCCGCGTTTTTCCGCGTCGACCGTATCGAGAATTTCCGCCAAAAGATTGCGCGCCTCCGACGGCGGAAGATCGGTCGGCACCGCTTTGATGGCGATCGTTCTGCCCGAAAGCCGCATCAATTCGAAGCCTAAAGCCTCCAATTCATCTTCAACGACCGAAAAAGCCTGGCTCTGCGCCGGCGTCAGATCGAAGGTCTCCGGCAGCAACAGGTTCTGCGACTCGATTTTGCGCTCGGTTTCCTTTTTCCTGAATTTGTCGAACAGAATCCGTTCGTGCGCGACGTGCTGGTCGATAAGCAGCATGCCCTCGTCGTCGACCGCGATGATGAAACTGTCGTGCAGCTGCCCGAGCGGGCGAATTTTCGAAGCCGAAAAATCCTCGACGTTTGCCGTTTTGACGACTTTTACGGCGGAATCGACGACCGGCATCACAAATTCGGATTGCGGATTGCGGGCGTCGGATTTTTGGGGTCGAAGGTAGTCTTCGGTCTTCGCATTGTGGTTTTCGTAGATTTCAGATTTCGGATTTCGAATCTCCGATCCCGGCGCATCTTTATTTGTCGCTTTTTGCTCGAAGTCCGTCGAGAATACTTCCGTTTCGTGAGCCGGCGTTTCGGTCAAAATCTGCTGCGCGGTTTCGGTCGTCGTTTCGATCAGCACGCCCGATTTTTCCTCGGTCAACCGACCGGTTTGCAGGGTTTCGATAATCGAGACGTCAGACGATTGATCCGAAAAATCATGAAAATGAATCTCGGGCTGTTCGGCGATCCGCTCTTCTTTTTGTAATTTGTAATTTGTAATCTGCAAACCGCTTTCGGTTTGCGGCGTGGTCTCGTCTTCCGCATTTCGCCATTTTGGTTCTTGTTCCCGAACGACGCCCGCCTTCGCGAGCGATTCCCGGATCGCTTCGGCGATCGCTTCCCTGACCGCCTCCGAGCGCCGGAAACGCACTTCGGTTTTCGCCGGATGCACGTTGACGTCGATCTCTTCGAGCGGAATGTCGAGGAACAAAAAAGCGACCGGATAAACGCCGTGCGGCAGAACGGCGCGAAAGCCTTCGATAAGCCCGCCGGCGATGATCTTGTCGCGCACGAAACGCTGGTTGACGAAAAAATATTGCGCGTCGCGGTTCGTGCGCCGCTCGCGCGGCGCGGAGACGAAACCGGAGATTTTCGCGACGAACTCTCGTCCGCCGGTTACGGGCAGAAGGCTTTCGATCAAGCCCGAACCGAATATCTGAAACGCGCGCTCGCGCAGATCCTTCGCCGCCGAGACGCGCAGCGCTTCGCGTCCGTTGTTGTTTAAGACGAACGCGATTTCTGGATGCGCGAGCGCGTAATGCTGGATGATCGAAGTCAGGTGATAATTTTCCGTCGCTTCGGAACGCATGAATTTCCGGCGCGCCGGCGTGTTGAAGAACAAATCGCGCACGGAAATGGTCGTGCCCGTATTGCGCGCCGCGTCTTTGACGTCGAGCAGGCGCCCGCCTTCGATCAGAACGCGCGTCGCGACGGTGTCCGCTTCGGTTTTCGTAACGAGCTCGATTTTCGCGACCGAAGCGATCGACGCGAGCGCCTCGCCGCGAAAGCCGAGCGTGCGAATCGCGCCCAAATCTTCGAGCGTGCTGATTTTCGAGGTCGCATGGCGCTCGAAAGCGAGGATCGCGTCGTCGCGCAGCATTCCGGAGCCGTCGTCCGCCACGCGCATCAGGCGTCGCCCGCCGAGCTCGATGTCGACCTGAATGCGCCGCGCCCCGGCGTCGATCGAGTTTTCGATCAGTTCCTTGATGACGGAAGCCGGACGCTCGACGACCTCGCCCGCCGCGATCTGATTCGCCAGATTGTCCGGTAAAATCTTTATTTTCATTTAAGCGGTCGACGGTCGACGTTCGGCGGTCGGTGAAACGGGATTTTTTCTAATGACTGACCGCCGATCGCCGTCCATCCCTAATTCACAGATATAAAACGCGATGAGATTTATCGTCGAGATCGATCGCGTCGTAAAGCCAGTCGATGAAATTCAAGCCGTAACGGTTGAGAAAATACGACACGTTCAGGGTTCTTTCCTGTAGATGCGCCGCCGGCAGCAAGGCGGCGAGCATCGTTTCGATCCGTCGGCGCACCGTGTCGTCGCGGCGCATCTGCGCGAGGTGAAACTTATGCCGCATCGCACCGATGTGGTAAAGAATTTTTCGCCGGCGCTTGGCGAGATTTTCGGCCAACGTCGGTTCGATTTGCGAAAGATTTTGATCGAGCCGGTTGAGTTCGAGATTTATTTTTTCCTCCGCCCCTGCGAAAAGACGCGCCGTGTCGCTGTTTAAGAACTGCTCGACGATCTTCGTCGCCAGATTATCTTCGCCCTTAAACAAATCGGGCAGGCTCAAATCGTATTTTTCCATCGTTCGCCGGTGCCGCGATTCGACGACCGTGAAGCTCTGTCGATGCAGAATCGAGGTCTGCGGGCGATTCAAAATGCGGTAAACTTCGCTGCTCTGCGCGAAGTACGCGATTTCCGCCGCGCCGCCGAAATAACAGGCGGTCGGCAGCAGATAATCCTGCACGACCGACCGCAAGACGACGCTCGGCGAAAACCGCTGCGGCTCGCGTTCGGCGATCTCCGCCAGTTCTTCGATCGTGAATTCGCGCGAATTGTCTTTCGTTCTGAATTTGCCGTCGGCGCTTTTCTTCAAAGCGTTGCGCGTGTTGTCGCGCGCCTGCCAGAACAGCGGAAAGTAGTCTTCGCCGATCAGGACCTGCGCGTGATAACCGTCGGCGACCAGCTCGGCGCTGCGTTCTCTGAGCGCCTCGACGATTTCGCCCGATTTCCTGATGGCTTCGACGTAAACCGGCGCGGCGAGCTTTTTCAGGCGCTTATTGAGCGGGCACAGGAAAATGAGACCGTATTTGCCGAACAGTTTCGTCAAAAGCTTAACGAACGCGTCGCCGAAATAAATCTCCGGCCGCCACGCTTCCTCGATGATTCGCTTCAATTCCTCGGTGTATTCGGTGACGTTCAGCGATTCGAACAATTCATTGACGGTTTCCTCGATCGATTCGTCGAGCTTCACGTATCCGACCGGCAGATTTTCGTAACAGCGTTTCGGTTCGCTGCGCAGCTCGCCGAGTTCTCCCCCGCGCCCGAGAACAAAGGTTTTGGAAACTTCGGCGAAATCGTGGTCTTCGGTCGCGATCCAAAACACCGGCACCGCCTTGAAGCCGCGCCCGCGCAGGCATTCCGTCATTTTAATGGCCGAGAGCGCTTTGTAAATCGTGTAAAGCGGTCCGGAAAAAAGCCCCGCCTGCTGCCCCGAAACGACCGCCACGCATTCCGGGTCGCGCAGCAGCTCGATATTTTCCAGCGTTTTGCCGGTCGCGCTGCACGCCTCGTTCATGTCGGTCAGCGCGTCGCAGAGCAGGTTTCGGTCGACTTTATGATTTTCAAGAATTTCGGGAATGCGCTGGGCGATCGCCGAATGCGATTCGACCACGTTCGGGTAGTATTTTTTCAGCGAAAGCGGGTTTTGCTGATACTCGATGAAGATGCGCGACTGCCCCTTCAATTCCGCGAAAGGCAGGCTCTCGATTTGAAAAGAGTAATTATTCGAAAAACAATGACTGATCGAATTTTGGTTCACAAACTCCCGCTCCTAAAAACCGGTTTAACGACTAAATGAAGGCAAAACACCAGGCTTTACACGGCTTTTGCGCCGAAATTTGCATCCGAATCCTGACTTTAAAACTTGATCTGCCGTTCCATCTAAGATTATAAGATTCAACCGCGCATTGTTTCAATTCGGAAACAAAAAAAGGACGATGTTTTTGCATCGTCCGTAGGTTATGAAGATTTTATTTTTCTTTAGTTTCCCGTCGGGGAAACGCGCGGTCGCGTGCGCTTTTCGTTTTCGGCGGTCACCGGCGCGCGGTCGATGCGGTAGATGCCCGACGAATGCGTCGCGGCGAAGATGCGGCTCGGGTTCGACGGATCGAAGATCATCGACCAGACGCGGCGGCTCGGCAGTTTCATCTCCTTGGAATCGACCCGGCGCCAGTTTTGCCCGGCGTCCTTCGAGTAATAAATTCCGCCGTCCGTGTCGAGCGCGCTCGAAATAAAAATTTCGTCCGGGTCGTTCGGGTCGATCAGAATGCTCGTGAAATTGCCGAGCGGAAGGTTTCCGCCGCGCCGCGTCCAGCTGCGCCCGCCGTCGCGGCTCGCAAAGAAGGTCTTCGAAGTTCCGACGTAAACGTTCTGCGGGCGCTTCGGGTCGACGGCGATCGAACTGATCGTGCCGTCGGTCGGCACGCCGTCGACCTTCTCCCAGGTCTTGCCGTCGTCGCGCGAAACGATCACGCCCGAGCGGTCCGTCCCGACCCAGATGATTCCGGGCATTTGCGGCGACGAATAAACGACGAAGACGCTTTCGCTGATGCCCTCGCCGAACGGAACCTTTTCCCAACCCTTCGCGATGTCGTAGGTGCGGTAAAGCCCCTGATCCGTGCCGGCGAAAAAGCCGTTTTTACCGTCCTCGGTGTAAGTCAGAGCCTTGATTTTCTTATCGAGTACCGGAATCACCGCCGGTTCGGTCGGCGCCGGTTCCGGAACCGGCGCGGGCTTGGTCACTTTCGCCGCCGTCTTTTTCGCGGCGGCGCCCTTTTTACGCGGCGCCGGTTTCGGTTTGGGCGGAGTGATCTGAGTCCACGAATTCCCGCGGTCGATCGATTTGAACATGCCGACGTTGGTCGCCATGTAAATCGTTTCCGGATTGAGCCGGTCCTGAATTATTCCGAACGGCGAGATGCGCAGAAAATCATAGTTTTTCGGACGCGTCCAGGTGTTTCCGCCGTCGTTGCTGATGAAAACGAAACCGCCGCCGGTCGCCGTGTTGTGCGTCGTCGCGTACAGCCGGTTCGGCTGTTCGATGTCCGCGGTGACGGTATACGCAAAACGGCTCGTAAAATTCTCGTTGGTCGGCGTGAAATTTTTACCGCCGTCGTTTGAAACCATCACGCCGTGGTTGTTCGTGCCGATGAAAACCCGGTTCGGTTCGTCCGGATGCACGGTGATCGAATTGATTTCCAAATCCTTCTGCGTCGTCAAAGCCCAGCTTTTACCGCCGTTCGTCGTCATCCAGAAACCTTCGGTCGTGGCGGCGTAAACGGTTCCGGGAATCGCCGGATTCTGCAGAATGTCGCGCGTGCGGCGCGCCTGCGACGGAATGCCCTGAATTTTTCGCCAGAGCTCGCCCTTGTTGAACGATTCGTAAATACCGCTGCATGCCGAAGCGATGATGTGATCGGGATTGCGCGAATCGATCGAGATGGCGAAAACGTCCGAATCGTCGATCATCCCGTTTTTGATCAGACGCCAGCTTTTGCCGCCGTCGGTGGTTTTATAAGCGCGCCACCAGGTTCCGGCGTAAATCGTGTCCGGATCGCGCGGATCGATCGCCAGCGAATCGACGGCGGTGTTGAACACCGTCGAAGCTTCGATTTTCTCCCAGTTTTCGCCGGCATCTTCGGACTTCCAGATGCTATCGATCGTTCCGACCAGAATCAAATCCGGGTTTTTCGTCGACTGCACCATCGCGTGAATCGAAGTGTTGCGCAGTTGCTTGGCTTCTTTCCAGGTTGCGCCGCCGTCCTTCGTCATAAAAAATCCGCCCGGCTCTTTATGACGGTGGCCGGACGTATAGATAATTTTCGAATCCCGCACGTCGATCAGCAGCTGATCCAGCACGAGCTGAGATTTATTCAGATTTACAAAAAGACCCCATGACTTTCCGCCGTCGCTCGAAGTGTGGATTTGACCGTCGAGCGTGCTGGCATACAGGCGGTTTTTGTCTTTCGGGTCGACCGACACGACGCGAACGTCTCCTCCGCTCGGTCCGATCACGTCCCATTCGTCGATCTTGACCGGCTCGCTCGGCGGAACGATTCCGTTATCGCTGCCGAAAACGCCGGCGGACAGACAAATTAAAAGCATCGACGAAATCAGAAATTTCAGTTTGGAACTCGCAAATCTTTGTTTTCTCTGGTTCATAGTTAAATCTCTTCGGAAGTGTTAGGGTTTGAAAATTCGGAACCTTCGCGTGTAAAAAGAACAATCCCTCTTTCAGATGACGAAAACATCGAGGCTTGTTGCATTGAAAACGCGAAATCTTCTTGCAGTTGTTATTGGACAAACGTTTTTAACGAGCGCAAATAGCAAAATCACCTTTAGTTTTAACACAAAACTAGATGATTGCAAAATTTTTCCTAAAAATTTTGACCGTTTGTTTTCCTTATACGCTATTTAATTTGAGTAATTTAAAAGGCATAAGCGGGTGAGAGTTTGCATTCTCACCCGCTTAGGAAATTTACACCCTTGATTCAGATGTAAGACTACTCTTGCGTTTGTTCCGGCGTCGGAGGCTGGGCACCCGGCGGAACGAGCCAGAGTCTGGTATGAACGCCCGCACCGTTCGGGTTCGCGCCGCCTCTGACGAAGGTGATGCGGCTCGCATCGTATTTACGGAAATTGATGTGATTTCTGATCAGCGCTTCGCGGCGAGCGATTTCACGATCCGTACCGTAATTGATGATGTAGCCCTGCGCATTCGGTTCGTTGCCGAGCGCGACGAAGAACGCGTCGATACGAGCTCTGACTTCGTCGTTCGGTAAGGTGCCGAATTCGTCGATCAGTCTCGGCGGAACTACTGTGACAATAACGCCGCCAGTTTCGGAAGCCGTCGGACGGCAATTTTCGCACAAACCAGCACCAGTGATATTGACCGTTGCGGTAATATTCGTAGCATTGGCTAATCCGGTTGTATCAACGGTGATCGAAGGCGTTCCCTGACCGCTGGAAATGGTTCCCGCCGAAACGCTCCATTCATAGTTAACGTCGCCGGTCGATCCGCCCTGAAGATTGGCAGTAAAGGTCATCGGCTGTCCGACTTCGACCTGACCGCCGCCCGAAACGTCAACCGTCGGGCAGACGCACGGGTTCACGCAGTCGCATTCTCTGACCGTAATGGTTTCGGTTTTGGTCGTGCCGCAAACGCCGCAACCATTGTCGGCGCCAGCCGTAATGGTGTAGGTGCCCGGACGAGCGCCGCTCAAATCCCACGTAACATTCGCGCCGCTGCCGACAATGCGTCCGCCCGAAACCGTATAGTTATAGGTCAGGACGTCCGTCGGGTCGGTGCTGCTCGCTCTGGTCGCGACGGTGATCGTCGAACCTTCGGGACAGGTCGTTCCTTCACGCGGAACCAGTCCCGGAGCACACGGGATAACGATTTCGGTGCTGCTCAGGGTCACGCTTTCCACGTTTGCGAACGGACGCGGAATGTCGCCCTGACGTTTGTTGCGGCGACCGGCGGTCACCTGAATCATAAATCCGTGCGGATCATTCGAGGTCAGGAATCCCGGCGGAACGCCGTTGAAGTTGGTCGTAATCGTCGAAGGAACAGCCCCGCCGACCGAGGTCGAAAAGCTGTCTTCGCTGTCGAAACTGTCACGATCCTGCTGGTTGAAGTGGTACCGGTAAGCGGCGCCGATGCTCATCCAACGAGTCGGATAAACGCGAACGCCGGCGAGACCGTCAAACGGGCTGTTTTCGAAAGCGTTCGGCGTGCGTCCGCCGACATATTGCAACGAACGGAATTCCAAAATCGGCTGGAAGAATTTGTTAACCGGAAAATCGATACCGAACGCCGCGTAAACTTCGTCCGGACGATCCAAAATGGTAAATTCGCCGGTCGGGAAATCGGCTTTCACGCTGCTCGTGTATTTATAGCCGAGGTTGGCCGAAATGTTCATCCACTTGCGGACGCGCGCATCGCCGAACAGGATGAGCGCCACGTCGCCGCGGCTGCCGCCGGGGCTGGAGCCGCGCTGCAGCTGGTTAAAGCCGCCCGAATCGAACGAGTTCGATCTGAACGGGACGAAGCCGCCATCGGTGTACCATTGATAGTAGCCGACGACGCCAACCCCGATCGGATTGCTCGGTCCCGTCCAGCGCCATTTGCCGCCGACCGTAAACGTGCTGAAAGACGATGTTCCGTAGGTGCGATTGATAAACGGAGCGTCCGGCAGATAGCTCGGCGCCGTCGTAAAGACCGTCGGAACTTCGGGAGTTAAAACTCCGCCGACGGTGGTCGTCTGCAGCACCACGCCCGGCAGAATGCCGCCGTAAACCGAACCGATGCCCGGGAAGTTCGCCGCCGCGCCGGTGTCGACGCCCGGTCCTAAAGTCGGGATGGTTCCCGCCGGAAATCCGAAACGGGGTCCCGAGGGAGTGTTACCGAATTGAAAATTGCCCGCCGAACCGCCCACAAACGGGAACTGAACGAAAGGCTGCGCGCCCGTCGGACGGAAGATCGCAAAGCCCGGGAATTGGCTGGTGCCGGTTCCCTGCGGAGCCTGCACGATCGCCGGCGCGCTTCTCAAAGCGCCGTTAATAAAGACTTGTGAATTAGGAAGATAAAAACTGGAAAGATTGCGCGGCGAGTTTACTTTGATTCCGCGGTATCCGTCCGTCGTAAAAAACAATTCCAAATAATTATTCAAACCGATCTGAAAGCTGAGCGGAACTTCCGTCAGGTCAACGTTGCCCGGATCGCGGTCAAAGTTGCTGTACGCAATACTCAAAGTCCATTCGCCCCTTCTCAGAGTCTGTCCGTCGTAAACCGTAAAAAGACCGGTTGGACCGCCGACTGTGCCGCCCGTACCAACGGTGGGCGCAATATTTCGAGGGTCTTTCTCCGACCTTAAATTAGGATTTATTACTGTTGATTGTGTTGTTGTTGTTTGAGCTGATGTTCCAACAATAAACATCAACGTTAAAAGCGTAACTAAAAACGCCAGTTTCGCGAGTTTCATCACATTCCTCCGCCGAAAAAATATAAAATTTCAATCTTCAATTGTAACCCGATTTCTAAAAGCTATTTTTAATGCTCAAGTTACTAAAAATTATTGCATCAGCCAAAATATTCAAAACAAATTAAATTTTTGACTAAATCAATACAAGTAAGTTATTTAACAATTTATAAGGGAGTATCGTTAAAAAGTCAATATTCAAACTTTAAACTGCTGACTCCCTCGTAAAAACGATACTTTAGATTTACCTAGAAATCAAGCATTTTTATTTGTTAAACGTAAATATTTGCAATTTTTACGCATAAATTCCGCGCATTCTCGTATCGTACGCGACGCGGTCAATCGCCAGCATATAAGCGGCGGTTCGCGTATCGACCTGATGCTTGTCGGCAAAGTGGCAAAGCTCGTTAAAACTCGCCACCATTTTTTCCTCCAAACGCTGATTAACTTCATCTTCGCGCCAGAAATACCCCATGCGGTCCTGAACCCATTCGAAATAGGAAACCGTCACGCCGCCGGCGTTCGCCAAAATGTCGGGAATGACGAAGACGCCGTTGTCGTAAAGGATTTTGTCGGCTTTCGGCGTGGTCGGACCGTTCGCTCCTTCGGAAAGGATTTTGCACTTGATTTTATCCGCGTTTTCCGAGGTGATTTGATTTTCCGTCGCGCACGGCGCGAGCACGTCGCACTCGATCTCGAGGAGCTCGGCGTTGCCGACGCGGTCGGCTTCCGGATAGCCCTCAAACGTCTTGTTTTCGTGCAGGTATTTTAAGGCTTCCGGTATATTGATGCCGTTTTCATTGTAAATGCCGCCCCCGACGTCCGAAATGGCGATGATTTTGTACCCCTGCTGGTACATCAATTCGGCGCCGATCCCGCCGACGTTGCCCGCGCCCTGGACGACGACTTTCGTGTCTTCGGGCTTTAGATTGAAGCGTTTGATGGCTTCGTTGGTCACGATCAGGACGCCGCGCCCGGTGGCTTCGCGTCTGCCGAGCGAACCGCCGAGCCCGACGGGCTTGCCGGTGACGACGGCGTTCACCGTATGCCGCGCGTGCATCGAATAAGTGTCCATGATCCATGCCATCGTCTGCTCGTTGGTGTTCATGTCGGGCGCCGGGACGTCCTTGTCGGGACCGATAAAGTCGATCAGCTCAGCCGTGTAGCGCCGCGTCAATCGTTCCAATTCACCGAGCGACATCTGCTGCGGGTTGCAGATGATTCCGCCTTTGCCGCCGCCGAAAGGCACGTTCACGACCGCGCATTTCCAAGTCATCCACGCCGACAGCGCTTTGACTTCGTCGAGGCTCACGTCCGGCGCGTAACGAATTCCGCCTTTCGCCGGACCGCGCGCGAAGTTATGCTGCACGCGGAAGCCTTCAAAAACCTGAATATGGCCGGAATCCATCCGGACCGGAATATACACTTTTATTTCTCGGCTCGGAACGCGCATGACCGCGTAGAGGTCGGGATCCAAGCCTAAAATCTGGGCGGCGCGGTCAAAGCGCTCGCTCATCGCCTCGAACGGATTTTTTTCGTCCGTTCCCTTGAACCGCCGCATTTCGTCTGCCATCGGATTAGCTTTTGCCATCGGTTATTTTCTCCAAAATTAACACTTAAATATTTTTTTATTATTTACTTCTTTTTTAAAACTTCGTTCATCGCGCCGCTTCGAAATCCTTCCAAATCGAGCGTCACGTAACGAAAACCAATTTTCTTAAATTCGTTTGCCAAATGTTCGGCCGTTTCGATATTTAATGCTTTCGCTAGCTCGGCGGGCGCGATCTCCAAACGCACGAGCTCTTCGTGCACGCGCACCCGAAATTCCCGAAAGCCCATTTTTCTTAAAACCGCCTCGCCGCGTTCGACCTTCGAAAGCCGTTCGATCGTGACCGGCACGCCGTAGGCGATGCGCGACGAAAGACACGGGCTCGCCGGTTTGTCCCAGGTCGGCAGATCGTGCTCGCGGCTGAGCTGCCGGATTTCGTTCTTGGTCAAACCGACCTCGACCAGAAGGCTCCTGACAAAGTTTTCCTCCGCCGCCTGCCTGCCCGGCCGGTAATCGCCGACGTCGTCGGCGTTCGTGCCGTCGAGAATGTATTCGATGCCGCGCTCGGCGGCAAGCGCCGACAGTTTGCCGTACAATTCGGTTTTGCAGAAATAACAACGGTTGGTCGGATTCGCCCGGTAATTCGGATCGGCGAGTTCATCGGTTTGAACCGCTTGAAAATTAAAGCCGAAACGGCCCGCGATGGCGACGGCTTCGGCGCGCTGCACTTCGGACACGCTCGGCGAAACGCCCAGTACGCAAAACGCCCGCGCGCCGAGTTCCTGCGACGCGACGAGCGCCAGATAAGCGCTGTCGACGCCGCCCGAATAGGCGACCAACACCGAGTTCAGGTCGCGCATCAAACCACGCAATTTGAGTTCTTTTTCATCAGCGGAGAGTTCGGCGGGCGTGTAGCTTTGTTGCGGTTTAACCATTGTTTGATCGACTATCGAATGCCCCAAAATACTTATGTTTTCGGCAAAATGCTCAAAGTAAAAATCTTATCTTACCGGCAAAGTGTAAGGCAAATGTGCGTATAAAGATTTTTTATCTCTTTATTTGAAATAAATATGGACGACGCCCCGCCGGAGTGTTAAAATTTTGATAATACTTCCGGTTTGTTGTCGAAGTGAATTCAATGCGTTTTAGACTTTCTCATAAAACAATGACGGCGCTTGTTTTTTCGTTGCTGTGCGTCGTTCTGGCGGTGACCGGCGCGCTCGCGCAGCAGGAAACGACCGAACCGGACGACGCCGTCGCGGTATTCAACCAGGCGCAGGACGCGCACGAAAAAGGCGATTTCAAAGCCGCGATCGAACTTTACCGAAAAGCGCTGAAAATCATTCCTGAATTTCCCGAAGCCGAGTACCAGCTCGGCGTCGCCTACCTGGCGCTCGATCAGACCGAAAACGCCGAGACGGCTTTTCGCCGCGCCGTCGAGCTGCGCGAAGACTGGTCGCTGCCGATGGCTTCACTGGGCGCGGTGCTGGTGCAGAAAAACGAGTTTCCGGAAGCCGAAAAGATTCTCACCAAAGCGGTCGAGATCGACGAGATGAACTCGCCGGCGGTCGTCGCTCTGACGGATTTACGTTTGAAAACAAAAGCCGCGCCCGAAGTTTTGAAAAGGCTTTTAACGCGGCTGCAGCTTTTAACCTCGAAGGCTAACCCGACGGCGTCCGTTTGGTCGGCGCGCGCCGCGATCGAAAGAAGTCTGGGCGATAAAACGGCGGCGAAAAACAGTCTCGGCCGGGCGCTCGCGATCGAGCCGAACAATAAGAGCGCGCTCGCCGAACGCGTCGAACTCGCGTTTTCCGAGAACGATTTGACCGGCGCGCTTGAATTCGCCAAAAATTTAAATAAAATTACACCTGAAAGCGACGATTCAAAATTTTTACTGGCAAGAGCCTACGCCGAAAACGGCAACCAGGCAGAGGCATTGAAAATTCTCGATTCGATCGGCAAACCGTCGGCCGACGCCGCGGCGCTGCGCGGCCAATTGACGGCGAACGCGACGGAAAGCGCCGCCGAACTTGAAAAACAACTGGCGGCGAACGAAAAAAACGCGCCGGTGCTCGGGCGTTTATGCGCGCTCCTGCGCACCGAAAATCCGGCGAAAGCGCTCGAATACTGCCGCCGCGCGTACGAAGCGGAACCCTCGAATCTGAATTACGTGGTCGGTTTCGGCGCGGCGCTCGTGCAGGCGAAGCAGTTCGAAAATGCCGTATCGATTTTCCGCAAAATCACCGAGATCGCGCCCGACAATTATACGGCGCACGCGAATCTGGCGATTTCGCTTTTTCAGCTGAAACGTTATCCGGAAGCGAAAATCGAATACCGCTGGCTGGCGGAAAAACAGCCCGATTTGGCGGTCACGTATTATTTTTTAGGCATTATCCACGACCATTTGACGGAATATATCGACGCGATGGCGAATTATCAGCAGTTTCTAAAACTCGCCGACGCCGGCAAAAACCAGCTCGAAATCGAAAAGGTCAACCTGCGCTTGCCGTCGCTGCAAAAACAGATCAAGGAAAAGAAAGGCAAAAAGTAAGAAAGATTACGGTATGATGGAATTTGAAAGTTAAAATAAAAAAAAGCTGAAGCAACGCAATCATAAATCATTAAACTAGTTCGGGAGGTTGGAAATGGCAGATTTGTTAAATATCAACGGTTTCAATTCGATTCGCAGCAACTCTCTTTACGCTTCAGCTTTTACTTTTTTCCTTTTGCCGCTCGCTGTTTCGCTTTTGTTCTGCGCCGACATCAAGGCGCAGGAAGACGAAAACATTCCGGAAAATCTGGCGCCGCCGGCTTTGAGAATCATTTCGAAAGAGGAAAATAGCCAGCTTGCCGGGACGACCGACGTGAAAAACCGCACGCGGCTCGCGCTCGATCTGATGGAGGCGCGGCTCAAAAAAGCCGAAGAGCTTCACACGCAGGAGTTTTTCGGCGACACCTTGACGCAGCTCGGCAGCTTTCAGGCGCTGATGGACGACACGCTGCGATTTTTGAACCGCAACGACGACGGGCGCGGAAAAGTGATGGGCACCTTCAAGCGGTTTGAAATGGCGCTCCGGACATTTATGCCGCGGCTCGAACTGATCCGGCGCGAAATGCCCGAAAGATACGAGTATCACGTCAGGCGGCTGCTGCGCACGGTGCGCGACGCCCGCACCAAGGCGATCGAGCCGTTTTTCAGCTCGACGGTCATGCCGGGCACCGAAAATTGAATTTCAAGTGCGGGCAACTTGCTTCGCGGGTCGGACTCGGTAAAAGCGCCGTCCGAAATTAGAAATCCGTCCGGCGCAACCCTGTCGAATTTCGCGCATCAAATGTTTCGGGATGAAACCAATCAATTTTAGTTTAACCGTTTTCGCGGCGCTATTCGCCGTCGCGCTCTTCTTCCCGCGGGCTGCCGACGCGCAGCGGCGCGATTATCTGACCGAAGCCGAAATCGAACTCGTGCGCGACAATCAGGAAATCGACGCGCGCGTCGAGGTTCTGACGAAAGCGATCGAGCGGCGTTTCGCGGTGATCAGTAACCAAACCGTCAAAGAATCGGAAAAATGGGGCGCCCCGCCGGCGGGCACGCGGCTGCAGCTTTTGAACGACATCGAGAAACTGCTCGGCAAAGCCATCGACGACCTCAATCAGGTCGCCGAACGCAACAAAGAAAACAAGCTTTTTCCGAAGGCGGTCAACAAGCTCGCCGATTCGTGCGCCGCCTACCTGCCGAAGTTCAGGTCTTTTCTCGACGCGGCACAGGACGGGAAAGAGCGCGGCGCGCTGCTCGGCGCGACCGAGAGCTGCAATCAGGTCATCGAAGCATCCGCCAACGTCCCGAAAGAGCCGACCAAGGAACAAAAGAAAAAGAAGAACTGAAGGGGATCGAAACCGGAAGCCGAAAAGCGGGCCGTTTAATTTCAAACGGCCCGCTTTTCGGCTTTGCGGAGTTTTTTTTCCGCTAAATCATCTGCATGACGATTTCCAGTTTTTTCTTCGGCGGATGATCGAGATACGCCGCGATCGACCACGCCGCGAGCTTGCCGGGGTTGTATTTGTATTTCAATTTGACGAGCGCCGCGCGGCGGCGCGATAGATTCATGATCTCCTGCATCAGCAGATCCATCTCGCGGAACGCGGCGCGGTGTTCTTCGGGGATATTTCCGGCGGCCGCGCAGGCTTTCTGAAAATCGTTTTTCGCGTCGAGCAGCTTTCGGCGAAAATCTGCGTCGAGCCCCGCGCCGACGAACAAATTCTCGTAGGGCGCGGTTTCTTCGAACCACTTTTCGGCGGCCGTTTGCAGATTTTCATCGGTGCGCGGATGCGGCATCCTGAATCGACCGGTGACGTCCGGAATGGTGTCGGCGCCGACGGCGTCCGCGCCCGTCACGATGTCGAGCAAATTGTCGATCAAAAGATCGCGCGTATCGCCTTTTACTTCCTGAGCCTGCACCTGCGCCTTGTCGCTCGGGACTGAAAAAAATGCCTGGTCGCGCGCCAAGAATTCGGCGACGCGGGCGTCGATTTCCGCCGAGATCAGATCGACGGGTGAATTTTTCGGAAAATCGGCGGCATGGCTGATGACGAAAATCTTTTCCCTGTCATTTTTTTCTATTCTTCTGCGGTGTGCTGCAATCATTCAAATCCCCCACATAAAGGTTATTGGTTTGATGGAAAATGCCGCGCCCGGTCGCGTCGTTCGCTTTTCGCCGTTTTCGCCGCGCGGCAAATGTTCAGCAAGAATCGAAGCGGTTTCGAATCATGGAAAATTCAACCAAACAGGCAGGAAAATTAAACAAATCTGAGATAATTTGTCCAAATTTTGGGGAGAGTGCCCAAATCGCGAAAAAATCTCTGAATCCCTGAAAACCTTCCCAAATACGTCCGAAAAACCGACCAGTCCGGAGAAAGACGACGAAACGAAGTTATATTTTATAAATTGAAGCTAATTATTTCGTGGAAGATGGCTGAACTGCTGAGAAACCTCGATTTCACTTATAAAACCGAGGCATTTCGCGTCGATCAACATTCTTTCGGCGTAAAAACCAACCTCAACCTAAAAATTCGACTCCGTTCGCGTCTCTTACCTTTCGGTGAAATTTCAATCCAAAATATAAAACAGTTTGGCTTGAAATAGCAACAAATTTTTGTAATTTGAGTATTTATTGCAATTTACCGGAATTCGCGCGGTCTCGTTTTCAGTTTTTACGGTTCGTCGAAAACGAGTTCGAGAGGGGCTGCCGGATCGGGCAGCGGGCGGCTGATTAATTTTTCGATATTGCTTTCTAAACTTTTCGTTCGAGCGTTTCGCGAAAGATCGAAACGGAAACGGTAAAGGTCGGCGATTTTACGATCGAGGCGGCGTTTTTCGTTCCGATTCCGGTTTCGGTTCCCGAGGATCATTCGACGCGCGCTGGCGAAAGCGTCGATCGCCCGTTCGGCATTGCCTCTCGCCAAATTCAGATCTTCCGGCGTCTTCATGTAATCTGCGGACGCTGCCCGCTCGAAATAGAAACCGCCTAAAAATTTATAAAGTTCGGGATTGCTCTGCGGTTCACCTCGAAATCGCGCGGCTTTATAAAAATACCCGGCCGCATCGGCTTTTTCCTTAAATTTCTCGTATTTAATCCGGCCGACGATATAATTCATCCACGCCAGGGCATTTTCTTTCGTTTCAAACACGTCGCGAACGCCCCAATTTCCCGTCTGCGACTTTTGCCCCGCTTCGATTTTCCGAATCACGAGTTTGGCGTATTCAACCGTATCGGAGTCGGAGGCGTCGTCTTTATAAATATCGAAAGCCTCGTTTTTATTGATGACGGTCCGCCCGAAGCCGACCGACACCAAGGTCAGCATGACGTCGAGAGCAAGCGGCGAATCGCCTTCTTTGGCGATGATTTCCTTGCTCAGCGCGATGAATTCGGCGCGGTTTTGGGGATTTTTGTTCGGTCGTAAACAGTCAGCCTCCTCTTTTTCGATTTTGGCCGTCTGGATTTTTACAAAATCGATAACTGCCTTGTTTTACTCATCTTTGGCGTAAAGTTCGAGAATGCGGCGTCCCGTCCGGATCGCCTCGGCGCGTTTGCCGCAAGACAGTTTGCGCGCGGCTTTGAACCCGTCGAACAGATTTTCCAGCGAGTCCGCCGAACCGACGGTTTTCTGCGCGTGAGCGTGTGAAATTATCAGCAGAAACGAAAAGAAAATCGACCGAGCGTTCAGTAAAAGCCGCCCGTATGCTTTTTTGTTCATCAATCAACGTTCCCCAACAAAATTGTGTGAAGCACTAAACATTTACTCAATAACCGGCTACTCAATAACCGGCCGGCGTCGAAGTTTTAACTTTCGTCGCCCCCGTATCGACGAGCGGGCGGCTGATTATTTTCTGGATGTAATCGGTCAGACCGGTGACGTTTTCCTCCGGCGCGAGGTTGTAGCGCAGGTTGTAAAGGTTGACGAGCTGTTTATAAAGCACAACGATTTCGTTATTTTTCCCTGTTTCCTCGGGCGAAGCGTTCGCCTCGTCGAAAGCTGCTGGGTTGTTCGCGCGCGTAATAAAATCGTTGATCGAAAGGGTCGAAGCCATGACGGATTCCCTTTCGAAATAATGAATCGCGACCGCCTGATAAACAAACGCGTCGTATTTGAATTCGCTCGCGTATTTGGTGGATTGATAAAAATACGGAATCGCCTTTTTATTTTCCTTGAGGCGAAAATACGAAATATAGCCGACGATGTAATTGAGCCACGCCTGCGCTTTATCCATCTTCCCGAACGGCTCGAAAACGCCCCATCTCGATTGCGTGCGAACGCCGGATCCGATCAGTTCGAGCGCTTTTTTCGCGTAGGAAACCGTTTCGGTATTGTAGGCGTCGCCGCGCTCGTAAGCCGTCAAACGGTGCCCGACCGCCGCGAAGGTCAGCATCACGTCGAGCGCGAGCGGCTTATCGCCTTCCTCGGCGATGATCTCTTTGCTGACGGCGAAAAATTCCCGCCAGTTTTTGGTTTTGTAAGCCTGATTGTATCGGTTATTGCGCTGACAGATGCGGTCATCGGTTTCCACCTTCGCGACGTCTTTTTTGACGTATTTGACGGGGCTCTCATCGCTTAAATCGTCGCCGTGCAGCTCGATTATTTGTTTCCCTAATTGAATTGCCTTGGAGCGGTTGCCGCAAGGCTGATACCTGGCAATTCGATAATTTCCAAGAAGTTTTTCGAGCGAATTCGCCTCTTGACAGTTTTTGTCCGCAGCTTCGATTTTCGCTGTTTCCTTTTGTATGTAATCAACAAAATCTATGTTTATTGCTACATTTTTCGACAGGTCAATAATTTCCCTTCCCATCCGCACGGCGTCCTGACGCTGACCGCACGGCTGTTTGCGCGCTTGTTTGAATTCCTCAAACAGTATTTCGATTGATTTTTCGATTGATTTACCGCTGCACCGCGCCTCTTCTTGATCGAGCGCCGAGAGCCTAACCTTAAAGGATTTCTCGAAATTCTCGGCTAATCGATACTGCTCCAGAATCAATTTTCCGAGCCGCACCGCTTCGGCGCGCTGTCCGCAGGGCCGCAATTCGGCGACCTTGAACTGTTCGTACAAATTTGGGCTGTTTTGCTGCGTTTGAGCCGCCGCGGGAACCGCCGCGCAAAAACACAAAAGCACCCAAAAGATAAAAAAACGCACGCAAAAAGCTTTCTTTTTCATTTCAAGAAGGACTCCTTTAGAAAAAAAGCGCGGGACGAAAACCTGTTTGTTTCCCGCACATTCTAGCACAAGGCGCGCCGGCTTGAAAATAATTTTTTCGCCCGCTTTTAATCTACCTTTATTGGGTTATCTCGATTGTTGCGCCCGCCAGTCGGACATCTGTTCGATCTCCGCTTCCTGCGCTTTGACGATCTCGGCGGCGAGCGTTTTGAGCTCGGCGCGTTCCGCTTTCTGCGCGGCGTCTTTCGCCATGACGAGCGCGCCTTCGTGATGCGCCGTCATCATTTCGAGAAACAAGCGGTCGAATTCGGCGCCGGTTGCCGCTTCCATTTTCTGCATCTCGCCCGTCGTCATCATCTTCATCGAATCCGCCATGCCGGGCATTTCCATGTTGACCGCCGACGGTTTGCCGTTAAACCATTTCGCGCGCCAGATCTTCATGCGGTTGATCTCGCTCCGCTGGTCGCCGATGATTTTGCGGGCGAATTTCTTCAATTCCTCGTTCGACGAATTCCTGAGCGCGAGCTCCGACATCTCGATCGCGCCTTCGTGGTGATGCGTCATCGTGTCGATAAACTGCAGATCGTAGGCTTGCGCGGCGGCGTTCCGGTCGCTCCTCATCGCCGCGTGATTAGTTTGATGATCCGCGTTCGACGATGGACTTTGGCTCGCCGCGTTATTATTCAAGCCGTTGTGGTTCAAGCCGCCGTGAATGTCTCGGTTGTGATTCATCGCCCCGTGATCGCTGCCGGCGGGCTGACTGCTGCACGCAGCGCCGCATACGGCAAGCGTTATAAATAAACTCAGACTCAATAGATTTTCTTTTTTCATCATCGCGATTTTCCCTTCATGAATTTTGAGAGGTTACATGCGGCGCGCACGGATTCGATCATTCAAAATTTTGGCAAAATTTTGCGGTCCGCCCGAACGCAATGCGTAAATTATAACAATTACCGATGTTTAACCGGAAATGCGCGCGATTTCGGAGATTATTTTCCCGGCGCGCGTTTTTTGACAGCGGCAAGTTTTGAATGATAGCTTTTTTCATTTAGACTTCTAATAAAAATATGTCCAATGAAAATTTGAAGAAAACGCCGCTCAACGAGGTTCACCGAAACTTAGGCGGAAAGATGGTCGATTTCGGCGGCTGGGATATGCCGGTTCAATACGCGGCGGGCGTCATCGCCGAACACATGGCGACGCGCGAAAAGGCCGGCTTGTTCGACGTTTCGCACATGGGCGAATTCTGGGTCGAAGGCGAGGACGCGATTCGCTTCGTCAACCGCCTGACGACGAACGACGTCGCCAAGCTCGTCGACGGGCAGGCGCATTATTCGGCGCTGACGAACGAAACGGGCGGCGTCGTCGACGATCTGCTCGTTTACCGTTTCGACGAAGGCAAGCTTTTGCTCGTCGTCAACGCTTCGACGACCGATAAGGACTGGGAATGGATCACTTCGCATCTTAAGGACGAAGCCGTCACTTTGACCAACGCGTCGCCCGATTACTGCCAGATCGCCGTGCAGGGACCGCTCGCGAAGGAGATCGCGCAGCATTTTACCGACGTTAATCTCGACGAAATCAAGTATTACCATTTCACGGTCGACAGATTCAACGGCGCCGACGCGATCATCTCGCGCACCGGCTACACGGGCGAGGACGGTTTCGAAATCTACGCCAACCGCGACGAAGCCGTGCGTTTGTGGAACGATTTTCTCGAATACGGCGCGCGGTTCGGCATTCAGCCGGCGGGACTCGCCGCGCGCAACACGTTGCGGCTCGAGTCGGCGATGTCGCTCTACGGCAACGAACTCGGCGACGACATTTCGCCGCTCGAAGCCAATCTCGGCTGGATCTGCAAGCTCAATAAAGGCGATTTCATCGGGCGCGAGCCGCTCGCGAAGCTCAAGGAAGAAGGCCTGAAAAGAAAGCTCGTCGGTTTCGAGATGATCGATAAAGGCATCGCGCGCGACCATTTCGACGTTTACGTGGGCGACGAAAAAGTCGGCACCGTCACGTCGGGCAGCCCGGCGCCTTACTTGAAGAAAAACATCGGTTTGGCTTTCGTGCCGACCGAATTTGCAAAAACCGGTCAAGAAATTACAATTGATGTCAGAGGCAAAAAACTAGCGGCGGTGGTCGTTCCGACGCCGTTTTATAAACGCGAAAAGGCATAAGAAGATTATGATCGACATGTTAATCAAATGCATTCGCTGCGAAGGTCACATGGAAGAGGGCTTCATCCTCGACCGCGGTCATTACAACGCGAAAATGGTCAATACGTGGGTCGAAGGCGAACCGGTCAAATCTTTCTGGTCGGGCATCAAAACCAACGACCGCCAGCGCTTCGAAGTGCGCACGTTTCGCTGCACCGAGTGCGGTTACCTCGAAAATTACGCGACCGAAGAAACGGACTCCGATTCGATTTTTTCTTAAAATAAACGCAAAACATTAAACTGATAAATTATGGCAAACAATATTCCTGAAAATTTACGTTATTCAAAAGACCACGAATGGGTCAAGGTCGATGGCGATGTGGCGACCATCGGAATCACGGACTACGCGCAGCACTCTCTGGGCGACGTCGTTTACGTCGATCTGCCGCGCGTCGGCGACAAATTCGGCTCGCACGAATCGTTCGGCTCGGTCGAATCGGTGAAAGCCGTTTCGGAAATTTTTACGCCGATCGCGGGCGAAGTCACCGAAGTCAACGACGCGCTCAACGACACGCCGGAAAACGTCAACAACGACGCTTACGGCGAAGCCTGGATGCTGAAAATCAAAATGGACAACCCGAACGAAGCGGACAGCCTGCTGTCGGCGGAGGAATACGAAGAATACCTTTCTAATCAATAAAAAAGCGGTCAGTGATCGGTGGCCGGTGGTCAGTAAATGACTTTCTGCCGACCACCGGCCGCTGACCGCTGACCACTTTTACTATGCGTTATATACCAAATTCACCGGAAGAGCGTGAAGAAATGCTCGAAGTCGTCGGGCTGAAATCTCATGACGAGCTGTTTCGTTCGATTCCGCAGGACGTTCAATTAAACCGCCGCCTCGAAATCACCGACCCGCTCGCCGAAACGGAAGTGATCGGCGCGATGCAAGAAATGGCGGCGAAGAACTCGGCGGCGCGTAAGCCATCTTTTCTCGGCGCGGGCGTTTACGCGCACTACTCGCCGACGATCGTCGATCACCTGATTCAGCGCTCGGAGTTTTTCACTTCCTACACGCCGTACCAGCCCGAAATCTCGCAGGGCACCTTGCAGTACATTTTCGAATTTCAGACTTTGATCGCGCAATTGACGGGCATGGAAGTCGCGAACGCTTCGATGTACGACGGTTCGACCTCGACCGCCGAAGCCGTTCTGATGGCGCAGCGCGTGACGCGCCGCGACAAGATCTTCTTCGCCGAAACCGTCCATCCCGAATATTTCGAAGTCACAAGAACCTACACGCAGCACGGCGATTCGAATCTGCAGAAAATCGGTTTCGACAAGGAAACCGGGCGGGTTCTCGATGAAGACTTAAACAAATTGGACGACCAGACGGCGGCGCTCGTCGTGCAGTCGCCGAACTTTTTCGGCGGCGTCGAGGATTTGCAGATTCTGGCGGACAAAGCGCACGCGGTCGGCGCGCTTCTGATCGTCGTCGTCACCGAAGCCATTTCTTTCGGACTTCTGAAATCGCCGGGCGAATGCGGCGCGGACATCGTCGTCGGCGAAGGGCAGAGCTTCGGCGTGCCGATGTCTTTCGGCGGCCCGCACGTCGGTCTGTTCGCGACGCGCGACAAATACGTGCGTCAAATGCCCGGCCGACTCTGCGGCATCGCTTACGACAAACAGGGCAATCGCGGTTTCGTCTTGACTTTATCGACGCGCGAGCAGCATATCCGCCGCGAAAAGGCGACGTCGAACATCTGCACGAATCAGGGCCTGATCGCGCTCGCCGCCACGATCTACATGGAAGCCTTAGGCAAAAAGGGCTTACAGGAAGTCGCCGCGCAGAACGCGCAGAAGGCGGCTTACGCGAAGAGGCAAATCGCGCAGATCGAAGGCTTCTCGATTCCCTTTTCGGCGCCGACGTTCAACGAATTCGTCGTTCGCGCGCCGCGATCGGCGACCGAAGTTTTAGAAAAACTGCGCACCGAAAACGGCATCATCGGCGGTTTGGCTTTGTCGAAATATTACGCAGGAAGCGAAAACGATTTTCTCGTCTGCGTGACGGAAACGAACACGAAAGCGCAGATCGACGGTATGGTTGAAGCTTTAAGGAGTTTGTAATGAATATCGGCACGACCGAAATCGTTTTAATTTTATTCGTTTTGATGATTTTGGTCGTTCCGATTGCGGTATTTATTTTATATATTTCCGCGAAAAAGCAGCCGGCCGATCTGAAAAAATGCCCTTTCTGCGCCGAAATGATTCAGGCGGAAGCGACGGTTTGCCGGTTCTGCGGCAGAGATTTACCCTGATTTTTCACCCGAAGGAGCGTTCGAAAAATGAAAAATCCGTTCGCCCGCGATTTCGACCGGCGTAAATTTCTGTCGTCCGTCGGCAAGGGCTTCGGCTTGATGGCGCTCTCGTCGGCGACCGTCGCGTCGCTCTTTGAAAATCTGCAGGCAAAAACGCGCGCCGTCGAGCACCTCGCGCCAGAATTAGTCGCGACGGACGAAGATTTCTGGGCGACCGTGCAGCAGGCTTTTTCCGTCACGCGCGGCATCGTCAATCTCAATAACGGCGGCGTTTCGCCTTCCCCGCGCATCGTCACCGAAGCGTTCGTGCGCTACACGTGGCAGCAGGAAGACGCGACCGCTTACACAATGTGGCAGCTTTTGGAGCCGCAGTCGGAGACGATCCGCACCGGACTCGCCGAAATTTTCGGCTGCGACGCGGAGGAAATCGCGATCACGCGCAACGCTTCCGAATCGCTCGAAACGCTGCTGATGGGCATTGATTTCAAGCCCGGCGACGAGATTCTGACATCGACGCAGGATTACCCGCGCATGCTGACGACCTTAAAGCAACGCGAGCGGCGCGAGGGATTGAAGCTCAATCTCGTCAAAGTTCCGATCGCGCCGAAGGACGTCGGCGATCTCGCGACGCCGTTCGAACGCGCCGTGACGCCGAAAACGAAACTGATTCTCGTTTCGCATCAAATAAATCTGACCGGACAGATCATGCCGGTTCGAAAGGTCTGCGACATGGCGCGCGGACGCGGCATCGAAACGATCGTCGACGGCGCGCATTCGTTCGCGCAGTTCGATTTCAAGCAAGCCGATCTCGGCTGCGATTATTTCGGAACTTCGCTTCATAAATGGCTTTACGCGCCGAAAGGGACGGGCATGCTTTACGTCAAAAAAGACAAAATCCCGCGCGTTTGGGCGCTGATGGCGTCCGAAGACAAGAACCGAAACGACATCCGCAAATTCGAGGAAATCGGCACGCATTCCGCCGCGATGCGGCTCGCGATCGGCGAAGCGATTCTGTTTCACAACGCGCTCGGCGCGAAGCGGAAGGAAGCCCGGCTCAGGTATTTGTCGCGTTACTGGATGAACAAATTAAAAACGGTTCCGCGCGTCGGCTTCAACACTTCTTTCGCCGACGACCAATCGTGCGCGATCGCGAATTTTAAGATCGACGGCGTCGATCCCGTGCAGATCGGCTCGTTTTTGATGGCGAAACACAAAATTTTCACGACGCCGATCGTGCACGAAGAATTTACCGGCATCCGCATCACGCCGAACGTCTATACGACGCTCTGGGAGCTCGACAGATTTTGCGAGGTCGTCGCGGGAATCGCGAAAAACGGTTTGCCGAAAGGTTGAAGAAATGAGCGAAATTTACGAAAAAACGTTTCACGTCGGCTGGGCGCAGGTCGATTTCAACGGCCACCTCGGCAACACTTCCTTTATGGATCTGGCGGTCGACGTGCGGATGTTTTACTTCGCCGAAAACGGTTTTCCGATTCAAGAATTTCAGCGGCAAAGGTTCGGCCCCGTGATTTTGAAGGACGAAATCGAATATTTCCGCGAGTTTCGCCTGCTCGACGCGATCCGCATTACGTTACAGAGCGCGGGCTTAAGCGAAGACGGCTCGCGCTTTAAGATTCGCAACGAATTTTACCGCGCAGACGGCAAGCTCGCCGCGCGGCTCGACACGATCGGCGGCTGGCTCAATCTCGACAAAAGAAAACTGATCGTGCCGCCCGAAAATCTGGCGAACGCGATGCGCGGTTTGGCGCGCACCGGCGATTTCGAGGTTTTCCCGACGAGCGTTAAAAGTTAGTTAGAAGGTTTTTTGCCCGCCGATTTTCGCGAATCTTCGCGAATAAAGTAATTAGCGTCGGTTCGCGAAGATCGGCGGGCGTAAATCTTCGGACGCGCCAAAAGTTGTTTATAAATGCGAAAGTTTTACCACGCAGTTTCGAAATACCAAAAGGTCGCGGTCTACGCGGGCTTAACGGCGTTTCTGTGTTTTCTTTTTCTTTTTTCCTCAAAGCCGACGGAAGATTACTGCGGCAAGTTCATCGACGTCGGTAGCTTCGGCGCGTTTCCCCTGAACTGCGATTCGTACGATTACGTCGAAACCGCGCAGAATCCGGTCAAATTGTTCGACGAAAAATCGATCCGGCAAACGCGCCCGCTTTACGTCGTGTTCGCCTCGGCGGTCGGCTACGCGCTGTCGCCGGTCTTTAAATTTCTGCCGCTCGAATTTGCCGCGGCGCAGGACGCGCTTTTAGCCTCGTCGTTTTACTGGGGCTTTATGCTGCTTAATTTTACGATTCTGGTCGCGAGCCTGCTGGTTTTCGACCGCGTCGTCGACGTTTTGACCGAACGACGGTTTCCGCCGTTTTTGAAGTACATGCTCGCGGTTTACCTCGTTTCGAACGTCGTCATCAAAACCTCGTTCTGGTCGGCGCACCAGCAGATGCTGACGATTCTTTCGCCGTTATTGTGCGTTTACCTGTGCTTGAAAATCGTGCTCGCCGACGAATTGAGAGCGAAAGACGTTTACCTTTCGGCGTTTCTCGGCGGCGTTTTGCTTTTGACGTACGGCAATTTCCTCGTGCTCTGTCCGGCGCTGCTGCTCGCGGTTTTGATCAAGCTCTATCGTTCCGGCACTTTCACGATCCAACGCGCCTCGCGGATCTGCGTTCCCGCCGGTCTGATCTTCGTCGCGCCGATGGCGCTCTGGTCGCTGGTTTTAATCAAGATCAACGGCGGCGTTTACACGCACGAAGCGGTCGTTTACCGGCAGTTCGTCTGGGTTTTCGACAAATTGAGCGTTTCATTCAAAGATTTTTACGAACAGCTGATCGCCTTCAGCGCGATTTACTGGACGTCGCTGTACCGCACGGTTTTCCCGTTTTTGATCGCGCTGATCGCGCTCAAAACTTATAATTTCTTTTTCAACCGAAAACCGTCGCCCGCCGAAATCCTGTCGAAACGCAACTCGATGGCGGGCACGATCGCCGTCGTTTTGATGTTGTACGCGCTCTTTTTCTGGCTGATGGGCTATTACAGCGAACGGCTCGCGTTCACGCTTGTGCCGGTGGTTTTGTGTTTGATCGTGCTCGAACTCGACCGCCTGCTCGCGCGCGCTCGCGATTTAACGATCAAAGCCGTTTATGTAGTATTATTGATTTGTGCGGGATTTTGGATTTACAGCAACGTCAGGGCTTACGGACCTTTCAGAGACTTGTCTAAAAATCAAAATTTCATGACTTACGAATTAAGGATTTAATTCCGACCGGAAAGGCGTATGTGTTTAGATTGGAATATTTTAGCAATGATTATTTTCTTTTTTCTAACCATACCGCTGGCGATTGCTTTGCTTCCGGTTTTTATGATTTTAGGGTTTTCCGAAATAAAAAACGCGAAGAGGCCCGATTCAGAACAAAAAGATTATTAAATAATTTTCCAAACTTATTTTATGAGCATTAAAAAAGTCACACAGCATCCATCGCAAAACGAAGCGTTGATTTTCGAGCGTTCGCAGACCGGCCGAGTAGGTTACCGTCTGCCGAAGCTCGACGTCGAAGAAACGAATCTCGACGAAATCCTGCCCGCCGAGCTGCGCCGCGCCGACGATCTCGAAGGCGTGCCGGAAGTTTCCGAAGTCGACGTCGTGCGTCATTTCACGCGCATCTCGACGTGGAACTACTCGATCGATCTCGGCATGTATCCGCTGGGCAGCTGCACGATGAAATACAATTCCCGGCTTAACGAAAAAGTCGCCCGCACCGCCGGGCTCGTCGATCTGCACCCGCTCGCGCCGGAAGCCGAAGCGCAGGGCGCGTTGGAGCTGATCTACAAGCTGCAGGAAGATTTGGCGGAAATAACGGGCCTGCCGGGCGTGACTTTGCAGCCGGCGGCCGGCGCGCAGGGCGAAATGACCGGCGTGCTTTTGATCCGCGCCTTTCTCGATAAACGCGACGGCGAGGAATCGAAAAACCGCCGCGTGATGCTCATTCCCGACTCGGCGCACGGCACGAATCCGGCGTCGGCCGCGCTCGCCGGTTTTACGGTCAAAACCATCAAATCGACCGACGAGGGCCTGACCGACATGGAGCATTTGCGGCAGCTCTGCGACGAAGGCGGCGTCGCTGGCCTGATGCTGACGAACCCGAACACGGTCGGCATTTTCGAGAAAAACATCAAGGAAATCTGCGAAATCATCCACGCCGCGGGCGGGCTCGTTTACATGGACGGCGCGAACATGAACGCGCTCGTCGGCGTCGCGCGTCCCGGCGATATGGGCGTCGACGTCATTCACCTGAATCTCCATAAAACCTTTTCGACGCCGCACGGCGGCGGCGGTCCGGGCTGCGGTCCGTGCTGCTGCACGGCGGAGTTGGAGCCGTTTCTGCCGGTTCCGCGCGTCGTTAAAACGGGCGAAAACTACAAACTCGATTACGATCGCCCCGAATCGGTCGGGCGCGTTAAGGCTTTTCACGGCAATTTCGGCATGATGATCCGCGCGCTCGCCTACATTTTCACGCACGGCGCCGAAGGCTTGCGCGAAGCGACCGAAGCCGCGGTTTTGAACGCTCGTTATTTGGCGCACAAGCTCGAAGAGGATTTCGACAAACCGTTCGCGTCCGATCCGATGCACGAAGTCATCTTTTCGCACAAAAAACAGTCGCGCAAAGGCGTGCACACGCTCGACATCGCGAAACGCCTGATCGATTACGGCTTTCACCCGATGACGATCTATTTCCCGCTGATCGTCGACGGCGCGATGCTCATCGAGCCGACCGAATCGGTCGGTCGCGCCGACCTCGACGCGTTCGTCGAGGCGATGAAGGACATCAACGAGGAAGCGCAAACCAACCCGCAGCTCGTCATCGACGCGCCGCACTCGACGCGCATCGGGCGACTCGACGAGGCGAACGCCGCGCGCAAGCCGGTCCTGCGCTGGAAACCGGACATGGAAACCTTGAGCAAAACCGCTTAATTCTTATAAAAAAAGGGCGCGAACGAATTCGTTCGCGCCCTTTTTTTATAAAGGAACCGATCATTTTATGAAATTTATCAGCTCGATTTTTCTGGCATTTTTTTTTCTGACAACCGCGCTTTTTGCCCAACAGCAAGTCGATAACTACGGAAAACCGCTGATCGTACTCGTCGAAACAAATCCATGGTTAATGGTCATCGGTTCCGACACGCCTTCTTTTGTACTGTATGAAAAGGGACGAGTAATTTATAAAAAAATCGAGGGCGATAAATCAAAAATCCTCGAAGCCCGGCTTTCTTCCGAAGAGTCGAAACAATTTCTGGAATCGCTTGCCCTATCAGACAAATTCTATAATCTGCCTGATAATATCGAAGCGGTCAGCTTCACCGATCAACCGTCGAATGATTTATACGTCAGTGTTGAAAAGAAAAAAAAGGTCAGCGTTTACGGATCTTTAGCCGCCGACGGGTCAGCCAGAAAAAACACGCCGCCGGAGTTTTTGACCGTTTACGACAAGCTGAAAAAGTTCGATCGGGCGTCGGCCAAAGAATGGCTGCCGGAAAAAATCGAGGTCATGTTTTGGGATTACAGTTACGCTTCGAAAACAAAAAAATGGCTGCCGGAATTTTCTGATTTGAATTCGCCTTCGACGGTCAAACGTTCGAGCGGAATGTACAGCGTTTTTATCGACAGTAAAGATTTCGCCAAATTCCGGTCTTTTTACAACTCTCTCGAAGAGAAACAGGCGGTCGAGATCAACGGCAAAAAAATGGCGGTCTCATATCGATTTCCGTTTCCGAATTTATTCTAAACCCAAACAGACTTTCTCGTATTTCTACTCAAGAACTGCGTATCGCCGAAAATGAAATTTCGGCTGCATTAATTTTTTTTTGAGAACCGAATCCGCGGCAAAAGTTTTCCCGGAAAAGCGTCTGGAAATTTGACTTCCGGACGCTTTTTTATTTATGAAACCTTTAATTTGTCCGCAATGCGGCGGGAAAATCACCGATTACAATCAGTGGCAGAAAATCATCAACTGCCAGTATTGCAGCACGCGCTTCATCGTCGGCGACGAGCATCGCGAACCGCCGGTTTCGTTCGAGCCGGCGCCGGATTTTTCCGGCGCCGCGAAGGCCGGTCAAAATCTGGTGATCGGCATCGTCGCGTCGATCTGTTTGATTTTCGGCGCGATCATCGTCGTCGCGCTCGTCGCCAACAGACCGCATAGGAGCGTGCCCGAATATCCGGCCTATAAAGCGCCGACGCCGTTTCCGCAAAAATCCGCGACGCCGGCGGCGACGCCGAACCCGAATCTGCTCGAATTCGGCGGCAAAGGCACCGCCAACGGTCTGTTTCAAAACGCGGACGCGATCGCGGTCGACGGCAAAGGCAGGATCTACGTCGCCGACGATTCTCTGCGCGTGCAGCAGTTCAACGAAAAAGGCGAGTTTTTGAACGTCTGGCAGATTCCTCAATCGGGCAAAGGCTACAAACGCGCGCGCGCGATCCAGAAAATCGCGGTCGACGATCAGGAGCGCCTTTACGTCCTCGTCGCCGGCGTTTTGCAGATGTGGGAACAGAACACGGTCGAATTGCCGGAAATGACCTGGAACGTCGATTCCGAATACATCGTCGATTTCGCGCTCAGGAGCGACGGCGGAATGTTGTGGGTTTCCGCCAGCAACGACGTCGAAACGCTGATGTACATGAGCCGCAGCGGCAAAGTGACGCGCCGCGTCGGCGGCTTCCACACCGACACGGCGGACGCCGCGCTCAGCCCGCGCGAAACGGGCTTGGCGGCGATTCGCATCGCGACCGACGGCGCCGGAAATATCTTTTCGCTCTACGCGTTCGGCGATCTCGGCAGCTATCAGCTTTCGTATAACACCGAGGATTTGGTGATGTTCCGCTTCACGCCCGAGGGAAAATACGTCGACCGGTTCGTGCAGACGATGAATTCCTGCGGCATCGCGGTCGATAATCAGAGCCGGCTTTATATTTCCGACGAAGACCAGCTGAAGATTTATACGAACAGCGGCGATGCGGTGACGACCGTTTCCGGCTTCAAAAACATCGACGCGTTCGCGCTCGATAAAGACAACAATATGTATGTTCTGAGCGACGACAAAGTCGTCAAGCGCGCGGCCATCGCCAACTCCAATGACTAAGCACAAGCCCCTGTCGATTCTGATTTTCTGCGTGCTCGCGTTTTTTCAACGCGAAAGCTTCGCGCAGGTCGGCGACCGGCCGTTTCTCGGCGTCGGGCTGCGTCCGGAAGTCCGCGCGGTCGCCGACCGGGTCGAAGGCAAAACCGGACGCCGCATTTACGCGGTGTTCGATGAATTCGAAAACCCGTCGACGCTCGGTTCGAGCTTTATCGGCGAGGACGGCGTGCCGTACCTGCGAGTCAATCCGAATCTGCGGGCGCAGAAACAAAAACTCGAAGCCGTCATCGCGCACGAACTCTTTCACCTGCGGCTGCGCGCCGAAGGCTTTCCCGTCTTTTTATTCGCGCCGACCGTGAAAACCGCGCGCGGGTTGGCGCAGGACGTCGAACAGGAAAACGTCAACGATCTGACGAGCCTGATCGAGCACCGCATTTTCAAAGCGGAAATGGACGCGCTCGGCTTGAACCGGCTCGTCGACCTGGCCGGCGATTCCGAACGAAGCGCCGAGCGCCGCCGCGGCTCCGCGGACGGGCAGGCGGAAGCGCTCAATTTCGCGCGCGCCGTTCTCGAATATCAAACGAGCGCCGACGTCGAGAATCTGCGCCGTATTTACGCGCGCAACCGCTGGCACCGGGCGATCAAAAAAGGGCAGGAAATCGCCGATCTGATCAAGGGCGCGAAATACGCCGCGCCGCGCGATTCGGTCGCCGTTTTCCGGCTCTGCTTCGCCAAACTCTACCCGACGCCGCGCCCGGTCAAATTGACGCCGGACGCGTCCGTCAAAACATACCGCCAGATGCTCATCAGTTTTTGAGCGGTGAGTGCGGCAAAACCGGTTTCTTGCAAAAAAGCCCCGAAAATTCAAAAATAGGTTTGGAAATACGCGATGAAGATCTTTTGTCTGGTTTTCAGCCTTTATATTTTGTTTTTGTCCGTTCAGCCGTGCGAGGAGATGACGGCGAATATCGAACTGCGGGCGGATAAAGTTTCTGCGACCGAACGGACGGAAAACGCGGAAAAAGAAGACGAAAAAAGCGACGACTGCTCGCCGTTCTGCGTTTGCGCCTGCTGTCATTTTGCGACCGCCGATCAATTCGAAACGTTCGCGATCGGCGGCCAGAGCGGCGCACCAATTATTTCGAAATCGATTTTTTCTTATCGTTCGCCCGATTCGCAGACCTATAAAAAACCCGTCTGGCAGCCGCCGAAATTTAATTCAATAGCATAACTGCGCCTTTTTTTATGAAACCAACCGCGGCGGCTTGAAAAATCTTTCAGCCGCGGTCGATATTTATTGAGTTAAGACAGGAATTATATGAACAGATTTATATTTTTGACGATCGTCCTGCTGGCGGCGGCCGCGGCGTTCGCGCAAACGCCGAACGTGCTGAAATTGACGATCAAAAACGAGGAAACGAAAGAGCCCGTCGCGCAGGCGATCGTTTCGGTGAAGGACACTGAAATCAGCGTTTCGACCGACGAGGCCGGAAGCGCCGAGCTGCGAAACATTCCGAGAGGCGAACGCACGATCGTCGTTTCGTCGCCGGGCTACGAAACGATTGAGCTGAAAATCCTTTTTCTGCCGGACGGCGCGACCGAAAAAACCGTCTTTTTGAAAGTGACGAACGAAGTCGGCGAGGTGACGATCGCCTCGACGCGCACCGGACGCGAGATCGACGCCGAACCGACGCGCGTCGAAGCGATCGACGCCGAAGAGATCGACGAAAAAATCAGCATGCTGCCCGCGAACGTCTCGATGGTGCTCAGCGAAAGCACCGGCATTCAGGTTCAGCAGACGTCCGCCGCCGCGAACACGCAGAGCGTGCGAATTCAGGGGCTCGACGGCCGGTACACGCAGATTTTAAAGGACGGTTTTCCGGCTTACGGCGGTTTTTCGGGCAGCCTCAGCATTCTGGAAATCCCGCCGCTCGATCTCAAACAGGTCGAAATCATCAAAGGTCCTTCGGCGACCTTCTACGGCGGCGGCGCGATCGCCGGCGTCGTCAATTTCATCAGCAAAGAACCGGAAGACGAGCCTCGCACGTCGCTGATCTTCAACCAGACCTCCGCGCTCGGAACGGATTTTTCCGCGTTCCGCACGCAAAGGAACCGGCGCTTCGGTTACACGCTGCTCGGATCGACCAATTTTCAGAAAGAATACGACGCCGACGCCGACGGATTCACCGAACTGCCGCGCACGCGTTCTTTCCACGTCAATCCGCGCCTGTTTTTTTATGTCGATGAAAACACGCGTTTCACCGTCGGGAATTCGACCGCTTACCAAAAACGCCGCGGCGGCGATATTTTCGCGGTCCGCCAATCGTTCGACGGCGTTCATCGGTATTTCGAGGACAACGATTCGTTCCGCAACGTCACGACCTTTAATTTCGAACGCGATTTTTCGGACGGCGGCCGCCTCAACGCGAAACAAAGCCTCGCCTTTTACGATCGGCGAATCGAAACGCCGGGTTATCTTTTCAAAGGTCGGCAGTTCAACTCTTACACCGATGTTTCCTATCTTAAAACCGTCAAAAGCCACACGCTCGTCGCCGGCTTCAACGCCGTTTACGATCAGTTTCGCGAAGCGCCGGATTCGCCGAACCCGGTAAAACGCGACGAAACCAGAACGACTTTCGGCGGCTACCTGCAGGACGGTTTCGAGATCACTTCGAAACTCTCGCTCGAAGCCGGTCTGCGGCTCGATTTAGTCAGGGATTACGGCGCTTTTCTGCTGCCGCGCGTTTCGGTTCTTTATAAATTCAACGACCATTTGACGAGCCGCGCCGGTTTCGGTTTCGGTTATAAAACGCCGAGCATCTTCACGGAAGACGCGGAAATTTTGCTTTTCCGCGACGTTCGCCCGATCGGCAACGCGCTCGAAGCCGAACGCAGCCGCGGCGGAACCTTCGACGTCAATTACCGAAACCAGATCGGCGAAAAATTTTCCATCAATTTGAACCAGATGTTTTTCTACACGCAAATCGACGATCCGCTCGTGCTCGCGCCGGACGCGAACGGCACGTTCCGCTTCGCGAACGCCGCGGCGCCCATTAAAAGTAAGGGCTTCGAAACCAACGCGCGCGTCGGTTACGACCTCGCCAAATTATTTATCGGTTACACTTACACCGACGCGCGGGCGGATTATCTGCCGGGAAACCGTTTTTTGCCGCTGCTGCCGAAACACCGCGTCAATTCGGCGCTCGTGTTCGAAAAAGAGGAAGATTTTAAGGGCGGCGTCGAAGCTTACTACACCGGCAGACAGTTTTTAACCGACGGCTCGAAAACCCGTTCGTTCGCTGTTTTCGGCGTTTTCGCGGAAAAGTTCTTCGGCAAATTCAGCCTGTTTTTCAACGCCGAAAACATCACCGACGTGCGCCAGGGCCGTTACGGCACGGTCGTTTTCCCGCCGCCGCAAAATCCCACGTTCGCCGAAATCTACACGTTCGTCGAGGGACGGATTTTCAACGGCGGCATTAAAATCAGACTTTAGTTGACTGAGCCGCGAACAGGCACGAAATGCGCACGAAATCATTTACATCCATTTCGTGTTTATTCGTGTTCGTTCGCGGCTGATTTTACTCGTCTTCGTTCATTTCGACGAGCGCCAGCCTTTTGACGACGTTTCCCTTTTCGAGATGTTCTTCGACGATTTCCGGAACGTCTTCGGCGCGCACCTGCGCGTACCAGACGCCTTCCGGATAAACCAGCACGGCGGTGCCGATCGAGCAGAAACCGACCGATCCGCAATCGGTCAGAACGATCGGGCCTTCCGGGTTTCTGCCCTTCGAGGCTTTTCCGTAACGCAGGTTTTTCGCGCCGAGCCGCTCTTCGAAAGCGGCTTTGACTTCGGCGCTGCCGACCGCCGAACAGGATTTCCCGTTGCAGACGAACACGTGCCGCTTGATCGGCGCCGTCGCGACCGGCGCGAGTTTTTCCAATTGCGCGCGGTCTTCGATGAATTTTCTATCGCTCATAATTTTATGCTATAAGATTTGCGCGGCTTAACAAAGTGGTCAGCGGTCGGCGGCCGGTGGCCAGATTTGATTGAATATGATCCGATTCTTTGGTTTACATTCAACCAACGACTGACCACCGGCCGCCGACCGCTGACCACCCCTTAATCCTGCCATTAGAAATTCTTTTAAAAACCGGTTTTCGCTTATGGTTTGTGCTACCGTTTCGGCTGTCGGATAATGTATATTTGTAAAGGTTAGTTGGGAAAAATGGCAGCGGGCATCATCATTCACATTTCGGTCGGGACGGAAAGACGCACGGAATATTTTTCCGAAGAGCGGATCAGTGTCGGCACGGGTGAAAATAATGATATTCAGATCCATTCGCACACGCTCGGACTCGGCGAAACATGGTTCGAGCTCGAACTTTCCGACGGCGAGTACCGCATCGTCAATCTTACGAAAAGGCTCAATCTGGTCAACCACGAAAACCAACCGGTGCATCGTTACATCGCGATCAAGGACGGCGACAAAATCGCGGTCGAGGGGATCGACATCGTCTTTTCCTTTTTCACGCTCGCTTCGAAATCTGCGCTGATCACGACGCACCGCGACACGCACGTCGCGCAGTTCATCGAGGAGGCCGCGCTCGAGTCGGCGATTTCGCCGAAGCGCGACGACGCGAAGGCTTTTCTCCGCGAATTCGTCCGCGAGCTGTCGCGCGAAATCAGCTGGGCGACGAAGCTCATCATCCTCGTGCTCGCCGTATCGTTCATCGGCGGGATTCTGTATCTCGGCTTCGCGTTTAACAAGGAACTCAAAGAAGCGCGCAAGCAGACCGAACAGCAGTCGGAAGTCGTGCGCAAGCTCGAAGAAAAGCTCAATCAGACCGGCGAACAGATCGGCAATATCAAGCAGAGCAACCAGCAGGTCATCGATATCTTTTCGCTCGCGCCGCGGCTGCGTTCCGATTACGGCAACGGCATCTGTCTGATCGTCGGCGTATACGATCTCGTCAGCAAAACGAACGGTAAAACGCTGCGTTATCCCGATCCGCAAGCCGCCGTTCAGCCCGACCCGTACGAGCCGCAGCCGACGCCGCAGGAGGATCAGGTTCCCGAAGCCGTGCAGCCGCAGCTCGGTTTGACGACCGAGGGCAACGGCACGCCGATCGAATACGATTTCATCGGCACCGGCTTTCACGTCGGCGGCGGCTACATCGTTACCAACCGCCACGTTTTGCAGCCGTGGGGCGAGGACGATCTCGTCAAGCAGATGATCCGCGATTCGAACGGGCGCGCGCGGATCAAGCGGCTGGTCGTTTACTTCCCGAATTTCCCGCAGCCGTTTACGCTCAAAGTCCGCAATACGGGCGGACGCGAGGATCTGGCGATCGCGACGATCGACGCGGCGACGCTTTCGCCCGACGTGCCCGTCCTGCCGCTCGATTCCGGATCGGACGCGGTCGCGGTCGGCAAAACGGTCGTTTCGATGGGCTACCCGAACGGACCGGACCGTCTTTTGGCGATGGTCGACGACGCGGAAGCCAAATCGATCAACGCCCGTTTCGGCGGCTCGCGCCAGGCGCTCATCACGTTTCTCGCGCAGAACCGCAAGATCGTGCCGCTGACGACGCAGGGCACGATCACCGATTTGGACCAGCGCCGCATCGTGCACGACGCGAAAACCGCGGAAGGCGGCTCGGGCGCGCCGCTTTTCGGGCAGACCGGCAAAGTGATCGGCGTCAATTTCGGCGTTTTCACCGAAAGCAACGCCGCGAACATGGCGATACCGATTCGTTTCGCGGTCGATCTGTTAAAACAGGTCGGCTGGCGCTCGCCCGAAGAAATCGCCGCCGCCGCCCAGAATCAGACCGCCGCCAACTCGACCAACACGAACGCCGCGGTCGCCGACAAAAACAGATGAGTTTCGGCTTTACCGATTGAGTCAAAAAACGAAGCGCCGGTTTACTGAAAGCCGGCGCTTCGTTTTCGAGGAGGGGAGAGATTTGCCGCCCGCTTTTATTGAATGTAAGCGGACGGAATGGCGAAATCGCCGTTTCCGCCGTACCGAACGTAGAGCGGGCTCGAAGGCGCGCGGCTGCCGGCGACGTACCAGGTACTGTCCGACTCGCGCCAGACGGCGAAATCCGCTTTGCCGTCGCCGTCATAGTCGGCCGGGACGAGCGTATCGGTGGCGAGCCCCCAGTAAGCGTAGCGCGGTTGATCGGTCGACGATTCGAGAATGTACCACGTGCCGTCGCGGAACACGGCCGGGTCGGTTTTGCCGTCGCCGTCGTAATCGGCCGGC
>DATCMK010000010.1:0-51294 GCA_036563455.1 Pyrinomonadaceae bacterium | reverse complement strand
TCGGCAAGCTGAAACTGGGCGAACGCGCCGAGCGTCAGGGGCGCAATCCGGCGACCGGCGAAGCGATGACGATCAAAGCGAGCAAGACCGTGAAATTCGCGGGCGGCAAACGCTTCAAAGACAGTTTTCAGTAAATCAGGCTGTGAACCCGACGTCAGAAATCCGGCGCTCCCTCGCCGGGTTTCTCGTTTATCATCGTAAATTCATAAATAAAATTTACGGCGGCCCCGCGCAGGCGGGGCAGTAAAACGCGGGCCGTTTCGCGTTCTTTTATCGAACCGCCACGGGTTTTAATTGAGCTGTCGAAACGGCGAGAAGGCTTATTCGCAAATCGGCCGTCCGTAAAAAATTACTTATATTTCCGTTCGCCGGCTTTTACTGATTCGAGCGGCGAATTTATCAAACTAACCAAGAAACAGCTGTTTTTAGCTGAGGTTGCCGAGAAATAAGAAAATCGATCGCGAAACCGAGAAACGATTCTTATTTGTCTTGAAATTCTTTATAATCCCGACCCGTATCTATTAATTTCAGGGCGCTCCCGCGGTCTGCTCTCCTTAGATTCTATTTCCCGGTGATTTTCGCGCACTTTCGCGAGCGCTGCGCGAGCCGTCGTCAATTCTCTTGAGTCGAACCGGCATTCGCTCGCGGTCGCAGCGGGCGATCGCGCCGTTCCAAAAATCAAGAGATGCCGTCGGAATTACCGGTGTTATCGTGTATAGAACCAGTTGCGATCTTCATACGAGGTGATGAAAATGGAAGTCAGCGCAGAGGCGGCGGCGCGGCGGCCGGAATCCGCCGTTTCGACCGCCGGCAACGACGCGTCGGAAAACAGGTGGGAGCGGCGGCTTTGCGTGTTCGGCGTCGCCGGCACTTTATCGGCAGCGACCTCGTTATTTTGGTACGCCTAGCCCTGGGCGGACGATTTCGCCCGCGGGTATAAGGGACGCGTGCAGGGCATCGTGCCGGCGACGATTCATGAATACTACACTTGGACCGGTCGTTGGGGCGCCGCCGGATTGAATTACTTACTGACGTCGTCGTTCGATTTAGTGGGCTTCTACACGCCGCTGCTGTTGATCATACCGTTTCTGCTGGCGACGTCCGTGTTTCTGCTGCTGCGTGCGGCTCGCATCGGCGCCACGCGAACCCGCAGTTTCGCATTGGCCGCCGCCGCCGCCGCTCTTTACTGGAACGGAATGCCCGATCCGGGCGAAACCGTTTACTGGCTGACCGGCAGCGTCGACAATTTAACGGGATTCGTCCTGTCGTTTGCTCTGCTCGCCGCACTGCTCCGTTTCGATGTGTCCGGAACCGTTTCGAGAGCGGCGGCTTCGGCCGCTCTGTTTTTGCTGGCTTTTCTGGCAACCGGATTTCACGAAGTTTTCGGGTTGGTGCTTTGCGCGGCGCTCGCGAGCGGCTCGCTTCAGCAATGGCTCGCGCGCAGATCGAACCGTTGGATTTGGACGGGTTGTCTGGCGGCGGCGCTGATCGGATTCCTGGTGGTCTACGCGGCGCCCGGCAACGAGGTCCGGCGGGCGGATTTTCCCTTCGCCGGCAACCTGGAAGTGACCGTCCGCCTGGCGCTCGGACAGAGCTTTTCGAGTATTTTTATGTGGATTTCGGATATTCGACTGCTGACCGGCACGCTGCTACTGCTCATGCTGATGCCGAGAGACCTGACCGCTTCGAATGACGGTATCGGCCTGCCCGCACGTAACGTCGTAATTACCGGAATCACCGGCATCGCCGCGGTCGGCGGGGCGTTCACGGCGGTCAGTTGGGCGATCGGCATGAGTATGGCGCCCCGCACGCTGAACGGCATTTACCTGGTTTTCCTCGTCGGGTTGTTTTGGGTTATCGTCTTGTCGGCGCGCTGCTTTCCCGCCGCGGCGGCGATTTCGGCGGCGCGACCGGCGGCGCGTTGGGCGCTAACCGTCCTCTTCGTCGGCGGCATGATGCTGAGCGGCAATACCCGAAAGGCGATCGTCGATTTGAGCGTCGCGGCGCCCGTTTACCGCGCGGCGATGCAGGAACGCTGGCGCTCGCTCGCCGCGGCGTCGGATAGAGGCGAGCGGGCAGCGGTCGGACGCTCGCTTCCCGCTCGCCCGAAGTGCTTCATCAAATATTTTGAATTGAGCGAAGATCCGGAGTTTTGGGTTAATTGGGGCGTCGCGCACTATTTCGGTCTCGCCAGCGTAAAGTTAAGCGCCGCCGAAGCGGAGCCGAATATTCCCGCCGATTCAGGTTCGCCGCCGTGATTGAGCGCGGAGGAAAAGATCGAGCGCCGAACACGTCCGCCGGTCTCGAAACGATCGGCGAGGGTTATTTTTGATTTAACCGCTCCTGCAAACCGCGCACCGAACGCCCGCAATCGCTGGACCAAAAAGAAAACTCGATCGGTCATCAGCCGAGACGTTTAATTCGTCGCCGACTAACGCCTGGTGTTGAAGAACTGGAGACAGTCGCCCTGGTTTTTAAAGGCGCGCGGGTAATTGAACCGGCTCCACGACCCCTGCTTGCACTGCCCGCGGTTGACGGGCGGACCGGTCTGCGCATCGCAGGCGTCGCCGATGCCGTCCAAATCGAAATCCTCCTGATCCGGATTAGACGTAAACGGGCAATTGTCGAGCGTATCGACGATCCCGTCATTATCCGAATCCGCCGCCTGCCTTTCATAAGCTCCGATGTCGACGACCGGGTTCCCGTCCGAGTCCCCGTCGACGATGCGCAGGAACCCCGGACCGCGCTGATCCGTCAGCAGAGAAAGGCTAAAATCGTTCGCGCCCGAGTCGATCGCCGGGCTTCCCGGCAGAATCGCGTGCGTCGGCGTTTCCCCGCCGTTATCCTGCAATGGTCCGATTAAAACGTCCGCGACGTCGCAGTCGCCTAATAAATTGGTGTCCTGAATGAAGCAGACGGGCGGATTCGGTCCGGGAACTTGTTCGAATTGTCCCAAATGATCGACCACGATGGTGTTCTTCATATCGGGAGTGCCGATGTAAGCGCCGTTAAATCTGCTGCCGCCGTTTCCGACGACCGTCACGTTTCGCAGAATCGGGGAGCCGTAAAAACCTCCGGCTCCGGCGCTGTTCGCCCCGATCCGGGCGGAGTTGCCGGAAATGGTCGTGTTGGCGGCGAATAGCGTCGTATTGTCTAAATAAAAACCGCCGCCGAAAGATGAAGTGGCGCGGTTGGCCGAGATCGTCGAATTGGTGATCCGATGATTTGCTCCGCCGAAGTACGCGATGCCGCCGCCGCAAACCCCGGCGGTGTTCTCGGTTATAAAGACAAAGTCCAGAACAAGCGTCCCGCCGTTCACGTAGATCCCGCCGCCGCACCCGCCGAAGCCGCCCAGCAACAGACCGCCCGTGAGCTTGACCGAGGAGATGGTGACGACGGCTCCGTTCACGTAAAAAATGCGGTTGCCGAACTGATGATTGTTCTGCAGGGAATTGGCGTCGATCGTTAGGGATTTCGCCCCCGAACCCTGAATATGCAGCGCGCCGGCGTTTTCGATAGTGATCTGATCGGTTAGAGTAACGGTCGTCAAACCCGGCAGGAAGTCGATTGTGTCGTCGGTCGGCGCAGCGTTGGCGGCTTGTACGGCTTCGCGCAACGAACAGTCGATGCCGGAAATGCAGACGGCTTGGCGATCGTCGCTTCTCGTAACGGTAAAGGTCGCGGCATTAACTCCGGTCGCGCAAAGTAATAAACAGAAGATCAGAATGGTTTTCATGATTTTATAACCCCGACAAGTGACGCGATCCGAACTTAAGGTTTTAAGCATCCGTAACTGCCCGACGCGACGCATGTCGGCGGGCTCTACAAAAACTTTAGTACGTAATAACTGCTGAATTGACCGGCACTGAATTTAGAATAAAATGTATTTCCAATTATGAAGTTTTTTTGCTTCGTGTCAAGATTTTTCTCAAAATGAGCGGCGAAAATGATTTTTATCGGCGTTGCCGCTCCGCCGCCCCGATGCGGAAGGCCGCGACTGTTCCGGCGGCGGTAAAACCAGACTAAATTTCAGTTTCGTTCGCGCGGCGCGTCGTTTTCTAACCGATTAATCGGACGGGCAGCCTTTTCGCAGCGCCTCGGCCAGTTCCGGCGACGGTTCGTACTGCGTTCGCGCGTCCTCGCACGAAACCAGTTTGGCGGTGTCGTCACGGTCGAAACCGAGCATCCAAATATGCCGGTCCGGAAAATATTCGAATATCTGCCGGTTGGCGGTCGATCCCATATCGTTCGCCCAAACGACCTTGGATTCATCGATGTCTGGATCGTTATAAACCCACGACATCGCGGTCAATTTATTATAACGACCGTCGCTGCCGGTCAGATCGCCCGTCGAATAATCGACCAGCACGAGATGCCGTCCCGGCATCGCGGCTAAAGTCTTTTCGTAAATGAACTGCGAGTTCTTCGGGTCCGGAAGCGCGGACTTAAAATACGGCGGCAAAACGAAGAGCCAAAACGCCTGGGCCAGAATCACTGCCGGCAACAAGGAAACGGAGATATTTTTGCGCCAGCCGCCCTGAAATTTCCGGGCTCCGGTCGACAGCGCCGCCGCCCAAAAGCATAAAAGCAGCGGCACGAAAGGCGCGTAATAATGATTTTGATTATAAGTCGCCAGGGTTTCGAGATACAGACAGCCGAAAAATCCGGCGGCGAAGAAATAATATTTTCTATCGGCGGAAAGGACGAAAATCCCGTAAACGATCAAGCCGAGGTAAATGAATAGGGCGGAGTAGAAAAAAGCATTGAAGGCGTTGAAGGCCCTTTTGACCATCAGCACCGGCAACGTCGCTTTCGCGGCGCTGCGCCGCAGCGGCTCGAAGTGCAATTGCAGTTCATTACTGTAAAACACTTTCATCACTTCGTGGCGGTAAGCGAGGTCGGTCCGGGCGGGAAAGGGCAGAAACAGCGGAACCGGGTCGTACTGCCGAGTGTATAAAGCGTACGGCATCTTCAGCGCGCTACCCGTCACTTTTGAGTTGTAGTAACCCATCCAGACGAAATTCGCCGTCAAAATCAAAATTACGGGAATTACGAATTTACCGAATACGACTCGCAGATATTCGCGGTCACGATAATTTTTACCGATCCGGTAGAAAATGAGGAGCGAAAGCGGAAGGCAGGTCAAAGCCCCCTCGAACGGGCGTGTGTTCGCCAGGATACTCAAACCCAATCCGAACCAGAGCGCGAGGGAGATTTTCGTGACGCTCAGGAACCGCAGCAGCGCTCCGAAACATATCGCCCCGCCGGTCAGCGCGACGAAACCGCCCCAGTAATTCTGGCTCCACTCGAAAACCGTCGGCACCGTGAACAGCAGCAAAACGCAGCCGAACGACCAGACCGGCGGGACGAAGGCGCGCAGCATCCAAAAACAAGCCGCCCCGGCGATCGCTCCGCTCAGCCAGACGCCGGCGATCGGCTGGTCGAAAAGTAAAATGCCGATCGCCAGAAAGAAGGCTTGCGCGGGCGGGTATTTCGCCGTGTAGGTCGGCTGGTTGAGGAGATGAAAATGTTCGAAAAACTGCCACAGCGGATGCGCTTCGTTCGTCAATCGTCCGTGCGCGAACGTCTTCGCCATCAGAAGGTAACAATTTTCGTCGTGGACGCTCGGGCTCGGCAAACCGTGAATCGAGGAATAAACGACGAAAAGCGCGAGCGCGGCCGCGCCGGTCGCGCAAGCCCAGACCCAGTCTTTTTGCGGCGAGCGCGCGAAATCGTATAAGGATTTGAGCCCGGCGCGCCAGAAAAACTCCGTCGCCGCGAGCCCGACGAGCGCCGCGAGGGTCAAAAAAAACATGTAAAAAGCCCCGGACGACCAAATTTCCCCGAGGACATCGAGGACGATGATGTATATTTTTTCAAGTGTCGGCATCTGCTTCGAATTAGTTTAACAAAGCAGTTGATCGAAAATAAACAATTTTCGAATCTCTCCGGCGACGGCGTTCGAACCGGTTCGGCGCGCATTCGATCCGTCCCGTCCGCCATTAAAGGGAAAATAATCGGGCAAAACGAAAAATTCGCGCGAATCGAAAAAAAAGTAGTGAAATTGTGAGTAAAAGGGTAGAATACAAAAAAGAAAAATCTAGCGAGATGAGAAATCGATATTCAGTGCGAAATTCCTCGCTTCGTGCGATCAAGTGCCGGCGAGATGTATTTTCCAGTCACAAAGACAGAGCTCCGATGCCGCGTGCGGATGAAATTGAATGCGCGGCGCCTTAAACGAACGCGAATCTGATTCATTCAAATAAAAAAATGGTCAAAGGTCATCTTTGCGTCTAAGCGCTCGATCGTTTGAGTCGGCGGAACTAGAATAACGATCAAGGTTAAATAAAATGTCAATAGCTATAATCACCGGATCTGCCGGTTTGGTCGGAAGCGAAGCGGCGAGCTACTTCCATGAAAAGGGATTCGAAATAGTCGGGATCGATAATAATTTGCGGAAGGAGTTTTTCGGCGAGGACGCGACGACCGACGAGCGGAAGCGAATTCTGTCACAGAGCCTCAAAAACTATCGGCACCACGACGAAGATATCAGAAACGATCAATTCATCGAATCGCTCTTCGAGAATTACGGCAATCAAATCAAACTGATCGTGCACACGGCCGCCCAGCCGAGCCACGACTGGGCGGTGCGTAGCCCGAAGACGGATTTTTCGGTCAACGCCGTCGGCACGCTCAATTTGCTCGAAGCGGCGCGGCGGCACTGTCCGGAAACGGTTTTTATCTACACTTCGACCAATAAGGTTTACGGCGACGCGCCGAACCGGCTGCCGCTGCGCGAGCGGGAAAAGCGCTGGGAAATAGACGAGTCGCATCCGTTCTATGAAAACGGCGTCGACGAAACGATGTCGATCGACGATACGACGCACTCCTTGTTCGGCGTCAGCAAAACCGCCGGCGATTTATTGGTGCAGGAATACGGTCGTTATTTCGGCATGAACACCGCCGCTTTCCGCGGCGGCTGCCTGACCGGCAGCCGGCACGCCGGAGCGGAATTGCACGGCTTTCTGTCGTACCTGGTCAAGTGCGCGCTGACGGGGAAAAAATACACGATCTACGGCTATAAAGGAAAACAGGTCCGCGACCAGGTGCATTCGCTGGATCTGGTCAGAGCTTTCTGGCATTTTTTCGAAAATCCGCGGCAGGGAGAAGTTTATAATATCGGCGGTTCCCGGCAGAACCATTGTTCGGTGCTGGAAGCCATCGAACTGATCGACAAAATAGCCGGCAAAACCGTCGATTACCGGTATGAAGACAAAGCCCGGATCGGCGATCACATTTGGTGGGTGAGCGACATCCGAAAATTTCAGAACCATTACCCGAACTGGCGATTGGAATTCGGGTTGGAGGATATCATCGGCGACATCATCGAAAATTCGCAATGGCAGCAGCGCGAGCCGGCGACCTCCGAGCCTTTCGAAATCAAATGACGAAAACCGCGTAAAGGATAAACCAACATTTTCCGTATTTCCGAAATGGGGTCAAGAAAACCGTATGTCACTCGAAAACAACTTGCGCGAAATGGAACTTTCCCGGGAAGCGTACTGGCGAAAATACCCCAAAACCTCGCCGATAAAATTGCGTTGGCGCGCCGTCTGCGCCCGGCACTGCTTTCATATTCAACCGGGCGAGGCGATCCTCGAACTCGGCGCCGGCAGCGGGTTGTGGACCGCGCATCTGGCGAGCGTCACGCGCGGCGAAAATCCGATCACGGCCGTGGTTTTTAATGAAGAATTCCTCGATGCGGTCGCCGAACTCGAATTGCCGCAAACAAATTTCGTGCGGGTCGAAAGCCTCGACGAATTGCCGGCTGAGAGTTTCGATTACATCGTCGGAACGGCGATCCTCTCTCACGATCAATACACGCAGAATCTGAGCGCCCTTTACCGGCTGCTGAAACCGGGCGGACAGCTGCTTTTCTTCGAAGCGAACTACTGGAATCCGCAGGTCTTTCTGAAAAACAGCATCCAGTCGCTCGGGCGCTGGACGGGGCAGGCCCCGTGTCAGGTCGGCATGCGGAAATACCAATTGATGAAACGGGCTTCTCACCAGGGCTTCACGCATATCGAAGTGATTCCATACGACATTCTTCACCCGCGCACGCCGCGCTGGCTGATCCGAAGCGTGCAGTCGGTCGCCTTCGTGCTCGAGCAGGCGCCGCTCCTTCGCGAAATCTGCGGCACGCTCTACATCTGGCTCGTCAAGCCGGGCGGAAAACGCCGGGCGGCGGTCAATCTCGCCGAGCACGAACAATTATTCGGCGCGGTGTCGGTCGTCATCCCCTGCCACAACGAGGAGATGAACGTGCCGAAAATCGTCGACGGACTGATCGCCGCTTACGATCAGTACATTCATGAAATAATCATCGTCAACGACAACAGCCGCGATCGGACTTCCGAAGTGACGCGGGAATTGATGCAGCGCGAGCCGCGCGTCAAACTGCTCGACCGCCGCCCGCCGAACGGCGTCGGACGCGCTTTGCGGGACGGGTACGAGCGCGCGACCGGGCGCTACATACTGTCGATGGACTGCGATTTTCTGCTGATTTTACCGGAATTGCGCGACTTATTCGACGCCGTCGCGGCGGGGCGCGACGGCGCGATCGGCAGCCGCTTCTCGTACGATTCGGTGCTCATCAATTACCCGTTTCTGAAGATCGTCTGCAATCGGGGCTTTCACCTGCTGCTCAATTTTATGCTGCCGACGAAGGCGCGGGACATTTCGAACAACTTGAAATTGTACCGCGCCGAAATTCTCAAGGAACTCGCGATCGAGGAGCCGCACTTCGCCGCCAATATGGAAACGGGACTCAAGCCGCTGCTGGCCGGTTACGATATCGAAGAAGTGCCGATCTCGTGGATCGACCGCACGGTCGAGATGGGCTCGTCCTCGTTTAACGTCGTGCGGGTCGCGCCGAATTATTTCGGCGCGCTGATGCGCACGATTTGGAAAGTGTGGAGCGGGCGCCGTCAATTTCGCCGTCCGCTCGGCTCGGCGACGCCGGCGAAGGCGATCGAGGGCGATGAGCTGGGCGAAAACCGGAGCGTTCCGAAATCTTATTGACCCGAAAAAGAAATCAATCGAAGAAATGAAGGTGCCGGAAAAGCGAATCCGGTAGAATACGTTATTTATGAGCGGACGAAAATTCGAAGCGCGCCGGCTTGAACGGCTCGCCGACGAGCTTGAAAAAAGGAACGGGCTGATGCTTTCCGTGTTTTTCGCGCTTTACGCGCTCGTCACTTATTATTCATCACGGCGAAAGTTCATGTGGAACGATGAACTTTACACGTATTACATCGCGCGGCTGCCCGCGATGTCCGACGTTTGGAACGCGCTGATGACGGGCGGCGAACAGCTCCCGCCGTTTTTTTACGTGGTCACCCGTTCGGCGATCGGCTTTTTCGGCGACAGCGGGCACGCTTTTCGGTTGCCGGAAATGCTCGGGTTCGCGGTGATGCTGCTGTGCCTCTTTATTTTCGCAGCCCGGCGCGCGTCGAACTGCGCCGGGCTGCTGGCGGCGACGTTTCCGCTCGTGACTTTCGCCTACTTTTACGCTTACGAGGCGCGCCCGTACGGTCTCGTTCTCGGATTCGCCGCGCTTTCTTTGTTTTGCTGGCAGTCGGCGACGATGAACGTCCGGCGTCCGTTTTCGCTGATCGCGCTGACGTTGAGTTTGTCCGGAGCGCTCTGTTCTCATTATTACGGCGTTTTTGTCGTTTTCCCGATCGCGCTCGGCGAGGCCGTGCGCACCTTATTTAATAAAAAGATCGATAAACCGGTCTGGCTGGCGTGCGCGGCGGCCGTCGCCCCGCTTTTCCTGCACCTGCCTTTGATCGCGCGCGCGCGCGGTTACGCGGGCGCGTTTTGGGCGCCGCCGGTGTGGATGAACATCGCGAATTTTTATTTTAATTTGCTGTATATGTCGGTGCTGCCTTTGCTGTTTTTGATCCTGCTGGCTTGGGGTTATAAAGCGGCGCGGGCGCGGGGAGCCTTCGCGCGGCATGATCGCGCGCCGGCCGAAATAAACGTGCCGGCGCACGAGCTCGCCGCGGCAATCGGTTTTATGTTGATTCCGGTGATTTGCGTCGTGCTCGCGAAGACGGTGACCGGCGCCTTCACGGATCGTTACGCGGTGTCGGCGATCATCGGCGTCAGTCTTTTATTCGCGTTCGCCGGCGCGAAACTGCTCGGCAACCGCGCGCTGCCGCTCGCCGCGTTGGCGATTTTCATGGCGGCGTGGTTCGGGCTGCTGGTTTTCAATGAAACGTGGAAGGCTTCGACTTCGACGGCCACGCCCGAATCGAAGATCGCGCTTTTGCGGAATTTGGAAGATGATTTGCCGATCATCGCGGCGGATCCTTACACGTTCATCGAATTGGAGCATTACGCGCCGCCGGAATTGCGCGCGCGCGTCGCCTACCTCGCGGATCCGGAAATCGCGCTGCGGCGGCTCAAACACAACAGCATCGAACGCGGCCAGGGCGATCTGATCAAGCCGTGGTTCAAAATGAACGTCATGGATTACCGCTCGTACATCGCCGGGCGACCGCGCTTTTTTCTGTGCGGCGACCCCGGGTTTTTCAGCTGGATCGTTCCGCAGTTGAAAGAAGACGGCATGAAATTGGAATTGCGGGAGATGGAAGGCAAGACGCTCGTTTTTCTCGTCGAGCCGGCTGAGGTTGGCCGCTTCTCGCGGCGGGAATTAAAATAAGCAAATGTGGTCGAAAATTCAAAAACTGCGCGGACGCAAACCGGCGGAATTCAAGGTCCGCGGGCAGCAAATGGTCAGCGCCTTCACCGAAAGGATCGGCTGGTCGGAACTGACGAAACTGCCCGGCGACGCGGAATTTCTCGATAAATTCACGGCGGCTGCCGAATTAGATTCCGACGAAAGCCTGCTGCGCTATTACCGAAAAGTGAGCGGTCGCCGGTTTTACCCGTCGTTCGAAGCGCCGGAAACCACCGTCGGCGTCTGGCGCGAACGTTTTCCGCATGACCAACGCCCCGTGATCGAGCGCGCGGACCGCATCCGCCGCGGCTATTTCGACCTGCTCGGCTACGAGAACCTGTACTTTGAAAACGAAATCCCAAACTGGCATTTCGATCCGATTTCAAAAAAGACGGCGCCGCGCATTCACTGGTCGAAAATCGAGGAAGTGAATTCCGCGCTGACCGGCGACAAAAAAATCATTTGGGAACTGAATCGCCACCAGTATTTCACCGACCTCGGTCGCGCTTACTGGCTGACGAAAGACGAGCGGTACGCGCAAACCTTCGTCGCGCATCTGGAAAACTGGTTCGCGGAAAATCCGCCCAAAATCGGCGTCAACTGGCTTTCGAGCCTGGAATTGGCGTTTCGGGCGATTTCCTGGTGGTGGGCGTTTAATTACTTCAAGGATTCGCCCTCGCTCGGCGCGCCGACTTTTATGCGCATGATGAAGCATCTTTATCTGCACGGACGGCATTTGGAAACCTATCTTTCGACCTTTTTCAGCCCGAACACGCACCTGACCGGCGAGGCGCTCGCGCTGTATTTTTTGGGAACGTTTTTGCCGGAACTCGGCGCCGCGCGCCGCTGGAAGCAAACGGGCTACGAGATTCTGCTCGACGCGCTGGATTTTCAGGTCCGCGCCGACGGTGTCTACTGCGAACAATCGAGCCATTACCATCGATACACATGCGATTTTTACTCCAATCTGCTGATTTTGCGAAGTTTGAACGAAGAGGCGCCGGCGGACAAGCACCTGCAAAAGCTGAATGAACTGTTCGATTTTTTGCTTCACATCACGGCGCCGGACGGGCGGACTCCGTTGATCGGCGACGACGACGGCGGGCGCTTTTATTTTCTCGACGAACGGGCGATCACGGATTTTCGGCCGACGCTGGCGCTGGGCGCGGCGCTGCTCGGGCGCGGCGATTTGAAGTTCGTTTCCGAAGCGCCGAGCGCGGAATTGCTCTGGCTGCTCGGGAGGGACGGGCTCGGCAAATACGACGAAATGCCGGCGGAACCGCCGGCTGAAAACTCGAAAGCGTTTTCGTCCGGCGGTTTTTTCGTCGCGCGCAGCTCCTGGGAGCCGGACGCGAGCTACGTGCTGATCGACTGCGGCGAGCACGGTTTTCTGAACTGCGGGCACGCGCACGCCGACGCGTTGAGTTTCGTTTTCGCCTTCGAGGGCGAAACGGTTTTGACGGACTCGGGCACCTATAATTACACGTCGGATCAGGAATCCAGACAGTATTTCCGCTCGAGCGGCGCGCATAACTGCCTGACCGTGAACGGGCGCTCGTCGTCTGTTCCGGCGGGCGCTTTCACCTGGCGGTCGGTCGCCGCCGCGTCGCTGATCGAGTGGCGGGAAAACGCGGCGGGCGGTTGTCTCTTTCGCGGCGCTCACGACGGTTTTCGTGATCTGGGCGTCGATTACGAAAGGGAAATTTCGTTGCAAAGCGATAAGACGCTCATCCTGCGCGACACAGTCGCGAGCGAACAATCCTGTTCTTACGAACTGAATTTTATTCTTTCCGCAAACGCGCGCGCCGAAATAAATGACGATTCGGTCAAAATATTTTACCGGAAAAACGACCGGCCCGCCGCGCTGCAAATCGTCACCGCGCTCGAAGCGGACGCCGGGGCGGCGGGCGCCGCAGGGTGGCGCATCGAGCCGTGTTTTATCTCCAGCCGTTACGGGTCGAAAGTCCAGTCCAGTAAAATAATATTTTCCGTCGCCGCGAAAGGGCGTTTGAAAATTAGTAATTTTTTTACTAAAGCTGTAATATAACAGTGGCAAATCCCATGAGCGCGTTAAAGAAACCAGGGGGACATGAAACTATTTCTTTCAATCATCGGGCGGATCGCTGGCGGTCAAATTCACTACATACCGAAAACAGTATTTACTCTTTCCGCTTTAAAAATCGACAATCGTATTCAGAGGTAATCAACTAGTGTGCGGAATCAACGGCATAGTTTATGCGGACGCCCGTCGGCGGACCGTGAACGAGCGCTTGCTTCGGCAAATGCGCGACACTCTTGAGCACCGGGGTCCGGACGAGGGCGGGTTATTCATCGAAAACAACGTCGGGCTCGGTCATCGCCGGCTTTCGATCGTCGACCTCAAAAGCGGTCAGCAGCCGATGTTCAATAATTCGCGCAGCTGCGTGATCGTCTACAACGGCGAGGTTTACAATCACAACGACTACCGCCGCGAGCTGATCGCGAAGGGCTACGAATACCAGACTCACTGCGACACCGAAACGATTCTTCATCTCTACGAAGAATACGGCGCCGACTGCGTGCAGCATTTGCGCGGCATGTTCGCCTTCGCCGTCTGGGACAAGGGGCGGCGGCAGCTGTTCATCGCCCGCGACCGCCTCGGCGTCAAGCCGCTCTATTATCTTCACGACGCCGCGGGAAACTTATTTTTCGCCTCGGAAATCAAAGCGATTTTGGAGGCGGGTCAGCGCGAACCGGAAATCAATTACGCCGCTCTGCCCGATTATCTGGCGAACCACGGAACGAGCGGCGACGAAACTCTTTTCGCCGGCATTAAACGCCTTCCGCCCGGCCACACGCTCGTTTGGAAAGACGGAAAAATCAAGATCGAAAAATACTGGGACCTGCCGTTCGAGCCGAAATTGAACGGCGTTGAGCGAAGCGACCGCGATTGGACGTCCGAATGGTTCGAGTTGTTCAAACAGGCGGTCGAATTGCGTTTGATGGCCGACGTTCCGCTGGGCATGTTTTTATCGGGCGGCATCGATTCGAGCGCGATCGCGGCGGTCATGTCGAAAATGGTCGCCGCGCCGGTGAAGACGTTTTCCGTCGCTTTCGCCGAACGGGAAGCCAACGAATTGAAATACGCGCGCCTCGTCGCCGACGCGTTCGGCACCGATCACCACGAAGTGATCGTTTCGCCCGAAGAATTTTTCGGCCGGCTGCCGCATTTGATTTGGCATGAAGACGAGCCGATCGCGCATCCTTCGAGCGTCGCGCTGAATTTCGTTTCGCGCCTCGCCAGCCGGCACGTCAAAGTCGTGTTGACCGGCGAGGGCAGCGACGAAAGCCTCGCCGGTTACGGGCGCTACGCCAAAACGCTGATGAACCTGAATTTCGGGCGGTACTACCGGAAGGTGATGCCGGAAGCGGCGCGTCATTTCGTGAAAAATCGCATCGAGAGTTTGCCGTCCGCCTCGAAAGTAGGGTATAAATTGCGCAAAAGCTTTTTTACGGTCGAGCCGAACATCGAAAATATCTATTTCGATAATTTCGCCGTTTTTCCCCGGGAAATGCAGGCTCGATTGTTGTCGGAGCAAACCCGGGAGCGGATCGGCGCCGATAACGCCGACCCGTACCGCGAAATGCAGCGCTTCTTCGACTCGGCGCCGACGCACAGCCTGCTCGACCGGATGCTGTACGCCGACACGAAAACGTACCTGCACGAGCTTTTGATGAAACAGGATCAGATGTCGATGGAGGCTTCGATCGAAAGCCGCGTGCCCTTTCTCGATCACCGCTTGATGGAGTTCTCCGCGCGCATGCCGGATCGCTTAAAACTGCGCGGCGGCACGACCAAATTCGTGCTGCGCGAGGCGATGAAGGACATCCTGCCGAAAGAGATTCTCAAACGCGGGAAGATGGGGTTCCCGGTGCCGGTCGGCCGCTGGTTCCGACACGAATACAAGCATCTGGTCGACGAATTCGTTTTGTCCGAGCGGGCCCTGTCGCGCGGCATTTTCAACGCCGATTTCGTCCGCGAACTGGCCGCGCGCCACCAGCGCGGCGAAAATCACGAAGAACGTTTGTGGGCTTTACTCAATTTCGAAATATGGCAGCGCACGTTCATGGAAAAGGAAAACGCTCGAAACGAAACGGTTTGACGCGAGCTCAAACGCGAACCCGTCCCGCCGCATTCGGGCCGGGCTTTATTTTCAGGAAAACAAAGTGAAAATTCTCTGGCTAAAAACCGAACTTCTTCATCCGGTCGATAAGGGCGGCAAGATACGCACTTACCAGATGCTGAAGCAGCTGAAAAAAGATCATCGAATCACTTACCTAACGCTCGATAACGGCGAATCGGAAACCGACGCCCTCGATCAAGCAGCCGAATACGCCGACGAAGTCATCGCGGTGCCGCATCGCACTTCAAGGAAATTCACGCTGCCGTTTTACGCCGAACTGGCCCGAAATTTGGGGTCGAGTCTGCCTTACGCGCTGCAGAAATACGTTTCGGCGGAGATGGCGCAGAAAATTCGGTCTCTCGCCCGGCCGGGCAATTTCGACGTCGTCGTGTGCGATTTCCTGACGCCGGCCGTGAATTTGCCGCCGACGCTGGAGATCGCCTCGCTGCTTTTCCAGCACAACGTCGAGGCGATGATCTGGCGGCGGCATTTCGAGGTCGCGCGCGGCGTTGCCAAAAAAGCCTTTATGAAAATGCAGTGGCGCCGCATGTTCGAGTACGAAAGGGAGTGCCTTTCGCGTTTCGACTGGGTGGTCGGCGTATCGCGCGAAGACGCCGACATGATGCGCGCCGACTACGGCATCGAAAACGTCGGCGACGTCCCGACCGGCGTCGACACGGATTATTTTACGCCGCAAAAAGAGCGCGGCGCCGAGAACTTCAACCTCGTTTTTACGGGGTCGATGGATTGGCTGCCGAACGAAGACGCGATCGTCTGGTTTACGGGGGAGATTTTCCCGCGGATTCGTGAAAAAATTCCGCAGGCGACGCTGACCGTCGTCGGACGCGATCCGTTCCCGAGCCTGATCGAGCTGAGCAAAAAAGACAACTCGATCAAAGTCACCGGGCGGGTGCCCGACGTTCGGCCGTTCATGGAAGAAGCCGGCGTTTACGTCGTGCCGATCAGAATCGGCGGCGGGACGCGGCTCAAAATATACGAAGCCCTGGCGATGGAACTGCCGGTCGTTTCGACCGCCGTCGGCGCCGAAGGCTTGCCGCTCGAAAACGGTCGGGAAATCCTTTTGCGCGACACGCCCGGGGAATTCGCCGAAGCGTGCGTCGCGCTCATGCGCGACCGCGATCTGGCTCGCCGAACGGGGCTCGCGGCCGCCCGCACGGTCCGCGAAAAATTCGGATGGGACAAGGTCGCGGAAGATTTCGCCCGGCACTGCGAAAAGGCGATCGCCGCGCGCGGCAGTCAAAATAAGCGAAAAGAAAGCGAAAGAAGCGTTTCGCGGCAGGCGAACGGTTGAAGTTTGATTAGTCGGTTTCGATTCAATAATCATTATTTTATTTTTTTTAGTAAGTTCGATATTTAGCGAAAAATTATGAAAATTAGCGTATTCGGATTGGGTTACGTCGGCGCGGTTTCGGCGGCATGTTTTGCCGCCGAGGGCCATCAGGTGATCGGCGTCGACGTCAACCAAACAAAAGTGGACATCATCAACGCGGGAAATTCCCCGATCATCGAAGAAGGCATCGGCGAGCTGGTTCGGCAGGCGGTCGACGCGAACCGGTTGCGAGCTACTTTGGATGTCCGCGAGGCGGTCGAGAACTCGGACGTTTCGATCGTTTGCGTCGGCACGCCGTCAAACGACAACGGTTCCTTGAAGCTCGATTACGTCGAACGGGTCAGCCAGCAAATCGGCGAAGCGATCGCCGGCAAGAGCAGCCCGCACACGGTCGTCATGCGCAGCACGATGCTGCCGGGCACCATCGCGTCGCTGGTCAAACCGACCCTGGAAAAGTATTCCGGCAAGCGGTGCGGAACCGATTACGACGTCGCGATCAATCCCGAGTTTCTGCGCGAAGGCACGTCGATCAAAGACTTCTACGCGCCGCCCTTCACCCTGATCGGCGCGGATTCGGAGCAGACCGGCGAGGTCGTTAAAAGTCTCTACGCGAAGATCGACGCCCCGCTTTACGTGACGAGCCTCGAAGCCGCCGAAATGGTCAAATACGCGTGCAACTGTTTTCACGGCTTGAAGGTTTCCTTCGCGAATGAGATCGGCAATATTTGTAAAGAGCTCGGCATCGACGGTCATGAAGTGATGGACGTTTTTTGCAAGGACACGAAACTGAATCTTTCGCCGTATTACCTCAAACCCGGTTTCGCCTTCGGCGGCTCGTGCCTGCCGAAAGATTTGCGGGCGCTTCAATACAAGGCGAAAGAACTGGATCTCCGGGTGCCGGTCCTCGAGGCGGCTTTAGAGAGCAATTTGCTGCAGATCGAAAGGGCTGTTCAAATGATCGCCAAAACCGGCAAAAAGAAGGTCGGCGTGCTCGGATTCGCCTTCAAGGCGGGCACCGACGATTTGCGCGAGTCTCCGCTCGTCGCGGTGATCGAAAGGCTGATCGGCAAGGGCTACGACGTGAAGCTTTACGACAAGGAAGTTTCGATCGCCAAACTGGTCGGCGCCAATAAGGATTTTATCGAAGGCGAAATCCCGCACATCTCAAATTTAATGGCGGATACGATCGAGGAAGTGCTCGCGCACTCGGACCTCGTTTTGATCGGAAATTCGTCGCCGGAATTCGGGGCGATCGACGGGCTGATAAAGCCGCATCAGATCGTCGTCGACCTCGTCCGAATATTCGACGGGCGGCGTTCGACTCCGACTTACCAGGGCATTTGCTGGTGATTTTTCCTGCGGGGAAGGCGTTGTGGAAAAGAAAAAAAGATCGATGAAATTGGCTTTCCTCCTGCTTTTGCCCGCGCTGTGGATTCCGTTCGCTTACGCTCTCGCCGTTAATCTGGAGGCGAAAAAAACATTGGCCCGCGCCGACGCGATTTTAGTGTTGAGCGGTTCGTCCGAATATGCGGAACGCGCCGACGAAGCCGCCGCTTTGTACAAAGCCGACGTCAGCCGGAAGATTTTCCTCACTAACGACGGCTTACAAAGCGGATGGAATCAAAACGAGCAAAGAAACCCTTTTTTCGTTGAACTGGCGCGTCAGCGGCTCATCGGGGAAGGCGTCGGCGAGGAATCGATCGAGGTTTTGGCGCCCGCCGTCGACGGAACCATCGATGAGGCGAACCTATTCGCCCAAAAGGCTTCGGAACGAAATTTGAGATCGGTCGTGCTGGTGACCTCCGCGTACCATTCGCGCCGCGCGCTCCGGACGTTCGAAAGAGTTTTCGCGGCAAACAATCTGCCGGTCGAAATCGGCGTCGCGTGCCCGGCGGAAGAATTGCGCGCCGTCAGTCCGGTCGTTTGGTGGCTCAGTTTTCAGGGATGGAAAACGGTTGCTTTAGAATATCTGAAAATAGCATACTATTGGTGGTATTTTTAAAGTCGGACACGAGAAGGGAAACCGCGATTACTGACGAGGGCAGTAAAGCGGCTCGGTATCATCATGAATTCAGAAGGCACAAAAATTTTCGACCGTCCGCCGGCAGGCGGCGGGCTGCCGGCGCCCTCCCTGACGCGGCAATCGGAAAACACCGATCGGCGAATCGGGAAAACGTTATTTTTAACCGCTGCGGCGGTCGCGATCCTGTCGGTTCTCGCGGCGTTCGCGTTTTATTCTTACCGAAAAAACCGGACGGCGGCGCTCGATTTTTCCGGCAATACGATCACGGTCAAGGCGGGCGGAGATTTTCAGGCGGCGCTCGATCGCGCGAAACCGGGCGACACGATTTTTCTCGAAGCCGGAGCGACCTTCAAGGGCGCCTTCAAACTGCCGAAAAAGGACGGAAACGAGTTTATCACCGTCCGCACGTCGGCGGCCGACGCGGCGCTGCCGCCTGAAGGCGCGCGGCTCGATCCGCGAAAATACGGTTCCGTTTTGCCGAAACTCATCTCCGAAGCGAAGTCCGAGCCGGTGCTTTCGGCTCTGAACGGCGCGCATCATTTCCGGTTCGTGGGCGTCGAGTTCGGTCCGACGATCGAGGGGCTTTTCGACGTGATCAGAATCGGCAACGGAGCCGAAAAAAGCGTCGACGAGCTGCCTCACCACATCGAGTTCGACCGGGTCTGGGTGCACGGCGGCAAAAAAGACGGGCAGCGCCGCGGCGTCGCCGCGAACGGTCGCCATATCAAAATTCAAAACAGCTACTTTTCCGACATCATGCGGCGCGGGGAAGAAAGCCAAGCCATCGCGGTGTGGGCGACGGACGGCCCGGTCGAGATCATCAATAATTATCTGGAAGGGGCGGCGGAAAATATTCTGTTCGGCGGCGCCGGTTCATTTTTGAAACTGGTTCCCGCCGACTGCGTGGTTCGCAGCAATCATTTAAACAAGCCGCTGGAGTGGCGTTCCGAGAATTGGGTCGTCAAGAATCTGTTCGAAATTAAAAACGGACGGCGCATAAAAGTCGAAAACAATTTAATGACCAACAATTGGGCGATGGGGCAGGACGGAACCGCGATTCTTTTCACGACGCGCGCCGACAACGGCGAGGCGACGATTATTGAAGAGGTCGAGTTCGTCAACAACATCGTGCGCGGGTCGGCGAACGGCATCAACGTCTTCGGCGGCGAGGGCAGCGGCGGTCACCGGCTCACCATCCGGAACAACCAATTCGAGGACATCGACGGAAAAAAATGGGGAGGAGTCGGCAATTTCATGAAATCGACCGACTGGGACGGATTGGCGATCGAAAACAACACGATCCTGCAAAGCGGCAGCATCGCCATCGCCTACGGCGAACCGGTTAAAAACTTCGAGTTTCGGAACAATATCGTTTTCGAAAACGAATACGGAATGAAAGGCGACAGCACCGCCTCCGGGCAGCCGACGATCGATAAATTCTTTCCCGCCGGATCGTTCGCCTGCAACCTTATAATCGGGGGAAAAAGCGCTTCCTACAAGGAAAAAAATCTGTACGTCGAATCGCTCGGTCCGGCGGCGTTCGCGAATCCGGAAAAGGGCGACTACCGTTTAAAGCGGGACAGCGCGTACGTTTCGAGCGGCTGCGGCGGAAAAAGGATCGGGGCGGACCTCGATCCGGCGTCGGTCGGCCAAAGCCGGGCCGAACAATGAACGAATCGAAAATCTCACTTTACGGATTTCTGAAGGCGTCATCAAAATTGGAGGTTCACACATGATCGCATTATTTATGGCGGGCGGGAGCGGAACGCGCCTTTGGCCGCTGTCGCGGGAAAACAATCCTAAGCAGGTGCAAAGCCTGGTCAGCAACAAATCTTTAATGACGCAGACGATCGAAAGAGTGTTGCCTTTGATCGAGAGCGAGAACATTTGGATCGTCACGAGCGAAAACTGTAAAAATCAGATCGCCGCGCACGCGCCGGGCGTTCCGGAAGGACAGATCATCGCCGAACCTTTTCCGCTCGGAACCAATCTCGCCGTCGGGCTCGGGGCCGTTCATATCGCCCGTCGCGATCCGGAAGCCGTGATCGTCGTCGGGTGGGCTGATTCCTACATCGGAAATGAAAGCGAATTTTTAACGGCGCTCGAACGCGCGCATCGGTTGGCGCCGGAAGTCGACGGCGTCATCCTCGCGGTGCAGCCCGATGCGCCCCGGACCGAGTACGGCTACATCGAAATCGGCGAACCGATTTCCGGCCATGACGGAGCCTTTCGCATCGCCGCTTTCGAGGAAAAGCCCGACGCCGTCAAGGCTCGACATTTTATCGAGACCGGTTTTCATTTCTGGAACCCCGGCATCAGCGTTTGGAAGGTTTCGCGGCTGCTGGCGCTGATGGAAAAGTACAAACCCGATCATTTTGCCGCGCTCGAGCGCGTCGCCGAGGCGCTCGGCACGGCGGAAGAAGCGACGGTCATCGAGCAGTCCTTTGCGCATCTCGACCGGACGGCGATCGATCACGCCATTTTCGAAAAGGCTCCGAATATGGCGACGATTCCGGTCGATTTGAATTGGAGCGACATCGGTTCCTGGTCGGCGCTGTATGACGTGCGGCGAAACGGCGAGAGCAACGTCACGCGAGGCACGGTGGTTTCTCTCGATACCGATAAATGTTTGATCCTCGCGAAAGATCGTTTAATCGCGACGCTCGGCGTTACCGATCTGATCATCGTCGAAACGGACGATGCGATTCTGATCGCTCACAAAAACGATTCGCAGCGCCTGAAGGAGCTGCATTCGCTTGTCCGCGACCGGACCGGAGCCCGTTACCTGTGAGCGTGATGGCGAATCTTCGTGAAAAGCGGGAAATTTCGACAAGCTCGCGCTTCATCGACTGCGCGCCGGGTTTTTATAATTTTATTTTCAAATAATCATTGGTCGAGCGGCTTTAATCAAAGCATTAAATCGAAGGTTCAAGTGTGCGGGGGCTTGTGGAGACGAAAATGACTAAAAGTTTCGCTGAGGAAATTCAAATTGAGCTGTCGGTCGTGATGCCATGTCTGAACGAATCGGATACTTTAGCCGTTTGCATCGAAAAAGCGCGTCGCGCGATGGACGAAAACGGCATCGTCGGCGAGATCATCGTCGCCGACAACGGCAGCACGGACGATTCGCCCGACATCGCTCGCCGCCTCGGCGCCCGGGTGATCGCCGTTCAGGAAAAGGGGTACGGCAGCGCGTTGATGGGCGGCATCGCCGCCGCGAAGGGACGTTTCGTCATCATGGGCGACGCCGACGACAGTTACGACTTTTTGGAAATCCCGAAATTCGTCGGCAAGCTCCGCGAGGGTTACGATCTGGTGCAGGGATGCCGTCTGCCGAGCGGCGGCGGGCGCGTTTTGCCCGGCGCCATGCCGTGGCTCCATCGCTGGTGGGGCAACCCGATGTTTTCGGCGCTCGCGAGGCTCTGGTTTTACGCGCCGATCAACGACATTTATTGCGGACTGCGCGGCTTCACCAAAACCCATTACGATTCGCTTCAATTGCAGTGCACCGGCATGGAGTTCGCCACCGAAATGATTATCAAGTCGAGCCTTTACAACAGAAAACTGTCGGAAGTTCCGATCACGCTGCATCCGGACGGGCGGAAGTCTCATCCGCCGCACCTGCGCACCTTCCGCGACGGCTGGCGGACGCTGCGGTTTTTCTTGTTGTACAGCCCGAAATGGGTTTTTTACGTACCGGGACGAATTTTGATTTTGGCCGGAATCATCGGTTATATCCTCGCGCTGCCGGGCTGGACGCTGATGGGACGGATTCACTTCGACGTTCATACGCTGCTGTTCTCGAGTTTGCTTATCACCTGCGGATACCAGGCGATTTTATTCGCGATCCTGACGAAAACTTTCGCGATAAACGAGAAAATGGTGCCCGAGGACAAGCGCCTAACTCGTTTTTACAGCCTCGTCGACCTTGAAAAGGGAATATTAATCAGTTTTTTGATGATTTTTTCCGGGTTGTTTCTGCTTTCGGTCGTCGTCAACGAGTGGATGGCAGTCGATTTCGGCAATTTGAATTACCCGTCGACTCTGCGTTACGCCATTCCGGGGTTCACGCTCGCGTCGCTCGGTTTCGAATCTTTTCTGTTCAGTTTTTTCGCCAGTATGCTCGGCATCAACCGGAGGTAGCGGGCCGGCATAAAACGGATTCAGGCTTTACCGGAACAGGAGGATCGCCGTTTGCGATAAATCGCCGGCCCTTATATCCGACGTGATTCAGCGACCGCGCGGGGCGAAAAATTCCGGAAAGTGGTAAAATCGCATAGCGAGCGCCCGGGTCTTCGGAGATGACGCAGTGACGCGAGTGAATGAGTCCGCGATCGGGATAAAGCGGCGGAGGTTTTTCCGGCGTCACTGAGTTGCGGCGGGAATCGATTCGTGCCGCAGGGAGCATTGATGATGCGCCGGCGCATCGGCTTTCGTTGAGGTCCAAGATGAAAACGCCTTCGAACGAAAATTCGTTTTATCCGGGCGGCCGTTTGCGGCGGGCGCCGCGGCTTCTCGAGTTCGAACGGAGGGCGGTGAAATACAAACTTTTTGAAACTTGTCGCGCTCGGATGTCGTGTTTTTTGACCGATCAAGCCGGGGTCGGAGAAAGGCGACAATACTGGCAAGCGGGTAATGATTAAGACGGGCGACAAAACACAATCTTTAACCATACAGAGCGCATGGATCATGTGCGCGAAGTTTATCAGTTTCGGCATCTCTTTTCTGCTGCCGCTTCTGACGGTTCGGTATCTGACGCAGACCGAGTACGGCACCTATCGCCAGGTCTTTCTGGTCGTCATGAACTGCGTGGCGATTCTGCCGCTCGGCTTCAGCATGAGCGCCTATTACTATCTCAGCCGCGAACCGGAAAAGCGAGTGTCCGTAATTTCGAATATTTTGCTGTTCAATTTCGTCCTCGGCGGTTTGGCGTGCGGGCTGCTTTTCATTTACCCGCAGCTGCTCGGCAGCCTTTTTCAAAATACGGAACTGACCCGGCTCGCCCCGAAAATCGGCGTGGTCATCTGGTTCTGGATTTTTTCGACTTTCCTCGAAACCGTCGCGCTCGCCAATCACGAAACCAAACTGGCGACCGGCTTCATCATCGCGGCGCAGTTCACGAAAACTTTGCTGATGGTCGGCGCGGTCCTGATCTTCGGCACGGTCGACGCTTTCGTTTACGCGGCGATCGTGCAGGGCTTTTTACAGACCTGCGTTTTACTGGCGTACCTGTCGTCGCGCTTTCCGGGATTTTGGTCGAAATTCGAGCCGTCTTTTTTTGTCGAACAGACGTTTTACGCGATCCCGTTCGGTTTGGCGGGTTTGCTCTTCATCGCGCAGTCGGATATTCACAATTATTTCGTCGGCCATCATTTCGGCGAAGAACAGTTCGCCGTTTATGCGGTCGGCTGTTTCCAACTGCCGTTGATCGCGATGCTTTACGAATCGTTCGGCTCGGTCCTGATTCCGCGCATGAGCGAACTGCAATCGACGGGAAACAAGCGCGAAATGGTCTTGACGACCGTCGGCGTCATGCAGAAACTCGCGCTCATTTACCTGCCGACCTTCGCATTTCTGATGGTCGTGGCGGACGTTTTCATCACCACGCTCTTCACTCCGCGCTTTGCGGCGAGCGTGCCGATTTTCCGGGTCAATCTCTTAATCATCCCGGTTTATTGTTTGATTATCGACCCGCTCGGGCGCGCGTTCAAGGAACTCGGCGGCTTTTTGCTGAAGGTCCGCGCCCTGCTGTTCATCGGGTTGGTGGCGGCGCTCTGGCTCGGCGTCCGGCATCTCGAATTGCATCAGGTCATCGGCATCGTCGTCGCGGTCATCTATCTCGAAACGGCGATTTCTATGGTTAAAATCGTTTCGATGCTGGAGATCGGCAGAAAGGATGTGCGCCTGCTCGGCAAATTCGGCAAAACCGCGTTCGGAGCGGGCGCAGCGGGAATCGCTTTGTATTTTTTCTACAAAACGGGCAAAGATTACTTACTGAACTTTACATTGCGCTTGTCTCACGACATACTCTCGGTCGTGCATTTGGAAAGAGCAGCCGATTTTATCGGCGGAACACTTTTTTTGGGGATTTGCTTTCTGCTCTTCGCGGCGCTTTATTTATTACTCGTAAACAAACTCGGCGTGTTCGACCACTCGCAAAAGGAGCGGGTCTTTAAATTCATTCGCCGTTTGAGGCGACAGCCCCGCCCGTCGATCGCGCTCGAGGCCGATTGATTTTTTTGGAAGCAGAGGCTGATTGGGTTTTTTGAAAGTAAAGGATTTAAACGATAAGAAATGTGCGGAATCACGGGATTTATAACGGCGGATAAAAACGTCCCGACCAAGGGGCGCGAGATCCTGCTCGACAAAATGTGCCGCGTCATCACTCACCGCGGCCCGGACGAACAGGGCACGCTGGTCCGCGACCGCGCCGCGCTGGGCATGCGGCGTCTTTCGATTATTGATTTGAAGGGCGGGCAGCAGCCGATTTACAGCGAAGACGGAAATTTGGCGATCGTCTTTAACGGCGAGATTTATAATTTCAGGGAGCTCAAAACGGAATTGGAGGCGCTCGGTCACCGGTTTAAGACTCATTCCGACACGGAAACGATCGTGCACGCGTTCGAGGAATACGGCCCCGCCTGTCTGGAAAAACTGCGCGGCATGTTCGCTTTCGCGATTTGGGATTTTCGCCGCGAAAGCCTTTTCATCGCGCGCGACCGCGTCGGCAAAAAACCGCTTTTTTATTCCGTGACCGACGGCGGCGATTTCATATTCGGTTCCGAGCTGAAAACGCTGCTGACCCACGGCGCGCTCGGGCGCGACATCGATTACGCCGCGCTGGACGCCTACCTCACGTTCGGTTACGTGCCGGAAGAGTTCTGCATATTTAAAGCCGTCAGCAAACTGCTGCCGGGGCATTATTTAATTTTCGAGAACGGCGCCGTCCGGACGCACAAGTACTGGGATTTCAATTTGAGCGAGCCGGCGGAACTGAAATCCGAAGACGAATACGTCGAGCGGCTGCGGGAATTGATCCGCGAGTCGGTCGACGTGCGTTTGATCTCCGAGGTTCCGCTCGGCGCGTTTCTGTCGGGCGGCGTCGATTCTTCGGCGATCGTCGGCACGATGGCGCAGCTGCTCGGACAGCCCGTCAAGACTTTCTCGATCGGATTCAACGAGGACACCTTCAACGAATTGAAATACGCGCGCGTGGCGGCCGAACATTTCGGCACCGAGCATCACGAATTCATCGTCACGCCGGATTTGATCGAAGTGATCGACGAACTCGTCTGGCATTTCGACGAGCCGTTCGCCGATTCTTCCGCGCTGCCGACTTATATGGTGTCGAAATTGGCGCGGGAATTCGTCACGGTCGTGTTGACCGGCGACGGCGGCGACGAACTTTTCGCCGGCTACACGCGCTACGTCATCGACCGGCAGAGAAGTTCGATGGCGAAGCTGCCGCGATTTTTGCGGCGCGGCATGCAGGCCGCGAGCGCGAATCTGCCGCACGGCGCGTTCGGCAGAAACTACCTTTACAACGTCGCGCTCGAACCGCTGGAACGATACGTCAACAGCATTTCGCAATTTACGAGCCTGAACAGAAAATCGCTTTACTCGAAGGAGTTTCAGGCGAACCTGAACGGAGAGCTGGGCGAAGGCGAAAAGCTGTTTCTGCGGTTGGCCGAATCGGTATCGACCGGCAACGAAATAGACAATCTGCTCTACCTGGACAGTAAAACCTATCTGCCGGGCGACATTTTGACGAAGGTCGACCGGATGAGCATGGCGACGTCGCTCGAGGCGCGCGTGCCGCTGCTCGACCATAAATTGATCGAATTCGTCGGCGGCATTCCGTCGCACTTAAAGTTGAAAAACTTGGAAACGAAATACATATTCCGTAAGGCGGTGCGCGGGATGGTGCCCGACGCCATTCTCGACCGGCCCAAACAGGGCTTCGGCGTGCCGATCGGGCAATGGATAAACGAGCAGCTGAAGGCGCGCATCGAAAGCGATTTGAACGACGTCCGGGCGCTCGAGCGCGGGTATTTCGATAAATCTTACGTTCGGCTGCTGCTCGACGAACACCGGCGCAACCGGCGCGATCATTCACACTCACTGTGGGTGCTCTGGATGCTGGAATTGTGGCATCGCCAATACGTCGACGCCTGAACCTCGAATCATGCGGTTTTTTCCGAAAAACACTCGATCTAACCGGAATTTAAACTAAAAAGTGAAAGCAAACGTTTTACAGTTGGTGGACAGTTTCAATCAGGGCGGCTCCGAGCGGCAGGCGGTGCAGCTCGCCGAAATGTTGCGCCGCGACGGAACCTACCGCGTTTTTCTCGGCACGCTCAATAAGGAAGGCGTGTTGCTCGATAAAGTTGAAAAAATCGGCTTTCACCCGGTGCCGCATTTTCCGTTGACGTCGTTTTACGACTCGAATTTCGTGCGGCAAATCAAAGCGTGCGTTCGATTCATCCGCGAGAACGACGTCAGAATCGTTCACACGCACGATTTTTACACGAACATCTTCGGAATGACCGCCGCTTTTTTGGCGGGCGTGCCGGTGCGGATCGCGTCGCGCCGGGAAACGACCGGCACGCGGACGCCGATGCAGAAACGCATCGAACGCAGCAGCTACCGTCTGGCGCATGCGATTCTGGCGAACGCCGGCGCGGTGCGGCGGCAGCTGATCGACGAAGGCGTCAGCGACCGCAAAATCGAAGTGGTCTACAACGGTGTTGACTGGGCGCGAGTGAGTCCGCGGGCGGACGTAAAGTTCGGAACGGACCGCGAACCGGTGCCGAAAGAACTCGGTCTGCCGATTAAGACCGGACAGCCCGTCGTCACGATCGTCGCCAATTTCAGGCTGGACGTGAAAGACCATCCGACTTTCCTGCGCGCCGCGCGCCGCGTGCGGGAGTCGGTGCCCGGCGCCGCGTTCGTCCTGGCGGGCGAGGGCGGATTGTTGGAACCGATGCGTCGTTACGCCGCGGAATTAGGTCTCGGCGAGGCTGCCGTTTTCGCCGGTCAACGCGATTCGGTCGCCGAGATTCTCGATGTTTCAAATGTCGGTGTGTTATCCTCCAAAGCGGAAGGGCTTTCCAATGCGATCCTCGAATACATGGCGGCGCGCCTGCCCGTCGTGGCGACCGACGTCGGCGGCGCGCGCGAACTGGTCGTGGAGGGCGAAACCGGACATTTGGTGGAGGTCGGCGACGACGCGGCGATGGCGGCGCGAATAATCGATTTGCTTAACGATCCCGAAAAGGCGCGCGCGATGGGCGAGCGCGGCAGGCAATTGATCGAAACGAAATTTTCCTGCTCCGAGCAGCTTCATAAAACGAGCGATTTATACAATCGGTTGCTGACGCGGAACGGCGAATAGGCTTCGAAACTTTCGAAACTGGACAAATGAACGATCGTAATACAAATCAAATGAAATCGACGAGCGGCGAAGCGGCTTCGGCGAATAATCTCAGAATCGCTTACCTGGTGAGCCAGTATCCGGCCGTCACCCACACGTTTATTTTAAATGAGATACGCCAGTTGCGCCAGTTCGGCGTCGAGCTCTGCGTCGCCTCGATTTCTCAGCCCGATCGGGCGCGTCAGGATATGCCGGAGGTCGAGCAGCTGGAAAATTCGCTGACCTTTTACGTTAAGTCGCGCAGCCGCGTTAAAATTTTGACCGATCACCTGCAAACGCTTTTTTCGCGGCCGTTCGGTTATTTCCGCGGCCTATTCTGCGCGCTCGCGATGGGGCAATTTCACCCGGTGCGCACTTTGTCCGCGCTGTTCTATTTTATTGAAGCGGTGATCGTCGGGCAGTGGATGCGGCGCGAGTCGCTGACGCACTTTCATACCCATTTTTCCACGACGGTCGGGTTGATTTGCCGCAAAATTTTTCCTCAAACGATGTCGATGACCATTCACGGTCCGAGCGAGTTTAACGACCCGGTGAATTTTCGGCTCGGCGATAAAATCGCCTCGTCGTCCTTCGTCTGCGCGATCAGCAATTACGCCCGGAGTCAATTGATGAAGGCGTCGCCGCGCCGGCACTGGAGCAAGATCGAAGTCGCGCCGCTCGGCATCGACACGAATCTCTTCACGCCGCACCCGTTTCGGGAGGTGCCGGAAGTTTTCGAAGTCGTTTGCATCGGTCGGCTCGTTTCCGTCAAGGCGCAGCACGTGTTGATCGAGGCGATCCATGAACTGAAAAAGCGAAATCGTCGCGTGCGGCTGCGTTTGATCGGAGACGGTCCGGACCGGGCGGATTTAGAGCGCTTTGTCGCGGCGAGCGAATTGACCGAACAGGTCATCTTTGAAGGCTGGCGCAATCAGCAGCAAATCCTCGAACTTTACCGGCACGCCGACGTTTTCGCGCTCGCCAGTTTCGCCGAAGGGGTTCCGGTCGCGCTCATGGAAGCGATGGCGATGCAAATCCCGTGCGTCGCGACGCGCATCACCGGCATTCCGGAATTGATCAGGGACGGAATCGACGGTCTGCTGGTTGCGCCGTCGAGCGTCGAAGAATTGACGGACGCGATCGAGCGTTTAATCGAGGACACGGAATTAAGACGCGAAATCGGAAAAGCGGGCAGAAAACGCGTCAAGGAAAAATATGAACTCGCCCGCAACGTTAAACGTTTAGCTCATATCTACGCGTTTCGTTTAGAAAATATTGACCGGAAAGCCCTGTCGGAATTCTCCGCACACGGCGCGGCGGAGGTCGGGATAAAATAAAATTACAGTCATAATAGGAGAAGACAATGATGTACCAAAACGGTGTTGATTTAGTCAATAATACGGTGAGAAACACAAAATCGATCCCGACGGAGGGACTGGCGAGCCAGCATAAACAAGAGGTGGATCGCGGGGAAAGATTCGAGTTCGGCAAGAATTGGAGCAACTTTCTGCGCCTGCTCGACGAAAAACGAATCTTGAAGGCCGAAGAATCCTTACGAAAGATGTTGGAGGTCGAAACTCTGGAAGGGAAAACCTTCATCGACGTCGGTTCGGGAAGCGGGCTGTTTAGTTTAGCGGCGAGAAGGCTCGGAGCGAAAGTTCATTCCTTCGATTTCGACCCGAACTCTTTCGCTTGTACGGCGGAGCTGCGGCGGCGATTTTTTCCGGACGACGAAAATTGGACGGTGGAGCAGGGTTCGGTTCTGGACCGCGAATTCCTCGCGGGAATCGGTAAATTCGACATCGTTTACTCGTGGGGCGTACTGCACCACACCGGAAAGATGTTCGAGGCGCTCGCTAACGTCGATTTGTTGGTCGGCGAGCGCGGCAAACTCTTTATCGCCATCTACAACGACACGGGCAGTCAGGCGAGGCGTTGGAAGCGGATCAAGGAGATTTACAACAAATTGCCGAATTTGCTCAAAAAGCCGTTCGCCGCTTTAGTTTCGATTCCCGAGGAAAGCAAACATCTGGTCAAGTCGCTGATCACGCTCAATCCGATGAGCTACGTCAGGTTATGGACCGAATATAAAAAAGGCCGCGGCATGAATCGTTGGCACGACATTCTCGATTGGGTCGGGGGTTACCCTTACGAGGTGGCTCTGCCGGAAGAGATCTTCGAATTCTACAAGGCGAAAGGCTATCGCTTATCGGCGCTGAAAACCGGCAACGTCGGGCTCGGCTGCAACGAGTTCGTGTTCGAGAGGGAGGAATGAAGATTCGAAGCGCCGCCGTTTTCAGATTTCCCGAAAATCATGCGGCGCGACGGATTGAGACCTTATTTCTGCCTAAATCAGCCTTCCAGTAAACTGTATAAAAGGGACAACCAGGAAATATCGGTGCTTGTCTTCGAACTTGACGCGGCGAGCGGCGACTCATTGTAGAGCGCGGCGCTGTTGATGCCTAAATTCGCGCTTACCGATCGAGCGGCGGACGAAATTTTGACGACCGCGCGGCCGTTCGAAAAGCCGGTCGCCGTGGAGTACTGTAAAACGCCGTTTCGCCAAACTTTCAGCGCACCGCTCTGACGCTCGATTTTGATAAGCTCGGAAATATCGCAGCTGAATTTCGATTTGGAAGCGCCGTCTAACAGGATTTCCACAGAGTTTCCGGAACTGACGACCTTCAAATCGTGCGTTCCGTCTTCAAATGAAATCGATAAATCTCTTGCCTTATTTTCGATCGTATTGTATTTGAACGAAAATTCGCCGTTCGCGTCGATCGCCCCGGTCGTTTCGGCGAAAGCGGTTTTCGCGGTGGGCAGCTTGTCGAGCCGATTACCGTCTGTGACCTTAAAGCCCGCTACGTTCTTAAAGACGTTTTTATCGGGCGACGGACTCGGCGACGGGCTCGGCGAGGGGCTCGGCGACGGATTGGGCGACGGGGTCGGAGTCGGGGTGACAGTAGGACTCGGCGACGGGCTTGGAGTCGGAGTGGCGGTGGGGCGCGGCGACGGGCTCGCGGTGGGGCTCGGAGACGGGCTCGGGAACGGTGTCGGCGAAGCGGTCGGCGACGGACTGGGTGATGGGCTCGGCGAGGGCGACGGGGACGGGCTTGGCGAAGGGCTCGGCGAGGGGCTCGGCGTCGGGTTCGGCGTCGGTAAGATTTCGGACGGAACTTTGGCGATAAATAAATCGCGCCTGCCCGTGGCGCCCCAGTTGGAAGTGAAGGCGACGAATCTTCCGTCACGCGAGATGTTGGCGCGCGGCGAATCGTAATACGATTGGTACCAGCTGTAATGATGAACAAAACGTCTCACGCGCTGGCTGCCGTCGGTCGCGACGAAGAAAATTTCGTTGTTGAAGGCATTCGTTTTTTGGGGGCCGAACGTGCTGACCAAAACCCAATTCTCGTCATTCGACAAAAAGGATAAATGTTTGTCCATGCTCCAATCCCTGCCGAAATTGATGATGTTTCGGTAGGAATGAGGAGCGTTGAGATATCGAAACGTGATGCCGTTCTGCCAGTTATCGTCGCCGACCGTCGTGCCCGATCCCATATCGCTGTGACCGCCGGGCGCGTAATCGGGAGCGTTGTCGACTAAATTGATGACGGTTTGCGGGTTGGCTTGCAGATCGACCACCTGCGCTTCTATCACGCCCGCTCCCTGGCGTCCGGTTCTGACAACGAGGTAACGACCGGTTTTGTCGATTTGCACTTCGTCGACGACCGGCGTGAACGTCGCGTTAACCCAACTGCGCGTCGAAAATCGCCAGACTCCGTAACCCGCATAAGTATAATCGGGACCTTTGACGGTAAAAGCGAAATGATCGTCGTTGCGGCTGACGCTCATCTGGCAGATATAAGAGCCGTCAACGAATTGCCCTCGCAGATCGGCGACGAGCGAATAACTGCGCGTGCGAGCATTAAAGGCGTAAATGCTCATGCCGCGATGCAGGAACAGAATGTCCTCGTTTAAAGCGCTCCAGACCGCGTCTTCGGCGGTGCTGTAACCGGTGCCGGGAGGAAAAATAATTTCCTGTTTCGTGCCGAGCGTAAATTGCGTCGGGTTAAATTCGTATAAATAAGCCGTTCCGGCGTAGGACTGCACCAAAAGCCGGGTATTATTGGAATTGAAGGTCGACCAATACGAGTACGCCGTGCCCAAATCGTTTCCGACGCTGCCGTCGGTCACGCGCATCACTTCGGTGCCGAAAACAGGGTCGATCCATTTTCCCCCGGAAGAGGGCAATACCGGCAGAGGTCCTTCCGGATAGGCGCCGTAATCCGTTTTCACGCCCGCCGACGTTTGCGCCGAACATACGCAGACGCTTAGGCAGACAAGCGTCAATAACAACGCGAATCGGCCGAGCCGGCGACGAACCCCTTCAAAATTGAAGTTATAGATACATTTTTTATTTAACATTTGTTTATCGGTTTGAATGATTTGTTGAATGGCTGTTTTGGACAGGTCGGGACGACGAGCAAGAAACAAGCAGGATCAACGATTCGTTTGTGATAATAAATTTTCCGGGGATTGACCGGTCGATTTGACCGATAGGTGAAAGGTAATCAATCAGATTGAATTACCTACTTATAATATAAACAGATTGTTTATAAAATTCCAGTGATTTTACACAATGTTTAACAATAAATCCGGCGGGATTTTTTACAATCGCTTCTTGAGCGATTCAAAGCGTTTATGAGTTTTTGGTGGACGTTCGATTAAGCTGTTGAGATCCAACGATTAGCCGGAAAATCCGACGGGCGCCGCAATTTTTCCCGTCGAGAAAAACAAGCGCGGCAATCGCCTGAACGATCCTTAAGAGGACGAGTTAAGTTATTTCAGCGATGCAAAACGACGACCGGAATCGGCGTGAAACCGAAGGAATCTTTTCGGCCGAAACGGCAATTAATACTGATCGGTGCGTTCATAAACGACAAAAACTTTGCTCGGCGTCGAATAAACCTGTTTCCAACGGTCCGGAAAGCGTTGAACGACGGGAAGCATATAGCGTTCGCTTTTGACGACGTCCTGTCCGATGATCAGGTACCGTACCGGCACGCTGTCGAGTAGTTCCTGCGCTCGGTTCGCGTCTTTTTCCATCGGCGGCATCACCGCCTTCAATCCGGTTCGCAAATAAACCCAGTGCGGCGTGCCGGCGCCGACGATCGCCTGCCCGGCGGCGTTTTCCTTGATGAAATCGACGCACAGGTCGAAATCGATTTGTAAATCGTTATTGAAAAACAGGCGCCGTCTGACGAAACGATTTTGCCGATCCAGGTAAGCCGCGGTTTCGAAGTCGTTTCGAAAGACGTGCTGCAGGCAAAAGAATTGAATCGAGAAAAAGGACACGAACACTAAAGCGAAGGCGATGCGGATGATGTTCGATCGCTTCGCCGGATCAGTCGCGGAAAATCTATCTTTTATAAAAATCAGAAATGAAATGAAGCAAAACGACAAAAGCGGAGTCACCGGCATCAGATAACGCGGGTACTGCTCGGGGAACGGAGTGAAACACATCGCCGCCAAATACGGCAGCAAATAAAGCGGAACGATCCAGTCGCCGCCCCGCAGCTGGAGCAGAAGTCCGGCTAAAACGGCGAGCCCGATCATATAAAGAACGATGAATACGAACCATGCCGGAAAGCCGTCCGATTCGTCGCTTCCGGTCAGCGACTGAAAGAAAATCAACCAGTAACCGCGCACCGTGCTGATCGTCTCGCCCAGATTGGCGGGCGCTTTGACGACGTTTTGAAACGTGCGCTGCAGATTCCGCGCCGGTCCTTGTTCCGGGGCGAAAGGATCGTGAAGAGCCATGTTCCGGGCGTACGTCACGTTGTAGAACATGTACGGCGCGCGCTGGTAAGCGTATGCCGGCTGATTATACCCGTCGCTCGACTCAATCGTAGCGATGTAATATTGCCAGGCGAAAATCGGTATCAAAACCAACAAGGTTTTGAGCGCCGCGCGCTTAAATTCTTTTTTGACCAGGCTGCTGAGAATCCAAGCCGCGAAAGCCGCCAACCCGACCGTCCGCAGCCCGTACGACGCCGTCGCCAATACGTAAGCCAGGATAAAGTAGGAAGCGCGCGATTCCCTCCGCAGACAAGAAATAAAAAGCAGCGTCAGTAAAGCGAACGGGATTTCCGGGTAACACAAATCCGAAAGGAAATACACGTGCAGGCTGAAAATGCACAAAACCGTTCCCAAAAACGACCAAAAAAGCGAAACTCGGTCGGTGAAAAATCGAAAGACCGTCAGAATGAATAGACAGAAAACGAAAAACGCCGAAATCCTGAGCCACGTTCCGACCGTCGTCGGGTCGCTCGTGCCTAAAACGAGCTGGAAACCGGCGATGATCGCCGGCAGCACGGGCGGATATTGAACCGCGTCGATTTCGCCCGGTTCGTTCAGCAGCCTGTAACCCTTGCCTTCCGCGAGCGACGTACCCAAAATATAATAAACGCCGCCGTCCCAGCGCAGATCGATCGGTCCCTGCAGGCGCGGCAGCCAAATCAACGCGACGAGCAGCAAAAGAATCAACTGAAGCGTTCTTTTTTCCCGCAGCCACCGCGGAATGAACCGCGAGCCGAAAAGGGCGGCTTCGGCATCTGCGTTCGGGCGGTTACGTTCGTCCTTATTTTCCATCTCTGATAATTTCGTAAAAGCTTCGATCCAAATAAAATAAGACGGCATGAAAGCGCCGCTTCGAATCGCTCGCGCGCCGCCGGCGCCGGGAATTTAATCGGGCAGCGGCGCCGGACGCCCGAACACCCGTTTTTCGAATTTTTGCCGGAAATTGAGCGACGGTTTTTCGATCAGGTAATACGAAATCAGTGCGCACGCGAACACCATGAAAATGTTGAAGGGAAAACCGTTGACGGCGGAAGGCGATTCGCGGTTCAAAAACAACTGCTGCCAAAGATAAATCGAGTAGCTCAGGGTGCCGACGAAGACCAGCGGTTTTGAATTGAGGATTTTGCCGATCAAACCCTCGTGAAAAGTCACCGCCCAGTCGATGCACAGCACGATACAGAAGTTGATGCAGGTAATGCCGAGCAAATTGAAAATTTTCGGATTTTGCGAAAAATAATTAAGCCCGAGCGCCAAAAGCGGAAAAACGAGAAAAAATTTCGATTTCATCACGCTTTGATAAATTTCGATTTGCCAAAGCTTCGGTCGGAGAAAAGCGAGCAAACATCCGATCGCCAGACTGTCCGCGTTCGCCTGAAAGCCGAAAACGACCCAGCGCAATTCGGGATCCGGGTAGAGCATGTAACTCGCCAGGCGGATAAACGGCGACAACAGAATAACCGCGCATAAAACCCAGAAAGCCCGCCGCCTGCCGAGAAACAGCAAGCTCGGCATCAGCAGGTAAAATTGTTCTTCGACGGCGAGCGACCAGGTATGTCCGATCTCCCAGGTCTGAACCTGCGTGAAATTGCTCAGATAAAAGACCGCCGACAGCCATTCCTTCAGCGACGGGTTGAGAAAACCGGCGAGCGCCAGCAATCCGATCATCGCGAGAAAAAAATAATACGGCGGGAAAATGCGCAGCGTGCGGCGGTAATAAAATTTCGCCAGATCGATCGTATTCGTTTTATCGATTTCCCTGAGCAGAATTCCGGTGATTAAAAAACCCGAGATGACGAAAAATACACGGACGCCTAAATTGCCGACGTTCAAATACTCGTGTTTAATCGGAAAATAGGCGGTCCCGCTGAGATGCGCCAAAAGAACCAGGCCGATCGAAATCGCGCGCAACCCGTCGAGCGAAGGTATTCTGTTTGCTGATTTATCGTGCATACTGAAACTTAAAATCCGGAAGCCTCGCCCTCGACCGAACGCCCGGCAGCGCGGGAAACGGAAAATCAAACCGCCCGCCGCGACCGCTCAGCATCCGCTCCGCCCGCTAACTCGTTTTCCCGATTCCGTTTTTTCGGAGCGGGTAACCGTCGGCGTCGCCGTAGAAAGCTTCCTTCTCGTCCTCCGCCGGATTGAACGAAAGAAACGCCACCTCCGTCGGATAGATTCTCTTGAATAGTCTTAAAGCCAGTTGAGGGTAAAATCTCAAAAGTAAATTCAAAACGAAATACTTAAATTTGCGCAGATGCTTGTTCGCGTCCCGGAAATTTTGGCGGGCTAATGAAAAGTTTCCCTGAACCAGGTTGAATTTTCCCCTTTCGAATTCGAGCTTCGCGCGCGTCAGCTGCAGGCTGCGATCGAGTTTTTCGGTTTCAGCCGGGCTCAGTCGATGATTTTCGCGCAATAAATTCAGGATTAAAATGGTCCGCGCGCTGCGCTCGATGCCGTTGCCGGACAAGCTCGTGGGTCGAACGCGGTATTTGAGTAAAATGTTTTTCTGGTATTCGATCAGCGCGCCGCGCTTCGCCAGGCGGAACCACAAATCGAAGTCCTCGATGCCGATCAGCGCGCGGTCTTCATTGAATAAACCCGCTTCGATCGCCTTTTCCCGGTCGATCAACGTCCCCGACGTGATGACGTTGCAGTCGAAACTCAACAGGCTTTCGGCGCTCACTTCGCCGACCGAGGGGCATCTCATCATAAAGGTTTCGTTTTCCCGTGAAGTCGAGCCGAAGAGCAGGGCATTCGCGTAGATCATGTCGCATTGTTTTTCAGCCAGCGCCTTTGTCTGCTGTTCTAAATAATCGGGGAACCAAACGTCGTCGCTGTCGAGGAACGCCACGTATCGACCGCGCGCCGTCATGATGGCGGCGTTGCGCGCCGCGCCGGTGCCGGAATGGCTTTGTCGGATGTAGATCAGTTTCGTAAAGTAATCTTCGAGAACCTTTTCCAAATCGTCGGTCGAACCGTCATCGACGAGTATGATCTCATAATCTTTGAAGGTCTGGGCAAGCGCCGAATCGAGGGTTTCCCGTATAAATTCGACGCAGTTGTACGCCGGAATAACGACGCTGACCAGCGGGTCGTGCGGCGCGACGGCGGCACCTATTCTCTTTTCCAAAATTCGCTCGATCGGCATAATTTTGTTCACAACGCCCGGCTTCCAAATTAATCGACTGTCGTTTCAGTGTACCATTTGCCGCGTCTCGTTTCGCCTAAACCACCGCGTCCTGCCCGTCTATTTTCGGCTGATTTTCTCTAATCGGCTCCCAATGCGAATAGCGCTCGCCCTGAAGGAACTTGATGAACCCGAAGAGCGCCGCCAAGTTCGAGAGCGTGAAATACAGCGGGATCGCGAGCAGCGAACTTTTGATTTGATTTCTCTCCAGCAGCCAGGCGGCGGCGGCGAACCCGTAAAAAATTACCTGTAAGATAAAAATATACAAAAAGAGCGAAGATTGGAAGCCCGCCGCGCCCGAAGCGACCAGCATCAAAATTAAAATCAGCGGCACGCAGTAGCGCAAAACCTTATGCGATATCAGCTCGACCGCGAAAAAACCGGTTCTGAAAGGATTCAGCATCTCCCGGTTGCGCCAGAGGTCATTAAAGGTCTGCGCGATAATGCGGACGCGCATGCGCATTTCCTTGGCGCTGTGGCGGTTGGTTTCCTCGGTGCAGACCGCGTTCGGCTCGTAAATCGTGCGAAGCCCCTGGCGGTAGACGAGCGTGGCGATGAAAAAATCCGAGCACGCCTCCGGCGGCATCGGCTGGTAAGCGGATTTTCGGACCGCGTAAAGACAGCCCGAAACGCCGATCAGCGAGCACGCGCGGCTCTCGCTTTCTTTCAGGAAAGTTTCGTAGCTCCAGTACGAACGGGCGCCTTTGCCGACGCCCGATTCCGATTCGTCAACGTAAATCAATTTTCCCGCGACGCAGCCGATGCCGTGGTCGGCGAAATTCGGCAGCATGGCGCGGAGCACGTCGGGCTGATAGAGCGTCGTGGCGTCCGAAAACAAAATGACTTCGCCGGTCGCGCGCTCGACCGCCATATTTTGGGCGGAGGTTTTTCCGCCGCGGTGCGTTTGCCGATAAAGTTTGACGCCCCGGTCGGCGAATTCGCCGACGATCGCGTCGGTTCGATCGCTCGAACAGTCGGAAGCGACGATGATTTCCAGCTTTTCCGCCGGGTAATCGATCGACAGCGTATTTTCCAATTTCTCCCGAATGTCGCGTTCTTCGTTGTATGCCGTGATAACGACCGACACCTTCGGCTCAAAATCGCCCTGGACGATTTTCCGCGGGAAAAAACGACTGACGAGATAAACCAGCAACGGGTAGCCCGCGTAAACGTAAAACAAGCCGAAGGCGCCGATCCAGAATAATAATTTGGCGAAAGTTATCATATTCGTGTTAGCCGTTTTGGGGCGCCGGATTTCGATCGAAATCCGGAAACGCGTTTTCCTGCTGCGCCCGGTAAATTCGGCGCAAACCGACGGCGAAGGCGATCGGGAAATAAATGAACCAGTTATAGGCGACCGCTCCGAAAAAGCTGGAAATGATGTAGGCGACGATACTGGCCTGAACGCCGATCGACAGATAATACAGCCACGAAAAATCTTCGTTTCGCGACAGTTGTTGCTCCACCGCTCTCAGTTTCAAAAGCGGGCTGATCAGCAAAACCAGGTAGGCGATCAGCGCGATCACGCCGATTTCGGCAGAAACCTGCGTGAAAGCGTTGTGCGTTTGACGATTTTGTATCCCGACGAGCGGGAAATTCCCCATTCCGATGCCCCACGGATTCCGCAGCGTCACGACGATGGACCGGATGAGCAGCTCCTTGCGCTCGCCGGAAGACCCGGTCGGGTCAAGCGAAGGAATGAAAATCGACAAAATGCGCAAACCGAAATTTCCCGGCGCGAACAAAATCAAAAACAAACCGGTGACGGACGACAACAAAACGACTTTCGCGCGCTGATTTCGCCCGATCTTCCAGACCAGTACGGCCGCCATCCCGAGGAAGCCCAGAAAACCGCCTCTCGATTGGGTCACCATAATGCCGAGGACCATCATGCCCGCGGCGATGAAATAAAGGAGCTTCGCCGTCTTGTTCGGCGAAGCGAAGGCGAGCGTGAGCGCGATCGGCAGAAAAATCGCCAGGTGCATCGCCAAATCGTTCGGGTTGGCGAACATGCCGCCGAAATCGAGACTGACGCGGTAGCCTTCGGTGTTGAAAATTCCCTGATTATAAAGCCCGATCGCCTGGTAGCTCAACAGGACGGCCGCTCCGATGCCGAGCCACATCAACCCGTAAAGCCGCTTTTTCGAGTGCAGCGTGTTGATCATGATGATGAAGATGATCGCCACCTTGCTGAAATCGCCGCTGAAGGTATTCCATGCGAGCGCCGGGTCCCGCGCGATCGGGATCGTCAAAACCGCGCAGGCGACCAGCGTCAAAATGCATTTGACCTCGGTCGTGAAAGCCGTCAGGTTTCCTTCTTTGGTAAACTGCGTCGGCACGTAGGCTAAAATCGTCGCGACGGCGACGACCATCGCCATCGAATTGAAGCTCGACAGCGCCGGAATCAATTCGTACGGTCTAAAATAAATGATGAAAGCGAAAAGAAAAATGCCCGCATAAGTCAGGACGTGACCGGCGTGGCTGCGCCAGTGCCGTTCGGCTAAAAGTTTTTCCTCTTTGGCGCGCGCTTTTTCCTTTTTGCCTTCTTTCAGTAATTCGGCGTAAGTCGGCTCGTCGCGAATGCCGTCCGCCGCTTCCGCGCGCGAAGCGCGAGCGGGCGGCGCATCGTCGCCGATCGTTTCCTCGATTCGCGAACCGACCGCAGGCCCCCCGTCCGCGGTCTTAAAGGTTTCGAGCGCCTTCCGGCCGCTCGACCGACCGCCGAAAGACTTCGCGCCGCCGCCTTTCGCATTGCTTTCGCGCGAAAACGACGAAATCGTTTGGTGACCGGTACTTTTGCCTTTTTGCCCCGACATGCTTGTTTATTTAATCACACTGACCGTCTTGAAATTCAATCCGCGGCGAATTTCTGCTTTCAACTTTTTGAAGCGCCGCGCTTTCGCTTCCTTGCCGCGAAGTTTTTTTTACTTTTGAGAGCGCGCCTTCACATCGCCATCGCCGGTTTCGCCGACGGCTTTCGTGAGAATCGTTCCGCCGAACCCGACGGCGATCCATTTTTTACCGGCTAAATACACGCGGTCTAATTGATGCGTCACGACGGCCGGTTCGCGCCGCCAGGTTTCGCCGCCGTCGCCGGTTCGTAAGATCGTGCCTTTTTCGCCGACCGCCACGCCCTCGTGCCGGCTCGCGAAAAAGATGTCCTTCAGGTTCGCGGCGACGGAAGAGTTTTGAAGCTGCCAAAATTTACCGCCGTTTTTCGTGCGGTAAATTTTCCCCTCTTGTCCGGCGATCCAGCCGTTATTTTCGTCGGAAAAAAAAATCGCGTTCAATTTCGTTTTCCCGTTATCGGAAAGAACTCCGTTTTCCCAATTCAAGCCCCCGTTTTCGGTATAGAGCACCGCGCCGCCGCCGCCGACGACCAGACCGCGCCGATCATCGAAAAATTCTCCGTCAAGCATCAGGAAACGGACAGTCAGGCTGCGTTTCACCCACCCGTCGGGCTCGTTCGCGCGCGTGTACAAAACACCGCTTTCGCCCACCGCGTACCGGGCGCCGCCGGGCGCGGAAAAAAGATGCGTGATGCGTTCCGCCAACTGCGGGAATTCCGCGTTTCGCCAGGTCCGCCCCGCGTCGGACGTTTCGAGCAGGTAGGACGGCGACGCCGCGCCGGAAGCATAGACGTTTCGCTCGCAGAGAATCCAGCCGTTTCGCGAATCGGAGAAAAAGATCTCTTTGATGTTGTCTTCCGTCGGTTTGGCGTTCTGGCGCCAGGTCTTGCCGCCGTCCTTCGTCGCCAGCAGAGTCCCGTTGCTGCCGCCCGCGAACCCGTTGTCGGGATCGACGAAATGAATCGTATGCAGCCACGCCAATGTGCCGGACTCCCGCTTGCTCCATTGAGCGGGCGCCGCCGCGCAGCCCAGGAGCATCAGGAGCAGAATTTGGCAAATGCGGTAAGCTTTCATAAAATTCGCGACGATACCGAACCCCGACCTTAAAAAGGAGAGCCGAAAAGAATTCGAAAGGCGCTTGCCCTGCCGACGATGTCGAGTATTTTGTTCAAACTCCATTTCTTTTCCGGCACGATGATCTGATCGCCCGGAACCAGATACGGGATTTCGGATTTTCCGTTGAGCAGTTTATCGAAATCGACCACCGTCTGCGTAAAACCGCCCTGGGGATTGAGTCTGATTAACAGTACCCGCTTTTTGTCTCCCTCTTTGGCGATGCCGCCCGCCTCGACCACCGCTTCGTAAACGTTGTAACGGCGGCTCATCACTTTGATGCCCGGCGCGTTCACCTTGCCCAAAACGCTGAAGCGCGCCGAGCCGACCTTGTCGAGCGTGACCGTCACTTGCGGGTCGATAATATATTCGTCCAGTTTCGTTTTTATTTCCTGGGCGATTTGTTCGGTCGTTTTGCCGCCCACAAAAACGCCGCCCGGAATCAGCGGGTAGGAAATCCGCGCGGTCGGCGGCACGACGATGCCGGCTTTCGAGTAGTTCGGCTGCCCGAAGACTTCGACCGAGATGATGTCTTCCGGACCGAGATGATAAGATTCCAAATAATTATTGTAATACGGCAAAATAGCCGCCGCCTCTTCGGAATCCTGTTCCCGGCGCGCTTGGCTCATCGCTTCGTCCGACCGATCCGTTTGAGCGTCGGGTTGTCTCGCCGTTCGATCCCGAGTCGACGGCGGAGTCGGCGACGGCTCGGGCGAACTTCGCTGCGCGAAGCCGTCGATCGTCGATATAAACGAAAAAACGAAAGTTAAAACAACGATTGCCGGATAAAATTTACTGCTCATTTTCTTGACCCTTCAGCTTTGATAAAGCCGCCGCTTTTGATCTCGTCGTCGAGACGACCGGGTAAAAGCCGCGCGCCTTTATCTTTCGCTTTACCTGGCGCCCCTGCCGAACATGATGATTTTGATGGTTTCAAAGAAGATCATCACGTCCAAAAAAAGAGACTGGTTTTTGATGTAATAAAGATCGAACTGCAATTTTTGCCGCGCGTCTTCGACCGATGCCCCGTACGGATATTTAATTTGCGCCCAACCGGTCAGTCCCGGCGCGACCAGGTGCCGGTACTCGTAAAAGGGAATTTCCTCGGCTAACTGCGAAACAAAATGAGGGCGTTCCGGACGCGGGCCGACGAAACTCATTTCGCCCTTGAGGATGTTCCAAAACTGCGGTATTTCGTCGACGCGGATTTTTCTGATGACGCGGCCGACGCGCGTCACGCGATCGTCTTCCGGAATCGCCCAGACCGGCTTTCCGTCGGCTTCCGCGTCGGTTTTCATCGAACGAAATTTGATGACCTGAAACAAGCGCCCGTTTTTACCGACCCGCTCCTGACGATAAAAGATGTCCCCTTTCGAATCGAGTTTGATTAAAACCGCCGTCAGCAGCGCGATCGGCAGCGAAAGGATGAGCCCGGTCAATGCGAGGAGCCGGTTGACCACTCCGCGCACGATGACTCTGAAACGCGTTTCCCGTTTGCGGCCGGAGAAAATCAACCAGGACGGGCGCAGCATATCGAGATGAACCCTGCCGGTGATCCGTTCGTAAAAAGAGGTGCCTTCCTCGATCGTCGTGTCGCCGGACAAACTGATGCGCATGAGCGTTTTGTCCGGAAAGGCGCCGCGCCGTTCCTTCAAGCTGATAATGATTCGATCTATTTTCTGCCGCTGCAGGGCGTTTTCCAATTCGTAGATGTCGCCGAGGTAACACGCGCCGGGCAAATTTCTCTGAATCGTTTCGAAATCGTCGGTGATGTAGCCCGCGATGCGAAAGCCGGCGTCGCGCCGCTCCAAAATAGCCTCGGCTGTGTCGAGCGCCATCTTTCCGCTCCCGACGATGACGATCTTCTCGCCGATTTCGGGGTGCCCGGTAAAAAAATGAACCCAGGTGCGCAGCAGCAGGAGCAGCGCCATCGTGATGATGATCGAAAAAATAGAAGTTCCCGGACCGAGCCTCATAAACGGCGCAAAATAAAAAATCAGGGCGAGAGCGCCCCACGCCGTTCCCAGCGCCTGAACCAGCCGCAGCGACAGTTCGCGCCGATTATGAATAACGGTGTAATCATAAAGGTCGAAAAAATGAAGCGAGATCAGGCAAATTAAAGCGGCTAACGCGATTTTCAGCCATCCCAGATTTTCTGTTAATTGGAACGCCGCGCCTTCTTCCCCCAGACGGAAAAACAACGCCATCAGGATGCCGCCGCAGATGATCACGGTGTCGGAAAATAATAAAATAATTAGGCGTAGGCTGAATCTTTTGCTCATTGTCGTTCGGCGGAAGATGTACTGACTTGCTCCGACCTTTAGCTAACTGTTTTGTTGATAATAGTAATCGTAGTAATGGCTGTCGCCCGCGATCAAATCATCCGAATAGTTCAACACCGCTCCCAGCATCCTTTCGCGCGGCAGCCGTTCCATGATGCGTTCCGCGGTTTTGTAATTCGAATGGTTGGCTCGGACGACGAGCAGCGCGGCGTCCGTCTGATTGATCAGGACGGTCGCGTCGGTAAAGATCCCGAGCGGCGGCGCGTCGATGATTATATAGTCAAAAAAATCATGCAGTTCGTCGAGCACCGCCCCGAATCTGGGACCCGACAGAATTTCCGCCACATCGCTGCGCGGTTGCCCGCCCGGCAGAAGATACAGTCCCGCCGGTTCGATGCGAACGATTGTTTGCAGAGGGCGGGATTTTCCGTCCAAAACGTCCGACAATCCGGCGCCGGTCGTGATGCCCAGGTAATCGGTCAGGCACGGACGGCGCAGGTCGCAATCGATGATCAGGGCGTTGATGCCGTCGGTTTGCGCGAGCAGCCAGGAAAGATTCAGCGCGGTGATGGATTTGCCTTCGCCCGGCAGGACGCTGGCGATGACGATCGAGCGCATTTTCTGGCGCTGGCTTTTGTGCAGGATTTGCGTGCGCAGGCTCCGGTACTCTTCGCAGTACGCCGAATTCGGCTGCGTCAACGCGACGATGCGCGGATTGACGAGCGAAGGCGCGACTTCGACGGAAATGATTTTCGACAAAGCCGATGCGGGCTCCGCTTCCGAGACCGCGGGGACGGTATCCGGCAGGGAATCGATGGCCGTCGAAACCGCCGCCGCCGGTTTCCCGAATTTCATTTCCGAAATGATTAAATCCTCGGGCGATTTATTGGCGCGACGTCTTTTTTTGACTCCCTTCGGATTCGTTTCTTCGGCCACGCCCTTTTTAACCGTTTCCTCGGTTCGACTTTTTTGCAATGTCTTGAAAAATCTCATTTGTTTACCTAACCTTTCGTGATTTCGGGGCGACCGTCAGCGGCTTACGTCCTTGAAGGCGGAAATGATCCGCATCCCTTCGGTTATTGTTTTTGCTCGGCAACCGACGTGGCGGACGTTTTCAAATCTGCTATGTTTTGTTCCGTTTCGAAAAACGATTGGTCTTGCAAAATTTCGTCGAGTCCTTTACTCGTCATAATTCTCGCCGATTGGACGCCGTCGCCTTCCTCCTCGCCGCTCAAAAAGTTTTCGCGGCTCGGAAGCAGATCCAAATTTTCGGCGACCGCTTCGATGATCGAGCGTCCGATTTCATGCACGTCTTCCGAATAGGCGGCGATCATCGCGTTGTCGCACAGGTTATTGACCTGCCGCGGAATGCCCTGCGTGCACTGGTAAATGTAATCGACCGCTTCCGGCGTGAAAATATGCGGGTTTTCCGCCCCGGCGATGGCTAAGCGCTGCGTAATGTAGCGCTCAACTTCCGCGACGCTCGCGAGTTCCGTCATCCGGCACCGCAGCGCGACCCGCTGTTTGAGCTGGCGCAGGTTGGTTTGTTTGAATTTCTCGCGCAATTCCGGCTGCCCCGTCAGAATGACTTGGATGAGCTTGGCGCTGTCCAGTTCGAAGTTCATAAGCAGCCGAATTTCTTCCAAAACATCGTCCGGCAATTCGTGCGCCTCGTCGACGATGAGGATCGTGCGCAGTCCGCGCCGGTGGCGATCCTCGAGAATTTTGCCGATCTGCATCAGGAGGGCGGTCTTATTGACCCATTCCTTGATTTCGAGCATTTCCGTCAGGTGGTAATAAAACTCTTCGACCGACAAATGAGGGTTGAAAATATACGAAGCCAGAACGCTCGAATCGAGGCGGCGAATCATCCAGCGCAGCGCCGTCGTTTTGCCGGTGCCGACTTCGCCCGTCAGAACGATCAGGCCTTTAGCCATTTCGATGCCGTAATAAAGGCTCGCGAGAAGCTCGTTATAACTCGGCGTAAAGACGATGAAGCGCGGATCCGGGGTCAAGCTGAAAGGATACTGCTTTAGTTGGAAAAAATCTTTGTACATTCTACAATTAAAGGGACAATCGACTCGGATTTCAAATTAATCTTTCGAAAATATGCGTCGCCTGCAGCACCAAAACCAACAGCGGCACGCCCACGACCGCCGCGACCGCTCCGGCTACGATTTTAGCGCGGTGCAGATTCTTTTGCTGGGCAATTTCCTCGTCGCTCAAAAGCGGCGGAACGGCGGCTAACACCGGCAGTCCGGTGTAATACTTGGTGTCTTCGATCGTCTGAATTTTAAATAAGCGCGGAACCTCCAAAAACGCGATCAAAAGCAGCCCCAACATCAAACCGAGACCCGCGCCCGCCGCCATAAAAAACGGCTTTTTGGACGCGTTCGCCGGCGACTGCGGCAGGTTCGCCTCGTCGACGACCCTGATCCTTTCGCCCTGCGCGTTGCTTTCGCGGGTGACTTGCTGCTGCGCTTCGTTGTATTTTTTGACGATCGTGTCGTAATTCGATTTCGCCGTTTGATATTGCGTGTCGATGCCCTCGAGCGCGACCTTCACGTTCGGAATGGCGTTGATTTTATTTTCCAGCGAGGCGATTTCCGACGAATTCTGCTGCTGCTCGATGTCCTTCATCTGCAGCTGGCGTTCGATCTGCAGGATCTGACTTTCCGCCTTCTCCTTTTCGATCGCCAGATTTTGTTTCTGCAACTCGGCTTTTCGCGAACTGCTTTGGCTCGCCTGCCGCACTCTTTGATCGGTATTCGCTCTGAGCTTTTCCAACTCGTCGTTGATCTTTTCGATGTCGGTCTGCGCCTGCACTATATCCGGGTGCTTGTCGCGGTACTGCTTTCGTAAATTTTCCAATTTACCGCTCAGTTCGGCACGTTTTTGAATGAGCTGCCCGTAGGCCGGCGTGTCCTCGATACGGCTCGCCTGCGCGGCGACTTCCTGCGTTTCCTTTTCGCCGTAATTTTCGATCAAGCGCATTTGGCTGTTCAGCGCGCGAACGCTTTCGCTGATGCGTCCCTTTTCCATGATCAGCGTTTCTCTGTCCTTGGAAATGGTTTCCTCGCGTTTGCGCAGTCCTTCGAGCTGAGCGATCAAGCCCTGCGCCGACTCCGGCAAAGTTTCGACGTTCTGCCGCATGATTTGAAGGCGATCATTTTCGAGCGAATCCAGGCTGCTCTTGGCCTGACTCAATTGATTGTTGATGAATTGCTGCGTGGTTTGCGCGCTCTGCGTCGATTCCGACAGCTGGACGTTGACGTATTTGCTCGCGAGTTCGGTCGCGACGGCGCGCGCCGTTTCCGGCGTATTTCCGCGGAAGGTCAACCGGAAGCCCGCCGTTTTTTCATCGTCCGTCTTCTCCGGCTCGACTTTGATGTTGGCGCGCATTTTTTCGATGATGCGTTCGATCGGCATGCCGGCCGCTTTTTCGCTCTCGAAAAGATCGTATTTGGCGATCATCGGTTCGAGCGAAGATCGGCTCAACACGGTCTGACTGATCGACTGCAAACGTTGAGATAAATCCTCGTCGGTCAACGACGGCGCGACCTTTTCCGAAATCGCCGGCGGCGTGAGCGTCAAAAACGTGGTCGATTCGTAATAATTGGGCAGACCTTTGACGACCCAGGCGACGGCGACGAAAATTGAAAGGGCGGGAAGCAGCAGAAGCCACCGGCGGCGCTTCAATATGTTTATGTATTCGCCCGCTGTTCTTTGTCTGAATTGAATGCTCATGTTTATTGGTGCGGGAGGCGTGTTTCGTCTTTTAACTCAATCCTCGTCCATCGCATTTTTCGCGGCGTAACAACGACGCAAATCGCTAAATCTTCTAAAAAACATTTGCATGATTATGAGCGTCGTCGGCGGAATAGGTGAATGCTATAAAAGCGGGAAGAGAACCCATACGAATCAACGAGCGGATGAAACCGGCATGCCGCTTCAAATCAGCCGCGCTGCAAAAAACGGCGCGTAAAAAAAACAACTCCAATTAAAAACACGCTGAACAAAAGCATGGCCACGGGATCGCTGTCGGCCGATTCGTTGCCCTGCGCGAAAGAGACCGAGTAAACGGAAAAAACAATTGCAAACAGCAGCGCCAAGCTGAAAATAAAATTGGTAAACCTTTTGTGAAACACTTTCTTACTCCTTGTAATAAATCTTAAAGCCCTTTTTTATCCAAACTTGTTGCCGTAGGAGGATTGGATGCTCAAATTACTCAAACCGTTTCGATAAACATTATGAGAATTTATACTGCTTCAAAAATATGTTCTGACCTTATAACGATACGAACGCTAATAAGATAAAGTTTATTTATAAACAAACTTACGCCCTCGTACCGGAAATATACAGAATGATATAAGTAAAGCAAAAATTATGCCTAAACTGCCCCCTTCCGGCGAGGGTTGCGTAAATCCTTTTCAGCCATAATTTCCGGTTATTTAATTAAATCATCGAAAATTTAACTTTATAATTTACGCTGTATTGAAATAATACCTATCTTAATCGATTGTACTGAATTATTTCAACTAGTCAGGCGCACTTTTAAGGCTGCTTTCCTCATCGCCCGTTCCGGCTTCTCGTTATCAAACGGCTCATTTTAGTGATCGAATTTCGTCTCGTCATTTGCAAAAAACATGCTTTTCTGCCGCCCGAAGCGCAACGTCTGCGCGATTTTACATTGACCGGACGAATTTCCCGTATTAATTTCCTAATAAGTAAATAAGAAAAGCGGCAAAAATTCCAGGCTTTTAATCGGATCGTAATTTTCGGCTCATTAAGGCGGCGATTGCGCCTTGACCGTAAGGAACCGGGAAAGGCCGCGCAGAAAACGTGCGGGCCCGAAAGCCATTCGCTCGGCGAGCGGCAAAAGGTACGGCGTCAGAAATTTATTAAATCAGGTTCTGGAGCGACTTATCTTCGTCGGCGACGCTTTATTTGAAGGCGGAAACGATTGTGCCCTAGAGCGTTATGTCGATACTTGGAAATTCGACGTTCAATGTCCGCTCGAAACCATTCAGGCGGTTTCATGGAAAGAAATCGCCCGCAGGTTTAAGACATTAAATTTCATCGGCTGATTGTCGGATTAACCCCGCGTTGATGAATAAACGGTCGGCAATTGAGGCGGCACGGCTTGTAAAAAAACTTGAATATCTACGAATTAGCCAAAATAGAAAACGACTGACGCTGAGCGTCAGTCGTTTTCTATCGGTTAATAATGGTCGGGGCGAGATGATTTGAACATCCGACCTCACGGTCCCGAACCGTGCGCTCTACCAGGCTGAGCCACGCCCCGTCAAGCCAAGTTTTAGATTCTAGTGATAATGCGCCCGAATGTCAAACGCAATTACATCTCATTTTCGCTGACGACCGTTGTCTCCGCCAATTTCCCCTCGCGACGCGCCTTGAGGTATTCGAAAATGATCGGCAGAATCGAAAGCAAAACAACGACGATCACGACTTTGTCGATATGGTCTTCGAGCTTGATGCCGAACGCGCGTTCGACGACGCCGCCGAGGAAATAACCGGCGAAAAGCATGCTCGTCACCCATAGAAAACCGCCGAGCAGGTTAAAAAATACGAAATCGCGGTAACGCATGTCCGCCGCGCCGGCGACGATCGGCGCGAACGTGCGGACGATCGGCACGAAACGGGCGAGAATGATCGTTTTGCCGCCGTGTTTTTCGTAAAATTCGTGCGCGCGGCGCAGATGTTTCGGATTGAAAAATCTCGATTTCGGACGGTTGAAGATCGCCTTTCCGACCTTTTTGCCCGAATAATAGCCGACCGCGTCGCCGATCACCGCCGCGAGAAACAGCGTCACGAGCATGAGCCATAAATTGAGCTTGCCGGCAGCCGCGAAAAGTCCGCAGACGACGAGCAGGGAATCGCCCGGCAGAAAAAATCCGACCGCCAGACCGGTTTCGGCGAAGATGATAAAAATAAGTCCGAGATAAACGTAATTGCCCAAAAGCGCGAGCAGCGTGTCGATCAGCACTTTCGGATTCAGGTATTTTAGTAATTCAGAAATTGATTCCATAAATTCAAGCGACGAGGAGCGAGGGACGCGGGACAAGAGAAAATTCCGTCCCCGGTCGCCCGTCCCTCTATCTTATTTCCACCCGTGTTCGCCGATCAAGGGCACGAACGAACAGGCACCGAAATCTTCGGTTTGAAAACCCGCCGCGTGACGCGTCACGCGAATCAGATTCTGCGTTTTCGGATCCGGCCCGATCGGGATCACGAGCCGCCCGCCGACTTTCAGCTGCGCGAGCAGCGGCTGCGGCACTTCGGGGCTGCCCGCCGCGACGAGAATCCCGTCGTACGGCGCGTAAACTTCCCAGCCGGTCGTGCCGTCGGCGCAGCGCAGCGTGACGTTTTGAAAGCCGAGCCGCGCGACCCGTTCTGCGGCCTGCTGCGCGAGAACCGGAATGCGTTCGATCGCGAAGATTTTGCCCGCGATGCTCGCCAGTACGGCGGTTTGATACCCGGAACCGGCGCCGATTTCGAGCACGCGGGAATTCGATTTAAGCTCAAGCAGTTCGGTCATCCGCGCGACGATAAACGGTTGCGAGATCGTCTGGTTCGAGGCGATCGGCAGCGCGTTATCCTTATACGCCTGATGCTTGATGGCTTCGGGCACGAAAAGGTGGCGCGGCAGACGGTTCATTACGTCGAGCACGCGTTCGTCGCGAATCTTGTAATGATCGCGCAGGCGCGCGACCATCGCGCCGCGCAGGATTTCGTAACCGTCCTTCATAAAAAGTTGACCGGGTTGACTGAAGTTTAGTGAGTCGACTGTTTGTTTTAACTCGCCCAACTCAGCCAACCCGATCAACTTCGAGTCAATTTTAATTCTCCCAAGTTTTTAATAAATCGATCGCCGTGTGGTTCGTCAGATCGCTGCGCATCGGCGTGACGGAGACGTAGCCTTCGTCGATCGCCTCGAAATCCGTGCCGCCTTCGGCGCGAAAGCCGTTGCGCTCCTCGCTGATCCAGTAATACGCTTTGCCGCGCGGGTCGACATGTTCGGAAATCACCGGGCGCGCGTCCTTAAAGCCCTGTTTCGTGATCGCGATGCCCTTCGGCGCGCCCTTCGGGATGTTGATGTTCAAAAGCGTTCCGGCGGGCAAGCCTTCGCCGAGCGCTTTGCGCGTGATTTCGCGGGCGACGCGAACCGCTTCGGAAAAATCGTGACGACGGTTGGCGACGAGGCTGAACGCGAGCCCCGGAACGCCTAAGATCGTCGCTTCCATCGCGCCGGCGACCGTGCCCGAATAAGTCGCGTCGTCGCCCAGATTTGGACCGTGGTTGATGCCTGAAGCGCAGACGTGCGGACGCAGTTCGGGCGGAATAATTCTATTTAACGCGAGCGTCACGCAGTCGGTCGGCGTGCCGTCGACCGTCCAGTGGCGCTCGTCGATCTGGCGTATCCGCAACGGGCGCGAAAGCGTCAGGCTGTGCGACGCGCCGGACATTTCCGAAGCCGGCGCGACGACGAACACGTCGCCGATTTCCGCGAGCGCGTTTTCGAGCGCGATGATGCCTTCCGAATGATAACCGTCGTCGTTGGTGATCAAAATGCGGATTTTTTCCGAACTCATCTGAGCCTTTAAGTCTGAAATTTCAAATCTGAAATTTCAAATATCAAAAAAATATGCGTGATGCAAATTACCGAAACGTCGGATTTACACCACGCAATTCAAAATTTTCCAAAAACTAGCGGTTGAAGTTAGGATTCGGATTCTGTCCCTGACCTTGTCCCTGTCCCGGTCCCGAATTTGTCGGACGCATCGGGCGCATGCGCTTACGATTGCGCTTACGGGCATTTTGCGATTTTAATTTCGCTTTCTGTCCGGGGGGAACGAAATGCGCGTGTTTTTTCAAATCCTTGATGATTTCTTCGGTCATCACTTTGCGTTTGAAACGACGCAGTGCGCTTTCGATTGATTCGTTATTGTTTACATTGACGAACGCCATACTTTTCTCACCCCCTTTTCGGCATAAAATCTGAGCCTCAAAGGCAAACAAATATTAAACACCTTTTTCGCCCGGATGGCAAACGCCATCCTTCATTTTGCGGTATCCGGCAATTTCCGCTGCCGCCCCTTAACGACCTCAAAAATTATTTTGAAAGGCGCAAGCAAGAGTTGAAATTTGTCTCAAAAGCCATACGTTTTTGATGTAATAAAGACGGTTTCTCCAAGGTGACTTATAATCACTTTTGCATAAACCGATTATTTCGTTCTTTGACAGGAGAAACCGCTATGACATTATACATCGGCGTGGATTTTCATCC
>DATCMK010000016.1:0-37406 GCA_036563455.1 Pyrinomonadaceae bacterium | reverse complement strand
TCGTCGTCGCGCGGCGACCAGCGCGCGGTCCATTTCTTGCCGGCGGCCGATGAAAGTTCGTTGAAAACCGAGTTGTAGCGCAGATAAAGATTAATGATGAAGGGCTTGGTTTTAAACATTATCTTTAATCTTCTATCATCTTGTGCTATCAAGCTATCCAAATCGGTGGGCTTTTGGATATCCAAATCGCTCATCAATTTGTTCCAAGCGATCTCGGTGCCCTGCGAAAAATCCCACTCCTGCTCTATGCAGAACTGCTTGAATTTCTTGGTGATCTCGTCGCCGGTGCGCAAAAACACGCCCTTCGCTTTCCGCTTGACGTCGTACTTCTGCCAGTCGGTCTTTTTTTCTTCGTTTTGGATATCCAAATTTTCCTTTTTGGATATCTTGCTATCCAAACCCCCCTGCTCTTTGGATATCCCAATTTCGTTTTTGGATATCTTGCTATCCAAATTTTCGGCGTTTGGATAGCCGCTCTTTTCCGATTGGATATCCGAATTTTGAGTTTTTGGATATCCAACTTTATCAGAATGGATATCCGAAGTCTGAGGATTTGGATATCCAGCATTTTGTTTTTGGATATCCAAATCTCTTTCTCTCGGATATCCAATAGTTTCGGTTTTGGATATCTCTGTATCTTTCGTTTGGATATCCAAAGATGCGGGGGCGGGGAAGTTTAGAATCTCGCGCAGCGGATGTTCGTTCTGCTGGCGATCCTTGCCGAGGTCGGCGAAGATGCCGCGCTTTTCGGGCTTCCGGGTCTGGATCTCGATTTTCGGTTTATCGGTTTTAGGTTTCTTTTCAGCCATTTTCAGCTAGCTTCCTTTTGATTTTGAACGAGCTTCAATTTTCCGCTCGATTCGCCCGAAACTTTTTCGATGACCTCGTCGGTCAGGAACATGTAGTTTTCGCTGCCCTTCGAGTCGGGAGCGTGCTCGTAGATCGATTTTTTATAAGCCGGCGCGGTCTGCAGGGAAACGTTGGTGTTGATGATCGATTCGAAGACGAGGTCGCCGTATTTCGATTTGACGTGGTCGAGCGCTTCCTTGCAGATGCCGTTCCGTTTGTCGTAGCGCGTCATGAGATAACCGAGAATTTCCAGCCCCTCGTTCGCGCGCCGCGTTTCCTCGATCGTCTCGTCGAGATCCATGACGCCTTCGAGCGGATAATACTCGGCGGCGATCGGGACGATCACGTAGTTGCAGGCAAGCAGCGCCTGAGTCAGGGTCGCGCCCAAAGAGGGCGGGCAGTCGATCAGAATGTATTCGTATTCGGTCAATTTCGTCAGCGAGTCCTTCAGTCGGTACTGTTCGCCGACGGTCAGCTGCTTTTCGACGAGCGCCAGCCGGATGCTCGCCGGGATGAGATCGAGATTGACGAGGTGCGTCTCGTAAATCGCGTCTCTTATGTCTTTCAGATCCTTTTTCGCCCCGACGAGGACGTCCGAAAGGGTCGCGTCGATCTGCGGCAGCTCGAACGAGTGCGTGGCGTTTCGCTGCTGGTCGAGGTCAACGAGCAACGTCCGGAATCCTTTGACGGCGAGACCCGCCGCTAAATTGCAGGCGGTCGTCGTTTTCCCGACTCCGCCCTTTTGATTGGCGATGGCTATTATCTTCATGCGGCTTTAAGTTCCTTTTGTTGTCTGGGTCTGCCTTTTTTCGGCAGCACGTCGCGGTCGAAATTGTCGGAAGCAGATTGGGGTATAAACCAAACGTCGCCGAACGGAGTCGCCTCGAGAAACGCGCCGGGGATCTTGCCGGCGCCGCACCACATAGCGACGGTGCGGCGACCCACGCCGTGAATTTTAGAAAACTCCCGAATCGTTAAATTCTTTTGTTTATTCATACTTCGCCATCAGTCTAATAAAATACTTTTAATATTGCAACAAAATTCTTCCAAGCCGGGAAGAAATGTCTTGACAAGATATGCGGAAAACTCATTGATTGGTTTGTCGGCGCCGGAATAGCGGGGAAGGGAAGTGACGCTACGGGCGGTGGCGTCACGGCGATCGCGAGTTCATGTCGAGTCATCAGAACTCATTGCGGTAATCGCCAACCTCGCCGGACGAGTAGGAAAAGCGAACGGCGACGGAAACGCGTGACTTTTGACGAATTAATAAAGCTGAAGTATTTACAATCCGAAAATTATTGATTCGGTACGGTTGCGGCTAATACAACGAAGACGCTGCTCACCGTCATAATACTACTCGTATTCTTCACGAAACCGCTTTTCGATTTCTTCCAATATTTCCTTTTGAGACAGATCTTTAATGTCCTGATAAGGCAGTAATATTTTTTGTTCGACATTCGACTTCTCACCGTTCGGGTCGTTTCGGATCACGCGGATCATAGCGCCGTTCGAGTCTTTCACGAAATTGACGGCTTCGTTCAAGTAGGGCGTTTGCAGCGGACGCGTCAGAGCATTGTCGTCCAGTTTGTGATGGTTCGCATTCATGCTTTCCAATGCTTCGTATCTATAAATTCGTTCCATTTCCTGATAAAACTATAATAATTTCACTTAGAATAAAACTATAATATACGGGTCGGGATTCGGCGAGGTCTCAGGATTGAACATCGTCGGATTTATTTTTTCGTCTGAGAGATGAAAGCGATCTTAACTGACGAACCCTGTTTATCGCGTGTGAGATAAATACAGCGTGCTCGAACAATCGACGGTGTTCTGCATTCTTTTGCCGTAAAGAACTCTGACGGCATAAGAAGCGTGCCTTCGACGGCATATAAGATGTGCTTTTTAAGGAAATAGAGGCAAAATGATTCCAATCTGGTTGCAAGCCGGTTTCTGGGGATTTCTCGCCGGCTCGGCGTTATTTATCGGAGCGGCGGTCGGGTATTTTACGACGTTGCCGAAGCGGCTGATCGCCGGAATTATGGCATTCGGCGGCGGCGTGCTGATCTCGGCGCTGTCCTTTGATTTGATGGACGAAGCCTATAAACGCGGCGGGTTCGATTCGACCGCCGTCGGTTTCGTTGCCGGAGCCGCAATTTACACGGCGGCGAACTGGTATCTATCGCAAAAGGGAGCCAAACATCGCAAGCGATCGGGCGATCAGCAGCCCGCCGCGGACGAGGATGACGGCAGCGGCCTGGCAATAGCCGTCGGCGCGTTGCTCGACGGCATCCCGGAATCGATCGTCATCGGCGTCAGCATGATCGCGGGCGGCGCGGTCAGCTGGGTCGCGGTCGTGGCGGTCTTTCTGTCGAATTTACCCGAAGGGCTCTCCAGCGCCGCGGGCATGAAAAAGGCGGGGCGATCAGTCCACTACGTGCTCGGCGTTTGGGGCGGCATAGCTCTCGTATCCGGTATTGCGGCGCTGGTCGGGTATGCAGTTTTCAGTCACTTTTCCGCCGAGGTGATCGCCGCCACGACCGCCGTCGCCGCCGGCGCGATTCTCGCGATGCTCGTTGATACGATGATCCCGGAAGCGTTCGAGGAAGCTCACAACTTTGCCGGCATAATTACGGTCCTGGGTTTTTTGGCGGCGTTCGTTTTAACGAAGCTCAGCGAATGAATTTGCGGCGAAAGAGCTGATTACTGCTGAATTTACCGAATAACGCCCGTTAAAAGCCGATGAATCGCAGCCCTGTTCAACCGGTAAAACCTTGAAATAAAAACAAAACGCCCCAGCCGGACCTCTGCTTTCAGAATTTCGGCTGGGGCGTTTTGTTTTTTCCTTCCGCATTTTATTCGCCGAGCCGATCGCCGCGCAATGAAATTAAGTTCAAATTTTTGCCGCCGAATCGCCGAATCAGTTCCCGGTTTTTCAAAAACGGTTTAAGAAAAACATTCAAATATGCCATAATTCTGACAATCCGGCTCCTGGAAAACATAATTTACACCGTAACCAGTTGTCCGCGACCTGAGGTTAAATGGAAAATCAAAACATCGTCGTCGTCGGGGCTTCTGCTGGCGGCTTAGAGCCGCTGCAAGACCTCGTTTCGCAGCTTCCGCCGAATTTTCCGGCGGCGGTTTTCGTCGCCTGGCATATGCCGCCCGAAGCTCCGAGCCTTCTGCCGCAGATTTTGCAAAGGCTCACCGATTTGCCGGTTTCGCATCCGGTCAATCACGAAAAAATCGAATCGGGACACATTTACTGCGCCGCGCCCGATTATCATTTAGTGATCGAGAACAACCACGCGCGCCTCAGTCGCGGACCGCGTGAAAATCATTTTCGTCCTTCGATCGACGTGCTATTTCGCTCGGCGGCTTGGTCTTTCGGCGCGCGGGCGACGGGCATCATTTTGAGCGGCTGTCTCGACGACGGCGTTTCGGGTTTATTCGCCATCAAGCGGCTCGGCGGAAAAGCGATCGTCCAGGACCCGGCGGAAGCCTCGTTTCCCGATATGCCTTTAAACGCGCTCAAAGCGGTCGAAATCGATTACTCCGTTTCGGTTAAAGCGATGGGAAATTTGCTGATCGAGTTCGCCGCCGAAAAGTCACCCGAAAACGGGCATCGTCGCGAACCTTCAAAATATATGGAAACCGAAATTAAAATCGCGCTCGAAGAAAACGCTCTGGAAATCGGCTCACTGAACTTAGGCGAGAAAACGTCTTACACCTGTCCCGAATGTCACGGCGCGCTCGTGCAAATCGCCGAAGGCAGAACCGTCCGCTTTCGCTGCCACACGGGACACGCCTTTTCGCTCAACTCCCTGATGATCGAGGTGACGAAGGGCATCGAAACTTCGCTCTGGAACAGTCTGCGCGTCATCGAAGAAAGTCAGATTTTAATGAGCCACGTCGCCCGTCACTTGAGCGAAAACGGCAACGAAGAAGCAGCCGAACTGCTGCTTCGTAAAGTCGAATTCGCGCGGAAGCAGGCGAGCGGCTTGAGAGAATTGACGTTCAATAACCAAATCCTGAGCGCGGACAAGGTTCTCGCCGACGCCGCGGGGAACTAAACACAAAAATCTAAAAAACATCGCCCGATGTAAGAATTCAAAATGAAGGAAGACATTAACCTCAATAATCAGGACGAAGAACCGGAGCGGCGAACGAATGATTTTTTAATCGTCAGTATCGGCGCGTCGGCGGGCGGAATCAAGGCTTTAGGCGAATTTTTCGAGCGCGTGCCGGCGAACAGCGGAATGGCTTACGTCGTCGTCCTGCATCTTTCGCCGAACCACGACAGCCGCCTGGCGGAAGTTCTGCAAAGAAACGCGAAAATTCCGGTGACGCAGGTTCGGAAGCGCGTCTCGATCGAGCCGGATCACGTTTACGTGATTTCGCCGGATAAAAGTCTGGCGATGGAGGGCGGCGAGCTCGCTTTGTCGGAGATTACCAGTTTCGAGGAGCGGCGCGCGCCCGTCGATATCTTCTTTCGCTCGCTCGCCGAATCGCACGAATCTCGCGCCGTCGCGGTGATTCTTTCGGGAACGGGCACGGACGGCTCGATGGGCATTAAGCGCGTCAAGGAACGAGGCGGCGTGTGTTTCGTCCAGGATCCGTCGGAAGCGGAATACGACGAGATGCCGCGCAGTTCGCTGGCGACCGATTTGATGGACGGGGCGTTTAAGGCGGCGGAAATTCCCGCGCAGATTCTCGCTTACCAAGCGCATCTCGCGCAAACGGACATCGTTCCCCAAGCGTCGCCGCCCGCCGACAGCGAAGAAGCGGTGGTTGAAAAAGCTTTGCGCGAGATCTTCGTGCTGATGAGCAAGCGCACCGGACACGATTTTTCCAATTACAAACGCCACACGCTCCTTCGGCGCATCGAACGCCGCATCAACGTCCGGCAGCTCCCCGATTTGCCGGCATACGCCCGTTATTTACGCGAAGAAACGGAAGAAACCAGCCATCTGCTGCGCGATTTGCTGATTTCCGTGACGAATTTCTTCCGCGATAAAGAAGCGTTTCTGAAACTCGAAAGCGACGTTCTGCCGAAAGTTTTTCACGGCAAAACCGCGAAAGACGCGGTGCGCGTCTGGATTGCGGGCTGCGCGACCGGCGAAGAAGCGTATTCGCTCGCGATGCTGCTTCAAGAACGCGCCGCGTCAGCCGGTGCGAACGCGCCCGCGATTCAGATTTTCGCCACCGACATCGACGAGCGCGCGATCGCCCACGCCCGCCGCGGACTTTACACCGAAACGGACGCGGCGGACGTGCCGCCGGAACGCCTGCGCCGGTTTTTCACGAAAGAAGCGAACGGCTATCGCGTCCGGCGCGAAATCCGCGAATCGGTGCTGTTCGCCGTCCACAACGTCATCAAAGACCCGCCGTTTTTGCGGCTCGACCTGGTAACGTGCCGCAATCTGCTGATTTATCTGGACCGCGCGGCGCAGCGGCGCGTCATCGGCACGTTTAACTACGCGCTCGACCCGCACGGGTTTCTGTTTCTCGGTTCTTCGGAATCGCTCGAACAGCTGAACGACGGTTTTATGACGTTCGACAAGGACAGCCGGCTTTTTCAGAGGCGTTCGTCGATTGGCGCGCCCAGAGCTTTTTCCATCCCGGACTTACCGCCCGCGTTGAATCTCGATTTGTCCCGGGTCGAGCCGTCGCCGTTCAAACAGCCGAATGAAACGCTGCCCGTCGCCGCTCGGAGTTTGTTTGAACAAACTCCGCTCGTGATTCATCAGAAACTGCTCGAACGTTACGCGCCGCCGTCGATCGTCGTCGGCGAAAACTACGAGGTCATTCACATTTCGGAGAACGCCGCACGATTCATGCAGATTTCGAGCGGCGAACCTTCGCGCGATTTGCTGCAATTGATTCGCCCCGAACTGCGTTCGGAGCTGCGCGCCGCGCTTTTTCAAGCCGCGCAGCGCAAAACGAACGTCGAAATTCGCGGCGTCAAGGTCGGCGAAAACGGTAAAAGCGAAGTGATAAATTTAATCGTCAGTCCGGCTTTTGAGGAAGAGGATTCGGCGGCGCGCGGCTGTTTTCTCATCATTTTTGAAGAAGCGAAAGACGCTTCGGCGAACGACGCGGACGCGGAGACGATCGCGCCGAACTTCGCCCGAGCCGAGCAAATCAATCCGGGCGAAGTCGCCTTGAACGCGCCGCTCGAACGGCAATACGAAGAAGAGCTTTCGCGCGTCAGGAGCAATTTGCGTTCGACCGTCGAGCAATATGAAGTGCAGAACGAGGAAATGAAGGCCTCGAACGAAGAATTGCAGGCGATGAACGAAGAGCTGCGCTCCGCCAGCGAAGAACTCGAAGCCAGCAAAGAGGAACTGCAATCTTTAAATGAAGAGCTCTCGACCGTCAATCAGGAACTGAAGATCAAGATCGAAGATCTGAGCCACGCCAATTCGGATTTTCAAAATCTGATGTCGGCGACGAGCATCGCCACGATTTTTCTCGACCGCAGCCTGAACATAAAACATTTTACGCCGCCCGCGCAGGAGATTTTCAATATTTTGCCGGTCGATCTGGGGCGGCCGCTCGCCAATCTGACCGGCAAAATCGCCGACCCGAACCTGCACACGGACGTCGAGCGCGTTTTGTCCACCCTGCAAACCGTCGAGCGCGAAGTCGCGACGACGGAAAACCGCTCGTATCTGATGCAGCTGCTGCCGTACCGCACTTTGGACGACCGCATCAGCGGAGTGGTGCTGTCGTTCGTTGACATTACCGCGCGCAAGCAGGCGGAAGAAGCGAAATTCTACCTCGCGTCGATCGTCGAATCGAGCGAGGATTCGATGCTGACCGTCGATTTGGGCGGGACGATCACCAGTTGGAATAAAGCGTCGGAAGATCTTTACGGTTATCCGGCGAGCGAAGTCGTCGGCAAGCCGCTGACGATGCTCACCTTGCCCGCAGACCTCGCCGAAGTGGTGCGTAACGCGGACAAAATCGCAAACAACCAACAGGTCGAAATTTACGACACGATTCGGGTCAACAAAGACGGGCGCGAGATGAATCTCGAAGTCGTGCTCTCGCCGGTCAAAAACTCTTCCGGCGCGATCATCGGCGTTTCGACCGTCGCCCGCGACGTGACCGAGCGCCGGCTAGCGCAAGCCGCCAAATATCACCTCGCCGCGATCGTCGAATCCTCGCAGGACTCGATGGTCAGCATAAATTTAGAGGGCGTCATCACCAGTTGGAACCGAGCCGCAGAGCAATTGTACGGCTATCCGGCAGCCGAAGCCATCGGCAAGGCACTGACAGAGCTGACGCTTCCTCAAAACCTTTTAGAAGTGCTGGTCAACATCGAGAACGTGAAAAACAGTCAGAAGGTTGAAGTGTTCGATTCGGTGCGCCTGCATAAAGACAGTCACGAGATACACCTCGAAGTCGTTATGTCGCCGATCAAAGACGAAACCGGACGGGTAATCGGTGTTTCGACGATGGCGCGCGACGTCACCGAACGCCGCCGCGCCGTGGAAGCCTTGCGCGAATCGGAAGAAAAATACCGCACGCTGTTCGAGACGATTGACGAGGGTTACCTGATGTCCGAGGTCATCTTCGACGAAAACGAAAAGCCCGTTGACATTCTTTACCTTGAAGCGAATCCGGCGGCAATTCGCCTTGCTGGACGCGATTTCATCGGGCGGCGGATGCGCGAGATAGACCCGAATTACGAAGAATTCTGGTATGAAATCATCGGGCGCGTCGCGCTGACGGGCGAAGCCGTGCGCGCCGAACATTACGCCGCCCCGCACGGGCGTTGGTTCGATTTTTACGCTTTCAAAGTCGGCGAGCCGGACGGCCGCCGCGTCGCCAGCGTTTTCCAAGACATCTCCGAACGAAAAAGGTCAGAAGAGGCTTTGCGGCAAAGCGAAGAAAGAAAAACATTCCTGCTCGGCTTAACCGACGCTTTACGCTCTTTGAATGAACCGCTGCAGGTTCTGGAAGAAGGTCTGAAAAGGGTCGGAGAATTCCTTGACCTTGAGCGTGTCGTTTACAATGAAATCGATCCGGACGTAACAACCTACACGACCCGTGTAAATTATTTGAAACCCGGCTTTTCTTCAGTCGTCGGAAGCCTGCCGATGGCGCCTTTCAGAGAAACGGTCAGGGATTTGGAAAAGGGAATAACCTACGTCCAATGCGATGTCGAAAGAGACGACCAGCTGAGCGAGGCGGAGAAGCAGGCTTGCCGCCGCATACAGGTGCAGGCGTTCGTCACGGTGCCTTTAGTAAAGAAGGGACAGTGGGTTTGTAATCTTGTCTCACACTCCGGCAAACCGCGTGACTGGTCAGAGCATGAACTGACAATTTTGGAAGAATCTGCCGATCGTCTATGGTCGGCATTTGAAAGAGCCAAAGCTGAAGAAGCGCTGCGTAAAAGCGAAGAGAAATACCGCACGCTGTTCGATTCGATCGACGAAGCGGTGGCATGGTTTGAAATCATAACCGATGAAAACGGAAATCCGGTCGATTACCGGTTGCTGGAAGTAAATCCTGCCTACTCGAACATGTCAGGCGGTCTGATTGCAGAAAACTCGGTGGGAAAAACAGCCAAGGAATTGGTCCCGAATATTGAACAGTCGTGGATCGATACGGTTGCGAAAGCGGCTTTCGGAGGCGAGAGTATTCGGGTCGAACAGCACGTCAAAGATCTGAACAGTTGGTTTCAAGTTTATGTCTCGCCGGTAAGTGGTAAAAGGGATGGGCAGTTCGTGGCGGTGTATTCCGATATTACCGAGCGCAAACGCCGCGAAGCGAATCTCGCTTTCCTCGCCGATTTGATGAACGATTTCGCGCCTCTCGCGAGCGCCGAAGAAATTATGGAAGTGACGGGCAAACGCCTCGCCGAACATCTCAAATTGTCGCGCTACATGTTTGTCGAGATTTACCCGGAGGCGGGGACCTGCACCTATCTGCTCCCGAGCCGTCCCGCCGGGCAGCGTGAAATCAGCGGAAGCTTCATACTTGCCGATTATCACACCGAAGAGGAACACCGCCTGCTCTCCGCCGGACATTCGATGGTGGTTAATGATGTTCGCGACTCAGCGCGTTCGCCCGAACAGATGGCGGCGTTTGCGGCGTTCGACATCGCTTCGATCGTCAACACGCCTTATTTAAGCAATGGACGCTGGGTTTTCGATCTGGGCGTTGCGCGCAGCCAGCCTTCGGTTTGGCGCGAAGACGAAATCGAGCTTTTGCGGGAAATCTCCGCGCGCCTTTGGATCAGAATCGAACGCGCCCGCGCCGAACAATCGCTGCGCGCGTCGGAAGAACGTCTGCGCGTGATGATCGAGAATCTGCCGGGCGGCGCGGCGTTCGTCCTTAACCATGATTTGCGCTACCTGCTCGCCGAAGGCGAAGCCCTGTACGCCGCCGGTTTCGAGCCCGCCGATTTAGTCGGCAAAACTATTTTCGAGGCGCTATCGCCGAATCTGGCAGCGAGTTACGAACCGCAGTTCCGGCAGGCTTTGGCGGGCGAAGAGTTCACGCACGAACACGAAGCGCACGGCAGGGTTTATGTCTCGCGCGGCGTGCCGCTCCGAGACGGGAACGGCGAAATCTACGCCGTGCTTGCCGTGTCCTACGACATTACCGAACGTAAAAAAGCCGAAAAAGACTTGCGCGAATCCGAAGAACGCCTGCGGTTGGCGATCGAAGCATCGGACCTCGCCACCTGGGAATGGAATCTGGAAACGAACGAAGTCTTCTGGAACAAGCAGCATTTTCTGCTTTTCGGAATGCCGCCGCACTCGAATCCGGTTAAACCCGAGGAATTTTTCAATCACGTTCACGCGGACGACCGCGACCGCATCGAACAAGCGTTGAATAAAGCCATCGGCGAGCGCAGCGTATTCGACACCGACTTTCGCGCCGTGCTGGACACGGGCGAAACAAGGTGGATGAGCGGTTACGGGCGCGTGACGGAATCGGAAAAAGACAAAGCGCTGATCATGAGCGGCGTGATGTTCGACATCAACGAGCGCCGGCAGATCGAAGAAGCTCTGCGAACCTCAAGCGAGCGGCTGCGGCTGCTCGTCGAAAGCGCGTCCGACTACGCGATTTTCACGATGACGCTCGACAGCCGCATCGATTCGTGGAACGCGGGCGCGGAAAAAATCTTCGGCTGGACCGAAGCCGAAGCCGTCGGTCAATCCGGCGCGATCATCTTCACGCCCGAAGACCGCGAAAATGGCGCGCCTGAACAGGAAATGGCGGCCGCGCTCGCCGAAGGACGCGCGCCCGACGAGCGGTTTCATATCAGACGAGACGGCTCGCGCTTTTACGCTTCGGGCGTGATGAATCTGCTGCGCGACGCCGAGGGCAATGCGCGCGGTTTCGTTAAAATCTGCCGCGATATTACCGAGCGCATCGAAGCGGAAAAAGCCGTCCGCGACGCTGAAAAAGCCGTGCGCGACAAGGAAATACTGCAGAAACTCGTCGCCGCGCAGGAGGACGAGCGCAAGCGCATCTCGCGCGACCTGCACGACGAACTCGGTCAGCAATTGACCGCGCTGCGCCTCAAACTCGACCACGTCCAAAAAATGTGCGACGACGCCGAGTTGTGCGACAAAATCGACGAAATCGAGCATATCGCCAAAAGCATCGACAACGGCGTCGATTTTCTCGCTTGGGAACTGCGTCCCGCCGCGCTCGACGATCTGGGGCTCGTCGCCGCGCTCGATAATTACGTCCGGCAATGGTCGCATTATTCGGGCGTTTCAGCCGAGCTCATCGTTTCGAGCTTAAAAAAAACCAGGTTCGCGCCCGAAACGGAGACGAATCTTTACCGTATCGTGCAGGAAGCCTTAAACAATACGCAAAAACACGCGAAAGCGAAAAGCGTCGAAGTCATGTTGGAAAAACGCGACGATTTGATCGTGATGCTCATCGAAGACGACGGCGTAGGCTTTAATGCCGGAAATAAAAAAAACAGCCTCAAAGGTCTGGGCTTGACCGGCATGAAGGAGCGCGCCGCGCTGATCGGCGGCACGCTCGAAGTAGAATCCGCGCCGGGAAAGGGAACGACCGTTTTCGTCCGCGTTCCGGCTTCGTCCGCGAAAGGGAGAAACTCCGATGACGAATAAACTGCGAATTCTGATCGCCGAAGACCGCGAGACGGTGCCCGAAGGCTTTAAGCTGATCGCGAATCGCAGCAGGACATGGAAGTCGTCGGCGATGCGGGCGACGGTCGCACCGCCGTGGAGTTGGCGCGGCAGTCGCAGCCGGACATCGTTTTGATGGACATTTCGATGCCGCAGTTAAACGGGCTGACCGCCTCGGCGAAACTGAAAAGAATCGCGCCCGACGTTAAAATATTGACCCTGACGCGCCACACGGACCCGGCTTATTTGCAGGAGTTGATGCGGGCGGGCGTTTCCGGCTATGTTTTGAAGCAGAGCGCCCCCGCCGAATTGATTCGCGCAATCCGCGCGGTCGCCGCCGGCGACAAATATCTCGACCCCGCAATAACGGGCAAGGTTTTCGAGGGCTTCACGGGAAAACAAAGCAAGTTTCGGGGAGGAACGAGCGGCGAGCGGTTGACGCCGCGCGAAGCGGAAGTGCCGCGGCATATCGCGCTCGGCTACAGCAACAAGGAGATCGCCGATAAAATGGGCGTCTCGGTCAAAACCGCCGAAACTCATAAAGCAAACAGCCTCAGAAAACTGAATATGAAAACCCGCAGGGACATTATCGGCTACGCGATTTTGCAGGGCGGGCTGCAGGAAAATTAGCCTTCGTCACCGGCAATGTCCATATTTTCGCCCGCCATCGGACGACGCGCTGCTCGGATCCGGATTTGTTTTTGGAAGGCTGAGGGACTCATTGCCGTGACATACTTAAATGGCGGTGAAAGCCTGACAAACGATTCACGACCATTATGTGGTGTGCGCGACATACCCAACGTTTTCTTTTAGATAAACTTATATTTGTCGGGCAAAGCCGAAGACGAGCGAATAGTATCCGGTCGAATCGCGGTCCGTATTCTCGTGTCGTTATAAATTTGCCCGGGTCGAAGCCGAATACCCGAGCATGCCGCTCAGCGCGATGCGCGCGGTGAAGGTCGATCACAGCGTGCCCTTGGCGGAAATGGGCAATTTACTGACTCGTCTGGTATCGGAGCCGGTTTCGACCGATGGCGAAACTCCGGTACCGGAAAGTCTGAAGATAGAAATTATGGTGGCGAATGAGGATAACGGTTTCGAGCTGGGCATCACGGAACTGGGCGAAAAAACTTCATTGACCTGCCCGGATTGTCACGGCGCTCTGGTGGAGATTCACGAAGGCGACGCGACGCGCTTTCGTTGTCACACCGGACACGGCTTTACGCTCGGCGTGCTGCTCGAAGAAGCGACTAAAGACATCGAAAACTCGCTCCGGCGGACCTTGAGCAAAATCGAGGAAAACGAAATGCTGCCGCATAGGGTTGGCGGAAAGCTGACCGAGATCAATCAGCCGGAAGCGGCGGGAGAAATTTCGCTCGGCATTGAAAGCGCCAAACAACGGGCGAAGCTGGTTCGCGAAGCCGTGTTCGGCAACGAAAGCAACGGCAAAGAGCAAAATCGCTCGTCATAAAACGGTGCGTTTTCGGAGTCGGTTTTATCGCTCACATAAAGCCGGCGGACTTTTGAAAAGGTTTGTTTGACGGGCAATCAAAATCATCGATTGAGGAGGAAATAATGGCGCGTCGTTCCAAAGGCTTCGAAGAAGAAAATAATGACGGTTCTTCCGAAGGAGAACCGCACGAAACCGAAAAACTGTTCGAGCTGCTGCTCGAAAGCGCGACCGATTACGCGATTTTCGCGATGGACCCGCAACGGTGCGTCCGTTTCTGGAATAAAGGCGCCGAGCGTATTTTGGGTTACACGGAAGAGGAAATCGTCGGGCATTCCGGCGACATTATTTTCACGCCCGAAGATATAGCCGCCGGCGCGCCCGACAGCGAAATGGAGACGGCGCTGGGCGATGGGCGCGCCGAAGACGACCGCTGGCACGTCCGCCGCGACGGCTCTCGCTTTTTCGCGACCGGCGTGATGACGCCGCTCGTCAACGGGCATCTTCAGGGCTTCGTCAAAATCCTGCGCGATCATACCGAGAAAAAGCTGACCGAAGATTTATTAAGAGAAAGCGAAGAACGGCTGCGCACGGTCATCGAAAGCGTGCACGATTACGCGATTTTCACGCTCGACCCGGAAGGACGCGTGACGAGCTGGAACGAAGGCGCGCGCCGCCTCAAAGGATACATCGCCGCGGAAATCATCGGCGAGTATGTCGGCGTGTTCTACACGCCGGAAGACGCCGGCAAACCCGAGCGCGAGATGCGCACGGCGCTTCGCACCGGGCGGAGCGAAGACGAAAGCTGGCGCGTGCGCAAGGACGGCACTCTGTTTTGGGTAAACGAGATCATGACGCCGCTTCGCGACGAAAACGGACGGCTTCAGGGCTTTACGAAGGTCAGCCGCGATCTGACCGAGCGCCGCCGCGCCGAGGAGACTTTACGGGAAAACGAGCAGATGCTGCGCCACCTGGCGCGAAACATTCCCGGCGGCTCGCTCAACGTCTTCGACCGCGAACTGCGCTACATTTTCGCCGACGGGCAGGGACTCGCGCAGGTCGGTCTCGATTCCGCGCAGATCGTCGGCAAAAAGCTGTCCGACATTTTTTCGCCCGAAGCGGTGCGCTTCGTCGAGCCTTACTACCGGCGGGCGTTCGACGGCGAGGACGTTAATTTCGAGATGGATGTCGCCGGGCGATGGTTCCTGATGAGCGCCGCGCCGCTCGAAGATTCCGTCGGCGGTATCAACGCGATCATCGTGCTGGCGCAGGACATCACCGAACACAAACGCGCCGAAAAGGCGCTGCGCGATAAAGAAATGCTGCAGAAACTCGTGCACGCGCAGGAAGACGAACGAAGACGCGTCGCGCGCGAGCTCGACGACCAGCTCGGGCAAAAACTGACCGCGCTCAGATTGAAACTCGAATCGTTGGACAGATCGGGCGAGCGTTCATTGAGAGTTCAAATAGCCGAAATTCAAACGCTCGCCAAACGAATCGACGACGGCGTCGATTACCTCGCCTGGGATCTGCGCCCGGCGTCGCTCGACGATCTGGGGTTATACGCGGCGCTCGATAAATTCATCAGAGAATGGTCGGAATTTACGAAAATCGAAGCGCAGCTGCTCGTCTCGGGAACAAAAAAACAACGATTTTCGCCGGAAACCGAAATCAATCTTTATCGAATCGCGCAGGAGGCGCTCAGTAACGTTTACAAACATTCGGGCGCGGGGAGTGTCGAGGTGATGCTGGCGATACGAGATAGTTCGGTAACCTTGATCGTCGAAGACGACGGCAAAGGCTTGCGCGCGGGCGATTCGATCGAGAAAAGCGAAACGAGGGGATTGATGATCATGAAAGAAAGAGCGGCGCTGATCGGCGGGCAATTGGAAATCGAAACAAACCTCGGACAAGGCACAACGATTTTCGTCAAAGTGCCGTTTTCCGCCGATGGTCAATAGGGTCGAAGGCGAAAGAAACCTGCATTCATAAAATGGGATTCTTGTTTAAAGGGCTTTGAATTTAACGGAAGAGAATGATTTCGGCTTCTTCATTCCCAATGAACGGGCATCGTCCCGCTAAATACAAACCTTTAACTATTTAACTATTTAGGATTAATTTAAAGAGGAGAAAAGGAAGACGCTATGCCGAAGAAACAAGCTCAAGGAACCTGATCGCCGTCGGCGGCGAATCGAGCGAGATCACCGAAAATTCACTGAAAATCATCGAAAAGGTTTTTGGATCTGTCGGGCGGCCTGAATAATGCGCGGGTCGTGGTGATGACGGTCGCGACCGACGATCCGGAAGACGCCGAACGGCGCTACGCGGAATTATTCGAGCGGCTGAAATTCAAAAACTTCGAAGTCGTCAATATCGCCGACCGCAGTGAAGCGTACGACGAACCGATGCTGGAAAAAATCAAAAACGCGACCGGTTTATATTTCACCGGCGGCAATCAGCTGCACGTGACGGCGCTGACGGGCGGGACGCCGCTGCATCGGCTGATTCTCGAAAAATTCAGTGACGGGCTGACGATCGGCGGCACGAGCGCCGGCGCGATGATGATGTCGTCCTCGACGCTGCTCTCCGGCGCTTCCGACACCGCGCCGGGGCATCAATCGGTGGAACTCGCGCCCGGCATGAATCTCGTCGAAAACACGATCATCGACACGCATTTCTCGCAGCGCGGCCGCCACGGGCGGCTGCTCTCGTCGGTCGCGCACAACCCGCAGATCATCGGACGGCGCACGGCGATTCGTATCGCGACGAAGTGCTCGGCGCCGGCTGCCACGATCTGATCTGCAAGCCGCTCGATTTCGGTAATCTTCGGCCGATGATCGATCAATACCTGCACTGTGCCGGAAAAACCGATGGCCCGTGCCGCTATCGATAAAAGCCGCTTCTCGAATCAGAAAAGCGGCTTCGTTGAAAGAGTTTTAATCCGATGAATTTGATTTTCGCCTTTCGGGGCGAATCGTTATTTAAGCGCTTTGTTATTTGCGGGCGCTGTTGTTTCGATTGTTTCCGCCCGATTTTTTAGCGACTTCGGCGCGCGAGACCTGCATGTGCACTCTGATGACCGGCAGGGTCGCGGCGGCGAGGCTCTTCATGCTCGGGTCGGTCGCCTTCGATTGCACCTTGGTCATCACCTTCTGGAGCTTTTCGTGACCGTTGACGCCGCTTTCGCGAATGTAGAAAACGTCCAATTCATTGCCCGACACGCCGTTCATTTTCGAGATCAGCGCCGCGGTTTTCGGATCCGGCGCTGCCGGCAGGGTAAAGCCTTTCGCGGCGGCGATTTCCCGGAGCTTAGCGGCGACGCCGGTTTGTTCTTCGACTTCCGATTGCGCCAGCAGCCGCGCTTCCGGGCTGGTAACTTTTTCCAGGGCGGCGCGGCTCACTTCGAGCTGCATCATGCCGCCCATCGCCACTTCGGTCATCAGCTTCTGGTCGGCTTTCGATAAAGCGCCGCTCGTCGGCGCGATCGCCGCGACGGCTCTCTGTCCCTCGGCATTGACGCGCTCGAATTCATCTGTGCTCAGATTGCCGATCATATCCGCCGAGGTATTACTGTTTCGCGTGGTTGTGCCGTCCGCCTGACGATTGGTTTGCATCGAAGCGTCGGAACCGCCGAAAGTCAGCATGCTCGTCCCGATCGTGATGGTTAAAATTGCTTTGATTTTTCTGTTCATATTACTCCCTTTGTTCGTTATTTGAGATACCATCAAACGGTTATAGAAAATCTCAAGTTAAAACAGACTTAACCGTTTTCCGTATATTAATTACCTTGGCTGATTAACGAGAGCTTTACTGTCTTTCATCGTACAGAGCACGCCGAATGATGCGTTGCCGCATCGTGCTGCTTCACGCGGCAGGCTTCGTTTTGTGAATTGCCGAGAATATGGAAAAGCACGGGATGAATTCAATGTTGTAATTCTCAATCTTTGTGAGTCAACGACACGTGCATATCGAGGCTGCGGCTCTCCATCGGCAACAGTTCGCGCCATTGTTCGACGAGTTTTTTATAAGCCGTACCGACGGGACGTATCTTTCGATCCAAATCGTAAAGACCGAGCGGATTGACCCTGCCGCGATCTAATCTTAAAGCCACGTCCCAGTCGATCTGGTCGGTCAGGCTGTACCACGTGAAACCGATGATAGGCACGCCGTCGGCGCGCAGGCGCAGCATGTTCTCCCATTGTTTTCTGAGCCAGAGCGGAGCTTTCTTCTCGTCGCGAAGGTTCGTTTCCGTGTGCATCACGGGCAGGTGATAGCGGTCGTAATACTGTTTCGTGATCACGTAATAACCGAAAATTTCGCCCGATTCGGTGATTTTTCCGTCCGCGGCGATGTAATGCTCGTTCGTGTAATAATAATCATTGCCCATCACGCAGTGCGGTTTTACTTTACGCCCGTTTTCCATCAGCCATTCGTATTCCGCGCGCGTCAGCTCATTGTCGGTCAGGTACAGGTACATGCTCGCTTTCACGTCGTGGCCGTAGCACAAGTCGAGCGACAAAAAGCGTTTTTCGTTGTAGAAATCGGCGAGCGGTTTCGCTTCCGGATCGAGCGCGTGAAAATACTCGCTCGATTCGCTCTGAATGAAAATCGCGTCGGGCTGAACTTTGAGGATCGCGAATTTCGCCAGCAGATTGGCGCGGGCGAGATGCTTCAAAGCCGTCACGTACGCCAAATCCGTTTCGAGCCGCTCGTTCCACCAGCCGTATTTCGCCGAAAACATCGCGGTGATGAAAATCTCGTTGATCGGCGTGTAAAGCCGCACCCACGGATAACGGCGCGCGAACGCCTCGGCGTATTCGGCGAAATGCTGCGCCCAATCCGGGTTCTGAAAATTCCCGATCCAGTCCGGCACGCCGAAATGACACAAATCGGTTATCGGCACGATATCGAGGCGTTTCAATTCGTTAAAAGTTTCGTCCGTGAAAGACCAATCGTATTTTCCCGGCGCGAGATGAACTTTGTAATACGGCGGACCGTAGCGCAGATAATCGAGTCCGAGCTCGCGGACGAGCTGAAAATCGTCGCGCCAACGCTCGTAATGCCCGCATTTTTCCATCTGGTCGATGCGCTTCGGTTTGCCGTTGCGCCCTTTGATCGTCGGGTAACTGTTTTCAATTCCGGTGCAGAAAATGAAATTCTTACCGTACCCATTGGTTTGCCGCCCGTTTGTTTTATTCATTAATTGTTTCGGTTCTCGTAAATGAGTCTGGAATCGACGATTTTTCCTCTCGTTAATCGCCCATCAAACCCGACGCGCCGCCTCGGAAGCGCTTTGCGCCGCTTGTTTCCGACCGGTGATGATTAGGTTGAAATCGACGCCGTTAACATCCTTTTAATCCGATTTCTTTTCTTCCATTCAAACAGGGTAACCCGGTTAAAACGGAATCTCTGTTTGGGGCAATACATTACCTTTTGGAAGTAATTTCGACAAAAACTTTTACGCCGATCTTTCTTTCGAGGCGAAAGAAAAGCAATTATCCAGCAAAACAAAGGAACTTGAGCGAATAAGCGATGCGGCTTCTCAAGAACCCCGAGACCGGATTTGATGCCACCGAAGGATATTCGATAGCAGAATCGCGGCAACAACAGCCGGAACTCCCGGTTATTGTGCGAATCAAACGATCGAGGACAAAAAAAGAGAAAGCCGCCGTTGCCGACAGAACTCCCCGGCCCGATTAATTCGACTTTTCAGCCTGATTAAATCCCGGCTTCGGTATCGTTTTACCAAACTGTCGACTCAATAAAATTCGACGAGCGGAACATCGCGCAGCGGAAGTTCGACTCTGCAACCGCTGGCATCGCGATACTAAAATGAGTGATTTTTATTTTGATGATACGTTTCTTTAATGCGAGCGCGCTTTCAGAGATGGCGAGCGCGTCGCCTTCGCGCGCGAAGTCGATCGCGGCTTCAAGGCCGGCGCCGACGTCTTCGCGCCGGAAGCGACGTTTTCGGCGATCTTCGAGCAACCGCACTTCAAGAGCTCGTCTTTTTGCAAAGTTAAATTCTGATCCGCGGTCGAAACGCGGCAATAGCTGATCAGCCTGGTTAATTTTTCTTCCTTATCGCTTAAATAGAGGAGTAGTTTGTCCATTTTCTGTAACTAAGGAGCCTCGAAAACGGACTTTGAAAAACGGACGCATAAACGGACCGTTTTATAATGGTTTTAAGGGGTTTTTGAGTTTCGGCAGGGAAGTCCGCAAAACGGCCGTTTTACGGACTACAAATAAATCAGGCGGTTCAAACTTTTTGTAGGATAAAATAGGCGTCCCTTTGGAGGCTCTTTAACGTCATGTATCGGACTTTGGTGAATTCTTAAAATCTATTTATCAAAAAAAACGAGCGGGCGCTGCTTTCAATCGGTGCCCGATTCGTGTTTAATATTCCGGTAATTTTTTAGTTGCTTTAACTTATGTGCGCGAAGTGGGTGAAGGACAAAGAAAATAAAGCATTAACTCTACTCAAACAGCTTGAAAAGAGCCGGGTGTATGACGATACGGGCAATCTGAAGGGTTGGAGTTTAATCGAAAGTCACGATTATTTTGCGGCTATCGAATCTTACCTGGAATTTAATAAGGAAATTCCCGCTTATGAATACTCCAGCTTAATCCGATCCGCAATCGGTGAAGTTTCTAAAACGACTAAACCGCTTGATTGCAAGTCTGTACTGGGCGTTATTACAAGAAAAGAAAATGACTATATTGAGGGCGATGAATTTGAATATATCCTTGTAACAAGCATTTCCTGCATGTATTCAGAAATTTTCAAAAAAATGCCCAATATTCCGCCCGGATTCAAATTCAGCAAATCAGTTCCGAAGAAGTTTGATCGAGATAAATTCAAAAGCAAATGGCACCAGCTCGAGTTCGGCAGAGAATACGATTACACGATCGTTCAAATAAAGGTTACAGCGCGCGGCGTACATGAAGGCGCCTTAAAAGCGCTAGATAAGTTGGATTTACTGCGAGGATACTGGAATTTCTGTTTGAATTACCAAAAAGTCACTCTATTTTCCAGACCTTTCAGCACACCGATTAACATGGTAACGAGGGGACCGTTCCACACGCTTCATGATAAAAGCGGGAAAGCCGCGTCCGAACTATATTGGTATGATGATAACTATACGCAAAATTTACATGGCGCGGGTAAACTGACGGAAATTCAGCCCGCGGTGCAGAAATATCGACGCCTTTTATCGAAACATCCATATGTCGGCGGGAGCTCCGAGATTCGGGGCGAACGCGTTGATTAAATCAGTGGGCGTCTGCCATTCGGGCTTTTGAGCATCGAAAGCGATCTGCAGATTGAAAGCGGCGTCATTATAAAAGCCGATGACGGTATGATGAACATCGAAAAAATCGGCGACCGCCGCGTCACGAGACGCCAAAAAAGTGTAAGATTTCGCGCCTACGTCGTAATCCCGAGACGATTGATTCGACATAGCTGCCGTAGTACCGGCTCGCGATTCATTTCGGGACAATCGGTATTTGAAAGGTTTAAGGTTGTCGGGGTTGCCGACGAGCCGAATCAACTCCGCCTGCGACATGCCGAGTTTCAGCCCACGAATTTCGGGAAGATTTGAATTCGAGACGGCGCACGGCGCGGCCGGAGTTTGCCCGAAAGCCGAGAACGCAAAAATCAAAATAATTAAAGGAATCAGTTTTTTCATTTTTGTAACCTTGATCCTCAAAATCTTTTGCGGCAACTCGCCGTTTATCGATCGGCCGAAAGCAGTTTGTCTTCCTCGTCGTCCCACATCCTGAAAAGCGACTGCATTTCGGCGCCCGTGTAAGCGCCGACGACGCCGACCTTTTGATGGACGAGCTGCACGGCGACGATCAACCGCATGAATTCGTCGTCAACCCTTAGACGGGCGATCGTTTCCTTCTCGCCCCTGACCAGCACGAAGCCGCCGAGGTCGCCGCCGTGCGGTTCGAGCAGCACGACGTCGAAACCGTCGATCGTGCCCTCTCCCTGCAGACGTTCGAGATACGCGACGGCGTCGCCGAGCACTTTCGGCGCGACTTTTTCTCTTCCTGCGACGATCGCGCCCCAGCCTACAAACAGTGCTCCTTTAGCCATAAATTCATCCGATGCCTCCCGAGGTCGTTCCGGTTCGCTAATCGCACAAACTCCGGTCGACATAGGTTTTGTTCCCGCTGCCGTTGATGTAATAACAGCCGCCGCGCGGTCCGCGGATGTACGTTCGAGACGAAGGCGTATTCGGTCCCGGCCAGTCGTTTTCCGCTGTCCGGCTCGCCGCCGGCGAGACTTTCTCGTCGCTTTTTCGCCAGTCCCGCGGCGCGGTCGCCGTCTGAGACCATAAGCCTAATTTAGCGTTGCGGGCTTTCGTTTCTGCAGCGGCGTACAGCGCGCGGTCCGCCGGATGCTGCTCGCCGGCGTATCGTTTGTAATGCCGGGCGAAGCCCGCTTTAATTTGTTCGAGATTGATATCCTTGTCGCCGAGCAGCACCTTGCCGACGAAGCGCTTGTATTTATCGACTTTCGAGGCGAGAACGGTGACGGTCTTGCCGAAGATCAGATCGGACAGATTCTGCTCGGCGCGCCGTCCGAAATCTTGTTCGGATTCGGGGGCGTCGATGCCTTCGAGGCGGATCTTGTATTCCTGCTTGTACCGGTCGAGAATCGTAATCGTGTCGCCGTCGGTAACTTTCACTACCCTGCCGACGAGTTTTTGTTCGTCGACGGGCGGCTTCAATGTTTCGACCGTTTCTTCGAACGGCAGATCCTGGGCGTAGGCGAAAAGACCCGGAGAAAGCATTAAAAATAGAAGCAGGAACAGTTTCTTCATGACTGTCGTTATCGCATTCGGGGGCGCTGCACGGGCAACCCTTTAATTGAAAAATTCCAGATATTTATACGACGTAAAAAGGGAAAAAGCAAGGATTTTTATTGAAAGCCCAGCCGATCGATGATCGCCGGACCCCAATAAAGCTTTGTAAAATAATAAGTGCCGAGTATCAGAAAAGCAGAAGCGCCGACCAGTATCGCCGCGGCGAATATTTTGACCGCCGGCGAGGGCTGGCACCGCGAATGAACGCTTCGGCAACGAATAATTTCGGCACGTAAGAAAAACGCCATAATCGTGTCGAACGCGCCGCGAAAGTCCGGCGGATGACCGGGTCTGCCGGAAAGCATCTGCCAGAAGCCGCAGTCCGTTCGATACAGCCGGGAACTGATCGCCAGCGCGGGCGGCATCTAACCAGCCGCCCGCGCTATTTTTTATTCGACCCATTATTCTTCTAGGGTCTAGAGTAGCAAAGGTAAGTTAGAAAACTTGTATCTTCTTTTTATCAAATAGTTTCTATTGAAAATAATGACAGCGAAAATTCGACCGATAAAATTTAGTTAGCATGCTTTTTCTTGATCGCATAAAACCTAGCTAATAATGAAAATTTAGCGGACAAAAATGAGCTTTCGATTATCGTTTGCTACCCTAGACCCTTCTTCTATTATTACGGTTTTAAGGCACAAAAGCGTTCGGAATCGGACGGTCGCCCTGCCCGCCGAAACTCGTGATCGTAATGCCGGCACTCGAACCTTGAATGAACCAATTGCCGGTCGAGGGACGAAATACGGCGGTGTCAAATTTGCCGTCGCCGTCGTAATCGCCCGGTGCCGGGATATCGGTCGAGGCGCCGAAGGGAACCGAGTAGTAGGAATTATCCTCCGAGCGTTGGAAGAACCATTCGCCGATCCCGTTTCCAGGTCTAAAAACGGCGATGTCGGCCTTGCCGTCGCCGGTCCAGTCTCCCGGCACCGGGATGTCCGTCCCGACTCCGAAGCTGTAAACCCTAAATTGTGAATCCGACGATCGAAGGTACCACCACGAGCCGTCACTCGGGCGAAAGATCGCGACGTCCGCCTTGCCGTCGCCGTCATAGTCAGCCGGGACCGGTTTGTCGGTCGAAGCGCCGAAGTTGACGATCCCCGTGCCCGAACCGCCCGAGTTCAGGATGTACCAAGTGCCGGTCGAAGGGCGGAAGATCGCCGCGTCGGTTTTGCCGTCGGCGTCGTAATCAGCCGGCACGGGAACATCACCTGCTTGTCCGAACGGGAATGAAAAGTAAGAACCGTCTTCCGAGCGCTGGATGAACCATTCGCCGTTTGAAGGGCGAAACACTGCTATATCGGCTTTGCCGTCGCCGGTATAGTCGCCGGGCGTGATGATATCGGTGCCGACACCGAACGGATAAACTCGGAAATCGGTCGACGAACTTCTGGCGTACCACCAGGATCCGTCGGACGAGCGAAAAATGCCGACGTCGGTTTTGCCGTCGCCGTCAAAGTCGAACGGCGCATCTTTCACGGCAACCGTAACCACGTTATCAGTGCTCGTTGAAGACTGGCTGAGGTTACCGACTGAATCGGCTGCCGCCCCAGGGGGCAATGACACTCTTACTTGACCGTTAGATGTTATATTCCGCACGGCGACCGAATAAAGATTGCCCGTGACGGTGACCGTCACGGCGGCGAATTCGACATCCGCCGTCGATCCCGCCAAGGAAATGTCGGCGCTCGTCAGCCCGGCGACGGCTTCGCTGAAGCGAACCGTAAAATTGACGGGCTGCGTCGATGCCGGGTCGCTTTGCCCGATCGCCTGATTGACAGTGACCGTCGGGGCGACGTTGTCGATCGTGACTCGATTATCCGTACTGGTCGACGCAAAATTTAGATTGCCGAGCGCGTCCCGCACCGTGCCGCTCGATACTCTGACCTCGAGCCTGCTGCCGTTCGAGACAATTACCCCGCCGACGCTGACGTTGTACGTAGTGCCTGTCCCGGTCACGCTGACGCTCGCCTGCGTTGTATCAAAGGTCGAGCCGATAAAGTTTACGTCCGCCGCTTCGAACCCGGTCACCGGCTCGCTAAAGACGACCGTGAAATTTACGGGCAGGACCGAAGTCGGATCGGGCTGCTCAGCGGCTTGATTGATCGTGACGCTCGGCGACATGTTGTCGAATGCCACCCGGTTATCGGTGCTGGTCGAGGCGGCGTTCGGATTTCCCGCCGCGTCGACCGCCCCCGGCGCATTGACCGATGCCTGAACGAACCCGCCGTTCGACGTAATGTTGGATATCGCGACGTTGTATGTGGCGCCCCCGCCGGACACGAAAATATTCGCCGATTCGATATTGGCGGTCGAACCGGCAAGCGAGATGTCCGCCGCGTTGAAATCCGTCACGGGCTCGCTGAACGAAACCGTGAAGTTAACCGGTAAGATTCCGGTCGGGTCGGCTTGATTCGCTGATTGGTTGATGGTTACCGTCGGCGGAGTCGAGTCGTAGGTAACGGTGTTGTCGGTCGAAGTCGAAGCGACGCTTTGGTTGCCCGCCGCGTCTTCGGCAGCGTTCGCCAAAATGCTCGCTGTGACGTTACCGTCGGCGGTGAGGCTGCCGACCCCGACATTATAGACGGGACCGTTTCCCGAAACATTAATGAGCGATGAAGAGACGCCCGCCGTCGAACCGGCAAGGGAAATATCCGACGCCGCGAATCCGAAAACCGGTTCATTAAATGAGGCGGTGAAATTGATCGGCTGCAACCGGTACGGGTCCAACTGAGACACCGCCTGATTGATCGTCGCGGCGGGCGCAGTATTGTCGACTCTGACAATCACCCAATCGCTCGGAGAGTTCGTGACGCCGTTTCGCGTTTCCCGGGCGGTGTAGCGGAAAGTGCCGTCCGCCGACGGAGCCGTATCGGACAGCGTGATCGTAGTTCCGGTCGCCGCGCCGCTGGCGACGACGGCGTTATCGCGGAGCAGATCGACCGCGGCGCCCGGCGTGACGCCGGAAATATCGAATACGAGCTGCTGATTTTTCGTCATATTGTCCGTGCTGCTCGTGCCTGAATCGCTGCCTGGTTGCAAATCCGGAGCGAAGACGGGCGTCCGGTAGTAATAAACCGAGCCGCGTCGAAGAAATACTCCATAATCGTCTGAGGGAGCGCCTGCAAAAATATCGTCGCCTTCGATTGCCACGCTCGTGCCGAAACGGTCAACCAGACTTCCGAAATAGTCCAATTCGATGAGTTCGGCTCTTTGAATCCAGCTCTCTCCGACCTTCAAATAAAGAAAGGCGGCGCCAATGCGCACCGGACCTCCCGGATTATGATTAATCGCGCCGACGACGACGCGCCCGCCGTCGATCGCGACGCTTGATCCGAACGAGTCGCCGCCCTGACCGTCCGGCGTAAAAAGCTTCGCGCTCTGACTCCACGCATTTGAGCTTCTGGTGAAGATATAAGCGGCTCCCTGATTGACATTCGAGCCGATATCGACCGCGTTCGCGCCGATCACCGCCGTGTCGCCGTCGATCGCCACGCTGTAACCGAAACGGTCGCTTAAAAAAGCGTCGTTCGCCGTCAGTTTAGCCTGCTGGCTCCAAACGGAGCCGGTTTTCGTAAACACGTAAGCCGCGCCGCGCGTGTCGTTGGTTATAACCGATTTCAAATGCGCGCCGACGATCGCCGTATCCCCAGAGAGATCGACGCTCCAGCCGAAGTTGTCCTGCGCGCTGCCGTCGGCGGCGACCACCTTTTGCGGTTCGCCCCAGACGCCGCCTGTTCGCTGAAAAATATAGATCGCGCCTCGATTCGTATTCCCGCCGGCATCGTTTTGATGGGCGCCGACGATTGCCGTATCGCCCGAAATCGCGACGGACTGACCAAAAAAGTCACTTTGCGCGCCGTCCGCCGCGACGAACTTCTGCTGCTGCGTCCAGACGCCGCCCGTTCGCACGAAGACGAACGCTGCTCCTTGCGAAAAATTCTGCCCGATGTCGGCGTTATTCGCGCTGACGATTATCGTATCGCCGTCGATGTCAACGCTGAATCCGAACTGATCGCTCACGCCGGCGTTCGGGTCGAACAGCTTTTGCTGAAATGCCCAGGAATTTCCGCTGCGAATATAAACATACACGGCGCCCGCGTCTTGATTGCCGCCGATGGTGTCTCGCGGCGAACCGATCACGAGAGTGTCGCCGCTGACGGCGAGGCTCGATCCGAATGCGCCGAACCCGTTCGATTCGTCGCCGTTCACGATCTTGTCGATCTCACTCGCGAGCGGGTCGGCGGTCGTCGTGGTTAAATTGCCGACCGTCGGCAGCGCGACCGTGGGGAAGTCTCGAAAAAAATTTACGAAAAGATTTTCAAAGGCAGGTGAAACGCCCGACCTTTCGGCTACCGCTCGGTTGAATTCGACCGGACGCAGCAGCCACGCCTTTGAGCGGTCGTTTTCGAAAAGATACTGCCCCGAGATCCCTGAGTGAAGAAAACCGATCGCCGATGCGATACAAAGCAATGCCGGTAGAGAGAGAAATTTTCTATAATCTTTAATCATAATTTTTTAACGCCGCTTTATAAATAATTTTATTTTGCGAATAATTCCCAAACATTGACATAATCCGGCAAATCGTCGCTCGTCTAGGATCAGCAAGAAACCCACCGAAAGTGAGCTGCCCGCGAATCGAAATTTCAAAATAGATTTTTACCGGAATTTTCAACTTCTTCGCAATCGCTTGAAGTAGAGGCGCGGACGGGAGCTTCGCCGCGCCTTTGTTTCAACGAATGAACGCATTCGGAATCGGGCGATCGCCCGTGCCGCCGAAGCTCGTGATCAAAACGTCGGCGGTCGATCGCTGCACGTACCATTCACCGGTCGCCGGTCTGAACACCGCCGTATCAAATTTGCCGTCGCCGTCGTAGTCTCCGGGGGCGGGAACGTCCGTGCTTGTCCCGAACGGCACCGAGTAATAGGAATTATCTTCCGATCTCTGGAAGAACCATTCGCCGGTTGAAGGACGGAAAATGGCGAGCTCGGCTTTTCCATCTCCCGAGTAATCGCCCTGCACCGGAATGTCGGTAGAGGCGCCGAAGGAATATACGCGATACTGCAGATCGGAACTTCTCAAATACCACCAGCTGCCGTCGCTGGGTCTAAAAATAGCAATGTCGGCTTTCCCGTCGCCGTCGAAATCCGCCGGGACGGGTTTGTCTTGCGCGCCGCCGAAATTGACGACTCCGGTGCCTGAACCCCCCGAATTCAAGATATACCACGTGCCGGTCGACGGGCGGAAAATGGCGGCATCGGTTTTTCCGTCATTGTCATAGTCCGCCGGGACGGGCACATCGCCGGCTTGTCCGAACGGAAACGAAAAATAAGAATCATCTTCGCTCCTCTGCACTAACCATTCGCCCGTGCCGGGACGAAACACCGCTATATCGGCTTTGCCGTCGCCCGAAAAGTCGCCGGGCGTCATGATGTCGGTCGACGTGCCGAAAGAAAACACGCGGAAATCGGTCGACGAGCTTCTGGTGTACCACCAGGATCCGTCAGCCGGTCGAAAGATGCCGACGTCCGTTTTATTATCGCCGTCGAAGTCGAACGGCGCGCGGGTCGTCAAATCGTCGCGCTGCCTTTCGAAAGCGCCGATGTCGGAACCGTTTCCGCCCGCCGCGTTCGGAATCAGCGGATCGTCGAACGGACGCGCTTTGCCGCGCTGATCGGTCAGTAGCCCAAAGTTATTTCCTTTATCGATCGCGGGGCTGTTGGGGCGAAGCGCGTGCGTTTCGGTCTGTCCGCCGTAATTGCCGAGCGGCAGCAGCTGCGGGTCGACGTTCAGAACATTGCCGGTCGTCACGCCGCCGATCGTCGTGCCGTTCGTCGTTTCGATCAAATTGTAGCCTTCCGAAGTGAGCGTGCCGCCGAAATCGTTGGCGACGGTCGAGTTGGCGTTGTCGGCGAAGATCGAGTTCTTCGATGTAAAAAACGCGGTCGCCGGATTTGTCCGGTTGTTTTGAACGCCCGATGTGCCGAGTTCGGCATAATTGCCGGCGATCGTGACGCCGTTCGCCCGGGCGGTCGCGAAATTGACGACGCCGCCGCCGAACCCGCTCATCGAAGACTCAGCCCGGTTGCCGCTGACGGTCGAATTCGTAATGTCGAGCGTCGCGTTCGTGTTGTTGTTGACGCCGCCGCCGGATCCGTGCGAGATGTTGTAACTGACGGTCGAATAAAAGAGTTTCAGCTTGCCGTTCGGTCCGTTAAAAATGCCGCCGCCGCCGATCGGGAGGGCGCCGTTCACGGCAAACGAGCGGTTGTTGTCGATGGTGGAATCGGTCAGTTCGGCGCTGCCGAGATTATAGATGCCGCCGCCGCCGCCGACTGCCTGTCCGCCCGTCGCGGTTGCCGTATTTTCGCTGAGGAGCGTGCCTTTCAACATCAAACTGCCCTGGTTGAAGATGCCGCCCCCGCCGCCCCATAACGGCTCGGCAGAGATCGCTTCCTGACCGCCGGACGTGTCGGCTTTGCTGATATATGATACCGGAACCCTCAGCCCCGAAGCCTGCGTCAATGTCACTGAATTGAATTTTACCGCCGAGTCGATGAGCGAGAGTGAAGAGTCGGGCTGCACCAATACGGCGCCGCCGGAACCCGGAAGGTTCGCCCCGCCGCCGTTCCCGTACGAGATTGCGACATCTTTGATCGTCACCGCCGCTCCGGTTCCGACAGTAAATACCCGGCTTTGATTATCGCCGCTGATCGTCAGCAAATCGCGTCCCGGTCCGAAAATCGCGAGCGTCCCGAAACCGGAGGTGGTCAACTCGGCGCCGCCGAGGACGATCGTCTGCTTTGCGCCGAAAATTTGCGGGTCAAACAAGATCACCTTATCGAACGTGACGATCGAATTGGCTACCGTAATCGCCTCTCTCAGCGAACAATCGTCATTGCAGCTGCCGTCGTCGGTGTCGGCGATTTTTGTGACGCGAAGCACCGCCGGTTGTCTTTCGTAAGCGCCGATGTCGGGCAGCAGCGTGCCGTTCAGATCGCCGTCCTGCGGGCGAAGAATGCCGCTCTTATCCTCGGGCGGAAAGTTGTTCGGGTCGGCGGCGTCGATCGCCGGACTCGTCGGCTGCAGCATGACGATCGAGATCGAGCCGGCGATATTATTGATGAGAATCAATTGAGGATCCTGCCCGAGAATATTGCCGGTCGTGACGCCGTTAATGACGGTGCCGGCAGTCGTTTCAATCAAATTATAGCCTTGGGAGGTAAGTGTGCCTTGAAAATCGGAAGCCGTGCCGTTGTTAGTCAAATTGTCGCCGATGATCGTATTGCGGGCGTTGACCGTGCTCGTGCCGCCGCTAAAGACGCCGGCGAAAAGGTTCGCGCGGTTGGCGTTAACAGTAACGCTGTTCAAGTTCACGACGCTCGCCGATCCGTTGACGATGCCGCCGCCGGAGCTCGTCGCGGCGACGTTGCCGCTGACGTTGGTGTTCGTCAGATTGATCGTTCCGCCGTTGTTGGAAAATGCGGCGCATCCGTTGCAAATGCCTCCCGCGCCGTTTGCCGTATTGCCGTTAATGTTCGAGGCGGTGACGGTCACGGTGCCGATATTGTTGTAAATCCCGCCGCCTCTGTTGGCGCTGTTGCTGTTGATCGTGACCTGATCGAGCGTCATCGTTCCGGTGTTGAAAATGCCGCCGCCGGTGGCGCCGTCGAAATTGGTCGTCGCCGCCGCGCCGTTCGAAAAAAAGGTCGTGTTCACGACGTTTAAGTCGCCGCCGTTCAAGATGCCGCCGCCGTTGCCGTTTGGAGCCGAATTGCCTTTAAAGTTCGAGTTCAGGATCGTTCCCGTGCCGCCGGGCATATAAATGCCGCCGCCGGTCGTGCCGATATTATCGCTGAAGGTCGTGTCGGTGATCATTAACGCGCCGCCGACAAAATATATTCCGCCGCCGCGCGCGAAAGTGTTTGTCGCCATATTGCCGCTGATGGTCGAACCGGAAATCGTGAGCGCGCCGGATTTGTGATAAATGCCGCCGCCGCCCGAATCCGCATCAAGGCACTTATTGCCGCTGATCGTCGAGGCGGTGATGGTCACCGTAACGTTTTCGGCGTTGTAGATACCGCCGCCGGTCATCCGGTACGCGGCATTGCCGCTGACGATCGAGTTATTGAGATTGAGCGTGCTGCCGGCGGCATTATAAATGCCGCCGCCGTCAAACCCGGCGCTAATGCCGCTGAAAGATGAGAAGTTATCGCTGACGGTCGTCGCGTTCAGCGTCAGCGTGCCGGTATTGTAAATGGCCCCGCCCGGTCCGGCTCCGGGGCCGCTTGTCCCGTTAGCCGTGATCAGCGAATTGGTGACGGTTAAGACGCCGCCGTTGTTATAGATAGCGCCGCCGCCGAGAGTGTTCGGGACGCCTCGCCCGTTGCCGTTCGTGATTTTGAGGGCGTTGATGAAAACGGTCGCGCCGTTGACGTCGAAAAGGCGCCGAGTATTGCTGCCGTCGAGCGTAAGTAGAGTCGTGCCGGTGCCGTCGATGGTTAAGGTGCCGTTATTATTTATGGCGAACTCGCCGTAAACGGTGGCGATGGTGCGCGCGGTATTAAAAACGGCGGGCGAAAAGTTGACGACGTCGTCGGACGACGCGGCGTTGGCGGCGAGAATCGCTTCGCGCAGGGAGCAGTCGGCGTCGCACGCGCCGTCGAACGTATCTGCCGTTTTCGTGACCGTGAAGGTCGCGGCATTGACGCAGATGACCGACCATAAAAAGACGAAACCCGTCAAGGCGATGCCTTTGAGGCTGCGGAGGATGATATTTAACATAAATTAGTATTTTCCTTTCGTTCGACAGGCTTCTAAAAATCGGAAGCTGGAAGTTCGTGTGATTCGTTGATTGAAAATGAGATTAAACCGAAAATAAAAATACTATAAATTTGCTCGAAAAAGCAAAATTAAATGTGAACCGCAGTTTTCCGGGTTTTGAGTAGCGGCAGAGCCTTGCGCAGAGAATCGATAAGATTTAGCCTTGCCCTTTGTTTGATACCCTTCGAGTCCGATAATATATCTTATGTCATAAACGGCACCTCGTTTCATTTTTGAACTTCTATGCCGCGGAAAATGTCTGTAAACGACCAATCACGCGCGTCTATGGGATCACTTCGAATAATTTAATATCAACGAAAAATTTTCCTGCAAAAAATTAAAAAACGAATCGCCGTCAATTCACATTCCGCTTTGTTTTATAGAGCGTCGGCATTTAACAAAAAACTTCCATTTACGCCGAACGGCGTTAAAAAAAGCGATTTTTTCATAATCGAGCAAGTCGTGCATTAACTTAAATTAAAGAAACTCAACCGCACAATAGCGCCCAATTACGCACTTTTTTCAGATAAAAATTCCTTTTTTAAGGCTCCTTTGCAGCCATGAAATCAATTCGACTCGGAAGCCGGATCGACTCTCTAGTGCGGGGCGACGCCTCACTTTAGGAGCACCGAAATGGAACAAGATTCGATATTAAAGCGACCGGAAAAATCATTCTTTTCCCGCAGAAATGCGGTTTTTAAGCCCTTTTTCGATGACGCGGTAAATGCTTTATTTGCACCGATAACGAGCGTCCGGAGAAATTTCAACCGACCAATAGCGAACAATTACGACCTTTTTCCGATTCATGTTTACTTTAAGTTCAGGACTGGAATATAACATTCCGGTTATAACGCACCGAAGTGACGAAGCGCGGCGCTTCGTGTTTGCGCGTCGCCGTTTTACGGCTCTTCGGAAGAAATGAATTCGGTCGCGATCGACCGCTCCGGGCCGGACGACGATTTGTTTTCGCAGAGCGACGGAATCAAACGGGTTTTGCGATTCAAACCACAGCGGCGAAACCGTTCGTTCGGCGCTGGAAAGGGGTTTTAAAGCCGCTTCTCGAAGAAGCGATAAACGCTTTGCCTGCTTCGATAACAAGCGCCCGAAAAGATTTCAACCGCGAAATTACGCGAAATTACGCAAAAGTTTCAGTTCGCGCATGCTTTAATTTTAAGCCAGAGGCACGCGTGTAAGCCCCCGAAGCGCTAGAGCGTATAGCGATCGATTTTACACGACGTCGTTTCGACGGCGTTCTCGAAGATATGAAATCGCGTCGACCCGGTCGCGATCGGGGCGCCGTAGTCGGAAGCGATTCGATACTCGACCGCCCCGGAAAAAAACATTCGTTTGGCGCGAAAAGGCCTTTTTCAAGCCGTTTGCCGTTTTCCCGCCAAATCCTCTGCTTACAGCAGTTACAGAGCCGCCGTAAAACTTCAACCGAACCTTAGCGAAAAATTACGAAATTTTTTCGATTCGCGCTTTCTTTAATTTCAAGCCCGAAATGTATAGGCCGACCATGAAATGCTGCAGCGCCGCGACGCAGCGCTTAGTTATTGCGTGTCGCGGTTTTTACAGCTCTTTGAAAGAAATAAATTTAGCCGCGATCAGCAACTCCGTCTTGGGCGGCGGTTTATTTTAGGAGCAGCGGAATGTAACGCAATTAGATAATGAAACGATCGAGAAAAATCATTCTTGTTTCGCCGGCAAGCGGTTTTTAACCTGTTTTCTATCTTCCTATTAACCCTCTTATTTACAGTAATTACGATGCCCTCGGAAAACTTCAACCGATAAATTACGATAAATTACGATAATTTTCAAACCTTGGTGATTTTTTAAATCGAACGCCGAAATATATAATCCGGCATATAAACGCGGTCGTGATTTACGGTCCGGAAAATGTTTGAAACGGAAACCGATAAAACCCGAGCGAGGTTGCCCTCCCGAGGATGGGACCGCGTTGCGAAACTTATGCGAATTGAAAAAAAACAGAAAAACGCGCAAACGACAAAACCCTCTGCGGACCATGAACGCATGCACAGATTCGTTCAGGTATCGTTCGACCTGGTGTGGGGCGGCAGATACTTGACCACGCCCGCCAAATGGCTTTACGTGGTGCTGAAGAGTTTTCAGAACCATAGGAGCAAGCGAACCTTTCCCGGTTACGAGAAGATCATGAAACAAAGCGGCATGACTAGGAACGCTGTCGCGAAGGGACTTAAGGAGCTTGAGCATTGGGGATACATCGTCCGGAATAAGACGAGCGGCAAAGTGAACAATTACGAATTTCGTTCGCCGGCGGCGTTGAGTAACGGTGAAGATTATTACCCGACGAAAGCAATGGCCGAAAAATGGGCCGACGACCTCAGAACCAAAAGGAACCAAAAAAAGAGTCTGAAATGACCCATTATCAAACAAGGCACAGCAAACGAGCGGTGTGAGTTTAATAGCGCAACTGGTGTAGTTGCGCTATTAAACTCACACCAGTTGCGCTATTAAACTCTGACCCGTTTAATTTCCGAGACGCTTACTATATGATCTAATAAACAATAAAATAAATTAAAAAAATTGTTATCTGTAAGCTCCAACATATTCGCCATTCACCTGTAACTTAATTAGATACATCAGGACACGTATATTGTTACCCGCGACATGGAATTTTAATCGACGAGATTGTTAATTATCGGACTCGGCTTACGTGGAACGAAAATTAAAAAAAATCTCAAAATCAGTGGGCGTCAAAACGCCGTCGACGTTGGTCGCATCATCGCGCGCGCATAATGCCGCGATTATCGTAACCCTATTAAATATTTAGTTTACATGCACCCTGTCAAAAGAAATATTCGGCGCATGACGGCAAATAATCGAATTGCCTCGACCGCTGAACTTAAATTCATCGCCTGATAATCGCATCGGCGTTTTCGTGAAAACCGAATTCATTCGTCTTAAACCCGATAAAGCCATTTCGATTTGATAAACACTTAATACAGTTCGGCAGTTTTCAATACTTGCGGGAAACGCAACTTTTTTTTCAGAAAATGTTACAAGATCAGAAAAGTTGCGGGAAACGCAACTTTTCTTGCCTTTAATTCAGAAAAGTTGCGGGAAACGCAACTTTTCTTGCCTTTAATTACGAATTTCGCAGTTTTTCATAAAAAAGTTGCGGGAAACGCAACTTTTTCAACCTTTAATTCCGATTTTCGCAATTAACTGCTGCTTTTCGCATTCGGTTGCTCCGACACGTTTTATCATTCTCGTATTTAATGCATTCCCGGCCGATTGGCAGGAACCTCGTTTCACTTTCGCAACGTTCCGGCAAGGTTGCTTGAGCGAGCGGCACACAGCTCTTCCATTTCTCGCACGCGTTAAATTGAACGAATCCGAACAGCTTCGAAATTTTATACAAATAACGATCATTTACCATTCAAACATTATTAGAAGAAAAGCAAGGCTTTTACCGTAATGTTTTTGAGATCATTTGAATCGGTTGACTTAGTACCGTTAGCGACAATTTTTGAGTCACTTTTTAATTATTTTAAGCGAAAGGAATCGAAACGAATTCAGCTGCAGAAAATCTGATTTGGTGAGCGGGCGTGCGGTTACGGGAATTTTATGCATCGAAACCCTTTTTATGCCGTCAATATTAGAATGATGACCGAAATTTGATCACTCTGTTAAACAACTCAACGCGATGTTTCAATAAATCGGTTTGTGTAGAAACGTCCAAAAACTCGATCGTTTCTTCCAGACTTTTCGATTTAATGACATTAAAAACGTGAAACTTGATCAGCCTTTCAACATACCTTTTTAATTGATAAACGTAGATTCGTACTTCTTCTTTTCTTACGCCGTCATGCACGCTGGAATTTCTATACATTTTCAAATGTTCCAGAACCAGTTTATGAAGCTCGATTTCCCTATCCGGATATATAAAAGCCGTTCGATTGATTAAATTATCGTACTTTGCACTTTTAGTCGCCGTCAGTCGCTCGAGCAGCGTCCATAACTCGAGAAAAGCTATATGATGGTCGTAATTATCCAAAGCGCGCACGTATTCACGCAAGAAATCTTCAACCTCATCGACGCGTGGCGGATGGAAAATGTTTTCGCCGAATTGAAATGCGATGATTTTTACGCCTCGTTCGTCATGCAGCCGACTCCGAGAGTACAGATAGTCGATCGGCGAGTCGAAAAGAAAATTCGCGATGCGGCGCTGGAACGGCACCGAAAAATGCAGCTGCAATTAAAGGATAAAGAACCTCAAAACGAGAGATGAGTTTTCATTCCGGCGCATTCGTCTATCGGTCAGGACGCAAGATTCTCAATCTTGAAAGACGGGTTCGATTCCCGTATGCGCTACCAAAACTAAAAGCGTCTGAAATGCCGCAAAAGGCATTGAGAATTTAAACGATGAAAAAAACCTTACTCTACTTTTTAATGACGCTGTGCTTCGCCGCCGGCGTCCGTGCGCAGCAGGATAAATGCGAAAGATTTTCAAACGCCGAATACGGAGTTTCGTTCTGCGCGCCCACCGGATGGACGGTCGGTGAAGTTAAAGGAGCCGGCAAAGTCCTCTACGGCGACCGCTCCGGCGCGTTCACGCGCAGCATAATGATGAGGGGCGCGGCCATGCCGGTAACCGTCGAAGAATTGGCCGACGCCGGCACGCTCGTAATTTTGAATGCAAAACCGGGCGGAATGACAAAGATCGAGCAAAATGGCAGAACGCGTTTCACCGCCGGCAAATCGCGCGGCGTCAAGGTCGTTTTCAAAGCCGAATACGATTGGGGCGCGACGAAAACGATTCAATATCATTTCGAAGGCAAAGGAAAATACAGAGTGACAATCAGGGCCACGATCCTATGGTCGGACCCGGACGATCTGGAGAAGCAGATCGACGCCGCCGTCACGACATTCGAAGTGACGAAATAAAATAAGATTTAAGGCGGGGTTTTATGAAAAACGAAGAGCTGGAAACATTGAACCGACGCACGAACGTTCGCATGCTGCATTACATCGCGGCGGCTTCCCTCGCTTGGTCGGCTTTTCTTTACCGGCTGATATTCGGATGAGTTTCTCGCCGTCAAAAGCGAGGGAAGGGAGGGCCACCCCCGTGAAATTCTTCCGGCTTTCCCTTTTATAACATTCCGACTTCCTTGAGGTACTCGCCGAAAGGATCGGAAAGCGGCGGGATCTGCGCTTCCCGGCTCTTCGGGGGTGGAGCCGGCAGCCATTCCGCCGCACGCATTTTTTGTATTTCAAGATAAATCGGCGATCACCGCGGCGAATGACGTCCCCTTTTGCTGAAAGCCCCGGGCGACGGGACGAGTTCTGCCGGTGCCGTAAGCGCCGCGAAGATGAGAAAAAGCGCGCTTCGAAGGATTTAAATAAAAAAATTTGCTCCCAACAGGCAAGATTCGGGGCAAATAAGGGAAACCGCGCGAAGAGCGGATCCATCGGCGGTTTCCCTAAAAGTTTTTATGATCAACGAACGACCGGAACACTTAAAAAAGACTCCCCTTCCCTGTTCGGACACAACCGATACGGCGCGCACGCGTACGCAGGAGCGTTTTTCAGACGCGGAGTTGACCGACATCAAGCAAGCTTTCGCCCGGCGCTTCATAGCGCCCTTCAGCCACGCTTCGAACGCCGAGATCGCGCGCCGGCTCGGCTTAACCGACCAGACCGTCAAACCCTACGCGGACGGCGACCGCCTGCCGGTCGGCGAGATGCTGCTCCGGATCAGCCTGGAATCCGGCGTTTCAGTGGATTGGTTGCTGATCGGCAAGGGCACGGGCCGCATCGAATCGAACGATATTTTTTCCGAAGAAGAGGAGGCGCGCATCGCTCATCTGGCGGCTGGGAGCGGCAGATCGTTCAACGATATGGTGCGCGTGCTGGCGACCGCGATGGTCGAGGCGCACGAGAAGATTTAAGATTGTTAAAAAAATTCCCGCGGTCGAGAGAAAAACCATCCAGTAGTCGCAGCCGATCATTGACTGCTTGGCGTCGTCCTTCATGAGCTTTGAGTTAAAAAGCTCAAGTCCACTTCCCTGCCGGTCTGGTTTTTCCAAAGCTGCCGATGATATTTCAGGATCGTGTCGAGCATCTCGTCCGACACTCCGGACGATAAAACCTTTTCGATCTCGTCGGTGTAGTATTTGAAGGTCTGAATGCGCGAGCTGCCGAAACCTTTTTGGATCTGCGTCTGCAGGATGCCGAGCTCGATGATCGCCGGCGGCACTTCGTTGTAACGGCGCGCGGATTCGTCGTCGCGCGGCGACCAGCGC
>DATCMK010000009.1:0-109172 GCA_036563455.1 Pyrinomonadaceae bacterium | reverse complement strand
CGGATACGAGTTCTTCTGGGCGAGTGAATCGAACGCTAAAATAAACAGCAGAAATAAAACGATTGGTATTCGACTGCGTTTCATAATCCTACGATGCGGCTTAAAAAGGTTTGGTTTATTCGTCTCAGAAAGGGTCGTTTTCGAGACGAAATTATTGTCGCATTACATGACCATAACATTACTTTGAAAAAACTCTGTTTTTTCCGATGACCGACATTAAGCGACCGGTTTTGCCGTGCGTTTTTTTCTCTCTGCGATAGGAGAAGAACAAATCGGTGCGCTCCATCGTGCAGAGCGGCGCGATGAAAATGTTTTCCGCGCGCACGCCGAGGCTTAAAAGCTGTTCCTTATTCGCCGCGTGCAGATCGATCAGCGCGTGATTTTCTCGCGTCGGCGTGAAAAGATGCGGGGAATCTGGGAAGTTTTTCGCGAATTCGTCGATCACGTCCTGTCCGATCTCGTAATTTTTGCACGTCGCCGCCGGTCCGATCGCGGCGATCAAATCCTCGGGGCGCGTGCCGAACTCGGCGCGCATTTTTTCGATCGCGTTCAAAACGATCGACTGCACGGTTCCGCGCCAGCCGGCATGAACCGCCGCGAACGCGCCGGTGCGCGGGTCGCCGATCAGGACGGGCACGCAGTCGGCGGTCTTGACGCCGACGAGCACGCCGTCCGCGTCGGAAACGAGCGCGTCCATTTTGTAGTCGCCGTCCGCTGCGTCCGCCAAATCCTTAACGTGACGCACCTCGGCGCTGTGGATTTGCCAAACGGACGCGAGCGCGTAGTCTCCGCCGAGCGCGCTTAGGAAACGCCGCCGGTTTTCGGCGATGTTTTCCGCCGCATCCTCGTCGTAGCCGGCTAAGTTAAGCGAGTTTTCCGGAAAAGCGGAAACGCCGCCCGTGCGCGTCGAAAAGCCGTTCGTAAAACCGTTTTCTTCGAGTGCGCGGCTCACCAGAATCTTCACGCCGTCTTTTTCGCGCCAGTAAAAACCGTTTTCTGCTAAAATGTCGGTTGTTCGTCGTTCGTCGTTCGTCGCATTTTCATTCTGCGGCTCACTACTGACCACTGACGACTGACCACTGCTTGTGATTGTTTCCATCGGCATAGACATTGTAGAAGTTTATCGTATCAACGAAACGATTCAAAGAACGCCGCGTTTCGTCGAGCGCGTTTACACGGCGCGCGAGCGTCTCTACTGCGAATCGAAAGGCGCGGCCTCGGCGCAGAGTTTTGCGGCGCGTTTTGCGGCGAAAGAAGCGTTCTTAAAAGCGCTGAAAACCGGCTGGCGCGGGAAGATAACCTGGCATGATATGGAAATCCTCAACGACGCGCAGGGCGTTCCGAGTTTGACGATTTACGGCGAAGCGCGCGACTTGCTGGAAAAAATGGGCGCCGATCGAATCCACCTCTCGATCTCGCACACGACCGACCACGCCGTCGCGCAGGTGATTTTGGAAAAAATCAGTTAGCCGCGAACAAACACGAAAGAACAAGAAAAATTTATTTGAATTTTATTTCGTGAAATTTCGTGTTTGTTCGCGACTGACTTCTTACAATTCCGCTTCTTTACCGATCCATTTTTCGATCGGCAAAGGTTTGAGATTGCGCATTTTTTCGAGCAGGATTTCCGCGTTCGAATCTTCTAAAATCAACTGCCGGTGCGCCGGGCGCAGGAAACCTTCGGCGACGGCGTTGTCGCACAGCGCGAGCAGACCGTCGTAGTAACCGGCGATGTTCAAAATCGCGCACGGCTTATCGTGAAAACCCAATTGCGCCCAGGTCAGGATTTCGAAAAATTCCTCGAACGTGCCGATGCCGCCGGGCATCGCGATGAATCCGTCGGCGAGCTCCGCCATCTGCGCCTTGCGCTCGTGCATCGACGCGACGACGCGCAGTTCCGTGATGCCGCGGTGCGCGACTTCCTTTTGGTCGAGCGATTCGGGAATGATGCCGACGACTTCGCCCCCGCGCCGCATCACTTCGTCGGCGATGACGCCCATCAGACCGACGTTGCCGCCGCCGTAAACGAGCCGGATGTTCTGCGCGACGAAAAGCCGCGCCAGAGAAAGCGCGGCTTCCGCATAATCCGTGCGAAAACCGCTGTTCGAGCCGCAAAAGACCGTAATATTTTTCATTTATTGAATTTTACTTTCGTGCGTCTTAAAATTTCTTTCGGTTTTTTTATTTTATTCAAATATTTCGCGTCCGGGTCCGAAGCGGCGGTTCGCGTGCAGATGGTGGTTTGCAAACCGTTCCCGGCGTCGTTCGCGTACACCGTATACCGCCGACCGGTTTCGAAATTGAAACCGCACATCGCGCTGTTGGCGGCGGTGGTGACGATGATCTCGTCTTTCATCGCGCCTTTCCAAAATTTATAGACCTTAAATTTTACCGTTACCGGTTCAAGGTTCGGGTCGGAGCCTTCGACCGCGCCCGGTTTCGGCTTGATCTCGGTCACTTCTCCGTAAAATACGGCGGTCGCTTGATTGTACGAAGTTCGCACCTTTTTACTCGTCGATTGATTATCGTCGACCAGACAGGAGCAGGCGGAAACGTCGCTCGCGCCGAGCGCAAAAAAGATGGTTGCCGCGGCTGAAACGATAAGTTTTTTCATTTATTGATTGTTTCTTTCCGAAGTTAAAACCGGTCTGGTCGCGTCCGGGTTGTCGGGCGAGGTGTGCAGGTGAACGACTTTCCAGTCCTTGCCGATCTTCTGGAAAACGAGCGTCATTCTGCCCGAGGCGGTTTCGAGTTTTCCGCCGAATTCCTGCTGCTGTTTCCATTTGCAGGTCAGGTAAGCGGCGTTCGCGCCGAGCATTTCGACTCTCACGCCGGTCGGCTCCAGCGAAACGTTCGCGACGTTTTTGTACGACGCTTCGCGGTTCGTTCTCATCGTTTCCCAGCCGCGCGTGACCGAGCCGTTGTTGTTGAAAAACAGAATGTCCTCGTTTTTCGCGTAGACGCTCATCACTTTCGCGGCGTCCGCCGTTTTGATGCCGTCGACGAGTCGGTCGAACGCGGCGCGCACGTCTTTCGAAGGGTCGGCTTTGACCGTCGCCGTGGTTTTTTTCTGTCCGAAAGCCGAAAACGCCAAAGCTGTTATTAAAAGGGTAAATACTGCAAATTTTTTCATAATTCCTGTCCTCATAAATTGGGGTTTTGATCGGAAATTTAGTTTATAATCGAAAAATCTTAGTTGCCAAATCCCGAGACCGAGTTTTCTTTTTTTATGACCGAAAGTTTCAGATGCCCGTCGTGTTCCGCGCCGCTCGAATTCGAAGGCGTGCCCGTGCAGAAATGCCGCTTCTGCGGCAGCAGCGTGATCGTTCCGGCAAGCGTGATGCAAAGCGCAAACGTTTTCGGCGGCGCCGGGCGGCTCGATTTCGGCGATCTGTCGGCGCTGACCGGCAAGGCTTTGAAGATCGCGGAGATTCAGCGCCTCATTCAAAGCGGGCAGAAAATTTACGCCGTCAAGCTGTTTCGCGAAACGTTCGGCGTCGGGCTCAGGGAAGCGAAAGAAGCGGTCGACGCGATGGAAGAAGGCAGGAGCATCGATCTTTCGGGCATGCGCGTGGCGACGTCCTTCGCGCCGGCGGGTTTTCGATCGAACGCCGAAAATATCGCCGAAATTCAAAGCCTTTTACGCGGCGGGAACAAAATCGAGGCGATCAGGCGCTTTCGCGAAATGACCGGCGTCGGGCTCAAGGAAGCGAAGGACGCCGTCGAGGCGATCGAGCGCGGCGAAAATCTCGACATTTCAAAAATGCAGGCGCAATCGTCAGCCGCGCGGCTCTATATCCAAAACGATCCGCACGCCGTCGATACCGTCAAAAAAGTCGGCGTCGCGGTCGGCGGATCTATTTTGGGCAGCGTCGTCATCACGTTTGTATTGATCGCCGGCGCGATCATCGGCGTTTTTTATCTGGTTTCGGGAACGATCGACGACGCGGTCGAAAAAAGCGGACCCGCGCCGATCGCGCCGCGGCCCGTTCCTTCGCAAACCGCCGAAAGCTCGATCGCGCGCGAACTCTTAAAATTCGGCGGCGAAGGCACCGGCGCCGGAAAATTTAAGGACAACCGCGCCGTCGCCGTCGATGCGGACGGAAAGATTTATTCGGGCGACCGGTCGGGCGGGCGCATTCAGGTTTTTGACGCCGGCGGAAATTTTCAAACGCAGATCATGACGGGCGACGACCGCATCATCGATTCGCTCGGCGTCGACCGGAAAGGGAATTTGTACGCGCTGACCGGCTACGACGTGCGGCGTTTCAGTAAAGAAACCGGCGAAGATTTAGGAAAATACCGCGTCGATGCGGCGTCGGACCTGGCGGTCGGGCTGGACGGGAAGCTGTACGTTGCAACCCGGCGCGGCGAAATCACGGTTTTAAGCTCGGACGGCACGAAGCTGCAGACGATCAAACTCGGCAAGGATTTGGGAATCGACTGGATCGCCCAGATCGCGCTCGACGGCGCGGGCAATTTCTTTCTGCTCGACGGCCGAAACGCCGCGGTGTTTAAAATCGCGCCCGACGGCAGGCTTTTGACGCGGTTCGGCGGTCGCGGCGAAGGGTCGCCCGATAAAATGCCGAAAACGCAGTTTTACGGCGGCGGCGAGGATTTAGCCGTCGATTCGCAGGGGCGGCTTTACGTCAGCCAGGTTTCGCGCATCAGCGTTTTCGACGCGAACGGCAATTATCTGAACGACTTTAAAGCCACGCAGGCGTTCGGCATGACCTTTAACGACCAGGACGAATTATTCGTCGCCGCGCGCCCGTTCGTCGTCAAATACAAAGTAAGTCTTTAAGTTTTTAGCCCGCGGATACGCGCGAATTCAAGCCAATCATTTTTTATTCGCGAAAGTTCGCGCGCATCCGCGGGCTCAATGATTATTAAGGCTATACTAAATCGTATAAACAAAAATTTTTCGACTGCACGATTTGGTTAAAACCCAAAATTCCCCACTACCGAAAATTCGATGAACACTGCATAAAATGCATTCGTTATAAATTTTTTTGATTCGGGTATAAAAATTGCTGTAAGTGCAGTCAAAAGTTAGGTTAAATGCCCAACTGCTCTTCCCTAAGAGAGAAGCAATTTAAATCAAGAAGAAAAGTTTTGAGTTTCGCCCGGAGGCGGCTTGAACCTGCACCAAGGAGTTTTACCGCGACCGGATCGAGACTCGGAACCAAGGAGAAAATGTTATGCATTCAGCGAAGAGGTTTCTTTGGGCAGCGTTTTTCTTTTTGCCCCTTTTATTTTTCACCCCCGGAAACGTTTGCGGCGCGGTCGTCGACGATTACACGCCCGAAGTGACGGCGCGCGTCGCGCGCATCAGTTTTATTCGCGGCGACGTGCAGATTCGGCGACCGGCGGACGAAGACGGCGCGAAAACGGATTGGGAACGCGCCGCGCTCAACCTGCCGCTCGTCGAGGGCGACGAGCTGGCGACCGGCGCGAACGCGGTCGTCGAAATTCAGCTCGACGGCTACAACCACATTCGTCTGTGGGAAAACGCTTATTTAAAGTTCACGACGCTCGGCGACGAGGGCATCGCGGTCAGTCTGCCGCAGGGCACTTTGAATTTCCGCGCGCGGTCATTCGATAAAGCCAAAAGCTATTTTGAGATCGACGCGCCGAACGCGACCGTTTCGATCGAAAAAGCCGGCATGTACCGCATCGAGTCGGGCGACACGCGCAACACGGAAATCCGCGTCGCGGCGAGCGAGGACGGCGAGGCGAAAGTCTACACCGAGAGCGCCGGCTTCACGCTGCGCAGCGGCCGCGCGGCGCGGATCTTCATCGCCGGAAATTACGCGGGCGATTACGAAACCGAAACGCTCGCGCGCACGGCGGACGAATTCGACGAATGGGTTCTGCAGCGCGACGCGCTCGTCGCGAAACGCCTCAGCGAAGCGTATTACGACAAATATTACGACCGCGACCAGTTCGGCGCGGAAGATTTAAACGAGCACGGCGAATGGATTTACACGAAAAAATACGGTTACGTCTGGAAGCCGTTCGCGAATGCGATTTCCGGTTACGCCGACTGGTCGCCGTATCGTTACGGGCACTGGCGCTGGGTGCCGTTTTACGGCTGGACGTGGGTCAACGACGAGCCGTGGGGCTGGGCGACGTACCACCACGGGCGCTGGGTCTGGGACAACGGCTACTGGGTCTGGACGCCGTACGCGGCGGCGCGCTGGCGGCGCAGCTGGTGGCAACCGGCGATGATCTCGATCGTCACGTGGAACGGCAGAGTGCTCTGGTACCCGCTCGGCTACGACGACAACTACTGCGATTTCAATCGCGGTTACGGCGGCTACGGGCGGTATCGACGAAACCGGCGCAACAACGTGACGATCATCAATAACAACACGACCGTCGTCGTGAACCCGACCCCGACGCCCGGCCTAACGCAGCAGCAGATTAACGACCAACGCCGCCGCAGCGCGCAGCAGCCGTCTTTCAACCGCGTGCCGCCCGGCGCCGTCGTCGAGCTCGGCGTCGAGGAATTCGGCAAACAAAGGCGCGGCAACCGTACCGCATCGCTGCAGACGGCGAAACAGGTGCTCGCCAGCCCGATCGACGAGAATCAGCCGCCGCCGGCGCTGCCCGAATACAAAACGATCAAAAGCCGGATCAGCCGCGAAATTCTCATCGAAAACCCGCGCATCGACGACCGACAGGCGGCGCGCGTCAGAACCGGCGCCGAGACGCGCGAAAACGGCAAAGCGCTGAACCAGAAATTAGAAAACCAGCGCATTTTCGGCAATCGCCAGCCGAAAGTCGTTCCCGACGTTAATCAAAATCCGACGCCGACCGAACAGAGCGAACCGCGCCGCACCGGCGCCGTCAATCGCCGCCCCGCCGTCAGACAAGATGGCGACAGCGGCGAGACGCGTCCGACGCCCGGGTTTAATCCGCGCTCCGACGAGCCGACGCGCACGCGGCGCGAGGAGAAACCGACCGAAAGCCGGCAGGAAGAGCAGCCGCCGGTGCGTCAGCGCCCGCGCGAAAACCGGAACGCGCCGGTCTTCCAGCCGCAGCCGGAACGACCGCGCGAAGAAGAGCCGCCGCGCGAAGAACGCCGCCGCTCGCAGCCGACCTTTCCGCAGCCGGAACAGCGCCGCGAAGAACCGCGCCGCGAACAGCCGCGCCGGGAAGAGCCGCGTCCCCAGCCGCGCCCCGAAACCCGGCAGGAACAACCGCGACCGGAACCGAGGCGCGAGCAGCCGGCGCCGCGACCGGAACCGAAACCGGAGCAAAAGCCGACGCGACCGTCGGTGGTCGAGCGCAAATCGAAAGATAATTAACGGCGTCGGAAATTCGGAACCGGCGTTCGGTTTCAAATCGAAAAGGCGAAAGAGAATTTTCTCTTTCGCCTTTTCGATTACTGATTTGAAATATTCCCGTTTAACTCGGAATAAAGATTTGCCGGTTGACGGCCGAACCGTTCGGCGAAATGACGACGAAACGGATGTTTTTCATGTATTTCTGGGCGACCGCCTGAACGTCCTGCGGACGAACTTCGCGAATTTTGTCGAGAAACTGCAGCGAATTACGCCAGCCGCCGCCGATCAGCTCGTAACGCGCGAGCTCGGCGACCTGCGAAGCGTTCGTTTCCTGTTTGATGAAATACGTCGTCAGGAAATAGCCCGGCAGATTGGTGAATATATCGGCATTGACCGGATTTTTCTGCAGATCTTGGATTTCGTTGAGCATCACCGTCACCGATTGATTGGCGTCGTTCGTCGTCACGTAGATGTTCGCGGTGTTCGCCGCGTCGTCTTCCATCGACGCGTCCGGCGCGTAGGAAAGCTGGCGCTTGATGCGGACTTCGTTGTAGACGCGGCTTTGCAGAATCGTCATCGCGACGCGCATCGCGTAATAATCCGGATTGTTCAGCGACGGCGCAGCGAAAACGCCCTTGATGTAATGCGTTTCGACCGCGCGGTTCGTCGCGTCGAGCGACGGCTTATCGAAGACGAGCGACGGCAGCGGCTGTTCCTTGTAATCGCCGCGCGGCAGCTTGCCCAAACTGTCGGCGACGCGCTTCTGCAAAACAGCCGGTTCGACGTCGCCGACGACGACGAGCAAAAGCTGCGACGTCTGCATGATTTTTTTGTGATACGCGCGCAAATCTTCGAGCTTGAAAGCGCCGACCGTCTCGACGGTGCCGTTCGGGTCGTTCGCGTACGGGTGATTGGCGTAGATGACTTTGTCCTGCAGAACGGCGAGCGCGCTGTCCGGGCTGATCGAAGCGTTCCGCAGACCGGTCAGGAGGCGGCCGCGGACGAGGTCGAAATCTTCCGTCGTGAATGACGGATTCATGACCGCGTCGACGAAAATCTCCCACGTGCGGTCGAAATTCGGGCGCGTCGAATTGAGCGAAACGACGCTGAAATCTTCGTTCGAGCCGGCGCCGAGGCTGCTCGCCATGCGCGTCAGCTCTTTGCGCATCGCGGCGCGCGGGAATTTCTGGCTCGCTTCGGTCGCGACCGACAGCGTCAGGTATTCGATGCCGGCGCTCTGCGGCGTTAAGTTCCGCGCGCCGCCGCGCACGAACAACCCGGCGGAGACCGACGGCGCGCCGGGACGTCGTTTGACGATGACCTTCAATCCGTTGACGTCGAAGTCGCTGATCAGATCGGCTTGCGAATTAGCGACCGGCTGCCCGCCGGACTGCGCGTGCGCCGTCGCGAGCAACGATAAGATGACAAATGTCAGAGCGTAGATTTTGCTGAATGCCTTCATAAGAAATTGTTTTGAAGTTTCGAGTCGCGCGTTGACGCGGCTGCATCTTGGCGGCGCCGCCCGCTTTCGAAGGGCGGCACCGACTTTTTTTATTTCCCGATCAAATCCTCGGCGGTAATTTTTGCCTTCTCCTGTTCGGCGCCCGAGAAAAGCGCGACGCCGACGTGCGGTTTTCCGATAATGTAAGTCGAGATATATTTTTTGATGTCTTCGCGCGAGGTCGCCCGCAGATTTTTATAATAACCGCGATAATAATCGATGCCGGTCGAAGACCACCAGAAACCCAAAGAGTGCGTGTACTCGCTCAGTTTTTCGCGGCGAAATAAATCTTCGGCTTCGAGCAGCGTTTTGGCGTTCGCCAGCTCCTCGTCCGTAAAATAATTCGGATCGTTGAACTGCGCGATTTCCTTGTACAGCACGTCGAGCGCCTGCTTCGCCTTTTCCGGCGACGATTGCAGCGAAATGCGAATCGGTCCGACGTTGCGCTGCGTGTAGTAATGAACATCGACGCCGGTCGCCAGGCCCGAATCGACGAGCGCGCGCTGCAGGCGCGAGCCGGGCTGCTGCACGATGTAGGAAAAAACGTCGGCCGCGTAGGTCGAAGCGTTGTCTTTGCCGACCGACGGACCGTGCCAGCCGATAATTACATTAACGTTTTGAACGTTTTCGTTGTTAATGATCACGCCCTCGCTTTTCGGGAGCGGCGGATGATCGACGATCGGGAATTTGACGAACGGGTCTTCGCCGCGCTTCCATTTGCCGAACAGGGTTTCGGCGAGCTTGAAGACGCTCTCCGGATCGGCGTCGCCGGTCACGATCAGCGCCGAATTGTTCGGCACGTAGTAGCGCGACTGGATCATGCGCATCTGTTCGATGGTCGCGGCGCCGACCGTTTCGCGCGTGCCGCCGCGGCTTTTGCGCGACGGGTATTTATAAAAAAGCTTGTCCATCAAAGTCCGGTCGAGCGCATAGCCCGGCTCGCTCATCAAACGGTCGAGCTCGCCGAGAACGACCTTGATTTCTTCCTGAAATTCTTCCGTATCGAACGTCGGGTAAAGCATCGCGTCGTGCATCAGCCGCATGATCGTCGGCAGATTTCCGCTCATCGTCGTGAAGTAATAATTGACGTATTCCTCGTTCGTCGTGCCGTTGCGGTCGTAATAGATTTTGTCGAGATCGGTCAGATAGCCGAGATCGCCGAGCTGCGATTTGAGCCGCAGCGGTTCGGCGCACATTCGTTTGCCGCGATCGTTCAAGCCGCCCATCGACATCGCCTGCGCGCATTGATAAGCGATCACGCCCTGATTCGGTTTGAAGAACATGTGCTCGTAAAGATGCGACAGACCGTTCAGCTCGGGCGGCTCGGTAAACGAGCCGTTGCGCACCGCCATTTCGACCGTCACGATCGGCACCGCGCTGTCCTGCAGCACAATGACTTCGAGACCGTTCGCCAGCGTTTTCGTGACGAACGGGATTTCGAGCGCCTGCTGCGCGGCGACCGGTTTCGTGACTGCTGCCGTCTGGGTTTTATTTTGCGGAGCCGACTTGGTTTGAGCGAAACTGAAGGAAACGAGATTGGAGACGATCAAGAGCGACGATAAAAAGAATTTTTTCACTTATAACTCCCTAAAAATATCGGATACCCGATGTCAGATATTAGAAACGCGCGGGATTTTTGCTAATATTTTACAACCGGCATCCGAATTTTACGCAAAGCATGCGAATAAAGTTTAGATGCACGAATTTTAACACAGGGACTAAAAAATTATGGAACGCGACAATTTAATGCACGGCGCGCGCACCGCGATGAATCATTCGCAGGAGATTCGCGAGTGGACGGAGCAATATTTGAAAAACAAAACCCGCGCCGAACAAACGGCGATGACCGACGAGGAATTCGAAAAATACTGGAAATACCACAAACCCGAAATCATGCACGCCGGCGCGGCGGAAGCCGTGCAGGCTTATAAACAGCGAAACACGGAAAATTGATGTTCGAACGTTAATCGGCGATCTGCTTTTCCTGAAAAATATAAGCTTGAGCCGGAGACGGAACGCCGTCATCGCGGGCGGCACGCGTCGCTTGAAAAGCCGCGTAAACCGGTTTCGATTATCATAAAACCTGAAAGCGACCGAAGCGTTTGAGCGTTTTTCAAACGCTGTGCCGCCCGCGATGACGGCGTTCCGGGCTTTCATGAGAGCGATTCTATGAATTCAATAATTTGCGAAGCGATCGAAAAAAGAAGGCTGCTGCAGTTCAGCTACGACGATCTGACCAGAATCGTCGAGCCGCATCTTTTCGGGCGGAAAACCTCCGGCAACGACGTTTTGAGCGGCTGGCTCGTCGAAGGCTACACGGAATCGGATCACGATCCGTACTGGCGAAACTACGTGGTTGAGAACATGGATTTCGTGATCATGCTCGACGAAACCTTCGAGGGCACGCGCGAAGGCTATAATCCGGACGACAAAACGATGGAAGAAATCTACTGCCGTTTATAGCCGTTCGCGCCGCTACAAAAATCCGATTTCCGCGAGCATTTTTTCGATCGCCAGCCAGTCGGCGTAAGGTCGGCCGCCGTTTTCGGGGAAGACGAGCGGGCAGCCGAGCGCCGCGTCGTCGACGTAGACCGGCGCGTAAACCTTCGGCGATTTAGACCAGAAACGCTGCTGCGGGTTTTTGTTGACCGCCCACAGTTTGACGCCGCGCGTCGCGAACCAATTGATCGCTTCCTGCAGGTATTCGCCGGAGCGAATCGACCAGAGAATTATCTTGACGTTGTTTTCATTGAGCCGCTTCAAAACGTCGACCGCGTGCGGCACTTCCTGCCCGATCTCCGGATAGGCGTGCAAAACGCACGTGCCGTCGAAATCCACTGCCACGATTCTGTTCCTGCTCGTCACCATAACAAAAATATTGTGGGCGGCATGGCTTTAAATACCCGCTTTTACAAAGAAAGCCTCAAGTTTCAGTTAGATTAACCGAAACCCGAGGCTTTTTGAAAGTCGAACGCCGCCTATTTCTTCGCCGCTTCGTCGAACGTAAAGAAGCCGACCGCCGCGTCGTGGTCGGAGAACCTTTCGACGCGCGACGCGTCGTTGCGGTAGACCTCGGGGTAATCGGCGTTGACCCGCACGAAGTCGAAGCCGCCCGCGTGCTTTTTCAGCGCCGGGCTGACGATAAAATGATCGAGCACCTGCGCGTTGCCGTCGAAGCTGTACGAATAAGCCTGCGCCGGTTTGACGAGATCGACGAGATTCGTGAAATCCGGGTTGAGCAGATCCTCGGTCGCGTACGTCACGGCGTCTTTCGCCGCCGGCGCGCCCTTGATCGTGCCGACGACGTCCATGATGCCGTCGTTGAACTGAAACGCGTTGAAATCGCCGACGAGCGCGATCCGTTCGTTCGGGTTCGCCTTCAGCCTTTCGGCGAGGAACTTCGCCAAAAATTCGGCTTGCAGCTTTTTCTTCGTCCGCACGAACGGCGCGTCTTTTTCGTCGTTGTAGCCGCGCAGCGACTTGAGATGATTGACGATGACCGTGAATTCGAGCGGCTGATTCGTTTTCGGGTCTTTGATCGCGGCGCGCAGCAGGAACGGCGGCCGGTCGTTGAGAAAAACGTCTTCCTTCGAAACCGGGTTCTGAAATTTGTCTTCCTTGCCGAACTGCTTCGTTTCCAAAACTTCGACGCGCGATGATTTGACGAGAAAACCCGAATCGATGCCGCCCGGATCGTTGCCTTCCGCGAGATACGCCTCGTATTTCGGGTTCGGCCCGCCGCTCGCTTCGGCGTCCTTGTTGATGCGGTCGGCGAGTTTTTTCAGCACGGCGAGGTTTTCAATCTCGACGACCCCGACGACGTCCGGCGTCTGCATGTAGCCGCGCACGGCGAGCGAGACTTTTTTCAGGCGTTTTTCGAAGCCGTCGATTGAAATGACGGGTTCTTTGATCGCCGGATCGTCTTCGTCGTCGAAAAATCTTTCGAGGTTCATCGCGGCGATCGAAAACTGCCGGTCGGTCGGCGCGGGCAGCGTCTGCGCTTTCATGAGATTCGAAACCGCCGGCTTGCCGTCGGCGTCGGCCAGAATCGAATAAGCCCGGTAACCGTAATGAACGACGCCGGTCAGATTCCGAATTTCCGCGCCTGAAGTGACGTCGAGCGCCGGCGCGCCGAGTTGCGCCGTGCTTTCGATGCGCAGCCTTTCCGGATTATGGTCGAAAATCGCGACTTTCGGCGTTTCTTTCCTTATCTTGTCCTTTTCCGGCAGCGTTTCGTAATCGTAAATATCGAATCCGACGCTGCGGAAAGGTCGCTCCAGCCCTCTGACGACGCCGTAAAAAGTTCCGTCGGACGTGGACGCGCCGGTTTTTTCGTCGATTCTGCCGTTCGTCGGCGCGACGACCGTCATTTCGGCAACCGCGACTCGCATTCCCTCATATTTTTCAAGCTGATCGATCGAATTCGGTTTGAAATCGACGACGGTTAAAAAGATCGGTTTCGGCAGTTGATTGCCTTTCGATTCGACCGCGACGGCATCGGTTTCCTTGCGCATTCTGAGCTGGGTTACCGGCAAGCTCTGCGGGTCGGCGTTCGGGCGCCATTCGTCGATCGTTCCGGTGACCGAAACGAGATTGCCGAGCCTCGCTTCCTCGGACGGTTCGCCGCCGGTAAAAACAAAAATGCCTTCCGAGGTGTTCGGATCGGCGTCGACTTTGTCGTCCGGCGTCTGGATAAAAAATCCGGTGCGCGTGCGCGCCGTGACGATGCCGGTCAGCCGCGCCGTTTCGCCGACGTACGGCGAGGCGTTTTTATCGCCCTGCACGTCGCCGATCGAACGGGATTTCTGCGCCGAAGCGGCGGACGCGAAAACGAGAAGGTTCAGGATAAAGACGAAATAAATTTTTTTCATAAACCAAATGTATCTTGAAGGCGGCTCTCTCTCGAAACCGCCGGTTTTAGATGCCGAAAAAAAATCGCGCGACGCAAAAAAAAAAGATTTTGCGCAAAAAAGGCGGCGCTTTTTGTGTTTTACCGAAAAGCGCCGCCTTTTTAGTTTTTTCGACGCCCTGACGCGTCGCGTTTAGCCTTTCGCCGTTCGACCGACGGCGAAAAAGCGCAAGTTCAGATTATTGCAGATCGCGGCGGCGCTCGATCAATTCCTGCGTGTTTTTCGGCACGTTCGAGAAGAAATCATGCCCGGTCAGCGCTTCGACCTGATCGACCGTCACGCGAAACTGCCGCCACGGCGCGCTCTGGTTAAGCGGCAGAAAATTCGGCACGACGATCGCGATCGTGCGCGTGTGCTTGCTGATTCTCGCCAAATCGTTGTCGCCGTTCGGCAGCACAAGGACGACTTTCCAGGTGTACTGCGGCACGACGATTTTGCCGCCGGCGATCGTCCCGATATTGCCGACGCCGCCCGAAACGATGTACAGCTCGTTTCCGGTGTTGGCGAGCGAACGGCAGTAGCCTTCAAAATCTTCCCACGGACCGGAATTGTTCTGCGAGATTTGCGGAACCATATTCGTCATCAAAAACGTCGCCGAATTGTCGGGAATCGAACGCGTCCGGTCGGCGGACGGCGTCATGTGCCCGCGCGTGTAGCCCGAACCGGAATAATCGCCGTCGGTGACGCGATACCATCCGGCGGGCAAATCCGGGTCGGGACGAAAATCGTCCTGCCGCTGCGCGCCGCCGAGCCAGGAAGTGTCGAGCCGCCACGCGACCCAGTTCGGCGTCGCCGTACTGCGGTTATAGGAAAGCGTGTACTGCGGCTTGATCATTAAATAGTTGTTTTCATTAGCGATGTTGCCGGTCGCGCCCGACGGGTTGCCCAGCAGAAGCGGGTCTTCGTTCGGCAAGGGCGCGTTGACGTTGATGTTGACGTTGGTGTTCGCCGTTCTCGCCTGCGCGTCCGAGGCGACCGCCGTGACGGAGCGAATGCCGCCCGCGAGCCCGCCGGGAATCAGCGCCGAGTAGGAGAAGACGTTGTCGCCGGCGGTCTGGTCGCCGTTCGTGCCGTCGTCGAAAAACGCCTGCGCCGCCGATCCGCCGATGTTCGACAGATCGCCGACGACCGTCACGCCGGTGCTCGCCGGGCTGGTCGCCCGAATGACGGTCACGGTCAAAAGCGTCGCGTTGCCGGGAATGACGGTCGTCGGGTTCGCCGTCATCGACGCGAAGAGCACGTTTCCGCTGCCGCTGCACGAAAAGGGCGTGGTCGCGGCGTTGCGCGCCGCCGCCGGCGTCAGGGTCGCGAAATCGTTCGCGTTATTGTCCGTGTCCTGGCAGCCGTTCTGCGCGCGCGCCTTGCCGTCGTTGTTCGCCGGCGCGGTCGTGACCGCGGTTTCGACGAACGCGTTGTTCGCCGTGCCCCAGCCGACCGAGTCGATGATCGCGCCGGTGTTCGCCGCGCCCTGACGAATCGCCAGACCGCCGCCGCCCGCGCCCATCGAGCACGAGCAGGTCGACGGATCGTAGGTCGCGTTCGGCGCGACGCCGCCGTCGTACGAGGTCGAAGCGATCAGGAAATAGCCGCCCGCCGGAATGATCGTGCTCGTCGTCCACGTCGCGAAGTTGATGTCGTTGGTTCCCGTGGCGGAGCGATAAACCAGACGATAGCCGTTCAGATCGACGCTCGTCGCGCTGTTGTTGTGCAGTTCGATAAACTCGTCGTTGGCGGTTCCGCCGCCCGCCTGAAACTGGCTGATCACGAGATTCGGCGAAACGGCATTGGCTGGCTGGTTCGATTCGGTTTGAGCGGCGGTTTTGAAATTGAAAACGCACCAGACGGTAAGCAGCGCGAGGCTGACAAGATACGGAGTAATCTTCTTCATTCTTCTGAAACCCTTTAGTTAGTAAAATTCCCTAATGTGTAGATTTGTTAAGGAAACTACTTTTTTATCATACTGCATCGCCGTTCGCCTACTCGAAACGACGGAAAACGCAGATTTTATAGAAATTTAACGCACGAAAATTCCGGGCAGCGCCGCGTCGCCGGGCGCGCCGAAAAGCCGCGCGCCGATATTCCCGTCCGTCGATCTGACGTAATACCAGACGTTCGTGCTCGGACGATAAACCGCGATGTCGGCGCGTCCGTCGCCGTCGAAATCAGCCTGCAGCGGCTTGTCCTCGTTCAAACCGAAAGCGACGATGCCGACGCCGAGCGTGGTGTGAAAGAGATACCAGGTGCCGTTCGACGGGCGGAAAACGACGAAATCGGCGCGCCGGTCGCCGTCGAAATCTCCCGCGACCGGCACGTCGCCGGGCAAGCCGAAATGCACGATCGCGGCGAGATCGGTCGAGCTTTGAAAAACGTACCAGAAGCCGTTTGATGGGCGGAAAACCGCGACGTCGGCGCGCCCGTCCGCGTCATAATCCGCCGGCACGGGCAAATCTTCCGCGACCCCGAAGCGCTGAATGCGCACCTGCAGATCGGAGCTTTGCAGAATGTACCAGAGTCCGCTTGCGGGTCGGTAGACGGCGATGTCCGCCCGCGCGTCGCCGTCGTAATCAGCCGGCGTCAGCCGATCGTCGGGAAGTCCGAAACCGACGATCGCCGCCGTGCCCGTCGCGCTCTGCAGAACGTACCAGACGCCCTCCGACGGGCGGTAAACGGCGTAATCGGTCTTCCGGTCGCCGTCGTAATCGGCCGCCGCCGGAACGTCGCCGACGACGCCCCAGATCGCGCCGGCGGGCGCGCCGTTCGAACTGTTTTCGACGATGAAATCGGGCTCGCTGACGACGTTCGACGGGCGATGGACGCCGAGATCCGTTTTCCGGTCGCCGTCGGAATCGAACGGCGCGCCTCGTCCTTGCGAAGTCTGACAGCTGCAAACGTAACCGTCGGTGACGCGCAGATCGTCGATGAATTGTCCGGTGCGAAACGTGCCGTTGTCGGTGCCGACGCGCCAGCGCAGCCGCACTGTCTGCCCGGCGGCGGCGGCCGGAAGCCTGACTTTGGACGTGATGAATTCTGGCGTTTGTCCCGTGCCGCTTCTGCCCGACCAGCCGCGCCGCCCGGCGAGCGGATTCTGGCAGCAGGCGTCGATCGTGCCGTCGTAACCGCCGGCGAGAAACGCGCCGCCCGCCGCTTCGATGTCCCGCCACGCACTCTCGCCGAGCTTGATTTCCAGCACCGCGCCGTCGTACAGGCGGTTCCTCAAAAAAGTCGTTTCGAGCTCGTACCAGTTGCGAAATTCGAGCTCGGCGTTCGCCGAAGCGACGGAAAACGCGGGCGAAACGAGCTCGTTGACCCCGACCTGATTCGGCGCGGGCGAAAAGGCGGAATTCGGCGCGGTTTCGAACTTTTGCGCCGAAGTCGCCCAGTTTTGCTGCGCGCCCGTCGCGGCGGTCGTCCAGCCGGCGGGCATATTCGGCGCGGCGACGCCGTCGAAATTCTCCTGAAAAACGATTGGTTTCGCGCCGGTTTTAAGCTTTATTTCGACGGCGCCGAGCGATTCCGCTCCGTCTTTCAGCTCGAAAGTCAAAACGATTTCTCCGCCGCAAACCAGCTCCGGCGACGCCGTGAACGTGAAAGGACGCGCCGCCCCCGCGCCGCCCGCCGCGAGCGCGCCGTAATTCTGCGCCCCGGAAGGAACGGTCGCGCCGCCCGTCGGCAGCAGCGTCGCGGTTAAATTCGCCGCGTCGCGCGCGCCCGTGTTGCGCAGGCCGATATCGACCGTGACGGTTTCGCCCGGATCGACCGCATTGTTCGGCGCGCAGCTTTCCGCCGCAATATCGAGCGACGGGGTTTCGAAAGCGGGAACCGGCGCGAGCGAAAAATCTCTCGTCAGAATTTGCCCGCCGGAAAGATCGAGCGTTGCCGATTCGGTTCGGAAACCGCGCGCCGACGCTTCGACGCTATAAGAATCCGGCAAAACGACAAGGTCGCCGTAATCGCCCTGCGCGTTCGCGGTGCGCGTGTAAATTCCGTTCGCGGTCACTTCCGCTCCCGAAATCGGCTGACCGCTCGCGGCGTTGATGATTCTTCCGCGGACAAGCGCGCGCGGCGCCGGCGCGCATTCGGCGTATTTGAATTTTCCGATGCGCGTCAGCCAGCTGTATGGGCTTTCCGCCTGACTTTCCGCACTGAAATACTGGTTCGTCATCCAGAACGTGCAGTCGTCGACCGGATCGACCGTCATGCCGGAAAAATTCCCCCAGCGAAAACCGAACGCCGTCTGCACGCCCGTGCCCTTGACGAGCGTTTCTTCCGCGCGAAAAGTGCCGACCGGCTCGCTTGCCAGCCTACCGGCGTAAAGGATCGAGGGCTTTTCGTTTTCGCTCGCGGCGCTGTATTCGAAGGCGACGTTGCCCTGATGATCCTGCGCGGCGGCGGCCATCCAGCGCGAAATCGAGTTGTCGCCGTGCGTCGTCTGATCGTAAACCTGAAAAGCGGGATTAGAAGGATTACGGCGCAGTTCGTAAAAGCGCACGCCGGCGCGGTACGGTGCGCCGATCGGCGACGTGCGCACGGTCTGGTTGAAAACTATCCCTTCGTGCGTGCCGAAATTTCGATACGCGACGCGGTACATCAGGCGGTCGCTCTGCGAATCGAGAAAATCGCCCGGCGCGGGCTGCGCGATGTCGGCGCGTCCGGCGGGCGAGGTCGGGTCGAACGCGGCGACCGCGAGCGGGCTTTCGGGGCGCTCGGTAAAAGTCGAATTTTGCGGATTCTCGAAATCGGCGTGAAAATCAAAGAGCCGCACGGCGTCCTGCGCCGCGCCGTATTCGGTCGCCGCGTAGCCGGCGAAAATGTTCGGCGCGCCGGCGGGCGGCGGGCGCAGTCCGTCCAGGTCGGCGGGCAGCAATCCGCCGGTGCGCGCGGGCGACGTCGACGGCAGATGAAAATAAACGTAGCTCGCGGTCGGGTCGCCCCGCAAAAGTTTGGCGCGGTCGAACGCGAAAACGCCGGCGCCGGCGTAGTCGGAACCGACGAATTCGTCGGTCGACATGTAATAACCGTCGCGCCAGACGCCGAATTTCGCGTAATCGTTGAGCCGGATGTTCGGCATCACGAATTCGTAGATGTAGTACGCGCCGGTCGGGTCGCCGGTCTGCGAAACGGCGACCATCTGCCGGAACGGCGGAAAGGCGTTGCAGTATTGACTCAGGAGCCAGCGGTCGGCGAGCGGGTCGTATAAAACGACCGGTTCGCCGTCGTCGCGCGCCGCGCACACGGTGCCGAGCGGCGCGAAAATCTGGCTGAGCTTGAACGGCGCGCTCGCCGGAACGCCGTTTTTATCGTAAACGCGCGTCAGGGCGTTGACGGTTTGCACGTAATGATGCCGCCCGACGTCGCCGTTCGCGTCCGACGGCATAAAATAAAGCCCGTAAGCTTCGCCGTTCATGCGGTTCGTGATGCCGTCGACGGACAGCGCCGGCGGCGGCATCGGGGCCGCCGCAATATTCGCGAAATTCCGGTCGGCGCTGAAAACGGGCGTTCCGACGATTTGCGGCGCGATCTGATTTTCCGCGACGAAACGCGCTTCGCGCCGGTCGGCGCTTTTCTTTGCCGGCGCGGCCGCGAGACCGTCGACGCGCGGCGATACGCCGAAGGCGACCGCGCGCGCGCCGTGCGGTTCGAGAGCCGGTAAATTCAGTGACCTATTTTGTGCTGAAGCGGATTTCTCGCTTTCCGGCAAACCGCCGAGAGCGAAAAACGAAGCCGTCAGCGCGAGGGCTAAAAAAAACGCCAGCCGTATTTTCATCTTGTAATTCCTTTTTTAAGAAGATGCGTGTCAGCCAAAATGATAACAAAAAACGGCGCGCGGATGAATCGAAATTCAGGATTTAAGATTTGATATTCGGCTCGGAAACGAGCTTCGAACGAAAAATCGGTGACGGGCGGCGGGCTTTCGTTTTCGCCGGCGAAGCGACGCGAACGGGCGCTGATAGACAGCGAATAAAAATAATTCGCGTTTTTTTCGCGTCGCTTCGCGGGAAAACTCCGAATTGATGTCCATAACCGGCAGCCCGGATTATTTTCGAGCGAGCCGCTTTTATCCGAATTTAGATTTTTGGGTTTTGAATCTGCAAACGCTAAACGCCCAAGATCCGTTCGAGCGGCTCGATGAGGGAAAATCGCTCGTATAGCGCGCGCCGCTGGTAGATAAGGCCGAGTATCCGCTGCGTCGCACCGCGATGAGTTTCGGCCAGCCGCGGCGACTGCGCGAGCCGTTCGAGAACCAGCCGCAGCGCTTCGCAGACGCCGGCGACTAAAAACTTCGGAGGCGGGTCGCCGGCGGCGCCGTGAATTTTTCCGTTTTCGTACCGCAGCGTCGCCAGAAACGGGTAGTCGGCGGTGATTTCCGCGCAGGCTTTTCGGAAGGCGGACGAAAAATCGAGATTCGCCGGCGCCAGACAGCGCTCGACCGCGCCGAGCAGCTCGCCCGTTAAACCAATCAGCATCGCGTCGTCTTCGGGCGAAAGCGCCGTCCGTTTCGCGCCTGCTTCGACCTGATTGGAAAATTCAAACGAAAGTCCGGATATAGCGGGCGATCGAGGGGCGGGCGGCGTCCGTTCATCGATGCTGGTTTTTTCCCCTCCGGTCGTTTCGGTTTCGCCGATCGTTTCGTAAACGCCGATCGCGCCGCCCGGCTCGCGCGCGCGAATAAAGATGCGCTGCAAAGCTTCGACGCCCTCGGCGAGGCGACCGGCGGCGCGATCGTGCTCGCGCGCCTTCAATTGCTGTCCCGCCGACAGCTGAATTTCGGCGGCGTACTCACCGAACTCGATTCGCACCGAACCGGTAAACTTTCGGCGGCGCAGGTATTTAACGAGCGCCGAAAGATTGACGAACGATGTGTCGAGGTTTTCGTAAAGCGGACGTTTTTTCATTTTCAGCAGACGCGCCGCGGCGGCTTCGCGCGGAATGCGAGTTTAATAAAACCGGCGGCGGATCGCAAATCGAGCCGCATTTGCGGCGGCGGCGCGGCGAAAATTCCGAAAACGATTCTATTTCCGTTGCATCTTTCGTAATTTTCGTTCAAAATTCGCAAACAAAGTAGTTTGTTCGTTGTTCGTTGTCAGTCGTTCGTTGCATTAAAATATTAAATTCCGCGCTTTTCAGGCGTTGTTTGGCATCGCGCCCGAAACGTGACAAAAATATGACGACGAACGACGAACGACGAACGACGAACAATTATTATGATTAACTCTTTATTTCGCAAAAAATCTATCGCGCAGATACAGGCCGACGCGGCTGCCGGAATGAGCGATCACGCGCAGGACGCGACGGGCGGCGAGGGCGGCGGGCTGCGGCGTTCGCTCGGCACGTTCGATTTGACGATGCTCGGCATCGCCGCGATCATCGGCGCGGGCATTTTCGCGATGGTCGGGCAGGCGTCGCACAACGGCGGTCCGGGCGTCATTCTGCTTTTTATTTTCGCGGCGGTCGCCTGCGGCTTTTCCGCGCTTTGCTACGCGGAATTCGCCTCGAAAATTCCGATCGCCGGCTCGGCTTACACCTACGCCTACGCGAGCTTCGGCGAACTGCTGGCGTGGATCATCGGCTGGGATTTGCTGGTCGAATATGCGATCGGCAACATCGCGGTCGCGATTTCGTGGAGCGATTATTTCACGAGCCTGCTGACGACGAACGGCATCAATATCCCGTTGAATTTCACGATGGATTTTCTGACCGCAAAGCGCGGTTTCGCGGCGGTCACGGAAGCCGTCGCCGGCGGCGCGACCGCCGAAAGCCTAAAGGCGGCGTGCGAAGCTAAAGACGCGCTCGTTTCCTGCGCGCAGTTCGACGCCTACACGGCGTGGGCGACCGCGCCGCGCGTCGCCGGTCTGCCGCTCATCGCCGATCTGCCGGCGCTCGGCATAGTTTTTCTGATCACCTGTCTGGTCTACGTCGGCATCCGCGAATCGAAGACCGCGTCAAACATCATGGTCGCGCTCAAATTAGCCGTCATTCTGCTGGTGATCGTCGTCGGCGCGTTTTACGTCAACACGGCGAACTGGAATCCGTTTCTGCCGAACGGCGTCGGCGGCGTGATGTCGGGCGTCGCGGCGGTGTTTTTCGCCTACATCGGTTTCGACGCGCTTTCGACCACGGCGGAAGAATGCAAAGACCCGTATAAAACGCTGCCGCGCGGGATGATTTTTTCGCTCGTGATCTGCACGATTCTTTATATTATGCTGGCGCTCGTTTTGACGGGCATGGTTTCCTACACGAAACTGAACGTCGGCGACCCGCTCGCGTTCGTCTTCGGTCCGGAGGGCGTCAACCTGCCGTGGCTTTCGGGCATCATCGCCGTCAGCGCGATCGTCGCGATCGCGACCGTGCTTCTGGTCTTCCAGCTCGGGCAGCCGCGCCTCTGGATGGCGATGAGCCGCGACGGTCTGCTGCCGAAAATCTTTTCGTCGATTCACCCGAAATTCAGAACGCCGTGGTTTTCGACGATCCTGACCGGTTTGATGGTCGCGATTCCGGCGCTCTTTATGAATCTTTCGGAAGTGACCGACCTTTCGGTGATCGGCACGCTGTTCGCGTTTACGATCGTCTGCGCCGGCGTGCTCGTCAAAGACAAGGAGTTCGAAGGACAGAAGCGCTTCGTGCCGTACATCAACTCGCAGATCATCGTGCCGGTTCTCTTTCTGCTCGTCGCCGCCGCACTGTTTTATTTTAACGGCGAAGCGATCAGAACGTTTTTTACCGACTACAGTTCGAGCGAGGAAGCCGCGTTCTACCACAAGATTCCGTATTTCGTGTTCATCATTTTCGCGCTCGTGATGGCGGTTTTATGCGTCGTTAAACGGCTGACGCTGATTCCGGTGCTCGGCATCATGTTCTGCACGTATCTGATGACTGAGCTCGGCATCTCGAACTGGCTTCGCTTCGGCGCGTGGCTGCTGCTCGGGCTGGTGGTTTATTTCGCTTACGGTTACTGGAACAGTAAGCTTCAGAAAAGGGAAGAAACGGCGGAAGGTTAACAAAATCGGAAGATCAAAGATTGAAGTCCAAAGCCGGGTTCATTTTCCGGCTTTGGACTTTGATTTTGGACTATCGATGCGTTGCCGAATCTTCACATTCCCGCCCGGACCAAACGAGAGTTTATGACGTTTTATAACCGCGAAGTTCTTGTTTTCTCACGCGGTTTTGCGCCTCGGCGGGAAAATTTCTCGTAATTAAATCACGCAGGCATCGCTCTGGTATTTGGGCAATTCAGGGATACGTCGAGCTTCCGGCTCCCCGGCCGCTTCCGCTGCCGTCTCCGTAGCCGCTGCCGCCGGTGGTTTTGGCTTTGGTTTCCATCGGCGAGGGCGGAATGTTTTTGAGTCCCAATTCCTTACGCAGGTTTTCGCCCTTTTTCGGATTGATTTCGGAAAGCCTTTGATACTCGCGCAGGGCGGCGTCCGTCGAACCGGTTTTGTAGAGACACCACGCGTGTTGATAAATCGCGTCCGAATCGCCCGGTTTGATTTCGGTCGCGGCGCGGAAAAACTGCGCCGCCGCCTCGTAGTCCTTCAAACCCTTCAGCGCCTGTCCGAGATTGAAATTCGCTTCAAACCACTTTGGATTCCTGGTGACGATGCCGAGGAAAATCTTATGCGCGTCGTCGTAGTAATTCATCTGCAGGTAATCCATCCCGACGGCGAATTTCGTGTCGGTATTGTTCGGTTCGATCTGGAGCGCGCGGTTCAGGTATTCGAGCGATTCTTTATATTTTTGCTGCTCGTAGAGCACGTCACCGAGTTTATTGAGAACTTTCACGTTTTTGGCGTCGAGTTTGTGTGCTAGTTTCAAACGCTGTTCGGCTAGTTTGTAATCCGGCTTGGCGTTACCGGCGAGTTTGGTCGCGCGGTCGAGCAGCTCGCGGGCGAACTGGGTTTTCTCCGATTCGTCGAGCAGCGCGATGTCTTTCTCGGACATCGTTTCCGGATAATCGTACTTATATAAAACCTCGTTCGCGCTCGGCGCACTGTTCGGCGAAGTCGCGCCGGAGATAGACGGATTAGTCACCGGCGGCGCTTTTATTTTGACGCCGCTGTCGCTTTCACGGAGCACGGAGCGGTAAGGTTTGGCGCTCGAAAAAGCGTTGCCGAACATCGGGATCAGCGTCGTGATGAGGATCAAAACGACAATCGCCGGCGTGACGCTGCCGGTCGCCGCGAGATCGCTTTCGCTTTGCAAAAGCTGCCGCCCGATCGCCTCGGCGCGCGTTTGCAGATGCTGCTGGCGCTGCCGCACGAGCGTCGAGCCGGAACGCAGGCTGACCAGCAGATTTTCGATTTCGCGCTCGATATTGCCGCGTTTTTCGGTGAATCTGGTGGTTAATCGATTCTGTTCGGTTTCCGGCACGTCCGCGTCGGGATCGTAAACGAAATCGCGCTCCAGATTTTTGCGCCATTCCAGAACCTTTTCCTTGATTTCATTGTAAGCCGGCGGCAGCGCGCCGAGCCGATTGCCGTCGGCGTCGGCGGCGCTTCGAATATTGAAGCCTTTGAGCAGTTCGAGTTTTTTGTTGCTCGCGCCCGCAATTTTCGCGTCGCCGATTTTGAACGACGAGAGATAAACCTCAAGTTTGTAGCGATAAACTTCGTCGTGCAGCAGCTTGACCTTTTCGCGGCTCTGCTGCTGGAGCTGGTGATGCTCGTTGATTTTTTGCCGGATCAGCGCGACGTCCGTATTAAACTGCGGCAGAATGTCGGCGCCCGACCATTCTGTTTCGAGCTGATTCCACTCCTGCCGCGCTTTTTCGAGCCGGACTTCCATGTCGACCTTGCTGTTTTTGCCGGAGTTGTTGAGCGTAAAGATAAAGCCCGCCATCAGGAGCGCGCCGATGAAAAAACCGACGCCCGGGCCGGCGATCGCGGTCAGAAAAATCACGATGCAGAACTGCAGCACCGAAAGCGTGACGAATCGCGACAGATTTTCGCGCCGCGCGTTTTCGGCTTCCGGCGAAGGCGGCGGCAGAACGCTCGTTTTCGGCGGTTTCGCCGGCAGATTATGCGGCACGGCGAGGCTCGCGACCAGATTCTCGATCGTGAAGATATTAAAGCTTTCGCCGTTCGCGCCGGCGCGCGCGCCGCTGACGAACGGAAACAGCATCAAACCGGTCTGCGTTTCGAGCGCGCACCACGGGCAGGCGCTCAAATCCCGGTAATAAAAATGTCCCATGTGCAGCGCGCACTGCTTTAAGGAATCGGACAAATCTTCGAGCGCTTCGATCCACTCGCGCGGTTCCGGTCGTTTGAGCGTCAGAAAAGCGCGCTCGAACATCGTCGCGAGCCGTTCGGGAATCGCCGTCAGCGAAAGCGTTCCGGGCGGCTGCTTGACGCTGCGCGTGACGGCGCGTTCGCCGTACGCGAAACGGTGCTCGCGGATGCAGTCTTCCAGCGATTTGTCCTCGCTGCCGAGATAATTGCCGGCGAACGGGTGCCGCCCGAGAAAGAGCAGCTGAAAAATGATGACCGCCAAACCGAAATTGTCGTGCGCCGTCTGGCGTTCGACCGCGCTCAAATCCTTGCCCTGCAGTTCGGGCGCGAGGTGCGTCGCGACGCCGACCTCGCAGCGGTAGCGAAACTCGCCGCGGCTGATGCTGTAGCTGTCGCAGTCGATCAGCTTCACCGTGCCGTCCTTGAGCACGACGCAGTTGCCGTGATTGACGTCGCCCATGATATGACCGTTTTTATGCAGGCTGTAAAAAGCGCGGGCGACGTTCGTCGCGGCGTGGATGAGAAACTGCCACGTCGCTTCGGGAAAATGCACGCGGCGGCTTTTTAAGGAATAAAGCTCGTGAATTTCCTTCGCGCGCACGTTCGGCATCAGAAAGCCGACCACTTTGCCGCCGGGTTCGTCGTGCAGCGTGTCGACGATCCACGCCGCGACTTTGAGCAGCTGGTCGTTCTGGTTTTCCGCCATCCATTTGAGCTTTTCCGCTTTTTCGTCGTCGATCGGCTCGTGGTAGATTTTGGCGACCAGACCGGCATCGTTCGGGCAAACGAAAACCGCGCCTTCGCCGCCGCGTCCGATCTGACTGGTTAAAACATAAGATTGCCCGTGACTGTCATAAAATGTCGGCATAGCTTTTATTAAACCTCAAAACTTTACCCAATAACCGTAGCCGTCTCGGACGGCGAATTCGCGGGCTTCGCGACGGCGCGCGAAGCTAAGATGATCGTTTTATCGTCGTCGGTTTTCTCGTTGATTTTCGGCGACGCGAGGAAGCTCGCGAGCTTTTCGTTCAACCCTTCGACGGCGGCGGCGCGGCGCAGCGGCGCGATCATCGGCATCAAAAACGGTTCGTGCGGCGCGCTCCGCCCGTAATCGACCGCGACCGCGTAAATCCCGTCGGAAAACAAAATCAAATCTTCGATGCTTTCCTCGACCAGCTCGAAGCGCAATCTTTCGGCGGCGGTTTCGTCGGTCACGAAATCCGTCACGTTGACGTATTCCGCTTCGACTGGCGCGATCGCGAAACGATAACTCGCCGGCGCTCCGGTCGCGCTGAAGACGATGCCGCCGTCGCCGATCTGGAAAAACGCGGCGCATCGTTCGCCGATCACCGCGCCGACGAGCGTCGAAGCGTAATCACGCAGCTCCTTTTTGTTTTGTTCCGCCGTTTGCCCGATCTGCTGCTGAAAATACGAAATCCAGCGTTGTCCGAAATCGTTCGTCAGCGACTTCACGCGCGCCTCCTTCGCGCCGAGGAAATCGGCGACCTCTTCCGTGAAAATGCGGCAGGCGATTTCCGCCCCGATCTGCCCGTCGGTCGTCGATCCGGCGCCGTCGGCGACGACGGCGATCAAAACCTCGCCTTCCGTCGCGGTTTTGATCGTCCGGCAGGCGAATCTGTCCTGACATTCCGTGTTTTGATTAAGATGCGCCAAGCCGATTGCCGAAGCGTGAGCGACGCGCCAACCCCGAGCGTTCATCAAACTTCCGACCATCCGTAGGGCTTGTAATCGGGAATCGGCACCGAATCGCCCGGATTCGAGCGCGAAACATTCTTCAGCGACGCCGAAAGCCACAGGAAAAATTCCTTAAAGCGCACGCCCGAAAGCTTTAACGGCTCGCGGACGGCGATTTGCTTCAAAACGTTGAAATCGGCGTTTTTGACGCCGAGCGCGAAAAACGAGAACGATTTGCTTTCTTCGCCGGCGCGGACGAGCTGCGGCAGGTGCGACCAGTTGTCGGTCGGTTCGCCGTCCGTGATCAGAAATATCCACGGGCGAAAGAGCTTGATGCCGTTGGCGCGCAAAACTTCCTTGCGCTGTTTGAGCAAGCCGAGACCGCGCGACACGGCGGCGCCGAGCGGCGTGTCGCCGGCGGCTTCCAGCCGGGGAAGGCGAAACGAATCGGCGGTCGTGAAATTCTGGATGACGTTCACGGGACCGAACGTGACGACCGCGATCTCGACGCGTTTCATGCTCAGCGAGTCGCCGAAAAGCTCCTCGCGAAAGCCCTGAATTCCGCTGTTCAGTTCCTCGATCGGCTCGCCCTGCATCGAGCCGGACGTGTCGAGGAGCAGCACGCACGGGCAGCGCGGCTCGGGATTCTCGGCGAACTCGGCGGCGGCGAACGGCTGCTGCTCGTCGTAATTGTAAGAATTATTTTCCATAAAACTATTTTCGAATGTGTATTTATGATAGCTCGTTTTTTCGTCGGTTGGCAATGTTTTTTCCGTCTCGCCGAATGCTTTTCGCCCGTTTCCGGCAACTTGCAGTTTACGCGCGATTAGTTGATTATTAACCAAACAATTCTTGTCCTCGGAACGAATGGCGGAAAATCAGATAAAACACGTCGGCGTCGTAGTTAAGCCGAATCACAGGGAAGCGTGGGAGACGGCGTGCGAGCTGTCCGACTGGCTCAAGGCGCGCGGCATCAAACTGATCGGCAGCCCGCACGAGGAAGACGAAATCTGTCCGATCGAAAAGGTCGGCGCGCAGGAATTTCAGAACAAAGCCGATCTGATCGTCGTGCTCGGCGGCGACGGCACGATGATCTCGACGGCGCGGCTCGTCGGCAATCGCGAGGCGCTCGTGCTCGGCATCAATTACGGCAGTCTCGGGTATTTGACCGAATTCCGCATCGAGGAAATGTTTCCGGCGCTCGAGAAAATTTTAAAGGGCGATTATGAAATCGACCGCCGCGTGATGCTCGAAGTCGAACATCATCGCGGCAGCGAACTTTTAGGTCAGGGGCGCGTGCTGAACGACGTCGTCATCAACAAGGCGGTGCTCGCGCGGATCATCGAAATCGACGTCAGCCTCGATTCGCTGTTCGTCAACAATTTTCGCGCCGACGGTTTGATCGTCGCGACGCCGACCGGTTCGACCGCTTACAATTTGAGCGCCGGCGGACCGATCGTCTACCCGTCGATGAACGCGGTCGTGTTGACGCCGATCTGCCCGTTCACGCTCACGAACCGCCCGATCGTGATGCCGGACACGGCGGAGATCAATCTGCGCCTGACGAACGAAAGCGACGGCGTGGTGCTGACGCTCGACGGGCAGATCGGTTACCAGATGCAGACCGGCGACTGCGTTTCGATCCGCAAAAGCGCGCTGACCTTCAACCTCGTGCAGCCGCCGAACCGCAATTATTTCGACGTTCTGCGCAACAAATTGAAATGGGGACGCTAGGACAACTTGAGATTAAAGATTCGAGATTTGAGATTTGACGAAAAATATGGCTGAAAACAACCAGGAAAGAAACGAAGAACCAAAGATCCGCGCGGCCGGCGACTATCCGTACGAACAGGAGGTCGAAACCGATCTCGACGATAAAACGCCCGACGAGCCCAGCGGGATGGCGTTGCACACGAAGATTTTGATCGGCTTGCTGGTCGGCGTTTTCGGCGGACTGGCGGTCAACTGGACGCTCGGCGGAAGCAGTCCGAACGCGGTCTGGTTCATCGAAAACTTCACGCGCCCGATCGGACAGTTGTTTCTCAACCTGCTTTTGATGATCGTCGTGCCGCTCGTTTTCGCGTCGCTCGTCGTCGGCGTCGCCGGCATCGGCGACATCCGCAAGCTCGGGCGCATCGGCTTGAAATCTTTCGGCTACACGCTCATCATTTCGGCGCTTTCGGTCGTCATCGGTCTGGGGTTGGCGAACACGATCCGCCCCGGCAATCAGATCCCGCCGGAAACCGCGGCGATGCTCAAGGAGAAATTCAGCAGCGGCGCGAAGACGAGCGTCGAAGCGCAGAAAACGGCGGCCGAAGCCGCTAAATCCGACACGCCGCTCATGCAGGCGGTCAAAACGATCGTGCCGAGCAACGTTTTCAATTCGATTTCGGGCGCGAGTCCGAACATGCTGCACATCATGTTTTTCGCGCTCATCGCCGGCATCGCCATCACTTTACTGCCCGCGCCGGTTTCCGCGCCGTTCGTCGGTTTGATGGAATCGGTTTTCGCGATCACCTCGAAGATCATCGACATCATCATGAAGTTCGCGCCGTACGCCGTCGCGTGTCTGATTTTCAACAACATCGCGCAGTTCGGGCTCGATCTGCTGGCGTCGCTCGCGTGGTTCGTGGCGACCGTTTTGCTCGGGCTCGGAATTCATTTTTTCGGCGTTTATTCGCTCTCGGTCTGGTTGTTTTCGAAGATCAATCCGATCGAGTTTTTCCGGCGCATCGAAACGGTCATCGTGACCGCTTTTTCGACCAGCTCGTCGAACGCGACGCTGCCGACCGCGCTGCGCGTTTCGCATGAAAACTTGGGCGTGCCGAAGGAGATCAACAGCTTCGTTTTAACCGTCGGCGCGACCGCCAACCAGAACGGCACCGCGCTTTACGAGGGCGTGACGGTTTTGTTCCTCGCGCAGCTCGCCGGATTCGATTTAACGCTCGGTCAGCAATTGATGGTCGTTTACCTCGCGATTCTCGGCGGCATCGGCACGGCGGGCGTGCCGTCCGGCTCGATTCCGTTTATTATCGGCATCTTGGCGATGATCGGCATCGACCCGGCGCTGATCGCGATCATCCTCGGCGTCGACCGGATTTTAGACATGTGCCGCACGACCCTCAACGTCGTCGGCGATCTGACGGCGGCGACCTACGTCGCGCGCTCGGAAGGCTTCGAGCTCATGAAAACGCCGGAGAAAGCGGGAATCGGTTAGAAAGCAATAAAAGCTTTGCAAAAACGGAAAAAGCGGTAAAATCTTTGGTAAACTGATCGAGTGTCAAACAAGGAGGGTTAGAAGATGTTTCCGTTAGGCGACGATAATTCGGACCGAATAATTACGCCGTACGTCAATTACGCGTTTATCGTGATCAATGTGCTGGTTTTCGTGTTTTTGCAGGGATTGGGCGGCAACGACGCTTTTTCCTACGCCTTTTCGCTCGTGCCGCGCGAGATCACGACCGGCGTCGATCTGTCGGGCGTGCAGGTCGTCCGCGATTCGATGGGCAACGTCGGAAGGGTTCAGCTTTACCCGACGCCTTTGCCGGTTTATTTCAATTTCTTGAGCTCGATGTTCATGCACGGCGATTTCATGCACATTTTCGGCAACATGCTGTTTTTGTGGATCTTCGGCGACAACATCGAAAACATGCTCGGACACATCCGCTACGCCGCTTTTTACCTCGTCTGCGGCATCGCCGCCGCGCTCGCGCAGATCATCCTGGGGCCCGATTCGATCATTCCGATGCTCGGCGCTTCGGGCGCGATTTCGGGCGTGCTCGGCGGCTACATTCTGCTTTTCCCGACGAACCGCGTGCGCGCCCTGATCTTCAACATTTTTACGACCGTTCCGGCATACGTCGCCTTGGGCTTATGGATCGCCGTTCAACTGATTCAAGGCTATTTCGCGCCGCCCGGACAAGGCGGCGTCGCCTACGCCGCGCACATCGGCGGATTCATCGCCGGCCTCGCGCTGATTAAAGTCTTCGCGATCGGCAAACGCGTTCACCGCGTCGGCGAGTAACAGCGAAGTCGATTTCAAAAATGAAAAAGAGCGTGAAAGTTTTGCACGCTCTTTTTCGCATTTGGCGATTCTGGTTTTTCGGAATAGTTTCCGTTTTTTGCTGCTTCGCAATCATTAAAATGTAGCCGGTTCGTAGCCCGGAGGGTAACTGTATAATCTTGTATAAATGCCCTGAATTTCACTCGGAGACGTGTCTTTTCTAACAAATGTGATGCGGTTGGCGTCGTACTTAAGTAAAGCGATATGGTTTCTGATTAGTTTTTCCCGAGCGGAAGCCTCTTTATTGGTTCCATAAATGACGATATAACCTTTCCATCCCGCCGAATTATTAAGCGCCACAAAAAATGCATCGACTCTGGCTCTCACTTCATCGCGCGGAAGTTTTCCGAATTCGTCAATTAATGGAAATATATCACCGGCTCTATACGCCGCGCCGGTTTCTGAAACCGTATCCGCACAGTTTTCCGGTAAATCCTTTATTTTAACTTCCGCCGTAATGTTCGTGTCGCCATTCAGCCCAGTCGTGTCGAGTGTAATCGACGCCGTTCCCTGCCCGCTTAAAATTGTTCCGTTCGAGATCGTCCAACCATATCTCAGGTTTGGATATTCTGTGTTTCCCGCAATCTGCGCCGTAAAACTCATCGACGCGCCGGCTTGGACTATGCCGCCGATGACCGCGATTTTCGGACAAATTTCGTTTTGGGCAAACGCGGCAAAGCTGAAAACGCAAGTTAGCAGTAATGTATAAATTAACTGTTCCATTAAAAATCTTTGCCCTTTATTCCTAGTCATTCTATGGAGGCGTTGTTCCGGGCATAAGAATCCAAATTCTTGTGTAGACAGTGTTTTCTCCAAATGGGTTCGCTCCGCGTTTCACGAATGTAATGCGGTTTATATCGTATTTACGAAAGGCAATATGATTCCTGATTAATTTTTCACGCCGAGCGATTTGCTCGGCGGTCCCGTAATTGACAATGTAACCTTGCCCGTTCGGTTCGTTTCCGAGCGCTACGAACACTGCGTCCATCCTGGCTCGAACTTCATCGTTTGGAAGCCCTCCAAATTCGTCGTAACGTTCCAATGGAATTTGGGTGACGACAACCGAGCCGGTTTCCGAAGCCGTGCTCGGGCAATTCGGCGGCAAGCCTTTGACCGTCACTTCCGCCGTGACGTTCGTGCCGTTCGCGAGCCCGGTCGTGTCGACGGTGATCGCGCAGGTGCCCTGCCCGCTCGTGATCGTGCCCGCCGAAACCTTCCATTCGTAACCGAGCGTCAGATTGTCGGTTTTTCCGGAAAGCGTCGCGACGAATTTCATCGGCGTGCCCGCTTCGACGATGCCGGCAGTGCCGTCGGTTTTGACGCATAACTGATTTTGCGATTGACCGAAAACCGAAAACGCAAAACCGAAAACCAAAATTGCTATGAAGATCGCTTGTTTCATGATTTTCTCGAAATTTTCTTAAATATACGCCCGAAAGCGGAAAAATCAAAGAATTTTCGTGAAATTTCTTGTTTCACTCTTGAAACAAAGTGCAACTTGTGTTAGATTTGTTGCATCATTGAAACAAAATGCCTTTGACGGTAGGCATTTAAGTAAAATTAAGCGAGACAGAACATTAAGATTTAAGCTTGGAAGGAGAAAGTATTTTATGAAGTCAGGAAATAAACCGAAAATCAACCCCTTGAGCCGCGTTCCGCGCCAACAGCGCCTGATCATGGCGATCCGCGGCGGCGCCGGCGTCGGCAAAAGTCATTTTATCCGTTCGATGTCGGAATCGGGATTAGGAAAACTCTGCATTTTCGATACAGAACGCAAAGCGCGCCTGCTGCGCGGCGTCGGCCAGACGTTCGACGCATTGGAGATTGAAGAAACCGACGAGCTGCCGGAATTTATCGAATGGGCGATCTCGGGCGAAGGCGTCGAGCAGAATTACGGCTGTTTCGCGCTCGATTCGTGGGCGGCGTACTTCGGCGCGAAACACAGCGAAATGCTCGAAGCCGTGCGCGAAAGAACCGGCGATCCGCTCGCGCAGCCTTCGGCGGAAGAACTCGCCGCCGATCAGATGATTCTGCAGTCGGTTTTGCGAAAGCTCTGCATCGAATCGGGCAAATGCGTCGTCATCGCCGACCAGATCCCGGCGAAAGGCAAAGAATCGAAAGAAGATAACGAAATCGGACGCGTGCTGCCGATGACGGCTTCGGGACTTGAATATTTCGTCGACGTGATGGTCGAAGTTTCGTTGCAGGAGCGCGACGGCGAAATCACGCGCGTTTTTCAGGTCGTCAAATCGAATTCGCCGGCGTTCGAGGTCGGTTTCGAAATGACCGGCAACGTCACCTTCAAAGACTTTCTCGATCACATGCGCGCGGAAGAGGCTTTGAACCTTGCGTTCGAGCAGCCGGCGAAGTCGGACGTTCCCGAGTTTATCGAAGAAAAACAGCCGCTCTCGATCGCGCCGCAGACGATGACGATCGAAGATTTGATCAAAAAGGCGGAATCGAACGGATTCAAGCAGGCCGACATTGTCACGGGCGCGAGAATCTATCATAATCAGCCGAACATTTATCATCTGACGGCGGAACAGATTCTCGATTTAGACCGCCGCATCACGGCACGGATCGAAAAAAACAAAGCGGCGACGCCCGAAGAAAAATCGCCGAAGAAAAAAGCCGCATAAACAATTTTTGCTGCAGGCAAAAGGCAAAACAACCAAAGGACAAGGGAAGTTTCGGGAAAGATTTCTGTTGTCCTTTTTTTGTTTAAATTTTCAAGGAGGAAATATGGGACGCATAATTTTGGGCGCGATTGTCGGTTTCGTCGTCTGGTCGGTTCTGTGGGTCGGCAGCGACGCGGTTTTTTCGGCGATTTCGTCGGATTGGGGAAAAACATCGACGGAATTTCAGGAAGCCGTTGCTAATAACACGCCTTACGCGCTCAGTTCGGCGGTTTTGATCGCGCTGCTGGTCAAAAGCTTGATCGTTTCGATGATTTCCGGATTCTTCACGGCTCTGATCGCCGGAGAAAATTTCAAATCGACGCTCGCTTTGGGCGTTCTGCTTTTGATCTTCGGTATTTTCGTGCAGCTGGCTCACTGGAATTATATGCCGCTCTGGTATCACATTCCGTTCTTGATTCTGTTAATCCCGATGACGATTTTCGGCGGAAAATTGAAAAAGCCGAAAACGATGCTTTAATCGCGTTCGATCAATTCCAAAAAAACGGGCAGGGGCAGCCAGCGCGCGCGTTTTTGATAGGTTTGTTCGTTGAGGCGTTCGATTTTTTCCTCGGCTTCGTGCGTTAATTCGTCGGGCGGCAAATCTTCGCGCCGTTCGTAACAGGCGTGCGCAATGCACGGAACCGGTTTGACCGCATGAACCAGACAGCCCGCGTCTTTTTCAAAAAGCGGGCAGGCGAAAGTTTTTTCGAACGTTTCGCCATCGCCCGAAAGTTCGTATTTTTCGATCGTTTCGGCGACTTTGCGATAAATTTTCGTTTGTTTTTCGGCGGGAAGTTTACCAAGTTCTTCGCGGATCAGCACGGCTTCGAGGCGCGTGATATGAACGTTGACGAAATGCGCATCGAGACAGCATGCGCCTTTTGTTTGGCACTGTCCGCAGTCTTTGGCGCGGTATTCGTACTGCTGTTTGATCCGCCCGCGAAAGTCGTCTTTCAGGCGGCGCAGTTTTATTAAAGTCGATTTTTCCGAAAGCGTTTTCATTTGCTGCACTTGGAATTACAGATTACAAATTTCAGATTGCAAATTACGAATTAATTGGATTTAATTTGTACTATCGAACTTGTAATCTGAAATATTTTAACAAACCTGGAGAATTATGTTGAAAGAAGGCGACAGCGCACCGGATTTTTCCGCGAAAAATCAGGACGGCGAAACGATAAAACTTTCCGATCTGCGCGGAAAACGCGTGGTGTTGTATTTTTATCCGAAGGACGACACGCCCGGCTGCACGAAAGAGGCGTGCAGCCTGCGCGATTCGTTCGACGCGTTCGAGGAAAAGGGCATCAAGGTTTTCGGCGTCTCGAACGACGATGAAAACTCGCACCGGAAATTCATCTCGAAATACAGCCTGCCGTTCGATCTGCTCGCCGACACGGACAAAAATCTGGTTGAAACTTACGGCGTTTACGGCGAGAAAAACATGTACGGCAAGAAATACATGGGCATCAACCGCACGACGTTCCTGATCGACGAAGACGGGAAAATCGCGAAGATTTTCAAAAAAGTGAAAGTCGACGAACATGCCGGCGAAGTGCTTGAAGCCTTCGGCGAAAAATAGCCGGCCCGGGCGGCGCTTCCGGGCATGAGAGGCATTCGTCGAAGCCGCTGCAAAAGTCGATTGGAAACTTTTTCGCGCCGGCCTCTTCGCGCCCGAATGCGTCGCCCGAAAAATAAAATCTCTCCCCGCAAGAAGTAAAAGTAATGTCGAGAGAAAAAATTCGCTGGGCTGAATTACTGGACGTTCTCACCGATTCAGACCGCAAAAGAGAAGTTGTCTTGGAGCGCGCCACCGAAACCGAGCGGATGGCGTTGTTTTTGCTGAGGCGCGAGAAATGGTCGGCGCTCGCCGCCCCGAAAGAGGTAAAGGAATACGACATCGAAATTTCCAAACCCGGCGCGCACGTCGCCGTGCAGGTGCGCAATCAGCGCGCGAAAGTGCATCTCGGGCAGATCGAAAAGTTTCTCGACTACCTCGCCCAGCCGAACGCCAAGAATTTCAGCGAAGGGCTGTTCATCTCGACGAGCGGTTTTACGCCGTCGGTTTACGCTTATCTGCGCGAAGAAAAAATCACGAACCTCCGCCTCGCGGTCATGCGCGGGCATCAGCTCGTTTTCGACTGCGAAAAACTCGACGCCGCCGAGGAACGCGAAAAGACGACGTACATCGGCGTTTTCACCTGCAAGGGCGGCGTCGGCAAGACGACGATTTCAGCTCATCTCGCCGGCGCTTTCGCGCTGAACGGTTACGACGTCGGGCTGATCGATCTGGATCACCAGCAGAATCTTCGCAAAATTTTGGGCGAAGGCGTTTATCTGCCGGCGACGAAGGGGAATTTAGGTTCGGTCATTTCGGTTTTGACGAAAGACGAATGGGACGAAGGCGATTACAGGGACACGAAAATCGTCGTCTGCGACTGCAACCCGGAATTCGAAGCGAACCCAAAGGAATATATTCAAAAATTCGATTACTGCATCGTCCCGACGACCCTCAATCCGCTCGGCATCAATAAAAACGCCGACGTGATCAAAAGAACCCTGTCGGCGATCCGCCGCGAAAACCGGCACGCCGAGCTTTTCGTGTTGATAAATTCGCTGCAGACCGACGAGCCGAACCGCAACCAGCTTTTAAATCAGGCGCTGCAGACGCAGTTCAAACAACTGCGCGATACCGACGCGAAACTTCATTACATCGACCCGGCGCAGTGCGCGATCCGCTTTTCGAAACAGCTCCTCTACTGGGGCTTTCACCTTTTCGACGGTTCGAAAGCACAGCTCGCCTTTAAAACCGTCGGGCGCTATTCCTACCCGCGCCTCGATTTTTTGAAGCTCGTCGATTATCTGGAGATGGAAACCGCGCTGAAGCAGGTTAAAACGGAAGGTTTCGGGTTTTAAGATTTCGTGAGTTCGGAAACGGTTTGTTAAATTACAACCGAGACAAAACTCCCCCGTTTCGCGATCATGTTCAAAAAATCCAAGTTAATCCCCTTTTATTTGTTTTTTGTTCTGCTTTTTAACCTTTCGGTTTCCGCCGACCAAATCGTCATGACGAACGGCGACCGCCTGACCGGGAAAGTCGTCAAAAAGGACGGCGATTCGATCACGATCGAATCCGAATTGGCGGGCACCGTCAAAATAAAATGGTCTTCGGTCGCGGAAGTCATGTTCGACGAACCGATGAGCCTGACGACCGCCGACGGCAAAGTGCTGTACGGAAGACTTTCGACGGCGGAAGACAAACTCGTCGTTAAACTGACCGAGGACGAAACGATCGTCATCGAAAAGCGGGAGCTGAAAACCGTCCGCACGCCCGAAGAACAGGAGAAATTCGAGCTGGAACAAAAACGTCTGCGCGAGCGGAAAATCACGGATTTCTGGAGCGGCGCGGTCGACGTCGGATTCAGCATGACGGCGGGAAACTCCGACACGCGCTCGTTTTCGGCGGGGCTGCGCGGCGTGCGCGAAACGCCCGACAATAAGTTTTCGGTTTACGCCAACGCATTGCAGGTGCGCAATTCGTCCAAGGGGCCGACCGAAATCACGGCGCAGTCCGTCTGGGCGGGCGCGCGCCACGACGTCAACCTGAACGAAAAATGGTTCGCCTTCGGCTCGGGCGATTTCGAGTACAACAAGCCGCAAAAACTGAATCTGCGCGCGGTGCTCGGCGGCGGAGCGGGTTACCACGCGATCAAAAAAGACCGCGTGACGCTCGATCTCACGGGCGGCATGACGAACAACTTCGAGGACTTTTCGAACGGCGTGACGCGCAATTCCGCGGAATTACTGTTCGGCGAGGAAGCGAAACTGAAGATCAACCGCCGCGTTAAGTTCAACAACCGCGCGGTCTTTTACCCGAATCTCTCGCGTCCCGGAAATTTCCGCGCGCTGCTCGACGGCTCGCTGCAGACCGACCTCAACAGCTGGCTCGGCTGGCATGTTTCGGTCGGCAACCGTTATAACAGCCGTCCCGTCTTGCAGACCGAGAAAAACGATTTTCTGATGTCGACCGGTTTGCGCGTCTCGTTCGGAAAAAGCAAAAAGAAATAAGCACGCGGCGGGCCGGGCCGATAAATCAAATCGCGCCGTGACTATAAATTACGGCAAACCCGGAGAAAGCGAAGTTCATCTTAATTTCGCACTTTTTCTTTTCGGAAAAAGCGTTTATACTTAAGTTCCTTTTTATGGGGGCGACAGGCTTCGACAGGGGCTTGTATAGATCTTTGGATGCACGTCGGGCTCGCTTTCGGTAGCTCGTTAAACCACTGGAAGAAACACAAATGCTAATCAAGAATTAGCTCTCGCTGCCTAATTAAGACTTAGGAAAAGCGATGTCCGCCGACAAGTTTGCTTAAAGCGCGTCGGTTGGGCATAACACAGTTTAAGCTAGCGCGAGTTCTCCACCTGCGAATTTGCGCGAAACTTCAGCCGGGTTAGTTTGCCGGAAGGTTTTGTCAGTTTGCTGACTTTCGGCAGATGAAACATAAGCAAACGGACTAAACGTGTAGAGTTCACTGGTCGCAACTCTTGGATGCGGGTTCAATTCCCGCCGCCTCCATTTCAATAAATCTCTTCAAACCCAAAATTAAAGCCGGCGGCAATTCGAGAAATAAAGGCGATGCGGCTTTAATTTTTTACTTTTTGCGGTAATACTCAGTTTTTGCTTGTTTTATTATTGAGCGGCTTTACTTCAAGCACATCAAAACACGATGGTTTTTACCGGACTTTAAACGCGGTGCCAAACGAAAAAGGCTTTGAATATATTCAAAGCCTTTTTCTAGTCCCAGCTAATTGAAGCCTTAAAGTCGCGCGCCGTGCCGAACGTTCGGACAGGCGCGCGATTTTGCACTACAACTAGAAGCCATCGCTGGCCATAACAATTATAAAGCGTTAACCAAAACGAAATTCCAGAATCGGCGAGTGCTTTGTCGATTTATAATGATCAAAGCGGTTCGCGGAAGCCGTTGACCGCGCAGGCCGAACGTGCCGCGTTCCGCGGAATCGAGAGCCGGCACTTTCAAGCGACGAACAAAGCGCGCCGGGGATAAGTTTTTAATCAGAAATTCGAATTTCTCGAAATCGATTTTCACCCGAAACAAAAGAATTCGCCTCCATCCTTCACTCGCCCGGCTGATCGCTTTTTTTCCTGAAGTTAGCCGGGACGCGAGCGAAAACGGTCGTGCCTTTGCCTGCCTTCGATTCGATTTCGACCGCTCCGCCGATGAGCGCCGCCCGCTCGCCCATCCCGACCAAACCGAGTCCCGCGCTTTTATCCGTTTTTCTTTTCGGCTTGAATCCGATGCCGTTGTCTTCGACGATCAAAACGATGTGGTTGTCGGGTTTTTCCAGCAGCACGCTGACCTGCGTGGCTTGCGCGTGTTTCGCGATGTTGTTGAGCGCTTCCTGGGCGATCCGGTAAAGATTGATCTCGATTTCGGGCAGCAGGCGTTTGTTGCGCAATTTTCGCGAATGAAAGTCGGCGCGAATGTTGAATTGCAGCGAAAATTCCCCGACGAAATTTTCCAACGTCGCTTCGAGTCCGAGCTCGTCGATCGTTGCGGGTCTCAATTCCCAGGCCAGGAAATCCAGTTCCGAGTCGATGCTTTCCGCCAATGCCTGCACTTTTTCGACGAGCCGGTGCAGTTCATCGTCCTCGCACTGCCCTCGAAGGATTTCGAGGTTAAGTTTCAGGGCGGTCAGCTTTTGTCCGAGATGATCGTGCAGATCGCGCGAAATCCTCTTTCTTTCGTCCTCCTGCGCGCCGACGATTCTTTGCAGAAGCTTCACGCGCGTTTTTTCCGAGCGTTTTCTTTCGGCGATTTCGCGCTTCAATTCGGCAGTTCGTTCCTCGACCGTCGCTTCGAGGTCGGCGTTCAGCCGATTGAGCCGTTCTTCGAGAGTCACGCGCTCGGTTAAATCCCGGGCTATTTTGGCGTAACCGGTCAGTACGCCGTGTTCGTAAAGCGCGGTCTGCACGCCGCTCACGAAAAAGCGCGACCCGTCCTTGCGCAGATGCCATCGCTCGTCGTTCGCGCAGCCTTTCTCGCGCGCCGTCTGCATTTCCTTTTCGGGGACGCGGCGGGCGCGATCTTCGGGCGTGAAAATTATTTCTTGCTTCTGACCGATCGCTTCCTCCGCCAGGTAGCCGAACATTTTTTCCGCGCCGGCGTTCCACGCTTCGATTTTGCCTTCGACATCCGTGAGGATGACGGCGTAATCAGCAACCGTGTCGATTATTTGCCGGAGACGATTCACGTTCCATCCCGACAGCGCCCCGGGGCGCTGCTCTTCTGAATTCCTCATATTTCGCTGGTACTTTCAATTCATCCGCTCCGCACCGCAGAGTTCAACCAAGCGTAAACTAAAAACGCTCGCCGAGGCGGGCATTTTCCGATCGCCATTTGAATCTTTATTTTAAAGCCGTAAATAAGAATCGTTCAAGGGATTTTTAATCATCACAAACCATTTTCAGCGAATTTTTTTCATAAAGATTAAAATTAACGATTACGACCGAACACTAAATCGCGGCCGGGGCGGACGACGCTCAATTCGCGCCCGCCTCGCCGAAGATCTGCCGGGCTAAATAAACGCTTCTTTTTCCGTCGGCGTTTCTGACGAACCCGACGAACGCGGTGTTTTTCGCGATCGCGGCGCTCGGCAGATCGGCCTCGTCGATGCGTTTTTCTTCGGTAAAACCGGCCGAGTCGGACGGCGCCGCGACAACCCGGGTGCTTTTATCGAGCGCCGAAAAGACGATTCGCGAATCGCCGTTTTCGTCTTTCATGATGACCGGCGTGCCGCCCGCCGCCTCGCCGCTCACCAAAACGCGTTCCGAAAAGTTCCTGCCTCCGCTCGATTCCGCCCGGTAAATCCCCGGCGCCCCGGTTCCGCCGGCGGTGAACCAGACGACCGTCAGTTTATTCATCGCGTCGACGCTCAATGCCGCGCCGGAAACCGGGCAGGCGGAAATTTGCCAGCGGTCGTCGCTGACGACCGAAAACGGCGCGAAGTTGATGCCGCCGTCGGTCGAGGCGGCGACGGCGACGTGCCGAAAATCGCCGTCGAGAACCTGTCGCCAGGCGAGGTAGATCGTTCCGTCCGGCGCGGCGGCAATCGACGTTTTGCAGCAGGGGCAGACGTTACCCGCGATTTTTTTGTTCGCCGAAAACGTTTTGCCGCCGTCGGCCGAAATCGCCAGGTAGACCTCGCGGTTCGGCTCGCCGTGCTGGTGCGGCGCGACGTTCGCGTCGGCGGTCGTATTCGTCGGTTCCGGCGCTTCGTTTTTCAAATAGCGCTCGTCGAGCCAGGCGACGTAGACGCGTCCGTGGCGGTCGATTTCGAGCGAATGCATGCCGTGATCAGAGGGCAGCGCGTCGTCGTTGATTTTCACGGGCGCCTCGAACGATTTTCCGCCGTCGCGTGAAACCGAAAGATGGAGATCGGTCGCCGCGCCGTCCGCGACGGGCGCGCGCCTCGTCCAAACGACGTAGACGCCGCCGTCGCCGCCGACTTTGACGGTCGGCGGGTCGCCGCGCCACGCGGTCGCCGTCCCCGTTTCCGGATTCACGCGCACGGCGCCGCTCAGCGGTTCGCCGTCCGCGCCGAAACGACGCAGAAAGACGTCGGCGCGCTTTTCGGGCAGATGCTCGACCCACGCGACGTAAATTGTGCCGTCCGTCGCCGCCGCGACGCTCGGCTCGGCGGCGTCGCGGTCGGAAACGAGGATCAATGATTCTTCCCGCGAGCCGCCGCACGCGAGCAGGCAGATGAGCGAAAAACAAGTTAAAAGGGAAAAGAGTTTGCAGTTTGAAAGCTTTTTCATCATCGTTCCTTTTTTAGAAGTTCAACCGGAAACCGACTTGGATTTGCCGGGGATCGAAGGCCAGCGTCGGTTTCGCAAATGAAACCGACGTGATTGTATTGTTCGGCACGGAATAATTCGCGCGGTTAAAAAGATTGAATCCTTCCGCCAGCAGTTCCAGATTAAGACGTTCCGTCATTTCGAACCGGCGCGCAAGCCGCAGGTCGAGCGACGCGTAATCGAATCCGCGTCCGGTGTTGCGCCCGACGCCCGCCGGACGGTCGTTGAGATTCGTGTCGCCGTTCAAATCCGCGCCCGCGAGGACGTTGTAGGGAAGCCGCGAGGCGTAAGTGAAGATGTAACTAAGCGCGAAACCGCGGATCGCTCGTCCGAGAAAACCGTTTTCGATCCGCTCGGGCGCGGAAAAAGTTCCGCTCAAAGTCAAACGATGGCGCTGGTCGTTGTCGGAAAGTCCGCGCTCGCCGCGCAGATCGAAATTGTTCTGCGGCGTCGAGAAAAAGAAATTGCCGGCGTTGTCGATCGATTTCGAAAGCGTGTAAGAAAGCCGGAGCGACGCCCAATCGCCCTGCCGTTTGTTAAACGACGCGACCATGCCGTGGTAATAGGAATCGCCCGCGCCCTCGTAACGCGAGATATTGCCGTAATTCGCGTCCGGACGGCAGAGATTCGCGTCCGTTGCCGCCGCGCAGCGCGGCGCGTTGACGTTTCTCGATAAAATAATGTGCGTGCCGCGCAAATATAGATAACCGACCGAAACGGAAGCGCCCGACGGCAGCTCGCGCTCGATCTGCAGATTCGCCTGGTTACTCGAATTGTTCTCGATCTGCGGATCGATTCCGGTGACGCTCGGCTTAACGGCCAACACCGACGGCGGCGCGGCGAGCACGTTCGGAAAGACCGGCGCGCCCGGCGAATTTCGGGAAAGCACGGCGACGACGTATTTCGAGCCGTCGCGCTGCAGCGCGTTCGACGTGGCGCGCGTCGGGATGCGGTCGTAAAAAACGCCGAAACCGGCGCGGATGACCGTCTTTTCGTCCGGCGCGTAGGCGACGCCGAACCGCGGCGCGACATTGTCGGCGTCGGTTATGATCGGATCGGGCAAAAACTGCAGATCGTATCTTATTCCCAAATTAAAAGTTAATCTGCGAAACGGCTTCCATTCGTCCTGCAAAAACGCGCCGAAATTCGGATTTTTCTGTTTTTGCGATTCGGCGCCGAACGCCTGCTGGAACTGATTGTAATTGCCGCTCAAAAAATTGCCGAGATTAGTGAAAGTGTAAACGCCCGGCATCGCCCCCGGAAAAACGATGTTCAAATCGTTGTGGAGAAATTCGGCGCCGCCTTTTAAGGAATGTTTTTCGAAAACGCTGCTGAACGCGTCGCTTACTTGATAAAGGTCGATGTCGCGCACGGTCGGCGACGTCGTCGAGGCGCCGAAGCTCGCGACGCCGTTGATGTTGACCGCCGGTCCCGCCGGGTCGGTCGGCGGCGCGTTGAGACGGCTGCGGCGGAACTGAAAGCGGAATTCGTTCAAAGAGCGCAGTCCGACGGTCGTCACGTTCTGCGTGTTGAGCGTTTGATCCCGGTTGTCGAGGTTCGTGCCGCGGCTCACGGCGCTGAGCCCGCCGACCGCGCGCGCGTTGATAGCGCCGATGTCGTAAAAATTATAAGTCGCGGTGAAAAGATTTTTTGAATCGAACTGATGATCGACGCGCCCGAAAAAATTCGTCGTGTCGAAGCCGCCCGGAATGAGTCCGGTTTGAATACGCGCGCCGCGATAACTGATTTTCGTCAAACGATCGTTGATCGCCGCGACCGCGAAGGGCGAGATCGTGACGACGTTCGCGTCGCGCCGCCTGGTCTGTTCGAAGTTGCCGAAGAAAAACGTGCGGTTTTTCACAAGCGGCGCACCGAAACTCGCCCCGTACTGCGTCTGCGTCAATGCGTCTTTCGACGCGGCGAGCGGATTTCGGGCGTCGAAGCGACGGTTTCGCAAAAATCCGTAAATTTTGCCGTGAATTTCGTTCGTTCCCGACTGCGTGACGATGTTTATGAAACCGCCCGAAGCGCGCCCGAATTCGGCGACCGCGCCGTTCGTGACGACCTGAAATTCGCGGATCACTTCCTGGCTGTAATAAGTTCCGGCGAGCTCGACCGAATCGTCGTTGGCGCTCGATCCGTCGACGATAAAACTGTTCGCCAGATTTCTCTGACCGGCGACGGAAATCCCGGTTCCCGGCACGGCGGAAGTTTCCGCGAATCGCTGCACGCTGCCGGTGTTCGTGCGCGATACGCCGGGCACGAGCAGCGCCAGATCGAGGTAATTTCGACCGTTGAGCGGCAGCTGTTCGACGTCTTTCGGCAAAATCGTTTCGGCGATTTGCGTGCGGCTCGGTTCGACGACCGCTTCGCCCGCCGAAACGTCGACCTGCGCGGCGACGTTCTTGATGGCGAGTTCGAACGCGATTTCCAAAGGCTGTCCGATCGTCGCGGTCAGATTTCGGCGCGCCGGCTCGAAGCCGTCCGCCGCGGCGCGGACTTCGTAACCGCCGACCGGAAGGTATGAAAAGCGAAAGCGCCCGGCCGCGTCCGCGACGGCGGTTTGAATTTGTCCGGTTTCGAGATTTCTGGTCGAAACGGTCGCGCCCTTTATCGCCGCGCCGTTCGCGTCCTCGACGGTGCCGCTTAAGGTCGCGGCGGAAACGTTCTGCTGCGCCGCGACGATTTCGGCGATCGAAACGATTGATGCAAGTAAAATGACGATTTGCAGTAACGACCCTCGTTTCATTAATAACCTCCTCGTGGCTCGACCGAAAAATCGAACTCTGCTTGTAAAGACGAAAAACGTCGGTCAAACAGGAAACGATTCGGCGTCACCGTTTAATTTATTAAAAATTAAGTATTTGTGTCGGTATTTATGAAAACAAAGGCGGCGCGCGCGGCGCGATGCGGCGGGAAAGCGCGGCGGAGCGGTAAATCGAATGCGGCGGCGGGAAAAAGCTTTCGGAAGCGGTCGGCGGTCGCGCGGCGAGCGTCGGCAAGAAACAGGCGGCGAAACGTTTCCAGACTAATTTTTGTTCGCCGCGGCTGCCGACCGCGACGGTCGAGGCTGCCTGTTTAACTGAGCGTTCGAGCGGCGCGCCCGGCGCGGCGGGCAGTTTTTCGAGCGCCGCTTTGCCGCCCGCCAGATAATCGAAAACGAGATTATCGAAGCCTTTCGCGTCGAGCGTAAAAATCCGCCAGGGATTTTTGAGGACGAGCTCCTGAAAAAGACGATCCTTCGTTTTCGGGCTCGCGCAGAGCGCGTCGAACGGTTCGGTCGCCTTCTTTTTTTCGGCCGCTTCGCGCGGTTGGAGTTTTTTCGCCAGAGGGCAGTAAACCGCGCCGTCCGGCGATCGCTCCTGTGACGCCGAAAAAATGGAAACCGGAAAAACAGCCGACAGCAGCGCCCATAACAAAAGGACGGCGACGGACCGTTTTCGAATCGAAAACCTTCGATTCTCCGCATCTCTCAGCATCTTCGGCATTTTCAATACGTAGATTATCAGAGAATCGGCGCCGTTGAAAACTTAATTGAAATTTTTTTTCGCTTCGGCGGACGAAGTCGTCGATCATCGGAAAAACCTTCAATTGCGCAAAGCGCGCCGCGAAAAAGCGTCAAGCGGCACAAGACCGAATTTCGGCAAGCGAACGCCGGAGAAGATAATTCAAGTAAGGAGATTCAAAATCATGAAAAACAAAACCGATATCACCGTTATTCTCGACCGCTCGGGCTCGATGGAATCCGTCAAACAGGACACGATCGGCGGGTTCAATAGTTTTTTGAGCGAGCAGCAATCGGTCGAGGGCGAAGCATCGCTTTCGCTCGTGCAGTTCGACGATCAGTATGAAGTCGTCTACGAGGACCAAAGCATCGCGCGGGCGGACAGATTGACCGAAAGAACCTTTCAGCCGCGCGGTTCGACCGCCCTGTTCGACGCCGTCGGGCGGACGATCAACGCGGTCGGGCAGAGACTCGCCGCGCTGGCCGAAGCGGAACGCCCCGATAAGGTCTTGCTCGTGATCATGACGGACGGCTACGAAAACGCATCGCGCGAATTTTCGGCGGCGCAGGTCAGCGAGATGATCAATCACCAGCGCCGCGTCTACAGTTGGGAGTTCATGTTCATCGGCGCGAATCAGGACGCGGTTTTAAGCGCCGGGCAGATCGGCATTCCCGCCGCGGCGTCGCTGACTTACGCCGCCAATTCCGAAGGCACCGAGATCGCTTACAGCATGATCGCCAGCAAGGTCAAAAATTACCGCGTTTCGAACAGCGCCGCCGCTTTGCAGTTTAATGAGGAAGACCGCGAACGGCAGAAAAAAGCCGGCGCGAAAAAATAGAATCCGCCGGGAAACGTGCTCGAACGCTTGTTTCGGAGCATTTATAAATATATCCTTTTGATTTGGGCTGGAGCAGCCGCGCTGCTTCGGCCCAAATCCACTTTCAACCTAACTGGCAGGGAAAATAATCAAAAAATGGCAACACAGGAAGAAGTAAAAGCGGCGGTCGCCGAATGCCTGACGCGGATCGGTCAGGATTTGAAAATCGTCTTTAAAGAATTCGAAATCGAAGCGCACACCGGCGGGAAGTATCGTTCGGGAACCTGGACTTACAAGTTTGCGAGAAACAGAGTTTCGCTCGAATACTGGTTCAGCGCGTTCAGCTCGCGCAAGGAAGAAACGAACGTTACGTATCAAACGGACGGCGACGCCGCGAAGCTCGAAGCCGATCTGCGGAAATGCCTCGACACCGTGCGCGACGCCGTCAAGCGGAAAAAGGGCATGTTTTAATCGCGCAAAGCGAAATTCAGCCGCGAACAAACGCGAAACGCGCACGAAATTCAGTTAAATGTTTTTCGTGTTCTTAAGTGTTCGTTCGCGGCTGAATTTTTACTTTTCCGCTCCTGCGCCGTCGGCGACCAAACGAATCGAGGTCGTGCCGAGAACCTCGAACGAAGCGGTCGCGATTTCGATGTTTTCGGCCTCGAACGCATCGAGGATTTCGCGGCTCATTTGATCCTTCCGGTCGCGCGAGCCGTGCTCTTTCGTCAGAAAACGCGCGTTCATCTCGATCCAGTTGTCGGTCAGGCGATAATAAATCCGCGGCTTCAAATCTTTGCGCGACACGTAAAAATCGCGCTGCATCTTTTCGAGCGTTTCCGCGTCGATTTCGCCTTCGTGGATCGCGTGGCGGTCGACGATTTCGAGAAAGATCTCTTCGGCGCGGCGCCGGTTCGAGTTGTATTTGATCGGCAGCATCATTTCCTCCCAGATGAACGGAAATTCGCGCGAGTAGTTGAAAACCGGGTTCTCGAAAATCTTGTCGTTCGTGACCGTCACGATGCGCCCGGTAAACTGCCGGCTTTTCACCCACACTTTCGGATCGTCGGGACGTTCGCCCGGCGGCTGCCCCATTTCCATGATCGTCGTGCGCGTGAAGCCGAGCGCGATCACGTCGCCGCGCACGCCGCTCATCAGAATGCGGTCGCCGACGCGAAAAATCTGCCCGCGCAGAATCACGAAATAAGCCGCGATCGAAGTGACGACCTTTTGCAGCGCGAAGGCGAGTCCGGCGGAAACGAAGCCGATCACGGTCGCGAGCCGCTCCGGGTCGTCGAACCAGATCGAAAGAAAACCGGCGATGAGCAGCAATGCGAGCGCGAGGCTGACCGTCTGCTGAATCCAGAAACGCGTCTGTTCGTTTCGCCTCCCGCGTATGATCAATTCCGCGATCGCCGTCAATCCGTAGCGCAGGATGAAAAAGACGGCGAAAAAGCCGAACGTGAGCAGCAGCTTTTGACCGTTTTCCTCGGTCAGCCCGACGAACCTGATTCCGAATATTTCCACCGAACCTCCTTATTTACAGCAAATAATAGTTTTATTTAATTTACCTTTTTTCTCTTCGGGGAAATGTCAGCCGGAAGACAATTTTTGACATTCGGGCGCGCTGAAATTATCCTTTCATTTTTCGCACGATGAATAAAACGACGGAAAAATCGCGAAGCGCCGGCGCCGAGTCGCCGACGGCAAATCTCCCGATCGGCATTTTCGACAGCGGCGTCGGCGGTCTGACGGTCTACCGCGCGCTGCACAACCGTTTGCCGAACGAGCATTTCGTCTATCTCGGCGACACGGCGCGCGTGCCGTACGGCACGAAATCGCTGGCGACTGTCGAGCGTTACGCGATCGAGAATTCGCAGTTTTTAGCCTCGCGCGGCATCAAGCTGCTCGTCGTCGCCTGCAACACGGCGTCGGCCCTCGCGCTGCCGAAAATCCGCGCCTCGATCGGCTTGGACGTCGTCGGCGTGATCGGCCCGGGCGCGCGCAAAGCGGTCGCAGCGACGAATCCGAACCCGCGCATCGCCGTCATCGCGACCGAAGCGACCGTGCAGTCTCAGGCTTACGCCGCTTCGATCCGACAGGCTTCCGCGCAGGCGGAGATCATTCAGGCGGCGTGCCCGCTGTTTGTGCCGCTCGCCGAAGAGAACTGGACGCGCGAGCCGGAAACTTTTTCGATCGCCGCGAAATACCTTAAGAAAATCGTCGAGTTCGCGCCCGAAGCGCTCGTCCTGGGCTGCACGCATTACCCGATTCTGCGCGACGTGATTCAGCAAACCGTCGGCGAGCGTGTTAAACTCATTGATTCGGGCGAGGCGTGCGCCGAAGAAGTTGAAAAATTACTGAAGGACAAAGGTTTGGCGAATTCGCGCCGAATCACCGGCGAACGCCGGCTGTGCGACGATCTCGATCATTTTTACGTGACCGACGCGGCGGATCGATTCGCGCGCGTCGCCGAAAGATTTTTGGGCAGTCCGCCCGCGAAACTCGAAGCGATCGAGGTTTACGGAATAGACGAATTAAAGAAATAGGTTTTTGGTTTTCGGGTTTTCGGGTTTAGTTTCGCCGCCGCGCTTATCTAAAACCAAAAACCAAAAACCAAAAACCAAAAATCAAAAACCAAACGAATGACTTATCAAAGAATCGACAGCCGCGCGTTCGACCAACTGCGCCAGACGAAAATCACCCCGAACTTTTTACCTTACGCCGAGGGCTCGGCGCTGATCGAGGTCGGAGGCACGAAAGTGATCTGCGCGGCGACGGTCGAGGAACGCGTGCCGCCTTTTTTGAGAAACAAAGGCACGGGCTGGGTGACGGCGGAATACGCGATGCTGCCGCGCGCGACGAACACGCGCACGAACCGCGAAACGCTGCGCCCGTCGGGCAGAACGCAGGAAATTCAAAGGCTCATCGGGCGCAGCCTGCGCGCCGTCGTCGACACTTCGATCCTCGGCGAGCGCCAGATCATGATCGACTGCGACGTGCTGCAGGCGGACGGCGGCACGCGCTGCGCTTCGATCACCGGCGCGTGCGTCGCGCTCGCTTTGGCGGTCAAAAAACTGCTGATCGAAGGAAAGATCAAGCGCAATCCGATCATTTCGGAAGTCGCCGCGGTGAGCGTCGGCATCGTCGAAGGCACGCCGGTTCTGGATTTGAACTACGCCGAGGATTCGACCGCCGAGGTCGACATGAACGTCGTCTGCACGGGCTCGGGCAAATTCATCGAGCTGCAGGGCACGGCGGAACGCGAACCGTTCAACCGCGAGCAGATGAACCAGATGCTGGAACTGGCGGAAAAGGGCATCGGGCAGCTTTTCACGATTCAGAGATACGCTTTGAACAGCTGATTTCGCTTTTATCTTTTCCGTAAAATCTCGCCCGGCAAGTTGCCGGTGATTTTGCCGTTTTCCCAAACTTTCTGACCGTTGACGAAAACGATCTCGACGCCTTCCGAAAGGATTTGCGGCTGCGCGAACGTCGCGCGGTCGACGACTTTGTCCTGGTCGAATAAAACGAGATCGGCTTTTAACCCTTTTTTAATCATTCCGCGATCCGTCAAGCCCAATCTGCGGGCGGGGAACGACGTCATTTTACGCGCCGCCTCTTCCAACGAGAGCCATTTGTCTTCGCGCACGAGGCGAGCTAAAACGCGCGTGAAGGTGCCCGTGCCGCGCGGGTGACGGCTGCCGATGCCGCCGTCGCTCGACACGAACGTCCACGGTCTTTGATAGAAATTTTTCACGTCCGCTTCGTTCATCGAATTGCCGACGACGCCCGCGCCGCCGTCGCGCACGATCTGCATGTAAACGTCGACGGGCGAAATGTTTTGTGTTTTCGCGATTTCCGCGAGCGTTTTGCCTTCGTAATCGCGATGCGCCGCGCAGGACGTGATCAAAACCTTGTCGGCGCCGCCGACGTTGCTTAAACCCTTTTCGACTTCGGCGCGGTCTTCGTGCCTGCGCGACGGCACGAGCACCGTGATCGTCGAAGCCCACGCCGTGTACGGGTAAACGTCCGCCGTGACGTCGGAGCCGTCTTGGCGCGCCGCTTCGACGAGCGCGATCGCGTCCGCAGATTTTCCCCAGACGTTGCGGTTGCCCGCCTTGATGTGCGAAATCTGCACGGGAATTTTGGCTTCCCTGCCGATGCGGAGCGCCTCGCGGATCGCATCGAGCAAACCTTCTTCCTCGTCGCGCATGTGCGTCATGTAAATGCCGCCGTATTTCGCGGCGATTTTTGATAAGGCGATCAATTCTTCGGTCGAAGCGGAAAAGCCCGTGTCGTATTCGAGCCCGGAGGACAAACCGAACGCGCCGTCCTTCATGGCCCGTTCTAATAAAACCAGCATATCGTTTAATTCCGCTTCGGTCGTCCGGCGTTTGTAGTCGCCTTTCATGACCTGCTGGCGCAAAGCGGCGTGACCGATAAACGCGCCGACGTTCGGCGCGACGCGTCCCTGCAGCTTGGCGAGATAATCGGCGATCGGAAACGGCGAGCCGCCGTCCGGACCGACGAGAATCGTCGTGATGCCCTGCGAAACCTGATTCGCCGCCGCGCCTTCGCGCAGCAGTCCCGATTCGGAATGGTTGTGGATGTCGATAAAGCCCGGCGCGAGGGTTTTTCCTCCGGCATCGACGATCGTTTCGCCGGTTAGCGCTTCGATCTTACCGATTTTAACGATTCGATCGCCCGCGATCCGCACGTCGCCGCGAAACGCCGCTTTTCCGGTGCCGTCGATGATCGTCGCGTTTTTGATAACCAGGCTTTGATTTTGCGCCGGAGCCAGCGTCGACAAAACGATTGCCCAGATGAATGCCGAAAGGATTTTCCGCCGAAGGTTTTTCATACTGCAAGAAATAATAGGCGAATTGCCCTTCTCCCTTCAACTGTCTAAAATGATAGCTTAAATTTATGAACGAAAAACAATTTGAAGGAAAATCGGCGATCGTCACCGGCGGCACGCGCGGCATCGGCAAAGCGATCGTGTTGGAACTGGCGCGGCGCGGCGCGAACGTCGCTTTTAATTACTCGAAAAGCGCCGACGAAGCCGAAAAACTAAAAGCGGAGATCGAAGGCTCGGGCGTGAAAGCGTTCGCCGCGCAGTGCGACGTCGCGAATACGGAATCGTCGGCCGATTTCGTCAAGCAGGCGACCGCCGAGTTCGGCAGCGTGGATTACCTCGTCAACAACGCCGGCATCACGCGCGATACGCTGATCTTGCGGATGAAGGAGGACGACTGGGACGCGGTGATCGACACGAACTTGAAAGGCGCGTTTAATTTCTCGAAAGCCGTGCTGCGCCCGATGATGAAGAACGCGTCGGGCGGCTCGATCCTCAACATCGCGTCGATTTCGGGCGTCGTCGGCATGCTCGGTCAGACGAATTATTCGGCGTCGAAGGCGGGCATGATCGGTTTGACGAAAGCTTTGGCGAAAGAAATCGCGAGCCGCGGCATCACCGTCAACGCGCTCGCGCTCGGCTTGATCGAAACCGAGATGGCGAGCGAGATGAACGCCGAATATCGCGAGAAAATTTTGTCGCAAATTCCTTTGGGGCGTCTCGGAAACGTGCAGGAAGTCGCCGAAATCGCGTGCTTTTTACTCTCGGATTCGGCGCGCTACATCACCGGGCAAATCATTCAGCCGGACGGCGGACTCGCGATGTAAGAGCGATTTTGGATTTTAGATTTTGGAATTTGGATTGAAAAATCAAGGTATCCAAAATCCGAAATCGTCAATCTAAAATTGATATGTCTTTAGAATATCGAAACGAGGAAGCAGCGCGCGCGAATGTTCGCGGCGAAACGGAAGGTTACCAGCGGGCGACGTTCGTTTTTCCGCTCTACACGGTTATATTGATCGGCTGTCTGTTCGCCGTTTTCGCCGGTCAGTTATTCGCCGACGGTCAAAACTCGGCGCTGGAGGGCGGCAGCATGTCGGTCGTGCTTGCCGGTTTCGTCAAGCAGTTTTTCAGAGAAGGGCAATACTGGAGAATTTTGACCGGCGCGGCGCTGCACGGCGGATTGATTCATCTGGCTTTCAACTGCTACGCGCTGTACGTGCTCGGCAAGCTGATCGAAACGCTCTCGAACCGCGCGCATCTGGCGATCGTGTTTCTGCTCTCGGCGCTCGGCGGCGGCATTTTGAGCCTGATTTTTCTGCCCGAAATTCCGTCGGTCGGCGCGTCGGGCGGCATCGTCGGATTTCTCGGTTATTTGACCGTTTACGGATTCAAACGACGTAAGCTGCTGCCCGAAGGCTTTTTGAAAAACATGCTTTTCAACGTCGGCTTGATCGCGTTCGTCGGAATTTTTTTGATGTCGAACGTCGACAATTTCGGGCATCTCGGCGGTTTGATCGCCGGCGCGGTTTACGGTTTGATTCAAATCCCGAGCGATTTATACCGAGACCCGCGCGAAATTTCCGGACCGACCAGAATTTTCGGCGTCGCCGCGCTCGGAGCTTTCATCCTGACGTGCGCTTTTAGTCTCTTGATTCTACTGGGAGTTATCACGATACCGATTCCTGAAATATACCTGACACAGCCAAATTAATATTTTATAAAAAATGCCGAGAGTCAGAGTTCACCAACACGTAAATCCGCTGGCGCCCTTTTATCGTTTCACGCCGCGCCCGATTGAGCTGGAAGAGATTTTCGCCGACGCGTCGCGGCCCTTGTTTCTGGACATCGGCTGCGCGCGCGGGCGATTTATCTTAAAAATGGCGGGCATCGAAAAGGAGCGGAATTTTCTGGGCGTCGAAATCCGCGAACCGCTCGTCGCGGAGGGAAATCGTCTGGCAAAAGAAGCCGGTTTGACGAATCTGCATTACGAGTTCTGCAACGCGATGATCGCGCTCGACAAGCTTTTGCAGAAAATTCCAGAAGGCCTTCTCGAGACCGTCACGATCCAGTTTCCCGACCCGTGGTTCAAGAAAAAACACGCCAAACGCCGGATGGTCAACACGGATCTGGTCGACACCGTTCTCCGCCATTTAGCCGAAAACGGCAGGATTTTCGTGCAGACCGACATCGAGTTTCTGGCGGAAGAAATGTTCGAACTGTTCAGAAGCCGCGCTGAACTGCGCGAAATTCCGATCGAAGAAAATCCTTTTCCGGTTAAAACCGAACGCGAAAAAGCGGTCGAGGAAAAAGAGCTGCCGGTGTTCCGGACGGTGTTCGAGAAAACGGGTTGAAGCCGCCGGCGGTAGCGGGCGAGAAATTAGCAAAAGAAAAAATCGGAGCGCGGAAAACGATTCCGTCGCTCCGATTTTTTACAGGTGTGATCGCGGAAAACCGGTTCGCCGCTCGTTCCGACGTAAAAACTTAGTCGTTCAGGCGGATCGACCGGATCAAATTGCGGAAGGCGTAGTTGTAACTGCTCGCTTCCGACTGCGGCGCGACCGTCGCGATATAGAGCAATTGCCCGTCGCTCAAAGTCAACGTGTAGAGCGTCGTCACTTCAGTCGCGCCGGTGACCGGCGAGCGACCGGAAAAAGTGCGCGAGTAAGCCGTGCGCCCGCCGACGACGGTCCGCGTGTAGCCGCTGTTGCCCGATAAATAATCGTTGTTGCGCAAAAGCTCGCTGACGTATTCTTCGGTCGCCTCGTTCAGATTCCGGCTGCGCGCCTTGTAGGTTCCGATAAAGACGCCGCGGGTGATGCCCTGATCGCCGTACGCGCCTTCGGGCGCGTAGGAAACGCCGTTCTGGTCGGACAGCGCCTGCCAGTTATCCGGCACGCTTAAGGAAAGCCAGTTCGCCGGCGTGTGGGCGCGCGTGCGCGAGGACGGATCTTCGACGCGGTTTTCGTATCTGCCGCCCGCGGAAGTCGAAGTGCGGGAACCGCCGCCGTTGCGTTTGTTTTCCTCGTCGATTTCCTTCATCGATTTGGCGCGCGGCAGGCTGCGCATTTTCGCCTGGACGCGTTCGAAACCGGCGGTCAGCTTGATCGGGTTGCGCGAAACTTCGAGGCGTTCCGCTTCGCGGTTGATGTTTTCGTAACGATTGCCGGGCGACGGATGCGTGCTGAGCCATTCCGGACCGCTGCCGCCGCTTTCGCGCTCGATCGTGCGGAACATATTCGCCAAATCGCGCGGGTCGTATCCGGCGCGCGCTAAAATCTGCGCGCCGAGCATGTCGGCTTGCGTTTCGTATTCGCGGCTGTACGGGTAAACGAGCAGGCCGCTGTAGATCGTCTGCCCGATCGCCGCGCCGGTTTGTCCGCCGAGGATCGCGCCGCCGAGGATCGCGCCGATGCCCAAAATCTGGTTGAGCGGATTGCTTTGCTGCGTCGCCTGCGCGGTCGAATGCCGCAGCGCGACGTGCGAGATTTCGTGCGCCATGACGCCCGCCATTTCGCCTTCGGTGCGCGCCGCTTCGATCATGCCGCGGTTGACGTACATCGGCCCGCCCGGCAGCGCGAAGGCGTTGATGTCGCGCGCGTTGACGATTTTGAAGGAATACTGAAAGGCAGTCTGCTGGAATTCCGCCGGGATCGAACTGACGAGACGCCGCCCGACGCTTTCGATATAAGCGGTCGACTGCGCGTCGCGCAGAATCGGAAATTCGCGGTCGACCTGCGCCGAATAATCGCGTCCGAGTTTGACGTCGTCCTGCACCTTATATTTGTTTCTCGGAGCTTTGATCGTCGTCTGCGCGACGAGCGCGAACGGCGACGCCAGCAAAGTCAAAACGAGCACGAACGCCGCGAAACTTCTGCCTGTATGTAACTTTTTCATCTTTTTCTCCAAAATTTTTTATAAGTCTATGTAAAATTTACCGGATAAGCAATCTTCAGCCAAAGGCTTTACTAAGATGAACGCGCGGCAAATCGGCGTTTGCTTAAAATTGCCGTTCAGCCGACTCAGCGAAAAAGCGTTATCAGGTTAATGTAAAATTAGTGTTAAATTTATGTTACATTTCGATTTCGCCGAATTAATTCCTCGCGGCGCGGCAAGTATAATCAGAAATTCGTACCGCGCCGCAATCGCGCCCGATTAATTTCGAAGCCGCCGGATTTCGGCGGAGCGGGCAAGTTTGATAACATTGGATATATTTTATTTCTTTAATTTACAGTTATTTTAAGTCAACGGGAGATTCTAAAAAATGGGCTTTAGTTTATTACCGCGCGAAGACGAGTATTTTATGCTCTTTTCGCAGGTCACGGAAAAAATTCAGGACGCGTCGACCGCGCTGGTCGATATGCTGCAGGACACGAACAGCGCGAATTTCGAAGCGCATTCCAAACGCATCAAGGACGCCGAGCACGCCTGCGACGAGCTGACGCACACGATCACCACCAAACTTAACAAATCTTTCATCACGCCGTTCGACCGTGAGGACATCTTTACGCTCGTCGTCGCGCTCGACGACGTCTGCGATTACGTCGACGCCGGCGCGCGGGCGATCCTGATGTACGACATCAGGGAAGTCAGCGACCACGCCCGGCATCTCGCCAAGGTCATTCAAAGCCAGGCGATGGAAATTCACTCCGCCGTCTCGATGCTCAGCAAGCCCGACGGTCTGAACCAGCACATCGTCGAAATTCATCGCCTCGAAAACGAAGCCGACGACGTTTATTTCCGCGCCATCGGCGAACTCTTCAACAACGCCACCGACCCGCTGACGGTCATCAAATGGAAGGAGCTTTACGAAATCCTGGAAAACGCGACCGACCGCTGCGAACTGGTCGCCAATATCATCGAAAGCGTAATCTTGAAACACAACTAGAACAGTAGCCGGTTGACGGCGACCAGTGGACAGAGAAATCTTGCCTGCTGACCGCCCGACCGCCGACCACTGACCACTGACTATATGGATCATACATACGCACTGGCTATCTTTATCATCATCGTCGCGTTGATTTTCGACTACACGAACGGGATGCACGACGCGGCGAACTCGATCGCGACGGTCGTCTCGACGCGCGTCCTGTCGCCCGGCGTGGCGGTTGCTTGGGCGGCGTTTTTCAACTTCATAGCCTTCGCGATTTTCGGTACGGCGGTCGCGAAAATGATCGGCGGCGGAATGGTCAATCTCAAGCCGCTCGCGCCGGATACGCATCTTTTGGTTCTGCTGGCGGGGCTCGTCGGCGTCATTTCGTGGAATTTAATCACGTGGTATCTCGGACTCCCGACGTCGAGCTCGCACGCGCTGATCGGCGGTTACGCCGGCGCGGCGATCGCGTCCTACATCGGGGCGAACGCCGGAGAAGTCGGCTTCGTCGCCGCCACCCTCGGCGCTTTCGGCGAGTCGGGTGTGATCATTCCTTCCGGCTGGTATCTGACGCTCGCTTTTATCATCGGCGCGCCTTTAATGGGCATGACGCTCGGCTTTCTGATGATGCTTTCCGTTTTTTGGATATTTCGGAGAACGCCGGTTTCCAAAGTAGATAAAGGTTTTCGCGTCGGGCAATTGTTTTCGGCGGCGGCTTATTCGCTCGGGCACGGCGGCAACGACGCGCAGAAAACGATGGGCATCATCACCGCCGTCCTGGTCGCCGGCGGAATGATGACCGCCTCGGCGGACGGAAAACTGCCGGAACCGCCGCTCTGGGTGATTTTGGCGGCGCACAGCGCGATCGGGCTCGGAACCTTAACGGGCGGCTGGCGAATCGTCAAGACGATGGGTTCGAAAATCGCCAAGCTGCAGCCGGTCGGCGGTTTCTGCGCGGAAACCGGCGGCGCGATCACGCTCGCCGTCGCGACGCACTTCGGCATTCCGGTTTCGACGACGCACACCATCACCGGCGCGATCGTCGGCGTCGGTTCGACGAAGCGCCTTTCGGCGGTCAAATGGGGCGTTGCGGGCAAAATCGTCTGGGCGTGGATTTTAACGATCCCGATGGCGGGCATCATCGCCGCTGTCATTTACTACGTAATTCTCGGCATCGATAAAATCGTCGGGAACTAATCAAAAAAACGGGCGGGCTGATTTTCGGCGCCGGAAATCAGCCGTCCGTCTTTCTGCTTTTTCCCTCTTCGCGCGTCCGCGGTTTCGGCGGCGCTTTTTTATCGTCCCGGTAAAATGCGCGGACGACGAGAAAGTAAATCAGAATCACCAGAAATAACAAGATAAAAAAGAATAGGATCAACCAGCCGAGCGGTGACGTTTCGTGTGATTTCCTTTATTGCTGAACTTCCTCGATCGTGACTTCCTTCGGTTCGAGCCAGCCGGCGAAAACTCCTCTCGTGCCGCTGTGTTCGAGAAAATGACGGTAGACGACCGTCGCCAGCGCGACGAGCGGAATCGAGATGAAAACGCCCGGAATGCCGGCGATCTGCTCGCCCGCGAGCACGCACAGAATGATCGCCAGCGGGTGCAGGTGAATGCCTTCGCGCACGATGCGCGGGTAAAAAACATAATCCTGCAGAATCCTCAAAACGATCAAAAAAACGGCGACGTACAGCCCGGTGCGCGGCGCGATCGAAAGCGACGCGACGACGGTCGCGGTGATGCCGATCGTCAGGGGACCGATGAGCGGGATGAATTCAAGCACGCCCGCGAGGATGCCGAGCAGCACGGCGTAATTCAAACCGAGCGCGTAAAAGCCGAGCGTGCAGGCGAAGCCGATCAGAAAACACGAAAAAAGCTGCGCCCGCGCGTAAGCGCGCAATGTCGTGTTGACGTCTTCCAGGACCAGTTCGGCGCGCGCGCGCCAGCGCCCGGACGGAAAAATCCGCAGAAATAAAAGCCGGAACGTGTTGATGTCCTTGAGAAAAAAAAACGCGAGCACCGGGATTAATATGAGCCACGGCGCGTAAGTGATGACGGTCAGGAGAAAAGCGGTGACGTAAGTTCCGACCTCGCCGATCGTGGTGCTGATTTTTTCCTTGATCTGCGCCTGCGTGTCCTCCGGCACGCGGAAACGCCGATTCAATTCATTGAGCCGCGACTGCCCCGAATCGAGGTAGCCGGGAACGTTTTTGGTCAGATCCTTCGCCTGCTCGGTGATGATCGGCGCGAGGTAGCCGATGCCGACGCCGAGCACCGCAAAGACCATGATGTAGGAGATAATGATCGCCAGCGAGCGCGGCATCAGTTTTTCGATGTTTCGTTCCTTGAACGGGCGGCGAATGAGCCTCACCAGCGGATCGATCAGATAAGCGAAAAAAATGGAAAGAAAAACGAGGAAAATCAACCCGCTCAAAAGGTAAACGAAATACAGGACGCCGACGAAAGCAAGCAGTAAAATGAAAAAGTAAAGCCAGAAGCGAATGATCGAGCGCGTCGCCGGCGTCGAAGGATCAAAAAAGATTCTCCGGGTAATCGACCTTTTTTCGCGCGCTTCTTTATCAGTCACCTTTATCTCCGGTTTTGAGTGCCGTCCTGTCGATTGGGATTTACGATTTCGGATTTGCTCTCAAGTGCAGTTAAAATCCGACATCGACGTTCCCGATCCGAATTCGGCGCAGCGGGCTCAGAACTTTATTTGTTCGCTTGCGCTTTACCGGCGGAGTTCGAATTTGCCGTATTGGAATTCGTATTCGCCGGTTTGTCGGCGGCTTCTTTGATCTCGGGTTTCGAATAATCCTCGACGATGAAACGATTCTGCAGCGCCGTCATTTGTTCGGGCGTAAAGCCGAAGCCCGAACCGGCGATGAAAGATTTGCCGTCGTCGCTTTTGCGCCAGCGATTCGTTTCGGGCGGCGTATTGTCGCGCAGAAATTTCTGGTCGTCCTTATCGAACTCGCCGCCGTCCTTCCGGCGAAAAACGAGAATGTAATCGAAATCCGCCGTCTGCATCTCGCGCAAATCTTCGTCGAAGGTCGTTTTTTTCGATTCGACCGTCGCCATCGGCGTCGGCCCCGGCGCGGCGTCTTTCAAAATCGTCTGATTCGGCTGGCAGCCGAAATTCAGCGCGGCGACGCCGGCGGCCAAAAACAGGAGCAGCGGTTTGGAGAACGAAAAAAATCCGTCTTCCGCCCTGCCCCGCATCTCTTTTTCTTTCTTTTTTCCCTGACTATTTCTCTTCGATTTCATCATCATTCACATTAGATGCGTTCTTCGCGTCGTTTTTCTCCATTTCGTCGAGGATTTGCTTTTCCTCGGGCGTTTCCGGCGCGTCTTCGAGCGCTTCCGCCGGTTTTTCGCCCTGCGCGTCGCGGATTTTCAGAAAACGCGCTTCGTCGTCTTCGTAAACCGTTTCCGCCCAGCCGCTGTCGAGGAGCTCGGCGACCATGTCGACGTTTTCCTTCGCGTCGGTCATCACGAAACGCGCGCCGAATTTATCGCGAATCAATTCCGCCGCGTCGTCTCTTTTGCCCGCCGTGATGTCGCCGATGACGTTGTAAAGCTCCGGATTCTGCGAGTACAGATAATTCGGGTCGAGCCCGTAAACGTACTGGTGTTTGCGGTCGTAATAAAACAATTTCGGGAAATCGTCCCAGTTGCAGTTGAAAATCCGTTCGCCCTCGGGAATGTTCTGATTCGCCCACTCCATCGCGCGCCGGTAACGGTCGTTCGAGTCGTTGCCGCGAATGTCCGTCAGCAAACCGACCTGTTTGATGCTCGATAAAAAGGGAAGTTTCTTGAGCGTTTCGTTGTCCGTGAAATCGACGCCGACGAAGTTGTAAAACATGATGCCCGCGAGCACGATGCCGAGCGTCCAGACGCCCGCCGTCTTGGCGATCTCGAGCCATCCCTGCGTTTCGCCCGGTTTCTCGGCGTCGAGAAACGGTCCGATCTCGCGTTGGAAATCTTCGGGCAGGACATGCGTCGACGGTTTGATAAATTCGCGCCAGCTGAACGCCGCGAACAGGATCGCGAACGGCGGGAAATATTCGGCGAAGCGTTTCGAGCGGAACTGCGACATCAGCAGCACGGTCACGAACATCAGAAAGAACGTCGATTTCTCGGGCAGCTTGCCGTTTTTCGGCGCGAAGAGAATGTAGCCGATGAGCATCGCGACGAGCGCGATCGGAAAATGCGTCAGCAGGTCCTGTCCGGAATACGGGTACCATTCGCCGCCGACCGGGACGGCGAAATCCGTTCCGATCTTGATTTTCGTCACGAAGTGTTCCCAGAAAAGTCCTAGATTTTGCGGGAAATAAGGGTTGATGACGTTGCCCAAAACCATGCCGCCGCCGGTGTAGGCGAGCGGTCGCCACTCGAAACGGTGTTCGTTCCACGCGATGATCAGCGTCCAGAAAACGGCGGCGATGAAAAGCAGCGGAAACAGGCTGTAAGTCCAGACGAACGCGAACATCAGCGGCAGCAGCCACACGTATTTTTTCTCGAACAGCAAATAAATCCCGACGACCGAAATGATGATCGTCAAAGGCGGCGCCTTCGCCATGTTCATCCGGTAGAAAAACGGGTTGGCGCAGGTCAGGAGCGCGAACAGCCAGAGCAGAAGGTAATCGACCTTGTAATAGAAAAGCAGCCAGTAGACCGAGAAAAGCGCGAGCGACGCGTAAAAAACCGCCGCCACTTTCGCCGCCATGACGGGCTCGAAAAACCACAGAAACGGAATCTGCATCAAGTGAAACAGAAAATGATGATCGGCGTACGCCTGCGCGTTCAAAACCGTCAGCGGCAGCCATTTGAATTCGGGCAGCCAATGACCGGACCGAAAGCTGTTCCAGAGTTCCTGGCTCCAGCCGATATGATAATAACCGTCCCAGTCGCCGCAGCAGATCGCGTCGGTCGAAAACTGCAGGCGCGTCATTAAAAGGACGATGACGAGAAAACCGAAAACCAGATAAACCGTCCGGACGGCCGCGTCCGTTTCAAACCACTGCCGCCAGGTTTGTTTTGTGTTTTCAATGTTTTGCGGCGCTTCGGCGGCTCTTTTTTCATCGCGCGCGGTTTCGGGATTGTCGTTAAGAATTTCTTCCATTAGTAATGCTTTTTTAATTTATAAAAGATAGCGAGCAATAAAGAAAAATAGCATGAATTTAAGAAAAACGCATTTGCAAAGGGAAAATCCAAAATCTAAAATCAAAAATTCACGGGATTCTCTGAAATCTGGAATTTCAAATCTGAGATTTGAAATCGGAACAGCTGAAATTTGTAATCTGTAATTTTTAATCCGAAAGCTTATGTATCCGAAAGGCAATCTGTTTATTCCCGCCGAAGTCGGGCGGCTCGAAGCGATTTTGAAGGAACCGGCGGGCGAAGCGCGCGGCGTCGCGCTCGTCTGTCACCCGCACCCGATGGGCGGCGGCACGATGCACAACAAAGTCGTTTTCCGCGCGGCTGCCGGTTTGACGGACGCCGGACTCGTTACGCTGCGCTTCAATTTTCGCGGCGTCGGCGCGTCGGGCGGCGAGCACGACGGCGCGGCGGAAAAACAGGACGTGCGCGACTGTCTCGAATACCTGGCGGAAAATTACCCGAACATGCCCGTCACCTTAGCCGGCTTTTCGTTCGGCACGCGCATGGGCAGCGAGGTCGGCATGAGGGACGAGCGCGTCGTCCGTTTGATTTCGATCGGCACGCCGGTCGATAAATACGACGATTTCGATTACCTGGAAAACTTACGCAAGCCGATTCTCTTCGTGCACGGCGACCGCGACGAATTCGGCTCGGTCGAATCTTTGCGGAAACTCGTCGACAGAGTTGCCGCGCATGCCGAAACCGAGCTCGTCATTTTCGAAAACTGCGGGCATTTTTTCGACGAGCATTTAAGCGAGCTGCGCGAAACGGTCAGGGATTGGACGGAAAGACATCTTTGAAATTGATTCATCGATTCATTCGGTCATTTCAGGATCGAAAATGAACAAACGAACAAATGAATCGATGACTAAATGACCGAATATAAATATGGAAAACGAGCAACAGCAAACTGCGGAAAAACTGCGCAACGCGGCGATCCGTTTGACGATGATGCCGCGCGACACGAACGCGCACGGCACGATTTTCGGCGGCGTCATTCTGAGCTACATCGACGTCGCGGGCGGCGTCGAAGCCGTGCGCCACACGCAGCACGACCGTTTCGTGACGGTCGCGATGAAGGAAGTCATCTTTCACCAGCCCGTGTTCGTCGGCGATCTCGTCAGTTTTTACGCGACGACGACCAAGCTCGGCAACACGTCGATCACGATCAAGGTCATCGTCGAAGCCGAGCGCTTCGCCTCGCACGGGCACATCGTGCGCGTCACCGAAGCCGAGGTCGTCTACGTCGCCGTCAATCAAAACCGCGAAAAAGTGATAATCGGGAAAAAAGATTAGCCGTGAACAAACGCGAAAGAACACGAAAAACAGGTTAAAAATTTCGTGGGCTGCGCGTGTTCTTTCGCGGCCGAAAAAATCTTATGCATACATGGAAGCTCGAAATCGAATACGAGGGAACGCGTTACCGCGGCTGGCAGATCCAGCATAACGCGAAGACCGTGCAGGGCGAGATGATGGCGGCGGCCAGGCAATTGTTTTCGGAGCGCGTCGAGATCGGCGGCTCGGGCAGAACCGACGCCGGCGTGCACGCCGTGCAGCAGATCGCGCACTTGAAAGCGCCGTACGATTTAAAGGCCAACGTCACGCCGCGCCAGATTCAGCACGGTTTCAACGACATTCTGCCGCACGACATCAACGTCAAAAAAGTCTCGAACGCGCCGGAAAATTTCGACGCGCGCAAACACGCGACCGAGCGATTTTATCTGTATCAGATCTCGACGCGCCGGACTGCGTTCGCGAAAAATTTCGTCTGGTGGATCAAAGACAATCTGAACGTCGCGGAAATGCGCGCCGCCGCCGAACTGCTCGCCGGGCGGCACGATTTTTACTCGTTTCACGAGCCGGACGAGGAGAAAAAACAGTCGACGATCGTCAACGTCACTCGCTCTGAGATTTTCACCGACGGCGATCTGATCTGCTTTCGGATCGGCGCGAGCCATTTTTTGTGGAAAATGGTCCGGAGGATCGTCGGCATGCTCGCCGAAGTCGGGCGCGGCAGCGCGTCGGTCGACGATTTCGAGCGGCTCATCAAATTCAAATCGAACGCCGCGGCGAAGTTCACGGCGCCGCCGTCGGGGCTTTTTCTCGAAAAGGTTTTATACAAAGGCGAGGAAGCGGATCTGCCGAGAAACGCGATTTCTTTTTTCGGGTAGCGTTTGAAAACTCTTTCAAATTATGCCAAATTCAAATTAATAGAAGTTTTACTAAATTTAATTGCAGGAGTCTTTTGTAAAAATGCCGAGAATTACTGCTGAAGCGGCGCAGGGAACGCTCGCTTTTGAAGTCGAAGAAGGGCGCAAACTCGTTTTGTGTCTTGAGGATAACGGTATCGATATACTTCATCGGTGCGGCGGCAACGCGCGCTGCACGACGTGCCGCGTCGAGGTTTTGGCGGGCGATCCGGGCGAAATCGGAGAACCGGAAAAAGCGATTTTAGCGACGAAAACCGATCTCGGCGATCACACGCGGCTTTCATGCCAGGTGCGCGTGATCGACGATCTCCACGTTCGCGTCATTCGCCAGTCGAGCGTCGAGGGGCTGGAGCCGGGCAACCGGCCGGTCGAGTAAGCAAAAATTAAAAATGCAAAATTACGCGGATAATTTTGCCGAATTCAATTTTGGAAATTACGAGGACAAGGAGTGAGAAAATGTTTGAAAATTTGAAAGAAATGAATTTTGAAATCGCCGAAGCGCACTGCGACGCGCCGTGCGGAGTTTACGACCCGGCGCAGGCGCGCGTCGAAGCCGAATCGGTCGTGCAGCTGACGAAGAAAATTCTCGATTTAAAGCGCCCGGAAGGGGACGACGCGGCGGCGCATCTGGCTTACCAGAACACTCTGACGCGGTTTATTCAAATCAAGGAAACGCGCGCCGATCTGGCGAAACATCATCTGCTAGTTTTGTGGACGGATTACTTTAAACCGCCGCATCTGGAAAAATATCCGGAGCTGCACGAGCTTTTCTGGAAGGCGGCGAAAGAATGTTCGTACGTGAAACAGGAAGTCAGCACCGAACACTGCGAAGCATTGATGGGCCACATCAAACGCATTCACGAAATTTTCTGGGAAACGAAAGGCAAGGACGTCGCCTGGTACACGGCGAGCTGACCGGATTTTGAATTTTAGATTTTAGATTTTGGATTGTGGAATATTTTTTCGCAATCCAATTTTAGTTTTTGATGAGGAACGAACTGCGGGAAGCAAATCGGCGGGATGAAGCGGCTTTTAACGCCGGCCTGCGCGAGATTTACCGCGTCGCGGGCGATTCGATGCGTCCGACCTTAAAGGAAGGCGAGCTGGTTTTGATGAATCCGCACGCGGCGCTTCGAATCGGCGACATCGTCGTCGCCCGCCACCCGTTCAAAAAAAGCGTTCGTCTCATCAAACGCATCGCCGAAATACTGCCCGGCGAAAGATACGTTCTGCTCAGCGACAATTTAGAGGAAAGCGCCGACAGCCGCCAATTCGGCGCGATTCCGGCGAAGGATATTCTGGGCAGAGTCGAAGCGCGCGTAAAGCCGGGAACCGAAGAAAATTAGCCGCGAACAGCCGCGAAAGGACACGAAAATCCACGAAAAGATCTTTTCGTGGATTTTCGTGTCCTTTCGCGGCTAAAAAATCAATGATTGCCGTAGCGTTTTTCGCCGGCCTTGATTTCGGCGGCGAGCCGGTTTTGCGGCGGCGGCAAGGGACACGTCGCGAAGGCGGTGAAAGCGCACGGCGGATTTTCCGCTTTATTGAAATCGAGAATGACTTTCCCGTCCGCGGCCTTTTTCGCGTAGAGAAAGCGTCCCGCGCCGTAAGTTTCCGTGCGGCTCGTCGCGTCGCGAAAAATGATGAAAAGCTCGTCCGGGTTTCCTTCTTCCAGAACCGGTTCGAGCGCGTATTTTTTGCCGTTGAGTTTAAAACGCAGCACGCCCGGGCTCTTCATCTTGAAATTGCCGCCGAGCACGTTCGGAATCAACACCGCCTTCGGCGCGTCGAAAGCTTCGAATCGCGCTTCGACCTTGTATTTCTCGTTGACCGGAAACCATTTCAATCCGGAAAACCCGGTGCGCTGCCTGCTGTTTTTGTCCTTCAGGCGAATCGCGAAACGATCTTCGCGCTTGATCAGGTAAAACGTCTGGCTGCCGGTTTCGATGACGGTCGGCTCGCCGTTTTCATCCGATGCGAGCTCGATTTCCGAGACGGCTTTCCCGCCGGATAAGGCTTCCACGCCCGGCTCGACTTTCAGCACCGCTTTTTCGTTCTGAAAAACGATCGTGCCGAATTTACCGGATTTGAAGTTTTCGGTGAGTTCGATATCGAAACCCGCGCCGGCGCCGACCGTGTTCCCGCCTTCTTTCAGCCAAAAAAGTCCGGCGACGGTCAGCCAGCCGCTTTCGCCTTTGAGTTTCGCTTCGTGCTCGACGCGCCATTTTTCGATCGCGGCGGCGTAATTCGTTTGCGCCCTGGCAAAAACGCCGAAAACAAGCGATACCGCGATAACGCTTAATACTTTACACCTCATAAAACCATTTAACTCATAAGGATAAAAGGGATAAAAACGTTTTATATAGATGATTTTATTCCCTGCCTATCCCGTTATCCGTGTGAATTTCTTTGCGCCTTGGCGGATTCGCGCCTTTGCGTCGAATCGATCACCGCCTCGGAAAATCGCTCCATTTCTTCGAGCTGCGGGCTCGACTGCAAAAGCAAAAGATCGACGCCCGCTTTTTCGAATTCGGCGACTCGTTCGGCGACCTGCGCGGGCGTGCCGACGAGTCCCGAACGAAGCCCGCGGTTGGAAACCGAGTAATCTTCGAGCGAAACCTGCTGTTCGAGCTTCGTGTTCGCGAGCCAGTCCTGATAATTGGCGTAGCCGGCCGCCGACTGCTGCACGTTCGTGATGCGCGCGACTTCCTTTTGCGCCGCTTCCTCGCTGTCGCGGACGATCGCGTAACCGGCGACTCCGTAAACAAGCGAAGGTAGGCCCAATCTTTCGCGGCGGCGTTCCATGTCGTCGATTTTTTCTTTCACGCGCGCGGGCGAATCGCCGTGCATCACGTAGGCGTCGCATTGCCGCGCGATCGTTTCTTTCGCCTTTTCCGATTCGCCGCCCGCGTAGATGACCGGCTTTTTCAACGGCTTCGGCTGCAGAACCGCGTCTTCGACCGTGTAATATTTGCCGGAAAATGAGAAATGATCTTCTTTCCACAGGCGGTCGACGATCTCCAGCCACTCGCTCGTTCGTGCGTAGCGGTCGTCGTGCTCGTCGAACCGCACGCCGTATTTGCGCGCTTCACTCGCCCACCACGACGAAACGACGTTGAGGCTCAAACGCCCGCCGCCGCCGATGCGGTCGATGTTCGCCGCCTGTTTGGCGAGCAGCGCCGGGTTATGAAACGTCGGGCGCACCGCGACCATCAATTCGAGCGTTTCGGTGACGGCGGTTAAAGCGGCGGCGGTCGACCACGCGTCGAGCGACGGCGCGTCGACGCCCTTAATGTCGTTCAGATTAAGTTCGGCGACGAGCGATAAATCGAAACCGATTTCCTCGCTTCGCCGAGCGAGCTTTTTAACATAGTTCCAGCTCGCTTCCATCTTTTCGTCTTCGACGTTTCTCAGCCAACCGCCGAAAACCGGCATCCAGTATCCGTAGCGCATTGTTCAAGCTCCTTTTCCAAAAAATCGACCAAATTATCGTGCGGGTCGAACCCGAGCAGATTCGTGGCGTCGGCGACGAAGTTCGAGAGCGCGTTGATGTCGTAAAACAGCGCGTCGCCGGTACGTTCGTCCGTCAGGTATTCGACGCCGCCGACGTCGATGCGCGCCGCCGCGACGATCCGTTCGACCGTTTCGATGATTTCCGCGGGCGGCTCGAAAGCTTCGATCTTCAGACCCGTTTTCGGCGCGTCGACGAGACAGATTTCGGTCGGCGCCGGCTGTTTTTCCGTCTGGCAGACTTCCGCCGGGCAGAGATTGAAATTTTCGCCCTGCGGGTAGATTTTCAAAGCGTATAAAAATTTGCCGTTCAAAGTTTCGACGCGGTTGATGAATCCGCCCGCTTTCGGCACGAATTCCTGCACGAGCGCGGTCGCGTCGATGCCGAGATCGATCCGGTTTTCATACGGCGCTTCGTGCAGCTCGTCCAAAGTGTCGAATTTCACGATGCCCGCGCCGCGCCCGCCGATGTTCGGCTTGACGATGACCGGAACGCGCAGATCGCGCGCCGCGGCGAGAATCTGCGTCGTCGAATTGACGACGCGCGTTTTCGGGAATTTCACGCCGAGCGACGCGAAAAGCGACGCCTGCAAGGCTTTGGAAATCTCGATCTGAAAAGCCTCGTAGCCGTTGATGACGCGCACGCCGGCGCGCTCCAGGCTCGCCAGGAGCGCGCGCGTGTAAAAAATCGCGTTGCCGTGACCGCGCAAGTAAGCGGACGCGCTCATGCGGTTGAAGAAAAGCGGGTATTTTGCAACGTCCGCCGGATCGTAAAAATGGTTGGCGGCGTCGATTTTTTCGTAATTCAGCCCGCGTCTTTCCAGCGCCGCGAAAAGCGGGCGAAACCATTCGGGATGCTCGTAGTAAAGGCCGATCGTATTGCTCATAATGCTTGAACTTTATTCTTTGCGCCTTCGCGTCTTCGCGGGAAATCAAATCTTGCTCCGCAAAGACGCGAAGGCGCAAACTGCGATTAATACTTCGGAACGCGCGGGTCGATTTCGTCCGACCACGCGAGGATTCCGCCTTTGAGATTCAGTAATTTACCCGTGTAGCCCGATTCCTGCAGCGCCCGGATCGCCTTGCCGCTGCGGACGCCGCTTTTGCAGTGGACGATCGCCGCTCGCGACGGGTCGATTTCTTTTTGCCGCTGCACGACCTGCGATAACGGAATCAGCTTCGTGCCCGGAATGCGCGCGATGTCGAATTCGTGCGGCTCGCGCACGTCGATCACCTGCACTTCCGGATTCGTTTTGATCTGCTCGGCGAGCTCGGCGACCGTGATTTCTTCGAGCGCGGTTTCTTCCGCCGCGATGGGCTGCTTCAAGCCGCAAAATTCCTCGTAATCGACCAGCTCTTTGACGGTCGGATTCTCGCCGCAGATCGGGCAATCCGGATTTTTCTTCAGTTTTAATTCGCGGAAACGCATTTTCCAGGCGTCGAAAAGCAGCAGGCGGTTCAATAAAATTCCTTCCGCGCCCAAAATCACTTTGATCACTTCGTTCGCTTGAATCGTGCCGACGATGCCGGGCAAGACGCCCAAAACCCCGCCTTCGGCGCACGAGGGAACGAGTCCCGGCGGCGGCGGTTCGGGATAAAGGCAGCGGTAGCACGCGCCCCTTTCCGCCCAGAAAACGCTCGCCTGTCCTTCGAACCGGAAGATCGAGCCGTAAACGTTCGGCTTGCCGGTCAGAACGGAGGCGTCGTTGACGAGATAACGCGTCGGAAAATTGTCCGTGCCGTCGACGATCACGTCGAACTCGCGAAATAATTCCAGCGCGTTTTCGCTCGAAAGTCTGGTTTCGAACGCCTCGATCTTCGTGTGCGGGTTGATGTCCTGCAGGCGATCCCGGGCGGACGCGATTTTCGGTCGCCCGACGTCTTTCGTGCCGTGGATGACCTGTCTTTGCAGATTCGATTCGTCGACGACGTCGAAATCGACGATCCCCAACGTGCCGACGCCCGCCGCCGCGAGGTAAAGCCCCAAGGGGGCGCCCAAACCGCCCGTGCCGATCATCAAAACGCGGGCGGCTTTAAGCTTTTTTTGTCCTTCCAGACCGACTTCCGGCAAGATTAAATGCCGCGAATAACGCGCGATTTCCTCGTTCGACAGATTCGGCAAATCTTTCTCGGCGCGCGCGGCTTCCGCCGGCGCTAGATTGCCGCCCGCGATCGACGGCACGATCAGGATTTCGCCGCCGGACTTGACCTGCGTGTCGAGCCCGTCGAGATCGCGAATGTCCTCGTCGCCGACGTAAACGTTGACGAAGTTGCGCAGATTGCCGCCGTCGTTGTACAGATGTTTTTTGAGCTCGGCGTGCGCGGTCGTCAATTTTTCGAGCGCTTCGCCGGCGGTCGCCGCTTCGATTTCGATCTCCGAATTGCCGCCCGCGAACTGCCGGAGCGGGGTCGGAATGACTACTGTTACTGACATAAAAATTATTTTCTCCCTTTGTCTGTTTGCCATTGTTCGCGGGCGAACGGCTGAATTTTTGCTATTCTACCCGTTGAATTTTTAAAATCTCGGCTTTCCGCCCGCGAACAATTCTTGTTTATCTATAAAAATTTCTTCCTCGTTAAACCTCGAACGGTCGTTTTCCATTTCCCACGCGCGCACGTCGACCGCTGTGCCCGATTCGACCGAGACGATGATGTACGTCCAGACCGGCAGCGCGTGATCCAGATCGAACTGCGACGGAACCGCCGGGTGATCCGGGTGCGAATGATAATAACCGACGACGTCCAGTTTCTTCTCGCGCGCGAAACGCTCGGCCCGCAGGACGTCTTTCGGCAAAATCAGCACGCGGTTGTGCTGTTCGGACTCGCTCATCGCGTTTTCCATCGGCAAAAGCTCCAGAACGGTTTTCCTGCCGTTCTCGAAACGCCCGATCAGCATCCCGCCGCATTCGTACGGAAAAGTGCGCTCGCCGTGCGCTTCGATCTGTTTGATAATTTCTTTCGTTAAATAAACCATCTTTTTTTAGCGAAAAACGAAAAGTGAAAAGTGAAAAATTTAATAGGCTGCGCAGCTTTTATTTTCCGTTTTCAATTTTGCATTTTCCGTTATTTCAAACGCCTGTTCGATATCGGCAATAATGTCTTCGACCTCCTCAATGCCGGCGGAAACCCTCAATAAACCCTCGCTAATTCCTAATCTCGCGCGCTTTCCGGCGGACAATTCGCGGTGCGTCGCGGTCGCCGGATGCACGATGCCGGTGAAAATATCGCCGACGCTCGCCGCGCGCGTGCAAAGCTTCAAAGCGTTCATAAACCGGTAAACGTCCGCGCGCGAATCGGTTTTTAATCTCACGCCCAGAACCGCGCCGCGAAGCTCGGCGCGCAAAATCCGGTTCGCGATCTCCGCCTGCCGGTCGTCCGCCAAACCCGGATAAATCACCTTTTCAACCCGTTCGCAGTCGAGAAAAAACTCCGCCAGTCGCTCGGCGTTGCGGCATTGCTTTTCGAGCCGCAAGCCCAATGTTTTCAAGCCGCGCAAAATCGAATGCGCTTCCCACGCGCTCAGCACGCCGCCCGCGAGCGTTAAGGCGCCCATCAAGGCCGGACGGTCGAAATCTTCTTTCGCCACCACGACGCCGCCGGTCGCGTCGGCGTGCCCGCCGAGGAATTTCGTCGCGCTGTGAACGACGAAATCCGCGCCGAGATTTATCGGCCGACACAGTAAAGGCGTCGCGAAAGTGTTGTCGACGATCAATTTCGCGCCCGTCTCCCGCGCGATCTTCGCCACGTTTTCAACGTCCAGAACTTTCAAAAGCGGATTCGAAATCGTTTCGCCCAAAATAACGCGCGGTTTTAGTTCGCCGGCTTTCAGACGCAAACTGTCGAGGTCGGAAAAATCCGCCGTCACCGTTTTCACGCCGAACGCGCCGAAGACGGTTTTCAATAATTCGAGCGACGCGCCGTATAAATCTTCCGAGGCGAGCACGACCGAGCCGCTCGATAATTCGCACGCGAGCAGCGCCGCGTGCAGCGCCGCCATGCCGGAACCGAAGGCGAACGCGAATTTCCCGTTTTCGATCTCGGCAAGCGCCGCTTCGAACGCGGCGACCGTCGGGTTGCCGTAACGGCTGTAAACGAATCCGCTTTCTTCGCCCTCGACGACGCGGTCGACGTCTTCCATGCGTTCGTAAACAAACGTCGAAGTCGCATAAATCGGCGCGGCGGCGGGAACGCCGACCGGCGCGGCGCGTCTTTCGCCGGCGTGGACAAACTGTGTCGCTATCGAAAATTCGCTCATAAAAATCCCTTTTGTTTGTACCGCCTGCGTAAGCGGGCGGGTCGATTCGGCGACAAAAACGAAAAAGCTCTCGTGCTAAATAAAAGCACGAGAGCCAATTAAAAAATCTTCTCTTTGCAGTTGTTTAGCAGTTTTTACAGTGGAGCAAGTTAACCTTAAATCGCCACTTTTGCGCTTTCAAAAAAATGAAAGCAATTAAAGAACTAATCTGCAATTTACAGGAAACGAGCGGAGCGTGTCAAGTCCTTTGGTTATAATGTCCGGATCATTCATAATTTTTAATTACCGAAATCCGGAAAAAAGAACTCGGTATTCGCGTCCGTTCGTCACTCCGAATCTTAATTCGGCGTGCAAATAACGCTGGCATGGCGCGCGATTAATCGCCATTTCCCCTCTCTCTTCATCCAGATATTCGTGTAACGACGGTTGATGGTTTTTCCCGCGTCCGGTGAATTGCCTTTCGGGACGACTATTTCCCGCCCCATAACGATCGCCGTATTTTGATGAACCAACACTAATTCCGGCACACGTTCGAATGCTGAATAGGTAACCGAACCGTTGCGAATCCGGTCGGCTTTGTCTATTTCGTTGAATGGATTATTGACTCTGAAGTCTTCAGTCCAGAGCTTGTCGAGCGCTTCCTTGTCGGCTTTCAGGATGGCTTCGGCATGAGCGATGTCCAGCTTTCTGACCGCCCGCTCGGTCTTTTCCCTTTGTTCGGTGTTTTGTCCAGAAACGAAGACGACGCCGGCAACGACCAGATACGCCGCTGACAGAATTAGTTTTTTCATTTTTCTCCTTTGTTTTAGACGAATTTTCTTTGCGCGAAAAATCGCGTCCGCGGAATTTGACGGGAAAGTATTGTTAATGACCGCATTGTTATTAACAAATTCGTTAGAACCAAAAGAGCTTATCACACTATTAAATTTTCAAAGAGCAATGAACACGGCTTAATCGAAAAGCCGATTTAAGCCTCGTTCCAGAAATCCTCGTGCAGATACTTCGCGCCGCCGTCGCAGAGAATCGTCACGACGACCGAACCCGCGGGCAGTTCGCGCGCGAGTTCGAGCGCGGCGAAGACGTTCGCGCCCGAGCTGACGCCGACGAACAAGCCCTCTTCGCGCGCCAATCTCCGGGCCGTCGCCTGCGCGTCTTCGGTTTCGACCTCCGTGTTTCGATCGGCTAAATTGCCGTCGTAAATTCCCGGCACGATCGCCGTTTCGAGATGTTTCAAGCCTTCGAGCCCGTGCAGCGGCGAATTCGGCTGCACGGAAATCGCCTTGAGTTCCGGATTGAATTCTTTCAGGCGGCGCGCCGTGCCGACGAACGTTCCGGTCGTGCCCAAGCCCGCGACGAAATGCGTCACTCTGCCTTGCGTCTGCCACCAGATTTCCGGCGCGGTCGTCGCGAAATGCGCCTTCCAGTTGGCTTCGTTGTTGTATTGGTCGGGATAAAAATATTTCTCCGGCTGCGCGCGGAAAAGCTCCTTGACGAGAATCTGCGCGCCGTCGGTGCCGCTCAAAGGATCGGTTTCGATGATCTCGGCGCCGTAAAGCCGCAGGATTTTTTTGCGCGCTTGGGAAGCGTTTTTCGGCAGGGCGAGCGTCACCTTATAGCCGCGCGCCGCGCCGAGCATCGCGTAGGCGATGCCGGTATTGCCGCTCGTCGCGTCGAGGATCGTTTTCTCGGGCGTCAGCTCGCCGGATTTTTCGCCCGCCAAGATCATCGCCAGCGCCGCGCGGTCTTTGACCGAGCCGCCCGGGTTCATGAATTCCGCTTTCGCGTAAACTTCCGTGCCGGCGGGCAAATCACGCGCGAGCGAGCGCAGGCGGACGAGCGGCGTATTGCCGATCGCCGCTTCGAGAAAGTTTTTCGCGAGTTCTTCCGCCCGAAAATTTTTCGATACTTTTGTTTCTTTCACCGCTGTTCGCATTTTTTTTACTAAACCCGCCCGCTTACGCCGGACGGTCATTGACCAAAAGAAAATCGGCCGTGAATTTATTCCTTTCAATTTCACGACCGACTGGATTTTTCTAAATTTGCGCGTTGCTTTTTTACATTTCGTCAACGCCAAACCTCAGCCGCCGCGCCCGACAAACGCATCCGCAGCAACGACAACAAATCTGTTTTTTCGACTGAGATTTTTTCATAATTTGAATCTTTACAAAAAAGTCTATATTCTGAATTTAGAAAATAGAAAATGATTTGTCAAATGAATTTTCGGCTCAAATTCGGCTGACTTTCATTTCGCGGCGTAAGTGTTAAAATATACGTTTTATGATCGAAGAAAAAGTTTTAATCCAGAAGTTCGTCGCCCGCAAAAAACGAGAACGCCTGCCGAAGCCCGATTGGCTTCGCATCAAGCTCGGCGACCCGACCAATCAGAACAAGGTTTTAAGTTTGATCGAGGGACTAAACCTGCACACGGTCTGCCAAGAAGCCCGTTGCCCGAACATTTTCGAATGCTGGACGGACAAGACCGCGACGTTCATGCTCGGCGGCGACACCTGCACGCGCCACTGCGGCTTCTGCGCCGTCAATAAAGGCAAACCGATGGATTTAGACCCGGAAGAACCGGCGAACGTCGCGCAGGCGGTCGCGCATCTCGGGCTCGAACACGCCGTCATCACGTCGGTCAACCGCGACGATCTCGCGGACGGCGGCGCGGCGCACTGGGCGGAAACGATCCGCAAGGTTCACGAAGTCAATCCCGATTGCCGCGTCGAGGTGCTGATCCCGGATTTCCAGGGCAATGAAGAGGCGCTCAACACGGTGCTCGCCGCGCGTCCCGAGGTTTTAAATCACAACACCGAAACGATCGCGCGGCTTTACCGGCGCGTGCGTCCCGACGCGAAGTACGATCAGACGCTGGAATTATTGGAGCGCGCCGCCCGTTTCCGCGATGCGCAGTTTCCGCGCATGAAAACGAAAAGCGGCATCATGGCGGGCTTGGGCGAAACCTTCGAGGAGGTCGTCGAACTGATGAAGGATTTGCGCAAAGTTTCGTGCGACATCATGACGATCGGGCAGTATTTGCAGCCGTACGAAAAACGCCTGCCGGTCGAGCGCTACGTGACGCCCGAAGAATTCGCCGAATGGAAAAAGATCGGTCTTGAACTGGGCTTCAAGCACGTCGAATCGTCGCCGCTGACGCGCTCGTCGTATCACGCCCGCCAGCAGTCCGAATCGGGCGAAGCGAATCTCGTGCAGATTGCGAGGTAAAACACTATGTTCATTAAGCTGTCAGCAGCATTGCTTACCTTTTTAATCGGAGTCGGCGGCGTTTTCGTTCATTGGGATTTTCGGCTCAGCAGTCAGCTTCGATCTGAAGTCGCCGCGCCGTTATCGGCACCGGTTCCGATCGAAACGACGCTTTGCCAAGCCGCTGAACAAAAGAATTTTTTTGACGGGAAATTGATAAGTTTTGAAGCGACGGCTTATGTCGTCTATAACGGAATGACGAAAACGATCATTCTGTATCCCGAAAATTGTTATTATCGCGGCGATGTCGATCTGATTTTCGCCAAATTGGAACTCGATTCTTACCTCGGAAATGCAAGCAATCTAAACGTCTTGCTTGAAAGAAGAAAAGGGGAGCCGAGAGAAGAGCCGAAGGAAGTGGACGTCAAAGTAACCGGAACCGCCAAAATCGTTACCGAAGCCGACGGCTACAAAATGTATTCGATCACTCCGGTAGATATTCAGATCATTTCCTCGTTTCGCGATTTCACGCCGAAGGGCGCGGCATAAAAAAGATCGCGAAATAAATCTACTACAGGCTTTTTAACGATGCGGCTGAAACGACGTGTTTCAGCCGTTTTGTTTGATAACCGTCGATCTTTCGGCTTATCATCGTCGGTAAAGGAGGATTCGAATGAAAATAAGCGCCAGCGTCCAGAGTAGTTTCGGCAGTCACGAGATTTCGGTGCAGACGAACGATAATCGGCAAACGATCGGCATCGCGCCGAAACAAAGCGGTTTCGGTTCCGCCGTGAACGGCGGCGAGCTTTTATTCCTCGCGCTCGCGACCTGCTACTGCAACGACGTTTACCGCGAAGCCGCGAAACGCGGGATCGAAATCGAGCGAGTCGAGGTGACGGTCGAAGGCGATTTCGGCGCGGAAGGCGCGCCGGCGGAAAATATCAAGTACCGCGCGAAAATCGCAGCGAAAGCGAGCGAGGAGGAAATCCGCGCGCTGATCGAAGAAACGGACCGCGTCGCCGAAATTCAAAACACTCTGCGAAAGGGCGTGCCGGTCGCGCTCACTCGGATCGAAGCCGTCGCCGTCTGACGAGGGCGAAAAACGTCTTGAAAATCAGCGTTTTCGGCGCGCGAATTGTATAATACTGCACGATGAAAATACTCGAAACCGAACGGCTGATCTTACGCGAAATGGAAACGGACGACGCCGCGTTCATCTTTGATTTATTGAATCAGCCGTCTTTTATCAAATATATCGGCAACCGCAACGTGCACAGCCTCGAACGGGCGGAGGAAGTCATTAAAGACCGCTATCTCGCCAGTTACCGCGATCACGGCTACGGGCTTTGGGCTGTAGAATTGAAGCCGGAACCGGAAATCCGAAATCCGAAATCCGAAATCCCGAATCAGGTGATCGGCATGTGCGGTTTCGTGCGGCGCGACGGGTTGCCGGACGCCGACATCGGGTTCGCGTTTCTGCCGCAGTTCGAACGAAAAGGCTACGCTTTCGAGTCGGCTTCGGCGGTCATGGAATACGGCAGGAACACGCTCGGTTTGCGGCGCGTGCTGGCGATCACGTCGCTCGACAACGAAAGCTCGATCAGGCTGCTCGGCAAGCTCGGTTTTAAATTCGATGGCTTAATTAACCTGCCGCACTCCGCCGAGCAGCTCCGGCTTTTTTCCGCCGAAATGTGATTTTTACTACCCGAACGTGTGGCGCGAGCGCCGCAAAACCGGTTCGCGGGGGCGTCTTCAACTGGCAGGGAGTTGAAGACGATCGATGAAAAATAAAATCCTTTCGCTTGTTTTGGCGTTATGCGCGCTGGTTTTAATGCCGGCGAACCGGCTGGCGGGCGACTTCGCGAAGCTGAACTTTATCGGTTTTTCAAAAGACGGAAGACATCTCGCGTTCGAAGAATACGGCGCTGGCGACCCGGGCGGCTGGTATTCGAAAACGTATTTTATCGAAACCGAAAAAAACTCTCTTCCGGCCGCGCCGGTCTTATTTCTGGACGAAGAAGGCGCGACTTCGCAGTCTTTCGTACGTCGCCAAACGAAAGTCGCGGCGGCGAAAAATATGCGCAGATTCAAAATCGCGCCCGGCAATCACGGCCGGTTGCTCGTCGCGCATTTACTGTCGGACTGGACCTATTCCGATTCGTTCGTGCTGAAAAGCCGGGAAACGAATCGGGAAAAAGTAAAATTCAACGATTACCTCAATCCGAATTCGCCGAATCAGTACGAGTTTTACGAGCTGACGCTCAACATGACGCCGTTTGAAAGCGAAAGCTGCGGCTCCGCTCCGTTCGGCGCGTATAAGATCGAGCTTTTGCTCGATCATTTGAAGGACAACGAAAAAGACATGAACACCGTCGTTTTGCAAAAAGACGAAACCGTTCCGGCGGCGCGCGGCTGTCCGTACGGTTACCGCATCGAGAGCGTCTATCTTTACGAAGGCAAACTCGCCGTCTTTTTAAACGTTTACAGTCACGGCTTCGAAGGTCCGAACATGCGCTACATGGTCGTGACCGGAAAATGGCGGCGGTATTACTAGAGAATCCGCGCCGCCGCGAAAAATGCTTCGATTTCGGATTCGGAAACCGTCGATCGGCGAAATTACGATGCCGAATCCTTTCGGCGGCGCCGCTCTTTAAATCTTAGTTTCCCAGAAGCTCGCGCACGGCGCGGTCGAGCTGCGAGTCTTTGCCGGTCAGAGACTCGCCGATCGGCCGCGAGACCGAGACGTCGACGGGGCGCGGATTGAGCTCCATGTTTTTGCCGTCGCTGCCCAGGATCAGCTGGCGCGGAAGACGGAAAACGGTGCCGTCGAAAAGCCCGACGTTCCACGTGTAGATGATCCAGCCGGAAGTCGGTTCGCCGACGACCTTGCCGAGTTTCAGCGTCCGGTAGCCTTCGGTCAAATCTTCGGCGTCCGAGAGCGAATGCTGGTTCGTGATCAGAATCGTCGGGCGTTCGAGCGCGCGCTGCCCGAGCGCGGTGCGCGACGGCACGTTCCACAGTCCGCGCTCGCGCATCGTCAGGTAGCCTTTGCGCGAGAGGATGTCGATCACGTACGGGTTGATGAAGCCGCCGTTGTTGTTGCGGATGTCGACGACGACGCCTTCTTTCGATTGATTTTCGGCGTCGAGGTCGACGTAGAGCTGATCGAGCGTGTTCGAGGACATGTCGGGCAGATGCACGTAGCCGAGTTTGCCGCCGCTCGCGCGCGCGACGTACGCCCGATTTTCCTGCACCCATTGACGATAGAGAAGATTTTTCTCCGCGCCGGTCGAGATCGGTTTGACGATCGTTTCGCGTTTGTTCGCGCCGTCCGCGCTCGCCGAAAACTGCAGCGCGACGCGTTTGCCGACCTTGTTTTCGAGCAGCTCGTCGAGATTCGTGCGATTGGTGATATTCACGCCGTCGACCGCGATCAGATAATCGCCGATTTTGATCGTCTTGACGATTTCCGCCGGGCTCAAATCGATGATCTCGGTGATTTTCAGCCGCCCGTTCGTTTCGTATTCCGCGCGGTCGAAACGCAGCCCGAGCTTGCCGACCGGCGTCGCCGTGAAAGCGGGCGCGCCCTGCACGCCGAGGTGCGAGGCGTTCAGTTCGCCGACCATCAAATTCATCAAACGGCGCGTTTCGTCGATATTCCGCGCGTCGCGCACGAGCGGCTCGTACGTCCCGTAAATCTGATTCCAATCGAGGCCGTGATATTTGTCGTCGTAAAAGTTGTCGCGCATATAGCGCCAGCCCTGCTTGAAAATCTCCATTTTCTCGTCGGCGAAATTGATGTTCATGTCCATCGTCAAGGCGAGCGGGCGCGTTTCGCGGCGTTCGAGACTGACGATGTTCACGCGCCCGTTTTCGAGGTAATAAACCTCTTTCGAATCGGGCGAAAACTGCGCCTGCGATTTGAATCCGGCGGTCGAGGTGAGCTGCCGCGCCGCGCGGTCTGTCGCGAGCTCGTCGATGTTGATCGTGTAAAGATTGAACTGTCCCTCGGCGGACGCCGTCACGAGCAGCGTTTTCCCGTCGGGGCTGATCGTCTGTTCGTTGACGCTGATGCCCGGACGCAACACGCTGAGCCGCTGGCGGATGTCATCGAAAACGATCTCGGTTTGTTTCGAATCGTCTTTTTTCGGCGCGACCAGATCCGACGGCGTCGTCACGGGCGCGGTCGGCGCGGGCGATGGCTGCGGGCTCGGGCCGACGACGGGCGTGGGCGTCGGACTGACGGCGGGCGGCTGCGGTTTGTCGCGCGGATTTTCCTGTTTGAAAAGATCGCGGAACGAATCTTCGCGGAATTTCGGCGCGCGCAAATTTAATTCGACGCGCGCCAGCAGCCCGTCCTCGGTGCGCTGCGACGTGTCGAACAGTATGTAAGTTCCGTCGGGCCCCCACGAAAGCGAACCGGCGTTCGAATTGGCGAGGAAGCTCACCGCTCGCGCCGCGCCGCCGTTCGCGGAAACGACCGACGCGTTCGTGTACGAACGCGTTTCGGGCGAATATGTCAGAAAGCCGATCCAGCGGCTGTCGGGCGACCACGCGACGGCGCGGCCGGTGATGAGCGGCGGCGCGTCGGTGTAAATTTTCGCGAGTTCGCGTTCCTGCTTTTTCTCGACGTCGTAAACCATCATCGCGCGACCGTTGCGGATAAACGCGATGTTTTTGCCGTCGGGCGCGAAGGCGGGCGCGAAATCCTGATTCGTTCCCTTAGTCAGTTGGGTTTCCGTCTCGGTTCCGAATTCGTAACTGTAAAGTTCCATCGCGCCGTTTCTTTCCGAAGCGTAAACGAGCCGCCGGCTGTCGGTCGACCATGTGACGAAAGATTCCGGCGCGACCGTGTTCGTGATGCGCACGGCTTCGCCGCCGTCTTTCGCGGAGGCGGCGAAAATTTCGCCGTGCGCGACGACCGCGACCTTTTTGCCGTCGGGCGACAGCGCGAGTTCCGAAATATTCGACGAAAGATTGACGCGTTCGCGCAAAGGGCTCGCCGCCGTGCCGCGCAAAGCGACCGGGATTTCGCCCGCTTTGCCGCCGTCCGCGTTTATTTTCCAGAGACGGAAATCGCGTTCGAAAACGATTTCCTTGCCGTCGTAGGAAAGATTCGCCCAGAGCACGCGCCCGTCCGTAAAGTTCGTCAATTGCCGGGCTTGCCCGCCGCGCGTCTGCGACCAGAGATTCTGCGCGCCCGAGCGGTCGGAAACGTAAAAGACGCGCGCGCCGTCAGCCGTCGCCATCACCCACAGCTGTTTCGCCCCGCGCGGCGCGATCTGGCTGTAACTATTGCCGTTCATCTGCCAGATTTCGGTTTCGTCGATGTGGCTTCGACCTTTGCGCCACCATTGTCCGTTCGCGATGCCGCGCGCCGAAAAAAGCAGCGTGCCGTCGGCGAGCGGCGTCGACCAGAACTCGTTCGTGTAGCGGTCGTTCGAGACGGCTTGCGGCGTGCCGCCCGTCGCGGAAACGCGAAAAATGTCGTTCATGCCGGCGATGTCCCTGCTCGACGAGGAAAAATAAATCCAGTTGCCGTCGCGCGACCAGGCGTCGAGCTGGTCGAAGGCGTCGTCGTACGTCAGGCGTTGCAGATCGTTCGTCGCGAGATCGAGGATGTAAATGTCGCCGCCGCCGGTGCGGTTCGAAACGAACGCGAGCCGCCGGCCGTCGGGCGAGTAAAGCGGTTTCGATTCGGTCGCCGGATGCGAAACGAGCAGGGACGCCGTGCCGCCGTCCGCCGGAACGGTCCAGATGTCGCCGCCCGAAACGAACGCGATTTCCCGGCGGTCGGGCGAAATCGAAGGCTCGGTCAGGTAGGCCGCCGAGATTTGAGTCGCGAAAAGAGAAAGAACCAAACTCAAGAAAGGAACGATTTTTCGTGTCATATTTTATTTTGAAACAATCCTGCCGGATAATTCGGAAAAGCGCTGATTTATACGCGCCGCGCGGCAAAATGTTTTGTGCGAATCTTGGAAAATTTGCCGTCAAGCAACTATCATAAACGCGAACGCATCTTTCGTCATAACAAGGAGCCAATTCAATGCTGAAAATCAAACTTTTCGCCGTCTTCGCGTTGATCGCCTGCGCGTCGTGCGTCTTTTTGTTTTCGAGCGGCGGGTCGCGGGCGCAAACCGGCAAAACGAGCCTAAATCGCGACGCGGTTTTGGAAAAAATCGGCGGTTATAAAAAATGGAAGCAGGTGCAGAAACCCGAGAAAGAACCGAATGGCGAACCGCCGGCGACCGACGTTTTGGCGATTTCCGATTCGACGTCAGCCGGCTGAACTTTAGTTTCGTTCGCTCCCGGTTCGGGAAGCTCTCCGTCGTATAATTCGACCGGTTCGACGCAGGTTTTCAGTTCGCAGGGCACGACGAACATCGTTATGCCGACCGAAAGGATACCGGAAAAAGACGAGAAAACGCCGTCGAACCCGCACGAGAAGGGCATTAAAACATACGCGCGTTATTACGCCAACGAAGCGGCGGAAACCGAAATTTACAAGGACGCGCCGAAGTTTCCCGAAGGCGCGATCATCGTCCGCGAGAAGCTTACAAACGCCGGGGACGCCGCGCCGGAGCTCGTGACCGTGATGCTCAAGCGCGAAAAGGGTTTCAGTAAAAAGACGGGCGATTGGGAATATCTGATCGTCGAAGGCGATTTGAACGAAGTCAAAAGCCGCGAAAAGGTCGGCAGCTGTTCGAGCTGCCACGCCCGCGCCGCCGGCACCGATTTTGTTTTCAAGACGTATTTGAAATAACGATTTTAGCGGAACGCCGTCATCCTGGCGGCAAGCGTTTGAAAAACGTTCGAAGAATTAGATTCGCGCATTGGTCGAAAGTTTATCGAGTTTTTACGGCTGTGCGCCGCTGCCGTCAGGGTGGCGGCGTTCCGCCTTTGAGGAATTATGAAAATCATCCGCCGGTTCGCATTTTCGATTTTGATGCTGGCAAGCGTTTTCGCCGCCGAAGCTTTCGCCTGCACGACGTTTTGTCTGAAAAACAACGGCGAGGTTTTGTTCGGCAAAAATTACGACTGGATGATCGGCGACGGGCTCGTGTTCGTCAATAAACGCGGCGTCGAAAAAACGGCGCGCGTAACGGGCAATGAAACGGCGGCGCGCTGGACTTCCCGCTACGGCAGCGTGACGTTCAATCAGTACGGGAAAGACAACCCGTCGGGCGGCATGAACGAAGCCGGTCTCGTGATCGAACTGATGTGGCTCGACGACACCGTTTATCCGAAACCGGACGCGCGCCCGGTCGTCGACGTGCTCGAATGGATTCAGTATCAACTGGATATTTCGGCGAACGTTTCGGAAGTCGTCAAAAACGCCGAAACGGTGCGCATCGCTTCGCCCGTCAAGCTTCATTATCTCGTCAACGACCGGCAGGGAAATTCGGCGACCGTCGAATTTCTGGACGGCAGGCTCGTCGCGCACACGGGCGAAAATCTAGCCGTGGCGGCGCTCGCCAACGACACGTACGAAAAATCTTTGAATTACTCGAAATCGACGGCGGCGGAAAAAGCGAAAACCGAAAGCTCGTTCGACCGCTTCACGCGCGCCGCCGAGAAAACGAAAGAATTCGGCGCGAAACCGAGAACCGAACAGGAAACCGTCGCTTACGCCTTCGCGATCCTTGCGAACGTCGCGCAGCAAAACTCGACGCAGTGGAGCATCGTTTACGACCAGAGGCGCGCGAAAATTCACTTCCGCTCGATGCGGAGCGCGCAGGTCAAAACCGTCGACGCGCGCGGCTTCGATTACGCGTGCGGCGGCGCCGTTAAAATTTTCGACGTCAACTCGAAAGATGCGGGCGACGTGACGGCGAAATTCGCCGATTACACGCGCGCCGCGAACCGCGACCTGATCGAGCGCGCGTTTAACGGCACGCCGTTTCTAAAAGCCGTGCCGGCTTCGTCGCGCGACGAAATGGCGGCGTTTTCCGAAAATTTCGTCTGCGAAGGCCGACGCGCGAACCGGAAGCCGGAACTCGCGACCGCGCAGCTCGATCGAACCGAAAACGGCTTTCTATATAACGCTTTGCAGTTCATCGGCAAATTGATCGGCGTTGTTTAAGGTCGGCGCGCCGGCATCACTGCCGGCAGTGGCGCGAAAGCGGCATAAAGGCGTCGATTCCCTCATAACTTAAAAGGAAATCGACGCCTTTTAGATTTCTCCGCAATCTTTGCCGGCAGGATGCCTGCGCTTCGATCGACGCTCCGATTTATTTTCGCCGTTTTTTCAAAGTCTCCAAAACGTCGCCGAGCGCGATCGATTTTGCGGCGAAAAGCACGAGCAAATGGTAGAGCAGATCGGCGGCTTCGGCCTTAAAGAGCTCCGGGTCGTCGTCCTTTGCTTCGATCACGAGCTCGACCGCTTCCTCGCCGACTTTCTGCGCGATTTTGTTTAACCCTTGGGCGAAAAGCTTTGATGTATAAGAATTTTCCGGCGGATTGCCTTTGCGTTCTAAAATTGTCCTTTCAAGCTCGAACAAAAAATCCGCCGGTTCGTTCGTTTCGTTAAAACAAGTGTCCGCGCCCGTGTGACAAACCGCGCCCGAAGGTTCGGCTTTGATCAGAATCGTGTCGGCGTCGCAGTCGAGCAAAATTTCCCGCACTTCGAGAAAATTCCCGCTCGTTTCGCCCTTCGTCCAGAGCCGCGAGCGCGAGCGCGAAAAAAACGTCGCGCGCCCGATTTCTCGCGTCTTTTCGAACGCTTCCGCATTCATAAATCCGAGCATCAAAACCCGATTTGTTTCCGCGTCCTGCACGATCGCCGGCGCCAAGCCGTCGGCGTATTTTTCAAAATCGATTTTCATTTTTTTCAGTTAACGGCGATGAAAGCGATCGCCGGATTTTTGGGTTTTTCCTGCAAATTCTGCTGATCCCGTTCGGTCAAATTCTCACCTCGATATTTTGCCCGCGCAGAAAACTTTTCAGCGCCGGGATCTCGATTTCGCGAAAGTGGAAAATGCTCGCGGCGAGCGCGGCGTCGGCGCGCGCCGTTTCGAAAACCTCCGTGAAATGTTCCGGTTTGCCGGCGCCGCCCGAAGCGATGACGGGAACCCCGACGCTTTCCGAAACCAGGCGCGTCAGCTCGATTTCAAAACCGTTTTTGGTGCCGTCCGCCGCCATCGACGTCAGCAGAATTTCGCCCGCGCCCGCCTCGGCGCCGCGTTTCGCCCATTCGACGGCGTCGAGTTCGGTCGCCGCCCGCCCGCCGTTTAAAAAGACTTTCCAAACGTTTGCGACCGGTTTCGCGTCGATCGCGAGCACGACGCACTGCGCGCCGAAATTTTTTGCGGCGTCCGTCAAAAGCCGCGGGTTTACGACCGCCGCCGTGTTGATCGAAACCTTGTCCGCGCCCGAATCGAGCAGAATTTCGATGTCTTCGAGCGAATTGACGCCGCCGCCGACCGTAAACGGGATGTTGATCTCCGCCGCCACTTTTTTGACGAGCGCCGATAAAGTTCGGCGCTTTTCGTTCGTCGCCGTGATGTCGAGAAAAACGAGCTCGTCCGCGCCCTGCGCCGAGTAGATTTGCGCGAGCTCGACCGCGTCGCCGGCATCGCGCAAATCGACGAAGTTCGTGCCCTTGACCGTGCGCCCGTCTTTCACATCGAGACACGGAATTATTCTTTTTGCCAGCATAAAATTTCAAGTGGATAACGGAAAAACGGAAAATCGAGAATTTAGCGTTGCAAACAAGACTATTTTCCGTTTTCGGTTTTCCATTTTTCGTTTTTTAACTCTTCCAGATTTATCTTTCCCTCGTAAATCGCCTTGCCGACGATCACGCCCGCGCAGCCGATTCTTTCGAGCGCCGCAATGTCGTCAAGAACGGAAACGCCGCCCGACGCGATCAGTTTCAACGCGGGAATTTCGTGCAAAATCTCGGCGTAAAGAGCGTTCGCCGAACCTGCGAGCAGACCGTCTTTCGATATGTCGGTCACGAACGCCTGCTTCGCGCCGCGCGCCGAATACTCGCGCAGAAAGCCGAGCACGTCGATCTGCGTTTCGGTCCGCCAGCCGTCGATCGCCAGCTTTTCGCCTTTCACGTCCGCGCCGAGCAGGATTCTGTCGCCGCCGAATCGGGCGAGCCAGCCGAAAAACTTTTCGGGCTCTCTGACGGCGACGCTGCCGACGCCCGCCATCGCCGCGCCCGCGTTGAAAACCGCTTCGAGGTCGTCGCCGGTCTTGATGCCGCCGCCGAAATCGATCTTCAGCCGCGTGTGCGCGGCGATCGTTTCCAAAACTTTCAGGTTGGCGACTTTTCCGCGTTTCGCGCCGTCGAGGTCGACGACGTGCAGGCGTTTTAGCCCCCCGTCTTCAAACATTTTGGCGATTTCCAAAGGGTTTTCGTGATAGATTTTCGTCCGCGCGAAATCGCCCTGCGTGAGCCGCACGCATTTGCCGTCGATCAAATCTATCGCCGGTATTATTTCGATCATAAATTTACAGGAATTATCAGGGATGGACGGGATAAGCAGGGATGATTTTCAGGGCGATCCGTATTATCCCTGCGAATCCTGTCCGTCCCGGTTAATTGATCTTCAAAAAGTTCTCCAGGATCGAAGCGCCGACCGCCCCGGATTTTTCCGCGTGAAACTGCACGGCGTAAAAATTACGGTAATTGACGGCGGCGGAAAATTCGACGCCGTAACTGCAGGCGGCGATCGTCGCCGCGCTCGGCTCGACATAAAAGCCATGCACGAAATAAACGTAGGAATTTTCCGCGACGCCCGCGAACAAATCGCTTTTCAAATCGAAAATGTTGTTCCAGCCGATCTGCGGGATTTTCAGGTTTTCCGATTCGAAGCGACGCACGCGCGACGGGAGAATCCCGAGACATTCGGTTTCGTTTTCTTCGGAAAATTCGCATAAAAGCTGCATGCCGAGACAAACTCCGAGCACGGGCTGCGCGAGCGATTTGATCGCCGCGTCGAGCCCTTTTCCGCGCAGGTAATTCATCGCCGACGAAGCTTCGCCGACGCCCGGAAAGATAACTTTATCCGCCGCCTTTAACGTTTCGGCATCGTCCGTCAAAACCGGTTCGACGGCGAGCCGCCGCAGCGCGTTTCGCACCGATTCGACGTTTCCGGCATTGTATTTTACGATCGCGACTTTCATAACTTATAAATCCAAAATCCAAACTCCGAAATCCAAAATCGCTAAAGTTTTCCTTTCGTCGACGGCAGTTTGTCGCTTTTCGCGTCGCGCCGCACCGCCATTTTTACGGCTTTCGCGAACGCCTTGAAGATCGCTTCGATTTTGTGATGCTCGTTCGCGCCTTCCGCCTTGACGTTCAGATTGCACAAAGCTTTGTCGGAAAAAGATTTAAAAAAATGAAAAAACATCTCGGTCGGCATTTTGCCGATCATTTCGCGTTTGAATTCGGCTTCCCAGACGATCCAGTTGCGCCCGCCGAAATCGATCGCGACCTGCGCGAGGCAATCGTCCATCGGCAGCGTGAAGCCGTAACGCTCCATGCCGCGTTTGTCGGTCAAAGCGAGCGCGAACGCTTCGCCGAGCGCGAGCGCGACGTCTTCGATCGTGTGGTGCTCGTCGACTTCGAGGTCGCCTTTCGCCGTGATTTTCAGGTCGAGATCGCCGTGCCTGGCGATTTGTTCGAGCATGTGATCGAAAAACAGGAGGCCGGTCGAAATCTCCGCCCGTCCGCTGCCGTCGAGATTCAATTCGACGACGATGTCGGTTTCTTTCGTCGTGCGGCGGTGAACGGCGCGGCGCGGCGGCAATTTTAAGAATTCGTAAATTTCGCGCCAGTTTTCAGCCCGAAAAACGCCTTCCGCCGCCGCCAGATCGAAATTCGGATTTACGATGAAAATCGCCTTCGCGCCCAAATTTTTCGCGAGCTGCACGTCGGTTGCGCGGTCGCCGATGACGAACGAATTCGCGAGATCGTATTCGCCGCCGAGATATTTCGTGAGCATGCCCGTGTTGGGTTTACGCGTTTCCACGTTTTCGCGCGCAAACGTGCGATCGATGCAGATTTCCGAAAAAACGATCCCTTCCGAGGCGAGCGCGTCGAGCAGAAAATCATGCACCGGATAGAACGTTTCTTCGGGAAACGCGTCGGTGCCGAGCCCGTCCTGATTCGTCACCATAACGAGCTCGAAATCGAGCTCGCGCGCGATTTTCCCCAGGTATGTAAAAACTCCGGGCAGAAACTTCAGCTTGTTAAAAGCGTCGATCTGAAAATCTTCCGGCTCGTAAATCAGCGTTCCGTCGCGGTCGATAAATAATGCTTTTTTCATAATTTTTTGAGCGCCTCCAGTAAACAATCGTTCTCGGCGGGCGTGCCGACCGTGATGCGCAGACAGCCGGCGCAAAGCTCGACGTTATTGCGGTTGCGCACGACGATTTTTTCGCCCGTCAGAAATTTATAAATCTTATCGGCGTCGGTCGTTTTGACGAGCACGAAATTCGCGTCCGTCGGGTGAATTTTTCGCACGAACGAAAAAACAGTCAAATTTTCGATCAATCTCTCGCGCTCGGCGATGATCGCCGAAATCGTTTTTTCGACCGCGTCGCGGTTTTCGAGCGCCGCCAAAATCGCTTCCTGCGCGATCTGCGAAACGTTGTAGGGCGGCTTCACTTTATTGAAAAGCGCGACGATTTCCTCGTTCGCGAACGCCAGTCCGACGCGCAAGCCCGCCAAACCCCAGGCTTTCGAAAACGTCTGCAGAACGACCAGATTCGGCAAATCGTTGATTTCGCCGAGCAGCGATCTTTCATCCGAAAAATGAATGTACGCTTCGTCGACGACGACGATTCCGTCGAAATTTTTCGTTAAGTCGATGATTTCCCGGCGGTCGAAGGCGTTGCCGGTCGGGTTGTTCGGCGAGCAGACGAAAACGAGTTTCGTGTTTTCGTCGCCCGCCTTTTCGATCGCCCGCCGGTCGAGCCGGAAATCTTCGGTGAGCGGCGCGCGTTTGACGGCGACGTCGTTGATCGCCGCCGAAACTTCGTACATGCCGTACGTCGGCGGGCAGATGAGGACGTTGTCGCGCCGCGGCTCGCAGAAAATGCGAAACAACAGATCGATCGCTTCGTCGGAACCGTTGCCGATAAAAATTTCGCCCGCCTTAACATGCTCGCGCGCCGCGATTCGCTCTTTGATTTCCGTCTGCAGCGGATCGGGGTAACGATTGTAATCGACCGCCAGCGGCGAGCCGAAACCGTTTTCGTTGGCGTCGAGAAAAATCTCCGCCGCGCCCGCAAATTCTTTGCGCGCCGACGAATACGGCGTCAATCGCTTAATGTTTTCGCGGACGAGATTTTGTAAATTCATAATAATTTTTAAGCCGCGAACAAACACGAAACAACCCGAAATAATTTTTTAGCGAATTTTTTGTGATTGTTCGAGCTCGTTCGCGGCTAATTCGGCTAATCGAACCGACACGGCGTTTTTGTGCGCCGTCAGATTTTCGGCTTCGGCTAGGCACTCGATCGTCGGGCCCAAATTGCGGATGCCGTCGGCGGTCAATTTTTGAAACGTGATCTTCTTGACGAACGAATCGAGAGAGACGCCGCTGAAATTTTTCGCGAAACCGTTCGTCGGCAGCGTGTGATTCGTGCCCGAAGCGTAATCGCCGGCCGATTCGCACGAGTAGTTGCCGATGAAAACCGAGCCGGCGTTCGTCACTTTTTCGGCGATTTCTTCGGCGTTTTCGACCGCCAGGATCAAATGCTCGGCGGCGTATTCGTTCAAAATTTCGAGCGCCGTTGGCGTGTTCTCGACGAGAATCGCTTTTGAATTTTTCAAGGCTTCCGCCGCGATTTCCCGGCGGGGCAGAACGGCGAGCTGGTTTGCGAGTTCGCGCGTCGTTTCCTCGACCACCTGCTCGCTCGTCGTGACGAGCAAAACCTGGCTGTCCGCGCCGTGCTCGGCCTGCGAGAGCAGATCGGCGGCGACGAATGCCGGCACGCTCTGTTCGTCGGCGAAAATCGCGACTTCCGACGGGCCGGCGGGCATATCGATCGCCGTTCCTTCCATCGAAACCTGCATTTTCGCTTCCGTGACGAACTGATTTCCGGGACCGAAAATCTTGTAAACCTGCGGAACCGTCTCGGTGCCGTAAGCCATCGCCGCGATCGCCTGCGCGCCGCCGATCTTGAAAATGCGCGTCGCGCCGCACAGCCGCGCGGCGTAAAGCGTCGCGTGGTTGATCTTGCCGTTTCGGGCGGGCGGCGAACAGAGCACGATTTCGCGGCAGCCCGCGATGCGCGCCGGCACGGCGAGCATCAAAACGGTCGAGAACAGCGGCGCGGTGCCCGCCGGAATGTAGAGCCCGACCTTTTCGATCGCCACCGATTTGCGCCAGCAGAAAACGCCCGGCACGGTTTCGATGATTTGCGGCTCATCGCTTTGCGCGGCGTGAAACTTTTCGAGGTTGGCTTTGGCCTGCCGGACCGCCGCCTTTAAATCTTCCGTGAGCTGAAGTTCGGCTTCCGCGAATTCCGCTTCGGCGACGAGGAAATCTTCGAGGTCGACATGGTCGAATTCTTTCGCGAAGCGTTTCAATGCCGCGTCGCCGTTCGTTTTCACTTCGCCCAGAATTTCGGCGACCGCCCGGCGCAGATATTTCGTGTCGAAAACGGGACGCGCCAAAATCTCCTTCCAGGTTTCTTTTTTCGGGTTTCGGATAATCTTCATAAATCGTAAATCGTAAATTCGTTTACTGAATCATCTGATCGATCGACAGCACTAAAATTCCCTCGGCGCCGGCGTCGCGCAAGTTTTCGACGATTTCCCAGAAATCGTTTTCGTTGATGACCGAGTGCACCGAGCTCCAGCCCTCGTCGGCGAGCGGCATGACGGTCGGGCTTTTCATGCCCGGAATCAGGCCGATTATTTCTTCCAGTTTTTCGTTCGGCGCATTCAGCAGAATGTATTTGTTTTGTTTGGCGGAATTGACGGCTTTAAGGCGGAAAAGAAGTTTGTCGAGAATCGCCCGCGCATCGTTTTCGAGATCGGGTCGCGCGACGAGCGCGGCTTCCGATTCGAGCACGGTTTCGACTTCGCGCAGCCCGTTCGTAAACAGCGTGCTGCCCGAGCTTACCAGGTCGCAGACCGCGTCGGCGAGCCCGATCGACGGCGCGATCTCGACCGAGCCGCTGATGCTGTGAATCTCGACCGCGACGCCGCGTTCGGCGAAAAAACGGCGCAGAATGTTCGGGTAACTCGTCGCGATGCGTTTGCCCGTAAAATCATTTACCGATCGGTAAGCGAAGTTTTTCGGGACGGCGAGCGAGAGGCGGCATCTGCCGAAATTCAATTTTTCGATTCTTTCGACCGCTTTGCCGGCTTCGGCGAGCACGTTTTCGCCGACGATGCCGACGTCCGCGACGCCGTCCGCGACGTATTCGGGAATGTCGTCGTCGCGCAGGAAAAAGATTTCGAGCGGGAAGTTTTCGGCGTCGCTGCGCAGCTTTCCGAGCCCGTTCGAAAAACGAATGCCGCATTTTACGAGCAGATTCAGCGAATCTTCGCTGAGGCGTCCCGATTTCTGCAAAGCGATTTTTAATTTTCGATAATTCATTGGTGTAAAAGACAAAACCGCGCCTGAAACTTTTTTCAAAGTTCGCGCTGAATTTCTATAAAACTAATTTTTCGGATTAAAAACGTGGATTAGTTCGCGCGATGATGTCGATGCGCGTGATGATGGTGATGAATTTGAATGGCGGAAAACTTCATCGTTTTTTATATTCTTCGCACATCGAAAAACTTTTTGCAAGCGAACCGCGCAAGGTTTTAAATTAGCCGCGAACAAACACGAACTTTCACGAAAGTCCTTGAACGATTTCTCCGGTCCAGCGAAATTCGTGTCTTTTCGTGTTTGTTCGTGGCTGAATCTCTCTGAAAATTTGCACTTTTTTTCGGTTTCGGAAACAATGATATGTGCCCGAAACGAAGGAAGAAATAATCAAGGAATTCGGCAAGCGCGTGCAGCGCTGCTACGGCTGTTATATTTCGTATTACCTGAAGGATATGTACCTCGGCGAGGACGTTACGTTTTACTGCGAGCACTGCAAAGACGAGACGATGTTTCATTTCGACGAGTTTTCAAAATTGATCGATCTGAGCAAGCTGCGCGAAGTGACCGAACACGACCATCATCATTAAAACCGGATGAAAAAAATAACGCTGCGCATCGAAAATCCGTACGAGCGCGAAACGGTCGTGCTCGAAGACGAAGTCTCGATCGGGCGCACGAACGCGTCCGAGATCGTTCTGAGCGATTCCGGCTTGTCGCGGAAAAATACGACTTTCTTTCGCGACGGCGACGCGCTCTACGTCGTCGACGAAAATTCGACGAACGGCACTTTCGTCGGCGGCGAACGCATCGCGGGCGCGCCGGTGCAGGTTTTCGACGGCGACGTTGTCGCTTTGGGCAGCGAAACGCGAATCGCGATCGAAATCCGCGAGCCGTCCGCCCTCGGCGCGCAGCCGCCGGTCAGCAGTCAGACGCCGCCGCCGCCGAAAGCCGCCGCGACCGGCAAAAGCCAAAAGCCGAAAGCCCAAACCCAAAAACCCAAAACAAACGCTTTACTGCTGCTCGCGCTCGGCTCGACCGTGCTGATCCTCGGGCTCGGCGCGGTCGCCCTTTTGATCGCGAGTAATTACGGCGGCGATCCGGTCGTCAATAACGGCAAGCCGACGCCGGCGCAAGCCGTGCTCGCGGCGGCGATACCGGTGCGCGTGATCGATCCGCTCGGCGGCGAGGACCCGGACGATCTCGACGATCTGATCTCGTCGTGGGAAACCGAAGAAAAGGAACTCGACGTTTCGACCGTGCAGGACGTTAAAGTGAGCGACGAGAACGCCACGCAGGAAGAAGAAGAGCTGAACGTGACCGCCGCCGAACTCGCCGAGGCGAAACAAAAAGCGTTCGAGCCGCGTTCGAAGCCGACCGGCATCACGCCCGCCGGCTTGCAGGTTCCGCCCGAGCTGCGCGGCGACGGCGTCATCAAGCAAAAAGCGAAACTCGCGCAGATGAAGACCGCCGGCTACCAGCAGCCGATGGATTTTTCCGATCTGGCGCAGAAACGCCTGAACAAGGAACTGATCGAGATGCCGATGGCGACCAAGAGCTTTTACCTCGAAGTCGGCGGCAGCGCGTCGACCGATCCGTTTACGGCGTTCAGTTTCGCGACCGGCGATACGGCGATCCTCGGCGGCTCGCCGAAACACAAACCGCTCGCCGACCTGGCCGCCAAATTCGGCGTCAGCCTCGACAATCCGACCGACCGCAAACAAATCCGCATGCGCCTGCTGCGCATGTTCAACCAGCGCGCCAAACCGGTTTTGCAGGAACTCTCCGAAGCTTATCATCAGAAATTCGGGCGCCCGCTGCGCGTCACTTCGCTGACTCGTTCGATGGATTATCAGATCGGCTTGAACAAAACCAACGCCAATTCGTTCGTCGTGCGCGGCGAGGGCAGCCTGCCGCCGCACACTTCCGGCTGCGCGTTCGATCTCGCGCGCAAGCACATGGACGTCGAGGAGCAGAATTTCGTGATGGCGAAACTCGCCGAAATGGAACGCGCCCGCAAACTCGACGCGCTGATCGAATACGGCACCAACGCCTGTTTCCACATCTTCATCTATTTCGACGGCATCGCGCCGAATATGTAAATTCGGGTTCGAAGTTTAAGCTTCAAAGTTCAAAGTCGTTTGTTTCGACTTTGAACTTTGAACTTTTGAACTTTAAACTTATGGTATGGCGGAAACGGAAAACAACGAGCACGAAAAGGAAACCTTCACGGGACTCGCGCGCAAACTGTCGCGGCTTTCGAGCGAGCAGAAACGGGCGGCGCTCGAAGCGAGCGCTTCTCTGGCGGGCGTCTCGCTGCGCGTGAGCCGCGAATTCGTCGAAGCCGTCCCGAAAGCGGCGCGCGTTTTGTCGGCGGAAGATTTGCGGCACTGGGCGGAAATGGGCCGGCGGCTCGCGATGGGCAACGCCGATCTGGGAGCGAAATTTTTCGCCGACGGCATCGAAGGCTTGAAATTCGTGCCCGAAAAAGCGCGTCCGCTGATTTTTCAAATCTGCACGCGCCAGCTCGTTTTATCGAGCTCGATCGCGCTCGAAACCTTCGAACTGATTCCGCGGCTCGCCAAACAGATCAAAGACGACGCGCTGCTCAGCGATTTTTTGAAGCTCGCGTCCGAGATCGCCAACCGTTCCGCGAAACACAGCTCGGATTTTCTGCAAAAATCGCCGCAGGTCTGCGACGCGCTGAAAAGTTACGGCGACGAGAAAAAACGCGTTTCCAAAGCGGTCGTCGCGCTCGCCTCGAATTTCGCGAACCGGACGGGCGGCATGACCGCCGATTTATGGGCGAATCTGCCCGAATCTTTGAGGAAGGTTTCGGCGGAAAACGCGGTTCGTTTGATGGAGAAAGCGCGCCAGTTTCTGGAGTTCGGCGGCAGCGTGACGCTTCATTTCGTCGCCGCCGGAGCCGACGTGCTGCAGCGCACGGACGCGGTTTTCGACGAATGGGTGAAGGTTTTGCAGATCATCGCGCGCCACGGCAACGCCGTTTTGATCTCGTTCCTGCGCGCGACGCCGAGATTTTTCGCGCAGATCAAAACCTTGAAAACGGCGGACGAAATCATTCTCGCCGATAAAGTTTTAAAGCTCGTCGCGGAAATCGCCGAAAAGGACGCCGAAAGCGCGCTCGCCGCGTTTCGCTCCGCGGCGGGCGCGCTGCGCAAAGTTTCGCTCGAGCAGTTCGAAGAATGGGTCGAAACCGGTCTCGTCGAAAAGGAAAACGAATCGGCGAAGGCGCGCAAAAGCTATTTCGCGCTCGAAACGCGCCAGTCGAACGAGCTGCTTCGGGAAGCGTCGGTCGGCTTGCCGCTCGAAAAAATCCAGACCGTTTTAAGGATTTACGTCGAGGGCTTGACCGGCAAGGAAGTCGAGATCGCGCCGCTTTCGGCGATGCCGCAGGAATCCAGAATCGGCGACGGGAAAACGATTTACCTGCCGGCGGTCGTCAACGAATTCGATGCGGACGAGATCGATTTCCGGCTTTACAAAGTCCTCGCGGCGCACGGCGCGGGGCAGATCGAATTCGGGACTTTTCTCAAGGACACCAAGGATTTGAAAGCCGCTTTCGCCTCCTTGAGCGAACTTTACGCGGCGAGCGCCGAAGAACTGGACGCGTTTTCGCTCGCCGGTTATATCGAGGAAGTGCAGAAGGGCGAAAAGGCGCTTTCCGACGAAGAAATCCGCCGGGAAATGAAAAAGCGGCTCAAAAAGCTGCCGAAAGATTCGGATTACCGCGCCGTGCTGCAGGTTTTCCCGGAACCGCGTCTCGCGAAAAAGATTTTCGGCACGATGGAGAACGCGCGCATCGACGCCGCGCTGCGCCGCTCGTACCGCGGACTTCGCAAGGATTTAGACCTCATGCAGAAATTCCTGCGCGAGCGCCGCCCGTTCATCTTCGACGTGCCGATGAATCAGGTGCCGTTCGAACTGCTGTTTCAAATCACGCTCTGCGGCGGCGCGACCGACGACGCGCGGCAGTTCTACGGGCAGATCGTTTCGGAAATCGAAACGACGATCGAAAATTACCTGGCGATCAAAAACGCGACGGTTGCCGATTCCCTGATGGCGACGAGCCGCGTTTACACGCTTTTTCAAAACATCACGCCCGAGGAAACGCAGACCGAAAGTTCCGAGGAAAACGAGGACAAAGGCGAATTCGCGTACGAAGACAAAAACGCCGAGGAGTCCGTCCTGGAAAATCAGGTCAAGCGCGAGCAGCAGCCGAAAAAACTGCAGGACATCAAAGATTTGTTCAACGCCTGGAATACTCTGGACGACGACGATTCGGAACCCGACGATTTGCAGGGCGCGGAAGCCTGGACGCACAACGAAATGCCCGAACAGCCGCTCGAATCCGGCGATTTGGCTTTCAGTTACGACGAATGGGATCGCGAATTAAATGATTACCGCGTCGGCTGGAGCCGCGTCATCGAGAAAAAAGTGCGGCAGGGCGACCGTAATTTCGTCGAGCTCGCGCGCGCGCGCTACCGCGGCGTGATTTCCTCGATCCGGCATCAGTTTCAATTGATGAAGCCGGAAAACCTGACGCGCATCAACCGCGAGATCGACGGCGAGGACTACGATCTGAACGCGCTGATCGATTATGTGGTCGACAAGCGCGCCGACGGTCAGCAGTCGGAAAACATTTACACGAAAAGGCTTCGCAAACAGCGCGACGTCGCCGTTTCATTGCTGCTCGATCAATCCTCTTCGACCGCGCGCACGATCACGCGCAATCCTTTGCAGCCGTACACGCATCCCGGCAGAAGGATCATCGAGATCGAAAAAGAAGGCTTGGTGCTGATGAGCGAAGCTTTGGAAGCGGTCGGCGACGTGTATTCGATCAACGGTTTTACGTCGGAAGGCAGGCGCAACGTCAAGTTCTACATCGTCAAGGATTTCGGCGAAAAATACTCCGAAGAGATCGAACGCCGGATCGGCGGCATCACGTTTCAGAACAACACGCGCATGGGCGCGGCGATCCGTCACGCCGCGGCGAAACTGGTGCGGCAGGAATCGCGCACGAAACTGCTGATCATCTTAACCGACGGTCGCCCGTACGATCACGATTACGGCGACGCGCGCTACGCCAGAGAAGACGTGCGCGAAGCCTTGACGGAAGCGAAAATGCAGGGCATCACGCCGTTCTGCATCACGATCGACCGCGAATCCGAAGCCGAACTGCGCGATCTTTACGGCGACGTCGGCTACACGATCATCGACGACGTGTTGAGTTTGCCCGAGCGGATGCCGAATATTTACCGGCGTTTGACGAGCTAGAGATTATTTTTTTTGTACTCTTTCCAAGTCATCATTTTCCATTTTGGATTGTCGCCGGTACAAACGACACAGGCGTTTATCAAATCTTTGACAAGTTTGTACTTCTTTCCGATAAACTTGTAATGACGGTAGGTCGTGTCCGATGCTGTAAAATGCCCCTTTAATAAAACATCGCGATAACCGTTTGTTTTGTTTTTCTGAATTTGGTGGGGTAATTCTATGATGTCGCTATAATCGGTTGAGCCGAGAATTTTTTGGTAACCTTTACCCGCTCTTTCGTAAATCCAGAAGCCGCAATTGCCAACCGGCGAACAAAGATTAAAGTTTTTTCCTCGCAGGAGAATTTCTTTATTTCCGTCTTGGTTCAAATCAAATTCTTTGATCTCAAACATGTCTTTACAATCTAAACTTTCTCTCGGACTCGGCTGCCATTCTTGAAAATCTCTATCTCTAACCAAATATTTCCAAACGCGTAGAATTATTTTGTCGTTACAAAACGGCTTGATTGGCTTCTCGGTCTCTATTTCGGAGTTTTGTAATGAAGAATTAAATGTGTTTTTGAAGGCGCCTTTAAAGTCAGATCCGAAAGATTTATTAATCAACGGCTGTTTCGATGATGTCTGTAAATTTTCTTGCGACTTCCGCCCAGTTTTCAGGACGGAAACAGAACCGATTCCGAATGTGAGTAAAGTTATAAGAATGAAGAATAGATAACGACGCATAAATTACAACATTTTGATTAGTCTTCCGACGGAACATGAGTTATTTTATGCGTCTAAACTTCGGAAAAACATGTGGTTAACCACATTAAATCGAAAATTTCGGAGAACCGATTCGGTTGAAAAGGTTTGTGCGGCGGGTCGTAAGCCAAAGTAAAGGTGTGCGAGTCCGGAAGCAAATTCATGATTTTTTATCGAATCCCCAGAATTCATCGGGTACCTCATCGTTAAAATCATCGCTCATAAAATAACCTTTGCCTGTGCCTAACCCTAAAATTCTCTGCTTGAGCTTTATCTTTTTTTCTTCAACAATCGGCGTGATTTTGGCGATCGGTTCGCCGTTTTGCTCGATCACGACCTCGTCCCCGTTTTTGGTCAGGGCGATCACGGTTCGAATGGAAATGTTTTCGTTCGGGCTGATGATTTTCGTCGTAAAACACCTCGCGCCGATTATAACACTCTTTAAGTTGCTTATTTTGCTTCTTTCGTTTCGTACTGCCTCAGGATTTTTCCCTTTTTATCCATCGTGCGGACGCGGAATTTGCCCTCCGGAAGCATGAGCGACGGAACGATTTGATTCGGGTGAAGAATGAACTGGTCGATCGGCACCGCGTCGGCGTTTTCGTCGGCGTAAAAGGCTTGGATCAAAACCGGTTCGTCGCCGGCGAAGACTTTGTCGGGCGCTTTGAGGTTGAGTTTCTTTAAGTCGATCGATTCGGTTTTACGTCCGAGCATCGACCTTAAAAACGTCGCGCGTCCTCCGGCGTATTTCATGCGCGGGTGAAAGACGAGCGCGTCGTAGCCCGCGCTCTGCACGTAGAATTTGCCGTTTTCCGCCTGAAAAACGCTCGGTTTTTTCAGCAGATCGTTTTTCGTTAAAAAGCGGTACAGCGGCTGCTCGTAAGCCGGGTCGCGCCGCTCACTGAAACGCAGCTGGTCGATCGTGAACGGGTCGATGCCGGAAAGCTGGCGGAAATAATACGCCATGAAATTGAATTCCTTCGACACGGGCGCTTTCGAGTTGTGCCCGCGCCCGACGTGGACGAGAATTTTCGCCTCCGGATCGGTCATCAAAATGCGGTCGACCAGATTCTGCGCCTGCCCGCGCTCGCGCCGGTCGTTGCAGTATTCGGGGTTGTTTTTCGGCGATTTGCAATCCGGATCAACGCTTTCGTAGGGCACGACTTTGTAACCCAACCTTAAAGCCGCGCGCACGACGTCCGCGTAAATCGGGTCGGCGGTGTAAAAACCGGTTCCCTGAACCGGGTAACCGCGTTTGTTGAGCTTCGCGTCTTCGGGCGCGTCCGGCAGATCGCCGCTCGTCAAGGTTTCGGCGGCGAAATAGCGGAAACCTTTTTCGTAAAGCCGGGAAAGCATCTGAAAGGTCAGCGCGCGGTGAAACGGCGTGCGGTGTTCCTCGTTGATCATCACGACGCGGCGGTCGGCGGCGGCCGCGTCGAGCGCTTCGAGCGCGTCCGCCATTTTGTAATCCGCGACCGGCGAGCTTTTCAAATCCGCGAGCTCGTTCCCGTACTGCTCTTTTATTTGTTTCGACGACGGGAAGGTTTCGTAAAGCAGATTCTCGTACCGGTACGCCGCGTCGTAATTGCCGACGTAGCCTTCGAGCAGCGTCATCATTTCCAGGTAGGCGCCTTTCCAGACCGGCGAAGCGAGGTATTTCGCTTCCTGCGCGCGCAGTTCGAGCAGCGGCGTGATGTAATTGTTTTGTTTGAGGTAAGCGCCGGCAAGCGAAAACGGATTCGGCGGCTCCGCCGATTTCGCCGGCGCGGTTTGCGCGGACGAATTCGCGGAAAAAAGTGCGAGTAAAAATAATAACAATGCAGAGCGGCGCATTAACGACTTCGTTTGAATCATGATTTATGGGATTTTAGCATCAAATTTTTCCGGGCGGTAATTTTCCGCGCTTTTCGAAACATTTTCAAACGCCGTCCGCCGACCGCAATTTACTTCGGTTGCCGGTAATCGTTTTGCAATTTCGCGGCGAACAAAGTTATTTTGTTTCTCAATGGTTGGCGAAACGGAAAGAAACGAAATCGCGGGCTCGGAGTTTTCGCGGCCGGGCGGGCTCGTCGTGCTGGTTTTATGCCTCGCGGTGACGGTTTTTTCGCTGACGTTTTTCGACGACGCGCGGCAGGCGCGGGCGACTATGATCGCCGGAATTTGTTTGATTCTGTGACTTTCCGAGATCGTGCCGGCGTACGTGCCGACGTTCGTGTTGTGGACTATGACGCCGCTTTCGCTCGCGCCGCTTTCGAAAGATTACGCGTTCGGCGAGGTGTTGAAATGGGCGGCGAATCCGGTTTTGATCCTGTTTTTCGGCGGCTTCGCGTTCGGCTTTCGCGGCGTGATCGGCTGCTGTTGGTCGTCCTGACGGTCGGCGCGACCGCGCTGATGTCGATGCGGCTGCCGAACATCGCGGCGGCGATGATGATCGCCGCGCTGCATCCGCTCACCGCCGAACTCGCTCCGGAAGACGATTTCCGCCGCGCGCTTTTGATGGCGGTCGCCGTTGGAGCGAACTTCGGCGGCATCGCGACGCCGATCGGAACGGGACCGATCGCGATCGCGATCTCGGCGATCGAAAAGCAAAATCACGTCACGTGCTTTTGGCGCTGACCGGTTTTTACTTTCTGTCTTTCTGGTTCAATTGAGCGGAAAGCGGTGGTCGGCGGTCGGATTTGTCTGTTTTTTCCGACCGCCGACCACTGACCACCGACCACTCGCCGTTATTTGATTTTCTTGGCGTTGACCGTGCGCGCGCCCTGCTGCAAAACCAGGCTCATGACTTTTCCGTCAGAATCTTTTTCGAACGAGATGTTGGCTTTGACGGCGCTGACCGCGAACTGCGTTTCGGAAACCGGTTCGAGTTCGAGTTTCGGCTGGCTGCCCATCTGTCCCATCAATTTGCCGCCCTCGCGGGTGACGGTAAAGGTAAGTCGCGGGTTGATTTCGTATTCGCCGACGTAAGTTTCAAGAACTGCCGGATCGACTTTCGTTTCCCTGCCTTCGAGGCGCTTGATCGCCTGGATCGCGCCGGCGTTATTCGGATTCAGTTCGACCGATTTTTTGTAGTTGACGAGCGCCAAATCCTTTTGCCCGTCTTTCAGATACGCTTCCCCGAGGCTGTCGTACGGATTCGCTGCGGCGGGAAACATCTCGACGTTGAGCTTGAAAATTTCGATCGCGTCCTTCGTTTTGTCCTGACCGAGCAGTTGATACCCGAGCCGATTAAGCTCGTCTTCCGAGAAGTCGTAAATGCCTGCGTTCGCGGCTTTTAGCCTCCGGTATTCGGCGACGGTCGCCGCGCCGCCTTTTTCCGCCGCCGTTTTGTAAAGCGTTTCGGCGATCGATTTTTTCGGCGCGTCGTACGGTTGGTTGTTGAGGATGTTGATGATCGAAACGGTCATCGCGCGGTGATAATTGCCGAGCCCGACGTTGTCGAGAATGACGATCAGGTGTTTCTGGTCGACGACTCGCGTCAGGTAGCTGTTAAAGCCGTTGATGCCGCCGCTGTGCCCGATGATTTTGATTTTCTGGTCGGTTTTGCCGAGCGGAATGTCCTGGATGTTGAAGCCGTAACCGTAATTGGAAAGCCCGGGCGTGAACATCGCTTTTTTGCTCGCCTCGGAAATTATCTTATTGTCGTAAAGCGCCTGATCCCATTTGTAGAGGTCTTCGACGGTCGAATAGAGCGAACCGGCGGCGTAGGGCAGCGTCATATCGAGATACGCGGCGTTCCGGTAATCGCCGCCGCTCGTTTTTTCGTAGCCCCAGGCGCGTTTTTTGATGAGCGGCGACGCGAGATCGTAACCCGTGTCCTTCATGCCGACCGGGTCGAGAATGCGTTCCTGCAAAACCTGCGCGTAGGGCTTGCCGGTGATTTGCTCGATGATCGCGCCGAGCAGGAAATAACCGGAATTGTTGTAACTGTATTTCGTGCCCGGCTCGAATTCGAGGTCGCCGCTCGCGAATTTCTTGACGAAATCATTGACTTTGTATGAATTGCGGCTTTCGCTCGCCATGAAGCCCGGCAGGCCGGTGTAGCTCGGAATGCCGGAAGTGTGGTTGAGCAGTTGGTGGATCGTCACCCGTTCGCCCGTATCTTTGCGGTAATCGGGCAGGTAATCCGTGACACGGGCGTCGAGCTTGATTTTGCCTTCTTCGACGAGCTGCAGAATCAAAGCGGCGGTGAACTGTTTGGTAACCGAGCCGATGCGGAAGCGGGTGTCCGGCTGGTTCGGGATGTCCCACTCCATATTCGCCAGGCCGAAGCCTTTTTTGTAGATGACCTTGCCGTTCTCGGCGACCAGCACCGCGCCGTTCAATTGTCCGTAATCGTAATAATTTTTGAGCAGCGCGTCGATCTTCTGCGTTTTGTCCTGCGCGATGGCCGCCGAGACGGCGAGCAGAGTCATGACCAATAAAGTCAGTATTCTTCTGGTTTTCATAAAATTTCTCCCGGGAATTATCCGAATGCCTGTAAGTTCTCGAAGTGAATGACGAGCGCGGGCGGCAATTAGTTCCGGCAAAGTTGCCATTTTCGGCGCGCCCGGCAAAATTTCGGCTTTCGCGCGCGAAACGGCAGCAAAAAATATCTCGACAAACGCCATATGAAAGGCGTAGAATGACGCTACCCAAACAAACTTTTGAGTGCGGAAACGGCGGAAAATCCGAGTGTTTCGAGCAGGCTCGTGCCGAACGACGGCGCGCCGCCGGCAGCGGAAAACCGCAAAGCCAAAAATGAAAGTTTAAGCGTCTTATCGTGTGATCGGGATTATTTTATTCCGAAAACCCGAGATAAATGTTTTATCCGGACAGGAGGCAAAAATGGCTCGTCTAAATATATCCGAACGAAGGCTGGGCGACGTCACGGTGCTCGATTTGAGCGGCGACGTGACGTTCGGGGAAGGCAATCTTTTACTGCGCGCGGCGATTCGCCGGGCGCTCGCCGAGGGGAAAAAGAATATTCATTTGAATTTCGCCGAAGTCTGTTATCTCGATTCGAGCGGCGTCGGCGAGCTGGTTTCGGGCTATACGGCGATCAGCCGCGAAAATGGGCGGTTGAAACTCGTCGACCTGCCGCCGCGTATCTACCAACTGCTGGCGATCACCAAGCTTTTGACGGTTTTCGAGGTCGACGAAAGCGACCCGAAGGCGATCGAAGCCGCGGGCGGCGCCCGTCAAACGATAACCAAATGATTTTTTCAGACCGCAAATTAGCGCAGAAACTGGAACGCACCGAAGCGCGCGCCAACGCCTCGTTCGTCGATACGCGCGCCGAACTCGCGCCCGCCACCGGCGCAGAGTGGATCGAAGTCGCCGGCGCGTACGCGATGTTCGACGGCGTCGATTCGCCCTTAACGCAGACTTTCGGGCTGGGCGTTTTCGACGAAATCGCCGGTAAAGACCTGGATGAACTGGAAGCGTTTTTCGCCGAACGCCGCGCGCCGGTTTTTCATGAAGTTTCGCCGCTGGCGGACTTTTCGCTGATGGCTTTGCTCGGCGAGCGCGGCTATCGTCCGATCGAATTGACGAGCGTCATGTTTCAGCCGCTCGAACCGCCATACAAGCCGGAACAATCTTCTAACGGCGCGGTGACGACGCGCGTCATCGAACCGGGCGAAGACGATTTGTGGGCGCGGACGGCGGCGGACGGCTGGGCGACCGAAGCGGAAGGGCTCGCCGAATTCATGCTCGACGTCGGCAAAATCTGCGCCAACGCGGAAGGCGGCTTCCCGTTTCTCGCCGAATCGGAAGGGCGTTCGATTTCCGCCGGCATGCTGTATATTTTCGACGACGTCGCATTGCTCGGCGGCGCGAGCACCGTTCCCGACGGACGCCGCAAGGGCGGGCAGACGGCGCTGCTCGACGCGCGTCTGCGATTCGCCTTCGAGCGCGGCTGCCGGCTCGCGATGATGTGCGCGCTGCCGGGCAGCCAATCGCAGCGCAACGCCGAAAAAAACGGCTTCCGCATCGCCTACACGCGGACGAAATGGCAGTTGATGAAATAATTTAGCCGCAAAATTACACGAAAAAAACACGAAAGATTGTTTAACTTTATTTCGTGAAATTTCGTGTTTGTTTGTGGCTAAATTATTTAGGATTTTTCACGCGCAAAACTTCGGCGACGCTCCACGCCTGCGCCGGGCAGCCGCGCGGTTCATGCGGCGCCTGCGCGTCGAAGATTTCGGAAATCTGTCCCAAACCGGCTTCCGTTAAATGGTTTCGAAAACCCTCAAGGATTTCCGCGACGCGCGTTTCGGTCTCGGCGCCCGGCGGCGAAACGCGCCGGTAAGCGTCGACGAACGCTCCCGTCAGCCAACCCCAAACCGTGCCCTGATGATACGCCGAATCGCGCTCGAACGGCGTGCCGACGTAGATCGGACGGTAATCTTTATCTTTCGGCGAAAGCGAACGCAAGCCGACCGGAGTCAACAGTTCGGCTTCGACTTTCGCGACGATTTTTCGCGCCTGCTCGTCCGAAAGCATCGAAAAGGGCAGGCTCGCCGCGAAAATCTGATTCGGGCGCACCGCGCCGTCGCGCTTGCCGCTCGCGACGACGTCGAACAGGCATTCTTCGGCGTCGTTCCAGAAAAGGGCGTTAAAGCTCAGCCGCGCGGTTTCCGCCATCGCTTCGTATCGCGCGCGGTCGTGCTCGTCGCCGAAACGCCGCGCGAAATCCGTCATGATCATCAGGGCGTTGTGCCACAAAGCCTGTATTTCGACCGGCTTTCCCGTGCGCGGCGTGACGACGAAGTCGCCGATCTTGGCGTCCATCCAGGTCAATTGCGTGCCCGGTTCGCCGGCGTAAAGCAGCCCGTCCGTGTCGACGTGGATGTCGTAACGCGTGCCGCGAAGGTGCCAGAGGATCGATTCCGCCAGCTTTTCGTACAAATTTTCGCGCACGAAATCGTAATCCCCGGTTTTCTGCGCGTACGCGCGGATCGCTTCGAAATACCAGAGCGTCGCGTCGACCGTGTTGTATTCGGCGCGATCGCCCGCGTCGGGAAAACGGTTCGGCAGCATGCCCTGCGAAAAATGATTCGAAAATTCGAGCAGGACGTCGCGCGCGATTTCCGGTCGTCCGGTCGCGAGCGTCAAGCCCGGCAGCGCGATCATCGTGTCGCGCCCCCAGTCGGAAAACCACGGGTAACCAGCGATCACGGTTTTGCCCGCGCCGCGCGCGACGATGAACTGGTCGGCGGCGAGGGCGAGCTGCGCTTCGAAATCGTCTTTCGCGTCGGCGCGCACGATCAAATCCTCGCGCCTGGCGAGCTCCGCCGCTTCGAGCTGTCCGATTTCGTACGCTTCGTCGACGCGGGTCGAAGCGATCACGTTCGCCTTTTCCGATAAATCGAACGTCAGCGCGAAGGGCTGAAACAGGTTTTCGTGAAAATCAAACCCGCGCTCCTTCTCGATCGCGTATTCGAAATCGCGGTACCAATGGCCGGTTTTTTCGACGCGGGCGGCGTTGTGCGTGAAAAAAAGCGCGGGAAATTCATTCGACGGCGCGACCGAAACGATGTTTTCCGCCGCTTCGAAACCGGTTCGAAAATCGTCCGCGTTTTGGCGCAGATGATGATAATCGCGAAAGGCGAGCAGCGGTTTTATTTCGAGGGCAACTTGCGGCGTATCTTTTCGCCTTTCGTTGACGTTCGGAATTTCGAGCCAGCTTTCGAACTCGTCGCGCCGCACCGACCATTGGCAGACGGTCGTGTTTTCGCCGTAAACCATGAAAATTTTGCGCTCGATCGAGATGCCCTCGATCTCGAACGTCCAGATCGGAAACGGATCTAAACGAAAAAATTTCAGATATTTGAAGCCCTGCGGGTGAACCGCGCCCGGATACCGGTTGGCGGAAAGCTCGTAAACGGAATCGCCCACGAAAAGCGTTTCTTCGAATTTCGAAAGCATCGCGACGCGGCCCAGGGGCGGGCGCGTCGCGGCCGTTAAAAGCCCGTGATAACGGCGCGTGTTCGCGCCCGCGATCGTCGAGGACGCGTAGCCGCCGATGCCGTTCGTCTCGAGCCATTCGCGGCTCGCCGCCGCCTCAAAATTCGTGCAGATCTCCGAATCGAAATTGATCATCTTCTATTCTGTATTCCGTTTCTTTTCAGGTTATTCCAGCGCTAGATCTCGATTGTAAAAGTTTCGCCCGCGAGCGACAAATTCGGATTGTAAAAAGGGTCGCGCGCGATGACGTTCTGCCAATTTCGCCGGAAAAATTCGATCTCGGCGGCGGTCGGCTCGCTGTGAAGCCCGCTCTTTTCGATTTCGATCAGCTCGGCGTAAGGCGTGAATACGACGCGGAAGTTTTTTTCTCCGAGCCGCAGGCAAAAGTCGGCGTCGAAGAGGGAATCGGGCAGGTTTTCCGCGTCGAAGCCGCCGGTTTCGTCGAAAAGCGCGCGGCGCACGGCGAGACAGCCGGCGGAAACCGCCGAAAAATTGTTGACGACGCGCGCGCGGTACAAATAGCCGTCGTGCGCGCGCGGCAAACCGCGAAAAGCCGCGCCGAGCGCGCCGCCGAAACCGACGATCGAAGCGCCGCCGCTGACGGTTTCGTTTCTTCCGAGAATTTTTCCGCCGACCGCGCCGATTTCCGTCTGCAGCGCAAAGCTCGCGAGTTCTTCCAACCAGTCTTTCGAAAGCGGTCTTAAATGCGCGTCGACGAAACATAAAATTTCGCCGCCGGCGACGGACGCCGCGCGGTTTAAAACGTCGGCGTTTGACGAATCGCCGCGCGAAATCGTTTTGACGCTGCCGAGCGGCGATCGGTCGCGGCGCTTGTCCGGCGCGATGACGACGATTTCGAGGTTTTCGTAAGCGGTGGCTTCGATAAATCTTTCGACCGGATTTTTCGCCGTTTCGGTATCTCCGGTCGTCGATAAAATCAAACTGACGCGCGGCGGATTCGCCGGCAGCTCGTAACGCACGCGGTGCAGCTGGTAAATGCCGCGCGAGACGCTCGCCGCCTTTCCGGTGCGCGCGAAATGTTCGCTCAAAGCGCGGCGCGCGCGTTCGTGCGCGTACGGCTTTTCGTCCGACGAAAGCGCGACCGAGCCGCTAATGGCCCGCCAGTGATAAAGAATTTTCGGTATATGGCGAATCTGTTTTTCGTCGATCGCCTCCGTGAACCTGAGCGCCAGATCGTAATCCTGACTGCCTTCGAGCCCGCCGCGGAAGCCGCCGATCGCGCGCAAAACGTCGGTGCGGTAAGCCGATAAATGCGTGACCAGATTCAAACTGTAAAACAAATCGCGGCTGAAATCCGGTTTGAATTTCGGGGAAAAACGCCGGCCGCGCTCGTCGATCAAATCCTCGTCGCTGTAAATCATCGCCGTTTCGGGGCGTTCGTTCAGTTCGCGCGCGACCCAAAAAAGCGCGTCTTCGGTCAATTCGTCGTCGTGGTCGAGCAAAACGCAGAATTCGCCGGTCGCGAGTTCCAGCGCCGAATTCGAAGCGGCGGAAATATGGCCGTTCGTTTCGCGAAAAACGACTTTAACGCGCCGGTCGCGCGCCGCGTATTCTTCGAGAATTTTTCTGATATGCGGGCGCGGCGAATGATCGTCGGCGACGCACAATTCCCAGTTCTCGTAAAGCTGTTCGAACACCGATTCGAGGCAGCGCCGCAGCCATTTTTCCTCGACGTCGTAAACCGGCACGACGACCGAAAGCCGCGGCCGATGCTTCAATCCTTCGATCCGGCGGCGGATCGCGCGGCGCTTTTCGTCGGTCAGGCGGCGGCGGCGCATCCATTTTCGGTAGTTGCGCGCTTCTCGAAAAGCCGAAAAGCGCGCGCCGAGATGCCGTTCGATGCCGCGCCAGCCTTTTTCGTTTTTGAGCTGCCGCGCTTTTCGCAGTTTGCGGGCGATGATCTCGAAATATTTCATCTCTTATTTTTTCCGTAGACGCATTTCCCAATTCGGATTGATCGGGATAACGACCTCGCTGCCGCTTTGCGCCGCGTTGAATTCCGCCGCGTGTTTCGGGAAATCGAAATCCTGAAAGGGCGGATAGCGCCAATCGAGAATAATCCCGATCGGCGCGAGCAAAAGCAGCCCGGCGGCGAGGCGGCGCAGAAATTTGTATTCCGCCGCGCGCCACGTCCAGAAAAGCAGCAGCAGAAAGCAGAATATCGGGATCAGCCAGTAACGCGAGCCGACCGGCGGGTAACGCATAAATTCCCACTGCGTTTTTTCGTTCGTGATCGCGGGCGAAACGAGCGCCGCCGCGACGATCAGCGCGGAAAATGTGATCAGCAGCCGCAGTTCGAAATTCGCTTTGATTAGCGCGTAAACGACGAGCGCGAGCCCGCACAGATTAATGATGACCGCGACGCCGTCCTTCCAGACGGAGCGGTTCGTCGTCCAGCGAAAGCCGGTTTCGCCGAAGATCGAGCTGAAGAACAAATGCCCGCCGAGGATTCGCAAAAACAGGTTAATGTTGGCGCCGAGCGGCGCCTTCGAAGGACGGTCGGCGCTTAAAAGCGAAAAGCCCTGGATCAGCGAGCCGGCGGCGAGCACGATCGTTAAAGTCAAAAGCCATTTGTCCCCGTCACGGTAATATTTGATGAGCGCGACCGGCAAAAGCAAAAGGCAGAACGGGCCGCTCAAAGCAGAGATGAAAATGACGGCGAAATCGAAAATCTTCCCGGCGCGCGTCGACGCCGGCGCGCCGATGATGATCAAACAGCTCAAGAGCGCGAGATGCCACTGCGCGTTCGTCAGATTGGCGTGCGTTTCGTAAGAATGCGGCAGGGCGAGATAAATGAACGCCGCGAATAAACGCATCCATAAAGCGGGCAAAAATGCCGTCGTACGGTTCGACAGAATGAACTGCGCGACGAGCAATTTGACGAAGACGGCGACCGCATTGAAAATAAGCGGCGCGTAATCGAGCGGAAAAAGCTGGCTGAAGCTCGCCGTCAGCCGCGAAATCGTTTGCAGATAACCGGCTTCCGGCGTCGTCACGGAATAAAGAAATCCGCGCTCGTAAGCCTCCGCGTACCAGACCCGGCCGTCTTCCGCCCAGAACTGCGGATTGAGAAAAGCGTCCGGGCGGCGCGTGAAAATAATCAAAAGCGAAATGCCAATGCTAAGAAAATAAAAAGGATAGCCCCGGCCGAGCGGCTTGAAAGGATTGGCTGATTTTTCCGTCATTCGATTGCTCAAAAAATTCTATCTTAACCGAAACCGGCGTTCATTTCACAACTTTACGATTTTTTGTTTAACTAAAATCAGGCTTATGACGAATGTTTGCCGGATTTGCGGGAACGGCGAAAAAAATCGAACGCATCGGGCGCGCGAAATGATGTTCGGCACGCGCGACGAATTCGATTATCTGGAGTGCGCCGCGTGCGGCACGCTGCAAATCGTCGAAATTCCCGATCTCGCTCGTTATTATCCGAAAGATTATTACTCTTTCGCGTCGGAAGACGGCTATCTCGCCAAGAGTTTGCGGCGGCGCGTCGTCGCGCGGCTGACCGGCAGATATTTTCTGCGCGGGCGCGACGTCCTCGGCAAAGCCGTCGCCGCGCGGGAAAACTGGATCGATTTTTACTTTCCGCCGTCGCTCAAAGAACCGCTGCTCGAACTCGATTTTTACTCGAAAATCCTCGATTTCGGATGCGGGAACGGAAAGCTCCTGCAAAATCTCTATCATTTCGGATTCCGGCGCCTGACGGGCGCCGACGCTTTTATCGAAAAGGATATTTTTTACCCGAACGGCGTGAAAATCTACAAACGACCGCTTTCGGAAATCGACGAAACTTTCGATTTGGTGATGCTGCATCATTCGTTCGAACATCTGCCGAATCCGCTCGAAACTTTGCGCGAAATTCAAGGGCTTTTGCCGGACGGAAAGTTTTGCCTGATCCGTCTGCCGCTCGCGTCCTTCGCGTGGGAAAAATACGGCGTCGACTGGGTGCAGCTCGACGCGCCGCGGCATCTTTTTTTGTTCACCGAGCGAAGCTTTCGCCGTCTGGCGGAAAAAGCCGGCTTTGCGGTCGAAAAAGTGGTTTACGATTCCGAGGCGTTTCAGTTTTTCGGCAGCGAACAATACCGGCGCGACATCGCGATGAGCGACGCGCGCGCGTTTCGCGGCAACGTCGCCGAAAGCATTTTCACGGCGGAACAAATCGAAGAATGGCAGCGGCGGGCGGAAAACCTGAACGCCGAAAACCGGGGCGATCAAGCCTGTTTCTACCTCAAAAAAATCGATTTTCGATAAACTTTATTTTTCACGCAACTTGATTCTTCCGCCGAAAACAATCATTCTAATTTACTTGTGCGAGTGAGAAGAATCGGGAGAATAATGAATGTGTAATCGCTCTTGTCTGGATTTTGCGAAATTCAATTTAAAGGCGGAAGACGTAGGCGGGAAAAAAATCATCGAGGTCGGCTCGCGCGACGTCAACGGCTCCGTGAGACAGGAAATAGCGCATCTGCGGCCGGCGAGTTATCTGGGCGTCGACATCGAAAAGGGCGCGGGCGTCGACGAGATCTGCAACGTCTACGATCTGGTCGACCATTTCGGCAAAGAGTCTTTCGACGTCGTCATTTCGACCGAAATGGTCGAGCACGTGCGCGATTGGCGCGCGGCGCTTTCGCAGCTCAAGAACATTCTCAAACCGCGCGGCGTTTTGCTGGTCACGACGCGCTCGATCGGCTTTCCGTATCACGATTACCCGAGCGATTTCTGGCGGTACGAACTCGAAGACATGCGGGCGATTTTTTCCGACATGGAAATCGAAGCTTTGGAGCCGGACGCGACCGATCCGGGCGTTCTGATGACGGCGCGCAAACCCGCCTCGTTCAAGGAAAATAATCTCGACGATTACGCTTTATACTCGATGATCACCGGAAAAAGAAGCCGCGACATCAATTCGGTCGACATGCTGCTTTTTAAGGTGAAGGGCATTTTTTCGAAGTAAAACTCAAACCGCTTTGAGCGACTCCCGAGTGATTAAAATACAAGAAATTTTCCCGCCAAGGCGCAAAGCGGCATATGAAAACAAAAACTTCGCCCCTTGGCGTAGACTTGTCGCGCCGTTACCTGAGAATCGCGCTCAGTAAAACCGCGGACTCAAACTTTCTGCTGTTTTTTCGTCACCGAAGCGGTTTCCCAATTCAGTCGCGGGCGGACGATGCCCGGCAAAACGCCGGCGTAATCGCCGCGCGTCGAATCGCCCTCGAAATTGTCGACGACGTGGAAGGCGATCACGTCGCGCTCGGCGAAATGAACTTCCAGAGGCTCGAAAGTCGTGAGCGCGGCGGTCACGAAAACAGTTCCTTCCGCTAAAAAATCTCCCGGAACCCACATTTTACTGACGTAAGTTCCGGCGGTTCGCGGACGGCTGCGCCAGCCGGTGTCGAGGTCCTGCGAAACGAAAAGGCAGACGCCCTGTTCGTTATAAAAATGAATGTTCGCCACTAAAACCTTGCCCGACTGCAGCACGTCGTAAATCATTTCGACGCCGACCGATTGGCGCACGTCGAGCGTCGAGGCGGTCGCGCCGGTCTCGTCTAAAACGCGGACGCGGCGCAGCCGCGCGTACTCGCTGCCGGGCGATTTTTCGAGGTTTTCCCACGCCTTTTCGGCGCCGGTTTTCGACTGTTCGTGCAGATATTGGCCGATCACCGCGTTGGTTTCGCCGTCTTCGGCGATTGTGCCGTCCTTCATCCAGATCGTCCGGCTGCAGAGCCTCGAAATCGCCTGCATGTCGTGCGAAACGAACAGTACGGTGCGTCCGGTTTGGCCGACGTCGCGCATTTTGCTGAGGCATTTTTTTTGAAAGGCGATGTCGCCGACCGCCAAGACCTCGTCGACGATCAGGATTTCCGGCTCGAGATGCGCCGCCACCGAAAACGCGAGCCGCATGTACATGCCCGACGAATAATGCTTGACGGGCGTGTCGATGAACTTTTCGATCTCGGAAAAAGC
>DATCMK010000020.1:0-36198 GCA_036563455.1 Pyrinomonadaceae bacterium | reverse complement strand
CGTCATGTGCAGATGCCGGCAATCGGCGAGTTCCGTCAGGTCGATCTCGGCGGCGCGCAGCGTCGAGATCGTGCCGAGATAAGTGACGAGCGCGCGGTCCGAGCGCGTGCTGAGCGCGAGCGTGACGCCGGTTTTCGCCGCCGCGTCCGTTCGGACGTGGCGCGTCGACACGCCGAGCGCTCGCAGCGCGTCCAGACAAAATCGGCCGTAATCGTCGGCGCCGACCTTGCTGATGAAATTGACCGGGTGGCCGAGCTTCGAAACGCCGCTCGCGAAAATCGCCGACGCGCTGCCGAGCGTGACCTCGAGATCGGCGGCGATGATTTCGGCGCCGAGTTCGGGCGCGCGCGAAAGCCCGCTCGCGACGATGTCGACGTTCAGCTCGCCGATCACGGCGACCGGCGCTTTTGATGCTCTCGTTTTCATCTCTTTATAAACTTTAAAAATTACGAATAAAAGCCAAAGCTAAAAGCTTCAAAGTTAAAAAAAACAAACCGTAAAAGGAACAATCCGAAAAAAAATACATCCGAACCGAAATCCAAAAATTGATTAACACGCTCGATTCAGCCGAATAAAAAAGTGCGGGGCGAATCGCCTTTGGGAAAAAGAAAAGAGGCAGTCCGAAATGCCTCTTAACCGTTGAAAATATTTGGTGCCGACTACAAGATTTGAACTTGTGACCTATCGCGTGTGAAGCGAGTGCTCTACCACTGAGCTAAGTCGGCGCTCGTTAAAACATTATACACATTACATCGACGAATCGTCAGCCTTCGCGGGACGATTTTCGTCCGTGACTTTCACCGTGCCTAAAGTAGAGTCGTAGTAAAAGTGCCGGTTGCCGGTCGCGTCGATGCCTTCGCCGTCCTGCGGGTCGGCGTTGACGGAGAAAAACGCGGGTCGCGTGCTCGACATTTCTTCGACCTTCAGTGTGAAAGTGTAGCCGCTGATGACGGGCTGCTCGGACGGGAATTTATCGGCTTCCAGGCAGCCACTCTGAACGAGCTGCGCAAAGGTGGCGAATTTGCCTTTGTTTTTGCCGGAATAACTGGCTTGACAAGTGCGGATCGACTGAATCGTCTGCGCGGCGGACGTTTCGTTGCCGCTGCGGACCATCGACTGCCAAGCGGGAACACCGACGCCGATCAAAAGGGCGATGATCGCGATCACGATCATCAGCTCGATCAGGTTGAAACCGGCTTGATTTTTATAAATTCGGCGTAAATTCTTCATATTTCTTCTAAACTTGTTTTCCTCCGCACCTATTCACGAATTCCCGGGCGAAAGGTTGCAAATTGTTTCGACAAATAAATTTATATCACAAAATAAAATCGGAATGAAAACGCCGATTTTCACATTGGCGGGTCGTCGGCATTGGCCGGGCGATTTTCCTCCGTAAAAGTTGCCGTGCTGAGCATCGAATCGGTATAAAGATGACGCGTGCCGGTTGTTTTGCAGCGACACGTTTCGAGCGGATCAGCCGAAAGCGAAAAGAATTCCTTTTTCACGGACACTTTCATTTCAAAGTCGTAGCCGTTCATTAGAAGAACATCGCCTTCAAATTCCAGCCGATTTTGTAAACCAAAATATTCGTCCGGATTGACCGCCCTAAAAAGCTCGCGGAAATCGGACGCGTATTCGCCCCGATTTTTCGCGGCGTGTTGAGCTTGCAATCTGCGAATCGATGAAATCGTTCGCGGCGCGTCGCTTTCAGTGCCGTCGCTCATCATATTCCTGTAAGTGCAGATGAACGACGTTAAAGCAAGGCACAGGAAAATCCATAAAGACAGCTGCAGGTAAAAGTTAGCGTCAAATTTTTCTTCATCGCCGGCTTACGCGAATCGTTATTTTCGAAGTTGCAAAAATCGCGCGGAACTTTACAGCCCGCGCGAAGTCTAATAAATTGTGGTAAAACTTTTTTATGCGCGAACTGCATCAAATCCTGTAAAATGGATTTGGCATGTCTGTTTTTCAAACGAACGAAATGAGAGATTGGATCACGAAAGAACCCGAGACCGCCGCGCCGACGGTCGCCCCGGCATTTAACGCGAACGAAAAAATAAAACGCCTGCAGGCGACGATCGAACGCGTCATCAAAGGCAAATCGGAGACGGTAAAATTGGCGCTCGTCGCGCTGCTGGCGAAAGGGCATCTATTGATCGAAGACGTTCCCGGCATCGGCAAAACGACGCTCGCCAACGCGCTCGCCCGCGCGCTCGCGCTCTCCTTTCAGCGCGTGCAGTTTACGTCCGACCTTTTGCCGTCGGACGTGATCGGGCTTTCGATCTTCAATCAATCGCGCGGCGACTTCGAATGGAAAGCCGGACCGATCTTCGCGAACATCGTGCTCGCCGACGAAATCAACCGCGCGACGCCGAAAACGCAAAGCGCGCTCTTAGAAGCGATGGCGGAAGAACAGGTCACGGTCGAGGGCGTTTCGCGCCGGCTGCCCGCGCCGTTCATGGTCATCGCGACGCAGAACCCGGCGGAGCATCACGGCACGTATCCTTTGCCGGAATCGCAGCTCGACCGCTTCATGCTGCGCCTGCACGTCGGTTATCCGAGCAAGACGGACGAACGCTCGATCCTGCGCGACCGCGAGCGCGCGAATCCGCTTGAGTTCGTGCGAGCGGTGATGAGCGAAGAAGACGTTTTGGAACTTCAGAGACTTTCGTCGGAAGTGCGCGTCGACGACGCGCTCGTCGAATATCTTTTATCGATCGTCGAGCAGACGCGGGCGGTCGAAACGATCGAGCTCGGCATCAGCCCGCGCGGGACCTTGGCGCTGTTTCGTTCGGCGCAGGCGCTGGCGCTCATCGAAGGACGCGATTTCTGCATCGTCGACGACGTCAAACGGCTCGTGCTGCCGGTTTTCGCGCACCGCATCGTCGTCAATTCGCGCTCGACGAATCTCAAACACAAAACGCGCGAAGCCGAACAACTCCTGCACGACATTCTGCAGAAAACGCGCGTGCCGATTTAGGATTAGAAATCAGCCACGAAATAACACGAAATAACACGAAAAAGAATTCAAGAAATCTTTCGTGGAAATTCGTGTTTGTTCGTGGCGGATTTTTTTTATGCTAATTTAGTTATGTGAATTGGCGAACACTGAGCGAAATTTTCAGCCTGCGTGATTTTCGCAACGCGCTGCTCGGCACGGCGGTCGTCGTCGGCGGGCTCGGCCTGGCGATTTTTACGCTGTGGGCGCACAAATCCGGCAATCCGCGCCTCGCCGGCATCGCCGCCGGCGCGTCCATGATCTTCGTGCTGCTGATTCTGATCTTCGTCGTCCCGCCGCTCGCGCGCAACGCCAGCAGCGAAGCCTCGCAGATGAATCTGCCGTTCGAGCTGACTCTCGGCGGCGCGGTGATTCTCGGTCTGATCGTGATCGTCGGCTTTTCGGCGTGGAACACCGGCAACAACCTGCTTTTTCTCGTGCTCTCTTTTCTGACGGCGTCGCTCGTCGTCGGCTTTCTCGTCGGCAGCGCGTGCCTGAAAAAACTCGACGTCAAGATGCGTTTCCCGGAAACGATCTTCGCGGGCGAATCGACGCCGATCATCGTCAGCCTGCACAACCGGAAATGGCTTCTGCCGACTTTTTCGGTCGTCACGGAAGTGCGCGGACGCGACCGCGAAAAATCCGCGCTCGCCGCCGAGATCGAGGCGCTTTTGCCCGCCAAATGGGCGGAAAAACTGACGCGCCCGCCGCTCGTCAAACACACGCTCGATTACTTTGTGTTCGTGCCGCGCCGCGGCGAGATCGAAAACAAGGCGGAACACGTTTTCCCGCGCCGCGGGCGGTTCGTCATCAAGGATTTCGAGCTTTCGACGCGGTTTCCGTTCGGCTTTTTCCGCCACCGCCGCCGCCTTTCGGCGCAGGAAGCCGAAATCACGATTTTCCCGCGCCTCCTGTCGATCGAGAAAGATTTGGAGGATTTGCCGCTCGAAATCGGAAAACTCGTCGCCAACAAGCGCGGCAGCGGGCAGGATTTGCTCGCGCTGCGCGATTACCAGCCGATGGACGATCTGCGGCGCGTCGACTGGAAAGCGACGGCGCGCACGAGCCGTCTGATCGTCCGGGAATTTTCGGCGGAAGACGATAAGCGCGTGACGGTCTTTTTCGATACCCGGATTCGCCGAACGTTGCCGCCGCGCAAGAGTAAATCGCTGCGCGAACGGCTCGAAGACGAACGCAGGGGCGCGAATCTTTCGCCCGACGAAGAGCGTTTCGAGACGGGCGCGAGCAAAACGGCGTCGTTCCTGTCGTACTTCACCGAGGAACAATCCGAAATCCGTCTCGTCATCGACGGCGAAAAGGGCGAATTCGGCATCGGTCGCGAACATCTCTACGAATGCCTCAAACGCCTCGCGACCGTGCAGCCGACATACGTCGAAAGTCTCGAAAACGAGGAATTCGAAGAAGCCATCAACGAAATCGCCGACGAACGCGACAAAAGCCACACCTTTTTGATCACCGCGCAGACCGAGAGTAACTTTTCGCCCGAAGTCGTGCAGAAAGTGAATGTTCTGAGTTTTTAAAGTCGGACAGCAAAGAGACGTTTTGTCTTAAGGCGAAAATTGAATGTTGTATTTATGAAGTTTAAGCCCTGGATTGTCTTGCTCTAGTCGGTCAACTAAACGATTGTATTCGAGCCGGCAGTCCGCTCCGCCCGTTCGACCGTCACAGCCCGGATACTTGAACCCCGTCGAAAAATCTAACAGCGCTAATGTTTCCTGCTCAGGAGAAATTTGCAATAGGACGAAAATATTGTTTGTTTTATCGCCGAGCAATTCAAACTTCCATTTACGGAAATTATCGGGATCGGCGTTCCTCAGATAAGATTTTCGAGTCAGCACGTTGTTTTCGTACAGTTCGTAATTGATGGTCAAAATATCTTTATGATAGGCGGTTACGACTTTGATACGGCGACCGTTTCTCAGATCGAAACCATCAAGCATCAAATTGTCGTTGCAGGCGGGTAAGAATAAAAACTTGATTAGCAAAACGCAGCAGAGAGTTATTTTTTTCGGCTGATTCATATTTTCTCGAAAACCGTCCGCCGTCGGATTTCCAACGCCAATACATTTTAACTTATCGAGCTTGTTGATTGAGATAAAAATTATAAAAATCACGCGTTGTATGGTAGAAATTACTGTGACGGAAATTTTTTGTCACAAAACTCCAAACTGTGGTGTTTTCATGTCAGAAGGCACGATTGATGCTGAAAAATGAACGAAGGCGCGGAAATATTTGTGGACGCGATGTCCGAGCACACGGCGGCAGCTCAGAAAGAAAAAATAGTGTTTGACGAAGCATTCACGCTTCATCACCGAACTGTCTTTCGGGCGGCGCGGTCGGTCGTGCAAGATGCGGGCTTGGCGGAAGACGTCACGCAGGAAGTTTTCCTGCGTCTCTATAACAACATCGATTCGATCGCGGACGCGGAAATGCTCCGCCCGTGGCTCATTCGAGTCGCGATAAATGTTGCGAGAAATACGATTCGCGGAAATATTCGGGCCAACACGCGCGAAGAAAATTACGTCAAAGAATCGACGGAAGTGAGCATTTATTCGGTCGAGTCGGATTACGAACAGAGAGAATCGACGAGCGAGATCAACCGCGCTTTGAATAAAATAAAAGAACCTTTAAGGAGTTGCTTGATTTTGAAACAACAGGGTTTATCCTATCGGGAAATCGCCGAAAGCCTCTCGCTCAACGAAACGAGCATCGGGCAGTACGTGGCGCGGGCGCGAAAGGAATTTGTCAGGTTTTACGGTAAAATCGGGAGAGAAGTACAATGATGGAAAAATGTTACGACGAAGGCACATTACAAGCCTTTTTAGACAATGAACTTGCCCCCGAATTGTCGCAGAGAATCGCGCGGCACATGGTCGACTGCGACCCGTGCGCCATTCTTTTAGCCGAAGTCGAAGAAGAAACGGCGTTCGCTTTCGCGGCGCTCGAACAGGAATTCAACACGCTCGTCCCGACGCAGCGTTTGTGGACGAAAATCAACGAATCGATCGAAACGCAGCAGCGCCAGCGCAACGTCTGGCAGCGTCTTTTAGGGTACGCCTCGGGTTTTGTTTCGGGTTTGAGCTTCACCAATCCGCAGGTCGTCGCGTTCGGCGGCCTGCTTTTAATTGTCGGCGTCGTATCGACCCTGATCGTCGTGAAAAACGACACGGATTTAAAAACCATCGCCGGAGTCAATCCGCCGGTTTTCGAGCAGCCGATGCCGAAGATTGCGGTTCAGCAGCCCGCCGCCACTACTGATGCGGTCACGGACGAAGTCAACGGCACTTCGCCGGGCGATCGTCGGGCCGTCAAGGTTTCGAGGGAAAAAACTCCGCAGTATCGCGTCGAAACGGCCGATTTCAGAAAGGGTGCGGGAGAACGCACGAGCACCGATTCTCGAACCTCGCCGGTCGAGGTGACGCCGGTCATTCGCGCGCCCCAGTTCGTGGACGGCGAAGAAAGCTACGTCAGCACGATCGCGCGGCTCGAACAGACCGTGAACCAGAACAAGGATCAGGTTTTGAAGCCGTCGGCGCGTTTTTCGTACGAGAAAGATCTGGCGGTCGTCAACGACACGATTTCAAAACTCCGCAAGGAAGTTCGGAAAAATCCGAAGAACGAGGACGCCAAGCAGATTCTGTTTGCCTCTTACCAGAACAAGATCGAATTGCTCAATTCCGTGACGCAGCGCGGCGAATTGATGGCGAGCCTGCGTTAAGGCGGCTTTTATTTTAATGAACAAGAGTAAGATAATTCTCAATTTAATAAACTCAAACGGAAAAATTTACATCTTTTTCCTCGCCGCCGTCTGCTGTTTGAGTTTTCAGAAAGCTTCGGCGCAAACGACGCCGACGCCGATGCCGACGCCGAAAAAAGTGATTATCCCAACGACGCCCGGGCCGCGCACGCCCTCGGGCGTCACGCCGACCGTTAAGCCCGGCACGCCGCTGCCGCGACCGCTTCCGACGCCGCCGCGCGACGCCAAACGAGTCGTCGAAAACGAAGCCGCGACGCCCGCCGAAAAATCGATCGCGACCGAATCGAAAGTCAACATCACGGTCTGCGTCAAGGAAGGCAACGTGACGGTCAACGGCTGGGACCGCGACGAAATCCGCGCGTACGTGGCGGACGGCAGCGAAGTCGGATTCAAAACCGTGCAGGACAATCCGCGCACGAAAAAGCCGGTCTGGGTTTACGTGCTCGGCTTCGACCCGAAGAAAACGAAGGAAATCAAGCCCGAAGAATGCCTGTCGGGTTCCGACATCGAACTCGACGTGCCGCGCAACGCGACCGTAAATCTCGAAAGCCGCGAAAGCGCGATCAAAATCGAATCGGTCGCGAAGGTCTCGGTCAAGACCTTAAGCGGCGGCATTTATCTGAACGACATTGCGGGCGGCATCGAAGCGACGACCTACGAGGGCGATTTGATGGTCGAAAAATCGGGCGGGCAGATCATTCTCGGCAACACCGCCGGCAACATCATCGCGCTCGACGTCGCGCCGCGCGAGATCGGCGACATCTTTAAGGCGAAGACCAACAGCGGCAGGATCACGCTCAAGGGCGTCGAACACCGGCAGATCGAAACCGGCACGATCAGCGGTTCGACGAGTTTCGACGGCGCGCTGCTGAACGGCGGGCAGTACGGTTTTTCGACGCAGAACGGTTCGATCATTTTAGCCGCGCCGATCGAATCGCTCTGCAAGATCAACGCCTGGTTCGGTTTCGGCGCGTTCGCCTCGGAGATGCCGCTCGAAAACGTGCTCAAAAAGGAACAGAGCATTTCGGCGCAGATGGGCACCGGCGAGCCGACCTGCAGCCTCAATCTCAAAACCGGCAGCGGCGCGATTCGGATCAGAAAAAGCGTTACCGAAAATAAAGAACCGGAAATTAAAGAGAAAAGCCGCAATGAATTGAATAAAATCAACAAGCCGCTGAGCCTGGACACTTCGAACGTCGATTGTCCGGTTTTAGCGCCGGCGCTCGATCTGAACATCGCCGTCGACATTCCCGTGTTGGTTTCGGATGCTGTTTTCACAAGCCCGGAAATTAAAATCAAGGAAGGCAAAATAAAAAAGGATAAAAAGCGGCAGTAGGTAAATCCGTTAAAGAATCTTAAAATAGAAAGCACGCGAGTGATAAAAACCGCGTGCTTTCCGTTTTTTCGGAGCGGGACAAAAATTTACAACCAAAATCGGATCCGGGGCGTAAATACTTGCATTGCGTATTTAAAAGCGGTTAGAGTTTGCAGGAAAAATAAATGAATACCGAAAATTTAATCGGACAGGTCGTTGACGCCAAATACAGAATCGAACGCCAGCTCGGCAAAGGCGGGATGGGAACAGTCTATCTCGCGACGCATATCGGCACCGAACGTCCGGTCGCGGTCAAGGTCATCGCGCCGCAGTTTATGAAACGCGCCGAGTTTGTCGAACGCTTCAGGCGCGAAGCGCGCGCCGCCGGCAGGCTGCGTCACCCGAACGTCGTCGACGTCACGGATTTCGGCATTTGCCGCAGCGACGACGCGGCGTGTCACGAAATGGCGTACCTCGTCATGGAATATCTGGACGGCTGCACGCTCGGCGAGGTTTTGGAAGAGGAAAAACAGCTGCCGCTCGACTGGTCGCTCGATATTCTCGAACAGGTCTGCTCGGCGGTCGGCGCGGCGCACACGCAGGGCATCATCCACCGCGATTTAAAGCCCGACAACATCTGGCTCGAACCGAACCAGCGGGGCGGCTACACGGTCAAGGTGCTCGATTTCGGCATCGCCAAACTCGAAACGCCGCACGAAGGCGAGGCGGCGGACGGCGACATTCACATTTCGGTTTTGCCGACGAATTCGATTCATTTCGCCGAAACCCTGACGGACGGCACGCAGCCGGCGACGCGCGCCGATCACGGGGGCTCGACGATGATTTCCGAAGCCGGCACGGCGATCATGACCGCCGAACAGGGAACTTTAATCGGCACGGAAACCGATTTTTCGGAAAAGGGCACCGCGATCATGAACGCGCCTGCGGTCGATCTCGAAGGCGGCACCGCGATTCTTCCCGATAAGAAAACGCAGATCGTTCAAAAAGAAGACGGCACGCGCCTCATTTCGAACGCCCACGGAACCGATCGGGCGTTGGAATTTTCGTCGACCGCGGAACTTACGCGCGTCGGCGCGGTTTTGGGCACGCCGCTTTACATGTCGCCCGAGCAGTGCCGCGGCGAGCGGCTGACGGCGCGTTCGGATATTTACTCGCTGGCGGTGATCGCGTATCAGATGCTCGGCGGAAGGACGCCGTTCGAGGGCGATTTCACGAGCGTCATGCAGGCGCACAAGGACGCGCCGCCGCCGCCGCTGAGCGGCAAAAAGGTGCCGCGAAAGATCAAACGGGTGATCGACGCGGCGCTCTCGAAAAATCCCGAAGATCGCCCGCAAACCGCCGAGGCGTTCGCCAGTCGGCTGCGTTCGCAGTCCGAGGGCATCGGCACGCTTTTGCGCCGCGCGCTCGTCATCTACAGCGCGCATCTGCCGAAATTCATCGGGCTGACGACGATTTTGTCGGTGCCGATGATCTTTTTGACGATCGTTCTGAGCCTGCTCGCCTTTATCAAAGCCGGCGCGCCCGAGACGGCAGGATGGACGTCCGTTTTAACGTGGACGTCCGGGATTCTGCTCGGCATTTTCAGCGCGTTTTGCCAGTATCTGATCCTCGGCACGACGACCTGGATCGTCGCGCAGTATCTGGCCGTTCCGCTGCGACCGGTGCGGCTCCGACCGGCGTTTCGCGCGACGCGCCGGCGCTGGAGCAAATTCGCCGGAACCGGCATCCTGAGCACGATCCTGACGTTCTTTTTCGGGATCATCACGTGCGGCGTCGGCTTTCTGGTCACGTCGGTTATATGGGCGCTCTGCGCGCCGGTCGTGATGATGGAAAACTTAAGCGGCTGGAAGGCGTTGAAGCGCTCGGCGCAGCTCGTCCGGCGCTCGGTGCGGACAACGGTCGCGACCGTGCTTCTGATGTTTTTGATTCCGGCGCTGATCTCGGGCTTTATTACGTTTTTCGTCAACGTGACGGCGAAGGCTTTTGAAAAAGTAAGCAACCCGCCGCCCGCCGCCGAACAACCAAAGACAGATGAAAATGCGTCCGCCGGCGAAACCGGTCAACGAAGGGAAAGCATAGGTTTCGGTTTCGGCGGCAAGTCGAAGGTTTTCGTCACCGGAAACGACATGCGGAGCCGTCTAAAAGCGACGTTGCTCGAAAGTCTGATCCAGATTTTCTGGCTGCCGACGCATATTTTGGTCGTTTCTTTTTCGTCGATCGTCATCGCGCTGCTGTACTTAAAAACCCGTCAGGCGGGCGGCGAATCGATGCAGGACCTGCTCGAACAATTCGAAGAGGACCGCCCGAAATCGAACTGGCAGCAGCGCGTTCAGCAAAGGCTGATCCAATCGGGCAGAGTCACCACCGGCAAAACGAAAGAGTCGACGGAAAGACCGGCATTTTAGAGTTCCGGTGCGAGCCGGAGTCGACGGGTTTTTAAGCCGTTCGGAGCCGGAAAACGAGAACTTAAAAAAATGAAAATCCGTTTCGCAAAATTCAGTCTGATCGTCGGCGCCGTGTTTTTTTCGGCGCTCGCCGCGAACGCGCAAAGCTTCAGGCGGGAATTGACCCTGACGACGGGCGCGCAAATCGAAATCGTCAACGATTTCGGGCGGGTCGACGTCGTCGCCGAAAAGCCCGCCTCGGAAGACGCGACCGAAATAAACAGTTACCTGACCGCCAACGCCGGTCAGGCGGTCGCCGACGCGGAGGTGAAAATTTCGAATTTCGCCAACCGGCTCATCGTCGAAGTCGCGCCGGCGGACGCGAAAAAACGCATCGATCTGGCGCTGCATCTGCCGGAAAGGGCGACGCTTAAAATCGAGACCGGCGCGGGCGAAGTGCGCGTCGCCGGCGATTTCGCGAAAGTCGAAGTGCGCACCGACACGGGCACGATCGCGGCGGACGTGCCGCTCGATAATCTTTCCTATAACTTTCTGTGGACGGCGTCGCGCCCGCGTTTTATCAGCGACGTCGAGCTCGACGAAGTCGAGGAAAAAAGCGCCGGAAAATTCGTCGTCAGCGGCAAGATCACGAAAGACACGCCGAAATCGAAATTCAGCAATTCGCGTCCCGCCGAACGCGTCGACGATTCGGAAGCGAGCGCCGACGCGTCCGAGGAAAACGGCGGTGCCGAAAATTCGAAAGACGACGAAAAAGAAAAAAAAGATAAACCGAAAAAGGTCGGAAAAATAAAAATCAACGGCCGGGAAGTCGCTCCCGCCGGGCAGAACAAGCTGAATTTTTCGACCGCGCGCGGCATCGTGCTGCTCAACATCAACCCGAACGAAGTGCCGTCCGACCTGCGCGAGCGACCGCTGACGAACGCCGCCAAAGCGATCATCCGCAGCGGCGATTCGATCCTTATGGAAGCCATCCGCCGCGCGAGCCCGAAATATTTCGGCGAATACGCCGAAACGCTGCCGCCGCTCAAGTTCGAACCTTCGCTGAATCTGAAAACCGGCGGTCAAACGTACGTCAATTCGACCGTCAAAAAGGTTCTCGTGCGCGTCACCGACATGAATAACCGCGCGCTCGCCGATTTGAAAAAGGACGATTTTCAGGTGACGGAGCGCGGCACCGAACGGGAGATTCTGGCGGTCGAGCCGACGTCCGCGCCTTTTAATCTCGTGCTTTTGCTCGACGTTTCGGGCTCGGTCGAAAATTACGTCGATTTTATCCGCAAAGCCGCCCGCGCGTTCGTGCAGACCGCCGACCGCAACGACCGCATCGCGATCATCATTTTCAACGAGGACGTCAAACAGGTTTCGAAATTCACGACCGACAAGGGCAAACTCTCCGAAAGCCTCGACACGTTCGACGCCGGCGGCGGCACGGCTTATTACGACTCGCTCGCCTACACGATTTCCGACACTCTGCGCCCCTTGCGCGGCGAACGCACGGCGATCGTCGTTTTGACGGACGGCGACGACAATTATTCGTTTCTGCCGTTCGAATCGCTTCTCGGGTCACTGCAGGAAAGCGGCGCGCTCGTTTACCCGCTTTACGTGCCGTCGGCGCTCGTCGCCGCGTCGAACGCCGATCTGAACGCGCGCATCGACCCGCTGCGCGCCAAATATATGGGCTTGTCGACGAAGGCCGAGGGCGAGGGCGAGCGGCTCGCGCAGATTTCGGGCGGCATTTATTACCCGATCACGCAGCTCAATCAAATTCAGAAAGCCTACGACGACATCGTGCTCCAATTGCGCACGGCCTATTCGGTGACCTTTAAATCCGATCTGATCGAAGCGCCCGACAAAACGAACGCTTCGCCGCGCTTGAAGGTGAAGGTCAAACGCGACAACGCCTTCGTCAAGCTCGGTTCCGTCGTCGGCATTTCGAACCGCGTCTCGGAAGCGAAAAAAAATTAAAAGCTTCGAGTTCGGGCTTCAATCGGTTTGCGCGGCGCGGTTCGCCGGCTTAAATCGGGACGGAAAGCTTTTTCGCATTTCCGGGCGAAATTTTTCAGGTGGAATCTCAATCCGGCAAAATATCCGGCGGCGTTAAAATCGGCTACAAACAATTCGTGAGCGATGATTTGAAGGCTTCGAAGCTTGAAAATTGCGACGTCGACCGTTCGGACGGGCGGTTTTCCAGTCGAAAAAAGACGGTGAAAACGGACTTTTGAAAACGATGCCTGGCACGAATTGAAGCGGCGTCAAAATCGGTAAAAAAGCCGTCAGCGCCCGCATGAAACTGCGTTTGACTTCGCGGAAATTAAAAGGTTCAATCAATTCAGACGCGCGCCGCCAAGAGGTCGGAAAATTCTTCACCGGGAATAATTTTACGGCGGCAGATAAAGAATTTTCTGAAAACTGTTCACGGAAGTGCGCGAGAGAACGGATTCACTCTGATTTTGGAGCACGCTGACACGGAAAAATTAATGAAGTCACAACTCTTACAATCATTATTCGACGGCGAAACCAGACGACCTTTGAGCGTTTCGGAAGTCAACGCGCAGGTCAAGGCGGCGATCGAAAAGGCGTTTGCGTCCGTGTGGATCGAGGGCGAGATCGTCAATTTCGTGGCGGCGAATTCCGGGCACTGGTATTTTACGCTGCACGACGGCGATTCGCAGCTCAAGGCGGCGTGTTACCGCGGCTCGAACTGGAAAATCCGGTTTCAGCCGTTCGACGGGCTGCAGGTGCGCGTGCGCGGTAAATTGAGCGTTTACGAGCCGAAGGGAGATTACCAAATCCTGGTCGAATCGCTGGAGCCGGTCGGCGAAGGCGCGCTCAAAGTCGCGTTCGAGCAGATCAAGTTAAAGCTCGCCAAAGAGCGGCTGTTCGACGAGGACCGGAAACGCCCGCTGCCGTTTTTCCCGCGAAGGGTCGGCGTCGTGACGAGCCCGAACGGCGCGGCTTTCCACGACATCCTGAATGTTCTCGGACGCCGCACGCGCTCGGTCAGCATCGTTTTGATCCCGACGCGCGTGCAGGGCGAGATGGCGGGCGAGGAGATCCGGCAGGCTGTAATTACGGCGAACGAATTCAATAAAAAGGCAAAAGAGACAGAAAAAATCGACGTGCTGATCGTCGGTCGCGGCGGCGGTTCGGCCGAGGATTTATGGGCGTTTAACGAGGAAAGGCTCGCGCGCCAGATTCGGGCGTCCGAAATTCCGATCATCTCGGCGGTCGGACACGAAATCGACTGGACGATCGCCGATCTGGTCGCCGACCGGCGCGCGCCGACGCCGTCGGCGGCGGCGGAAATCGTCGCCGAATCGGAATACCAGATCGAGGCGTTCGTCGCCAAACGCACGCAGGATTTGTTTCAACTGATGAATTACAAGCTTTTGGAATCGCGCGCCGGTTTGCGGGAACTCGCGTTGTCGCCGGTTTTCACGCAGTTTCCGCAAAGGCTGAAAGATTGGCGATACCGGGTCGAGGATTTTGCGGCGCGGATCGACGCGGCTTCGCGCGATAAATTGCGGCGCGCGGAAAATCGGCTGGATGCTTTAAGATCGAGGCTTTCGCCGCTCAAGCTTTCGTCGCAACTAAACGACAAAAAAACTCGTTTAGCCGTTTTGCGGGCGAGACAGCTCGCCGCCGTGCAGAAATTGTTCGACGCCAAAGACGAGCGTTTGAAAATCGAAATGGCTTCGCTCGACGCGCTCTCGCCGCTCGCCGTGCTGCGGCGCGGGTATTCGGTGACGACGGGCGAAAACGGCGAAATCATCAGTAGCGTCGCGCAGGTCAGGCGAGACGCGCGCGTGCAAATTCGGCTCTCGGATGGCAAACTGAAAGCCGGGATTTTAGAAACGGAGAAGGATTGATGTCGCATTTTGTTGTCAATTTAAGCGATCCTGAAAAAAGTAAAGAAGAACCGACGACCGCCGCAAACGATGCCGGCGGTGCGAACCCTTACGCGCAAGCCGGCGCGACGGTGACGGAAAGCGCCGCAGCGCCAAACGAGGCGGGAAAACCGAAAAGACGCGGCGGCTGCGGAAAAATTTTAGGCATTTCGGCGATCGTCGTCGCGCTGCTTTTCCTGGTCACGGCGACCGTCGGTTATTTTTACTGGCAGAGCGTGAAACTCTCGCCGGAATACTCGCTCGCGCTCCTGGTCGACGCGGCGCGGCGCGGCGACCAGAAAGCGATCGACGAACTGGTCGACACGGACGCGGTCGTCGAAAGTTTTCTGCCGCAGGTGACCGACAAAGCGACCGAGCTTTACGGCAGAAACCTGCCGGCGGATAAAATCGCGAAGGTCAAAACCGCCGCGCTGCCGCTGATGCCGGCGATCAAACAGCGCGCGCGCTCGGAAGTGCCGCGCGTGATTCAGGAAAAGACCGACAAATTCGTGCAGATTCCGTACTGGGCGATCGCGCTCGGCGCCGGCTATTACCTGGACGTAAAACCGAGCGGCGACGCGGCGACCATCACGAGCAAAATTCCCGAGCGCCAGTTCGAACTCGCGATGAAGCGCAACGGCGACCGGTGGCGCGTCACCGGCATCAAGGACGAAGCGCTCGCCAAACGCATCGCCGAAACGATCGGGCAGGAACTGATCGCGATTTCGACGCGCGAGGGCTTGAAAAAAGCCAGCGAACGAATGAACGCGCCGGGCCTGGAAAACATCAAGAAAAAAATCGACGAACTCTTTAAATAGCGCTCGGCGCTCGGCGGTCAGTGATCAGAGATAAATTTGATTTGACTGACCACCGATCACTGACCGCCGACCACTGATATATGCCGAAAAATCAAACATTCGAATCGTCCCTCGGAGAACTGGAAAAAATCGTCCGCAAACTCGAAGACGGCGATTTGTCGCTGGAAGAAAGCCTCAAGCTTTTCGAGGACGGCGTGCGGCTCTCGCGCGAATGCCAGGAAAGATTAAACAGCGCCGAGCGCCGGATCGAGATTCTGCTCAAAGATGAAAAGGGAAATCCTTTTTTGCAGGAAATCAACCCCGAAAAGCCGGACGAACCGCGCGAACCGAAAATCAAGCGCCGCATCGTTTTCGATGACGATGACGGGGACGAATCGCCGTTTTGACGACGCGTTTGTTACCGGAAGGATTATGAAAGAAAAAGGGCTTCGCGTTAACGCGAAGCCCTTTTTCTCGATGGGAATAAGATCCGAAATCCGAGTTGCGAATTCCGAAATCGGAATTACATGCCCATGCCCATGCCGCCCATGCCGCCGCCGGGCATTCCGCCGTCGCCTTTTTCGTCCGGCAGTTCCGAAATCATCGCTTCGGTCGTGAGCATCAAGCCGGCGATCGAAGCCGCGTTCTGCAGGGCGGTGCGCGTAACTTTCGCCGGGTCGATGACGCCCGCCGCGACGAGGTCTTCGAACTGTTCGGTCGCCGCATTGAAGCCGAAGGTTTCCGAATCTTCAGCGCGGATTTTTTCGACGATCACCGCGCCTTCTTTGCCCGCGTTGAGCGCGATTTGGCGGAGCGGTTCTTCAACCGCGCGGCGAATGATGTTGACGCCGATGATTTCGTCCTGATCGCCTTCGATCTGGAAGTTGTCGAGCACTTTCGACGCGCGAACCAAGGTCACGCCGCCGCCAGCGACGATGCCTTCTTCGACCGCCGCACGCGTGGCGTGCATCGCGTCTTCGACGCGCGCTTTTTTCTCTTTCATCTCGGTTTCGGTCGCCGCGCCGACTTTGATGACGGCGACGCCGCCGACGAGCTTCGCGAGACGTTCCTGAAGTTTTTCGCGGTCGTAGTCCGAAGTGGTTTCTTCGATCTGGTTGCGGATCGTTTTGACACGTCCTTCAACCGCCGCGCCGTCGCCCTGACCGTCGACGATCGTCGTGTTGTCTTTGTCGATCGTGACGCGTTTGGCTTTGCCGAGATCTTCGACCTGAATCGTTTCGAGCTTGATGCCGAGATCTTCCGAAATGACTTTGCCGCCCGTCAGCGTCGCGATGTCTTCGAGCATCGCTTTGCGCCGATCGCCGAAGCCCGGAGCTTTCACCGCCGCGACGTTCAAGGTTCCGCGCAGTTTGTTGACGACGAGCGTGGCGAGCGCTTCGCCTTCGACGTCTTCCGCGATGATCAGCAGCGGCCGACCCATTTTCGCGACCTGTTCGAGGATCGGCAAAAGGTCGCGCATGTTCGAGATTTTCTTTTCGTTGATGAGGATCATCGGCTCGTCGAGAACCGCTTCCATGCGATCCGGATCGGTTACGAAATAGGGCGAAAGATAGCCGCGGTCGAACTGCATACCGTCGACGACTTCCAAGGTCGTGTCCATCGTGCGCGATTCTTCGACGGTGATCACGCCGTCTTTGCCGACTTTGTCCATCGCTTCGGCGATGATTTCGCCGATTTTCGTGTCGCCGTTCGCCGACACCGTGCCGACCTGACCGATCGCGTTGCCCGAAACGGGGCTCGCGAGGCGTTTGACCTCTTCGACGACCGCCGCGACGGCTTTATCGATGCCGCGTTTGAGCGCCATCGGGTTCGCGCCGGCGGCGACGGTGCGGACGCCTTCTTTGAAAATCGCCTGCGCGAGAACGGTCGCGGTCGTCGTGCCGTCGCCGGCGACGTCCGAGGTTTTCGACGCGACTTCGCGCACCATCTGCGCGCCCATGTTTTCCAATGAATCTTTTAATTCGATTTCTTTCGCGACCGTCACGCCGTCCTTGGTGATCGTCGGCGAGCCGAATTTCTTGTCGATGACGACGTTGCGGCCCTTCGGTCCGAGCGTGACTTTCACCGCGTCCGCCAACTGGTTAACGCCGCGCAAAATCGCGGCCCGCGAATCTTCTCCGTGAATAACTTGTTTTGCCATAGTCTTCTTTAAAACTCCTGTTAGAAATTTTTCATTCGTTCATTCGCTCATCGGTTCATTTTTAATGACACAATGCTGCAATGAATAAATGAATCAATAAATTTACTGAGCGTTCGCTCCGGCGCGGCTGATGATGCCTAAAATTTCATCTTCGCGCATGATCAGTAATTCTTCGCCGTCGATTTTGATTTCCGAACCGCTGTACTTGCCGAACAAAACACGGTCGCCCGCCTTGACGTCGAGCGGTTGACGTTCGCCGTTTTCTTTATATTTACCGTCGCCGGCGGCGATGACTTCGCCTTCCTGCGGTTTTTCTTTCGCCGAATCGGGGATGAAAAGTCCGCCGGCGGTTTGGTTGCTGGTTTCGTCTAAGCGACGCACGATAACTCGGTCGTGCAATGGTTTAATCGTTGTAGCCATTTTCTTTACTCCTTTCGAATATTTGATAAAAAGTTTAAGATAACTTCTGAACGAAGGCGTTCGATCGCGTTTTTAGCACTCCGTTCTTATGAGTGCTAATATACAAAACGCGGTTTAACCATGTCAAGTCTAAAGTGTAAAATTTAGAAAATCTGATGACGCTGTTATCAAGTTAGTATTATGTATCTGTCCGAAATAAACATTTACCCGGTTAAGTCACTGGCGGGAATTACGGTCGAACAAGGGAAAATCGACCGCCGCGGCCTGGAATTCGATCGTCGCTGGATGCTCGTCGACAAAGAAAATAAATTTTTAACGCAACGCGAATTTCCGAAAATGGCGCTCGTCAAAACGAAGATCGCGAGCGACGGATTGAATTTTTTCTGCCAAGATAAAAGCTTAAAAATTTCGGTCGCGCCGCCTGACGGCGCGACCGAAACCGTGAAAATCTGGAGCAATCGCTGTCGCGCGGTAGTTTACGAAAGCGCGGTCAATGAATGGTTCAGCGATATTCTGCAGACGAAATGCAAGCTCGCTTATATGCCGGAAGAAACCAAGCGCCGGGTGAATTATTTATACGCCGTCAATAAGGAAGATCGCGTTTCTTTCGCCGACGGTTATCCGTTTCTGCTGATCGGCGAAAATTCGCTCGCCGATTTGAATTCGCGGCTCGCGGGCAATTTACCGATGAACCGTTTCCGACCGAATTTCGTCGTCGCTGATTCGGAGGGTTTCGCCGAAGACGCGTGGAAAAAAATAAAGATCGGTGAGACGGTTTTTCACGTCGTTAAACCGTGCGGGCGGTGCGTGATGACGACGATCGAGCAGACGACGGGCGAAAAAGACGGTAAGGAACCTTTGAAAACCTTAGCGAGTTTTCGCATTCCCAAACGAAGCATTAAGAAAAACGTTCTCTTCGGGCAATATTTAATTGCCGAAACGGCGGGCGGCGTTTCGCGCGTCGGCGATCGGGTCGAAGTGCTGGAAACGAAACGCGCGCCGAAATTTTTATAAGGAAGTCAGTCACGAAAGAACACGAAAATTTAAGTTAAATTTTCGTGTTCTTTCGTGTTTGTTCGTGGCCGAATTCTCTTAGCTTTCCAAGCGGTAATTCGGCGCTTCCTTAGTGATGATGACGTCGTGCACGTGCGATTCGCGCAAGCCCGCCGACGTGATGCGGACGAAATTCGCTTTTTCGTGCAGTTCGGCGATGGTTTTGCAGCCCGTGTAGCCCATGCCCGAGCGAAGCCCGCCGACCAACTGCGTGACCATTTCCGCCAAAGTACCTTTATAGGCGACGCGACCTTCGATGCCTTCGGGCACGTACTTCGAATCGGAGACCGTTCCCTCCTGCGCGTAGCGATCCGACGAGCCTTTCTTCATCGCGCCGATCGAACCCATACCGCGGTAGGTTTTGAAATTTCTGCCCTGAAAAAGAATGACTTCGCCCGGCGCTTCTTCGGTTCCGGCAAAAAGCGAGCCGATCATGACCGAATCCGCGCCGGCGACGATCGCTTTCACCACATCGCCCGAAAACTTGATGCCGCCGTCGGCGATGACCGGAACGCCCGTGCCTTTCGCGGCTTGGACGCAGTCGTTGATCGCCGTGATTTGCGGCACGCCCGCGCCGGTGACGACGCGCGTCGTACAGATCGAGCCGGGACCGATGCCGACTTTAACGGCATCGACGCCCGCATCGATCAATGTCCGCGTGGCTTCGGCGGTCGCGACGTTGCCGGCGATCAGTTCGATTTCCGGATAGTTTTCCCTTACCTTGCGAACGGCTTCGATCACGCGCGAAGAATGTCCGTGCGCGGTGTCGATGACGATGGCATCGACGCGCGAGTCAATCAGCGCGCCGGCGCGTTCGAGAAAATCGCCGGTCGCCCCGATCGCCGCCGCGCAGCGCAGCCTGCCCAGATCGTCTTTCGCGGCGAACGGATATTTGATCGCCTTCTGAATGTCCTTGACGGTGATTAAGCCTTTAAGGTGTCCGTCGTCGTCGGTGACGAGAAGCTTTTCGATGCGGTGTTTTTGCAGTTTCGCTTTCGCCTCGGTCAGTGTCGTGCCGACCGGCACGGTGACGAGCGGCTGCGGCGTCATGACTTCCGAAACCGAAATGTCGAAACGCGTTTCAAACCGCAAATCGCGGTTGGTGATGATGCCGACGAGCAGTCCGTTTTCGTCCGTCACCGGAACGCCGCTGATCTTGTAGCGCTCCATGATGTTCAGAGCTTCCGCGACGAGCGCGTTGTCGCGGATCGTTACGGGATCGACGATCATGCCCGATTCCGAGCGCTTGACCTTATCGACTTCTTCCGCCTGTTCTTCGATGGAAAAGTTTTTGTGAATGACGCCGATGCCGCCCTGCTGCGCGAGCGCGATCGCGAGGCTCGCCTCCGTCACCGTGTCCATCGCCGACGAGCAGAGCGGGATATTCAAACTGATGTTTCGAGAAAAGCGCGTCGCGACATCGGTTTCGCTCGGCAAAATATCGGAATACGCCGGAACCAGAAGCACGTCGTCAAATGTTAATCCTTCTTTGATTTCTTCAATATTCATAAAATTAAACCTTTTAAATATAAAAAAGCCCGCATTTATCTTGCGGGCGCGGTTTCGCTCAAAAATTATAAAACCTAAATCTGTCTTTCAGCTTTTCAAAAAGCTTCATAAAACCTTTTCGTCGTAATCCTCTCTAGCGCGGTGCGGTTCTCGATCCCGCGTTCGCGTTCGTCGACGCCGGATTGGCGGCAATCGGGACTTGTCCGCTTTGCAGCACCTCGACGACGTTGTTTTTGTTGATCTCGAATTCGACGCCGTTGCCGCGCGCCGGGGCGGCGGGCGGCGTGATCTGTTTGCCGTTGACGGTGATCTGAACTTTGTCGGCGAACCCGCGGTAATAGCGCAGTTTAACGCTTTGCTGCCCCGTGTACGTTTTGGCCGCTTCCGGCGTGACGGTTTCGTTCGTCGCTCTGCCGTCGACGGTCGCCGTCAAAGAAATCGGCTCGTTGGTCGGCTTGAACTCGACTTTGATTTCGTTCGGCGTCGAAGCGGCGGCGGGCGCGGCGGCGTTCGCGTTCGTGTTGACCGCAGTGTTCGCGGTATTCGTATTGTTCGCCGTGTTGGCGTTTGCCACCGTCTGGGTCGGTTGATTTTGAATATAATCGACTAGTTTCAGCAATCCCCAGCTCATCAGCCCGAGAATGATGACCGCAAAAATAATCGTCGGCACCATCGACGAAGAGGCGCGGTCGTCGGTGAGGACTTCCGGTTTGTAGGTTTTCGGATCTTCCGGCGGGACGCCTTCCTGATTGGTGATCAGGCGCGAGTAATCCTGCAGGGCTTCCTGTTCGTCGATGCCGACGTATTTCGCGTAGGATTTCACGAAGCCTTTGTTGAAAATTCCGCCGGGCAGCGTCCGGTAATCGTCGTTTTCGATCAAATCGAGATAATGCGGAGAGATACGGGTTTGTTCGGCGACTTCGCTGATCGAGATGCCGCGTTCTTCGCGGGCTTGCCGCAATTTTTCACCAAGAGTTAAAGACATTTTTATTCAATAGATAAAGAATCGCTGGAACGGGGGCAATGCGTCAATAACCAACTATCTTAAAGTTGAAATATAGCTTTGTTAAACTGCTTATGTCAATCTATGTACCGTTTTTGTCTCCCGGTTTCGGCTTGATATTAGAGGGAGCGCGTGATAGGTTTAGGTTTTACTCAAATCTTGTATTAAAATTTACATACCAGTTTAGAACAGAGAGGAATAAATAATGAGTCTTGAAGCACTCGGAATGGTTGAAACCAAAGGTTTTGTCGGCGCGGTCGAAGCCGCCGACGCGATGGTTAAGGCCGCCAACGTCCAGCTTATCGGAAAGGAATATATCGGCGCCGGTTACGTCACGGTTTTCGTGCGCGGCGACGTCGGCGCGGTCAAGGCGGCGACCGACGCCGGAGCCGCCGCGGCGCGGCGCGTCGGTGAGTTGATTTCGGTGCACGTCATTCCGCGTCCGCACGGCGAAGTCGAACGCGTGCTGCCGAAAGGCGGCGCGGTCGGTTACAGCCCGGACGAAAAAGCGATCGGCGGCGGTTCGAGCCGTCAACTCGGCAGCGGCGAAACGGGCAGCGAAATCTCCGCCAACGACCGCACCCGTTCAAGAAATAAATAAGCCCGATTTTGGATTTTGATTTTGGATTTTGGATCGAACTTAAAACTAAATGAAAACTCCGATTTCCTGAAACCAAATAATCTAAAATCCATAATCTAAAATCCAAAATGGAAAGGGATAAGGATTTAATTTCGCAGCAGGAAGCGCGTGACGCGGTCGAAGCCGCGCATCTCGCGTGGAAGACGGTCGCGAAATTCGACCAGGCGAAAATCGATCGGATCTGCGAAGCGATGGCGAATGTCGCTTTAGCGGAATCGGCGCGTTTGGGCTTGATGGCGCACGAGGAAACCGGTTTCGGCAGGCCGGAAGACAAGCGCGAAAAAAATCGCTTCGCGGCGGAAGACGTCTGGAATTATTTTAAGAGTTTAAAAACCGTCGGCGTCGTGGCGGATAACGGCAGCGTCGTCGAAATCGCCGGCCCGCGCGGCGTCGTGGCGGCGATTATTCCGTCGACGAATCCGACCTCGACGGCGATTTTCAAAATCGTCATCGCGATCAAGTCGCGCAACGCGATCGTGCTTTCGCCGCATCCGTCCGCCGCGCGCTCGATCGCCGAAACGGCGCGCGTGATGAAAGAAATCGGCGTTCGGGAAGGCTTGCCGCCCGATGCGATTCAATGTTTGACGACCTCCGCTTTGGAAGGCACGGAAACTTTGATGAAGCATAAAAAAACGGCGGTCATCCTGGCGACCGGCGGCATCGGTCTCGTGCGCGCGGCTTATTCATCGGGCAAGCCGGCGTTTGGCGTCGGACCCGGGAATGTCCCGGTTTTTGTGGAACGAACCGCGAACGTCGAAAAAGCCGTCGCGGACATTTTAACCGGCACCTGTTTCGATAACGGCACGATCTGCGCTTCCGAGCAATCGGTCGTCTGCGACGCGCCCGTGGCGGCGCAGGTGCGCGAGCAGTTTAAACTGCAGGGCGGGCATTTTCTAAATCAAACGGAAGCCGACGCGGTCGCGAAAGTTTTATTGACCGAGCAGCGCACCTTAAACCCCAAAATCGTCGGCAAATCCGCCGAATACATCGCGAACCTCGCGGGCATTTCCGTGCCTGGCGGCACGCGCTGTCTGATCGCCGACTGCGGCGGCGTCGGGCGCGATTACCCGTGGTCGATCGAAAAACTTTCGCCGACGCTCGCGTTTTTCGTCGTCGACGGCATCGAAGCCGGCGCTAATCGCTGCGAAGAGATTTTGCAGTTCGGCGGCATGGGACACACCGCCGGAATGCACACGCAGAGCCGCGAAGCGGCGATCCGTTACGGGCAGCAGATGCCCGCTTCGCGCGTCGTCATCAATTCGCCGACGACGCACGGCGCGATCGGCTTTTCGACCGATTTGTCGCCGTCGATGACGCTGGGCTGCGGTTCGTGGGGCGGCAACGTGACGTCGGACAACGTTTCGCCGATTCATCTGATGGACATCAAACGCGTCGCTTTTGAAACGAAGGCGGTCGGCAGTCGGAAACGGGAAGTCGGAAGTCAGCCGCCGTTATCCGGCGTTCAATTACAAAGCCCCGCACAAAGACCAAAAACCGAAGGCCAAAAGCCGAAGCGCGAAGAGATCGCAGCGATCGTCGATAAATTTCTGAGCCGGAAGATCTCGAAAACCACTGGGGAAGACGCGAAGCCGGAAACGACCGAACAAATCCAAAATTTGAAATCCGAAATCCCAAATGAAAACGTTTCGCCCGTGAAAACGATCATTCACGAGTTGAAGCCGCCGTCGCCGACGAACGGCGCGAAACCGGCGGCGGTCGATTTCGTGAGCGAAACCGATGTGCGGCTGGCGATCGAAAGAGGCGAGAAAATTTACGTGACGGCGAAGACCATTATTACGCCCGCGGCGCGCGATTTGGGCGGCGAAAGAGAGATTTTCGCGGTCGTCAAATGATTTGCGGGACGAACGCGGCAAGGCTCCGGGCTGACGTTTTGTAAATTTAGTTTTGTAAATTTGAAGGATGGCGAAGACTTTAGTAGAAAAGAAAATTTGTGATTCCTGCGGCGCTGAGGTTCGCCCGGGGTCGGTTTTTTGCTACAACTGCGGCGGCGCGGTCGCGGCGGATTTGCCGGAGCAGGCTGCCGGTGACAAGCGGAACGCCACCATCGACCGCTTCGAACAGCCGGGCGGCGCGCCGGAAAACAACGTTTTCAAGACGACGAAGCTGCCGGAAAAAACGCTCGAGAAACTCGACATGAGTCCGATCGCCAAGCCGGTCGGAAAACCGGCGGGCGATGAGTTAATGGAAAAAATTGAGGACTCGTCGGCCGAAAAAAACTCGGTTCAGGAAAACGGGCAGCTGAAATCGGCCGCCAATCTGCGCCGCAAAGCGAAAAGTTTCCAGCGAAAAACCGTCGAAGTCGTCTGGGAGGAACCGGAAAACGCGCCGAACAAATGGTTTCCGATCGTCGCGATCGTCTTAATTCTGTTCGTCGCCGCGATTTTTTATCTGGCGATGTACCTGAAGTAGCGGAGAAATCTTATGGAAATCGCCATTCTCGTCTTCTTTCTCGCGATTTTCGGCGGCGCGCTCTTTCTGCTCGGCGCGATCTGGTTTATCTTTCGGCGCATCAGAAAATCGCGGTCGGCGAGCCGGAATTTCGTCGGCGGCGCCGATTACGGCGATAATTATCAAACGCACCGGAGTTTACACGATTCGGACGACGGGGCGGGCGCGACGTACGCGGCAGGCGCGCTGTTTGCCGATCAGGAATACGAAAATTCGCGCCTCGCGGAATCGGCGAACGACAGTTCGTATCAAAGCGATTACACGGATTCGCACGAAAACCGCGGCGAATACGGCGCGCCGGGTGAATCGAGCTATTCGGACAGCAGTTCGACGAGCTACGACTCGGGGTCGGGTTACGATTCCGGATCGAGCTCGGATTCGGGGTCGAGTTCGAGCGACAGCGGCGGTTCGAGCTCCTCGAGCGATTAAAAAAAACTATAAAATAAAGGACAGTTGGGAGAGAAGGTAAAGAAAAATGCAAGCACTCGGAATGGTGGAATGTATGGGGTTGGTGGCGATGATCGAAGCCGCCGATGCAATGGTCAAAGCGGCCGACGTGCGGCTCGTCGGGTACGAAAAAATCGACGCCGGACTGGTGACGGCGATCGTCCGCGGCGAGGTCGGCGCGGTCAAAGCCGCGGTCGACGCCGGGGCCGCCGCCGCGCGCCGGATCGGAACGGTGACGGCGGTGCACGTGATCCCGCGCCCGCACGACGAAGTTTCCGACGGCATTCCGGTCATCGAAACCGGCGAAACAACGCGCAAGAAGATTTCCGGTTCGGTGCCTGAATAACAGTGGTCGGTGATCAGTGGACAGTGGTCGGCGACAGGTGATCAGGCGTTAATTGAAGGCCTAACAAGTAAAAAACGTACTTTGAAAATTCAAAGTACGTTTTTATTTTTTACTGACCACCGATCACCGACCACTGTCCACTGTTTACTGCGTTTTGATTTTCGTCGGGTTCTGCAGCGTCGGCGTCGAATTGTTGGTTTGTTTTTGAATGCCGGTGCGCGTGATGGCGATGCGTTTTTCCTTATTCGGTCCGTCGGTCACGTTCACTTTGATGGCGCGGTAGGCCGCGTCTTTCTTATCTTCCGCCGGCTGGTAACTGATCGTGTACTGCGTGCGCAGCTCGTTCGCGATGTCCTGCGCGATGCCGTTAAGTTCGCTCAAAGTGTTCGGAAAATAAACCTTTCCGCCGGTTTCTTTCGCCAGTCTCTCAAGAAAGGCTTTCGCCTTGCCCTGCGGGCTTTTGCCGATAAAACCGCCTTCCTTGCTCAACTCGTTGACGAAGCCGACCGCGAAAATCTGCACGTCCGATTCGCGCAGGAGCTCGAAAAGCTGCTGTTCCTTGTAAAACGAATCGCGGTCTTCGCCGTCCGAGACGAGAATCAGCGCGCGGCGTTTGCGGTCGTTCGGATTGCGCGATTTTTCGTACTGGTCGACGCGTTCCGCCGCGAGGTAAATCGCGTCGATGATCGCCGTCGGCCCGCCCTCGATGTAGAGATTATCGAGCGATTCCATGATGTCGCCTTTATTCGCGGTAAACTCCTGCGTGATTTCGATTTTTTCGGAATCGACGAAACGGATGATGCTCGTTTCGTCGTCGGCGCGGTTGGTGTTGACGATGATCTTGCTCGCTTCGATGACCTTATCGAGCAGGAGCCGCATCGAGCCGGAATTGTCGATCACCATCGCGTAATTGGTCGGCACTTCCGATTTGCTGAAAAACTCGATTTTCTGCGGAACGTTGTCTTCGTAAATGGTAAAATCGCTTTGAGTCAGATTGGCGATCGAGCGATTATTGCGGTCGACGACGCGAACGTTGAGGTTGACGAGTTCGGTGTCGATTTTAATCGGCTCGTCGTCGCTTTCGACGGTCGGCGCCGGCGATGCGTTCGTGACGGGCGGCGTCGGGGTCGGTTTCGCCGCCGTGGTCGTCTGCGCGCGCGTCTTCAAGAGACCGAACGTCGCCGGCAGCAGCGCAAAGCAGAAAACAAGCGCTAAAATTAGAAAACTTCTCTTATTCATTTCACTCCAAACGTGCGTTTATTTGTAACTGGTCATCGGCGTCGCGTAATAGCCTTCCCGATTTCTGACAGTTAGACGCGGCAAACCGCGCGGAGGTTTGACCTTAACTTTAACCTTGTGCCATTTTCCGTCCGGTTGAAAATCTTTCGGAGTGTAGCCGATGGAGTATTGATGCCGCAGTTCGAGCGCGATGCGTTCGAAAATCTCGTCCATTTCGACGTCGGTCGAAGGATAAAACGCCTTGCCGCCCGTCACGCTCGTCAATTCGTCTAAGAAGGCCTGCCCCTGCATGCCTTCCATGCTGCCCGAATCGCGTCCGTCCATGATGCCGACCGCGTAGACGACCACGTCCGATTCCTTGAGCAGGCGGCGCACTTCGCCGAAGTTATAGCGCGAGGAATTGTCCTGCCCGTCCGAGATGATGAGCATCGCTTTTTTCTGGTGCGCGCCGCGCGTCACTTTTTCGATGCCGAGATAACAGGCGTCGTAGAGCGCCGTGTTGCTGCGCGGCTGGACGAGCGTCAGCTTCTGGAGCACCGCTTCGCCGTCGCGCGTGCGGTCGAGAAGCAATTGCGCGCGGTTGTTGAACGCGATCAAAAAATATTCGTCGGAAGGATGGCTGGTGTTGATGAATTTTTCGAGCGCCTTACGCGCCTTTCCGATTTTCGTGCCGCTCATCGAATCGGAAACGTCGAACAGAATCCCCAGCGAAACCGGCGCGTCCGTGTCGCTGAAATAAGTGACTTCCTGTTCCTCGCCGTTATCGACGACCGTAAAGGCGTTTTTCGTCAAGCCCGAGACGTAACGACCGTAAATGTCGGTGACGGTTAATGTTAATGTGACGAGATCGGTGCGGATTTTTTCCGGTTTCGTATCGACATCTTCGACTGTTTGCGGCGGCGGCGTCGGGGCCGGGGTTTGCGAAAAAACGAACGCCGTGCAGCCGAAAGTAAGGAAAAGAGAAAGGAAACTAAATCGAAGCGCGATTTCAAATCGGCTGACACTCTGGACGTCATTTACAGCCATAAATTCTCCCGTTATTTGGTTATTATATTGTAAGTACAGAATACTTTTTCCGCAAGATATTTTTTAAGATGTGCGCGGCGGAAAAACGGTTGTTTTAGCGCAAAAAAAGTTTTCTAAATTGAGTTCGGCCTGCAACCTTTGATAAAAAAAAGCGTGATATAATTCGGTGGTCGGTGAACAGTGGTCGGCGGTCAGTTAACATAAACTGCCGACGACACTTCAAAATATCTAAACTTGCCAAAACAATTAGCGAATTTTCTGACGACTGATCACCGACCACCGACCACAGTATTATGGCTGAATTTATTTGTCGTTTAGGAACGCCGTCGGGCGAGATTGTGACGCGGGTCGTCGAAGCGGTGGCGGAGGCGGACGCGAAATCGCAGCTCGAACACGAAGGCTTCAAAGTATTTACGGTCGCGAGCGCCGAAAAGGGCTTGTCGGCGGTGTTGCCGATCGGCGCGGGCAAGAAGAGCCGCGTCAAGCAGGGCGATTTTTTATTGTTCAACCAGCAGCTTTCGGCGCTGTTGAGAGCGGGCATTCCGGTGCTGCAGTCGATCAATCTGCTGAAAAATCGTTCGGCGTCCTCCGCCTTGCGCGCGGTGCTGGCGGACGTCGAAGAAAAAATCAAAAGCGGCATTCCGCTCTCGGACGCCTTCGAGGCGCAGGGCATGTTTCCGCGAATCTACACGGCGTCTTTGCTTTCGGGCGAAAAGTCGGGCGCGCTCGACGAAGTGCTCGCGCGGTACGTCGATTACCTGAAACGCGCGGTCGGCGTTTCGCGCAAACTGCGCGGCGCGCTCGCGTACCCGGCGTTTCTGCTCTCGGCGGCGGTCATCATGGTCGCTTTTCTGACGCTCTACATCGTGCCGCGCATGTCAGATCTTTTCCGGGGATTATCAACGAAAAACGGCTTGCCGACGATCACGCTCGTCGTTTTGGGGATTTCCTCGACGATCGCCAACAACATCTGGTGGCTGCTGCCGATGGTTTTGATTTTGATTTTCGCGGCGGTCATCTGGTTCCGCACGCCGTCCGGCAAATTGCTGCTGCATAAGTTTTTATTGAAACTGCCGCTCGTCGGCAATCTGATCCGGCAGATGACGACGGCGCAGCTCGCGCGGTCGCTTTCGACGCTGCTGTCGGGCGGCATCACCGTGCCGGACGCGTGGGACATCGCTTCGCAGGCGATCAACAACCTCGAACTGCGCCGCCGCAGCCAGGGCGTTTTGCCGCTGATCCGCGAAGGGCGCGGCTTTACCGAAGCGCTGCACCAGGCGAACTGGATGCCGGATCTCGCGCTCGATATGATCGGCATCGGCGAATCTTCGGGCAGCCTGCGCGAAATGCTCGACGAGGTCGCGAACTTCTACGACGCCGAAGCGGAAGTGCGGCTCGAACAATTGATGACGCTGCTCGAACCGGTGATTTTGGTTTTTATGGCGGCGATCGTGATCGTGATTCTGCTGGCGATTTATCTGCCGATCATCCAGACGATTTCGTCGGGACCGTTCGCGGGGCGGGGAAGGTAAAGCTTGAAAACAACCCGTTAGCCGAAAATTTCAACTAAAGGAAGAAATATGAACAATCAGCCGAATGGAAACACCGTGGGAATGGTTTCCTCACCGAAGATAGAGCTTTCCGACTTTCTGGAAAACGAGCCGCCCGAAGTCATTGAAGCCAAAGCGCTCGCCAAACGTTACCGCCTGCCGTACATCGATCTGCTGCCGCCCGACAAGCAGTCGCCGATCGATTACGAGGAACTGGCGCGCATCCCGGTCGACATCATGCTCAAAAGCCATTTCGTGCCGTTAAAGCGCGACGGCCGAAACCTGCACGCGGCGATGGCGGACCCGACGAATCTCGAAAGGCTCGACGAGCTCGAAAACGCGCTCAACGTGCGCATCGTGCCGTACGTCGCGACCCAGGGCGCGATCGACGTCGTGCTGAAAAAAGGCGACGCGACGCAGCGCGTTTTGCAGGAAGCCGCGTCGACCTTCAAGATTTCGCTCGTCAAGGAAACCGATCAGGGCGAGGAAGTTCTCGATTTAGACCGGCTGGCGTCGGATTCGGACATGTCGCCGATCATCAAGCTCGTCGACACGATCGTTTACAACGCGATGGAATCGCGCGCCTCCGACATTCACATCGAGGCGGGCGACCGCGACGTTTCCGTCAAATTCCGCATCGACGGCGCGCTTTACCAGAAGGTCGACCCGATCGACATCGCGTATCATCAAACCTTGATCTCGCGCATCAAAGTCATGTCGGAACTCGACATCGCCGAGCGCCGTATTCCGCAGGACGGGCGCTTCAGAGTGCGTTATAAGGGCAGGACGGTCGATTTCCGCGTTTCGATTCTGCCCGCTGTTTTCGGCGAAAACTGCGTGATTCGTATCCTCGATAAGGAGCAGATTTCCGAGGAATTCAAAAATTTAAGCCTCGAAGTCGTCGGTTTCGACGAAGAAGATCTGCGCCGATTCCGGCTGTACATCAAAGAGCCTTACGGCATGGTCCTGGTGACGGGGCCGACCGGTTCCGGTAAAACGACGACGCTTTACGGCGCGCTCAACGAAATCCGCAACGTCGAAGACAAGATCATCACGATCGAGGACCCGGTCGAGTACCAGCTGCAGGGCATCATGCAGATTCCGGTCAACGAGAAAAAAGGCTTGACGTTCGCGCGCGGGCTGCGTTCGATTCTGCGTCACGACCCGGACAAAGTGATGGTCGGGGAAATCCGCGACGAGGAAACGGCGCAGATCGCGATCAACTCGGCGTTGACCGGTCACCTCGTTTTCACGACCGTCCACGCCAACAACGTGATCGACGTGATCGGGCGTTTCCTGAACATGAACGTCGATTTATACAACTTCGTCGCCGCGCTCAACTGCGTTTTGGCGCAGCGCCTCGTGAGGAAGCTGTGCCCGACCTGCAAACGCGGTTACGTGCCGACCGACGAAGAAATAAACGAATCGGGTTTGCTTCCGGAAATCAAAAATCAGCAGCGATTTATGATGAGCGTCGGGTGCGACGCGTGCAACCACACCGGTTATCGCGGACGCACGGCGATTCACGAACTGCTCGATATGTCCGACACGATTCGCGAAATGATCATCGCCCGGCGTCCCGGATCGGAAATCCGCCGGCAGGCGCAAAAAGAAGGGCTTTCGAGCCTGCGCACGGCGGCGCTCAAAAAGGTTTTCAACGGGCAGACGACGCTGCACGAAATAAACCGCGTGACGTTCGTCGAGGAAGCCAAATAAATTGCGGCAAAGCGCGGAAAATTCTTGCAATTTTCCGCTAATCGGACAAAAATTGATAGACTGAATTTCCGCGCCTGCGCCAATCGAGAAAACTTTTGAAACTTTGTCGGCGGCGGCGCGTGTAGAAATTTCGTAAACGGTATTTTGCCGGAAGACAAAATACTTCCAAACCTTTAATAAAAAACTATGAAAAAATCTGCTTACATTCGTTATGTGCTGAGTTTTCTTCTTGTCCTTTCGATGCTTTCGCCGCTCACCGTTTTAGCGTTCGGCGACGGCAAAAAGTTTTTCAAAGAGGGAATGAAAGCCGAGGTTGCCGAGGATTGGGACAAAGCCGCCGAGCAGTTCGCGCTCGCGATCGCCGACAATCCGAAAAATCCCGAATACCGGCTGCACTACACGCGCGCGACCTTTAACGCCTCGCAGATGTACATCCGAAAGGGCAATACCTTCGCCGCCGAGAAAAACTACGACGCGGCGTACAACGCTTACCGCAAGGCTTACGCGTACGATCCGACCAACGAATTGGCGAAATCCGAAATGGAAAGAATGGCGCGGCTTTACAAGGAAACGAACGGCGGCAGTCTCGACAACAACGCCTCGAAACCGGAAGTCAGGCTCGTGAAAACCGGCTACAACCGCGAAAATCTGCCGCAGGGCATCGTTCTGCCGCCGAAAATCGAAGAGCTCGGTTCGGTCGGTCCGTTCCCGGGCGGCGTCGATCTGCAGACTTTGATTAAAGATTTGGCGAGGAGTTTGGACTTAAACGTGATTTTCGATTCGGAGAGCTTCCGCACGCCGCAGAAAATCAACATCGAACTAAAAGGCGTGACGACCGCCAAAGCGCTCGATTACATCTTTTTGCAGCAGAATTTGTTCTTTCAGAAAGTCGGCCCGCGCACGATCCTCGTCGCCAACACCAACGCGCGCCAGAAATTTCAGCAGCTCGTGCTGCGCACGTTTTATCTCGGCAACGCCAACCCGAAAGACGTGATCGACCTGATCGGACGCATCATCCCGGCGCAGCCCGGCAGAACGCCGACCATCGCGATCAAAGACGACGCGACCAACAGCATCACGATCCGCGACACCGCCGAAAATATTCAGCTGATGGAGCAGCTCATCAAATCGCTCGATAAAGACCGCGCGGAAGTCGTGATGGACGTCGCGATTTACGAAGTTTCGAAAAACGATCTGTTAAAGCTCGGCAACCAAATCGGCACCGACAAGGAACTGCAGAGTCTCGGCGGAACGTCGCGCGGCGGCGTCGGTCTCGGCGGCAACGATTTATTCAGGACGGTTGCGGGCGCGGCTCTTCCGGGGTCGTTTGCGGCGGCGATCGCGATTCCGTCATCGACTTTGCAGGCCTACCAGAGTAAAGGCAATACGAAGCTGCTCGCCTCGACTCAGATTCACGCCTTCAACAACGAAGATTCATCGGCGCGTATCGGGCAGCGCGTGCCGGTCCGCACGGCGACCATTTCGAACGGTTTTAATACCGGCACCAATACCGGCAACAATACCGGATTTTTAAGCGACGTCATTAATTACGAACAGGTCGGCCTGACCTTGAAATTCAAACCGATCGTTTTCCCGAACCAGGACGTGCAGGTCGCGATGGAAATCGAATCGAAGGACGTCAACGGCGCGCAGACCCTGACGCCGACCTTTACCGAACGCACGATCAAGGGCACGGCGCGCGTGCAGAACAATAAAACCCTGATGCTGGCGAGCGTCGCGCAGGATACGCAGTCGAACGGCAGGGAAGGCTTGCCGCTTTTGGGATTGATTCCGGTGCTCGGCAGACTTTTCAGCGTGCCGACTAAAGACAACCGGCAGGTCGACATCATCATCGCCGTCACGCCGCGCGTGATCCGCGCGCCGTCGATTCTGCCGGAAGACACGATCGAACGCCCGACCGGCAGCCTCGCGCAGCCGACGAACGGTTCGCTCGAAGCGATGGTCATTCAGGAAGAAATCGACGAACAGCTCGCCAACGCGCGCCGTCTCGGCAACAACACGGCGGTGCAGCTGCCCGATCAAAAGCTCGAAGACGCGCCGACTTATGTCAGATCGAACTCGACCGAAATCAGCTCGAACGCCGAGCCGAAGACCGAAACGACCGCGCCGAGCGTGACCCAGACGGGCGGCGATTCGGTCGCCGTCAATATACGTCCGATCGATTCGACGAACGTCCGCACGGTGCTGCCGACGCCGACCGCCGACAATTCGACGGAAAGCATCGTTCCGAAACCGGTTCCGCTGCCGCTGCAGCAGACCTCGCTCAAGTCGGAAAGCAGCGAAAATTCGGTCAACGCGCCGAAAGCCGAACTCCGGTTCCTGCCGGTTTTGCCCGCGATGAAAACGGGCGAGAAATTGAAAATCGCCGTCGTCGTGAAAAGCGCGACCGCGTTTCGTTCGGCGGTTTTGGGACTCAAGTTCGACGATAAGAAATTGGCGGTCCGCTCGATCAGCTACGGCGAAGTTTTCGGTTTCGATATGTCGGGCAAAGAGCAAAAGCCCTACCTGAATCAAAACGGTAAAACTTACGTTTCGCTGCCGTCATCGAAAAATACGGCGGAAAATACGACCGGCGTGCTGGCTTTCGTCGAAGTCGAAGCGCTCGCCGACGGCACGCACGAACTTTCGTTCGACAACGGTTCGATCAGTATTACGACCGTGGACGGCAGGGAATTCGCCGTTAAGTTTTAATTTCACAGGCGGAAACAGTGAATAAAAAGCGGTTTAAATTGATGGATTTGCTAAAGGGAATTCGGAATGAAGCTTTTCATTCCGAATTCCGAATTCCGAAATCCAAAATCGAAGCGGGTTTTACCTTGTTCGAACTGATCGTCACGCTTTCGGTGCTGGCGATTCTCGTGATGGGCACGATTCCGCTCGCGCAGAACGCGGCGAAACGACAGCGCGAGCTTCGTCTGCGCGAAAGCCTGCGGATGATGCGCAGCGCGATCGACGAATTTAAACGCGACACGATCGGCGCGTGTCCGCAGGGCGCGGTGTCCACTACCGACATAACCCGCGGCGCGGGCGGCGGGGGCGGCGCGGCGCCCGATCCGCGAAGCCGGGTCGTGATCGATGACTGCAAGATTTTCGATACGGAAAACATCGACCGGTATCCGCCCGATCTGGAGACTTTGGTGAAAGGCGTCCGGGTCAAGCCGCGCGGGCTGAACATTCAACAAGGGGGCGTTTTTGGCGATAAAAACGCGACCGATATCAACGAGGAAAAGGAAATCGTTAAGGTTTATCTGCGCGAAATCCCGGTCGACCCGATGACGGGCGAAACCGACACCTGGCAGTTTCGCTCGTCGTACCAAACGGCGGACGCGACCAGCTGGGACGACGTCAACGTTTTCGACGTGCGCTCGGGGTCGGACGAGGAAGCTTTAAATGGAGAGAAGTACAGTGATTGGTAAAAAGCCGGCGGTAATCGGCGACCGGCGGTCGAATAAGCTCGCAACCGCTGATAAATCCGAAATTCGCAATCCGAAATCCGCAATCGAACGGGGCTTTTCGCTTCTCGAATTGATGATCGCGATGTTTATCCTGATCATCCTTTTGTCGGTCGCGCTGCCGGCGTATCAGCGCACCGTGCAGCACGCGCGCGAAACCGTCCTCAAAGAAAATCTCTGGCAAATGCGGCGCGCGATCGACCAGTACGGGGCCGACAAGGGAAAACTTCCGCAGTCGATCGACGATTTGGTGTCGGATAAATATCTTCAGGAAATTCCGGTCGACCCGATCACCGAAAACCGGGAATGGGATTCGGTGATGGGCGAAGACAGCACCTCGCCCGACGGCGGGCAGGGACTCGTCAACGTTAAAAGCCTTGCCGAAGGCACCGACAGCGAGGGCACGCAGTACACGGAATATTAAAACTGCGGTCGGCAGTCGGTGGTCAGTTGTCTGAATATAACTACGACCGATCACCGACCACTGTCCACCGTCCACTGAGAAAAAATGTTTCAACCACATTACCCGAAAGCCGCGCTCGGCTTGGAAAAAGAATTTATCACCGCGCTCGCACTGCAGAAAGAGGGCAAGGGGCGCTTCGGCATCAAGCAAGCCGCGACCATCGAGCTGCCCGTCGGGCTGCTCAACCCGAGCTTCACCGAAAAAAACATCGCCAGTCAGCGCGAGATGCTCGCCCTGCTCGAAGACGTTTGCGTCCGCGCCGGTCTGCAAAAACAAAAAAACTGGTCGATCACGCTGCCCGGAAATACGGCCCGGACGGCGATTTTAACGCTCGAAACCGAGCCCGCCTCGAAAGCCGAACTCGAAGAAATTCTCGATTGGAAAGCCGAAAGCAGCTTCGGCGCGCCGGCGGGCGAGCTGCGCTTGTCGCGCGAGAAGATTTCCTCCGACAAGGACGGCAAATCGCGCTATTTTGCGACCGCCGTCAAGCTTTCGGTGATCGACGAATACGAAACGCTGTTCGAAACCTTCGGCTGGCAAGCCGGGCTGATTCTGCCGCGCGCGGTGAGCGAAGCGAACTGGCTGATCGATAAAAGCGCGCAGTCCGACTCGCTGCTCATCAGTTCGCAGCACGACGGTTTTACGGCGCTTCTGATGCGCCGCGACGAACCGGTCGTCGTCCGCAACGTGATCTGCACCGAAAGCGAAACCGACGATGAGATTTATCGACTGCTGATGTTTTATAACGACCGTCTGGCTTCGGCGAACGGCAGTTATCTGGAAAAGGTTCTGGTCGTCGGCAAAAACATCGATCCCGCGCGCATCAGGGAGATTTCCAACGAAGCGCTCGGACAGGAACTCAGGGTTCTGCGCCCCGAAGATGTCGGCTTAAACATTCCGGTCAGCAATTTCAGCTTCGACGATCTCGCCGCGCCCGCCGGCGCCGCCGCGCTCGGCGCTTAGGCAATCACCGACAGAACGATCGCCGAAAGCCCGTCCGAAAGAACGATTCTTTCGGACGGGCTTTTAGTTAAACGCGGGCATCGGTTAAGAAGATCACCTTGTTTAGAGACTCGAAACGGGATGCGGATGAAAACGAATTTTAGTCTATTTCATTAAAGATTATTTTCAGAAAATGCAGGTAAATCCGCAACGGTCCGGACAAACCCGCCCCGCGTTTGCATGCTCTTTTTACTGTATTGCTCAGGTTGATTCAACTAAAATGAAGGCAGGTTTTTGTCTTTGAGGAATTCGGTCAAAAATGAAACGGTTTCGTCTGACTTTGCCGGCAGCCAGTTTTGTTTCCGGAAAAGCAAATCCTCGATGGCGTCTTTCGGCAAAGGCTTGGCGAGCAGATAGCCCTGCCCGTAATCGCAGCCGAGGTTTTTCAGCACCTTGAGCTGCGAATCGGTTTCGATGCCTTCGGCGATGACTCTCATCTTCAGGTTTTTCGCCAGCGAGATGATCGTCTGCAGGATCTCG
>DATCMK010000018.1:0-85416 GCA_036563455.1 Pyrinomonadaceae bacterium | reverse complement strand
GCCGGTCGCCTCGGCCAGCGCGGCCGTCAGCTCGCCCGCCGATTTTTCCTTGCCTTTGGCCGCGTCCGATTTCGCGGAAGCCGCCTTTTTCTGTCCGGTCTTCGATTTCGCCGAATCGCTTTTCTTACTCGCCATCGTAATAAATGTCCTCTCTTTTATAATTTAATAGCCGTCCGGTTTATAAAATAACGCATGACGCGCGATTCATCAATCGCGGCGGGCCGTTTCGCCGGGGCGATTCGTTTTATTTCTCTTATTATCTTTGAATTTGTAAAGTATAGTGAATATATGGAACTTGAGCGTTTCGGCTGGAACGATTTTTTCGAGGCACATTTCCGAACGTTTGCCGATCGCGGGCATGGCGTCGGGAGGGTTTATCTGGAAAACCGCGGAAGCTTCTGGCTTTACACCGAAGGCGGGGAAATAAAGGCGGACGTGAGCGGCAATATGATTTACCGGGCTGACTCGCGCGCGGATTTTCCGGCGGTCGGCGATTGGGTCGTCTTTCGGCTTCGCGAAGATCAAAGCAAGGCGACGATTCGCGCCGTACTGCCGCGAAAGAGCAAGTTTTCCAGAAAAGTTCCGGGTTCCTCCGTCGAGGAACAGATCGTGGCGACGAACATCGACACGGCGATGCTCGTTTCGGGGCTGGACAACGACTTCAATCTGCGGCGAATCGAGCGGTATCTGGTAATGGTTTCGGCGAGCGGCGCCGCTCCCGTCATCATTCTGAACAAGGCGGATCTTTGCGCCGATCTCGAATCAAGGCTCGCGGAAGTCGAGCGGATCGCGCCCGCGGTGCCGGTGATAACGATCAGCGCGAAAGCGGACGAGCATATGAGCAGGCTCGGCGATTACATCAAAAAAGGCGAAACCGTCGCGCTTTTAGGCTCGTCGGGCGTCGGCAAATCGACGATCGCCAACCGTTTAATCGGCGGCGAGCGTCAGAAGGTGCAGGAGGTTCGGGTGGGCGACGATCGCGGGCGTCATACCACGACGAAACGCGAGCTGATCCTGCTGCCGGGCGGCGGGCTGATCATCGACACGCCCGGCATGAGAGAACTGCAGCTGTGGGTCAGTGAAGAGGGCCTGGAAAACAGTTTTGAAGACATCGAAGCTTTGACTGTTCGGTGCTTCTACTCCGATTGCGAACATGACGGCACGCGCGGCTGCGCGATCGACGCGGCGCTGGCGGACGGCAGCCTGGATCGCGAGCGGTGGGAAAGCCGCAATAAATTGCGGAAAGAACTCGCTTTCATTACGGAAAAACACGATGCCCGAGCCGCCCGGAACAAGAAGAAAGACATCAAAAAAATCACCAGACAGTTCAATAAAAGTTCGAAGCGCCGGTGACTGCCCGTTAAGGATTGCCTGCTCCGGAAACAAATCTGAATTCGCCTGCCGCTTTATGCGTCCGATAATCACCCAATCATCTCCGTTATTACAGGCAATTTCGTTAAAATCCTCGAAGAAGCCAAACATGCGACTCTGCTTTATCGTGAGAAGAAAAGCACCGAAGTTGAAATATTCGCCCAACAGCAAAAATGGCGAAGTCGAACATTTTTTTGAACTGTCGTGTTTCCGACATATCACTTTGGCGCCTCTCCTTTGCCATGCGAGGCGATTGTATATTCCGCAACATAATGAAGGGGAGTAAGAAACGATCAAAAGAGACGGAAAATGAAAATCCTGGCAGTGATTCGAATTTTTGAAATTTTGAGGGAATGAAAACATTCTTTACTGTCATTATCGGACTCGTCTTCCACATTTGGAACAGTTCACCGGGCACGCGCCGAACTGCGGCTTTGGATAATAAATAAATCAATCTATAATCCTTACTCGTATGGCACGACAAAAAAAGAGCATCCGATTCGAGTTGGTCGAGACGGAGGAACCGATCCCTCAAAAATCATCGCCGAAAAGCAAGTCCGGCATGGTCAAAACGAAAAAGCTGACGGACTACCGGCAGGAAAAACCGATCCAGCTCAGTTTGTTCGAGCTCCTTCTGCCGAACGAAAAGCCGTATTCCAACACGATCGAACTTTACGACTTCATACCGAAGTATCACTGGGGTAAAGTCGAGCGGGTCAACGGCACGTTTCTGAAATCGCTCGACCGCGAATTCGAATGCCGCGGCAAGCGTTACAGCGTGACGATTCAGCCGGCGAGTCTCAAAGACAAAAACGGCGAGGAAAAATACTATTACCCCTCAAAAAGAGAAGAGCTCGTCGAGGACGCGCTGCGCAAATTCGCCGTCGAAGGACAGGGGCTTTTTCTCGACGACGCCGCCGGCGTCACCTTCACGCTTCATCAACTCCAACAGGAACTGAGCGACAACGGTCACACCTACAGCAAAGACCAGATCAAAGACGCGCTGCTTATCTGCGCCAAAACGAACATCACCGTTACGAGCGACGACAGCAGTACGTTGCTCGTCTCAGGGCTTTTCGAAACACTCGGACTACAGACTCGTGAAGACTGGGAAAGCAAGGGACAAAAATCAAAAGCCTTCGTCCGGTTTAACCCGCTCGTCACTCAGGGAATCAAATCGAGAAGGTTTCGGATGTTCAATTACGAGACCAGCATGAGCTACAAAAACGTCGTCGCCCGTCAGCTTCATAAGCGCATGAGCCACCACTATACTCAAGCCAGCATCACGCAGCCCTACAGCATCAACCTGACGACGATCATCCGCGACTTCGGTCTGACCGCCTATAATCGCCTGTCGCATAATTTACGGGACATAGAGCTCGCTCTGGAAGAAATGAAAGAAAAACACGTGATCTTGAGCTATTTGGTAGACAAAACGCTCGACGCCGAACAACGCAACAAGATGATCGAAGCCAAAATCACGCTAACGCCCCATCCGGAATTCGTCGGCGAGGTCATGCAAGGCAACAAACAGCAATCGAGCGTCAACGAATTCCCCATTGGCGGCGAGTCGCCCGGCAAAAGATAAGTGTAAGTCAGAACTACCATTCACCCGACGACTTTCCGGGTCTGACGAATACCCTACCGAACACGTCCGAAAAGGTAGTTCTGACTCCCGCAAAGCGCAAAAAGGTAGTTCTGACTTACCGAAAAAGGTAGTTCTGACTTCCCCGCCGCCCAAAAAAGGTAGTTCTGACTCCCGCAAATGAAGTTTTCCACAAGCAAAAAGGTAGTTCTGACTTACACGGGCGGTAGTTTTGACTTACATTTGATGTTGGAAAAGGTAGTTCTGACTCCCCCAAGGGAAAAAAAAGGTAGTTTTGACTCCCGCCGGACGCGAAATTCGTTCGAAACGGTAGTTCTGACTTCCGCTTTAGCCCCGTAAATAGTTGTGCGCCAAGGCCTTATTGAAAAATTTTGCGCTTAACCTTTTTAACCATTTATTTAACCTAATACATTAAGAAACGCCGCCTTGCTCCTGAAAACGACCGGGATGCGAGGTTTAGTAAACCAACCGATATGAAAAGATCGTGTTTATAAGACTTATTCCGTCCTCATTACATGCCGCGGTCATTCAATCACAAACTAAAAGAACCGTCACAATGAAATTCGACTTTTCCGGAGCCGATTCATTTATCGACGCGGCGAAACCCGATAATGTATCGGATGCGGAAGTAGATATACTAATCGGTATCCCAAACTGCGCACCATGAATGAACAGGCACTTTTAGATCAACGTGAAATCAAAAAACCAATAACCGCCAACCCAAGCACGCTGAAATAAAACTTTTCAAAGTACTTAAAAAAGACCTTTCTATTTCGAAGCCGTGCATAAGTGGAAATTCTCTCGTTTTCGACGTGCAAAGGGCACCGCTTTTTTTAGGAAAAATGCAGCGGCCGAACGACGAGCTTGGAAACGAAACCGTTAAACAATTCAAGAATTTCTCAAGTCTTTGTTTATACGCTGGAAACGTCTTAAATTTCCAGGTTAATTTGAGACGACCGGTTCATAAAAACCGGCCCGGCGCGAGTCGGGCGACTTTAAGGCGCGGAAAGAAAGAAGGGGTCTTTCCGCGCCGTTTTTTATTTCGGCGGAATCGGCGCGGCAGATCGATTGCGACGGCCGTTTCGTTCGTAGCAGGCAAGCGAATCAACTCATGAATTATCGACAATGTTGAATCCGGCGGGCTGCATCGTCGAATACGAGGAAAACGGCAAGCCGTCCTGTAAAGGCAATCGTAAGAAAACGAATGTTTTTAAGGCAAGGACAATAAAAAGAAACCCCGCCGTTCGAAAACTACTTTTTCCGAAAAGCTCAAAGGCGATCCGAATTTAACTAACTAGCCGGATACAGAACCGCCGCAACTTGAACCCGAACCGGCGGTGCATCCGAAACAATGCGCGCCGGTAACAATATTCCTGCCGGCAAATTTCGCCGGGTCGAACTCGGCGATCGTTTGAGACATTCCTCTTTCGACCGTTAAATCGAGCATCTGATTGAAATCGCAGTCGTACAAATTACCGCGCCAATCGACGCTGATCAAGTTGCGGCACATCAGGCCTTCGACGGTCGCCGGATTAAATGAATTGACTAGTTTCCGCATATAAATCTCTTCGTTTTTCGACCGACGGAGCCATTCGAGGTATCTCGAAATCGGCATATTCGTGATCGTAAAAAGATTATTGAACGTAACGCCGTAACGCGCGTTTAACTCGCGTTTGAAATCTTTTTCGATCGCTTCCTGCGCCGGCGGCAGAAACGCGCCGACCGGATTGTAAACGAGATTCAAGACAAGATTTTCATCGCTTCCGTAGCCGACCGCGTTCAGCCTTTTGAGCGCCTCGATCGATTTATCGAAAACGCCCGCGCCGCGCTGCGAGTCGGTCTGGGTTTGGAGAAAGTACGGCAGACTGGAAACCACCTCGACTTCATTTTCGGCGAAAAACTGCGGCAGATCCGTCTGTCCCTTCTCAAACATCACCGTCAGATTATGCCGCACCATCACTTTTGCGCCCGCTTTTCTGGCTTCGGTCACAAAATATCGGAAATTCGGATTGAGCTCCGGCGCGCCGCCGGTAATGTCGAGCGTCGGGAGCTTGTATCTTCTCAATGCTTTCAAACAATCATCGACGACTTCGCGCGGCATTATTTCCGTCCGCTTAGGACTTGCATCGACGTGGCAATGCTTACAGGCTTGATTGCAGAGCTTGCCGACGTTGACCTGCAGTGTCTCAATGCGGGAGGATTTCAGCCGAAGCTTGTTCTCCGCCAGCTTCTCATCGAAGCCGACGGGCGATTTTGCAAACCGCTGATCGTCGATAACCGGAAGATTCGTCATTACATTGAAACCTTGTCGTGCGCGTTATGCGATTGAATGCCGTGAACGAGGCTCGCGCCGCCGCGAATCGCCGAGGCGAGATGCATCGCTTCGGTCATTTGATCCATGTTCGAGCCGTTTTCCAGACAGGAATTCGTAAAAGCGTCGATGCAGTACGGGCACTGCACCGTCACCGCAACTGCCAGGCCGATCAGCGCCTTTTCGCGTTTCGACAGCGCGCCTTCTTCTTGACAGGCCTGATACCAGGCGAGAAATTTCTCGAAAAGCTCGGGTTTATATTTGGCGATCTCGCCGAAACGTCCTAAATCTTCTTCGTTGTAATAATGCATAAATCCCCCGTTTTATTTACGATATTCGTCTGAGCTATGAATCGTGCAGTTATAATTATGGCAAAAGTTCCGACGGTTGGAACAGTTAAAACGCGGCTTCAATCCATTTTGTCGCCTGAAGAATGTGCCGGACTCGCCGCCGCGTTCCTTTATGACGCGGTGATAAAAACCAAACTTGTCTGCGATAACGTGATTTTAGCATACGCGCCCGCCGGTCAAAAAAATCTTCTGGAGAATCTAATTCCGTCCGAAATCGTTTTGATTCAACAGGCGGGCGAAAATCTGGGCGAGAGAATGGCCAACGCGTTTGAATTTGCTTTCTGCAAATATTCGCCGGTGGTGATGATCGGAACCGACAGCCCGACCTTTCCCGCCGAGTATATTTCAGATGCGTTTACCGCTCTCGAAAGTGATGCCGACATTGTTTTGGGCAAAGCGCGGGACGGAGGCTTTTATTTGATCGGTTTACGCGCGCCGATTCCGAACCTTTTCGATGAAATAGCGTGGAGCTCGCCGGCGGTTTTCGAGCAGCTCACAAGAAATATAAAAGATTTAGGCGTTACGAAATTAAAGCTCATACCGGAGCATTACGATGTCGATACGCCGGATGACTTTTCGGTTATGAAAGCAGAAATTCTCGGCGACGACAAATTACAAAAGACAGCCGAAAAAACTTACCGGTGGCTTCTCGAAAACGGGTAAACGATTTAATTTTTCTTCGCCGCCGGAAAATAAATTTTAAGCAGCGCATACGGGCTCACGCCGACCCAGTAGAGGACTTGCAGAATCGTCCAGCGCGCGAAAGTCAGGATAAAACTCTTATTTTCAAACCGCCGCGAGGAGGTCGTCACAACCGAAGATAAAGTAACTATTTCGCCTTCGGCTTTTAACCTTTCGATGAAATCCAGATCTTCAAAAATCGGAAACGGCTCGAATCCGCCTATCTTCCTGTAAACTCCGCGCCGCACGAAAATCGCCGAATCGCCGTAAATCAAGCCCAGTAAATTCAATCTCGGGTAAAGCCAGGAAAGAAATTTCGCCGCCCGTCTTTCGCCGTCGAATCGGATCGTGAAATTCCCGCCCGCGACGCGCGGATCCGTTAAAGCCCGTTTGATTTCTTCGACCGCATCAGGGGAAGGAATCGTATCGGCGTGAAGAAACCACAAAACATCACCGTTCGCCTCATCCGCGCCGAAACTCAATTGAGAACCGCGCCCGCGCGGCGCGTGCAGGATACTGACGGGATAATTTTCGGCGATTAAAAGAGTCGCGTCCGTGCTTCCGCCGTCGACGACGACGATTTCGGCGTTTTCAAAATTTTGAAGCGACCGAAGCGTGTCCCGAATCGACTCTTCTTCATTGAGCGTCGGGATGATGATCGATATTTCGGGTTTCATTTTAAGTGCTCCGGCATCGATTCGGCTACCGGCAACTGCCAGTCGTTCGTCTGATTTTCAAAAGGCAGCGGCAAAATTGCGGCTAATGTCGTTCCATCCGGGTTTTGATAAGCCGGCACGCCGATAACGATTTTTTCCGGCGGAACGTCGTCTCGATACGTGCCGTGAATTTTGTCCCAGATCGTCAGGCCGCTCGACCAGTTTGAATCGGTTTCTTCGCGCCGCGTCGAATGGTGAATGCCGTGCAGGCGCGGAGTGACGATAAAATTCTGCAACGCTTCATCTAAGTTTTCCGGCAATCTTAAATTCGAATGATGAAACAGAATCGACGGAAACAAAAACATCTGCCACGCGGCCAGCGAGCGCGGCGAAACGCCGATCACCAGAATCTGCATTGAGCGCCATAAAACCGAAATCACGAGCTCGCCGAAATGAAATCTCAATGCGGTCGAAACGTCGAGGTCCAGATCGACGTGATGCACGAGGTGAAACCGCCACAGGAAAGGAATTTTATGCGTTAAAACGTGCCAGAGAAATAAGGTGTAATCCATCAAAAGAATCGCCGAAGCCAGCTCCAGCCACTTCGGGAGGCGAACGATTTTCAGCAATCCCAGATTCTGCTCCTCAACGAGTTTCGTCAGGCGCGCGGCGACGGGCTTTTCGGTCATCTGCAGCGTAAGCGCGGCGAGCGCGGCGACCGCCGCGTTTCTTCCGCCGCGGACGAGTTTCGATTCGACCGGCGGGCGCAAAGGACGCTTCCTTTCGAGCCAGACAAGCGCCGCCAGGCCGCCGAGCGCGACGGGGACGCTTAAGATTTCGAGAAACTTTTTCATATCTTCGCCGCCGGCGTTTGTTATAATTCCATCATAGAAAATTTCGAGCAAGTTGGGGAAGAAAAATGAAGCCGAACGACGAAAACGACGATTTGCCGACCGAAAACAGACCGTTCCGCGTACCAATCATCTCGGGGTCGAGACGGCGCCAACATAATTGCGCGAAAAGCGGATCGCGCTCGGTTTTCCGCCGAAAGGTTCGTCGCCGGCGAGACAAAAAGAGCTCGGCATCAACGTCGACGAAACCTTGACGCCGCGCAAAAGCGAGGGCGAAAAGCTGCGGGAAGATTAAGCGATGACCGAAACGACAAAATCAAAAATCGTCTTTGTGTACAACGCCGACAGCGGCGTCTTTAATTTATTGTCGGACATCGCGCACAAGATGTTTTCGCCGCACACATACGCGTGCAATCTGTGCGCGATAACGCATTCTAACTTCGGAATGAAAAAGGAATGGAAGGATTATCTGGACTCGCTCGATAACCCTTTGGAATTTCTGCACGCCGACGAGTTCAGGAGAAAATACAGGCGGGAGAACGTAAATCTCCCGGCGATATTTATCGAAGAAACCGGCTCGCTCAAAGAAATTGCCGACGCCGATCGAATCAATAACAGCCATTCCATTCAGGATTTAAAGCTGATCATAAACGAGGCTGTAGAACGGCTCGGCATGCTTCCGGCGCATTAAGTTCAGGAATCTTCGGACAAAGCGAATCGATGAAAACCTTCGTAAAACCTTCACCGGCCGCGAGCCTCGTCATTTGCCGGACAGGTTCTTCTCGATCCCTTCGATCTCGCGGGCCTGAAATTCCGGCTCGATAGTTTTCGCAAGCTGAAGCGCTTTTTCGTACTCCGCCCGCGCGTCTTCCGGTCGTCCCGTGACCGCCAGGGCATCTCCCGTTATCATCCGCGCGGAAACGGATTCCGGGGCAAGCGCGACTGCCGCCCGCGCTTCAGATAGAGCCGCTTCCGTCTGTCCGGCGACAAGCAGGTTCCGGGCGTTTTGGACGCGGCTCAGCGCCGACGCGAGCGGCACTTCGAAGCGACCTTTGAAGACGAAAACTTCATGCCCGATCACCGCCGACGGCTCGATATGTTTAAACTGCTCGTAAGGATTTAACCGACCCGGACCGAATTCAAAGCCCGAAAGGTTGGCGGCGCTGATCAGCACGGTTCCCTCGATCACCGGCGGAACCTCGATTTTCTGGTTGACCCACAAAGTGTTGACGGTCGGCAGCGGCTTACACGGGATGCCGTAATATCCCGGTTCGGCAACGCCCTCGGCAAAATAAACAAACCAGCAATCTTTTACCCCGCGCGCGTCGAGATACGCTTTCACTTCTTTTAACTGTTCAGCCCAATCGGCATTGGAATCGCTGAGAAGCTTCCAGGTGTTGCTCGATCCGCCCCACAGCTCATTCGAGTACGGGATATAGCGCGGAAGCACCAGAACCGATGAAACTATATGAAACAGCAGCGCCGCCCCGACGGCGTACGCCCATTTTCGATTGCGGCTGATCAGCGCCCACGCGGCGCCGCCCGCGAGCGCGAACAAAAACACATACGCCGGCAGGATGTGCCGCACGCCGATGTTCGTTCCCGATTTCATCGCCACCAGAAAATAGAGGAGCGGCGGAACGGAAAGGAACAGGATTTCGCGCCAGTCGTTTAAGCGGCGCGTGACGATCGAGAAAAGCGTCATCAAAAACGAAAGCAGAAAACCGATCGTCGATTTGACGACGAAGACGACGGGAAAATAAAACCAAACGCTGCTTGGATAAGATTTTCCGAGAACGTAACTGGGGTAAGTGGTCTTGAAAATATCCGCCATCCCGTAAAGATACGACTCCGGCAGCAGATGATATTGCGCGGCGGTGTCGATGAGCCACGCTTCGGTCGGTTTCAAGTCCTGAGCGTAGGCCGTAAACGGCGGGATGAGCTCCAAACCGGCGGGGCGCGCCTGATACCGGAACCCGTAAAACGCCCACAAGACGACGAGCGAAATTACAATGACGCCAGCCAGCGCAAGGAAAAATCGGAGCGCCGGTTTTCCGATATTTTTTCCGCCTTCATCGTCTTCGCCGGCAGCAAAACGACGGCGCGCGATTTCGCAGATCGCCAGTATGAACAGCATCGGAAAAAGCAGGACGGCGGAGTGCTTGACGGCGAGCGCGAGCCCGAGCGCGAGCCCGACGAGGGTCAGACGCCGCCAGGAAGGAACCTTCACATACCGGTAAAACGCGTAAACGGTCGCGAACATGAAGCAGGACGCGCCGGCGTCGGTCGTGACGTACGCGCCGTGCGCCAGCAGATTCGGGTCGAAGACGAGCAGCGCGAGCGCGATAAGACCGGCTCCCGTCCCGAACATTTCTTTCGTTCCCAGAAAAACGAAAAGCGCGCAAAGCATCGTGAGGATCGCCGCCGTCAGCCGGACGCGAATCAGGATCGCGTCGGCGTCGTTGGAGTAAAGAAACTCCTTGCCGCCGAGGAACGCCTCTTCTTTGAAAAAACGGTTCTGCAATTCCGGAACTTTGAGCGGCATTGAAAAGAGCGGCGCGACGGCGAGCATCTTCACCAGAGGCGGGTGTTCGGGATTGAGCCCGAAGTCGCCCGTTTTCAACGACATATAACCCGCAAAGATGTGGTTGGCTTCGTCCCAGGTCTGCGACTGCCACCGCACCGACAAAAACAATTGCGTCGCGAGCAGCAAAAGGAGCACGAAAACCGCCGTGATCTCGACGCCGCGTTTGCTTTTTATTATTTCTGACATTCCTCCTCCGGTTTCGTTTAAGGTATATCCGCAAACTTGGTGAATTTAGCTCGCCCGCCGCGACCCGGCGGCTGTTGCCGGCAAAAGGTGATTTTTACGCGGCTCAAAATCCATCTTCACGATCGGCACATTGAATTCTCTCGATTTATAGAACCGAACGGAAAGCGTAACAAAGATCGGTTTGCGCCGAAAACGATAAACGCCGGGAGAAAAATGCTTCCCAAAATAAAACCGCGCGAATTCATTTCAAGTGTTTCGAAAAGGGTCGTTTTCGAGACAAATTTTTCCGGCTGAAAGTTTTTTTGTATAACATCAAAATCCGAGCGAGTCCGTTCAGGAAACGAAATCCAAATACAATACCGGCGATAAAGCCGCCGAACCGCCGCAAATAATTTAAAAATCAAATCAGTAGGAGACATAATTTACTTAATAAATCGCGGACACGCAGCGGAGTTTTTCACTAAATCGAATAATTTATTAACCGAAGAGTCACCCGCCGGGTAGTTCTCAAGACGGAACTCGTAAGTCCTGATTTTATTTTTTTTGAGCCGGCGCGCGACCACCAGTATTTCGCTCGAGCATTCCGGGCATTCAGAAGGTTCGACCTTTTTACCGAGATTTAAACTCTGGTCCGGAAAAATCTCGCCGAAATCCGTTTTTTTGACGAAATTCGAGATCGCTTCGAACTGCGCCTCGGCGAGTCGGTGATCGATGGCCAAGTTCTCTTCACGGCAGAGGAAATTGCCGTCAGATTTGACGGTGCCTGATATTTCGGTCGTCCGCGCCCAGCCGCCCCTGACGATCGTCCCGATCAGCCAGGCATCCGGCTCCGCCGGTACGAACCCGCTCAAATCCGGCGCGCGAAGCCGCGCCGCTAAAGCGGCTTTGTATTGTTCCTGCAGACGCTTTTCGTCCTCTTGGCGGAGACGCTCGGCTTCCGCCTTTCGGCGCTGCTCTTCTCTCGCATCCTGCGCGGAAACGAAATTGACGGCGCACAAAATAATGAAAAACCATACAAAATACTTTTTCGAAATCATAAAGTTACTCCGGAATAAAAGAATCTCATTTTAAGATATTTCGAAATTCGAGTTTCAAACTTATTCATCAGTTTCAAGAGGGTCATTTTCGAAACGAACCGAACTTCTCGATTCCTTCGATTATACACTCGGCGTCAATGCGCGGCTCTGACGATCGAATTTCGTGTCGCTTCCGTTCGATCGCGAACCGAAAATTAAAAATTTCGCGCGCCGGCGTAACCCGCCGAAAAGCTCATCCGGCCCGGCGATGCAAGGCCGTAAACAGGCGGATAAAGTCATGTCGGCGATTATCGGCCGGCCCAAATCTCGCTGCGAAATGAGACGTTCGATTTCGCGAAGCATGCTTTCGGGGGCTCGGTTAGTTACCTCCAAATCGTTATTTGATATAAAATACAATTTCAGGCATTAACAAAGGAGAAAATTTTATGAAACGGTTTATTGGTTTGGCGTTCATCATGCTTTCGATGGCGTCCGCGTGGTTGGTAATTTCTCCCGTTAATTTATTCGCTTCGGAGAGAAACTCGACAACGCTTGTCAATAGGATAGAAGGCATCGTCTGGAGCCCCGAGCGACAGCCGGTGGCGGACATTTATGTCGAATTGCTGAACGATTCGTTTTCGTCCGCCGGCAGGATCCGAACCGGCTCGTCGGGACGATTTTCTTTTACGGGAATACCGGCGGCCCGCTACACCGTTAAAGTTTTGACCAGCGGCTCGGTTTATTCGGAATACAGCGAAAATATCGATCTTGTCACTTTCACGAGCAGGCAGAGCGGGCTCAGCAGTTCCGACGCGGTTTACCTGGACATTTATCTGAAATACGATAAGCGCAAAGCTAATATCGGCGTGGGCGGAACCACGGGCGCCGTCTTCGTTCAACAAGTGCCCGACGAAGCGCGCCGACTCTTTCAGCAGGGCGTTAAAGAGCTTAACGAAAAGAATGATACGGGCTTCGAGCGCATCGAAGAGGCTTTGAAAATCTTTCCCGATTACTTTGACGCGCTTAATACTCTCGGGCGCGAATACACGGAACGTAAAGAATACCAAAAGGCGCTTCCTTTCCTGGTCAAATCGATCGGGATCAATCAGCGGAGTTTTTCGAGTTTTTATGCCCTGGCCTATTCTCTCTACAAATTGAATCACCGGGCAGAGGCCTTAGAGGCGGCTCGCGGAGCAAGGATCTTGGGACCTAATTCGATCAACGCCCAATTGTTATACGGCACTTTGCTGCGATTGGACGAAAAGTATGAAGGCGCGGAAGAATCGCTTCTCAAGGCGAAAAAGTTAGCCGAAGAATCTCCGACGCCGGAAATTCACTGGCAGCTGGCGCTGCTCTATAACCGCACGAACCGAAACAAACAAGCGGCCGAAGAATTAAAGACTTTTTTGAAGCTCAAGCCGGACGCCGCTGATAAAGAGGAAATCAAAAAATTAATCATTAAGCTTCAGACGGAAAACAAATAAAACCGCGATCAAAATCCGGTTTCCGATCACCAACACTTGGCTGAATCGAATCCGAAAAAGAAAGTCCATTCGATAAACGAATGGACTTTCTTTTTTCCGTTTGATTTTTATTAGAACAAGAAACGGAATCCGAAGCGGATTTGCCGCGCTTCTTGAGAAACTATCCTTTCCCCGAAAGCGACGCTCCGCGCGGCGTTGACGCCGAACACGTTCGCGCTCGGGGCATAGTTTTGTTCAGCCGCCGCGTATTGACTCAACACGCCGTTGCTGGTCAGGAAGTTTACCGCGCAAACGGCATTCGACCCGCAATTATTAACAGCGCTGGTGGCGAGATTGAAGTTGGCGCTGAATTTATTGGTGTTGATTCCGAGCGGATTGTTTTCGTTGAAAGCGTTCAGGACGTTGAAGTCCACCGCCAGCGTAAACCTGTTATCCCGACCGAATCGATAACGGTGCGTTAGGTTCAGGTCGGTTTGAGAAAACATCGGCGTCCGTCCTAAATCACCGCGTTTGGTTTCCGGAATCGCGATGCCGAAAACCTCCACAAAAGTCGTTAAAGGCGTTCCCGACTGAAAGGTCGTAAAGAACGAAAGATCGGTCGAGTTGGATTTACTTCCCCGCCAATCGAACGTATATGTTCCCGAAGCCTTGAAGACGTGCGTTCTATCGAGCGGAAGCAGTCCGTTCGCTTCTTCTCCGGCCGCGGTAAAGCCCACCTGCGGCAGGTCAAAGTCCCGGTTAACGTTCGGGCTGGTACGTCCGAATCCGGTAACCTGAAGTTCGTCGGGGCTGCCCAGGCCGGAATAATTGCCGTAGAGTCGGCTCCACGTGTAATTAAAGTTGAAATTGAAGTTACGAACATACCGGCTGTCCCATTCGAGCTGTAAAGCCTTGTAGGTGCGTTTGGCTTTAGCCATCTTTTCATAACCCAAAGCCTCGTAGACCTCGGCCGCTAATCCTTGAGCCGGATTACCGATAACGTACGCTTCGCTGCCGGAAGACGTAAGAACGCCGATATCTTCAATGACTTGGTCGAGATTACGCCACAGGAAACGAGCCGTAAAAACCGACGCCCGCATCACTTCGCGTTGAAACTCCACGGTGGCTTCGCTTTGGCGGTACGGTTTGACGTTCGGATCGACCGCTCCGCTCTCGAAGGCGCTGCCGCCTTCGGCATTCGACGGAATTCGATAGTCCTGGTCGCAAACATAAGAAGAACCGGTCGTGATCGGACATGTTCCGCCGCCCGGGAAATTGTAGCCGCCTCTCAAACTTTGTACCGAATAATTGGTGTAACCCGGTTTATCGGCCGTGATGTAGAAGTAGCTGACGTGATAAAAATCTCCGCCGAAGGAACCGCGCGGCAGCGCGAACTTCAAGCGATCGAAGAATCTGCCGTAGAAAGCGGAAATCTTGGTTTTGCCGTCGCTCGTCAGCGCGTAGGCCACGCCGAGGCGCGGAGCGAGCTTATCCTGAAATCTGAATTTCAGCGGGATCGCGTTTTCGTTGAACGCCGGCAGATCTTCCTGTTCGGTTCGGAGTCCCAGATTAAAAGTTAACCGGTTGGTCGGCTGCCATTTATCCTGAATAAAGAAAGTGTGAGCCGTATTTACGGCCCGACCGGTCGTGCCGAATTGGTAAGTTACGCCGGTGCCGATGGAATTGGCCGGGCACGGGTAGTTTCCCGGGCTGATATTCCACTGCACGTAAGTGAAGCTCGGGTCAAAGCAATTTTGTCCATAATAAAGGTAAGTGCGACCGATACCGACGTTCGAGCCCGCCTCGACGTCGTTGAGAATATCGCTTTTTTGATAGCCGCCCTTTATTTCATGTTGTCCGAACGCATTAAACAGGTAGCTGGCTTGCGCTTCCCAAGCCGTGCGGACCGAAACGTCCTTGACCGTCTTCAGGTTAGCCCCGCTGAGAAATCCCTGCGTGCACCCGGCCTGCGCGGCCAAAGCCGTCGGAACCTGCGTGCATCTGAAATCGGGACTGTTGGGGATGCCGTAAGCCTGCAGCTTTTCGTTCAGAAAGCCGCGCGTGTAGCGTCCGAGCAGGACCAACTTGCTGGTCGGCGTATACACGCCTTCGAATCTGAAGTTATTGGAGTTCTGACGTCCGCCCTGTCTTTCGGTGACTCCGGTGCCCTGATACGTTTGTCCGTTTTCGGTCAGGGTCGGCGGCGAACCGATGACGAAGTTTTGACCGGCGGTCGCGTTTCTAAAAGAAGTCGTGTAGCTGCTGGAAAGCAGACCGCCGGTATTGACGATCGGATTCCAGGTAAAACTCGAGCTCAAACGAAGACTGTTGAACGGCGAAGCGTCGAGTCTGATCTGATCGTAGTTGTAAACGATTTTTTGGTGCGCCGTTTGAACGTTCTGCGCGCCGAGGCCTTGAAGCTGCGCGTTGAACGTCGTGAGCGCGCGCGTCGGGCCGAAACCGGAAACGTACGTGGTCGTTCGGTCCGCCTCGATCGTGCGCGGAGAGTGGATGCCAAAAAACCACAGACGGTCTTTGATGATCGGTCCGCTCAACATCCCGGTCGGCTGGAAGGTAGTTCCCGGATCCTGCGTTATAGGGAAAATTTCCAGTCCCTGACCGCTGTTGGGCAGCGTTTCGCCGGGAAGCCCGGCCGAATTGTTCGTTACGTTATACCATCCGCGCGGGGTGGCGTTGAATTTATTAACGACGAGATTAATACCGAATTCGCCGCGAAATTGATTCGCGCCGCTCTTCGTTACGGCGTTGATCACGCCGCCGGTCGCGCCGCCGAACTCGGCTTCAAAGCCGCTCGATTTGACCTGAATTTCCTGGACGGCCTGGTACGGAATGTCGTTGTTCGCGTCGATTTGACCGGTTTTGAAATTTTGGGTTTCTTGTCCGTCGATGATGAAGCTGTTTTCCGGACCGGTCGAACCGTTAATCGAAAACTGTCCGGAAAGCGGCTCCGCGCGAACCGCGGTTGAAGTTTTCAGAACGCCGGTAAAGCCGGTGGACTTCGGCAAACGGTCGATCTCCTGCGCTGAAATATTATCCTGCGCCTTCGTTTCCGTCGCATCGACGATGACGCCGGATTCGCTCGTTACATCGACGGTCGCCTGCACGCTCGACGTACCCAATTCAAAATCGACGGTGGTCGCATTGCCGAGCGCCACCGGCACGCGTTCCCTGGTTTGGGCCGCGAAGCCGCTGATCGCTTCCGTCGATACGTTATAAGCTCCCGGCGGAAGCTGACGGATGCGGAAAAATCCGTCCGAATCCGTTTGCGCCGTGCGGGTAATGCCGACGTCCACGCCCCTGACCGTGACAGTGGCGTTCGGAACGACCGCTCCCTGCGCGTCCTTTACTGTTCCCTGTATTTCGCCGCCCGTTTCCTGCGCGAAACTCATCGCTCCGAAAATTAAAACGGCGATCGACGGGAATAGATATGCACGCAAAATTATCTTTAATTTTTTCATCATAATTTGCTCCCTTTAAAAAATATTTGAACCGCGACGAGCCTTTGGTACCGGGCCGATTTAATGACAACAGATTCGTTGAAAAAATTTGCTTTAGAAATCGAATCTCACCCCGACGGTGCCGCTCATCTTAGCTTGCAAAACCCACGAAATTGAAGGTTTTTTGTTTATTGCAAGGACGCTCGCTTAGACATAAAGCGAGGTTAGCTATTGATTTATTCAAGAACTATTCCAAATATTGAAAATCGCGCGGGTTAGGGTTAAAAGTGGCTTATAAAGGGCTTAGCGGAATTAGGCAGGCGCTCGGGCAATTTCTGGAAAGTTAAAAGTATGTAAAGAATGTTATTAAATAAAATGTTTTGGAGAAATCATTTACACCGGTAAAGCCGCGCGGATCCTTATTTTCGCGCATCAACGAACCCCGCATTCCAAAGATGCGCATTTATCCGGTGGATGCCTATAATAATCGATCAAAATCGGTGGTCTTGAGATCGGTCGGCGTCGGGGCACCGACCGATCCTATGCGGTTCCGAACCGTCAACCGCTGAGCGCTGATGTTAAACCGTCTCGGCCGGCGGCGGGAAGCCGACGAGATGATTCAGAAACCTTACGGCGATTACCGGGCGTTTCTCGACGCCGGGAAAAACGGCGGCGTCCTCGCCTTCGCGCGCGCCGTTTCTGGATTCGACCCGGTTTTACGCGGAAACCGGACGCATCGAACCGGGCGTCGAAATTTGGCGGCGGCATTTCGAGCGGCTGCAAAAGTTCATCGACAAAAATCCGGGCGACGCCGGTTTTATGAATTGCCAAGCCGCATCGCAGGCGCGAATCGGCGATATCTACGCGGCTTACGACGAAAAAAACGGCTCGTTCAAAACCCTGCCGGCCGGGCGCCTGAAAAAGCTCTCCCGCATTACGAAAAAGCCGTTGAAATACACGCGAAAGCGTAAGCCCTTTACCTGCCGACGCCGGCCGAGAAGGACGCTTTACAAAAAATCGCGCGAAAAATCAGGTCATCCCGATTCGCGTTGGAATTGCTACGGCGCAAATCTTCGGCGCTCGAAGGCTGAGTTCAACGGGCGAGCGGAAGTCGGAAGGTTCTTCGAGCGGATTCTCGAACGGCTGGAGATCACGGAATTCAACGCGGACGGGTTCGTCGCCTAGAACCACACGGTCGTCATATTGCGATAGAAGAAGCCGGGCCGATTTGCATTTAGTTTGGCACTTTACGGCGAGTTATTCGCCTCTTAACACTCAAGCGCCGGCGATCGCCGGCGCCGCCGTCCCGCAAGAGCCAAAGCGATCAGACCGAACGCGACCATCGCCGACCCGTTTAAATAACCGGCGAGAGCCATCACGAGAGCCGCCGTCGCAAGTAAAAACCAGTGTGAAACGTAAAATCTTTTCATGTGTATAACTCCTTTTATAATTTATTTTGTCGAAAAACCAACTTTACATCGCTATGGATCGAGCCTTTTGAAGCGCCGAAAAACAGCGTCTAAACGCTCGAAAAAGGTAAGAGTAAACGCTTGTTTGGAAGGCTTTTAATTTGGGTTTCAATAATTTACCCTGCAAAGAAGACCGCTTTGAAATTGCTCCTCATAACCTAAACCTCCGCCTCCGCTACGCTCTTGGCATCTGAGACCGGCCGCCCCGCCTGGCTTTTCGTCCTGGAGAATGTAAATCTCCGGCACCGCCGCGGTCGGTCGAAAGCCGCCGGAGGGCGAAATAAATCGTCTTCGGGGTCAGGAAGACGTCTTCGACGCGGCGCAGGCCGCTGCCGCCGATCATCGCCGTCTCGATTCTGGAATCCTCCAAGTGATCGACCGGGTATCCGCTCCGGGCGAATTCGCGCCTGATTCGATTTAATCTCCTGCGCCGGAGCATGTCTTCGAAAGCCCTGCAAATAGTTTTGAACATTTTCATACACCTCCCTTGTTGATCTTCAATAGCGGTTTTAAGAGCCGAAACGAACAGTTAAATCAGGTATCTCAGAAAAGCTCCGGCGCCGCCGAAAGGCGCGAGCAGATTCCGGTCTTCGATAAAGGTCACTTTCGCTCCGGTTCGGTGCGCCCGCGAAACCAGCTCGTCGGCGATCATCATTTCCCGCAATGCCGGATCGTTCCCGACAAAATCCGCGTCGCTGCCGGGCGTTGGAGCCGCGACTTTGGCCGTTGATTTCGCTGCCGCAGACGTCGGATTCGCCTCGCCGGTATCTTTTTCGCCTTCCATTCCGATCGCGTCGAGCGCGGCGCTCAGCAGAAGCTCGTCGACCTGCCCGCGAGCGAGAGCGGCGAGCGTTTCGCGCACGCCCGCCGCCGCCGGACTGCCGGCGCGGTATTTGTCAAACAATTCCCTGACCTTCTCGGCGTCCGTCTGAATGTTGTCCTCGCGCAAAGCTTCGGTCGCCGCCCGTAAAACCTCGTGTTCCGGCGTGCGGATGTCGAGGCGCAGAATATCGACCACCTTTTCGGCCAGATGCGCGGGCATTCGCTCTCTGAGGAGCGGAACGATCACTTCATCTCCCGCCAAAACGATGTGTTTGACCGCTTCATCGCGCATCACGCGGTCGAGCATTTCGACGATCTGTTTGGCGTGAAGCTGCTGGAAATTTTCCGTTCGCCGCCGGTAGCGCATCGCCGACCATTCGCCGGCGGCGGGAGGGAGGCTGATTCCCTCGTTGACGAGTTCCTCGCTTCTTTTTGTTTGTCCCAGATCAAAAACGTACAGCCGCGCGGCGTGCGTGTCGGCGATCAAGGCGGCATAGCGCGGGTTCTGATCGATCAAACGCGCGAGCGGATAAAGATGCGGGTAAGCGGAAACGTGCAGTTTATTCCGGTGAATCGGAGCCTCGAGTTGAACCGCCTTAAAATAGTCGCCCGCGCCGGCGCGGGCGAAGATCGCCAGCCCGCTTGCCGAGGGTTTCAATTCCTCCTTTAAATAAGCGTCTATCCGCCGGCGGGCGCGCTCGAAACCTTTGCGTTCCGGCGAATCTTCGGCGAAGGTCCGGGCACGACCGCTGAATTCCCTGCGCAGGAAGGGCTCGAAATTGTCGCGCCCGTGTTGGTCGGCCTGCGCGTTCAGGTAAAGGCTAATGAACGGCATCCCGTTCGGCTCGAAAGCCGTCAACTCATCCATTTGCCGCAGCAGTAAATCTTTTGATAATTCTTTCACGATCATTCATCTCCTTATTTAAATTTTCAAAATTGCTAAAACGTCGAGGCCTTTCAGGCGGACGAAACGCGTTCCGTCATCACCGCCGGAAAGACGGCCAGCATTCCCGCTCCGGCGAGCACCGACACGATAAAACCGAAGATCAGTGTAACCGCCGTGTTGAAAGAACCGGTTAAATAGAAAACGCCGGCCGCCGCCGCGACCGATAACCACAAAAGACCGTAAATTTTTGCCATCAACATATGTAATGCCCCTTTCGATAATTGATTTTTTTATTCCGACAAATCACTTTGTCCATGATTTAAATTTAGCCGATCAACCGGCCGTCAAAACAGGGTATTAACACCCGAAACCGGCAAGTGATAACCCTTGTGTACGCGAGCAACCTATCTGTTTGGAGAATTTACGCCGCGCGGCGCGTTTCGTTCGAGTGGTAACCCTTGCCTTCGGCGCGTGATAACCCCCTTATAAAAGGTAACTCCACAAAGCGACAATTAAGTTGGTTGCGAACGAGTATGAAACGGGCGGACGACGTTCGTCGCGAGTTTCATAAAAGTGAGGTGAAAGAACAAATGAGAGTATTAATGGGATTTGACGGTTCGGAATATTCGAACGCGGTATTTGATGATTTGAAGCTGGCGGGATTGCCGCGCGGCGCGGAAATTAAGATCGTGACGATCGCCGATTTGCTGATCGGCGGCCCGTCCGCAGGGGAAGTCGCCGCGCCGGTCATTCCTTCGCGAAGAGTCGCCGCGGCTCTCAAAAAAGCCGAAAACCACGCCGCGCGCGTCGTCAGAGAGGCGGAAGAAATCGTTTCGACGGGCGCAAGCCGCCTGCGTTCGGAATTTCCCGAATGGAATGTTTCGAGCGAAGTCGTCGCAGGAACGCCCGAATGGGCATTGCTCGACGCGGCGAAGGACTGGGACGCGGATCTGATCGTGGTCGGCTCGGAGGGGCGTTCGGCGCTCGGTCGTCTGTTTTTGGGCAGCGTTTCGAAAAGAGCCGCGACCGACGCTCGAACTTCGGTGCGGGTCGCGCGTCGCACCGAGCGCAAAAGGGAAAGCGCGCCGCCGAAAATCATTATCGGTATTGACGGCTCGGCCGCCGCCGCGGAAGCGGTAAAGCAAGTCGGGCGCAGAGTCTGGCAGGAAGGAACCGAGGTCCGCCTGGCGGTTGTGCACGACCAGCCTTCGACGGCCGCCATAGCCGCCCGGTTGCCGCGATCCGTCGGCCTGATCGCCGATGTCAATATGCGCGCCAGACGCGCCGAAGCGATGTTGAAATGGGCGAGCGGCGAGCTCAAATCAATCGGCCTGGTCGTTTCGATTTCTATTCAAAAAGGCGACCCGAAGCGGATTCTTCTAAAGCAAGCCGCCAAATGGAACGCCGACTCGATCTTCGTCGGAACGCGAGACTTTAAAAATCCTTTTGAAAGAATCTGTTTAGGAAGCGTTTCGACCCCCGTCGTGACCAAAGCTCATTGCTCGGTGGAGATCGTCCGCCCGCGAGATGAGCAAAAGCATTAAAGAAAAGACATCGAAGACGGTGCTTTAAATGGAGGTGAATTTATGAATATGTCTGATGATAAAAAAGCAGCAAAAAGTGAAAAACGGATCGCCGAAAGCGCGAACTCAACACTGGATGAGGCGACGCTCAAACGAATGATCGATGAAAAAATAGACCGCGATCTGCGGGACTCGTTCCCGGCGTCGGACCCGCCCGGCTGGACGCTCGGCGTCTAGCGAGGCGGGGTCATAATGCTCGAATTAAAATGAACGCCGCCTTGAAGGAGCGGGCCGAAAGCGGGAATGAAGCGTTAAAATCTTTCTTTCTTTAATGCAAACAGCGATTAAAAAAAAAATGAAATTTGTGTTCAGCTAAGTTTAACCTTAAAGACGAACAATTTCATTAAAAATAAACAACTTCATTCTTTGTGCCGAAAAAAAGCGAATCAAATCGGGGAGCCGACGGCCACTTCTTCGCCGGCTTCCCCTTCCGGTTCGCTTTCTTCACGGCGTCGGGGGTAGAGAACAATCGTTCCGATCGCGGCAGCTATCAGCGACGCGATGAAGATCGCGATTTTGGCGGCGGCGTAGTCGGCGGCGTTTGGAAACGCCAGTCCCGCGATGAACAGCGACATCGTGAAACCGATCCCGCCGAGCGCGCCCGCGCCCATCAGCTGACGCCATGAATAAGCCTCGGGCTTGACGGCGATGCCGCTCCGCACCGCGAGCCAGGCGGCCGACACGATGCCGGTCGCCTTTCCGACGATCAGGCCCAAAATAATCGCGATCATCAATCGTCCGTACTGCTGGAATACGCCCGGCGACCAAACGACGCCGGCGTTCGCCAGCGCGAAGATCGGCAGCACCGCGTAGCTCGACCACGGCTCGACCGACCGCAAAAGCCTGTCGGCGGGCGATTCGATCCGGGAATGAATCGTATCGAGCGCCCGCATCGCCGGTTTGGACGGTCCGGGGTACATCGCTTCGTCCCGGTGACTGTCTTCTTCGTGGATGACCGCCGCCGCCTGCGCCAGCAGCGCGTTCAGATTGGCGGGCGGGCGCGTCGGAATAAGCACGGCGACAATCACTCCCGCCAGCGTCGCGTGCAGTCCCGCTTCGTGAAGGAAGAACCAGAGAATGATGCCGCCGACCGCGAAAGGCAGCACGCGGTACACGCCGATGCGGTTCAGCGCCAAAAGCAGCCCGGCCAGCGCCGCTCCCGCAATCAGATAACCTGTAGAAAGCGCGCCGGTGTAAAAAAGCGCGATGACCAGAATCGCCACGATGTCGTCGATGATGACCGTCGCGGTCAGAAACACGCGCAGCTCGATCGGAACGCGGTCGCCGAGCAGCACGATCAGCGCGACCGCGAACGCCGTGTCCGTCCCGATCGGAATTCCCCACCCGTGGCGCAGCTCGGGCGGCGCGAGCGAGGCATAAATGAGCGCCGGCAGCATGATGCCGCCGAGCGCGGCGATCACCGGCAGCGCGCCCGAGCGAAGGCTGGCGAGGTGTCCGACCGTGAACTCGCGCTTGATCTCGAGCCCGACCACGAAGAAGAAAATCGACAAAAGCCCGTGGTTGACCCAGTCGAGCAGCGTTAGGTCGAAACGGGACGCGCCCCACTGAAGTCCCGCTCTGGTATCCCAGAAAGAAAGGAACTCCGCGCCCCACGGCGAATTGCTGAGCACCAGCGCCAGCAGCGTCGCCAGTCCGAGCAGCAGCCCCGACGACGGACCCCAGCGGACGAACTCGAAGGCGGCGGCTTGTATCCTGTGCCCCAGGGAACCGAGCATCGCGTCGGCGAGGGAGCTTTCGTCCCAGGCGCCCCGGTAGCGGCGACCGTTGATGAAAAAGGTCGGCGTCACCCGCACGCCTTTGCGTCGTGCGCTTTCGACGCCTTCGCGGACGCGCGCCTCGGCCGCCGCTCGCGCGTCCGCGTTCGTCTCTTCTTCAGGCAGGTCGAACTCGCGGGCGATCTGTTCGAAATCTTTCGCGGTAAAGTCGGGACCGCGCTCCATCAGTGCCGCGTGAACTTCCCAGAAGCGGCCGTCGGTTTCCGCCGCGAACTCGGCCAACTCCGCCGCGCGCACCGCTTCTTCGCTGCCCGCGACGGGCAGATGCCGGTACACGTACCGCATCCGCTCGCCGAACCGGTTCCGCAGCGCCGCGATCACCTCGTGAACCGCGTGACAGTTGCCGCACGAGTAGCTGCCGTACTCGACGAGCGTCATCTCGGCGGCCGCCGGACCGAGAACATGATCGCGACTCAGGTCAATTGAAGAATCAAGCTTTTCAGTTTTCATATCGATCATAATTCAAGGAACTTGTAATCACGCCGCCCTGCCGCCGGGAAATTCGCCGCGTAACGCCGGCAATTCCGGCGATTGGTGACAGAGAATACCGATCATCCGTTTTTCACTAATCGGCACACCGTCCGGAGACGCCGGATTCGCTTAACCTGCATCGCTGCCGCTTTGTTGCGACGGCTCTATCTACTGCGGCTCGCCGATGCGCCGCGTCCACTCGACCAGATTCTCTGCAGGAGCCGACGAATGAAACCTTTCGTCGTTTCGTCCGTCAGATTTCCCGGCTCGGCGAATTTTTCGCCCCCGTCGCCGATCATCACTTCCGGCTGATTAACCGAAAACAATTTCAAAATAAACATCATCTGTCGCCGGCGATGCCGCGCGGTGTCGATCACGCCGATCGAAGCGCCCATCATCGCCGCCGCTTTCCCGTCGAAGGGTTGTCGCCGTAAGGGCGCGAAGCCCGCTCGATCACGTTTTTTCTAAAACGCCCGGAATCGAGTGATTGCATTCGGGCGTGACAAAAAGAATCGCGTCCGCCTCGCGTCTCCGCCCTCGTCTCCAAAATAAATATAAATACCGGCATTATACCACTTTAGCGGTTCGCCGAAATTTTATTTCGCCGGCCAACGAATAAACCTCAAAAACAAACTTCATGCGGCTCGCGCCTCAACCGGCTCCGGAACGGAAAATTCCACCGGCACGCGCAGTTTCCGATCGCGCCCGTGTTCGGTAATCAGCGGCGTGCTGCCCTCGCGTTTGAAATACGCCCAGAGCCATTCGCGCGTGACCGTCAAACGGTTGCGAAAACCGATCAGCAGGAAAACGTGGACGATCGACCACAAAAGCCAGGCCCAAGCGCCGGAAAATTTCCAGCCCCTGATTTCCGCGACGGCGCGGTGATGACCGATCGTCGCCATATTTCCGCGATCGTCGTATCTGAACGGCGCGCGCGGACGCCCGCGCAAATCTCTCAAAATATTTTCCGCCGCCGCTTTCCCTTCCTGCATCGCCGCCGCGCCCAAGCCCGGCACCTGTTGGCCGTCGGCGTCCACGAGAGAAGCCATATCGCCGATGACGAAAATGTTTTTATCGCCGGGTAGGGATAAATCCGTTTCGATCAAGACTCTTCCGGCGCGATCGGTTTCAGCTCCGAGCGCCTTGCCGAGCGGTGAAGCGGCCACCCCCGTCGCCCAGATGATCACGTCGGCCGGCAGCCACCGGTCGCCGACTTTGAGCCGTCGCGTCTCGATCTCGGTCACGAGACTGTCGGCGCGCACCTCGACGCCCAGTTCCTGTAATTGCTCTTCGGCGCGGCGCGAGGATTCCTGCGAATACGTCCCCAAAACACGCGGCGCGGCTTCGTAAAGCGTGACCGCGGCGCGGCGCGTGTCGATCGCTCTAAAATCCCTCGCCAGACCGAGGCGCGCCAGATCCGCGATCGCTCCGGCGAGTTCGACTCCGGTCGGTCCGCCGCCGATGACGGCGAAGTTTAAAGGCGGCTCCGCGCCGGTCAAAATCGCTTCGCGTTCGGCTTTTTCAAAGGCGAGCAGAATGCGGCTGCGAATTTCCTCGGCGTCTTCGAGCGTCTTCAGGCCGGGCGCGTCTTGCGCCCATTCGTCGCGACCGAAATAGGCGTGCCGGGCTCCGGCGGCGACGATCAAATAATCGTATGCAAACTCGGCGCCGTCCTCTAATTTCACCTTTCGGCGAGCGGTATCAAACCCCGTGACCTCGCCCAAAACGACCTCGACGTTTTTTGCCGCGCGCAAAATGCCGCGCAGGGACGACGAAATGTTGTTCGGCGCGAGAACCGAGAGCGCGACCTGATAAAGCAAAGGCTGAAAAGTATGGTGATTCTTGCGGTCGATCAAAATTACATCGACCGGCTTGTTCGCCAGCGATTTAGCCGCATATAGACCGCCGAAGCCGCCTCCGACGATCGCTACTTTCGGGCGCCGTTTGTTTTCTTTTGTAGATTTCTGAATTCGGTTCATATATTTTTACGTGATAAATTTTTAGAAAACTCTTGATCTACCATAGTTTAAAGAAAACCGGCCCCGCTTAAAACGGTGAGAACACTTGAAATTTGTAAGTGAATACACGCGAACCCGATTCTCGCCGTCGAGCGGTCTCCGAGATTCCGGGATAAGGTTATTTACTTGAAGTTCGAAATCCGCGGTCCGGCGACATCGCCCGTCAATGGGACGCGGGCAAGGGCGAAACCCACGCCTTTTGCTCCGGCTGACTTTCTTTTATTTCGAAAGCGTTTAGAACGATTATGAAAAATAAAACGCCGGTTTCGGGCGGCATCGGTTGTAGGCGTCGCGCGTTTTCGAAGTCTCCCCGGCGCCCGGGCGCGTTTGGAATGTAAAGTCCTCAGTAAAATCGGAGCCGATTTTCCGCAATAGTGGCTGAACCCCGCTGCGCCGCCGATTTTAATTGTGGATGTGCAGGCGGCGGCGCTGAAACAAACTCATGCGATTTAATGGCTTCACCTCGCTTTTTCATGCAAAACGGGCAATCGGGCGGGATTCATTGAAAAAGGTTCTTTGCCGGAGAGATTGAAGGCCGCCGGCGTAAAATTCAACTAACTAACTCAGCCGGCTCGATCGAATCAAACGACGCGACGTCCACCCGGCAGCCGCGCCGCCGACCGAAATGCGGGCGTTTTCGGTCATCAATGATCGCCGCGGAGCGTTCGTCATTCGCCGCGAAGATTAGTAAACGGGCATCAAACGCCGAATTTTTTCTCGTGGTTCGATGCCCGTTTTTCGTCGCCAGCTTTTTGTTGAGAAAGCGCCTTTCGATTTAATTCCAGCATTTTATGCTTCGACGATCAGTTTGCCGCGCAGCATGTTCATGCCGCAGGCGAAGACGAACTCGCCCGGCTTTTCGGGCGTGAATTCGATCGGCGTCGTCTTGAACGCCGGCAGCTCCTTCGCGATGCCGAAATCGCCGAAGACGACCCGCTCGCTGCACGACGACGTTTCGTCGCGGTAGAAATTCAATCGCACGGGCGCTCCCTTTTTGACGACGATCACGTCTGGCGAATAGCCGCCCCTGACCGTCACGTCGATTTCCTGCGTGCCGGTTTCCGTAAAGCTCGCGGCGACCTTTTCCCGCTCGCCGAAAAAGTACCATAAAACCAACGCGATCAAACCGCCGCCGCCGATGATTACCAAAATTTCCGTCGTGTCCATAAATTTATCCTCCCCTTTTCGTTTGTTCCCTACTTTCCGTCCTTGAACGAACGCAGCCGCAAACTGTTCGCGACCACCGAGACCGACGACAGGCTCATCGCCGCGCTCGCCAGGATCGGCGAGAGCAGGATGCCGAAGAACGGGTATAAAAGCCCCGCCGCGACCGGAATGCCGACGACGTTGTAGATGAACGCCCAGAACAGATTCTGCCTGACCGAACGGATCGTCTGCTTCGAGAGCGCGATCGCCGTCGCGACGCCCGTCAGATCGCCCTTGATGAGCGTGATGTCGCTCGCCTCGATCGCGACGTCCGTGCCCGTGCCGATCGCGATGCCGACGTCCGCCTGCGCCAGAGCGGGCGCGTCGTTGATGCCGTCGCCGACCATCGCGACCGTCTTCTTTTCCGCCTGCAGGCGTTTGATCTCGCCCGATTTACCTTCGGGCAGAACCTCCGCCAATACGCGGCGGATTCCGACCTCGGCGGCGACGGCTTCCGCCGTGCGGCGGTTGTCGCCGGTCATCATCACGACTTCCAGTCCCAGATTCTGCAAAGTCTGAATCGCGCCTTTCGATTTAAGCTTAATGCGATCGGCAACGGCGACGACGCCGGCGTACTGCCCATTTATCGCCGCAAACATCGGCGTTTTTCCTTCGTCTGCTAATTTATCAACGACTGCTTGCGCGCCGTTTAGGGATATGCCGCGTTCCTCCATCAAGCGTAGATTGCCCAATAATAAATCGCGTCCGCCGACTATCGCCTCGATGCCGCGACCTTCGAGCGCTTTGAAATCCCCAGTCTTTTCCAACTGAATATTTCGCTCTTCGGCGCCGCGGACGATCGCCGCCGCCAGCGGGTGCTCGCTCTGCTTTTCAGCCGAAGCGATGGTTCTCAGAAAATCGTTTTCGGCAAAACCTTCTGCCGGAATGACGTCCGTTAAGCTCGGTTCTCCTTCGGTGATCGTGCCGGTTTTATCCAAAACGACCGTATCGAGCTTATGCGCCGTTTCCAGCGCGCCGCCGCCTTTGATGAGAATTCCGTTCTCCGCGCCCTTGCCGGTGCCGACCATGATCGCGGTCGGCGTCGCCAAGCCTAAAGCGCACGGGCAGGCGATGATCAAAACCGAGACGAAATTGACGAGCGCCATCGTGAAGCGCACGCCCTCGTCCGCCGCGACGAACCAGACGACGAAGGTCGCGATCGCGATCGAAATCACCACGGGCGTGAAAACGCCGCTGATCGTGTCGGCCAGTTTCGCGATCGGCGGTTTCGAGCCCTGCGCGTCCTGCACCAATTTGACGATCTGCTGCAGAGCCGTGTCCTTGCCGACTTTCGTCGCCTCGAAACGGAACCCGCCGGTCTTGTTGATCGTCCCGCCGAAGACTTCGTCGCCCGGTTTCTTTTGAACCGGAAGGCTCTCGCCCGTCAGCATCGATTCGTCGATCGCCGACGAACCGTCCGTAACGCGTCCGTCCACCGGTATTTTCTCGCCGGGGCGGACCAGCACGACGTCGCCCGGCACGACTTCTTCCGTCTCGATTTCGATCTCGCGCCCGTCGCGCATAACGATCGCGCGTTTAGCCTGCAGCCCGATCAGCTTGCGGATCGCTTCGCCGGTCTGCCCCTTGGCCCGCGATTCCATCATTCTGCCGAGCAGGATCAGCGCGATGATGACGCTCGCCGCTTCGAAATAAACCGGAACCTGCATCGGGCCGCCCATGCCCGGCATCGCGACGGCGTGCGACGCCGCCATGAAAAACGACGGGAAGACGGTCGCCGTCACCGAATAGATAAACGCCGTGCCGGTGCCGACCGCGATGAGCGTGTTCATGTCCGCCGCCCGGTGCCGAAACGCCGCCCACGCGCCTCGATAAAACTGCCAGCCCGAATAAAAGACGACCGGCGCGGTTAAAGCCAGCTGCAGCCAGTTGACGCCCGGGAAATTCAAAAAATCGATCGCGCCGTGCGACATCGCGATGATCAGAACGGGCAGGGAGAAAACCGCCGCGACCCAAAACTTGCGTTTGAGGTCCGCGTACTCCGCGGCGTGCGCCGCCGCAAGCGAATCCTCGGACGACTGCGTAGTGCCGGAAACATCCCGAACGCGGTAACCGAAATCCTCGATCGCGGCGCGGATCTTTTTCGCGTCGGTCGCGTCCGACAGGTATTCGACCGCGACGTCCATCGTCGCGAGATTGAAATTCACGGCGCAGACGCCGCGCAGTTTCGACAGGTGACTTTCGAGCTGCACGCTCGATCCGGCCGGGCGCGCCGAATCGTCGACCGCGAATCGGGCGCGCGACGGCGGCGGCGTGTCGTAACCGACGTCCTTTACGGTCTGGATCAAATCGCCGACGCCGGTCGCTTGCGGGTCGTAATCGACGGTCGCTTTGGCGGTAGCGAAGTTGACCGAAGCTTTCTGCACGCCGGGCTGCTTGTTCAGCTGTTTTTCGATGCGGTTGGCGCACGCCGCGCACGTCATGCCGGTGATCGGCAGATCGACGCGCTCGCCCGCTCCGTTCGCCGCCGAATGGTCGTTGCGCGCCCCGTTCGCGACCGCTTCGCCGCTTGCGCCGTTCGCCTCCAAGCCGACGGTGACAGCCGCGGAGGCCGCCCCGGCGTATTTTTCCGGTTCCCGGTCGAAAGTTTCAAGACAGTTGTTCGAGCAGAAGCGGAAGGTTTCGCCCCGGTAATCGGTCTTTCCCGCCGCAGCCGCCGGATCGATCCGCATGCCGCAAACCGGATCGGTCATTGTCGTTTTCGTCGATACTGTTTCTGCTTTCATCGCCTTTACCCCATGACTTTTTGAAAAATTTTCGCTTTTATCCCTCAACTGGACGGAAACCCCGCGCGGTCGAGCGTTTCGATGACCAGCTCGCGGCTGACTTTGGGGTCGTGCTCGACCGTCACGGCCTTGGTTTCGACGTCGACGTTCACTTCCCTGACGCCTTCGACGTTGCCGAGCGCTTTTTTGATCGACGCCGCGCAGCCGCCGCACACGATGTCCGGCGCCGTTACTTTCGTTGTGTTCGTATTATTGTCCATTTCCTTATGACTCCCTTGTTATTTATTGAATTTAATGTTTCCCGACCTTTTTGTGGCTGATGCCGTGCTCGATCGCGGTGCCTTCGATGAGACCGCAGACGTGCCCCTCGGCTTCGCCGGTTTCTTCCCATTCGGCGAGCGCGGCCGTCAACTCGTCGCGGTACTGCATCATCCGCGCGATGCGCTCGTTGAGCTCTTCGAGACGGGTTTTGACGATCTCGCGCACTTCCCCGCACGGGTTTTCGCCCTGGCGTTTGTGCGAGATGAGCTGCTTGATCTCGTCGAGCGAAAACCCGAGAACCTGCGCCTTTTTGACGAACGCGAGCCGTTCGAGCACGCTTTCTTCGTACAGACGATAACCGCTGTAGGTCCTGCCCGGCCGGTCGAGCAGCCCGCTTTTTTCGTAAAACCTGAGCGCCTCGATGCCGATGCCCGAAAGGCGCGACACCTCGCCGATCTTTAATTGCCTGCCGTTTTCGTTTTCCGGTCTCTTCGCGAAATCAAATGCTCTGTTCATGATCTTTTCCTGCCTTTATTCGGGCGGAGGCTTTCGATTTTGAATCTTCCGCCCCATCCTAAAACGACCGATTCTTATTTTTTCTCCCCGCCGCAAGCGCGTTTCGCGTCCGTCCGGCGTTTTCTGCCCTTTGCTCCTCGTTTTTATTACGCGTATCTTTCAATACCTTCCCCTTTACCGTTCCGGTTCTCGAAAGAACCATTAATAAGATGATAAACCCTGTAGCCGAGTACAGTGTCAAGCCTTTTTTTAACTTTTTTTCAATGGCACGAATGCGCGCCTGGATCGTTCGCCGGCGCTGCTCCTTTCGCCGCCGGTTTTTCCGCTTCGATCGTCAACCCGGCGGCTTCCCATTCCTCGAGCCCGCCCTCATAGGCGAAAACGTTTTTGTAGCCGTAGGTCAGCAGTTTTTCCGCCGCCGCGCCGCTTTGCGGGCACTCGGGACCGGCGCAGTAAACGACGATCTCGGCGTCGGCGGGGAGCTTCAATTCGGCGATTTCGCGACCGACTCGGTCGAGCGGCACGTGGCGTGAGCCTTTAATGTTCTCGTTTCCGTAGTATTCGTTCGTGAGCACGTTCCAGAATTCGAATTTTTCGTTGCGGTTCAATTTCGCCGCCAATTCCTCGGTCGAAATGGTCCGTACGTCTCTGACCGTTTTCGTATTGCTCATAATGACAAATTATTTCCTCTCTTATTTTCGTTCGGGAATTAACCCGACAAAAACGAGTCTAAATCCTGTACCCGCATACAGAGTCAAGAGGTTTTAATGAATACAGTGATTTTTTATGTTGATTGGCCGATGACGTTTTTCCGGCGATGATGCGTTCGTTTAAGCGATGTTACACAAAACGTCCGGATTGCGGCGATTTCAGGACGACAATCAGTCTGATCGATCGTCGGCCCCGCGACCACTTTCCGGAGGCATTTCTTCGAAACATTCAAGCGTTGATTTTTTGAATTACGTGGCTTTTGCAGATACACAGAAATACAGACAAGCAGATATGAAGACTTCCGCTTTTTTCTCCTCAACCATTATTCGCCGCTCGTCTTGTTTCTTCGCAAAGCCTTAGGAGTAAAATATTTCCGCCTTTTTGATCGCTTCCCGACCGTCTTCCGAATTCTCGAAATAATACGTTAAAGCGTCGTCAAGTACCGCTTCGAGCGTATAGCCGCCTTTTTTTATCTTTTTGATGATGTCTAAAATCTCGACATAATCAGAGCGCATGCGATAGCCGATTTTAGTGAGGCGCGCTTTGGCAAACACCTCTTTGGTCTGTAGAAAAGGATTGGGTTCGCTCGTCAGTCGCGAGACAGCTTTTGTATTTCCATCTCCCGTTTTGGGTTCTGCGGTTTTTGCCGTTTCGTTGTTTTCCGTCCCGATTTTTTCATCGGCCCCACCTTTCGGAGATTGTTGCCGTTGCTGAAGGTCCGATACCTCGCTCTGCGTTTCCCGATCTTTAGCGTCCGCCGGGTTTACCGCCGGCGCCACCACCTTGCCGTATTGCGGTTTAATTTTTTTCATAGCCATTTTTTCTTATCTCTCCCTTTAGTTCTTTATAAAACGCTCTCATTTGATCCGCTGCCTTTCCGCTTGAGCTTCCGCCCAATTCGACCACGCCGAGCCCGCTTGAAATGGCGTCTCGAAAAGCCTGGTAGGAGCCGATTCGGTTTTCAAAAATTCCGAACGAACTCTCGAAGGTTTTCAATTCCTCGATCATCGTTTTGGCTAGACTCGTTCTTTCATTGACCTCGTTGATCAAAATTCCGGCGACCAAATCATCTCTGACCTCCATATTTTGAGCGACGACCTCCAGAAAAACCGACGTTGAATCGACATCCGCCTTCACCGCTTTGACGGGTACGATCAAAAAATCCGCCGCCCCGACCGCCGCGTGCGCTTCGGCCGTGATTCTCGCCCCGCCGTCAATGATGATGTAGTCGTATTGTTTTCTGAAGCTCTGCGTGCTGGGCAGTAAGTTTCTTGCGGTCAGACCGCACACATCAAGGGCCGGGACCTGATCCTCATACTGCGCCCGGTCCGCATGCCATCGCAGGGAAGTGTTTTGCTGCGTATCGGCGTCGATCAGCAAAACCTTTTTTTTGTCGGCGGCAAACATCACCGCCAGGTTTGTCGCCAGCGTGCTTTTACCGGCCCCGCCTTTTTGATTGGCGATGGCGATCACGACCGCTTTTGTTTCCTGTTTCTTTTTCATACCTTTTTTATTGCAGATTCAGATTCTTTCCGGAATCACCAAGGTTTATAATAATCAGTAATCTGTTTAATAATCAACCCATCAAGATGGTATGAATAATTCATTATTGTACAAATACAAAAACAAACAGAAGACTGAAAAGATATATATCTAAGTAACCACCTATCCAGATAAGAAGATAAGAAGATAAAAACTGGTGAGCGTTAAAAAGATACAAAGATACAAGGAAAAATAGAAAAGGCAGTCGATTCAAAAATGCTTGCCGAACGGAGAAATAAAAATAAAACGGTTTTTGAAAATCAGCCTAAAAGAAAACCGAACTTAAAGACTTGAAAAGAAAATTTCCGCTTTTTCAAGAAAAGGCGTCATCGATTTCTTGGGAGACGTAGCAGAAGAGAGAAATGGGCGGCAGCGAAAAGTATGTTCGGCACGAAACTCGTCGCAAGGCGATGCTGAAAAGAATCGCCCCCGGCATCAGAATGTAAATTCTCGCAGGGAACAGGGCGTTTTTTTAGCGGGCGCGTCCGGTTACGCCCTGAAAGGAAACCGGTCGTCTGAATCGTATTTCATATTCAAAATATATTTCGTATTTGACATATAGTGTGAAAGAGTTCAAACTGACAGAGTAGAGAGATTAGCTTAACCTTTGCTCAGATTCTTCGGAATACGCCGGACCACCTGAAATTCACAGCTATTTTACGGAGGATCCGACCAATGTTTACGCACCGCGCCAAAATACAACTTAAACCCAATACCTTTACCGAACTTTCGCAAAAAATTCATGACCAGATCATGCCCGCTTTACGCCTGCAAAAGGGATTTTGCGCCGGCGTGACTTCGATCGACACGATCTGGCTGACGGCAATCGGGGATACGTCCTGGGAAACCGAAGAAGACGCGAAAAATTATCAGCGCGACGGCTATCCGCAGACGCTCAAAATTCTGCGCGGTTTGATCGGCTCCGAACCGGCGACGTCGATTTTTGAAGTCTCCGATTCGAAAATCCAGGCGAGCAGAAAACCGCTCCTTAATTACCGGGACGAGAAACTTGAAAACGAATTTTCCCCAAACCGGAGATTTTCCGAAAGGGGCGGTGGACACTGAAACCTCATCGAATAATCAAAGGCGGACTAGCTGCGCTTGGTGCGGCGGGAAGGGAAATGGAACATCGCTGCCGGAAAATAACGCTTCGTGGGTCGTTTGCGATCGAATCGGATGGGTTTCAGCCACGGGACACCGGAGAAAATGCCGGCAGTGCCGCGGAAACGGCCGGGTAAAAGCCGTCAATCCTTGTTTGGTTTGCGCCGGAACCGGACGGGAAATGGTTTTGGGACAATAATTAATCTGTTTCAACGAATCGAAAGAGAGGGAGAAAGAATTTATGGAACTGATTTTTGAAAAATCGACGATCGGCGTCGCCGAAAGCGCGATGACGCCTGACGGCATTAAAATTACGTTCGTTCATCGAACGAAATCGCGCGTAATCGTCTATTACGGGCGGGAACTGATCGCGGAATGCGGAAACCGGCAGGCGGCTTTGGAAGCCGTCGCGGAATACATGCGCGGGGGAAACTAAAAATATGTATCTAATAAAAGCGGGTGAAATCGAAACGAACGGCTCAAAGGCGCTCGAACAAAAAGGTCAGGCGCAAGATTTTGAACATGCGAAACGGAAGGCAAACAAGTTGTTGAAATCCTTTTCGCAGGTTGAAATCATCGACGGCGCGACGAATCAATGCGTCCATTTTTTATCGAAAAAGATCGGCTAGAATTCTAGGCTTGCCTGATGAGCTTCAAAACGCTTCTGATACGCATTCGTCGATTTTAATCGGGGAAATATTTTCGCCGAATGCGCCGCAATTATAAGTGAAAGCGAAAATTTTTATGCTTTTACCGTCTCCAAAACATGATTTATAAAATTTACAAAGAAACCGGGCGAATCGGAACGGACATGGAAAAAATTGAAGGCTCGCTGTCGGATCTGCAAAATCCGTCCGTGACCTCCGGAAGTCAAACTCTCTTAGCCGCGCTCGAGATGGAAACCAATACGATTCATATTTTCAACGATAAAATCGTTGATGTGACGAGCCTCGTCCAAAAATTTAGATACTACTGCAATCTTCCGAACAATCATCGATTCAGCGTACTTTATAAATAAATAGGGCTTGACGATTCGATTTGTTTTCTCGAAAAACCGGCGACGCCGGAATCAGGAAGGTAATAATATGTTCGACTTGAATGAAGCGTTAAACCTGGCGCGCAGCGAAGTCAAAAAAATCATCGACGCCGATCCGCAGTTGAGCGAACCGGAAGTGGAAGAAGTGCGTTTGATGCGTGAAAACGAACAGGCGTGGACGTTTGCCGCCGATATTCCGAAATTGATCGATGAGGGCTGGGTGCCCGGCGCGGTGATCGTGCTGATCGACAAAAACGACGGGCACGTTTTGACCGAAAGGGAACAGGACGAATTTCATAAACACTGGGACAACGCGCGTCGGCGAGCCGGTTTTATTAAACAAAAAACCTGAAATCAAAACGACCTTATGAAGATCGATACGCTCGATATCTTCTTTCTTCCCGGTATTTCTTGAAGAGATTTATAGTTATCGCGCCGGAAATAAAGCTCAATCCGAAAAACGTGATGTCCATGATGCTTTCCTCGTGCGGACTGAGGATCGCGGCGACCAGCAATAAGAAGGTTGCCGCGAGGAAAATGTATGCGTTGAGCCGGTAATTAATCATTGAATTAAAGGTAAAAATCGTCGTTTCGAGAATAATAGTTCCGAATAAAATTTCCGCCTTATAAAATATTCGAGGCCGCCAGCTCTCGATTGACGAACATGAACTTGCCGACGGGCGTTCGGTCGTCGACTTGGATCGCTATATTTCGTTCCTTAAGAATGGCCTTCATCACGACATAAACTTCCGTGCCGACCGTTTGACTGTTCACGCAAACGAGATCCGCCTTTAGCCCGTATTTATACCTGAAGACTTTCAAAATATTTGAAACCCGGCTTTTATAATCCTGCATTTTTTCTTCTTTCATAATTCGTTGCGCGATTTTATAAAACCGCCCGGAGCGTCTGAACTTTATCGAAGAAATAAAGTTTTGTCGCGGATGTACGACTCGCGGCGAAGTAGGCTCGCCGCTTCGATCGCTTCCGGCATCGCTATCTGTTCAAAACCTCCGTTGTTCCGCGAATAGAGGGCGTTGGCTTTTAACTCCCAGTTATCGAATCCTTTATGTTTGAGCCGATTAAAAGTATTTACCGCGTCATAGCCGCTGATCGTGATAAACGAGTCGAGCAGCAATTCGGTCCGATTGCGCTCGCGGGTCGTAATTTCGATGGCGGTGCGAATCGTTCTTCTCACCTGATCGACCAATTCGCGGGCGAGCGCCGACGGCTGTTCGAGATTTATTTCCGGAATCTCACGCAGTTTATAAAGCTCGGCGCGGTAGAGCGTCAGTATTTGTAGATATTCCCGGCACAGTTCGACGATGTTGCCGCTGTTGGCGCGGTTCAGCGCGGCTTCGGCTTTGATCAGATTTTCGTTGACCAGCATTTCGATAATCAGCATAAACTTTCTCTCAAACTCTTATGAAAGCCGCGCTTGCGGTCGAGTAACCTGATGAATCGGAAGCGAGCAGATGATGGTCGGTTTCGACTCGATTTTTCTGCGCCGGTTGATTGATTTCGACGCCGTTCCTTCGATGGTCGGCGCGCTTTGTCTGAATTGCGGCGAAGCCGGAGTTTTGTGAGGATTCAAGGCGCGGTTTCGGAGGTAAATAAAAAGCGCCAAGTTCACGCCGCCGCCGACCATTCCAATCAAAAATGTTTCGATTCCGTAAACGTTCATAATTTTTCCTATTCGATTTTTATTGACTTAGTAACGCTCGATCCAATTTTCCGGTGACGGATTCCGTTTGTCCTTTAGAAACGGTTTGAAAGCTGCGGACCGCTTCGTCCTCGCCGTCGAAACTCTCGAAGACCGTTAGCAGTTTCGTAATCACCATCAATTGGCTGACCCGGTCGGTTAAATGAAGAAGCTTCAGCTCTCCGCCGCGTCTTTTCACCGCGTGATAAACGGCGATCAGCTCGCCCAGACCGCTCGAATCTATATAAGAAATGCCCGCCATATTTAGCAAAACGTTTTTGACGCCGTCGGAGCCGACGACCTGTAAAGCCATCCCGAGTTTGCCGATGTCGTCGCCCATTTTTATTTTGCCCGTTAAATCCAGAACGGCGACGTTCTGATTATGGCGTTCGACGATATTTAAATTGTTCATTTTATTGTTCCTTCCGTCGGTTCCGCGACGAGATTTCGGAGACCAAGAGCTAGCTTATGAGCCGGTCGATTCTAAACGGCTTGCATTGCGAAAGCAGGAAACAAAACGGCATCGATGCCGTGAATCACGCCGTTTGAAACTTCGATATTCCGCGACTGTAAATTCGCGTTGTTGACCTTGAATCCGAAATTCGTCGCTTTGATTTTTAATCTTTGATTTTGAAACGTTCCGACAAACTTAAATCTGGCGATGTCCTCGGACAGCATTCTGCCGGCGATGATGTGGTATTTCATTATTTCCGTCAGGTTCGCCTTGTTGAGCGGCTTCAACAATTCGCAAAGTTTCGATTCGGGGAGTTTTTTGAAAGCCGAGTCGGACGGAGCGAGAATCGTAAACGGTCCTCTTTCTTTTAATTTATCGATCAGTTCCGTCGCCGTCAGCGCCTCGACGAAGATCGAAAATCTCGGCTCGCCGATGAGCATTTCATTGATATTTAATTGATTTGACATAATGGCTCCGTCGTTAACGTCCGATCAAAATCCGGCATTTCGCCAGTTTACAACTTGGTTGTTGAGCTAATTTAGTTCAGGTCGGTCTGGCGGGTCAGAAGGGTCTGAGAAAAGATTTAAGCTAGTTTCTTTATGTTTTAAGATTACATCCCGGCTTGCCTATATGTCAAACATGAAATATATTTTGTTTACAAAATATATTTCATACAGGAGATAGATTTTTAAGAAACGGTTTTATGAATATAGAAGTCCGCATCGATGAACTGTTGAATGAAAGGGGACGGTCGTTTTATTGGCTCTCGAAACAAACCCAAATCAGCCACACGACCTTATGGCGGTTAAAAAAAGGGAAGGCTCTGGGCATTAATTTCGCCACTCTTGAAAAGATTTGCGAGGCGCTAGAATGTGCGCCCGGAGACGTCCTGAAACTTGGTCGCGGGAAAAACGAAGCGGCAAAATAATAAATCTGCGAGCTGAGTTTGAAACGCGAAAGCGCGTCCGAAAACGACCGCCCTGTGCCCCGATTTTATCCGATCGGGCGGATCGAGACGATTTGATCCTTCTTTTCCCGGGTAATGCGCGAGTTTCGGTTCGAGCGCATCGCAATCGACCGGTTTTTCGATCAGGACGTGGCGGGCGGCTTCGATGATCTCGTGGCCGTCCATTTCCACTAAGACCTTCAGAAAAAAACTGAATCCGCGCGATCTTCGGCGATCGGAACGATTCTGCTTGTTGCCGATAATCGGCTTTGCCCGAAGCAGTTCGTTTTCGTACTGATCGCGCCGCTTCATTTCCAATGTTCAGCTCAAGATCGTCCGATCGGAGCGCGAATCAAAATTCGTCCGGTTTCCAAATGAGGAATGCCGGACGATTTCGCAGAATTTTTTTACCACACGCGGCACCGCTCGCTCGCCGCTCGCACCATCCGGTCGCCCGTTTTGCAGGAGAACGCCGCGGCGAATTCCGGCATATTCGAGAGCGGTCCGTTGACGCGGAAACGGTTGGGCGAGTGCGTGTCGGTGGCGACGAGCAGACGATCGTATTCGGCGGTCGCAATAATCGCGTACCGGTTGGCGTAACTGATAAAAAAGCGTTGCTCGTGGGTCAGCCCGTCGATGACGGGCGGTTTCGGTTTGCCCTCGAGCGATTTGAGGTAAGCCGCGTACGCCATATTTATTCCGCCAAGATCGGCGACGTTTTCGGTGATCGTCAGCTTGCCGTTGACGAAAAGCCCCTTTTCGACCTCGAATGCGGAGTATTGCCTTTCGACGCACGCGGCGCGTTCGTTGAAACTCTTCCGGTCGGCATCGCTCCACCAATTGCGCATATTGCCCGCGTGGTCGAATAGGCTGCCTTTCGTGTCGAAGGCGTGCGTGATCTCGTGACCGATCAGCGCGCCGATCGCGCCGTAATTAACCGCGTCTTCGGCTTTCGGGTCGAACATCGGGGGCTGCCAGGTGCCCGCCGGAAAACCGATTTCGTTGTTGCCCGAAAAATAATAAGCGTTAAAGGTCGGCGCGGTCGAAAGCCATGCCGAACGGTCAGCCGGCTTGCCGATTTTCTTCAAATCTTTCTGGTAGTAGACGGCGATGCGAAAGGTGTTTTCTAAGTATCGGTCGGGCTTCATTCTCAGTCCCGGATAAGAGTCCCATTTATCGGGCGCTCCGATTTTCTGTTTGAGCGCGGCGAGCTTGGCGAGCGCCTGCCGGCGCGTTTCGTCGCCCATCCACTGGGCGGTCGAAAGGCGTTCGTGCGCGGCGGCGCGCAGATTGCGAATCAATTCTTCCGCCCGCTTTTTCGTCTCCTCGGAAAACGCTTTTTTGACGTAGAGCTGACCGAGCGCGTCGCCGAGCGAGCCGTCCGTTTCCGCGACGCATCGCTTCCAGCGCGTCTGCTGCTCCTTTTGCCCGGTCAGCTTGCTCGCGTATAAATCGAAATGCGTCTTCGCGAACGGCGACGACAGACGGGCGGCGACGTTGTGAACCAGTTGCCAGCGCAGGTAGGTCTTCCAATCCGCGATCGGCACCCAAACGAGCAGCGCGTTCACTTTCTCGATAAATGCGGGCTGCGCGACGTTGACTTCCGACATCGGCGGCGCGCCTCTTTCGGCAAAATATTTCGCCCAGTTGACGTTCGGCGCGAGTTCCTTCAACTGCGCCGTCGTGCGCTTGTTGTAATTAGCGTTCAAGTCGCGCAATTGAAGCGGCGTGCTGGCGGATTCGGCGAGTTTCGTTTGAACGGAAAGAATCGTTCGGGCGTTCGCGGCGGTGGTTCCGGGCGCGTCGCCGAGCAGCGCGAACATCGCGGCGGCGTATTTGACGAAGTCTTCGCGCACCGGCGCGAATTTCGCTTCCGTGTAATAATCGCGGCTCGGCAGCGTCCAGACGCCCTGCCCCTGTTTAACTTCGCCGATGATCGTCGAGCCGTCTTTGACGTCGAAATTCCAGCCGAAACCGAAAACCGCCGGAATGCGCAGCCGGTGAAGGTTCGCCGCCTCGGTTTGCAGGTCATCCACGGTCTTGATTTTCTCGATGCGCCTCAAATGCGGCTCCAGGGCTTTCGCGCCGCCGGCTTCGATCTTCATCTCGTCCATGCAGGCGGCGTAATACGCGCCGATCAGCTGTTCGGCGCTGCCTTGAGGGGCGTCTGTTTTCTTCGCCGCTTCTTCGAGAATCCCTTTGAGCAGCAACTGCGTGCGCTGTCTGATCTCGGCGCTCCGGCTCCAGTTCGAATCGGTCGCCGGAATCGAGTTGTTTTTCATCCAGCTGCCGTTGGCGTACCGGTAAAAATCATCGCATGGCTGGCACGTCTCATCTTTCATCGAGACGCCGAGACTCTGCGCGAGCGTCGTGAGGCAGAGAAATATCGTCAACAAGGGCGTTCCGAACACGGAAAACGTCGCGTTTCGCATAATCAATAAAAATTTCCTGTCCTTAAAGTTAAACATACAAAGAATGCTATATATGTCTTAATATGTAAAATACTTATTTTGTGTCTCGTAATACTTTAGAAGTATCAATGGAAATACGTCACTTGAGATATTTTTTAGCGGTCGCCGAAGAATTGCATTTCGGCAGAGCGGCCGCCCGGCTCCATATCGCTCAGCCGCCGCTCAGCAAGCAAATTCAGCAGCTCGAACAAGAGATCGGAATTCAGCTGTTTAAGCGATCGAAGAGAAGCGTCGAACTGACCAATGCCGGCCGGATTTTTCAGAGAGAAGCTCTCGGCATCCTGAAAAGTCTTGAAAATGCGGTAAAAAAGGCAAAGCTCACCGGCTGGGGAGACGCGGGTTGGCTAAGTATCGGTTTTATCGCTTCCTCGACGTACGACGTGCTGCCGATTATATTAAAGGAGTTTAGGAAAAGGCACCCCGCGGTAGAATTGGTATTACAGGAGATTCAAAGTTCGGAACAAAATCAAGCGCTTCGAGAAGGGCGAATACACGTCAGTTTCGCCAGATTTCCGAAAACGGAATCGGGTTTAGTGTTCGAAACGGTTTACAGCGAACAATTAGTCGCCGCTCTGCCGCAATCGCACCGTTTGAATAAAAAAACGGCTCTAAGGCTTTCCGACCTGGCAAACGAACCTTTTATCCTTCAGCCGCACCCGCCGTCGCCTCACGCCGACAATACCATGCAAATTTTCGCGAACGCCGGTTTCACTCCGCAAATCGTCCAAACGGTAGAGGAGATCCACACCGCGCTCGGATTAGTCGCGGCGGGAATCGGAATAACGCTGCTCCCCGCTTCGATACAGAACGTGCAAAAAAGAGGAATCGAGTATCGCAGTCTGATAAATCCGGCGCCGGTATTGGAACTGAAAATGGGTTATCGGGCAGACGAAACTTCACCGGCCCTCGCAAGTTTTATTGAAACGGTTCATTCGGTAAATCTCCTCGTTCCGTCCGGTGAAGAATGAGCAAAAATCACGAAAGGGGGCGTTAACGAGATTGCCTCGTCTGTATGCTGATTTATAAGCGCCCGCACCCGAAAGCGTTGAAGACCTTGAATCTGCTGCTTCGCATCGAGGATTTCAGGCGACGCGCAATAATCTCTTCGTTAACATTTTTAAGCCCGATCCGTCTTTAAAAGGGAACTGTAAGAACCGAATTTCGGAGCTTATTAAAAGTGTATGTTCAACGAAACAAAGAAAATCATCGTCGTCCTTTTCGGCGTGACGATTCTGATGACCGCGCCCGCGCGGGCTCGACAAACGCCGCTCGATGATCGAACGAAAACAAGCTTCGGTCCGGTCGAATATCTTCGAAGATCGCGCTCGGCGCGGCAAGATTTTCGCGATAAAAATTATGATCGCGCCGCCGAAACTCTCAAGCTTTTATTAAAAGCGAATCCCGCCGACGGTAAAAATTGGTCGATGCTCGCTTCGTCGCTTTACGAACTTAAGCGATACGCCGAAGCGATCCCGTCTTACCGAAAATCCGCCGCGCTCGGTTTTCTCGACAAGGCGCTGGCGGCCTATCAAATCGCCCGCTGTTATTCGTTGCTCGGCGATAAAGAATCCGCGCTTCGCCGGTTGAATGAAGCATTGCGATCGCACTACCGGTATCGGACGCGTATCGACCGCGACGACGCTTTCAAATCCTTGCGCGACGACGCCCGTTTTGCCGAAATGGCCGGATCGATCAAGCCTCAGGTCGCAAATCGCGTGCTCGGTTGGGCGATTGACCTCGATTATTTGATTTCCGAAGTAAAGAGAGTGCATTACCGTTACAGCCGGGAACCGCTTCCGCCGGAGTTTTTGAGCGGCGGCTGAGATTCGCCGAAATCTGCCGCGTCTTTCCGACGCCGGAATCGTCGTTAAATTTCAACGCCTGTTCGCATTGTTGGGCGACGGACATACGTTGGTTTACCCGTTCGGAATGAGATTGGGCAGATTGAAACGTCTGCCCTTAACGTTTTATCTTTTTTCCGACGGCCTGTTCGTGATCGACGCCGCCGAAGAACTCGGGCATCTGATCGGCATGAAGGTGTTGAGGTTCGAGCGAACCGACGCCGCCTCGGCGATGCGGCGTTTGGAACCGTTGGTGAGCCGGGACAATTCGATGGGCGCCAAATGGGCCGGCGTTTTTTATCTGACTTTACCCGATTATCTCAAAGAATTGGGCATTGCCGGCGACCGCGCGCGGGTGTCTTTGCTTTTGGAAGACGCCGCGAAAGGCGAGCGAAGGGAAATAACGGTTTCGGCGAGGGAGTTTGGTCCGGACGAAATCAATATCAAATTGATCCCGCCGAGAATGAATGCAACGGCCCTCAATCCGTTATATTTAAGCCGTCCGTCCGAAAATTACTGGTTCCGGAAACTCGCTCCGGAAACGGTTTATTTTCAATTCAATCAAGTGCAGAATCAGCCGGATGAAACGCTCGCGGCTTTCTCGGCGAGGCTCCGCGAAACGCTCGCCGAAAACAACATTAAAAATTTGATAATCGACGTGCGCCTCAACAACGGCGGCGAAGCGACATTATTGCGCGAGCTTTACCGAACGCTGATTCATTTCGAAACGACCCGCGATCGAGCCAAAATCTTCGTTCTCATCGGTAGAGACACCTTTTCCGCCGCGCAAACGTTCGCCGGCACGATAAATCACCTGACCGACGCGGTCTATGTCGGCGAACCGAGCGGTTCGAAGCCGAACCGGGTCGGCGACGAAGCGCAGTTCGTTCTGCCCTACAGTCGCGTATCCGGATCGATCGCATCCGGATACCATCAAGCCGCCAGCAAAGACGACCGAATCTGGATCGCGCCGGATATTCCGGTCGAGGTGTCTTCCGCGGACTATTTCAATAATCGAGATCCGGTTCTCGAAGCCGTTCTGGAGATAATTAAAAATAACCGCGACGAATAATGAGAAATTAAGGCGAAAATGTTTTTTGACTCATTGAATTTCTCTTTTATTGGAAATAAAGCGCGGCGAAACAGGCGTTTTAAGCGGTTCGCGAAAGACCCTTTTCGAGACAGAAACAAAGGCCTTCAATGACGACGGCAGAGATAAACCGCCTGGTCGGACTGAGTGCTCAAGGGGCTGCTTTCAGGAGCGCTGCCGCCGCCGTCTTCGCGCGCCGTTTCGGTCGACGCTCGGGCACGCGCCCTATATTTTCGCCGCATTTTTGATTGCGCTGCCGCGCCGCATGATAAAAAAATATTGTTTACGGAACATAAGCATTCGGAACCGGTGAGTCGCCCGCGCTTCCGAAAGCGACGATGCCGACGCCCGAGCTCGTCTGGTTCATATACCACGTGTTGGTCGCCGGACGTAAAACCGAGGCGTCGAATTCGCCGTCGCCGTCGTAATCGCCCGGCGCCGGAATGTCGCCCGGAAGTCCCCAGACGAACGAGTAGTAGGAATTATCCTCGCTTCGCTGGAAGAACCATTCGCCGGTCGACGGTCGAAACACGGCGATGTCGGCTTTCCCGTCGCCGGTGTAATCGCCCTGCACGGGCTTGTCCGTGCCCACCCCGAAGCGGTAGACCTTAAATTGCTGGTTTGAACTTTGCAGGTACCACCACGAACCGTCCGACGGGCGGAAAACGGCGATGTCCGCTTTGCCGTCGCCGTCAAAATCCGCGGGAACCGGCTTGTCTTCCGAAGCGCCGAAATTGACGATCCCCGTTCCCGATCCCCCGGAATAGTGGATATACCAGGTTCCCGAAGAGGGTCTGTAGACCGCCGCGTCGGTTTTTCCGTCCGCGTCGTAGTCGGCCGGCGCAGGTATGTCGCCGTTGGTTCCGAACGGGAAAGAGTAGTAGCTTCCGTCTTCGCTTCGAAGAATAAACCATTCGCCCGTTGACGGTCTCCAAACGGCGATGTCGGTTTTATCGTCGCCCGTGTAATCCTCGGGAACGAGCCTGTCCGTCGAAGCGCCGAATTGGGCGGCGAAGCTTCCGCCGTTCGAACTTTTCAGATACCACCATTCTCCGACCGACGGGCGAAAGATCGATACATCGGTTTTGCCGTCGCCGTCAAAGTCAAAGCGAGGCGTTGTTTGAGAGGTTGTTGCGCGCGTGTTTTGTGAGCCGCTGGCGGGATTGGCCAATTGGTAAAGCGCATAATTGCCGGTATTAGAATTCTTTTTATACTCATACAGGCGAAACTGATAGTTTGTATCGCTATTCAGATTGCTGACGGTCGCGTTATTGCCCGGACCGCTGTAAACGACGTAGTTTCCGCCGCCTAAATCCACTTGCGGGGCGGGTGCGTATTCGGTGCCGTCCAGAGGAAATTTATTCGGCGCGCCGCCCGCCCGCATGAGCAGCACCCGTCCGTCGCCGTTGCCGTTCGTCCAGCTCACGGTCATCGAACTGCTCGTAATACCCGAGAAATTCATCGCCGAAGCATTCTGCGTCGGGAAGTCGAAAAGATCGTGCGTCGGGAATGTCGTGGTGGTATTTACGCAATTCCAGCCGAGATTATGCACGGCATTCGAAAAAGCCGAAGAATTGATGCGTTTGTTTAAGATCACCGCCCAGGTCACTTGACCGTTAGTCCGGACCATTTCGCCGTATGTGCCGTCAAGCGAGCCGCCGTGCCACCAGGTTCCTGAAGAATTTACCTGCCAGCCCTTGGCATAGGCGAAGTTGTAATTGTTCAAAAATGGGGTGGTCATGGTTTGGATGGTGGACGCGGAAAGAATGTCGGGGCGGCTCGGAAATGCGTCGACCGCCGTTAACAGCCTGACCAAATCGCGGGAGGTCGCGATCCAGCCGCCGTGGGCGTCCATCGCTTCCAGACTCCAGCCGCCGTATTGCCAGGGAACGAATTGTCCCGTTCCGTAAGCTGAAAGCGTCGTGCTCGTGGCAATGTATTCGCCCTCCCGTTCCTGCTTGTCGGCAAGCAGGTTTTTGCCCAAACGAATATCGAAAATGCCGAGCGGCGTCAGGATGTTTTGTTTGACGTAATTTTCGTAAGTCATTCCGGTTTTCTTTTCGATCACTTCGCCGAGAACCAGATAACCGATATTTGAATAATTCATCACAGTGCCCGGAGCAAAATTCAATCCCTTCTGAATCGAAAATTTAATCATCGCGCGTCTGGTCACCGGATTCGCCTCGCCTAAAGTTTGCGTAACATGAAGCGGAAATGAAATCGGATCGCTGGTTCCATAGCCCCAGGGATAAGGCGGCAAAGGATTCGGCGACATCGGCAAATCCCGATTCCACCCGGCGGAGTGTTCGAGCAAATTTTGGATCGTGATGTTATAAACGCGCGTGTCGGTGATATTCGCATTGGCGAAATAAGGATCTGCATTAAGAATTCCGCCGGGACCGAAAGGTTTATCGCTCAGGCTCAACTGCCCGTTTTCGATCAGCTTCATGATGGCGATCGAAGTGATCGGTTTGGAAATGCTGGCGATGCGAAACATATGATAGGGCTGTGTCGCCTCGGTTCCCGCTTGATTGGCATTTCCAAAGGCGCGAATATAAATCAGCTTGCCGTTTTTGGTAACGGCGAAGGTCGCCCCGGGAATCTGGTAAGTGTTCATGAACGTCTGCAGCTGCGTATCGCACTGGCTCATGGAACCGGCCGGGATGCCGGTTTGCGCAAAGATCGGCAAAGCGAAGGCGAAAACCGTGAGGGCGAGGATTCCGGTTAATAATTGGGGTTTCATTTGTCGATTCTCCTTTTGATTTGGTATTTTAATGACTTTGAAAAGTTTTTCGAAGTTCTGTTCTATTCGTTTTTTTTTGTCTCTCCGTTTCGCTTTCGAGGGCAGTCTTTCCTTTCTTTTTCCGGTTAAAACATACCGTCAGCTGCGTTTTCTCCGCCCGATCAGGCTCAGATCGGCAATTTTTGAAGCCTTCTTTTCAGGTTCTTTTCGTTTTCCAGGTTCGCTTGCGCCCGAGCCGGTCGGCAGTAGAAAGTTTGCGGCAAGCAGAAAATCCCGTTTACGGTAGACTGTATTTCCTCCGCGTCGAAAGAGCCGTCTTTGATGCTTTTTTCCAAAACACCGGCAAAAACTTCTACTCGAAAGATGAAGGCAAAGAGTTTTTTCAGCGATTCCAATCTTTTGGGCGAGGATTGTCAATCGTCATTTTCTCATAACCGAATTGAGTTGAAAGCCGATCGGCAGCCTCCCGTATCAAATCTTTCTATATCTCAGCGTACAGCAACGGCTCGCATGACGTTTTGATATGACTAAAGTTAAAAATCAGTCATATCATAGATGAAGAAACAATATTAATCAAAATGTGTGCATTAACATCTGAATGCTGGAGCGAGAGCGCGCCGTAAACGTTTTTTTACCCGCGTCGTTCGGTCCGAACTCCGTAACGGCAACGCGGCTCACATGGTGCGCGCCGGCGCGTATTGGTCCCGGCTCGGCGAATCCTGCCGCGCGAAAAAGTTCGCCGCTTAAACGACCGAATCCGGTGTTGTTTTTTGTCTTTTCCGAGATTTCGATTTCTCGCTATACGATTTAGGCGGTAGGCGTTTCAGAATTTCCGGCAATTCGGATCGGCGGTTCGATTGTATTTCGGTGTGAATCGCCGATGTCCCGGCGTATGAAAAAACATTCGGGGAAAGCTGATTTTATTCCTCACGGCTTTGAATAAATAAGCCGAAATCGCTATTTAACGTCGCGTTTAAAAAATCTGAAAAAAGGTGCGGATTGAAGCTATATTTGGTTAAGTGCGGCGTTAGCCGCGGAAGAAAGGGCCGAAAAAATCAGGCATAAGTCGGCGTCGAATGCCGACTTGGTTGAAAAACGATTGGGATGCCGGCTCGAAAATTCGGCAATAAAACGATGGTCGGGGAAAAATTCTCGTATCGGTGCGCGGGCGCCCGACCGCCGGCGGACCAGGGAAACAAAAATCTGGGGAATAAGATCATGACAAGGGAATACGAACTGCATATTCATTCCGATAGCGGCGAGGGGCTTAAATTTAACTGCGTGCTGCAGTCGAAACTGCCGTTTCCGGCGATTCAAAAGGGCGATGTCCTGAATCCCGGGCTATGGACGGGGCGTTATCCGCGCTCTGCGAAGCCCGGCTTGATGAACGACGCGGTTATAAAAATAACGGCGATCGAGCATCGAATCGTGCGATCGAAGGACGATTCGGCGACTCTTTACATCACTGAAGTTGTTACCAAAGCCTGCCCGGAAAGGGAAGAAATCGATTTTTTCTAAACCGGCGAGCGGCGTCGTAAAGCAGATTCGCCCGAAATCATCTTCTTTTTGATAGGGACGAAGCGATCGGGGAATTTCGTTACCAAACCGGGTTCGGAATGGATTTTTCGGGTTGAATATTAGTCGCTCGTGCGAATCGCGGACCAAGTTTTTAACTTTTTATCGATTTGCCTCGGCTGAAGGTACGGCTCAATCTTTTGGTCTGGACGGCTTCAAATACCGTCGATCAATTAACCCGACGCTGTTTTTAAGATCCCGGCGCTATACAGATCAGACGGTTTAAGCGATTTCGATCCCGTCATATTCCATTTCCGTAAACGAATCTTTAATGGCATATTTTAAGAAAAAGTTAAATCCTCATTATTCAAGGAGTTGTCTTTGAAAGTTAACTGCCGTCACTTGGAGGCATACGGTTCGCTTGCCTTGATTTTCAGACGGCAATGGATCGTCTTATATGAATAGCCGTAAGTTGCCGAAATTAAATTTACAAACGGGAGATGATTAATATGAAACGAGTTAAGTCATTATTGGGGATTTTTGCTTTTGCGCTTTTACTTTTGAGTTTGCCGACCGCGGCTTCCGCTCAGCGACGCGACCGCGATGATCGATACAACAATTACTACAACGCCGCGCAATTAAGAAATACGATAAAACGCTTAAGGAGCGACAGCCGGGATTTCGCAAAGTTCGTTGACCGCGACCTCGATCGAAGTCAGTACGACGGTCGCAATCGCGAAGATAATTTGAACCGGTTGGCAAGCGATTTTCGCGATGCGGTCAGCCGTCTGGAAAGCCGTTTCGGCAACGGGCGCAACCTGAACGATTCGTCGCGCGAAGCACGCGAGGTTCTGCAGCTTGGAAATCGGGTCGATCGCGCGATGAAGCGTGTCAGGCTCAGCCGCAACGTCGAAAGTTACTGGCGAAATATCGACCGCCAATTGGACGAAGTTTCCCGCGCCTACAATCGTCGCAGCGGCGGTTGGCGGGACTCTTATTAACGGACTATTTGAATTTTACAGCCGCCAAAGCGGATTTAGCTTTACCGTTTTTGAGGAAAGCCCCGGCCTGCCGGCTCGGGCTTTCATTCTTCACCGCTTGATTTCAACCGCTTAGGAATGAACTTTCGTTCGGCAGTAAGTCGATCCTCCGTTAGTTTTACGCTCTCGCGCGTCTGTCCCCGGTTCGAAGAGCGAGATTGAATTTTTTATTGAGTTTTAATATAAGTATTCCAGAAAATCAGATAGCCTAGATCCGAACGGGGCGAATTAAATTTAACTTTCCATAACAAACATTATCGTAAGCTATTAGCATTGTAATCTAATTTAATGACAATCGTGAAATAACGTAAAGGTTGTCATCAAGAGATTCTTGCTTCGGTAACACAAATTTAATTTTTGATGAATAGTCGCCGGTTCCGCTTAACGAGTCGATTATGAATTCGTTCTACCTTTTATTGGACATTATTGCCGGCGCTTCGGCAAAAACGATTCCTCTCCCGCGCGAGGGCGAGTTTTCGCGCAGCCGGGCGAAATTCATCCACGAAACGTAATCCGTGCCCTTGCCGCCGGAAAGGCCCGGGTCGGATTTGCTGAAACCGGGCTCGCTGTTCGGGTTCGCCGTGCCGCCCGGCGGAATTTCGCCACCGCCGTTGAAAAACGTGTTGTTGCGGCGCAGGAAACCGTTCGAAACGATCGCGCCGCCGGTTTGCTGATACAGCATGGTTTCGTCGACGACGCCCGAAAGAATAAAAATGTTGTTTTCCAGCCGCAGGTTGTCGGTTTCGGTCAGGCGCAGGCTCCGCGAACAGCCTTTCGGAGGAGAATCGACTTCGTTTCCGGGGCGCACGAGCAGCACGCCGCGTTCGCCGATGCCGACGAAGGTGTTGTTGAGGATCTGCGCGTCTTTCGCCGCCCAGATTGAAACCGGTTCGACCGGGCGCTCGCCGGGGCGCGTCGAAACGACGAGATTATTGCGCGCCGTCATCGCGTAGGATTCGAACCGTGCGAACGAACACGGGTCTTTTAAATCGCCGTCGATGAAAAGGTCGGGATCGGTCGAACCGCCGGCGAACGCCGAGCCGGAGTTATCGACGAAAACGTTCGCTTCGATCAAAACGCGCCTGCCGCCGCCTTTCGTGACGACGCCGCGGTGGCAATTATGAATGTAATTGCGCCGCACGACGGCGTCGTCGACCGCCGGCAGATCGATCGCCGGTTTGCGCTGAAAGTTTTTCCCGTCGAAAAGCTCGTTGTCTTCGATCGTTATGTGATGCGATTGATTGAATTTGACAAGATAAAGCCGGTCGTTGTCTTCGAGCGCATCGTACGGCGGCGCGCCGTTTTTTTGTTGCGGCAACGGATAGTGAATCCTCGAATTTCGAATCGTGATATGACTCGTCCAGAGCGCGCGGTCGTACCAGAGCGCGGTGCGCCGTCCGGGCGGATCGTTCGTTTTGACGCGGTTATAGCGGTCCTCCGGCTCGTAAACGCTGTCGCCGTGCACGCCGTTGCGCCGCTGGTTTATTTTTTTGCCCGTTTCGTCCTCGTAATACGGGTTCGGAAAGATGTCGAAGCCGTCGATGACGACGCCGCTCGCGAGATGAAACCGGACGGCGTCGATGATCACGCCGTGTTTCGTTTCGGCGCGGATGACGAGCGGGCGTTTCGGGTCGTAGCGGTAAATGCCGACCGCATCCGGTCTTTGTCCCGCCAAAACCGTTCGGCGCGGATCGCCCGCTTCGAGTTCGTCCGCCATCGTCAGCGTCAGATAAATTCCGCCCCAGCGCGCGGCGCGCCCCGATCGGCGGTAATCGCCGTTTTTGGCGACGATCGTGTCGCCGCCGCCGACGCGGCGCAGCGCGGCGCGCCAGGATTTGAGCGGCTTTTCGTAACTGCCGTCGCCTTTCGCGTCGTCGCCGTCGATGAGATGCACGTATACGGTTTTGCCTTCGCCGCGGACGGCGAACGGCGCAAACAACGCGCAGACCGAAATCGTGAACGCGCCGAAAAGGTAAAAAAGTTTCATTGCGCTCCCCCTTTCGTCGCGGCGGCTTTTTGTCTTTCGACCCAGACGCCGTTCAACATCACGCGCCGCACGCGGCGCATCGCGGAGATGTCTTTTGAAGGGTCGCCGTCGATGAGCACGAGATCGGCGAGCTTTCCTTTTTCTAAACTTCCGATGCGATCCTCGTTGCGGAAAAACCGGGCGTTTTCCATCGTCCCGGCGACGATCGCCTGCATCGGCGTCAAGCCGGCTTCGACCAGCAATTCGAGCTCGCGCTGGTAGGCCCAGCCCCGCTCGGCGTGCGGCACCGCCGAATGCGAGCCGACGACGATCCGCACGCCCGCGCGCCGCATCATGCCGGTCAGGGCGAGCATTTTCCGGAACGCTTCCGTATGCAGCGCCGTGGTGTCCTGATCGCCGGCGCGCCGCTCGAAAATCGCCAGCGTCGGCGCGACGAAAGTTTTCCTTTCCGCGAGCAGCCGCACGAGCGAGCGCGCTTTCTCGGAATTAAGGTCGAGATCGTTCCAGACGCGGTAGCGACCTTCGCGCCGGGCGTCGTTGTTCAGCAGAATCGATTGTTTGTATTTTTCCGCTTCGCGGGCCGGCAAAAGACACGTGCCGAACGAAGTGATGTGTTCGACGCCGTCGAGACCGGCGCGCACGGCTTCGTCGGCGTCGACGATTTCGAGGTGCGCCGTGACCGGCAAGCCCGCCAGATGCGCTTCGCGCGCGACGACCGCGATCAAGCCGAGCGGCAGGCGGAAATAAACCTTGAAGGCCGAGGCGCCCTGCGCGGCGAAACGCCGGACGGCGCGGCGCGCTTCTTCCTCGTCGCGCACGACGAACGAATCGTTCGGGTACGCGGCGGGCGGCGAATCGAGATGCGGTCCGGTCAGAAACAATCGCGGCACCTGCGCCGCGTCGTTTTTCCGCGCCGCGTCGTAGGCTTCGATCCATTGTCCCGGATCGCGCAGGCTGGTCACGCCGTTCGCGAGAAAAAGCGCGGGCAGCGGGTCGTCGCCGTCGATGTGAAAATGCGCGTCGATCAGCCCCGGCAGAACCGTCAAGCCTGCGGCATCGACCGTCTCCGCGCCGGCGGGAACCGGAAAACCGCCGCGCCGACCGGCGAACAAAATCGTCGAGCCGCGCACGACGACGAGCGAATCCGGGACGGGCGCGCCGCCGCGACCGTCGATTAAGATCGCGCCCGCAATCGCGGTCGTGCGCGTCGGATCGGGCGCGGCGACGCGGTTTACCTCGCGCGCCGCGTTCGGTTTTACGGCATTCGTACGGTTCGATCGCGGCGCCGTTTGCGCCGCCGCCGGCGCTGCCAAAATCGCCAGCGCCCCGATCGTCATCAGAAATTTTTTAATCTTCATCTTCTTACTTCAGTTAATCAAACGCACTCTGAGACGCGCGTCGCGGCGTCCTTCGAGCGGCAGGTAAATGACGCCCGCCTGGTTCGCCGCCGCCGCCGTTTGCCACTGGAAAACGCCCTGGTAGAGACCGCCGCGCCAGCCGGCGCGACCGCCCGTCAGCTGCAATTCATACTTTCCGAAGGGCTTCAAGCCGGTCAGCAGAAGATTTTTCGCGGGCGTCTCCGGAACGGTCAGTTCGCCGTGCGTTAAAAATCCGTCGACGGTCGAAAACGCCGCGAGCAGTCCGTTTTCCATGACCGCGCCGGTCAGGTTCGCGCCGTCGGCGAGCGCGGTTTTCAAAGCCGGTTTCGCGTCGCTTCGGTCGCCGATTTCCAGAACGTTGAGAAAAAGGTCTTCCTTCGAAGCGTTCGCCGGCGAAAGCTCGACGCGCCAGGCCGCCGGCACGACCGCGCGCGTGTTCGAGGCGGCGAGTTTTTCGAAATCCTCGCCCCAGAACGTCTTCCACATTTTTCGCAAATACGGATCGGCGGGCAGCGGGCCGCCTGCTGGCGGGTCCAATTCCCAGTTTTTCCCCGAGCCCCAGGCCCCGCCGAATTCGTCGCCCGGCGTCCAGAATTCCCAGCCGCGCCCGCCGCGCTTAATTGTTTCGCGTTCTTTCGGAAGCAGCGTCGAAACGCGCAGACGCCCGGCGCCGTCCTCGAACGTGAAACCGGCGGCGTTCGGAAAAGCCGTGCCGCCGTGCCCGACGGCGCGCCCCGCGCCCCCTATGACGGGTTCGCCGACGCCGTGCAGCAGCCACACTTTCTTGAATTTCGGGTCGGCCGCGCGAACGCGGTCGAACACGACGAGCGCGTTCTCGGCGGGCGCGTAGACGAGCTCGCGCGTGAAACGTTCGAGCTTCGACGCGGCGTAGGCGCGCGTCGCGTCGCCGCGCGCGTAGTGATAAGCGCCCGGCAGGTGATCGGTCGCGTCCATGCGGCCGGTCGCCCACAGATCGCGGGTGCGCTCGAAATCCGCGCGGCTCCTGACCGTGTTCCAGTAGCGCGACGAATCCATGCGCTGCCCGCCGTCGTTCGCCGCCGGCCAGAGATTTTCCGCCCAGAAGAATTTTTCGCCGGGCTGGTAGACGAGCATCGTGTTGTGCGCGATCGAGCGGCGGTAATAATTCAGGTAATGCGGGCTTTCCGTGTCGGTGTAATCCGCGCCGCTTTCGGTCGCGAGATAGCCTTTGCGGTAAATGACGAAATGATTCTGGTCGAGATGGTCGTGCTTGGCTAAATACGGACCCGAATTAAACTGAATGAGCGTCGAATCCGCGCCGAAACCGTCGCGCATGACGAGGTGCCCGATGCCGCGAAACAGGTAATGCCTTGAGATTTCCGCCTCGGTCGAAAGCGCCGGGTCGCGCGGCGCGACGAGCGGGTCGTCCCACAAGAACCGCGTGACCGGAATCAGCCAGTCGCCGGTCGAATTCCAGTTGCTGCGCCGCAGCATCCAGGCGGCGTACGGATCCTTGAAGCGGTGCACGGCGTAGCCGAGCGCGACGTTGTCGGGCGAGCGGAGAAACGGAAATTCGTTGTCGTCGTCGCGCGCCGTCGTGCCGTCGGGCAGGACTTTGTACAGATACGTGTCGCCGTAGTGACGGAAAACCGTGTAGCGCCGCGCCGGGTCGGAGTTTTCTGTCGTGCGGTACAGCTCGGCGAGCAGCGCGAGCGGCGCGTAGGTGATGCGCTGGTAATCCATCGATTCGTGATAGCCGCCGTCGGGCGTGATGAAATCGGTGAGGTCGAGAATATTCTCGAACGCTTTTTTCGCGTGCGCGAGGCTCGCGGCGGCTTCTTCGGCGACCGCCCCGTGCCCTTCGATCGCCTTGAGCGCGAAAACGGCGAGCGTTAAATAACGGACCGGGTAATTGTGGTACATCGCCGCGTCCGGGTCCTTGAGCGACTGATCGGCGAGCATTTTGTTCGCCGCCGTCAAAAGCTCGTTCGCGAGGCGGTCTTTGAGCGCCGCGTCGAAACCCGGGTAATTGTATAGCCAGTCGAAGGCGAGCGACCATTTGACGTATTCCGGATAAGTGCGCGAGCCGACATTTTCGGGCGGTTTTTTCGTGCGCATCTCATTAAGTGCGCGGCGCGCGAACGCTTCGTCGTTCGTCAAAAGATACGTCAGCGCCCAGCCCGCGAGATCGTCCGCCGGACGCGCGCCCGCCGCATAACGCGCGCGCAGCGCCTGAAGCCCGGCCAGCGCGTCGCGTTCGCCGATGAGCATGCGCGGGCGCGTGATCGACTGAACGCCCTCTTGGGCGGTCGCCGCGAAAGGCAGAAAAACCGACCATATAAAAACGGTCAGCGAAACGTAAATTGTTTTTCGAAAATTCATCGCCATCGGATTAATTTGAGATTGTAGATTTAAGATTTAGGATTTGAATTTCGAGTCTTTTATCCTGAACCTTGAATCCTGTTTTACTCGCGCGCGCCGACCAGGAATTTCAGCCATTCTTTCGCCATTAGCCGGTGATACGGCTCGGTCATGTGAATGCCGTCGAGCGAGAGAAATCGGCCGCTCTCCGGCGCGGCGTCGAGCGAATCGCCGACGCGGATCACCTCGATGCCGGCGCGCCGCGCAATCTCCGAGTTGCGCGCGGCGGTCTCGCCCGAAAGGTTGGCGGGGTCGTTCAGGCGATCGAACATATAAACCTTGACGCCCGCCGCGCGGAAACCTTCGCCCAACTCTTCGAGCGCCGCGAAATCCTGTTCGCTGCGCAGGATGACGACGAGCAGAACCTTGTCCGGCTTTTCGTCGAGCGCGCTTTGGAAGAACATCTGCCGGGCGCGGCTCGCCGTCAGACCGCCGCGCTCGAACTGCCGGAACTCGACGCGCGGATTAACCTCGCGGAAAATTTCCGTCACGATCGGCACGAAGCTCGACGGCGAAGACCAGTGCTGCGCCATCGTGAACGAATGCCCGATGACGGCGATTTTCTGCGCCGGCACGGCTTTAATTTTCGGCGTGAGCTCGCGGACGTCCCTTTCCTTTAACATTTCGCGGGCGAGCACGCGCGCGTCGCGAATCCCGAGGTGTTTTTCCGCCCAGTTCCAGATTTTACGGCCGGCGATCTGCCAGTCGGCCGCCGCGGTTTTAAAGGGCGACCGGCACGTTTTCGCCGCGAGCGCGCGCCCGATTTCGAGAAACGTTTCGTCGTCGCCCGCGACGCGGAAGTTCTTGAGATAAACGGGCAGCCCGAGCGCGGCGTAAAAAGCGAACTGTCGCTGCAGAAGTTCGCCGTCGCGGTCGATTTCGAGAACCGTCTGGTGCAGGCTCGCGACCGCGAGCAGTGCGGCGCGTTCGGCGCCGCTGCGGCGCGCCATCTCGGCGAGGTAAACATTGACCGGAGCGTCTTCCGGAACGGTCACGCCGGAACAAAGAATCGGCTCCAGATTTTTCGCCGGATCGAAAGCGGATTTTTTACCCTTCGTCCAGGCTTTGACCGCCGAGGCGTCCGTTTTCAAAAACTCGCTCTGATGTTTGACGAGCGATTCGAGTTCGGCGTCGGTTTTGCCGCTCGCGAAATAGCAGGCGTCGTCCTCGGCGCCGGCGCTTTTGCGGGCGAGCAGGATTTGATAAGCGTGCGTCGCGATGAAATTCGCTTCGAGAACTTGGTCGGCGCGCGGCCGATCGCCGATCGCGCAGCGCCTGGTCTGTCGCTGCGCGCGCACCGGATTATAATCCGCCTGCATGAATAAACCGGCCAGAATCCAAAAGGTCGCCTTCAAGTAAAAAATTGTTCGCCGTCGTCGCATCGCGTTTCGCCTCGCAGTATTAAAGAAAAACATTTTTTCGAATCGTTTGCTTTTTCGAAATCCGCCTTTTCGCAGACGTTGCTTCACGCCCACTCCGCCATGATTTTTCGGTAAAGCCGGGCGGCGCGGTCGAGTTGCTCGATTTCGAGGTGTTCCGCGCTCGTGTGCGCGAGCGCGATGTCGCCCGGACCGCAGACGATCGTTTCGATCCCGGCTACGGAAAAATTACCGCCGTCCGTGCAGTAATGCGCGCCGGACGGCTCGATTTCCCCGCCGAGAACCGCGGCTTGCGCGCTCGACAGCGTTTTCACGATCTTCGAATCTTCCGCCGTTTCGAGCGGCGCGCCCGCGACGTAAGGTTCTTCGAAAAAGATTTCCGCGCCGCCCGCCACGCGCTCTAAAACCCAATCCCGGCAATCCGCGACCGCTTCGCGCGCGTCTTCGCCGGGCAGCAGGCGGCGTTCGATCTCGAAGACGCACGAATCGGGCACGATATTGACCGACTGCCCGCCCGCAACGCGCCCGACGTTGATCGCGCCGTGCCCCAAAAGGCGGTGCGACCGGCGATTTTTCAGTTCCGCGGCGTAGGCTTCGAGCGCGAGCGCGACGCGCGCCGCGTCGTAAATCGCGTTGCGCCCGAGTTCGGGCGTCGCTCCGTGCGCCGCCGTGCCCGAAACCTTAATGCGCCAGCGGACGACGCCCTTGTGCGCGACGATGCCGCCGAGCCGGGTCGGTTCGCCGACGACGCAGTACCGGACGCGCAAATCTTTGTCGAGCAGTTTGCCCGCGCCGGCAAACGAGAATTCTTCGTCGGCGGTCGCCGCGAACACCGCCCGCGTCCGCCGCGCCGGGTTCTGCGCGCGATCGAGAAAACCGTCGAGCATCGCGGCGAGCGAGCCTTTCGCGTCGCACGCGCCGCGCCCGTAAACGCGTTCGTTTTTCACCTGCGGGTCGAACGGGTCGATCGCCATGTTTTCGACCGGCACCGTGTCCATGTGCGAATTGAACATCAAGCCGGGCGCGGAATTTTTGTGCGCGGCGGACGGTTCGAGCACCGCGATCAGATTTTCGCGCCCGTCCGTCACGCTTTGTCTCTCGCAGTCGATTCCCGCGCCGCGCAAAAGCGTTTCGAGATAATCCGCGACGCCGCGCTCGATTGGCTCGTGCGCGGTCTCGCGCATCGGATTGACGCTCGGAATCGCGATCAGATCGCGCAGGATTTTTAAGGCTCTCGCTGACATTGTCTTTCGAAATATCTCCCGATTACGGATTTGCCCGAAAACAAAAGCGCCCGCGATTCGACGGGAATCGACGCAGTTTGTTTTTATTTTATTCGCGAAAACTCGCGTTCTTTCGCGGGCACGAAACCTCCTTTCCGAAACTCGGGTTTTAACAAAAAAGCCCGGCTCATTCGCCGTTTTTGGTCTTTCGATTTCCGGCGGGCGCTTTTCTCTCCGGCCGCGGCGCGGCGAGCTGTTCGCGCGCGAGTTCGCTTTGCGGATCGAGCGCGAGCGCGCGTTCGAGCGCCGCGCGCGCCTCCCGGTCGCGTCCCAATGCTTTAAGACCCGCGCCGGCGAGCACGAAACGGATCGCGCCGGCGGGCGGGATCGGCTCGGCGGCGAGCATCGCGCGCTCGTCGGCCAGTCGGGCGAGTCGCTCATAGAGCGCGCGGGCTTCGGCCTGCCGCCCGATTTTTTCGAGCGCCGCCGCTTTGTAGAAATAATGCTCCGACCAGTTCATTTCCGGCTGCACGGGCGAAACGAGTTCGTCGAGTGCGGCGCGCTCCCACCAGATCTTCGCGTCAGCCGGTTTGCCCGCCCTTTCGAACTCGCGCGCGGCGAACACGTATTCGCGCGCCTGCGACTCGATCGCGGGGCGCCCGACGCCGAGGTTTTTCGGGTATTCGGTCGCCTTCAGAAACTCGGCGGCGGCTTTCGTGTGATCGCCCGACGCCTGAAATTTGCGCGCCAGCCCGAGATGCGCGCGGCGGTAGACCGCAAGCGCCGAAAGTTCGCCCTCGCCGGTCGTAAATTCATGTTTTTCCAGAAGCTGCGCCGCTTTTTCGTACTCGCCGGCGTCCGTATAAGCATCGGCGAGCGCCTGCGCGAAAGCCGGTACTTCCTGCACCGTCGCGGGTGCGGCTTCGAGCGTTTTCACGCGCTCGGCGGGCGCGCCGGACGCTTCGAGCAGTTTGTCGTACTCGACGTACAGCCGGTGATCGTCGGGTTTGAGTCCGAGCGCCGCCTGATATTCGCGGGCGGCTTCGGTTTTTTGGCCGGCGACGACCCACAGCGCGCGGGCCAAATTGCGGCGCGCGACCGCGTTCGATTGATCGAGCCGGACGGCCGTTTGCCAGGCGGCGAGCGCCTCCGCCGCGCGCAGTCTGGAAGCGTACGCGTTGCCGAGATAATAAAATGCGCGCCCGTCGGTCGGAGCGGCGCCGGTGACCGCGCGCAGCACTTCGATTTCCTCGACGCGGTGCGGGAAAACGTACGCCGGATCGAGCTGGGCGCCGCGCGCGAACTGCTCGCAGGCGCGCGCCGCTTCGCCGTCGAGCGCGTAAAAATAACCGAGCGTGTAGTGAAACATCGGCGATGGTTTCAAGCTTTTCGTGCCGGCCGAAGCGACGGCTTCTTCGAGCACTCTGCGCGCCTCGAAGCGGCGTCCGAGCGCGGCGTAATCGAAGGCGAGCGTCAAGACCGAATCGGGCTCGCGCGCGAGCACGCGCCATAATTCGCCGCGCGCCGCCTCCGCCTGCTCGTCCTTGCCGCGCGCTTTCGCGAGCTCGTATTTTTCGTGCAGCGCGAGGTAATCGATCGGCATCTGCCACAAAACCGCGTCGACGTTCCTTTGCGCCGCGTCCGCTTTTCCAGCCAACCGTTCGGCGACGGCGAGCGCCGTGCGCGCTTTGAGGTCGCGCGGTTCGAGCGCGACCGCCCGCGCGAAATGTTCGACCGCTTCTTCGGCGCGACCGACGGACAAAGCCATCTCGCCGAGCACGTAACGCGCGAGCGATTCTTTGCTCCCCTCGCGCACGAGCCGTTGCAGCAATTCTTCGGCTTTTTGCAGACGCCCTTCGGCGCGCCGCACGAGCGCCAGGTAATAACGCGCCTCGGCGGACGCCGGGTCGCGCGCGAGCGCTTTTTCGAGTTCATTCGCAGCCTTTTGGTACTCGCCGCTGCGGTAATAGGAAAGCCCGAGCCCGACGCGCGCCGGCGAATGATTCGGATCGCGCTTTAAAGCTTCGCCGAACGCGGCGCGCATTTCCCGTTCCTGGCTCTTTCTGGCAAACGTCAACCCCTTGAGATACGCCTGCTCGGCGCTCGTCGGAACTTCCGGATCGGTTTGCGGTCGCGTCGCCGGTTCGAATCGCGGGTTGCCGTCGAACGGCGCGTCGGTTCGATAGCGCAGCAGCTCGCTTTTCGTTTTGCTTTTGACGACGACGGTGAGCGGGTTTCGGGCGTTTTCTTTCGGAAGCGCGATCGTTTCGGAAAACGGCCTCGCGGGTTCGAGATCCGCCTTTTTCGACCAAACCGCGCCGCTTTCGTTTTCGAGCGCGATTTCCGCGTCGTCGAACCTGGCGTTCACGTTAATCGATAAAACGGCGCGATCGTTTTCGATTTTTAATCTCGCGGCGGCGTCCCGGTTCGCTTCGTCCCAGCCGCCGCCGAGCCGATTGACCGGGTACCAGTATTCGGTGAACGTTTCGACGCGGTGCGGCGCGATGAATTCGTGCTCCATCTGGGTTTCGAAACGCCCCGCCTGAAACTCGACGTACTGCCCGTCACTATCGGTCAGTTTATCGACCCAGATGTCGCCGGCCTCGTCCGTGCCCCACGTCCACGTTTTTTTGCCCGGCAGCTCGCGGTGATCGGCGACGTGCACGATGCCCCAGTCGGACTTTTCGTAATAAACGCCGAAGAAATCGCGCTTCGAGTTGCGCGCGAACAGCGAAAGGTAATTCGGTACGTCGCGAAAAGTCGAAAGATCGACGCCCTTTTCGCGAGGGAAAGAATAGACCGGGTAAAAAACGTGCGGGTAAGTTTCGCGCATCGGGTAAACGAAGCGCATGTCGTCGGTCGCTGGCGCGGCGGCGGTCGACCAGTACCAGTATCTGCCGGGCGTGAGCTGCCGGTTGTTGAGCGTGACTTCCGTTTCGACGCGGCGTTGCCCCGGACGGAGCCGGATCGTCACCGCCCACTGCATACCCTGCACGCGCTCGGTGTCGCCGACCGTCACCGAAGCGCTGCCGTCCGGCTCGGTGCGCGTCGCGTAATCGATCGGCGAAACGGTCGTTAAGGTGTGCCCGTCCGGGAAATTCCACTCGATGCCGCCCGAAACCCACGCGCCGCGAATGCCGACCATCGCGTATTTGACGACATGATTCGTGTAAAGCACGTCGCGCGCGGCGGTTTTATCGTAAATCGCGTAAAGATGCCCGCCGAGCTCGGGCAGGACGGTGACGCGCAAGAATTCGTTTTCGAGATAAACCGCGCGGTAGTTTTTATCGACTTTGCGGGTGCCGATCGCGTCGAGCATCGGGTAAGGGTAAACGGGGCGCCATTTGCGGCGGTCCCAATCGAGCAGCGCCGGGTACGGATTCGGCGCGCCGAGCTCGTAGGTCGGGATCGAGAGCGGCTCTTCCCACACGCGCGGTTCCTTCGCGTCGCCTTCGGACGCGAAAATCGAAACCGCCCCGCCGCCGCACAAAACCATGATCGCGAAAATAAAATAAACCGTCGTGAATGTCTTTCCCTTGATTGAAACCATAAATTCTTTACCCTGTTCGCCCTTTTAATCAAAACGTCCCGGGAACGCCGTCCTCCTGACGGCAATGAGCACTGAGAAGCGCGAAAATAGTTTCATCGCCTCGCGGCGCTACTGTTGTCAGGATGACGGCGTTCCCGGCGCGCCGTCAAGGCCTGAAAACCTCCGAGCCGACCGTAAATCTTTCCAGTTTTTCCGGCGCGATTTCGAACGCGTTGCCCGCGCCGTCCGGAATTTTTATAAATCCTTCGTCGTCGATTTCGATGAGCGGTTCGACGACGTCCTCGACGAACCAGCGCTGCGAGGCTTCGATGTCGGTCGGGTACGCGAAACCGCCGAGCGCCGCGAAATGAAGCCCCTGCGCCGACGCGACGCCGAGCTCGGGCATCGTCCCGACCCAGCAGGCGAGTCCCGCCTCAAGCGCCCGCCGGCGCATCAAGAGCGCCTCGCTCAAGCCGCCGACGCGCTGGATTTTGATGTTGACGATGCGCGCCGCCCTTGTTTCGATCAGTTTTTCGAGCGCGTCCGAAGATTCGGCGGCTTCGTCCGCGCAGATCGGCGTTTTGAGCCGGCTTTGCAGTTCGGCGGTTTCTTCGACGGCGCGCGCCGCGAGCGGCTGCTCGATCATCAACAAATCGAAACGGTCGAGCTCGCGAAACAGATCGAGCGATTCGATTCCGTAAGCCGCGTTGGCGTCGATCATGAGCGGAACGCGGGGGAAATTCTCGCGCACGGCGCGCACCGGCTCGAGGTCCCAGCCGGGCTGTACCTTAATTTTCACGCGCCGGTAACCTTGATTTACATAAAACCCCACGCGCTCGACGAGTTCGTCGATAGTGTCGTAAATGCCGATCGCGACGCCCGAAGCGATTTTATCGGCGACGGGACGGCCGAACATCGCGCCGAGCGGCCGGCGAAGCGTTTTCGCCGCCGCGTCCCAGAGAGCGCCTTCGAGACCCGCTTTCGCGAACGGCTCGCCGGGAATCTCGCGCAGCTTTTCGTAAAATCCGGCGGGCGCGACCGATTTTTCCGCGAGGACGAGCGGCAGCAGTTTTTCCTTGAGCGCCAGATGCGTGCTTTCCGGCGTATCGTCCGAATAAAATGCGCCGGGCATCGGCGACGCTTCGCCCCAACCGATCGCGCCGTTAGCGGTCGTTACCTGGATTAGTACGGATTCCTTAACCGAAACCTCGCCGCTGCTGATCCGGAACGGCTCGACAAGCGGCACCGCGACGCGATGCAGCGCGACGCTTTTGACCGTGATTTCGGTTTTCGTTGCTTCGAATCTTAATTTTTCCGCTGAAATCGACATCTTTTTTAGATTTCTCAAAATTCGGCTCGCCTCAAGTCATCGTCGCCAGCATCGCGCGCGTCAGGCGGTTGTGCACTTCAGCGCCGCGAAAAAACCGGGCCATCTCCTCGATCGCCGCCGCGCCCATCGCCGCGCGCACCTCGACGCCGCCCGCCGCGATGTGCGGCGTCAGGTAAACGTTTTTCAAACGGCGCAGGACGTGATCGGCGGGCAACGGTTCGAGCGGGTCGGTCACATCCAGCGCGGCGGTGATCCGTTCGCGGCGCAGTTCATCGATCAGGGCGTCGAGATCGATCAGCCCGCCGCGCCCGACGTTGATCAAAAACGCTTCGTCCGGCAGCAGCGCGAGCCGACGCGCGTCGAGCAGATGTCGGGTTGCGGGCGTCAGCGCCGCCGCCAGCACGACCACCGAGCAGCTTTTCAGAAGCTCGTCGAGCGCGACGAGCCGGACGTTTTCCGACGCCGCGCTTTCCGGCGAACAGAACGGATCGGCGGCGTAAAGTTCGACGCCGAGGGGTTGCGTCATGCGCGCGAAGGCGCGTCCGATGCGCCCGAAACCGACGATGCCGACGCGCCGACCGCCGACCGCTTCGCCGCTGCCGGCGTAATCGTTCGCGCGCGTTATTCCGCCGCGCATCTCTTCGACGTACTGCGGAATTCGCCGGACGAGCATCAGCATCATCGCGAGCGCCATTTCGGCGACGCCGTTCGCCATCGGCTCGGGCGTGTTCGCGACCGTCAACAGATCCAGAACCTCTTCTTCCATGCGCGCTTTGACTTCGCCGCCGCAATGCGCGACGAACTTGGTGCGCAAAGGATTTTGCGCGCGGAACCAGCCAGCGCGCAGAAACGGCGAATGCCACGTCGTAATGAGCGCGTCGGCGTCGGCGATCAGCGCGCGCAGCTCGTCCTCCGCCGCTTCTTCGGGGCGAACGAGCCGCCGTTCGGCGATTTCATCGAGCCGCCGGAGCGCGTTTTCGGTGAAAAAATGCGCGAAGAGCGCGTCGCTCGTCAGAATCAAAACGCGCGGTTTGGCGGCGCCGTTCGTAACGCTCGAGCTTTGTGCGTTAATGTTCGTGTTCTTCCCGCTCACGCTTTTCTCCAAATTATTTTTGCGAACCGGCGGCGCGAGACAAAACGCCCCTCATCGCGGCGGCGAAATCCGCGAACGCGATCTCCGGTTCGGCGAGTTCCGGGTGCCAGTATTTCTCCCATTCGAAGCTGATGAAACCTTTGTAATCGAGTTTCCGGAGCGCCTCGACGGCTTCGGCGAACGAAACCGCGCCCGCGCCGGCGAGCACCGGCAGCCAGTGCTTTTCGCCCTCGACGTGCCGGGCGTCGCGCAAGTGAATGTGCGCCAGATACGGCGCGACCGCCGCCGCCGAGACCGCGATCGGCTCGCCCGCCGCGACCGAATTGGCGATGTCCCAGATCAGCGAGATTTTCGGGTCGCCGGCACGACGGACGATTTCCGCCGCCGCCGCGCCGGACGCGAAATCGCCGTGCGTTTCGAGCGCGACCGCCACGCCCGCCGGGAGTTGGCGTGCGACTTCGCGCAAGGCGTTCGCGATTTGATCGCGCGTTTCGTCGCGCGTCGCGCCTTCGGGAATCGTATCCGGAAAAACGCGGACGAGCGGCGCGCCGAGTTCGGCGGCGAGCTGCGCGTGCCGCACCGCGAGCGCGATCTGCGCCGGCAGCTCGTTTTCATCGAGAAAATCGAACCGGCATGACGTGTCGACGCAGCACACGGTCAAGCCGCGCTCTTCGAGAAAGCGGCGCGTCGCGCCGACGCGCGCGGGCTGAAATTCCGCGCGCGCGAGCAGATCGAGACCGCCGCCGAGCGCGCGCAGCTCGATCGCCTCGTACCCGAACGCGAGCGCCGCGTCGGCGATTCGTGCGAGTTCCCAATCCGGGCAGCCCAATGTCGAAAAGGCGAGCTTCATTTATTGACTCCATTCAAACCGAATTTACGGAACGTATTCGAAAGCTCCGATGTCGATCGCGCCGTTCACGGCGCGCGGCGCGGCTCCGCCGACCGCCAGCAATGCGTGCGGCGGCGGGAGAAACGCGGGCGGAAACAGCGGGTTCGGAAACGGAAAACCGGCGGGGCTCGCGGGCGCCGGATTGCCCGCATCGACGAGCGGGCTCGCGGCGGTCGGGCGCAGATCGAGCGCGCTCAAATTGACGAATCCGGGATTCGTGCCGAAAATCGTGCCGGTCCAGCCGGCGGGAATTAGCGCCGAATTGTTCGGCACCCAGTTGTTCGAACCGGTGCTGACGCGTCCCGCCGTCCAGCGCACGCGATTTTCGAGCACGACCTTGTCGATGCGTTCGTTGCCGGGACGGTAAAAGACGTTGTTGTGCAATTCGAGGCTTTCGATGCCCTCGAAAATCTCGATCGCCGGGCTCGTCTGTCCCTGCCGGAGAATGAACGTGTTGTTGACGAAGCGGTACCGCCCGTTCGTGTAGCCGGTTCCGTCGCCGCCGACGCGCGCCATGCGCGTGCCCTGCGACGCGGTGTGCTGAAAGACGTTGCCGACCACGTCCGAATCCTCGCGCGCCGTGTTGGTCGTGACGTTGCGGTTGCCTTTCGGGTCGGGACCGATCAGCTCGATCTCGCCGTAAAACCCGCCGGAAATCCAGTTGTAGTAAATCTCGTTGCGCTCGGCGCGGCTTTTGATGTTGTTGCCGCCGTTCTGGTCGTGCAGGTAGCAGAACCGCATGCGAAACACGGAACCCGGATATTTCGATTCGTCGGTCGCGATGTAGACCGGGTGCTGCGACGTGCCGTTGCCGGTGCGGTAAACCTCGACGTATTCGAGGGTTAGGGAGCCGGAATCGTTGTCCGCCCCCAATATTCCGTGTCCGGGGCAGTCGTGCACGACCGTGTCGCGGATCGTGATGTCGTGCGCGTGATGATAGATGCCGCGAAACGAGCCGCCGGTGACGTCGAAGCCTTCGAAAACGTAATGGTTCGAAAGCCGGAACTCGACCGTGTTCGTGCCGCCCGCGATCGTCGGGCGCCGCCCGTTGACGCGGACGCCGCGAATCGTGATCTTGCTGGCCGCCGCGCCGGGACGCGTGAAGATCAGATCGCCCGGATACGTCGCGTCGCCGTCCACTTCGACGAGATCGCCCGGCGCGAGCAGCGGCGCGACGTCCTGCAGTTTGGTGAAAGCACGCGTCGGTCCGACCTGATAGACGGCGGCGAAAGCCGCCGCTTGAAACGACGCGACAAAAATTAAGCTGAGCACAAAGGATTTCATTTTTCCCTCCATTTTCTTGTTCGTTTTCTGCCGTTCGCGAAGGTCGCTGCGACCTCCGCCCGATTGTTGAAAAAACTTACGAGCCGCCCTTTTTCAAACGCCGCGCGATCGCTTCGGCGAGCCGGCGGCGCGCGTTTTCATAAGCGTCGCCGTTTTCCGGAAAACTGACGCGGTCGTCGGCGTCCGAGAAGACTTTCGGCACGATCTGGCGGAGCGCGGCTTCGACTTCGCTTTGCAGTCCGAGTCTGCGCGCCAGCGAAAGATACTGATGATCCTGCAGTCCGCGCCGGAAATTGGCGAGCTGGACGGTCGAAACCGGGCCGTCGATGCCGCGGTCTTCCGCCGGGTGCAGCGCATCGCGGCCGGGATAAACGAGCACGCCGTCGCCGTTGATAAAACCCTGATCGAGCACGGGCTTGTTCGGCTGCCCGCGGTTGTCGAAAGTGATCGGGTTCGCCCAGACATTTTGATTGCGCTCGCCCTGTTTCTGCCGGTTGTGTTGCCAGTGCACGCCGTGCCAGTAAAAGTAAACGTCGACGTCGTGTTTGAAGCACGCCCAGACGGTCGCGCGCGCGTCGGTCGCCGGAGAGTCGATCGTGATCGCGCCGCCCGCCGGACGTCCGCCGTTGTAAATCCAGTGCCGCCGCCCTTTCGCCCTTTCGGCGGCGGCGCGTTCGATGTCGAAGCCTTCGGGGCCGCTGTCCCAGATATCGATCGCGCCGTCGAGCTCTTTAACGTATTTTTTCGTTACGAATATCGGCAATTTACTGCCCGGACCGGGATTCGAATGCACGTTGTCGGCGATTTTGCGGATGCGCGGGTATTCTGCGGGCGCCGGCTCGTCCGGCATGTAGAGAAAAGTGATCGCGCGCGGGAAATTGCGTTCGAGATAAGTCATCCATTCGTCGGACGCGCGGCGCGCGCTTTCCGCTTCGTCGAACTCCGCGCCGGGACCGTAAAACGACCGCGGGATGACGCGGTTGCCGACGCCTTCGCCCGGACCTTCGTATTTGTTCGCCTGCGTGAACGCCTCGCCCGTGAAGCGCGCGCGGGCGGCGTTTGCCGCCTCGATCGTGTAGGCGTGGACGAACTCGACCCGCTGGCGGTGCGCGAACCGATGAAAGGAGGCGTCCAGGTTGCGTCCCATGTAAAGCTCGGGCTGTTTGCTTTCGAAATAAATCATCGCGCTCATGCTATTTTCGTCGGGCAACTCGAAATCGAAAACCTCAAGTTCGAGCGGAATTGATTTTTTGACGCCGTCCGCCGTCACCGCGACGTCGCCGCGATAGGTTCCGGCTTTGAGGTCGCGCGGCGTGTAGATTTCGATCCAGACGGCTTGATTTTCATTCGGCGCGACGCGCAGCGGAAAGCCGCCGCGCCCCGCTTTGGCGTTTTCCGGCACGAGCTGCACCGGTTTCCAGCCGGTCGGGTCCAGCGGCGCGGCGAGCGTGTTTTTTTTGAAAATCCAGTCGGCGCGCGACGCCGCCGTTACGTTCATGTAATGGACCGCGAAAAGCTGTATGCGGCGCCCGACGTAATCGGTCGGGTCGGCAGCCGGCGCGACGTATCGGACGCGACCGCCGCCGCCCGCGCGGGCGAGTTCCGGCAAGCGGACGGAAAGCCGTTCGATGCCCTTCGCGTCCGCCTCGACGACGATTTGAAAGGCGACGATCTCGTTGCGCGCGGCGAAGATTTTTATTTTTCGCCCGTCCCAAACCGAGTTCGATTTTTCGTTGCGATTGTTCTGATCGTCCCTTTCGATCTTTTCGCCGTCGTTGACCGCCCAGATCGACTGCGTGGCGGCGAACGCCGACTGGCAAAAAACGACCGCCGCGATCAGACTCAAAATCCTTTTCATCAATCAATTTCCCCTCAAAAAGCAGGCGCCATAAACGTTCGACGAGCGCCCTCGAAAATAATGCTTCCGTGTTCGGCCGGGCGCGGTCAAAATGCCGACGCGCGCCGAACGTTTTCAATTTTCCCGGGACGCGCTCAATTCGCCCGCGCCGAGCACGGTGTCTTTTTCTTCCGCCGCGCGGCTTTTCGGCTCGCGCCCGGCGATCACGAAAGCGAGGCCGACCAGCGTCGTGACCGTCGCGTAAACGGCGACGATCGCGCGCTCGCGCGCGCTCATCTCGGCGAAAAGGATCAAAAAGCAAGCGAGGCCGATGCCGCTCGTCACCTTCCCGACGAGCGCGAGCTGCCCGCGTCCCGATACGCCCGCGTCGCCGAGCTCGACCGCCGGATCGACGGGCGTCGCGAGTTTTTTGAAAAAGCCGGCGACGCGCCGCGCGAATTCGCCTTCCGGTTTAACCAGCAGCGCCGGCACGAAAAAGCCGACGGTCGTCGTCAGCGCCGGAATGCCGATCAGGTAAGTTTCGTTCAAGCCCATTCCCAGATAGCGGTTCAGGTAGCCGTTGACGAACAGGCCGGTCGAAGCGCCGACCGCGTACGCGCACAGCGCCGACCACCACGGCCCGCGCCGCACTAAAAATCCGTACAAAAGCGGCAGCCCGAGCGGCACCAGAAAGATCGACTCGAGAATGAACAGCAAAGTGAAAATGCCACTCGTGCCCTGCGCGAAAAGCAGCGCGATCGCGATCATCAAAACGCCGACGATGAGCGACGTGATGCGGCTCGCGACGAGCATGCGGCGCTCGCCGGCGTCGGGTTTGAGATAGCCCTGATAAAGGTCTTTCGCGAAAATGCCGGTGACGATGTGATTGACCGCCGAGAGCGACGCCATCGACGAGGCGAGCATCGCCGCCAGCAGCACGCCGACGAGCCCGGGCGGCAGAACGCGCAGGCCCATCGCGATGTACGCCGCCTCGGACGGCTGCTTGAGCCCGTTCGCCGCCTCGCCGAGTTCCGGCAGCGCGACGCGCGCGAGAAGCGGCGGCAGGTAAAAAACCAGCGCGCCGACCGCGTACAGAACCATGCACAGCACGGCGATTTTTTTGGCGGAGGATTCCGTGTCGGCGCAAAAATAACGCTGCGCGTTGCCGAAATTGTTGTAGCCGACCGTCTGCGAGATCGTGTAAACGGCGAGGAACATCCAGCCGTATTCGCCGCCCAAGGGATTCAAGAAACCTTCCGGCGCGCCGGCGGCAAAACCGGAAAAGCCGCCGACGTCCGCCAGAGACAAAACCATCAGCACGCACGCGACCGGGAAAAGAAACATGAACTGGAACATGTCGGTGAAACAAACCGCCCAGTAGCCGCCGAGGACCGTGTAAGTCAGAATCACGATGCCGCAGATCGCGATCAGATACTCGACCGGCACGCCGAGCGCGACCGACATGAACGTCGAGAGCGCGAACAATTTGACCGAAGCGAACATCAACTGGCTCGGCCCGGTCATCCAGGAAAAGGTCTTGTGCGTGCCGACGCCGAACCGCTCGCGGATGTACTCGACGACCGTCGCGACGCGCGAGCGCCGCCAGAGTTTGGCGAACACGAGATACCCCAAAAAGAACGCCGGCACGGCGAGCAGCATCAGAAACGTGCCGATCACGCCGTGGCGGTAGGCGAAACCGGCGCCGCCCGTAAACGTCCAGACCGAAAAGCCGGACATAAACGAAGCCATGCCGGCGACCCACCATTCGACGCGGTTGCCGCCTTTCAGGAAATCCGTGCCGCCCTTCATGAAGCGCATGAAATACACGCCGACGCCCGCCATCAGGCAGAGATAGCCGACGAGCACGATGTAGTCGATGGTCTGGATTGTGGATCTCATAAATTCCCCGTCTCGTTAACCGGCGCTTCGTTTAATTCGCCAAAAGCTCGGCCGCGTCGCGGTCGATGAAAAGATGCGCGTCCGGGTGCCGGCGCAAAATCGACGCCGGGCAATTCGTTTCGATCGCGCCTTCGAGCGCGGCCCGGATCGCGTGGCGTTTCGCCGGACCGGGCACGACGGCGAAGAGTTTCGGGCGCGCCATGATCGTCGGAATCGTCAGCGAAAGCGCATGGCGCGGAACTTCCGGGAGCGCGGCGAAAGCGCCGTCGTTGACCTGCTGGTTGCGGCACACCTCGTCGAGCTCGACCACTTTGACCGTCGCCGGGTCGTTAAAATCGCAGAACGGCGGATCGATAAAAGCGAGATGCCCGTTTTCGCCGATGCCGAGCACCGCGAAATCCGGCTGTTCCGCTTCGAGCAGCGCGGCGTAACGCGCGGTTTCCGCCTCGGCGTCCGGCGCCTCGCCGCCGAGACCGTGAAAGGCGGCGAGCGGCACTTTGTCGGCGAGCCGATCGATCAAAAAGCGGCGAAACGATTGCGGCGCGTCCGCGTTCATGCCCAGATACTCGTCGAGATGAAAAACGGTCACTTTCGACCAGTCGATGTTTTCTTCTCGCGTCAACGCCTCCAAAAACTCGTTCTGCGACGGCGCGGAGGCGAAAATGCCGACCGCCCGACCGCGCGTTTCGATCAGTCGCCGGATCTCCGCCGCGACCGCCCCCGCCGCCGCTTCTCCCATCGCCGCGCGCGATTGGTAAACGTAAACATTCAGTTCGCCGGCTTGAAAGCTTTTTTCCAAACCGTCATTCGTGGTCGCTCCGGTAGTTGCGTTCATGTATTCTTTTTCCTCGTAAATTTTTATCGTAAAAAGTTTTTCGCCGCGCGCTCATTTTCAGCCGACTTCGAGCCCGGCGATCGCAAAAATCGTCGGCGCGCTCGCCGCGCCGGTTTGCGCGCCGCGCCGCATGCGCACCAGTTCCCTTTGTTTGACGAACCCGCGCGCCGTCAGAATTCGCTCGAAGCCTTCGAACCGCGCGTTCGCGTCGATGTAAATTTCGTCGCCCGTCAGGAGCAGCAGCGCGCCGTCGAGCAGTTTTTCCGCCGCGCGCGCGTTTTCGGCGACGAGCGGTCCGAGGTAATCGGCGCGCGCGCCGCGTCTGGCGAGCGCGTAGCCGCCGATGTTTACCCCGGCGCCGACGACGAGCGGCGCGAAACTGGCTTCATCAATCAATTTTTTCAAAAGCGGCGCGCGGTCCGCGCCGAAGTGCCGCCGGTCGAATTCTAAGATTTTCGTCTCGGAGAATTCCGTGTCATTCGCGGTACTTGAAATTTTCGGCTCGCGAACGGCGTTTTCGGCGGCGCGGCGCGACCAGCGCTCGATCGTCGATTCGGCGACGAATCCGAGATTCTCGTAAACGAAAGCGCCCTCGCCGGTCGCGTCGAGCTTGATCGCGCGCACCCGCCGCGCATCGAGAAATTCGAGCGCCCGCGTCATCAAAGCGGTCGCGATGCCCCTGCGCCGGAAATCGACGTCGACCAGAACCATGCCGATCCAGGCTAAATCGCGTTCGTAACGAGTCGTCGTGACGGTGCCGACGACTCGTTCGCCGCTCACGGCGGCGAACGATCCATCGGGTTCGAGGTCGATCAGACGACGCCAATCGTCCGGCGTCTGGTTCCAGTTCGCCTGCCGTTTGAGCCGCATCGCCGCCGGGACGTCGCTCGCGGCGAGCAGGCGCAGCGTGATTTCTCCGGCTCGCTCGGCGCGGTTCGATTCGATAAATTGTTCAGGCAACGACCGCATGTTCATCAGCAAAAATTCGATTCGCCGGATCCGCGCAAAAATCCGCCATTCGTTTAACGTTCCAATCTTCGGCCCAGCCGTAAAGCGCGCGCAGGTGAAGCAGCCAGGCGATCAAGCCCTTTTCCGGGTGAAAATAAAGCTCGCAGAGCGCGCGGCGCGTCTTGCCGCCGATCTGCATGCGGTACTCGCCGCTCGGCAGCTGGAAAAACGTGTGAATCTGGAAACTGCTCGCGCCGCGCAGCAAATACTCGGCGGCGGTCTGCCCGCTCTCGATGTTGCCGGTCGCGCTGATCGGCAGACGCGACGGCGCGGCGCCGCCGCTTTGTTCGAAATAACGCAATCGACTCAATACTTTGAGATTTCGCTCCGAAAGATCGGGTCCGCCGTAAGCGACGCCGCGCACGCCGTCGAATTCCCGGCCGGGATCGAACAGCCGGTTGGCATAAACGAGATAATCGGGCGCGGCGTCTTTTTCCAGCCCGCTGACGGCGCGCAGCATTTCGAGCTGAAATTCGTCCTCGAAGACCGCGTTGAAAAGCTTGATGCCGAGCGAAACCGGATGCGCGCCGGCGCTGCCTTTGATCAAACCGCCGACGCTTCCGAGCCACCGCAGGATAGTTTCCTTCTGCGCGGCGCGGTCCGACCCGGCGAGCGTCGGACTGAAATCCTTTTCGAGCGGCATCGCGCGTTCGTTCAAATAAGAATTCCGCCACACCTCGAGCAGCCGCGCGCTCGTGTATTCGTATTCGCCGACCTTCCAATCGTTTTCGGCGATCGTCGGCAGATGGTATTTGCACGACGGCACGACCGGCATCGCGAAGGGCTGACCGATGAGCAGCGCTTCGCGGTAAAATTCGAGGTATTTTTCGAACGTGTCGTACCAGCCGCGTCCCTTCCACGTCACCGTCCAGCCGCTCGTGCGGTCGGCGCCCGTGATGCGTTCGAGCAGCATTTTCGTTTCGTGGATCGCCCACGCGCTCATCGACTGCGCTCCTTCGGCGTCCTCGGCGATGATCGTTTTGAGCACGACGAAACCGAGCCCTTCGCGAGCGTCGCGCCGCGCCTGCGCGGCGTTGAGCGAGAGCTGCCCGGAGGCCTTCCCGAACGGGTTTTTGATCGGCAGCCCGCCGTATTCGCTGCTGAGATCGAGCCGGTACCGCTCGCGCACGTAATCTTCCACTTCCAAAGGCATCGCCCGACTGAAACGCTCGTAATCGCGCGTCAGTTTCGCCCGCGTCGCACCGTCGATTTTCAACTGTTTTAAAATCCTCGCCGACACGCTTTTTCTCCTTTGTATCCCAATGCCGCGAGCGTGCGCCCGATCGCTTCGAATTCCCCCGGCGCGAGCTCCGGTCCCCACGGATCGTGAGCCGCGTCGGCGGGAATTACGCCGAGTTCGACGAGCGCCGCCAGAACCCGCTTGACGTAACCTTCCAACGGCGCGACGAACAGCGTTTCGGCGAGCTCGTCGACCGCCGCCGAAAGCTGCAGAAACCGCTCCGCAGCGCCCGCCGAGTGCGCTTTGAGAAGCTCCGCCTGCAGATCGGCGCACACCGCGCCCATGCCGACGAGCGCCGCGTCCGCGCCGCGCATCAGGCTGTAGCCCAAAAATCGGTCTTCGCCCGTAATCAGCAGTTTATCCGGGTATTTCGTCTTCAAACGCCGGGCGACGTCCTGAAAGGTCATGACGCTGTCGAGCGTCGCCATTTTGATTCCAAGCACTTCGGGAATCGAAAATAATTCGTCGAGCGTTTCGGGCGCGTAGTCGATGCCGCCCGCTTCCTCGTAAAGATAAAAAAGAACGAGCGGCAACCCGACCGATGCGATTTTCCGGTGATATTCGACGATCAGCGCCGCGCGCTGCGGCGCCGGCGCTTTTTCTTTAAGCCACGCCGGCGCGTAAACCATCACGGCGTCCGCGCCGAGGCGCGCTGCCCTTTCGGTCATTCGCGTCGCCGCCGCGCAGGCTTTTTCAAAATCAGCGCCCCCGCGCGCGCCGACGCCGGCGACGATCGTTTTTTCGGCGAGCGCCGCGCGCCAATCGCGCAGAACCCGGTCGGCGATTTCCGTTTCCAGCATCAAGCCGCGGCCGGTGTGCGCCCAGACGGCGACGCCCGCGATCGGCTGCCCGCGCATGTGTTCGAGATACGCCCTGTGCCCCGTTTCGTGAAGCGCGGCGCGCGCGTCGAGCGGCACCGGCACGGCCGGGATCAAACCGTTTTTGATCGCCGCGCGCAGTTTGTTCAATTTCTCAACAATCCCCTTATTATTCATGGTTTTCAGGATTACGCTTCAATTTTTCAGTTGATGCTCGGAACCGAAAGCAGATCGTTCAGGATAAGCGTGAAAGCGCCTTTTAAGCTCGGTCTGACTTCGAACGTCGCGCGTCTGATCGGAATCGTGAGCGTGCGCGGCGAGAGCAGGCTCCGCCGCGTTTCGGCGGCGATGATCGGCTCGATCAAGCCCCATGCTTTGGTGATTTCGCCGCCGATGACGACGAGTTCCGGGTCGAGCCCGTGCAGCAAGCCCGTGATGCCGATGCCGAGATAGCGCGCGGTTTCGCTGACGGCCGCCGCGGCGCGCGTGTCGCCGGCTTCGACGAGCTCGATGATCTTGCGCATGGTCGGCGCGTTGCCGGCGCGCTTGCCGGTTTCGTTTCGCAGACTCTGGTAGCGTTCGATGGTCGCCTTGTCCGAGGCGTATAAATCCCAGCAGCCGCGCAGCCCGCAGCGGCATTCCGGCCCGTCGAGATTGATCGGGATATGCCCGAATTGCCCGGCGGTGTCGCTGACGCCGCGGTAAAGCCCGCCCTCGATGACGACGCCGCACGCGAGTCCCGTGCTGACGCTCACGTAAAGCAGATTGCGCACGTTCGCGTAAGCGGCTTTGCTGTGCCAGATTTCCGCGAGCGCGCCGCAGCGCGCCGAATTGTCGATGGCGACGTCGAAACCGGTTTCCTCTTTCAGCAACTCGACGATCGGCACGTCGCGCCACGGCAGCACGACCGACGCCAGAAATGTCCCGCGGTGATGATCGACGATGCCCGGCAAACTGACGCCGATGCCGGCGATTTCGATGAAATCCTCGTGCTGCTGCCGCAATCGCGCGATCTCCTTGCCGATCTTTTTGAGAAACGAAGCGGCTTCGGCGCCGGTTTCGAAACTCGTGCGGGCGACGATCTTGTTATTGAAATCGCTGAGCGCGAGGATGGTTTCCTCGGCGCGAATGTCGAGACCGAAAATTCCGTACCGCCCGGAGTTGATCCGGAGCGGCGTCGGCGGCTTGCCGCCGATCGGCGTCGTCTTTCCGGCGCCGTCCTCCTCGACGACGAATTTTTCCCTGACAAGCTCGGCTGCGATGGTCGAAACGGTCGCCTTATTTAAACCGGTGATTTTTGCCAGATCGGCGCGCGATATCGGCTGGCGCTCGGAAAGCACGTTCAGAACGAGCGCCCGGTTAACCAGCCGAAGCATGTCGTGTCCGGCGCCGCGCGCGTCGGCGAGGTTCGGTTTGCGTTTGGAAAACGGTTTCGTTTTTTCGATGGTGACAGATGTCATTGATAACCTTCTTTAACGTATGTGGACTGTTTTAACGTATGCCACATCAATCAAATTTAGCAAGTCGGTGAAAGGTTTCCGCGGGAGAATGGAAACCTTCACCATTTCAGGGACGCGCTTCGGCCTCGTCAGAAAGTGAAGCGCAGGCGCAGCCTGACCGAGCGGCGATTGTCTATTCCCTCGTCGTTGAAACTTCGGTTGAGAACGCCGAAATTCGGATTCGGATCGACGCGCGTGATCGGCAGGATGCGCGCCGTCACCGGATCGACGTCGACGAAAAACGTGCCGAGCTGAGTGAAATTCACGGTAAAGTCCGGATTGGTCGGCGAAAAGAGCGGATGATTGAAAACGTTGTTGAAATCGGCTCCGATTTCGAGCTTCATCCTTTCGCCGAGCGCGAAGTTTTTGCGCACGCCGAGATTCGCGCCCCAGGTCGCCGGACCGGTCAGCGAGTTGCGCTTGATGACGTCCGGGTTGTCGAGCAGGTCGGCGCCGAGCGTCGGCAGCGCGAAGGCCGCGGTATTGAAATAAGCGTCGTTCGAATTGCCGTACGGGTTCACGCCCGAAACGAGGCGCGGGCGATACGACAGGTAATTGGAGAAGCCGCCGACCGCGTCGAGCGAATCGCTCGCGATGTTGCCCAGATAAACCGGACCGCAGTTGCCGCACGTCCAGAACGGCGTGAATCCGGTGCCGCTTTTCGCGAACATGTTCCACGAAAGCTGCCAGCCGCCGAACACGCCTTCCGCCCACGGATTCAAATCTTTGCCGAAGGCGCGACCTTTTCCGAACGGCACTTCGACGATGCCGTAGGCGATGAAGCGATGCCGCGAAACGAAGGCGTCGCGCGCGTCGTCGGCCTCCGGGTTGAATTGATTGTAAGCCGTTCCGCCGAGGCTCGAATTGCCGGTGTCGAATCCGATGCCCTTCTGATCGAGCAGCGTGTAGCTGACGTTGAATGAAAATCCGCGCGCGAAGCGGCGATTCGCTTCGAACTGCAGCGCGTGCGAGCGGCCGCTGCCGTAATTGCCGTACGCGAGCAGGAACGAGCCGAGTTCGGGAAACGGCAGGCGCGCCTTGTCCGCCGGAAGTTCCGTGCAGTCGTCGCCGGGAACGCACGGCAAGCCGCTGTCGTTGCGCGTGCCGTACGGCGTGTCGTTCGGCGGAAGCAGATTGAGGTCCGTGCCGCCGACGAGCCCGCTCAGGCGGCTGCCGAGGTACGAAACGCGAATGCCGGTCTGCCAACCGACTTCCTGTTCGAAAGTGACGTTGTACTGCTGAATGCGCGGCTGCTGCAGATCGAAATCGATGAGATTGACCGACGGCACCGTGCTCGCGGCGTCGAGTCGCCCGCCGCTGAACGGCGTCTGCCCGGCGGGCGTGATGCCGCCCGGAAAACCGCCGAGCGAAAAACCGCCCGCGGTGCGGCGGCGGCGTCCCTGATTGAACGGCGTCGAACCGAGCGCGTCGCGCACGCCCTGCGCGGCGGAGGTCGGATAGACGATGCCGTAACCGGCGCGGAAGACGGATTTTTCGGTGACGCGCCAGGCGACGCCGAGGCGCGGCGCGAAATTGTTTTTGTCGGTCTTGATCAAGCCTTTGCCGAGCCCCATTTCTTCCGCCGTGACGACGCCGTAGCCGACGATCGCGGGATCGATGAGCGGCAAAACGTCAGCCGACGGCACGACGAAACGCCCTTTTCTGCCGGTCGCCGGATCGACGAAATCCGGGTCGAAATTGACGGCCAAGCCGTTTTTCTCGACGAACGGCGTGATCAGCTCGTACCGCAGCCCGAGGCTCAACGTCACGTTCGGATGCACGCGCCAGTCGTCCTGCACGAAGAATCCGTGTTCCCAGTTCGAGGCTTCGAGCGCGCCGCGCAGACGGTTGTTGTAGCGCGCGTCGTTCGGCGGCAGTCCGATCAAAAATCTGCCGAACGCGTCGAGGTTCGCGTTGCCGCCGCCCGTGTAATCGAGGCGTCCGCGCGGATTGCCGCGGTTGGCGGTGAAGCCGTCGATCGCCGAGTTGTAAACCGTGTCGAAACCGAATTTGAGCGTGTGCGAGCCGGCGCTCCAGGTCAGCGTGTCGCCGAACGTGACGAGATTTTGATCGAGCGCGCGGTCGACGCTCCTGCCGCCGCCGGAAAGCGTCGCGAAGTTCGTGATGCGCAGTTCGAACTGGCCGTAGGTGTCGAGCACGGTCGGACCGATGACCGAACCGATCTGATCGATTTCGGAGCCGGAAAAGTTGACCGACGTGAGAAAATCGCGCAGCGTGTTCGGCGCGCGGCGATAAATTTTCTGCCGGTTGAAGCCGCCGCGCGTTTCGTTGACGATTTTCGGCGAAAAAATGCGCGTGTAGGAGAGCGAAAGCGTGTTGTTCTTCTGCTCGTTGACGCGGAACCCGAACGCCGGGTAAGCGCCTCCGGCGACGGCGCCGGACGTGCTCGGTCGGTTTTGAAAATTATAGACGCCGTAAAATTTATCGTTCTCGGTAAAATCGTGGTCGACTCTGACCGTCACCAGGTCGCGGGTGCCGCGTTCGGCGTCGTTCTGCGCGAAATCCTGTAATCTTCCGAGCGCGTCGACCGGCGCGTCGAGGCTCGATTTCGGGTAATAAAGGTCGATCAGGCGCGCCGTCGTCGGGTTCAGGAGCCGCGACGGAATGGTTCTGAAACGCCTGGTCGCGCCGACCAGCACGGTATTGTTCGCGAGTTCGTCGGGCGTCAAAAGCGCGAGCACGGTCGCCGGCACGGCCGGCTTGCGGGCGTCGGCGAGCTGCGTGAAATCGCCGTTCAGAATGCGCTGACCGGGCAGGTTGCGCGTCGCCGAAAAACGAAACGGCGTGACGCTCCAGCGGCGCTCGTAAGAAGCCATGAAAAAGGTGCGTTTGGTGCCCGGCACCGGACCGCTGAACGAGCCGCCGACCTCGTTGAGATTGAAATACGGTTTCGGAAAATCCGGGCGCGCCGGGTTCGGCACGAATTTCGACAAATCGACCTTGTCCTGCACGGTCCAGGCGGCGAGCGCCGAATTTTTATTGTTATAGAAAAGCGAGCCGTGATATTTGTTCGTGCCGCGTTTGGTGACGACGCGGATATTGGCGACTCCGGCGTATTCCGCCGAAAAATTGTTGGTCAGCACGGTCAGGTCGCCGATCGCTTCGAGCGACGGCTGGCTGTTGGTCGGTTCGCTGAAAATGCCGCCGTTCGAGCGCTGCCCGTCGAGCGAAAACGCCGCGCCGTAACTTTGCGCGCCGATGAATTTGAGCGGCGCGTTTTCGTTGCCGGACGTGATGTTGGGATTGAGATAAAGAAAGTCGTAGATGTCGCGGCTGTCGCGCGGCAGATCGATGATCTGGCGGGCGGTGATGTTGCCGCCGATGGTCGGCGTTTCGGTCTGGATGACCGAGCCCTCGCTCGTGACGTCGACGATCGCGCTCGCTTCGCCGATCTCGAGCTGCACGTCGGCGCGCACGGTTTCGCTGCTGCTGAGCGCGACGTTCACCGAAACGGTTTTAAAGCCCTGCGCGGTGACGTTGACTTTGTACGGTCCGTATTTGAGACCGGCGGCTTCGTACTCGCCGTCGCCGTTCGTCGTTAAATTGCTTTTGAGCCCGGTGCTGACGTCGAGCACCTCGACCTGCGCGTTCGGAACGGCGGAGCCGTTCGGGTCTGTCACCCGACCGCGAATCGAGCCGAGGTTTGTCCCTTGCGCCGAAATGACGATCACGCTACTTAAAACAAATAAAAAGATTTGCACCGCAACGGGCAGTTTTCTCCTCAATTTCATATAAATTTAAATACTCCTTGGCATTAAATCGAATTATCTTGGACTTTTTTCGGAGCGCTTTCGGGATCAGCCGCTTGATGGGAGCGTCGCGCGGCGATTTCCGTTTCGGACGGAAAAAATTTTCCGATTTTCGCGCTTTGCCGGAGTTTGAATAAGTCGGGGGTTAATTCAAAAACATTCTTTGATAGAAAATCTATCGCCGAGGTTAGTTTTTGCAACCAACAAACCAGTCAAATGTTTTGATATTTCTTATTTGAAAACTGGCACTCTTCAAATCTCGAACTGATGAATGCATCATATATTACAAATTTCGGAATTGCAAGAGAAATTTGTTTAATCCCTAAACTAACCTCGAAGTCTTTGTCTTTAAATTGGGGCTACCAATTCGTCGGAATCCTTTTTTACCGGGTTTGCAGGTATTTACGCAGCGTTTCGCGAGACCGTCCTGAATTTTTTACGAAATAGACGAGCTGGCTCGTAAATTGGAATGTCCAATTAAAGGCGCGCGCCGGTCGATTGACGTCGAGCCGCACGGCCAGCTCGAAAAGCTGCTCGAACCTTTTCCGGTAGGTCAGCCACCTTTTCGAACCGGGCTCGGTAAAAAACATGCCCATCGCGAAAGTGTACGCGATTTCGGCGTTGTGCATCTCCATGTCGGGTCCGAGCTTACCGGGCTCGCCGCGGAACGGGCCCGATTCCCTGAAATTATTGATGACGTAGTACGCCTTCGAGCCGTCCGGCACCATACCCTGCCGGTCGAGAAAATCGCACCATTCGAGCACGATTTCCGGCACGCGCCGATCGCCCGACAGCGTCCAGTAATGAAAGAGCGGGTCGAGCAGCAACGTCATCATCCAGGCGGAAGTCGCGCCTTCGTATATGGCTTCGTTCGGGTCGTACATTTTCCAGTTCTGGCGCAGCGAGCCGTCCGGCGGGCGTCCGTCAGGCGGTTGTTTTTGATGACGGCGATAAGCTTTGACCGAAGCGACCGCCTTTTCGAAATATATTTTCTCGCCCGTCATTTCCCATCCGTGCAAAATCCCGAGCAGGCCGTAGCCCTGATGACGGAGCGTCCAGAACTCGCGTTCCTTTTCCGGGTCGACGCCGAGCGCGACCGGCTTTAGGCGGTCGGCGCGATACTCGGGCTGATGATTCTTCAAACAAAATTCCGCCATTTTCCTGCCCGCGAGAAGCGCGTCCTCGTCGCCCGTGAAAAGGTAATGCAGATGCATCGCGCGCGGGTAGACGTATTTCAAATCGGCGCCTTTGAGCGTGAAGATGCCGGCGTCGGGGCCTTCCATTTTGGTGTGCCGGCGAAGAAAATGAGCCGCCCGGTAAGCCGCTTCCAAAAATTTAACGCCGCCCGTGCGGACGTACATTTTGTACCAGGCGGAAGTTCGGTCGAAAAGCCATTCATGATAAATCTTGCTGTCGATGAATTTCAGCGAACCGGGAAAATTTCTTTCCACGAGCGCTTCGTAACCCGCCAGATCGCCCGCTTCGCGCGCGGGCGTTTGCGGTCCGGCGACGAGCGAGAGGCACAGCCAGTCCGCCGGCAGCACCGCCAGCACGCGCGGCAGCACCAGACCGTTTTCTTCAAACAGCGTCTGCGCGACCGGAACAAAATCACCGTGCGTTTTTTTTCGCGCGCGGTTGATGACGATTGTCAGGCGTCTGGTTTTTAGGCCCGTGAAATTCAACGGCAGCTGAATTTGTATGGCGCGAAGACCGGTGCGCGTTTTTCCTGCGGCTCTCCACGGCTCCAGAAAGCGCACGGCCGCCGGAATTTCTTCGCCCGTTTCGTCCAGAACGGCCGCGCGGCGCGCGTCCGAAAGCAGTCCCGGCGGCAGCGGAAGGGCGAAATTCACCGTTTCGAGCCCCAAATTCCCGGTCTCTCCGAACAGGGTCACCTCGACCGTCGTTTCCCTCGGTGGGGTCGATCCGTCCGATTTTTTTTGTCCGGATGAGCTCGCAATAAAAAGCGGGAAACCGGAAAAAAGAAATTGTCTTCGCGTAAAGTTAATTTTTGCCATCACCTATATCACCGCCGCGATCGTCGAAAATTTGCAAAGGTAAGTTCAGATTTTATACTAACCCGGTTCTCGTTTACAAAAAAAATTAAGATTATTTGTCTTGTATTATATAAAAACTGATGCTATAAAGAAAAACATCGATTTTCGGGGCGAATACCGGCGTGCAATTTGACGCGCTTATTTGCAAGGTTTGTTAAGACTAGCAACTAACCTCTTAATTATTGCGAACCGTTTATTTTTGTTTCCCCGCGGGGAGCGACGGTTGATTTTCCTTAAATGGCTGAATACGAGACGCAAAACGATATGCCCAAGCGCCCGATCAAACATCTGCGGTGGTGGATCGGCGGGTTGCTTTTCGCCTCGACGGTCATCAATTACCTCGACCGCCAGACGCTTTCCGTGCTCGCGCCGTATCTCAAACAGGAATACTCGTGGAGCAACGAACAATTCGCGCTGATCGTCATCGCGTTTCGCGTCGCCTATTCGGTCGGGCAAACGATTTCCGGTCGGATCGTCGACCGGGTCGGCACCCGGCGCGGCCTGACGGTCACGGTCGTTTGGTACTCGGTCGCCTCGGTTTTGACTTCGCTCGCGACCGGCATGCGCAGCTTCCTGCTTTTCCGCTTTTTACTCGGCGCCGGCGAATCGGCGAACTGGCCGGCCGCGACGAAGGCGGTTTCCGAGTGGTTTCCGAAAAAGGAACGCGGCTGGGCGGTGGCGCTGTTCGACAGCGGTTCTTCGATCGGCGGCGCGATCGCGCCGCTCCTGATCCTCTGGCTGTTCTGGACTTTCGACAGCTGGCGACCGGCGTTCATCGTAACGGGAGCGCTCGGCTTTTTATGGCTCATCGCCTGGCGGATGCTTTACTATCCGCCCGAAACGCACCCGCGCCTCAGCGATGAGGAACGGCGTCTGATCCTCGCCGGGCGCGCCGAGGAAGCGGCGGAAGAAAACGAAAGTTCGTCGCCGGACGCCGGCTGGGCCCGGCTTTTGAAAATGCCGCGCACCTGGGGCATCATCGCGGCGCGGACGCTGACCGATCCGGTCTGGTTTTTTATCACCGACTGGTTCGCGATTTATCTGGTCGCCAAAGGCATCAAACTCGAAGAGGGGCTGATCGCCTTCTGGATCCCGTTCATCGCCGCCGATTTGGGAAATTTTTTCGGCGGCGGCCTGTCGAGCCGGCTGATCGAGCGCGGCTGGTCGGTGATTAATGCCCGCAAAGCGGTCGTCGTGTTCGGCGGGATCGGTATGGCGATGCTCATTCCGACCGTTTTCACCAGCAATTTACTCGCCCTCGCCGGACTTTTCGCCGTTTCGACTTTCGCCTACGCTTCGTTTTCGACGATGGCGCTCGTGCTGCCGTCCGATCTTTATCCGAGCCGCACCGTCGCCTCGGTCAGCGGTTTGAGCGGCACCGGCGCGGGACTCGGCACGATCGTTTCCACCTACCTGATCGGCTACGTCGCGGACCGCTATTCGTTCGAACCGATTTTGATCACGGCGAGTCTGATCCCGCTCGTCGGAATGATTTTGGTTTTGGTTCTGATCCGCGATAAAAGACCGAAAATGGTTTGAGACGGCGCGGCGCTTTCCGCGCGATTTCGTCGGCGGAAGAAATTTACCGGCCACGGCGGGAATTTATGAATTATTCAATCGGCATCGATCTGGGCGGCACGAACATTAAAGTCGCGGCGCTCGCGGAAAACAAAGAAACGCTTTTGCGGGAAACCTGCAAAACCGGCACGGACCTGAATTTTCAGTGGGCGGAAACGGTTCGCGCGCAAATCCGGGCGGTCGAAGATAAATTAAAAGGCCCGCCGACCGCGATCGGGCTCGCCTCGCCCGGCATCGTCGGTCCCGACACTCGCCGGATGGCGGCCGTTACCGGACATCTCGAAGGCATTCAGGATTTCGACTGGGCGGATTTCCTCGACCCCGTCCGTCCCGCGCTGCTTAACGACGCGCACGCGGCGCTGCTCGGCGAGGTCGCCCAGGGCGCGGCGCGCGGCGTCGAAAACGCCGTTCTGATCACGCTCGGGACCGGCGTCGGCGGCGCGATTCTCGCGGAAGGCCGGCTTTTAAAGGGCAATCTCGGTCGCGCCGGTCATCTCGGACATATTTGTCTGGACATCGACGGCGCGCCCGATTCGAACGGCATTCCCGGCACGCTCGAAGCGGCGATCGGCAATCAAACGCTCGCGCAAAGATCGAATAATCTGTACTCTTCGACCGAAAACCTCGTCGCCGCCCATCTCGCCGGCGATGGAAACGCCGGGCGCGTCTGGCTGCGTTCGGTTTACCATCTCGCCTGCGCCGTGACTTCGCTGATCAACGTCGTCGACCCGGAAATCGTCGTCATCGGCGGCGGAATCGCCCGCGCCGGCGACGCGCTTTTTGATCCTTTACGGCGGTACCTCGAACAAATGGAATGGCGCGCGTTGGGCTACCGCGTGCGCATTGCGCCGGCGCAGTTGGGCGCGTTCGCCGGCGCCGTCGGCGCGGCTTTTCATGCGCTGGGCGAAAACCAAACGGCGCGCGGCGCATCCTGAGTAAAGCATCCTCTGACCCTGAAGGTTTCCGAATCGGCAACGGATAAAAACCATGATTTTTGAAGCGCGGCTTCGTCAGATCGCCCTAAATTTTGTTTCGGGGGCGATTTCAGTTCTTTCGATTTGTTTCTTTTCCTTGTGTTTTTTTGTATTCTTTGACATTAATTAATCTGTGTTTCGTAACCGCCTGCCCGCCGTTGCAGCGAGACCGTGGCCGCTTTCGTTTCTACGAATAAAGGCGGACGCGCGAAGGGCGGATCGGCGAAAAAGGTAAATTCTCAATGGCTTTTATGCTGAATGTCGAACGAAGAACGAAAATTCTGGAACTGATCGAAACGATCGGAAAGGTCGAAGTCGCCGAGCTCAGCCGGCTTTTCAACACTTCCCAAGTGACGATCCGCAACGATCTGAAAGACCTGCACGATCAGGGGCTCGTGCGGCGCGCGCACGGCGGCGCGGTGCGCGCCGAAGTCGTCAGCGTCGATCAGTCACTGCAGGTCAAAGCCGAGCAGCATGCCGGGGAAAAGAAACGCATCGGCGCCGCCGCCGCCGCGCTCGTCAACGACGGCGACTCGATCATCCTCGATTCCGGCACGACGACGCAGCAGATCGCCCGGCACATTAAAAACAAAAAGGATTTGACGGTCATCACCAACGCGCTGAACGTCGCGATGGAGGTCATCGGCGCGAAGGGCATCGAAGTGATTCTTTTGGGCGGCGTCGTGCGGCAAAAATCCTTCTCGGTCGTCGGCTATTTCGCGCAGGAAATGCTCCGGCAGTTTTCCGCCGACAAATGCTTTCTGGCGGTCGACGCGGTCGACGCGGCGTTCGGTCTGAGCACGCCGAATCTCGAGGAATCCGAAGTCAACAAAACGATGGTGCAGATCGCCAAGGAAACGATTCTCGTCGCCGATTCGAGCAAATTCGGCAAACGCAGCCTTTCGCAGATCGTGCCGCTCGCCCAAATCCACAAGATCGTCACGGACGACGCGCTCGCGCCGCAGGTGCTCGAAGAACTGACGGCGCTCGGCGTGACGGTCATCGCCGTTTAACGCCCGTCTTTCGAACAACTTCCACAGCCTCATTTTGAGAGCCGGAAAAAAATATAAATATCGAAAATAAAGGCGGCTGCCTTTTCAGTAGACCGTGACGCTTTCGACGACGCGGCTGATCGCGCCGGTCGGGCTCGGCGTGTCGGGCTTCAAACCGTTTTCGAGCGAGGCGAACAAGCCGAACAATTGTCCGAAAATGACGTCGACCGGAACTCTGTAAACGTCGGGGATATACGGCGGAACGTCGATCGTGACGGTGTTTTCGCCGACTGCGCGGGCGTCGGCGAAATGCGGCGCAACGGTTAAAATTTCCCCCGCCAAACTTTTGCGCCGGATGTCTTCGAGCAGGTCCGCCTCATAAGAGCGGCGGCGCGCGTCCGCCGAAAGAAACCCGACGACCAGGGTTTCGCGGTCGATCGCCGACAACGGACCGTGGCGCAGACCGAGATAAGATTCAGAGAAAGTGTGGATTTTCCCGCCGGTCAGCTCCAGAACCTTTAAAGCCGATTCGATGGCGACGGCGCGCAGCGCGCCCGTCCCCAGAAAGCAGATTTTCGAGAAATTCGCCCGCGCCAGATCCGCCGCCGTATCGACCGCCGTCGAGCGGAGCAGCTTTTCGCCCGCCCGGCCGAGCGCCTCGAAAACGCCGGTGTAATCCGCGTTTTCGTCGCCGACGTGCGCGAGGCACTGCCCGGCGACGACCATGTTCGAAAATGAACTGGTCATGGCGAGACCGCGGTCGTTGACCTCCTCGGGGAGCGTCAGACAGTAGACGCGTTGTTCGCCGGCGAAATCGCGCGCCATCGCGCCGTGGCGGTTGCAGGTGACGATGAAATGATAGACGTTCTGGTATTTTTCCAGTGCGGCGCGGATGACCGCAACGCCTTCCGAGCTGTCGCCCGAGCGCGAAAACGATATCCAGAGGTAGTTTTCTTCTGCGGCGATCAAATCGTCCATTTCGGTCAAAAGGTCGGTACTCGGCACGGCCTCCGCCGGAGAACGCCATTTTCGTTTGAAAAGCGGTGCCAACGCCTTGCCGATATAATCGGAAGTGCCGGCGCCGATCAGCAAAATCGCCGGACGAGCCGCCGGATCGCGCTGCGCGCCGGCGGCTCGTAGAAAATCGGCGATCTCTTTCGAATGCATCTCGAACGTGCGCCTGGTCGACGCCCAGGTTTCCGGCTGCTGCGCGATTTCGCGCGGCGTGAAAAGCAAACCTCTGGCGGATTTCTCCGCTTCGGTCAGCGACAGCAACTTACTTAATTCGTTCATATCTCACAAAGATTTCAAAGCCGGCGGCTTTTTCTTTTTTTGGAGCGGTTTTTTATTTCAAAATTATAAAAAACGCTTTACATTTGCTTTCGTATTATATTACAATTGTTGTCATTCGAAAGTAAACACAAAAAATCGAAAACGACAATTTTCAATTCCGGTTTGATTTTTAATTCATAAAAAGTTTGTAATTCATAAAAAGATGGAAACGAAAGATACAAAAGCGCGCGTCGCCGTGATCGGTGAATTGAACGTCGACATCGTCGCGAGCGGGCTTGCCCGTCCGCCCGAACTCGGCGCCGAAATCATCGCCGCAGATCTCGAGATCACGCTCGGCAGCGCGTCGGCGATCTTCGCGAGCGGCGTTTCGAAGCTCGGTCACCCGGTCAATTTCATCAGCAAGGTCGGCGCCGACGATTACGGCCGATTTTGTCTCGAGGCGCTGCGGAATCTCGGCGTTTCGACCGACAAGATCAAGCTCGACGAAGCGGCGAAAACCGGCGTCACGCTCGCGCTCAGCACGCGCTCGGACCGCGCGCTCGTCACTTATCTCGGCACGATCTCGACGCTGCGCGCCGCCGAGATCGACCTGACGGAACTCGCCGATTGCCGGCATCTGCACATGACG